>NZ_CP083409.1:0-1251710 GCF_020041925.1 Faucicola osloensis | reverse complement strand
GACCATCAAAAAAACTACTGCTTGTGGAATCACAAGCAGTAAAAAAATTTTCAATGATGATTTTTGGTTTTGATTAGACATTTAAATTATTGAATAAAATCCAAATTAGTCTTTAAAATTATTAAATTGCAGTGGCACGCCAAATTGCTTTTCTTTCAAAAATGCCATCGCTTGCTGTAGCGTGTCTTTTTTCTTATCATTGACCCGTACTTTATCGCCTTGAATCGCTGCCGATACTTTCAAATCCGACTCTTTTAATGCCTTGCTGATTTTTTTGGCGGTATCGCCATCAAGTCCATCTTTCAGATTGACCACTTTTTTCATTTGTTTGCCCGAGCCTTGATTATCCTGTGGGTCGAGTGACTGCAAATCTACCCCACGTTTTATCATGTTTTTCTCAAGCATGGCATACACGTTTTCCATCTGCAACTCATTGTCTGAGGTGATGGTGATTTTTTTGTCTTTCTCATTTAGTTCGACTTTAATATCACTGCCTTTAAAGTCAAAACGGGTGGCGATTTCTTTCTCGGTATTTTGCACGGCATGTTTAACTTCAAATAATTGTAGCTCTGAAACCACGTCAAATGATGGCATGAGGTTTTCCTTATCAAATTTGTTGAATAGAATCTAAAAAATCTGCCCTATCATAACTGATTTTGTCAATTTTTAACAATTGACGGACTGTTATCACCACAGTTAATCATATAAAATAAATCATAAATTATATAATGATTTAAAATACTTATTAAAGTAATTAACTTTTTAATAACGCTGATTACAGTTTTTTACCTTATTTGTTTGTATAATGAGTAGGCAAATAGGTTATTTAATAAAAAATGTAGTATAACAATTTACGATAATAAGGAGTAGGACATGGCGTTTAGCGATATGATTGGCAAACAAGTGCCAAGCGTGACTTTTCATACCCAGCAGCAAGGTAAATGGGTGGATGTTACCACGGATGAATTATTCAAAGGCAAAAAAGTAGTATTGTTCGCATTACCAGGGGCGTTTACACCAACGTGTTCATCACTGCATTTACCGCGTTACAATGAATTGGCAACTGAATTTGCCAAACTAGGCGTTGATGACATCGTGTGTGTCTCGGTCAACGATACCTTTGTTATGAATGCTTGGGCAAAAGACCAAGACTGTAGTAATGTGACCGTGATGCCAGATGGGAACGGCGAGTTTGCCGAAGCGATGGGACGCTTAATTGATGATTCAGCGATTGGGTTTGGCAAACGTTCATGGCGTTATTCGATGCTCGTGGATGATGGCAAAATCGTCAAAATCTTTGACGAACCTCAAGACAGCGGCAGTGATGACCCATACGAAGTATCAGATGCTGATACCATGATTAAATATATTGACCCAAACTGGCAAGACAAACCCTCTGTCTCAATTTTTACCAAGCCTGGTTGCCCACATTGTGCCAAAGCTAAAGAAACGTTAACCGAAAAAGGCTTTGAATTTGAAGAAATTGTACTTGGTAAAGATGCCAGTATCACTTCAGTGCGAGCAATTACTGGTCGTGAAACTACCCCACAGGTGTTTATCGGTGGCAAACACATCGGTGGTAATGATGACTTACAAAAATATTTTGCTGATGCAAAATAATGTTTGATTAAATAAAAAAAAGACAGTCTAGGCTGTCTTTTTTATTGGCTAGTTAAAATTATTTTCTATCTCTTCAAGTGCCATCATTAAATTCATCACCTGCTCTTCAACTGCTTCAATCTTATTTTTTAATGCCGTCTGCTCATCGAGCAACGTTAACAAATCCGCTTTTCGGCTATCATCATACAGACCTGCATCACCCAGCTTTTCTTCAACCTCACCTAGCTGCGCCATGAATTTTTCTAGTTGTTTTTCCTCGTTTTCGATTTTTTTACGGATGGGCGCGGTGAGTTTACGCTGTTCAGCGGATTTTTTGCGTTGTTCTTCTTTAGATAACGTATTGAGCACGTTAGACGTTTCACGTGAAACATCTGTTTTATGCTCGGCTAATTTTTTGTCTTCGAGCTTTTTATTGTCGCTCGCTTGTTTGGCTTGCTGTTTGCGGGTCTGTGATAACCACTGACTATAATAAGCGATGTCATTGTCAAAGATGTTACATTGCCCGTCATGCACCAAATATAGCTCATCGCAAACATTGGCTATCATTTCTCGGTCATGTGACACCAGAATGACCGCCCCTTCAAATTCTTGCAAAGCCATACTCAATGCTTGTCGCATCTCCAAATCTAAGTGGTTGGTCGGCTCGTCTAATACCAAAACATTAGGACGCTGCCATACGATGAGCGCAAGGGTGAGTCTTGCTCGCTCACCGCCAGAGAATAACTTGCTTTTGGTATCAATGCGCTCACCGCGAAAGTCAAAACTCCCTAAAAACGCGCGTAAATCAGCGTCTGAGGTTTTGCCTGCGAGACGCTGCAGCATCAACATGGGTGATGCTTCGCCATCAAGGCTATCCATTTGGTGTTGGTTAAAATACCCTAGTACCAAACTATCTGCGGCTTTACGCGTCCCAGCCAAGATAGGCAACTCACCCACCAAGCCTTTAATGACCGTTGATTTTCCTGCGCCATTCATCCCTAGCAGACCGATGCGGCTGTCAGGGGTAATTTGTAGGCGAATGTTCTCGATGAGTGCGACACCGTTGTAACCCACACTGGCATTATCTAGCACCAGTAATGGCGATGTTAATTGCACAGGGGATTTGAACCGAAACTGAAACGGATTGTCCGCCATGATAGGCGCTAGCTCGGTCATTCGTTCAAGCTGTTTGACACGGGCTTGCGCTTGTTTGGCTTTGGAGGCTTTGGCTTTAAAACGGCGGATAAAATCTTCAAGGTGGGCACGGGTTTCTTGTTGTTTTTCAAACTGCTGCTGCTGCTGGGCTAGGCGTTCACTACGGGTACGAACAAAGGTGCTGTAATTGCCTGTATAAAGGGTCATTTGTTGGTTTTCAATGTGCAAGATATTGCTCACCACATTATCCAAAAACGCTTGGTCGTGGCTAATCATGAGTAACGTGCCATCATAGGCTTTGAGCCATTCTTCAAGCCACAAGATGGCATCTAAATCCAAGTGATTGGTTGGTTCATCAAGCAACAATAAATCCGCTCGGCTCATTAGGGTTTTGGCAAGGTTTAGGCGCATACGCCAGCCCCCTGAAAAACTACTCACAGATTGGCTTTCTTGGGCGACATTAAACCCAAGTCCTGTCATGATTTGAGACGCTTTTGCAGGGGTACTATAGCCATGGATATCATCAAAGCGTGCGTGCACATGAGCGAGCTCATCTTCTGACAAGGTATCTGGCTGGTTAATCTTATCTTGCAGCTCAAAGTATTCTTTGTCGCCACTCAACACAAAATCTATCGCCGATTGGTCAGTGCTTTCAATCTCTTGCGCCATATGACCGATTTGCCAACTGTTGGGAACCGATAGACTGCCTGTATCGAGTGCCAATTCGCCTTCGCCTTTTTGGTTCAATAGCGTCGCAAAAAAACTGGATTTACCTGTGCCATTGTTGCCTGTTAACCCGATTTTCCAACCTGGATGGATTTGCAAATTGACATCTTTGAATAATACCCGCCCATCACGGCGAATACTGGCATCTTTTAGTTCTATCATAATCGGCTCAAAACTCAAAAAATTTGACTAAAATTAAATGGGAAAATTCTTGATAGTATAAAGCAAGCACCCCATAATAAGAAAAAAGTTTTTATAAGGAATACCCCGATGAGCGATACCATAACTGATAGTATGGTTGATGGCATGACCTTGACCGATAATGCTGCCAAAAAAGTGCGTAACCTACGTGATTCAGAAGGCAATAACGACTTGATGCTGCGGGTATATGTGACAGGTGGTGGCTGCTCGGGTTTTTCGTATGGTTTTAATTTTGAAGAGAACTTGGGTGATGATGATGCTACCTTTAGCAACGATGATGTAGCATTGGTCGTTGATAGTTTGAGCTACCAATATCTACATGGCTCAACCATTGATTATGTGGAAGGATTAGAAGGCTCACGTTTTACCGTCAACAATCCAAACGCCACTACGACTTGTGGTTGTGGTTCGTCATTTTCTATCTAGCTTTATTGGCTAATTTTACTGGGTTTCTTTAGCCAGTTCATTTGAATGATTAAGAGGCTTTAGCTTAAATTATGGCTTAAATATAGCCAGTAACTGTTAAGTTTAGCCTTTTAATTTTCATTCATCCTTTATTTGTTACCTTTCAACAAAATCATCTATATTTTTTCAGCGTTTATCAGATTTGATTTGTGTCATTAGCCTTTATCCGTAATAATGCTTCCATCAACAGTGTGCTGACACTTAACCGTGTTATCATCAAGTACCCTAATATAGATTCATATTAATTTATTGTTGTTAATTACTTAATGTTAAATGTTTTAATGATTTAAGTTTGTTAGCTAAGCAATTATTAATAAGCAATCTTTACTATTAATTTAATAATACCAAGGAGCTTATCATGGCTAAATTATCTTTAGACTCACTCAATAACATCGACGGTTTCATTGCAGCTGCATTAGTTGACAGCGAATCAGGTCTAGCACTTGCTTCAACCGGTAATGGTATCGACCTTGAAGTTGCAGCAGCGGGTAACACTGAAGTGGTACGTGCAAAACGTAAAACTTCTAAAGCATTAGGTCTTAACGACAATATCGAAGATATCCTAATCACATTAAATAAACAATATCACTTAATCCGTCCGCTAGTTCGTAACGAAAACCTATTTTTGTACCTAGTGCTTGATCGCCAAAAATCAAACCTAGCCATGGCGCGTCATGAATTAAAAGGGTTTGAGACTGAATTAGATTTCTCTTAATGCCTTTTTCATTAAAAGTGACAGATGTCAGGTAAAAATTACCACTTAATCAAATAATGGGATAGTTTTTATCATACCCACGGTATTTACTGTGGGTTTTTTACGTTTGGCGATTATCGCAATTGGTAATTTCGTCATCACGATATTTTGATAGTGTTTGTGTAAATTTGGTGGCATAATTTCACACAATTAAAAATAATTCTAGGATAACTATGACCCAAGCGCCTCAAACTTGTACTTCTTTGCAGCTACCTACTTGGCTGACCGCTGAAAATATTCATGGCATTCTACGGGGTATCGAAAAAGAAGGCTTACGTATGAGCCCTGAGGGATATATCGCCACTACCCCACACCCGGCAAAGCTTGGCTCAAAACTCACTCACCCTTTTATCACTACTGACTACGCCGAAAGCTTGTTAGAGCTAATTACTGAGCCAAAACCCACGGTGAAAGAAGCGCTTGATATGCTGCGTGATTTGCATATTGTGGTACAAAATGCTTTGACCGATGATGAGCTGTTTTGGTCGATGTCGATGCCTTGTATGATTTCGGGCGATGAAGATATTTTGCTGGCCGACTATGGCACCTCAAACTCAGGTAGATTAAAAACCCTATATCGTCACGGTCTAGGCATCCGCTATGGTCGCCGTATGCAGACCATTGCTGGACTACATTATAATTTATCATTTGGTGATAATTTATTCACCGCTTGGCAACAGCAGTTAGGTGATACCCAGTCATTAACTGAATTTAAAAATGAAAAATATTTGGGTCTGATTCGTAACTTCAAGCGTCTAAGTGGTATGGTGCTGTATTTGGTGGGTGCAAGTCCTGCCGTGTGCGCGTGTTTTTTAAAGGGTCGCGAACATCCGCTAAAGCCAATGAACGCATCAACTTACTATTTACCTAATGCTACCTCTCTGCGTATGGGCAAACTGGGTTACCAAAATAGCGTACAAGACGATTTAGATATCCGCTATAACAGTCTTGATGAATATGTCGCAGGTTTGCGTAATGCCATCCACACGCCGCATCCTAATTTTACCGCGTTGGGACTCGATGATGACAATGGCTATCCCATTCAAATCAATGACCATATTTTACAGATTGAAAACGAGTACTACAGCCCGATTCGCCCCAAACAAATCACCCAACCCGGCGAAAACCCCAGTGATGCCTTAGCCAAGCGCGGTATCGCTTATGTGGAACTCCGAGCGATTGACTTAGATCCGTACAGCGAAATCGGTATCAGCTTAAATACCGCCTGTTTTATGGAAATTTTAGCCTTGTACTGCCTATTGCTAGATAGTCCTGACTTATTGCCCGAGGAAGATGCCCTACTTGCTCAAAACCAAGAAAAAATTGTCAATCAAGGGCGCGAGCCAAACTTAACGATTGATACAATGGCGGGGCAAGTCGCATTTAAAGACTGGCTAGTACAGCATCTGCTAGGTATGCGTAAGCTATCAGAACTCATGGATGTCACTTATGGTAGCAATGATTACCGCAACGCGTGGCAAGCGATGATGGCAAAAGCGCAAAATCCCGACAATACCCTATCAGCGCAAGTATTAGCTGATACCGAACGCTTTGATAGTAGCTGGCAGTTTGGTAAGTCACTGGCGCAAATGCATGCCAATCGCTTAAGACATCAAGGATTAGTCCCTGAACAAATGACTTACTTTGAGCAGCTTGCCAAAGACTCTGTGCGTGAGCAAGCCGATATCGAGCACAATGACACACAAGATTTTTATGCCTATGTGAGTCAATTTCGCTAGTTAGCAAGTGCTAGTAATCAGGTATTGTTGGGCTGATTATTCTGTAGGGTTAAATTTCTAAAATTCTAAGCGCTATTGTTTGGCTTATTCTTTTTCACTAAATTGTTTGATGGTTTTTTTATGCGTAATGCTTCATTGACCCACAGCTTGTTAAGTTATCGGGGACTGGCAGGACTATTGACGTTAGCCAGCATTATTGGCATGAGTTTCGCCTATTTTTATTTGCAAGGGGTGGTAAAATTAGACCCGTGTCCGCTGTGTATCTTTCAGCGAGTGGGTTTGATTGTGATGGGGATTTTTGCATTTATCGCCTTTTTGCTCAATCCAAAACAAGTTTGGGCAAAGATTTTGTTGATGGGTGGCGCGCTGCTCGGCATTTTGTGGTCAATTGCTGTGGCGATTCGCCATGTATGGATTCAACACCTGCCACCTGACCAAGTCCCCTCATGTGGTCCTGGGTTAGACTATTGGATGGATACGTTGCCGATTGCCCAAGTGTTGAAAGAAGTATTTAAAGGTTCTGGCGAGTGTGCGGTGATTGACTGGACGTTTTTAGGCTTTAGTATCCCAGAATTATCCTTGGGGTTTTTTAGCATTTTATTGGTAATGATTATTTTGGCGATACGTCAAAGCAATACTCGATAACGTTACCGGTCGTGGTTTAAACCCATAAAAAAGGCGATAATCAATCGCCTTTTTTATTAGCTTTTTTAGTCGCTTTATTCCCATTCAATGGTCGCTGGTGGCTTACTTGAGATATCGTAGGTCACACGTGAGACTTCTTTGATTTCATTCATGATGCGATTAGACACGGTTTCAATCAAATCATACGGTAAATGGGCAAAACGTGCTGTCATAAAGTCGATGGTTTCAACCGCCCGTAATGCAATCACCCACGCATAGCGGCGACCATCACCGACCACGCCCACTGATTTTACCGGTTGGAATACCGCGAATGCTTGTGCGGTTTTATCATACCACCCAGATTTTTCCAACTCTTGCATAAAGATGGCATCGGCTTGACGCAAAATGTCGGCATATTCTTTTTTCACTTCACCCAAGATACGCACGCCTAGACCTGGACCTGGGAAGGGATGACGATAAATCATTTTTGCAGGTAGCCCTAATGTCACACCGAGCTTACGCACTTCATCTTTAAACAAGTCACGTAAGGGTTCAACGAGTTTGAACTGCAAATCGTCTGGCAAGCCACCGACATTGTGGTGCGACTTGATGACATGCGCTTTGCCTTGGTGACTTTTTGCCGATTCAATGACATCGGGATAAATGGTGCCTTGTGCCAAGAATTGAATGCCTTTGCCCTCACCCGACAGTTCACGTGCGGTATCTGCAAACACATCGATAAAGGTTTTGCCAATGATTTTACGCTTGGCCTCTGGATCGCTAACACCGGCTAATGCGGTCAAAAAACGTTCTTCAGCATCCACGCGAATGACTTTAACGCCCATGTTTTCAGCAAAGATTTGCATCACTTGGTCGCCTTCATGTAGCCGTAACAAACCATTATCAACAAACACACAGGTTAGCTGCTCGCCAATCGCTTTGTGAAGCAGTGCGGCTACTACTGAGCTATCTACGCCGCCCGAAAGTCCCAACAACACTTGCTCATCGGCAATTTGTTCTTTTAACTGCGCCACACGCATCTCAATGATGTTATCCGGTGTCCATGCATTGGCACAGCCACAGATTTGGTGTACAAATCGGCTAATCAATGCCTCACCTTGCAGCGTATGGGTCACTTCTGGATGAAACTGCACACCATAATAATGCTTGCTTTCATTTGCCATGGCAGCAATTGGACAGCTTGGGGTTATCGCAGTCACTTCAAAGCCTGCAGGTAACTCAACAACTTTATCGCCATGACTCATCCAAACGTGTAATTTGTTGGGCTCATCTTCAATGTCTTTAAAGAAGCTATCTTGAGCGGTTTTTTCAATGATAGCAGCGCCAAACTCTTGGTGACTACTGGCTTCAATTTTGCCACCAAACCGATCTGCCATCGCCTGCATACCATAGCAAATGCCTAGTACAGGCACATTGATATCAAATACGGCGTCATTAATTTTTGGGCTGTTTTCTGCATACACGCTCTCTGGACCGCCCGATAAAATAACCCCTTTTGCACCAAATTCATGAATGCGCTGTGCGTCGATATCGTATGGGTACATTTCACAGAACACCCCTGCTTCACGCACGCGGCGTGCAATCAGTTGACTGTACTGTGAACCATAATCCAATACCAAAATACGGTCTTGTTTGATTGAGTTGTTGGATGTTGACATACGAGCCTCTTTAAATTTGGATAAATAGCTTAGTTGAACCGATGCTAACAGGTTTCAAAAATTTATGGGTATTGTACCAATTAACGGCTTTATTTGCTGATTTTTATAGGGTGAAAAATGGCTACATGAATGTTTTAAGTAAAAATTTTCCCTAAAAAATTTCTATCATAAACAGTCTTTAATTGCGTTTTTTTGTATCCTTTTCACCAATTGCTTATCTTTGTTACACAAACATAATCTAATAGGCTTTGAGTTTACCAAACTCTACGAAAAGATTGCTGATACTGCTACATATCAAACGCAAAAATTTATTATTATGGAAGGGTAATAACTTAAAACGGTTTTACGAAAAAATTGATTTTAATTTATGCATTTTAATTTAATATCACGTTTAATCGTTTTTCAACAATAAAAATAACAGCCATATTAAAAATTTTTTAAACACTAGTATGGCTTGGATAAAAAAACTTCAAATGAGGATACAATCATGGTAGATAATATCAATAATTCAGACTTAAATCGCGACCCTATCACTGGTGAACCAGGTTCACATCCAATCGGTACTGCAGTAGGCGGTATGGGTGGTGCGGCTGCAGGTGCAGCTATCGGTGCCATTGGTGGTCCATTGGGTATGTTAATCGGCGGCGCAATTGGTGCCATCGCGGGTGGTGCTGCAGGTCACGCCGCAGGTGAAGCGATTGATCCAACTATTGAAGATACTTATTGGAACGATACCTATACACAAACAACCTACTATAGAGATGGTTATGATTATACCACTGACTATCAACCAGCTTATGCAGTCGGCTATGCAAACCGCGCAAAATACCCAGCTGGCACCACGTTTGACAGTGTAGAATCTGATCTTGAACGTAGTTGGCATGAAGTAAAAGGTAGTTCACGTCTTGCATGGCAGGATGCTAAAGAAGCGATTCGTGATGGTTGGGATAGAACAGATGCTCGTATTTCTGGTCAAGAATATTCACCACGTCTTCGTACAGTGGATGGCTATGCAGAAGGTGAAGAAAAGGGTCATCCTGTTGCTACTGGTACAGGCGCATTAGGTGGTGCCGCAGCTGGTGCAGCCGTTGGTTCAGTAGCGGGTCCCGTTGGTACATTGATTGGTGGTGCGATTGGCGCCGTGGCAGGTAGCGCGGCAGGTCATGAAGTCGGTGAAGCAGTCAACCCTACTACTGCTGAAGATGCTTACGAAAAACCTCATCCAGTTGCCAGTGGTTCTGGGGCACTAGGCGGTGCAGCAGCCGGTGCAGCCGTTGGTTCAGTAGCGGGCCCTGTTGGTACCTTAGTGGGTGGCGCGATTGGCGCTGTAGCAGGTGGTGCAGCAGGTCATGAAGTCGGTGAAGCAGTCAACCCAACTGAAGCCGGTGAACAACGTAAAGAAGCTAACCCTGTTGCCAGTGGTACAGGTATGGTAGCTGGTGCTGCTACAGGCGCTGCAATTGGTGCGGTAGGTGGTCCAGTAGGTTCATTAGTTGGCGGTGCCATTGGTGCTGTAGCAGGTGCAGCCACGGGTAATGCCGTAGCAAATACGCTTGAAGGTAATACAGAAGAAGATACCTACTGGCGCAATAACTACAATACGACGACTTACTATAGTCAAGGCTACGATTACGATACTGACTATCGCTCAGCGTATGATTATGGTTACCGTGCACGTCATCATTTTAATACTGCTAATGATTTTGAAAGTGTTGAAAATGACTTACGCAATGATTGGGAAAAATTCAAAGGTAATTCACGTTTGACTTGGGACCAAGCTCGCCTAGCAGCACGTGATGCATGGTATCGTATTAAGCGTTAATCTTTCGATTAAGTTAGCTTAACATAAAAAAAAGACTTTCATCAATTTGAAAGTCTTTTTTATTTGAACTGTTAAAATCTGAGGCAAGAAAGCTAGCCTATTAAATTACCATTTTGATGCCAATACCGATTAACACTAGCCCACCAAAAATTTCAGCCTTACTCTCTAGCCACGTGCCTGATTGCTTGCCCATAAATACGCCAATAAAGCTAAAAATGCCTGTTACCACGGCAATTACTGCACAGGATACATAAGGATTGACTGGGATTAAGTTTAAGGTAAATCCGGCTGCCATTGCATCAATACTGGTTGCAATCGCTAAAGTAGTCATGGTTTTATGCGTGATGACAACATTGGCATCATTGGCGATATCTAAAGCAATATTGTGCGGGGTGGAGTCTTGTGATGTGGCATCTTCATCATCGCCAGATAAGGCTTCATACAGCATTTTTCCACCAAGCCCCACCAAAATAATGCACGCGATCCAAGGCGCCCAATTGGCGATAAATCCTAGGATTGAACGTCCACCGAGATAACCAATCAAAGGCATCAAACCTTGAAAGACGCCAAAATATACGCCTGCCATGACCGCAATTTTGGTCGTATCTTGGCGGTGTTTGGCACCGAGTCCAATCGCTACAGCAAAGGCATCCATCGATAAGGCTATCGCTAGCAGTAATAAAGCAATCATGTGATATCTCTTCTAAAAATTCTAGCTGAAATAAAACCACCTTATTACGACATAAGGTGGTTTCCATTGTATTAAAGTATTAAAACACGACTCTAATATTGGGTTAAATATCTAAGTTGGTCACCGTTAACGCATTCTCTTCAATAAAGGCACGACGCGGCTCTACATCATCCCCCATCAGACACGAAAATAAATGGTCAGCAGCAATCGCATCTTCAATGGTGACTTTTAGCATATGGCGGTTTTCTGGATCCATCGTGGTTTCCCACAATTGATCAGCGTTCATCTCGCCCAACCCTTTATAACGCTGAATCGCTAACCCACGGCGCGCATCACTCATAATAAATTGCCATAGATAACCCATGTCTTTGATCGGCAGTTTTTTATCACCTTTAGCGATATAGGCGGTATCTGACAACATATCTTTCCACTGGCTGGTCAAGCGATGCAAACGGCTATACTCACCTGAACCAATAAATGCGGTATCTAATAAGTACGCGTGTGGCAACTGATGGATAAAAATCGTCACGCGCGGTAGATAATAGGTTTTTTGATGATCGCCTTCTTGTTTGCTAAAGGGCTCTAATTCAATTTGTGGGTGTAATCCGTCTGCCGTCACGGCTAGATTCTGCGCTAATGCTTCTACCCAATTTCGCATTTGCGTTTCATCTTCAATCATTGGCATGCTAAGTTTGCTGGTGATTGCCAACGCATCCAATACGGCGCTTGGATATTTGATTTGCAAACGGTTTTTGATGGTCTGAGTTTGGTTATAATCATTGAGCAAGGTTTCTAGCGCTTGCCCGGTTACCGCAGGCGTACCTTCACTCAAATGCAACTGGGTATCGTCAATGGTTGATGACAATAAATAGGCCTTTAACGCTTCATCATCTTTGACATACAATTCTTGGCGACCTTTTTTCACTTTATACAGCGGTGGCTGCGCAATATAAATATGACCACGTTCTAATAGCTCTGGGGTTTGACGGAAAAAGAACGTCAGAAGCAAGGTGCGAATATGTGAACCATCCACGTCCGCATCAGTCATGATGATAATTTTGTGATAGCGTAATTTGTCGGGATTGTACTCATCAGGTCCGATGCCTGTACCCAATGCGGTAATTAAGGTACCCACTTCCTGCGACGATAGCATCTTATCAAAACGCGCACGTTCTACATTTAGAATTTTACCTTTCAGCGGTAAAATCGCCTGCATCTTACGGTTACGCCCTTGTTTGGCAGAACCGCCTGCCGAGTCCCCTTCCACAATGTACAGCTCTGACATCGCAGGGTCTTTTTCTTGGCAGTCGGCAAGTTTGCCTGGCAGACCTGCGATATCAAGGGTAGTTTTACGGCGAGTCATTTCACGAGCTTTACGCGCAGCTTCCCGCGCACGGGCGGCATCGATGATTTTACCAGCAATCCCTTTGGCAGCATTGGGATTTTCAAGCAAGTAAGCGCTAAACTTATCGTGCATGGCTGATTCAACCGCGGGTTTGACTTCACTCGATACCAGTTTGTCTTTGGTTTGGCTTGAGAATTTTGGGTCAGGTACTTTGACAGAAATAATCGCGGTTAAACCTTCCCGCGCATCGTCACCTGTTACCGCAACTTTTTCTTTTTTCATCAAGTTTTCGCTATCCATATAGCTATTTAGGCAGCGTGTTAATGCCGAACGAAAACCAGAAAGATGGCTGCCACCATCTTTTTGCGGGATATTATTGGTAAAGCATAATACTTTTTCGTTGTAGCTATCTGTCCATTGCAATGCCACTTCGACACTGATACCGTCATTTTCTTCACTGGTAAAATGAAACACCTCATTTAGCCCAGTTTTGCCCGCATTGATGTAATGAACGAACTCAGATAGACCGCCAACGTGTTCAAACTCATGGCGTTTGTCATCGCGCTCATCCGTCAATACAATGCGTACACCCGAGTTTAAAAACGACAATTCGCGTAAGCGCTTGGCGAGAATTTCAAAATCAAAAATCGTGCCTGTAAAAATATCATCGCTTGGATAAAAGCGCACTTGTGTGCCTGTTTGCTGGGTGGCTTCAAGCTGTTCGATAGGCGCTACGGGCTCACCATCGGCATACGTTTGGCTATAGTGATAACCATCACGCCAAATATCCAGCACCAGTTTTTTTGATAACGCATTAACCACTGACACACCAACACCGTGCAAACCACCTGAGACTTTATAACTGTTGTCGTCAAATTTACCGCCCGCATGCAGGACCGTCATGATAACCTGCGCAGCTGACACCCCTTCTTCTGGATGAATATCGACAGGAATACCGCGTCCATTGTCTTTGACGCTAACCGATTCATCTTCGTGGATGATGATGTCAATTTGATCACAGTGACCCGCCAAGGCTTCATCAATGGCGTTATCCACCACTTCAAACACCATATGATGCAAACCTGTGCCATCGTCGGTATCGCCAATGTACATACCAGGGCGTACACGGACGGCTTCTAAGCCACGAAGTACGCGGATACTGTCAGAACCATAGGCTTTATTTTCTTGATGACTTGATTGGGTAATAGATTGTTGTGTCTGATCGGCTACATTCGCAGATGTATCAGTCATGATGACTCCATAAGTTTTGCATGGCAAAAACGTCAGAACATACTCGATTTTATGGTCAAAATCGTTGATTTTTTTCTTAGTTTTTTGGGGAAAAATAAAGGGTTTATTGTAGCAAATTTTAGGGGAAAAGTCACTGAATATCCCTGCTTGCAAGAGGTAAAATAGTGATTTAGCTGAGCTAAAAAAGAGGGAGTTTAAGTTACATGAGTTTGAAAAAATACTTAATCATCTAACCTTAGTCACCTAAAAATGTTATTGGTTTTTATAGGTCATTTCGAATAGCTTGTGCTTCAAGCGGTAATTGTCTAACGCTTCCCTGTTCCACGTGAAACAGTTTTATATTATTCTGCCAAATATTCTGAATAGTTTCGACGATATCTTGGGTGAGACTAGTGATAAACAGCTGTGAATTAACTTGTTTTAAGCCAGTTAATAACAACATAAGTGCGTCACTATCCAATTCCGCTGTGATATCGTCCACCAATACCAAAGGTACTTTATCAACCTGATTGAGTAACGGTAACTGCGATAAGCGAAGCGCCATGACCAATAATTTTTTTTCACCCCGTGACAGCATATCGGTGGCAAGCAATGTCTGCTTGTGTTTATGCCCTGCTGCATCGGTATGTACTAAATCTAGCACGACATTGATATCAGCCCGATGACATCCCATACGCGTATAGCCAAGCTCGATGTCAGACGCTAAACGATTGGCTAAGGTAATGGCTAAGCCAGCTTCAGTATCAAACCCCGGTGTATAACGCAATCGTAATTTTTCGGCATACTGGGGTAAAAATTTTTGCACTTGCGCCAAAAAATGGGGCTGCCATTGTTCAATGATGTGAGCCCTTGCTTGGTGAATTTTTTCTGCATGTTGGCTTAGCTGGTAATCCCAAGCTGACAGTTCTTGCTGTTGCAGGCTAGTTAATGAGACGTTGCCAACATTTTGCTTTAATAAGCTATTGCGTTGTTTTAATAGACGCTGATAAGACAGCCAATTGGGGTGAAATGATTGTTCCACGTGAAACCCTAACCAATCTAGCATTTCACGCCTTGCTTGACTACCATCCTCTAACTGTGCAAGGCTCACAGGCTCGAGCAATAGGGTGGGTAGCAGCTGCGCAAGTGGGCTTTGGGTGACAAGAGACTGACCATTAATTCGCAATTGCGTGGTAGCGTCTTGGGATTTGGCAATAGCGACCGTTTGCTCATGATTGAGCTTAGCAAAAACCGTCGTATCGCTATAACCATGCTCAATATAATGCCTCGGTTGATGATGGCGAAAACTTTTGCCGCGCGATAACAAATAGATGCTTTCTAATAGCGACGTTTTTCCGCTGCCATTTTGACCCAAGAACACATTACAACTGCTGGGTTGTAATTCAATCGTGTGAAGATTGCGAAAATGATGAATAGTTAATTCAATAATTTGCATGATTTATCTACTTGACTACTCATCACTGGATTGAAAAAAATATGCCCGCTGACTAAATACGCATTGGCATAACCACAAACTCATGTTTGCTGTCATTGACTTGTTGTACCAATACCGAAGCATTGGCTTGGCTCATATTAAAGTCAATTTCGCCTTGCAGTACATTGAGCACATCTAGCAAATAAGCCACATTGAATGATATCTCTAATGGCTCGCCTTGATACTTAACCTCAAGCTGCTCACTGGCTTCATCTTGCTCAGCATTGCTAGCACGTACCATCAAATTGTTATCGCCTGAAAAATCAAAAATCACGCCACGCGATTTCTCGTTACTTAAAATAGCCACGCGGCGAAGCACATTCGCCAGCTGCTCTTGGCTGATACGGGCAATTTTGTTGGTCAATGACGGCATGACGCGGCGATAATCGGGAAACTTACCATCAATCAAACGGGCGGTAAAAGCCACCATGATGGCATTTTTTAGCTGACCTGTATTATCGACTTCCCCAAAAGGGAGTAAAACTTGTAAAAATTCACGACCGACATTGAGGGTGATTTTATTATCTTGATTAGGTAGCATGCGTTTAAGCTCTGCTAACAAACGTTGTAATTCAAGTACGGCTTTTCTTGGTAAAATTGCAGCCAGTGCCACGCTATCATCACACGCTATCACCGTACGAGCCAATGCCAAGCGGTGACCATCGGTTGATACCGTCGCCAATTGCCGCTCTTTGACTTCAAACAGCATACCGGTGAGATAATAACGCACATCTTGCACCGCCATCGCAAAATGCGTTTTATCCAGCAAATCGACAAGATCTTCACGGCCCAATTGAATAGGCGTAACTTGTTCTGGTTCACCCAACAGGGGAAAGTCTTGGGCAGGTAAAGTACTGAGTTTAAAACGACTACTACCGCACACAATTAGACACTGATTGTCGTCACCTACACTGATAGACACGGGTAAACCGTCGGGCAATAATTTTACGATATCTTTGAATTTGTTGGCAGGAACGGTGATTTCACCTGGTTGTTTGCACGCCGATGCTGGCAAATTGAGGGTAGCTTGTAATTCAAGCTCTAAATCTGACGCTACCATCACCAATTGAGAGTCGGTTAACGCCAATTTCATATTACCCAAAATCACCATGTTATGGCGTTTGTCAGCGGCTTTTGAAATTAAATTAATCGCTTGTAGTAACAAATCGCGAGAGATTACTAATTGCATGGCACCGCCTCAAATCAAAATGAATGGTTATAACAAATGGAAAAATTAAAACTTATTATACGGGGTAATTGAGTAAAAATCTTTTTAATCGAGTTAACAAAATACTAAGTCTGTAACATTAATTTTAATGAGCGATAATCCTTGTCAAACATCAGATCGCTGACACAAAGTTCTTGTACTTTCTCACAGGCGTGCATGACCGTGGTATGGTCGCGACCACCAAATGATTGCCCAATTTCTGTAAAGCTGTTATTGGTTAGTTCACGGGCTAAACTCATAGCCACCTGACGCGGGCGAGCGATATGACGTAAACGCTTTTTACCCATCAGGTCTTTGACCGATATATCATAAAACTCAGCAACGACTTTACGAATATTATCCATACTGACCGCTTGTACACGAATGGCAATCAAATCTTTTAACGCCATTTGTACCAGTTCTAAATGGATAGGTTGATTGAGCAGACGGGAAATGGCTAAAACTTTGTTGAGCGCCCCTTCCAACTCTCGCACATTGGCAATGATATGCTGGGCGATAAAAATGGCACATTCTTTTGGCAAAATTACTTCCTGCGCTTTGGATTTTTTTTGCAAAATTTGAATCCGGGTTTCTAGCTCTGGCGGCTCTAGCGCTACTGCTACCCCCCAAGCCAAACGTGACTTTAAACGTTCATCAAAGTCAGTCAGTGCGCTCGGGTGTTTATCTGATGCCAAAATCACCTGTTTATTTTTGCTCATAAAATCATTAAGCAATAGCAAAAACTGCTCGCTACTTTTTTGCTTGCCCGCAATCACATGAATATCATCAATAATCAATAAATCGGCTTTTTTTATTTTATCTTTGAACTCATCGATTTTTTGCTTTCTTAATGAATTCACCAGCTGGTTAACAAATTTATCGGACGTGAAGTAATAAAAACTTTTGCCTTGCTTTAAAATCTCATGGGCAATTGCTTGCATCAAATGGGTTTTTCCCAAACCTGTCGCGCCATAAATAAATAGCGGATTATTTTTAGATTGTCCCAAATTGTTAGCAGTCTCTCGGCAAATACTATAAGCGATTTGATTGGATTTTGCGGTTACAAATTGGTCAAACGTGAAGTGCGGATCGATGTACTGAAAAGAACGTTGCTGCTCATTTTTTACCAGCGTCACTTTTTGCTCACCAAGCTCTTGTATACTAACAGCGTCAGTGATTGCGTTACCCTTATCAATTTGAATCTGCACATGAATCGGTAGAGTTGGCTCAAGCTGGTGTAAAATCGTTTGAATTTGACTTAAATGATTTTTTTCAACATAGCTGGCAAAGTACTGATTAGGTACATTGACAACCATCGTATTGTCATGCATCGAGGCGGATAATGGGCGAATCCACATGGTAAAAATATTATCAGGTACTTGATATTTTAATTCGTCAACGCACTTAAGCCATAATGCATCAGCCATAACTTCATTTTCCTAATTCAAGCATTTTCAAAATTGGTGTAATGTATCATAAAACCGCGATTTTACAAATAAAATTATTGTGGATAATAATGTGGATATAATTGTTGATAAGTTGGAATTGGAAGTTGCTAACAAACTATCAACTATTTATATACAGGTTTATCAACATTATAAATAATTGTTTTTTATTATTATTCTATTAAATATCCACTAAAAATTAGGTGCTTAATAATAATAATTAATACTTATTTAATATATAATAATAAAAAAATTTTTTGTGGATAACTTTTTGTCACGTTGTATTTGTCATACAAAAATGTTATTTTACATAAGCAAAATAATTGACTGTAGCAGTAATTTTAATAAAGAAATTAATCGGTAAGCTTAGTTATCCTTGACCTATGGGTTAAAATTAAGGATAATAGAAGATTAACTGTTTTGAAATTTTGTATTTTAACCGCTATCGGTTAAATGTCACGTAAATTTAGCCAAGGTGAATCGCATGAAACGCACTTTCCAACCAAGCGTAATCAAACGTAAACGTACTCACGGTTTCCGTGCTCGTATGGCTACTAAAAATGGCCGTCAAGTTTTAGCTCGTCGTCGTGCTAAGGGCCGTCATCGTTTAACGGTGTAATGTCTATTTCGTTAACTTGATTTAATAATAATGTGGATATTAAAACAAGTTATAGTAAAAAGCGATATACTTCTTATATCGCTTTTTTTATTGTTGTACTAATCGTTATAGTAGAAGTCCGTTTTTACCTAGCGCTTAGCATACTCCCCTACTCTATTATTTCAGCCTATTTTTACCTTATCCATAAAATCTTTATAGCTTCTTATTTATAACTTTAGCTTTTATTTTAATGGTGCTTTGGTATTGATTTGGACTTATCCTCATGATTGCAGACAAACCTTTTAAATTTGATAAATCACAGCGGCTACTAACGCCTAAAGATTTTAAAGCGATGTCGGGTCGTCATACCAAAACTGGTGAAGATCAGTCACAGCCTGTTGTGATATTTAAAATTCATCAGCTTAACTTATTGTTCTTTGTCAAAGTGGTTTTAGCCGACACCCAAAGACAAGCTCCAGTAAATCGGTTGGGTCTTGCGATCACTAAAAAGAAAGTTAAACGTGCCCATGAGCGTAATCGTATTAAGCGATTAACGCGAGAGTATTTTCGGTTGCATCAATATAAGCTAAATGCTCAAGTTGATATTTTATTGACTATCAAGCAGTTTTCCGATGACATGCCAAATGAAGCAATTGCGCAGCAATTAGCGATGGGCTTTAACTTAATTAACGATAAGATTAGAAAGTTGAAGCGGAGTTAATTTTTTGGGCAGTTCGTAATATCTCTACTCAAATGAAGGTGATAAAAAATCTGGGTTTAATCCATGGATAAATTATTAGCAAAATTTTTGCTGTTTATGATTATATTTTATCAGCGTTTGATTAGTCCGTGGTTGGCACCTCGTTGCCGGTTTTATCCAACGTGCTCTAGTTATGGTTTAGAGGCGGTAAGATTGCATGGGGGATACCGGGGTGGATTATTAACAGCCAAGCGTATCGCGCGCTGTCATCCTTGGGGTGGGCATGGGATTGATTTTGTCCCTAAGCCGTTATATCGCTACCACTATCATTATATTGACACACGCCCGTCTTACTTTTTGGTATATGCTTACCACTATCATTAATTTATAAAAACTTGTTGCCAGTCTCAAATAGCGTAATCAAGTCAATTATTTATAGAATATCTTTTTTAACTTTTTTTTAGTAGAATGTCTTCTATTTTTTAATTGTTTCTCCTTTATTAGCAACTAGTGATTTTAAGCAATATCATTAGATAGGATAGCTATATATGCAAAAAATTTTACGGACATTGATTATTATCGCAATGTTGATTACGGGTTATTTGCTGATTCTGGCATGGCGGGATGATTATACCAATGTAAATAAACCCGTGGCGATAACCCCAACAACCACAGCCGTTAGTAGCAATGATGTACCAGTGGCGGGGGCTTCAAGTACGCCAACGGGCGATATTCCCACGGCAACGGCAACTACACCAAACGCCGCTCCCACTACCCAGCAAACGGGCGCACAGCTGATTAGCGTGATGACGGACAAATACGATATTCGTATTAATCCAGTCGGTGGCGATGTGGTGTACGCCGCGCTTCGAGAGCAGACCCAGACATTAGATAGTAAACAGCCATTTGTACTCCTTGAAGAAGATAGTAATCGCGTATATGTGGCTCAGTCAGGGTTAATTGGCGCCAATGGTATTGATAATAGCAATGGCCGTGCGACTTTTACCGCGCCTAGTAACCAATTTGTCATGCAGCCCAATCAAGCCGAATTGGTCGTGCCTTTAACTTATCAAAAAGATGGCGTAACTGTCATCAAATCGTATAAGTTTACCAAGGGTCAATATCCTATCAACGTCAGCTATAACATCACCAATAACGGCACGCAGCCTTGGCAAGGACAAATGTATGCGCAGTTAAAACGTGATAATAGTGAAGACCCAGGTAAAGGTGACAAAGGCGCAATTAGCCTATCGACTTACCTAGGGGGGGCATGGGGTACACCAGAGCAGCCTTACAACAAACTCAAGTTTGGTAATTTCAATGAGGGTTTAAAAGCCAGCAGTGATAAAGGCTGGATTGGCATAGTACAGCATTATTTTGTCACCGCTTGGGTGCCAAAGGATTACACAGCGAATTTTTATAGCCGTGAAGCTGGCAAAGATCACATCATCGGGTTTACCAGTAACCCTGTATCAGTTGCTCCCAACAAGCAAGTGACCTTAACGTCTGCCTTGTATGCAGGTCCAAAAATTCAAGCTAACTTAAAACCTTTGGCAGAGGGGTTAGATAAAACTGTTGATTACGGTATTTTATGGCCGATTTCAAAAGTGCTATTTTGGATTTTGGATAATGTGCATAAAGTCTTAGGCAACTGGGGCTGGTCAATTATTGTACTTACTTTATTGGTTAAAATCGCGTTAATGCCAATTGCCAATAAAAGCTATCACTCGATGGCAAAAATGCGTGCAGTGGCACCACGATTGCAAGCCTTAAAAGAAGAATATGGTGATGACCGTATGCGTATGTCACAAGAGATGATGCGCATCTACAAAGAAGAAAAAGTTAACCCAATGGCAGGTTGTTTACCGGTATTGCTGCAAATGCCGATTTTCTTGGCGTTGTATTGGGTGCTAGTTGAATCGGTTCAATTACGCCATGCCCCTTGGATTGGTTGGATTCGTGACTTATCATCCATGGATCCATTGTTTATCTTGCCCCTGATTATGGGCGCGGCGATGTTTTTCCAGCAGATGCTAAACCCACAACCGCAAGATCCTATGCAAGCCCGTGTGATGAAATTTATGCCGATTATTTTCACCGTGTTTATGCTATTCTTCCCAGCGGGTCTAGTGCTTTATTGGACGGTCAACAACTTGTTTAGTATGGCGCAGCAATACTTTATCAATAAAAAAGTTGAGCGTGAGCAAGCGGCAAAAGAGGCAGCACGTAACGTGGTGTAAATCCATCGAACCGTAATTTAATACTTTAACCGCCCTTTAAGCCGTTGTTTAAAGGGTTTTTTATTGGCAAAAAATAATCATGTTGTAATCAGTGAACGGATGTTAAAATATCAGCATTGAGTCAATGCTGACTACCCGAAATGTTAGATTGTAAAAAATTATGTTAAATAACTCTCAGACAGCGCTTACTTCAACGATTGCCGCCATTGCAACACCACTGGGTCGTGGCGGGGTTGGTGTGATACGTTTATCAGGTCCAAACAGTTACCAAATTGCCTTGGCATTGACAGGTCGTCAAGCTTTCAAACCGCGATTTGCCCATTTTTGCCGATTTTATGATAGTGATAATACGGTGATTGATGAGGGATTGGTGTTATATTTCCCTGCCCCCCATTCTTTTACCGGTGAAGATGTGATTGAGTTGCAAGGTCACGGTGGTATGATTTTGCAGCAGCAGCTTTTGACCCGTGTGTTTGAATTGGGTGCAAATCAAGCGGTAGCGGGCGAGTTTTCGGCGCGGGCTTTTGATAATGATAAGCTTGATTTGGTACAAGCAGAAGCGATTGCTGATGCCATTGATGCCACCAGTGTGGCTGCTGCAAAAAGTGCCATGCGCTCATTGACTGGTGAGTTTTCACAAAAAATTAATGCGCTGCTTGAGCAGTTAATTCAGCTACGACTGTATGTTGAAGCCGCTATCGATTTTCCGGATGAAGAAGGGGTTGATTTTTTGGCAGATGAACACATCGCCAAGCAATTACGCCAAGTTTGTGAGCAACTAAACACTGTGTTAGCTACTGCCAAACAAGGGCAGCTGTTGCGAGATGGTGTCTCAGTTGTGATTGCCGGGCGACCCAATGCGGGAAAATCTAGCTTACTCAATCGCTTAGCAGGACAAGAGCGTGCCATTGTGACCGATATTGCAGGAACAACCCGCGATATCCTACAAGAAACCATTGTGTTAAACGGGCTAACGCTGAATTTGACCGATACCGCTGGGCTGCGCCAAACCGATGATATTGTGGAACAGGCGGGCATTGAGCGAGCACGACAAGCCATCACCCAAGCTGATTTACTGCTTATGGTGTATGATGCGCACCGTGAGCATGAGCCGTTACGGTTGGCGAGCGAATTATTTGGTAGCTTGCCCAATGCCAATTCGATATTAATGATTGCCAACAAAATTGATTTATCCGACAATCACCAGAATTTGCCCAAGCAATTTTCATCACAAGAGCAGATTTATCACCCCGTCTATGTGTCTTGTAAATATGGTACAGGGCTTGAAGAATTGGTCAATCAAATCTGTGATAAAGTCGGTTTTCATCCCCCTGAAAATAGCTTGATTGCACGAACCCGCCATCTTGATGCGCTGCGCCGTACCCAAATGGCGCTGCAAGAAGCCGATGAACAACTGCATTTGTTTCATGCCGGTGAATTGGTGGCGGAAAGCCTACGCCAAGCACAGATTAGCCTCAATGAAATCACCGGTGAATTTACCGCCGATGATTTATTGGGTAAGATTTTTGGCAGTTTTTGTATTGGCAAATAAATTAATAGGTTTAAACTTAGCTAGGAAATCGCATGCACTGTCCATTTTGTAATGCTGAAGATACCAAAGTTATTGATTCAAGACTCGCGGCAGAAGGTGCGCAGGTACGCCGTCGTCGTCAGTGTACCGCGTGCCAAGAGCGATTTACTACCTTTGAAATTATCGAAGCGGTCATGCCCCGTATCATCAAATCCAATGGTCGTATCGAGCCGTATGATGGACAAAAACTGCGTCGCTCAGTGCAGCTACCACTACAAAAACGTCCAATATCGACCGACAACATTGAAGCCATGATTAGTCGTATTGAAAAACAGCTCAGGCAGCTCGGTGAGCGGGAGGTGCCAAGTAAAATTTTAGGTGAAATCGTCATGAAAGAGTTGGGCCAAATTGACGATGTCGCCTATGTTCGATTTGCTAGCGTGTATCGTGATTTTCAAGATATTGAAGCCTTCAAACACATGGTGTCAAACCTCACCACGGACGCCAATAAACAAGAAATCAATCAACGTATCGAAGACTTGACCCACCCACACAAGCTCAAACATCTACAATCCTAAGTTTATTATGACGGCAACTTTATCATCTGCTGAGCGCTATCAGCACCAATACTACATGTCACGCGCCATTGAGCTGGCTAAAAAAGGACGTTTCACCACCCGTCCCAATCCTAATGTCGGCTGCGTCATTGTCAAAGACAATCAAATCATTGGCGAAGGTTTTCACTATCAAGCAGGACAACCCCACGCCGAAGTATTTGCTCTTCGCCAAGCGTATGAGCATTATGCCAAGCACTTGCAAGGTGCAACAGCATATGTCACGCTTGAGCCTTGTAGCCATCATGGACGTACCCCGCCCTGTGCTGATGCGCTAATCAAAGCGGGTATCAGCCGTGTAGTGATTGCTGTTGTCGATCCTAATCCTAAAGTCGATGGTGGTGGTATTGCCAAACTGCAGCAGGCGGGTATCGAAGTCATTACTGGCATTTGTGAGCAAGCGGCTTATCAATTGAATGAAGGGTTTTTTAAAGTCATGCGTGGCGGCTTGCCCTTTGTGCGCTTAAAGATAGCGACAAGTTTGGATGGACGCACCGCGATGGCAAATGGCGAGTCAAAATGGATAACCAGCGGCCAATCACGCGAGGATGTACAACGTTTACGAGCGCAGGCAGGGGCAATTATTACGGGTAGCGAAACCATCCTACAAGACCATCCTGCGCTAAATATCCGTAGTCAGCAATTAGGGGTAAATTTAGACGATATACCCCAGCCGTTATTGGTAGTGCTTGACCGTCGTCAACGCATCCAAATGACGGATGCATGGTACCAAAGTCAAATCAACAAGCGTCCCGTTTTGCTTATCCAAGACGCAACTATGAGCTTAACCCAACTACTCACTAGTCTAAAAGACAATTACCAAATCAATGATGTGTTGGTTGAAGCGGGTGCGACGGTCGCTGCTAGTTTCTTACAACAAGGTTTGGTAGATGAATTAGTCATGTATCAAGCGCCATGCATTTTGGGTAGCAGTGCTAAGCCCATGATTAACTTTAACGCACAGCATATTCACCAACAAATGGTCGCTTCACTAGTTTCACATGAAACAATAGGTGTTGATATCAAATTGACCTATTGCTTTGATAAGTAAATACACACAATCGGCTAGGTAAAACTTGCGCAAAAAACTAGTTAAACTAGTATATTATTTGCCTTTTAAAACTTATCCACATTATTAGCTAAATTTAATAACTATTTTAAAACTAGCATTTCTTTTGTGGATAAGTGTTTCACATGAAACAATGATTAGAGTCAAATTATACTGTAATACTAGACCATAAGCGTTGTTCCACATGAAACATCGCACAAAACACCCGTTACCTATCACAATTATGACCAGTGGATAAGTAGATAAACAAGGTCATAACTAGTCTATGATGGTAAGTTATCCACCAAAAGCTACCTCTATCATCTTAATTTTTTGAACGGTTGATGCTCGATTTGAATTAGAGTTGATAGCTGATCATAATTTAATTATTCTAAATAATATTTTATGTTTGTGATAGTTGTAAAAGTACATTAAAATGCATTGTTATGATAAAAGATTAGGATAAATAATGTTCACAGGTATTATTGAAGCTACTGGAAAAATTGTTGCGATTACGCCAACACAGGGTGATGTACGCTTAAAAGTTCAATCTGTCTATTTGGACTTTGCTGATGTCAAATTGGGTGACTCGATTGCAAGTAACGGGATTTGTCTCACTGTTGTAGAACAAGGTAAAGACTGGTACGCCGTTGATGTTTCACGTGAAACACTCAATAAAACAGCGATGCAGCAATGGCAAGTTGGCGATGTATTAAACCTTGAAAAAGCCATGTTGCCTACCACACGATTTGGCGGACACATTGTCAGCGGTCATGTTGATACCACGGGTACGGTTAAACTGATAAAAAATGATTCGCGCTCGATTTACATAGAGATTGAGATTCCAAGCGAGTTTACCAAATATGTCGCTACTAAGGGTTCTGTAACGGTCGATGGTATTAGCCTGACCAGTAATTTGGTAGAAGGTAATGTGATTAGTTTAAATATCATCCCGCATACAGCGCAGGTCACCAACATAGCCAGACATTGGAAAGTGGCAACAAAAGTTAACATCGAGGTGGATGTGGTAGCCAGATATTTAGAAAAGCTTCTTGTGTCAACATCAGGCAACATGTCACATGCTAACCATGAAGGCATTACGTTAAATTTCCTACAACAAAATGGATTTAGCAAATAACACCGATATATCCCCTGCTAAACTTTTAGCTGAACAAAAATCGTCAAATTTTGGTTTATAATGATGGACAAAAAACCACCAACCAATTTACTTTTAAAACTCGACCCTAATAATATTTGACTTCAAACAAAAAAAGACCAAGTTAATTTGGTCTTTTTTTATTGTCTCAGACCATGTAATGGTTGATGGCTTCGATGAGTTTTTGCTTATTGATAGGTTTGGTCAAAAAACTGTCCATGCCCGCTTCTAAACAGATATTTCTATCATCATCAGAATCGTTGGCGGTTAAGGCAACAATCGGTACACTATCTTTCTTGAGACGAATTATGCGTGTCGCTTCAATACCATCTAAGATTGGCATGCGACAGTCCATCAACACAAGTCCGATTCGCTGACGATTTTCACTGAGTAACTTAACCGCTTGCTCGCCATCATCGGCTACAAGATATCGATAACCCAAGGTTTCCAAATGTTTTTTGGCAATTTTTTGGTTAACGGGGTTATCTTCTGCTATTAGTATCAATTTTTGACTAGAGTGATGCGCATCGGTTGGGCTATCAACACTCGTTTGCCCGTCATCAACCAATTGAATTGGTGTGTCCAATAAGACATTATAGTTATTAACGGGTGATGGTGCGGATGCTAAGCTAACGCTAGAATGAGAGAGATTAGGGTACTGCTGCAAAAATTGCTTAAATGCCAGTTGTACGGGGAGATGGGTGTTGATTTTTTCTTTTCTAATTTTTAACTCGTATAGATGATTCACCTCCGCAATCAAGTGGCTTAAAGACGCAGGTTTTTGCAAATACCCATCAAATTGTAATTGGCGTTCGGGTGGCAAAGTTTTGGGAGATTCCATGCTTAAAATAATTTTAATCGAATCAGCATAAAAATGAATATGATCTAATAAATGGTTATTGGTTTTGAGTGCTACATCATCAATCACAAAGACCGGCATCAAGCCTTGCAAATCAAGGTTATTAATCGTATCGATAACGGCTTCATCCATAGATGTGAAGATATGGTGCGATAATTCCACATAATTTAAAACTTTATTCACTCGCTCAAAGATAGAAAATGGCGAGATAATAATCAGTGTTACCCTTAAATTACCAGTTTTATATTGGTAAGCAGACTGCAGACTAAACTTTGGAATCGGTAAAAATAGTTGGAATTCACTGCCTTGACCAAATTGACTTTCTAAATGAATAAACCCGCCCAATAAATGTGAAAAACTATTTGAAATAGCTAAACCCAGCCCTGTACCGCCAAACTGCCGACTAATGGAATCATTGGCTTGTCCAAAGTAGGAAAATAATTTTTGTTGGTCTTTTTGTGTAATACCTAAGCCGGTATCTTTTACTGATATTTTTAACCAATCTTTGGTGACAGTGGTATTTTGGCTGGTTTTAGCCTTGATTAATGGGTGATGGCTATCGGTTTTATCAACCGTGATAGCCACGTAGCCCTCTTTGGTAAATTTCACCGCATTGGTCAATAAGTTTAAAATAATTTGGCGTAATTTACCTTCATCACAATCAATAAAACGTGGGGTAAGGGGATCCACAAAAATATACAAACTAATTTTTTGACGTCGGGCATTACCAAGCATCAGCTCAGTGGTTTGGCGTAGTAACTTCAAGAGATCAATAGACGTGATATTGGTTTGTAGCTTGCCTGCGTCTAATTTGGCAACATCCAGCATATCATTGAGCAGTTGAATCATGGTCTGGCTAGATTGCTGCAAGGTTGCGATGGTTTCTTGTTGCTCGCTATTAAACTGCGCTTTATCTTCAGCAAGTAAATCTATCATACCGACTAGACCACTCAGTGGGGTACGTAATTCATGTCCCACTACCGCCCACATTTTATTGAAACTGGTTAATTTATCGGCAGTAAATTTATCTTCGACCCACGCTTTTTGCAGCTTATCGTGATAATGAGTGGTATCCTCTAAGCCACAGCTATAACCTTGTAATTGACCAAAACGGTTATAATACGGGGTAATACGTAAATCAAAATACAGATTTCGCTGTAAATTGGTCACGGGTAAAGTCGTATAAGTCTGAATATTCTCAAGCGAATTTAGTAGCTGCTGCGTGGTTTTATTGGCACCGGTGATAAAGTCACTGAGAATATACATCGACCCCTGCTGAAACGGGGTATAAAACACTTGCGAAAATTTATGGTTAAAGTACACAATCCGACCATTTCTGCTCATGATAAATAGCAAAATTGGTGAAGTATCAATCAAAATATTTTGTCGATAAGTTAACTCGCGAACCTTATCATAATATTGACCCATCTTATAAGCATATCGGTTAAACAGCTGAGCCAAATAGCGCGGTTCAGGGTGGTTACGAAACTCATGAAGCTTGGCAGGCTGATAACCTTCACTAATTTGCAAGTGCAAATTTTGGGCATAATCGAGAAATTTATACCAAACCTCGTAAGTCTTTCGTAGCTGAATCATCACATATAAAAATAGGCAAAGCCCTAGTAGCAGCGGCAGCAAATAGATAGGGTTGGCAAAATTGTTCCAAAGCGGGAAGTATTGTACTTTAACGTATAAGCGGTAACCCGCTGCCAGATTTTGCCAAACTTCAAAGCCACGATCATCATAAAATATTTTATTGCTTTGTTTGGCAGATAGCGTCCAATTGGGTAAGGCGTCAGAGAAATCGTTATGGTTGTTTTTGACAACGGTAGTATCACCCGTTGGCTCAAAGACAATCAACTGATAATTTTTAATGGCTTCATGTTGGTCTAAATTAACCTGACTCCAATCGTGCTCACCGTGGGTAATTTTATGATTGAGTTTATCAACCAGTTCAACGAGGTAGCTTTTACCAAGCTGCTGTTGCTGCTGCAATGCATAAAGCCAAAGCAGCCCATAACCTGCCACTATTAGTATCAGCTCGATAGCCACTAAGGTTATGATGAGTCGCCGAGCTGCTGGGCGATTGTAGAGAGAAAACTGGTTTGACACAGCGTGATATACCCAATAAAGAAAACGGTCAATGAAGGTAAAATAAAAAACCCCATCATCACAATGCTAGATTTAAGTATTGTGCCAATTCATATTATAATAGCAGAAATTTATTGTATTTAAGACGAAATTTATCATGTCTCAAACCCCGCTTAGGGTCGTATTTGCTGGTACGCCCGAATTTGCTAAAGTCGCCTTACAAGCGCTCATCAGTCACCAAAAAGCCCTTAATATTGACATTGTGGCAGTCTATACACAACCTGACCGCAAATCTGGTCGTGGGCAAAAAATTAACGCATCGCCCGTTAAAGCCCTTGCCTTAGCAAATAACATTGCCGTGGAACAACCCGAAAGTTTTAGCCTAAAATCAGCCAATGGGAGTGTTTCACGTGAAACACTTAAACAATATCGACCTGATATCATGGTAGTGGCGGCTTATGGATTGATTTTACCGCTTGGCGTGCTACATACTCCAAAATTTGGCTGTATCAATATTCATGGCTCATTATTGCCACGCTGGCGCGGTGCAGCGCCCATTCAGCGTGCGATTTTAGCAGGTGATGACACTACAGGTATTACCATTATGCAAATGGTGCAGGGACTCGATACGGGCGATATGCTGTATAAAATAGCGTGCCCAATCACTGACACAGATACCACCCAACTATTGCATGACAAATTAGCTAAATTAGGCGGTGAAGCCATTGTGACGGTGTTGTCTGATTTAGAAAATTATCAACAAAAAGCCGAAAAACAAGACGACGCTTTAGCTAATTATGCCGAGAAAATCACCACAGCAGAGGGTGAAATTAACTGGCAAAATGATGCTACCAGTATTCAACGTCAAATCCGTGCGTTAAATGCCTTTACCTATCTTGATGAACATAAAGACCCCAATCAGCGTATCAAAATAATAGAAGCAGCGCCCATTAAACTCGACCAACAAACCCATGAACCCGCAGGTAAAATCGTCAGTGTGGGTCGTAACGCGATTTTGGTCGCCTGTGGTAAAAACGCGACCAACCACCAACATCAGGGTGCACAACATTTGATTAATATCACCCAAATGCAGTGGCCAGGTGGTAAGCCGTTAACCGCTGAGCAAATTGCCAATGGAGATAAACTCAACGATGGTGATATTTTTCACTCATAACCAATTAGGCACATCATGACCCAATTACATTCTCAGCTTAACACTCGCGCCAAAGTTGTCGCCACCCTTGAGCGTATCCAACAAGGCGAGTCATTGTCTAGCTTGCTTGACCCACTACTCAACCAAGTGAGCGACAAAGACAAAGGCTTTGCCCATGAATTATTGCTTGGCACGCTGCGTCAATGGTGGGCACTCGCTCGTATTGGTGAAAGCTTGATTGAACATGAAGTCACTGACAAAGGCGTATGGGCAGCACTCAATATCGGACTGTACCAACTGCTGTATATGGACACGCCAGATTACGCGGCGATTGGTGAAACGGTCGAAGCAGTCAAACAACTGGATAAAGGTTACGGTGCTGGACTTATCAATGCCATACTGCGAAAGGTGCAAAAAAAACCTGCCAAATTTGCCAAGAAAATTGAGAAAAACCACAGTCTACCTAATTGGCTTGCCAAGCAGCTCAAACAGGATTGGGGTGAATACTATGCCGAACTTGGACAAGCGCTTCGCCAACCTGCGCCCATATTCTTACGCGTCAATCGCAAATTTTGTAGTGTAGAAGATTATGCCGATGTATTAACCCAACAAGGCATCGAGTTTGCCCTAGTATCAATTGGCTTTGAGAAAGTGCAAACCATTCAACTCACTGACGCTATAAGAATCACCGATTTGCCTAAATTTTCCGAAGGATGGGTCAGTGTGCAAGACAAACATGCCCAGTTATCAGCACATATTTTGGCAAGCCTCGCCTTAGATAAATCTTTGACGGTACTAGATGCTTGTACTGCGCCTGGGGGTAAACTGGCGCATTTATTGGAGCTTGATGAGTCAGAAACGTTTCACGTGAAACATCAAAGTATCGCGCATGTAATTGCTTTGGACAACGATGAAAAACGTTTACAACGGGTAAGCCAAAACCTTGAGCGTTTGCAGTTGAACCAAGAAAATATACAATTAGTATGTGATGATGCCACAACGTTTCAAGCCGATACCCAATTTGATGTGATAGTGCTTGATGCACCTTGTACCGCAACAGGTGTGATTCGCCGCCATCCTGATATCGCACTGCTACGCACCGAAGAAGATGTGGGGCAAACTGCTGCGTTACAAGCCCATATTTTAGCAAACTGTTGGCATAATTTAGCAGGTAACGGCTATCTACTCTATATCACTTGCTCGATGTTAAAAGCAGAGAATGAAAATCAATTACAAGCGTTTTTAGCCACACATAAAGAGGCGCAAATCGTGGATTTTAGCCTTAATTTACCTAACCAAATCAAACGGGACATCGGTTATCAATGCTTGCCGCTTCATCAAAACGATGGCGATGGCTTTTATTATGCCTTACTGCAAAAACGTGGTTAAAAAATTGGCATTCATCGCAATGCTAGGTTTATGCTAAACTGCATCAAATTGATTAAATGGATGGAAAGATGAACTATATCAGCACCCGTGGCAAAACGGCCCCTATGCAATTTAGTGATGTGTTACTAATGGGGCTTGCCCCAGACGGCGGCTTAATGCTACCTGAAGAATATCCACAGATTGATGAAGCAACGCTCACCCAATGGCGCACTTTAAGCTACCCTGAGCTTGCCTTTGAAATCATGCAATTATTCGCCACCGATATCCCAAAAGACGATTTAAAAACACTGATTGATAAAACTTACACCGTGCAAGCATTTGGCAATCCTGATATTACCCCTGTTCGCACACTCAAAGATGGCATCAAAATCATCGAGTTATCAAACGGTCCAACACTGGCATTTAAAGACATCGCCATGCAGTTTTTGGGCAATGCTTTTGAGTATGTGTTAAAGAAAAAAAATGAGCGTCTGACCATCATTGGTGCAACATCAGGTGATACAGGTTCAGCTGCTGAATATGCGTTGCGTGGCAAAGACAATATCGAAGTGTTTATGATGTCGCCCCATGGCAAAATGAGTGAGTTCCAGCGCGCACAAATGTATAGCCTCGATGACAAAAATATCCATAACATCGCCATCAAAGGTATGTTCGATGACTGCCAGGATATCGTAAAAGCCTTGCAGCAAGATGCCGAATTTAAAGCCAAATATAGCCTTGGGACTGTCAACTCTATTAACTGGGGTCGTATCCTCGCGCAAATTGTCTACTATTTTAAAGGTTATTTTGCTAGTACTACCGACAACAGCCAAAAGGTGAGTTTCTGCGTGCCATCGGGTAACTTTGGTAATATCTGCGCCGGACATATTGCCCGTGAAATGGGATTGCCCATCGAGCGTTTAATCGTTGCCACCAACGAAAACGACGTTCTGCACGACTTTTTTACTACTGGTAAATATAGCCCGCGTACTGCTGACAAGACTTATGTGACATCAAGCCCATCGATGGATATTTCAAAAGCGTCGAATTTTGAGCGTTTTGTATACCTGCTCGCTGAGAAAAATGGCGAAAAAATCCATACGCTTTGGCAGGATGTCAACACAGGTAAAGGCTTTGATATGTCGGATTTGATGGCAAATATCAATGGCAAATATGGCTTTGCATCAGGTAAATCAACACATGCCGATCGTATCGCCACGATCAAACAAGTGTATGCCGAAGACAATCAGCTAATTGACCCGCACACCGCCGATGGGATAAAAGTGGCTCGTGAAGTACGCAAAGAGGGTGAAGTCATTGTGTGCGCTGAAACCGCCTTGCCAGCCAAATTTGCCGAAACTATCACCGAAGCTGTCGGTCAACTTGATATTCCCCGCCCCAAGCATACTGATAATATCGAAAGCTTAGCGCAGTATGTGACTGTGCTTGATAATGATGCAAATTTGGTGCGTGCGCAAATTGAACAGTTTGTCGTAGCCAAATAATGGCTATCTAATAAATTGGGTCAAATAAAAGCCTTTTAATTTGCCAATTAAAAGGCTTTTTTGCATTATTGTTCTTTTTTGCCTTACTTTTTATGGATAAATTTGCGCAGTATCGCTTTGACTTCATCCGTCTGTAGACGGTTACTAAAGTGAGTATTTTCTTGTTGGATACGCGCTAGGATTTCTGTGGCATTACGCATCAAGTCTTTGGTTTGTCGTACCGATGGCACCGATTTTTTGGCAAGCGTTTCTGCTTTTTGGCGCGCCGTGCTTAATACCTCATCGCTACTAGCAAAAGCTTGGTTGGCTAAGCCTAATTCAACTGCCTGTTTGCCTGTGATTTTTTCACCCATCACAAACACCTCAAAGGCACGCTGATAACCAATTTTTTGCGTCAGCAAAAGGGTCGAACCTGCTTCTGGCACCAACGATAAATCCACAAATGGGGCCAATAATTTAGCGTTTTCTACGATATACACCAAATCACAATGAAGTAGTAACGTCAAGCCAATGCCAACGCCTGAGCCTGTCACCGCTGCCACGATGGGTTTGGGATAATCACCCAAAAACTGCACGAAATCTAACGCATTAAGCTCGGCATTATCGTTTTCAGCTTTGTTTAAAAAATCGACAAGATCATTACCTGCGGTAAAAAAATCCCCCGTTGACGTAAACAAAATCACTCGAATATTATCGTCACTTTTTGCCTGTTCCATTGCGCTTTGTACGGCTTGGTACATGGCATTGGTTAGGGCATTTTTTTTATCAGCACGATTAAACTGGATTTCTAAAACGCCATTTTGCGTGTGAAAATTGACAAATTGTTCCATGAAAATATTTACCTTAGTATCTCATCATTGTCTAGTAGGGGTCTAGTAGGTATCTAGTGCTAAAAACCAAGTCAACAATATAGCATCATTCTAAGCTGAGATTCCAAACTTAGTGAGACAATGACCGCAAAAAAATGAAACTGAAAAAAATTTAAAGCCAAAATGCCAAGCGTTAGATGCCATGTGACTATGCGTTCAGGAAATTTTAGCCAATAAAAAAGGCATCTAAATTAAATGCCTTTTTTTAATTGATATTTTAAATTGATTGCTTAATTAACTAATGCAGCATTAACCAATACGGCGTTTACCCGTCGCTAACTCATAAACGAATAGCACAATAATGGCGCCAATGACTGAGAAAATTAGACCGGTAAAGCCACCATTGGCATTCATACCTAGCATACCTGCTAAGAAACCGCCTACTAGCGCACCAATAATACCGAGTACAATGGTAAGAATCCAACCCATTGCGTCCGCACCTGGCTTGATAGCACGTGCGATAACACCAACGATAAGACCCATGATAATCATATAAATAAAGCTCATTTTAACACTCCTAATTTTTTAACTTGTCTACTTGTTAACTTATTTTGTTGCCTAATCGATTGGCAGGCGTTACAGGGCTAAATTGTTATATTTATGGTTTTAACTAATAACTGCCTCTCTGATGACTGTTATTTTATACATAAGCTATCAGTAGTTAAAATGTTGGTTTGTTAATTATGTAAGTTCTCTTTGAAGTATTAAGAGAATTTTTTATTTAATGTAATGCTATGTCAGTAGAGACGATTAAATGTAAGTTCCGTTATCTGGATTCGATTTCTTGATAAAGTGCAGCGTATTGCTGGGTGAGTTTATGTTTGGGGTCCAAATAAATCAGCGGCAAACTTTGATGATGAGATTGTTTCATGATAATTGAAGGGCTAAGTTTGGTGTCATACACAGGATAGCCTTCATTAACCAACGTTTGTACCACTTCTTTGGGTAAATTGGCGCGTGGGTCAAACTGATTGACGATGATACCTTCAATTAACAAGTCACTATTATGGTCCTGGCGCGTCTCTAAGATATTTTGCACCAAGGTTTGCAGCGCGCGTTTGGAGAAAATATCACAATCAAACGGAACGATGACACGATCAGCCGCGATCAATGCCGATAAAGTAAAAAAGTTAAACGCCGGTGGCGTATCAATGTACACCCGATCAAACTGCTGCGTTAAAAGGTTTAAGCCGTCTTTTAATTTATAAATTTTATGTTTGCTTTCAAGGGGCTGCAAAATATCGGCAAGCATGGGGCTGGCTGGAATCACTGATAAATTATCAAATCGGGTAGTGTGAATGCAGTGCTCCAACTCTTGATTGCGACTACCTGTCATACCGCCAAACGGAAATGCAAACATCATCGGCATGGGGCTAGACGTCGCTTGCAGGGTTTGCGAAAAGAAATTTTCAATATTGGGTTCTGTGATATGCGCGGGATGAATGTCTGTGGCCGCATCGCCGATGATATATTGGGTAGCGTTGCACTGTGGATCAAGGTCGATGAGTAAGGTACGCAAACCTTGATGGGCGCTCATCGCGGCAAGATTGACAGCAATGCTGGATTTACCAACACCGCCTTTTTGATTAAAAATGACTCGGGTAAGCATTGTGTAACCTAATATTTGTACAAGTAATCATGAGTATGCTAAAAAATCACGACTTTTGCTAGCAAATTTACAAGGTTAAAACAGTTAGGCTTGCTGCAGTGCCTTCACTAGTCGACCATGAATACCTTCAAAGCCGCCATTTGACATCACAATCACCGCATCGTCATCGCCAATGTGCGCTGCAATATGCTCAATAATCGCATCGGTCGATGTCATCACTTGTTGGTTGGCAGCATTGCCAATCGCATCGGCAACTGACCAATCTAGATTGGCAGGTTGATACCAAATGACTTGGTCGGCGATACTCGCTGACGGCGCGAGCAAACCTTGGTGGGTACCGAGTTTCATGGTGTTTGAACGCGGTTCAATCACCGCCCAGATTTTACGGTTTGGGTTATCCGCAAAACGTTTTTTGGCACCATCAAGCGTGGTTTCAATGGCGGTTGGGTGGTGGGCAAAGTCATCATAAACTTCTATCTGTTTGCCGTTGTTATCGATTGTGCCGACCAGCTCCATACGGCGTTTGATACCAGCAAAATTGGATAATGCTTCACAGGCTTGTGCAACTGATACGCCAACATTGTAGGCTGCCGCAATTGCCACTAAACCATTATTGACGCTATGTAACCCGCTCATCTGCCAATTGACTTGTCCTTTGTGACCATCAAACATGACTTCGTATTGGCTGCCGTCTTGTTTCACTAGCTTGGCTTGCCAATCCGCTTGGGGGTTGTTAGTGCTAGCAATCGCTGTCCGCCAAATCGGTGTCCAACAGCCTTTTTTAAGGGTTTCTTCTAAGCTTTCGGTATTTGCTGGCATGATGATTTTGCCATTTGACGGTATCATGCGTACCATGTGATGAAACTGGGTTTGGATGGCGGCAAGGTTGGGGAAGATATCGGCGTGGTCGTATTCAAGGTTGTTTAAAATTGCGGTGGTTGGGCGATAGTGGACAAACTTAGAGCGTTTATCAAAAAAAGCACTGTCATACTCATCCGCTTCGATTACAAAGTAACCTTCATGATCTGCAGTTTTATCACTACCCAAATAACTACTGTGGGCAAACGCTTGTTGTAGGCGTTCATCTTGGGTATCAACAAGTGGCACGCCACCAATCAAAAAGCCGGCATCAATGCCTGCATAGTGTAAAATCCACGCCAGCATCGTGGTAGTGGTGGTTTTGCCATGCGTGCCTGCGACGGCTAATACATGACGGTATTGCAATACCTGCTCTGCCAAAAACTGCGGGCCTGAGGTATAAGGAATACGCTCATTGAGCATATATTCAACCGCTTCGATGCCGCGCTTCATGGCATTGCCGACAATCACCAAATCAGGTGCAGGTTGTAAATGACTAGCGGCGTACCCTTGCATAATCTCAACACCCGCATTTTCAAGCTGGGTGGACATTGGTGGATAGACATTGGCGTCTGAGCCTGTCACGGTATGTCCAAGGTCACGCGCAAGCAGCGCCAACGAACCCATGAAGGTACCACAAATACCAAGAATATGAATGTGCATAAGTTTGCCTTAGGTCAAATACGCATTAGCGGCTAACCAAAGCCGCTAAATCTTGCTAAAAATTAACAATTTTAAAGGACAAATCAGGCTTTGTCAGCTATTAAATCCAGTTGGAGGTTAACTTACTCACAAACACCCATGTCTAGTTTTTGGCAACCCACCGTGCCAAAACCGTGCCAAAGAGGTACAGAAAAATAGTTTTACAAATTACTATGACAGTGCTAAGTTACGCTAAATTCACCAAAATAGTGTTTTTGCACTATTTTTATGAAGTTAAAGCATTGAGGAGTGGTATGAAAAGCAGTGAGTTATTAAGCATTTTAAAGCAGTATCATAGCAATGAGCCAGAGTTTATCCAAGCGGTCGAAGAATTCTGGGAAGATATCGCAGCGGTTTATGACCAATCCACTGTTTATCAACACCTTAATCTATTTGACCGCTTAACAAACCCTGACCGTGTTATTCAATTTCGTATCAACTGGGAAGATGACCAAGGCAATGTTCAAGTCAACCGCGGTTGGCGTGTGCAATTTAACAATGCATTAGGTCCTTACAAAGGCGGTATCCGTTTTCATCCCATTGTGAATCTTTCGGTACTAAAATTTTTAGGGTTTGAACAAATCTTTAAAAACGCATTGACCGGTCTGCCCATGGGTGGGGGTAAAGGCGGTTCAGACTTTGACCCAAAAGGTAAATCAGACGCCGAAATTCGACGATTTTGCTATGCCTTTATGCGCGAATTAGCGCCCTATATTGGTGCAGATATAGACGTACCGGCGGGTGATATCGGTGTCGGTGGCCGCGAAATCAATTATATGTTCGCCATGTATAAGACGCTTAATCGTGAGTTTACGGGGGTATTAACCGGTAAGACGGTGGGACAAGGTGGTAGCTTGATTCGTACCGAGGCAACGGGGTTTGGTCTTGTGTATTTTTTACAAAACATGCTAGAAACCCATCATGACGGCTTGATGGCTAAGACTGTCCTAGTCTCAGGTGCGGGCAATGTATCGCTTCATGCAGCACAAAAATGTATTGAGCTTGGCGCACAGGTAGTGACATTATCAGACTCAAAAGGCACCTTATATCTTAAGCATGGCTTTAGCTTAGAGCAAATTGAAGCGCTCAAAACTTATAAAGCGCAAGGCAAACGTTTAAAAGACTTCGTCGGCACCAGTGATGACGCAGAATGGATCAACGGTAGCCGTCCATGGCATATCAAAGCCGATATTGCCTTACCTTGCGCCACCCAAAACGAAATCAACGGGCACGATGCGCAAAATCTGGTCGATCATGGTGTTAAATACGTGGCAGAAGGTGCCAACATGCCCAGTGATGCCGATGCCATCGCCATTTTCCAAAGTAATGGCGTCATCTATGCGCCGGGAAAAGCCTCGAATGCCGGTGGGGTTGCGGTATCAGGTCTTGAGATGTCACAAAACTCGGTACGTCAATACGCAACCTTTGCGGTGCTTGATGAGCAATTAAAAACCATCATGAAAAATATCCATGACGATTGTTTTAACCATGGTAAACAAGCGGATGGGAGCATTGATTATAAAAAAGGCGCCAATCTAGCAGGTTTTAATAAGATTGCTAAAGCCATGGTGAATTACGGCATTTTATAATGTTAGAAGTAATATTAAAAAACCCCTCATTAACTTTAATAAATAAAAACTCCGTCATTGTGATGGCGTTTTTTATTGAAGCAATAGCAATCAGTCAGTACAAGCCTGAAAAAATTTAAAGCTGGTGCTAGGCAGCCAATTCACATTGAGTTTTTTGTTTTGTAATTGCACAAAGCCCACATGTCCCCCATGCTGGCTATACAGTAAGCGCACACAAGGTGACACATCGGCTTGGGTGGCAAGAATGCCCAAAAATGGGTCGTCTTTGGCAGTGATAATCAGCGTGGGTTTAGTGATGTTTTTGAGTACAGGTAGGGCAGACGCTTGGATATAATAATTTGCCCCTGTGCCAAAACCATGGCGCGGCGCGGTATATAACTCATCAAACTCATCAATCATCTTGATATTTTTTAAGGCGTTAACTAATGCTGGCTCGTCCACCTTTTTTAAGGCTTTTTGCAATAAAGGATTGAGCAAATAAGGCGTATACACCCGTTTGGCGACAAAACGATGCATAGCTTTTGCCGAAGTCGTCAAATCGACGGGCGCAGAAATCACCACCGCTGCTTCACAGGCAGCTGCATCGCCTTGCTCGCCCATATAACGCGCCAGCATATTGGCACCGAGCGACACGCCACTGGCTACAATTCGGCTATAACCGTACTGAGTTTTTAGCAGGTCAAACATATGCACCGCTTCGGCAGTATCACCCGCGTTATAGTCCAATTCTGAGGTATTATCCACCCCGCCGCAGCCGCGGAAATGGACGATAACCGCATCATACCCCAATTGATGCGCTTGGTGAGCAAAGGCAATGGCATAATGGCTGTCGCTACTGCCTTCAAGCCCATGAAACATCACCGCCAATGGCTTATCAAGGTTTGGCTGATTGTCGGTATTGGCAAAGACAAAGTCATAAGCCACTTGGGTAGTGCCGGTACGGTCGGGGTGAAGCCGACGCTGATAGTTAGGTTTTGGCAGTTTGATAAACTTGGGTAAAATGGTTTGAACGTGGGGGTTGGCTAAGAAAAACGGGGTGCGAAATGGCGTTAGGGGTAGTTGGTGAATATTCATAATATGCCTAGTGATTGTTATGATTTTTGACTATTTTACGGCTTTTTGACAGTTTTTTCATGGCGACTTGTGAGGTTGGTTTGGGGTGTTTTGTAGGTTTTTTTGAGGACAATTTGTTTTTTTGAGAACAATTTGGCTAGGCTATTACTTTTACGCTGCTACTTTGGTTATTGGCTTTTGGTTATTCGCTGGCTTTCACAGTCCCATAAAAACCAATTTTTTCGCTGAGTGCTTGAACCGACTTTTGCGCAAGTTCCACTGTCAAAACGACATTTTTACCATAATCAACCTTCAAAATCGTGGCATTAAAGCCGTCTAATGTATGTCTGACAAAGGACTCATTGGCAAAATCGATTTCAATCATTATCACGCTTAACGGCACAAACGCGTGCAAATTCATGTTATCAACCACGGCTTGTGCGGTGCTACTATAGGCACGTGTCAGCCCACCTGCACCAAGTTTGATACCGCCAAAGTAACGCACCACAATCACCACACAGTTACCAATTCCCTTGTGTTGTAACACGTTTAAAATCGGCCTGCCTGCCGTACCACTGGGCTCACCATCATCATCAAAACCTGCCGACGTGGTGTTGTGTGGGTCGCCAATAATATAGCCATAGCAGACATGGCGCGCATCGGGATACTGATTGCGTAATTGTTCCACGTGAAACATTAATTGCTCGCGGCTATCAATGGCAAAGCCAAAGCCCAAAAATTGGCTTTTTTTAATCTCAAGTGTGGCAGCACATGGGTCGCTAAGCGTGTAATAGGTCATGGTTAATCTATGTTACAATAAACAAAACAAGCACTAGGATAACAAAAAAATGCGTTTAGACAAATTTTTAAGCAAAGCCACCGAGCTATCGCGTAAAGACTGCAAAAAAATCTTGCACGCAGGTGAAGTCACTGTCAATGGCGAGGTGGTGAAAGATTCAAGCCTACATATCGATGAAGTGGGTGACGATATCGAATGGGCGGGTGAGCCGTTATCAGTCGCGATGGGCAATCGCTACTTACTGTTATATAAGCCAGAAGGCTTTGAGTGCACCCTAAAGCCAAAAGAGTGGCCGATTGTCACAGACTTGATTGATGTACCCCAGCTAGGTAGTTTGCGGATTGCGGGGCGACTCGATGTCGACACCACCGGTGCGCTGCTACTTAGTGATGATGGTGGCTTTTTGCACCGCGTCACCAGCCCCAAACATCATGTAGCAAAAGTGTATGAGTTGACCCTTGCCGAGCCAATGACTGAAGCACAACAGGCATTTGCTATCAAAGAATTGGCAAAAGGCATCATGCTTGAGGACGAGTATGATAAAACCAAACCCGCTGAGTTAAGTTTTTCTGATGCTACCCATGCCAAGCTGGTACTCACGGAAGGCAAATACCACCAAGTCAAACGCATGATGGGCTACTTTGGCAATAAAGTCATTGAGCTACACCGTGCCAGCATCGGTAACATTACCTTAGCAGGATTAGAAAAAGGCGAAAGCCGATTTTTGACCGCTGAAGAAATTGACCAGTTTTAAGCATTTAGCGGCAGCGTCACACCCACGATTTTCCAATGAATAAGCCCTTGGCGCTGCAAGCGGAGCGTTAAGGGATAGCCACGCAGCTGTCCGGTGACTTCAAAACAGTTAAAACCACAATAGTGTGTGGTCGGTCGGGTTTGTGACGTTGCAGTGGTGGCATTGGGATTAGGCGATTGCAGTTGTTGTTTGATTTTTTGATTAAGCTCAGCTGAATTACGCGCCAAAATCAAGTCTTTGATATCAATCTTATCCATCGCTACTGCCACCAAGCCCCCCAGCAGTTTGACATTTGTTTTGAGCAGCTCGCTGGTCGCTTGTCCTGTCATCGCATACTGTACGCCCTCTGGCGTGACGGTATTATCCACGGCTTGATTAACCATTTTATTCACTAAGTCATCAGGGTTTAGCGCGATATTGAGCATCTGCAAAATAGGGGATTTTGCCACATGATTGGCTTTTTCCACCAATACAGGGGTTAGCTGTGATTTGATACTTTGCTGCAGTTGCGTAAATTCAATCGCTGCACTGATGGTGTCTGCTTGTTGTGCATCATAGGCTTTTTTCAGTTGGTACACTGCCCAATAAGGGGATGCAAATACCCATGCGATGACAATCAGTGCAAGGATGATTAGCAAAGATAATACTTTTTTCATAAATGACTATCAGGGTTAGAGTTTGCTAATTAGTTTAAAACAATGGGCTAGGCTGTTGCGTATTTTTCTTGCAAAAAAAGGAAAATATTTTTGCGCTGATAGCCGATTATTTGCTTGATTATTTAACAAAAATCGCCACTATATTGCATATTTTTAAATTTTAGTCTTTCAAAGGTTTGGCAGCTGTTAAACGTTGCTACTGGTCGAACCCACTCTTCCGTACTGTCAACACTATGCTGCCAAAGGAGTTACTATGTCAAAACGCGATTTTTATGAAGTATTAGGGGTAGATAAAACCGCTAATGAACAAGAAATCAAAATAGCCTACCGCAAACTTGCGATGAAATATCATCCAGACCGTAATCCTGATGACCCTGCCGCCGAAGAAAAATTCAAAGAAGCCTCGATGGCATACGAAGTGCTAAGTGATGACAGCAAACGTTCAGCGTATGACCGTATGGGGCATGCCGCGTTTGAGAATGGCATGGGCGGTGGCGGCTTTGGCGGTGGAAATTTCCAAGACATTTTTGGCGATATTTTTGGCGGCATGGGCGGCGGTCGTGGTGGCAGTGCGGGCGGCTTCCAAGACATTTTTGGCGACATTTTTGGGAGTCGCACAGGGGGTGGGCGTAGCAGACGCGGCTCAGATTTACGCTATATGCTCGATTTGACGCTTGAAGAAGCGGTGCAAGGGACAAAAAAAGAAATTACCTTTACCGCACCTGCCCCTTGTGAAACTTGTGATGGTAAGGGCGCCAAAGACAGCAGCGATATCGTGACCTGCGCAACTTGTGGTGGTGCGGGTGTGGTACGTATGCAGCAAGGCTTTTTTGCTGTGCAACAGACTTGCCCCTACTGTGGCGGCTCAGGTAAACAAATCAAAAATCCTTGCAATGACTGTCATGGCTCGGGAGTTAAAGAAAAATCACGCACCCTTGAAGTCACCATTCCTGCCGGTATCGACAATGGCGATCGGGTACGTTTAACGGGCGAAGGTGAAGCGATTACAGGCGGTGAAAGCGGCGACTTGTATGTTGAAATCCGTGTGGCACAGCACCCTATTTTTACCCGTGAAGGCGCTGACTTATATATGGATGTACCAATCAGCTTTGCAGATGCAGCATTAGGTCGTGAGGTGGAAGTACCAACGCTTGAAGGACGTATCAATTTACGCATTCCTGAAGGCACCCAAAGCCACAAAGTATTCCGTATCAAAGGCAAAGGCGTTACCCCCGTGCGCACGACGATGAAAGGTGACTTGTTATGCCGTGTGGTGGTTGAGACACCGACCAACCTTAACAACGAACAAAAAGAGCTACTTCGTCAGCTACAATCATCTATGGGTGATCATCAACAATCGCCCCAGAAAAAATCCTTCTTTGATAAACTCAAAGAAGATGTGAAAGACTTGTTTGACTAAGTGTTATTGTTTTATAGAAGTTTCACGTGAAACATCGAACCCTTGTAACGATTGCAAGGGTTTTTTTTGGCATAAGCCAGTATTGAGTTAAGCTAGGATTCAGTGAGACAAGCTGTTATGATTTGAACTTAAAAAGTTATGCAAGAAAATCAGGCTAGAAAATCAAATCAGAAAGTTACACTAGGTAATTGGGCTAGATAAAGGATAAGCAAATGGTAAAAATCGGGGTCATAGGCGCAGGTGGGCGCATGGGACGTATGCTGATTCAAGCAGTGGCACAAAATCCACAAACTACCCTTGCAGGGGCGATAGAGCGTCAAGGCTCAAGCTTGTTGGGCGTAGATGCGGGCGAGCTAGTTAATCTCGACAAAACTAATGTCGCTTTGGTCGATGACTTGGCAGCAGTGATTGATGATATTGATGTGCTTATAGATTTTAGCTTGCCTGAGTCGACTGCCAAAAACCTACAACTTTGTGCTGACAAAGGCGTCAATATGGTCATTGGGACAACAGGCCTAAATGATGAGCAAAACGCCATCTTAAAACAAGCAAGTGAAAAAATCGCCATCGTGTATGCAGGCAACTACTCGACTGGGGTGAATTTAACCCTTAAGCTGCTTGAAATGGCTGCCAAAGCATTTGGTGACAGCGCCGATGTCGAAGTCATCGAAGCGCACCATAAACACAAAATTGATGCGCCATCGGGCACTGCTTATATGATGGCTGAAGCGGTTGCCAAAGGACGCGGTCAAAACCTAAAAGACGTGGCTATCTATGGCCGCGAAGGTCAAACTGGCGCGCGCAAAGCAGGCGAGATTGGTATCCATGCTATTCGTGGGGGTGAGATTGTCGGTGACCATACAGTGATGTTTATCGCCGATGGCGAGATGGTGGAAATCACCCATAAGGCGCGTGAGCGTATGACCTTTGCCGCAGGCGCGGTGCGTGCTGCGGTGTGGGTCAATGAGCAGCAAACAGGACAGTTTGATATGCAAAATGTGCTTGGGTTAAAAGATTAAATTAACGCATATGGGTTCGATGCTTACTAGATAAGGCTAATTGTATTGAAGGAAACAATAATGGGCGAAACAGCAAACATCACCAAATTACCCCCATTTGGTGATTTACTAAATTCAGGGATTCAAACGCTAAAGAATCTTAGTGGGCGTAGCAGTATTAGTCAAAACTTATTTTTTCGTGAGTTTGATAAGGTTTCCCAATTAAGTGACGATCAAAAAAGTATTAGCTACTTAAGCCAATTTGACATTCAAAATGAGTATGAGGAAGGGACACCTTGTTACGAGCCACTGACTAATCTGATATTAATGTGCTTATCTGCCATGGGTGTTATCAAAGAGAACTGTTTTAGTTTGCAGCCAAATATTGGTAAAGAGTTCGCAAGCTTAATTACCTTTGATGAAAAAGTAACCATAAAAAATCTTGTTAGGATAGATCCACTTGGCAAGATATTTTTTTGGTTAGCCAATGAAAATTTTTCACAATATCTTATGAAAGGTATCCCAAATAATGATTATATCGCAAACTTAAAACGCTTTGATGAAAAGTCTTTTCAAGATCTTAAAAAAGTTAATCAAGTGGCGTATGGCAAACGTGGTGACCCATTGATTAACTATTTTATCACTGAGACAACGCGCCGCACGTCATTATTTATGAATAACTATCAAGATGCCATGGTCAGCGATGGCAATGTAAAAGTTACCCCAGATATGATATTGACCCAACTTGATAATTTAACACCATTACAATTTGAATGGTTTTGCGTGAAATTGGTAGAGCGTTCACTAGAGAATGAAAGTCCAGAAAGTAACTTAAGTTCGCACCATACAGGAAAAGCCAATGACGGCGGTATTGACGGTATGATTACTCAAATATTTTCTAATGAAGAACGGCATACGTACTATATTCAAGCAAAACTTTACTCCCAAGGTAATAATATTTCAAATCGCGAATTAAGAAACTTTGTGGGCGGCTATCCACCGCAGAAAGAGAGCCATCATGGTATTTTTATTACCACAACTAGCTTTACCAAACCCGCGCTCGATTATTTTGAAAACCTTGAGTCGCATAGTTTAATCCTGATTGACCAAATGGCACTAATTGAGCTGATGATGGAGCATGAAGTAGGGTTAAAGCAAGTAGATTCTAAGCCAAAGCTTGTGCTGGACAATGATTTTTTTGAAAAAATTAAGCGGTATTAAAAAAATAAGGTAGATTAACTACCCTATTTTTTACCAAAAAATTTAAACTTCTTGATATAACTGCTTACCTTCCTCAATAAATTTTTGCTTCATCTGCTCCATACCCAGGCGGACTTCATCGGCAGACGCTTCACCGACTTGCCCGACCAACTCAGTATCCACCTGCTTGATAGCATGGCTTGCATCCGATAACTCACCTGTATCAGGGGTGATATCTTGCCCAAGCTGTGGTTTATTAAACTCAAGCCCTGCTGCATAATCCCGCACGTTTTGGGTGATTTTCATCGAGCAAAATTTTGGACCACACATCGAGCAAAAATGCGCCGATTTATGCGCTTCTTTTGGCAAGGTTTCATCATGGAATTCACGTGCCGTGTCTGGGTCTAGGCTGAGATTAAACTGGTCATCCCAGCGAAACTCAAAACGCGCTTTTGACAAGGCGTTATCCCGCGCTTGGGCACCTGGGTGTCCTTTTGCCAAGTCTGCCGCGTGTGCGGCGATTTTGTAAGTGATGATACCGTCTTTGACATCCTTTTTATTCGGCAGACCTAAATGTTCTTTTGGCGTGACATAGCACAGCATGGCAGTACCATACCAACCAATCATCGCCGCACCAATGGCGGATGTGATATGGTCGTAGCCTGGGGCGATATCCGTCGTCAAAGGTCCAAGTGTATAAAAAGGCGCTTCTTTACAGACTTCAAGCTGTAAGTCCATGTTTTCTTTGATACGGTTCATCGCCACGTGCCCTGGACCTTCAATCATAACTTGTACATCATGTTGCCATGCCACTTGGGTCAGCTCGCCCAAGGTTTTGAGCTCACCAAACTGCGCATCATCGTTGGCGTCTTGTAGGCAACCGGGGCGCAAACCATCACCCAGACTGAACGCCACGTCGTAGGCTTTCATAATCTCGCAAATTTCTTCAAAGTGGGTATAAAGAAAATTCTCTTTATGATGGGCAAGACACCACTGCGCCATAATCGAGCCGCCGCGGCTGACGATACCTGTCAAACGATTGGCGGTCACAGGTACGTAGCGCAGCAGTACGCCTGCGTGAATGGTAAAATAATCGACGCCTTGCTCGGCTTGTTCAATCAAGGTGTCTTTAAAGATGTCCCATGTCAAATCCTCGGCAACGCCATCCACTTTTTCTAGGGCTTGATAAATCGGTACGGTACCGATGGGCACGGGGGAGTTACGGATAATCCATTCACGGGTTTCATGGATATGTTTACCGGTTGATAAGTCCATGATGGTGTCCGCGCCCCAACGGGTAGCCCAGGTCATTTTGGCAACTTCTTCATCAATGCTAGAGCCCAGTGCTGAGTTACCGATATTGGCATTGATTTTCACCAAGAAATTGCGCCCAATAATCATCGGTTCAGATTCAGGATGGTTGATGTTATTGGGAATAATCGCCCGTCCCGCAGCGACTTCGGCACGCACAAATTCTGGGGTGATGAGTGTGGGGGTATTGGCACCAAAGTTGTTACCAGGGTGCTGACGCAAATCTGTCAGGTCATGCTGTTTTTGGGTTTCACGGATGGCGATGTATTCCATCTCTGGGGTGATGATGCCTTGTTTGGCGTAGTGCATTTGGGTGACGTTTTTACCATTGATTGCCCGTCTTGGCTTGTCGATATGCCCAAAGCGCAGGTTAGCCGTGGCGATGTCATTGGCACGCTCGTTGCCGTATTGGCTTGAGAGTTTGGCAAGCTGCTCGGTGTCGCCGCGCGCTTCTATCCAAGCTTGACGCAGTTTTGGTAAGCCTTTAGTCAAATCAATCTCGACATTGGGGTCGGTATACACCCCTGAGGTGTCATACACATAAAACGGTGGGTTTTTTTCGCCTTCTGCCTTGCCGAAACCGCCCACCGGGGTATCGGTCAAGGTGATTTCCCGCATCGGTACTTGAATGTCAGGGCATGAGCCTTGGATATAGACTTTGCGAGATGCCGGTAAGGCGCGGGTCAAATCACGCGCTTCTTCTTCAAAGCGGTCATCGGTAGGATCACGGTGGGCAGGGGTCTTGTGAGTAACGTTGGTAAGTTGGTTCATAGCGAGTCCATGTTATGTTATGAAGTTATGGTTTGCTGGACTCGGGCGAAGATAGGTGAGTGTGACTGTTTCTCGTAAAAGACTGATTCTAGGAAAAACTGATTCTAGTAAAAGGCTGATTCTAGAAAAATATTGGTCTAACTAACCTAATAGACGACTTCCCTACGACGGTATTAACCGTGTCAGGTTCGACGGGTATGTCTCAGCCGTTGGTATGTCACCCAACTGCACCCCGAGTCAATACATCCATATTAACAAAAACTCACAGGTTTACCTAATAGATTTTTAGCCATTTTGTACCGATGATTTACTGCACTAAATTACTGATTTTTTTGACAACTATCGGTATGATAGAGGCTCCTTGGTTGTTGAAAATGTTGTAATTATTGATATGAAATGCATCTGTTTGTGGAATCGTAAAGCGACTGGCGCCCGATGGCGGTTAGGGGCGATGGCAGTGTCATTGATAGGGTCGATGTCCCTCAGCCCAGCCGCGATGGCAAAAGATTTGTGGGAGTTGTATAGTGCCGCCCAGCGCACCAATGGTAATTGGTCAGGGCAGCAATATGACTATTTGGCAACGCAAAAAAATGTGCAGCTAGCGTTTGGCGATATGCTGCCGCAAGTGGGACTACAAGGCAGCGTCAAACATAACCAGTTTTATCCCAAAGACGATAACATCCCTGACACGGGCAATACTGCAAGCCAAGTCGGTATCGGACTGCGCCAAGCCTTGTTTCGTGCTGATAAATGGGCAAATTACGAAAAAGCCGTGCTCGCCAGTCAAGCCAATGACATCCAGCTATTACAGCAGCACCAACAACTCATCGAGCAAATCAGCAAAGCCTATCTCAATGTATTGCGCGCTGAAGCGATGACAGATAGCCTCAATGCCGAGTTCACCGCACTCAAAGCACAAAATGACATGATGCAAGCGAGACTCGCGCAAGGGGTAGCGGCGCGGGTAGATACCGAAGAGAGCCGTGCAAGGCTTGAAAGCGTCAGCGCCTCTATTGCCAACAATGACGTGGCAATCGTGAATGCCAAACAGCAGTTATCACTGCTCACCGGTCAACCAATCAATCAGCTAGACGCTATCAAGTTACCGCCTGATTTAAATCTCGTAGCAAGTCAAAGTATCGAAAACTGGATGCAGCAGTCACAAAATAATAATCTCGATATTCAGTTAGCACAAACCCAAGTGGCAATTGCCAACAAACAAGTCGATTATCTCAAAGCCAATATCTATCCCCGTGTCGATTTGGTAGGCAATGTAGGGTGGCAAGATTATACCCATAATAACCAAAGCGCTATTGATGGCACCAATTATAGCTTTGGGGTAGAAGTGGATTTCCCTTTTTATACCGGTGGGCGGACACGCGCAGGCGTTGAGCAAGGCAATCTACAAGCGCAAGCGGCAAAAAGTCGCCTCGCCTATGTGTACCAAGCTGCCATGACTCAGACTAGCCAAGCGTATCTAAATTTGGTCGCACAGCGTGCCACGATTAAAGCCCAGCAAACTGCGGTGGATGCCAATCGCCGCGTCGCCCAAGCGTCAAAAACAGGCTATGATTTGGGGGTGCGCTCGATGGTAGATACACTACTGGCAGAACGCCAATATCACGCTGCCAAACGCGATTTGATTAATGCATATTTTGATTATCTAAATGCCTACATTGACCTACAAAAAGCTGCGGGCAATCTGACCGATGACACAGTCAAAGTGCTAGATAATCAGCTGATGTAATGCTTTTTTTGGCAAAATTTTAAGCTAAAAAACCCCGCCAATCGGCAGGGCTAGTTAATCTAGTAGGGTGACACAAATGACTATTTAACTTTCGTCCATTCTTTACGAACCGCAGCTTTAGTACCGGCAGGTAGCGGAACGTAGTCGAGTGCAGTTGCTTGTGCATTGCCATTAGTAAATGCCCAGTCAAAGAATTTAAGCGCTTCTTTGGCTTTTGCACCGCCCGTACGAGGTACGAGGATGAACGTCGCTGCAGAGATTGGCCATGCGTTTGCTGCTGGCATGTTAGTGATAGTCACTGCAAAACCAGGGTATTGTGCCCAGTTAATGTTTGATGCTGCTGCAAACGTGGAATCGTCTGGTAGTACAAATTTACCGGCGCGGTTTTGAAGTTGGGTATAAGCTAAACGGTTTTGTTTTGCGTAAGCGTATTCAACATAACCGATGGAATTTGCAACACGTTGTACGTTGCTTGATACGCCTTCGTTACCCTTACCACCCACGCTTGCTGAAGCATTGGGCCATTTAACGGTTTTGTCCGCGCCTACTTTTGATTTCCAATCGCTTGATACTTGGCTTAGGTAGTTAGTAAATACGAAAGTGGTACCTGAACCATCTGAGCGGTTAACGGTGGTAATCTTAGCAGCAGGTAGGGCAACGCCTGGGTTTAATGCTTGGATACGTGCATCGTTCCAAGTAGTGATTTTGCCCATATAGATGTCAGCAAGGACGGCGCCCGATAGTTTTAATTGACCTGGTTTGACGCCAGCGATGTTGACCACAGGTACGATACCGCCAATGACTGCGGGGAATTGGATTAAGCCGCTGGCATTTAGCTCTGCTGGGCTCATGGGCGCATCAGTGGCACCAAAATCAACCGTTTTTGCTTGGATTTGTTTGATACCGCCTGAAGAACCGATACCTTGATAGTTTACTTGGTTGCCTGTTGCTTTTTGATAATCGCTTGCCCATTTTGAGTAAACAGGCTGTGGGAAGGTTGCACCAGCCCCTGTGATGTTGACAGCATTGGCTTGTACGCCTACGGCAGCGAATGCCACACTGACGATTAAATGTGATAGTTTCATAATAATTCCTTGATGGACAAATAAGATGATTGTCAGGGAAGATGGGAAATTAGCTTGGGAGTCACCAACCAATATGTCGCGTTTTAAATCACCCAACGCTGAAAAATTGTTGCCATGTTAATGTAACAAAATGTCAAATCTGTTACGGTTATGTTAAAGTTTGATGAAATTGAAATCTTTGTTAGGTTTTTTGTTCGGTTTATATGATGCAATATCAGCGAATAGGCGCGCTATTTTTCATCATTTTGTCGTAATTTTTAGTTATAGTTAGCTTTTGTTTAACGGCTTTTTTAATAATAATCTTGCACAGTCCATGAGTCAAACTCCATGAGTTAGGAAGGGAAATATGAATTTAATTGGTGAGCATTTATCAAAAAGTTATGACCAGGATTTACAAAATTTGGTCAATTTATTTTTAAAAATGGGTGGCATGGCAGAAGCCAATCTCACCAAAGCAATTGAATCTTTGGTAAAAAGTGATGTGGCGCTTGCCGAAGATGTCATTGATGGTGACAAAGAAATCAACTTTACTGAGCAGCAGCTTGATGATTTGGTGGTCAAAGTATTGGCACGTCGCCAACCTGCTGCTACCGACTTACGCCTAATCATGGCAGTGAGTAAATGCGGCGCCGACATTGAGCGTATTGGTGATGAAGCCAAAAAAATCGCCAAGATGGCGCGCCGTGCCACCCGTGAAGGCCAATCACCGATTGGGTATCATGAAGCGCATCAAATGGGTAATTTTGTGCAGATGATGCTAAAAAATGCGCTAGAAGCTTTTGCCAAGTTTGATGCAACAGGCGCTTACCAAGTCATTGAGCAGGATAATGAAATTGATGCGATGTACAAATCCGCGTCACGTGCGATGATGACCTACATCATGGAAGATGGTCGCTATGTAGCAAAAGTCATTGATATTTTATGGGTGCTGCGTTCGATAGAACGTATTGGTGCGCATGCGCGTAATATCGCTGAGCAATTGATTTTTTGTATTACTGGTGAAGATGTGCGTTATCAAAAACTGGGCGCCAAAAAGGACAGCGCGCTGAATCCCTCGGCTAGCCATGAAATCAATGATGCCTCACTAGATTATCAACCGAGCAATGGCGAAAACTAACGTTTGCTAGTAACAACTGCTGCTAGAGGCAGTGGGCTATCCGTGTTAGGTTATTTTAATGGACGGTTGCATGGTATTTTTAAGTGATTCTGCTACACTGTAGCCTATCAACTTTGGTGACAAAAACGATAGGAAACACCATGTCTAGCGAATCACTTAACACCACAATCCCCACATCCACTGGGGAAAATATCACCCAAAAATCGTTACTTATTTTTGACTTGGACGGTACCTTGATTGATAGCGTGCCAGATTTGGCGGACGCCGTCAATGCGATGCTAACCACGCTTGGCAAAGCCAACTTTAGCGAAGATGTCATCCGCAACTGGGTGGGCAATGGCGGCAAAGTACTGGTGCAACGTGCCTTATCAGGCTCACAAACCATTGACCCCCATCTCAGTGAAGACGATACCAATCAGGCGCTTGCTCTGTTCTTTGACTACTACCATCAAAACACCTGCGTCAGAACCCAGCCCTATGCAGGGGTGAGCGAAGGGTTGCGTCAGCTTAAAGAGCAAGGCTATACCCTCGCTATTGCCACCAATAAACCCATTGATTTTGTTCCTGCGATTGTCGAAAAATTGGGTTGGCAAGCCCTTTTTGCCTATATTTTGGGAGGTGATAGCTTGCCTGCCAAAAAACCCGACCCGATGCCGCTACTGCATGTCTGTGAAAAACTGGGCTTTAGCATCGCTCAAAGCTATATGATTGGTGACTCCAAAAACGATATTTTGGCAGGGCAAAACGCGGGCATGGATACGCTTGGGTTATCGTATGGCTATAACTATGGGCAGGATATTCGTGATTATCATCCGACCCAAACCTTTGATGACTTTGCCACGCTGACTGAGTTTTTGAGTCATGCACGAGTTTAATTATCATCTTAACTTTGACACGCTGAATTTTCGCGAGCATCCAGGGTTGTATCGGGTGGGGCGCGGTGAGCAAGGGGTATTATTGGTAGAGCCATATAAATCCGAGATTTTACCGCATTGGCGATTTGCTACGCCGGAACTTGCGCGAGAAAGCAGCGATACCATCTATGCGATGTTTTTGGACTATCTTGCCCAAGGGGATTTTGTCGGTGCTGATATGGCGCGTAAATTTATCCAAATGGGTTATACGCGCTCGCGTCGTTATGCCAATCACAAAGGGGGCAAAAAATACGACGGTGCTGTCCCTGACGCTAAAAAAGGACAAAGTGGCGCGCATGGGCGTGAGCAATTGCCGCAGCAATCACAACAGCTTGAATCCGCCCAAATCAAAGCCCAATCCGCGCAAATTTTTAAGCAAAAATGGGATGAATGCCGCGCCAATGCGGACTACAAAGCGCTAAAAAAACAGTTTGAAGCCAAATACGTCAACGATACCCAATACGATAACCTACCGCCCACGTTTTTTCGCGAGCATCCGTTTTTATAGCCTGACTGTATGATGAGTTAGCACGAAAATTAGGCATTCGTTAATTGACTACGGTAACTTAATGCCTCGGTTAAATGCGGTGTCTGAATATTGTCACTACCTGCCAAGTCCGCAATCGTGCGGGCGACGCGAAGGACGCGATGATAGCCGCGAGCGGACAGATTCAGCCGACTTTGTGCCATTGCCAAAATACGACTTTCTGCATCGCCAAGCGGCGCAAATTGGTCAAGTTCACTGGGGGAGAGTTCATTATTGGCTTTGCCCTGTCTGGCTTGCTGACGCTGATAGGCTTGTATCACCCGCTCACGCACTACCGCAGAAGACTCACCCCTCTGTGCTGACTGCAAATCACTGGCAGGCAGGGCAGGCACGGTAATATGCAAATCAATACGGTCAAGCAAAGGTCCTGATAGCTTTTCTTGATAGCGTTTGATTTGCTCAGGTCGGCACTGGCAGCGACCTGATTTATCCCCATAGTAGCCACAGGGGCAGGGATTCATCGCTGCTACCAGCTGAAAATTGGCGGGAAAGCGCACTTGAGAGTTGGCACGGCTAATGACAATTTCTTTGTTCTCGATAGGCTGTCTGAGTACCTCAAGCACCTTGCGATCAAACTCTGGAATCTCATCCAAAAATAACACCCCCCGATTGGCGAGCGTGATTTCACCGGGTTTGGGCGATGAGCCACCTCCCACTAGCGCCACCGCTGAGGTAGTATGATGGACTTGGCGAAAAGGGCGTGTGCCGTAGTCATAATCACTGTTGGCAATCGAATAGATACTGGCAACTTCGAGTGCTTCATGGTCGTTGAGCGGTGGCAAAATGGTGGGTAGGCGAGATGCCATCAAGGTTTTGCCTGTCCCAGGTGAGCCACAAAATAGTAGCGAATGTCCGCCTGCTGCCGCAATCTCTAGCGCACGTCTGGCTTGGTGTTGTCCTTTGACATCGGCTAAATCCAGCTGATAATTGGCTGATTGGTAAGATGCCTTATGCTCGGCTTGGCTGAGTTGTTGCTCATTCATCAAGTGTTGGCACACGGCTTTGAGGGTATCGGCTTGCAACACCCTCACGCCCTCGACTTTGACCGCTTCATCAGCATTGTCTTTGGGGACAATCAAGGTGCGCTGGTCTGCCTTGAGTGCACGTGATACGGCCAACGCCCCAGCAATGCCTCGCAAATCGCCATTGAGCGCCAATTCGCCAATAAACTCGTACTGCGCAAGCACGGTTTCATCAATTTGCCCGCTGGCTGCCAAGATACCTATAGCAATGGGCAAATCAAGCCGTGCGCCATCTTTGGGTAAATCCGCGGGCGCAAGGTTGATAGTTAATCTGCGATTGGGAAATTGAAAACCCGAGTTGATAATGGCAGAGCGCACCCTATCTTTACTCTCGCGTACCGCTGCTTCAGGTAAGCCGACCATGGTGACTGCAGGCAATCCTTGCGATAAATGTACTTCAACCATCACGCTTGGCGCGTTTAAACCTACCACCGAGCGCGTATATACTTGAGCAAACGACATTTTTAAAATCCTTTTCCAACCACTTGGCGGCTACCTTGACACAAGACAGGCAGTTTTTTTATGGCAGCAACTAGACAATTTTTGATAAAAAACGGCTAAATCATAGCATAATTCATCTATTTTCTCATCATCGGCTATCTATGATGACTATGTTATAATCACAACCAATATTCCGAGAATTTTACGCTACACGCTATACGAGACTATTATGACAGACCAAACTCGCCCTTTATCTGACAGCGAACTGCCCACCTTTGATCGTCCTGTCGAAATCATCGAAAATCCGTATGCCAATGCCAATCGTAGCTACACGACCCAAACCCATTTGTTTAATGAAGCTATCATCAATAAATACAACCGCTCAGGTCCTCGTTATACCTCGTACCCAACCGCGCTAGAATTTGCCCCCATTGCTGACGGTATGGAAGCCCGCGTTTTGGCAGAAAAAGACCCACGGGTGCCAGTGTCTTTGTATTTTCACATCCCGTTTTGTCGCCACCTGTGCTATTACTGCGGCTGCAATAAAATCATCACCAAGAAAAACAGTGATTCAGGCGACTATTTAGCGTATCTTTTTGCCGAAATTCGGCATAAGCGTAGCTTGATGCAAGGGGACTCTATCGTCGAACAAGTACATTTTGGCGGCGGCACACCGACCTTTTTGACCGATGATGAGCTGGTCAAATTGTGGAACTTTTTGCAAACCCAATTTACTTTTAGCGATAAACCTACCGCTGATTATTCGATTGAAATTGACCCGCGAGAATTGCGCCCGACCACGCTTGAGATATTGCGTGGACTTGGGTTTAATCGGGTGAGTTTTGGTGTGCAGGATTTGCAAGAAAAAGTACAAATTGCCGTCAATCGCGTGCAGTCAGAAGAAATGATTCAAGGGGTGATGACGGAAGCTCGCCGCCTTGGGTTTCATTCTATTAATATTGACTTGATTTATGGGTTACCGCACCAAACGGTGGCTAGCATGCGCAATACGGTTGAGCGCATCATCGCTATCTCGCCAGACCGTCTGTCTGTTTTTAACTATGCCCATTTGCCAGAGCGATTTAAAGGTCAGCGTCAGATTAATGAAGCGGATTTGCCAAGCCCTGCCGACAAACTGACCATGCTCGGTAATACCATCCATGCGCTGACTGAAGCAGGCTATCAATATATCGGCATTGACCACTTTGCCAAGCCTGATGATGAGCTGGCGATTGCCCAACGTGAGGGCAAATTGCACCGCAATTTTCAAGGCTATACCACGCATGGCAATTGTGATTTACTGGGATTTGGGGTGTCGTCGATTAGCCAAATCGGTCTGCATATTTTGCAAAATCCAACGGATTTGAATGATTACCAAAATCTCATCAATGCAGGAAAATTGCCTGCAGTGAAGGTGATTTCTGCGCGCTTGCCTGACTTGCTGCGCCGTTATGTGATTATGAATCTGCTATGCCATGATTATATTGATTTTAAAGATGTGAATGCGCGCTTTAGCATTGACCCGATGACCTATTTTATTGATGAAATCCGCCAACTGGGCGAGATGCAAGCGGATAAACTCGTTGATATGGATGCTAAAGGGATTCGGGTGCTACCAAAAGGGCGACTTTTGGGACGTAATGTGGCGATGGTGTTTGATACTTATTTGGCGAGTAAAGAAGGCAATCGTTTTAGTAAGGTGATTTGATTTTAAAGGAAACGGGTATGAAAAAATTTTTGTTCGTTGCCTTATTATTGCTTAGTGGTGTTGCGACGGCTGAAAATATTCCAAAAGCCTTTCAAGGAAAGTGGGTCGGCACTTGGCAAAGCCACATCAAGTCCAATGAAGTTAAAGCCTATTGTCAATTAAATGACTTTGACCACGTTTTAACGTTATCAATCAATAAAAATACCATGCAAATGAATTACTGGGAAGCAAGCGAAACAGTCAGTAATTTTAAATTTAGCCAAGTGAAACCTAACTATTTTTTAGGAACAGCAAAATTTGTACAGAGTGGATTTCTAACCGATGACGACGGTAACTTAATCGATAAAGATATTGTACTCAACCGTAAAGTTGAATTTATGCTAAAAAAGGGTGAGTTGATTGAGCTATACCGAGATGACCAAAACGATACAGGCAAATCCATTTGGTATAAACGCTACTGGAAAAAATGTAATTAGTGTTAATTTTAGGAAATGAAATGACCCATAAAATCCCCGCCGACTTACTCAAAAAATCTGCCTACTGGCGAGAAGACATCCAGTTCAGCCAAGATGTGCTTGGCAAGCCGTTTCACTTTACCAGCACTTGGGGAATTTTCTCGCCCGAAAAACTCGACGAGGGTAGCCTTATGCTGCTTGACTATATCGAGTTCAAAGACGATGACCACTCAATCGACCTAGGCTGTGGCTATGGCGTACTGGGTATGACTGCCGCCCGTGAATGTCCAAACGGACAGCATTTGCTCATCGACAAAGACTTCGTGGCGGTGGAATATGCCAAACTTAACTGCCAAAAAAATCATTTAAATAATGCCCAAGTTCAGCTATCCAATGGCTTTCGTGATGTTGAAAAAGATAAAAAATTTAGCCTAGTGATGAGTAACTTACCTGCCAAAGCCAGTAAAGAACAGCATTATCTGTATTTACTCGATGCCTACAATGCGATGGAGACTGGGGCACGCTTTTATGTGGTGACCATCAATGGCTTACGTGATTTTATGAAGCGCTCATTTACCGAAGTGTTTGGTAACTCAGATAAAATCAAACAAGGCAAAACCTATACCATCACCAGGGCAGTCAAAGACTAACGCCCTTCAGCTAAATTCTCACCGTTTGGGTTTTTGATTTACTGTAGGCTCGTAACCGGATGTACAGGGTCTTAGTGACAGTGGCAACCACCTCATTTTGGTCGTCAACCACCTGTACGTCATAATTGCGGAACACCGCTTTACCATCCTTTGCTAAGGCTTTTATGGTATCGATTTCGGTGTCATCAAGGTGAAAATCGGCAAACACATCGCTTTTGCCCGCTTTAACAAAATCAATGCTCGCCGACTTATCCCATACCACGTACGCATTGCCCAACGCTTGCATCAACAAAATCATCAAAAATGGGTCGGTCATCGAATACAAACTGCCCCCAAACTGGGTGCCGACGATGTTTTGATTGAGTTTGTTTAAGGGTAAACGCACGCGAATATGATGGTTGGCGAAATCAAGGCTTTCAACACGGATACCCGCCCCAAAATATGGCGGATAAAAGTTAAAAAACTGCTTTAACAACTTCGGGTTATGAAACGGATTAAGGTAGTCTTTGGCTTGAGATTGAAAGGTTTGGCTTAGCTTAGATAGCTTGGATAACATGGCAGACTCGTTTTTAACATGAAAAAAGATATGGGACAACACGCCATTGGCAAGGCAACAATGCTATTGTATGATAGATACAACTGATAGCAAAGCGTGACAAACTAATGCCAAAAGGTAAAGCAAAAAATAACGAAGATGAAGCATTCTGGGAGGCGATTTTGGCTGAAAAAGCGCCATCGCCACCGTGTGAATTGTGTGGACGTGATGAGGTTGAATTAACCCAACATCATCTGATTCCCAAATCCCGCCACGACAAAGCCCGTACCAAACGCGAATTTAGCCGTGATGAAATGAAAAACGACATCGCCATGCTGTGTCCTGCTTGTCATGCGCAGGTGCATGAAGTGTTTAGCAACCAAGAATTATCCAGCTACTACCATACGGTTGAGCGGCTTGCCGAGCATAGCGAGATGCAAAAATTCATTAACTGGATCAAAAAACGCCCCGCAGGACAAACCATTCGGGTCAAAAGTGGGGGATCGGATTAGTAGTTTAAGATTGAAATTACTTAAAAGTCAAAACAGTGATATATGAGTATAAATCAAATGCCTTTAAGTTATGAAGAAACTAGATTAGAGATTTTGGATAGTTTATACATACATTTGATTCAAAATGCGAATAATGACCAAATTTTAAGAAGCTCTCTTGATTATCTAATATATGATTTTGAATCTAATTATTCGAAAGCACAAAGATTACTTATTAATTTTTGTATTTTCGTTCTAGCCGAAAATTTATTTCAGGATTCTTATGTATCGAAATTATTGAAATCTGATATCACACAGAGTATCCCATTTAACTTAAGACATCTAATGAATCAATTAGAAGGCGAAGATAGAGAGTGTTTTATAACAGACTTTCGTTTAATGGGTTTTGCAATTGACTAATAGTGAGTTGAACTATAGTAGAAAGGATTACTTAAAATGTCATTCTTATAAGTACAGTGAATTCTACATTCAGCTACTATTTTATGATATAGATTGAAAATCAATGAAAACAACTAAATATAGTAGCAAAACCATATAAAAGTAAACTAAATCAAATGCCCAAAGAAAGAAAAAGCAGCGTGAATCCAGCCATCGACCCTGCAACCATTGAAATTGCTGCAGCGACTGCCGACCGCAAAGCGCGATTGGATCACTTGATTAAGCGCCTGCCCAACTTGCCAGGCGTGTATAAAATGCTCGGCAAAAATGGCGATATCATCTATGTGGGCAAAGCCAAATCGCTCAAAATCCGCGTCAATAGCTACTTTGCCAAAACCATCGACCACCCCAAAACGCGGGCGCTGGTGCAACGTATCGACAACATCGAAACCATCATAACCCGCTCTGAGACCGAAGCGCTGCTGCTTGAGCAAAACCTCATCAAGCTCCATCGCCCGCCTTACAACGTGCTACTGCGTGATGATAAATCCTATCTATACGTTTTTATCTCAGCCGATAAACCTTATCCAAGACTTGCCTATGGGCGCGGTAAAGGACAACACCAAAAAGGCAGATTTTTTGGACCTTTTCCTTCGGCGCATGCCGCCAAGCAAACCTTGCTAATGATGCAAAAAATGTTTATGGTGCGCCAATGTACCAATACATTTTTCGCCCAGCGTCAACGCCCTTGCCTAGAGTACCAAATCAAACGCTGTAAAGCGCCGTGTGTCGGGCTGGTATCGCCCGAAGACTATGCCGATGACGTCAATAACACCATTCGATTTTTAAAAGGTGAAGGCACGGATTTGCAAGTCAAATTGGTGGGTAAAATGGAGCAAGCGGCTGAAGACATGAACTTTGAGCAAGCCGCCTTGTATCGCGACCAACTCTCGATGCTACGCGAAGTACAGGCCAAACAAGCAGTATATACGGTCAAAGGTGAAGCCGATATCATCGCCATCGCCAGTCAAGCGGGCATTACCTGTGTGCATGTCATGAATGTGCGTAATGGGCAGGTTTTGGGCGGCAACAATTATTTTCCTGATGTGGATAGCGAAAATGACATAGCGGATAACTTGTCTGAGTTTGTCAGCTCATTTTATTTTCAAGTCAGTGATGATTTGCCCGAAGAGCTGATTATAAGTCATGAGTTGCCCGACCAAACCGCGATGACAGAAGCCTTAACTGAAACCTTTGGCAAAAAAGTGACGATAAAAACCAAAGTCCGTGAGCAGCGGAGCGAATGGCTCACCCTTGCCCAAATGAATGCCAACAACGCCCTGCAAACCAAATTGGGCGATTATTTGGAAGTTAAATCTCGCTTCAACGCCCTCAATGCGGTATTAAAAGAGGCGCTACAAGGCAAATCGCTTGACCGTATCGAATGTTTTGATATCTCGCATACCATGGGTGAAGCCACCATCGCCAGCTGTGTGGTCGCTGACCAAGGGGGGCTGCGCAAACGCGACTATCGCCAATATGCCATTCATGGCATCACGGGCGGTGACGACTATGCCGCCATGAAGCAAGTATTAAACCGCCGCTATAGTAAACAGCCGCTGCCAGATTTATTGCTGATTGATGGCGGTAAAGGGCAGCTTAATATGGCAAAAGACGTACTGAGCGAGCTGGGGATTTTAACCCAAACTTTGCTCGTCGGGGTGGCAAAAGGCGAAGGTCGCAAGGCTGGGCTTGAGGTACTGCATTTTATTGACCGTGAGCCGCTCGATTTGCCGGCTGATAGCAAAGCACTGCATTTGATTATGCATATCCGCGATGAAGCACACCGCTTTGCCATTACCGCACACCGCAAAAAACGCGATAAACGCCGCTCAAGCTCAGTGCTAGAAGCCATTCCTGGGTTGGGGGAAAAACGCCGCCGAGAGTTACTCAATCATTTTGGCGGCTTGCAGCAGCTGCTTGGCGCATCACAAGATGAAATTGGGCAAGTAAATGGCATTGGCAAGGTGATGGCCAATACCATTTATAAAGTGTTGCATGGCTGATATTAAATTTTAACCGTTTTGGATGAAACGGGTAGTTAACAATGATAATGACATGGCATTGTAAAAATGGCAGAAGTTTTTTTTAAATCAAGCGCAGCTGCGGATAGCGATATCTGCATGCACTGTGGCGCATGTTGCGCTAACTATCGGGTGTCTTTTTATTGGGCAGAAGGCGAGACACTCGGTATTCCCGAGGAGATGACGGTCAAAGTCAATGATTTTTATACCTGTATGAAAGGTACTGAAATAAAGCCGGTTAGATGCGTGGCACTCGCTGGCGAAGTTGGTAACTTGGTGGCTTGCCAAATCTATGATAAACGCTCAAGCACCTGCCAATCGGTACAAGTCGGTGACGAGCAATGTATCAAAGCCCGTCATCATTATGGGTTATCTAACGATATGTTTGGTCAAGTGCCTGCTTAATGGCTTTGATGGCTTTGTGATAAACGAACAGTCAGCTGTTTTTCCACTTCGGTTTTGAGCCATTGATTCAAATCCTCATTCATCAGCGTCATTGATTCGAGCAAATAGTTGTCGATATAGCCTTGTAGCTGTTTGACGATATCTTGTTTGATTTGTTCAATAGCGGGCGTGGTAGCGTTAGATGGGTTGTCAGTATCGGCAAGTGGATCAGTAACGCTCGTTTCTTGGGTCATCACTGCGGCTGTTGGGTCATCAGCTAACGGCTCAGCAAAGTTATCAGTGTTATCAGCGGTATCAGTGTGATCAATAGCATAGACCATCTCACTGCGATGGCGCTCAATCGTGACATCGCTGGTTGCGGTATCCGTGGATTGAGCTTGTTCATCTAGCTCGTGGGTCGCGACCTCGATTGAGCCAGTTGATAGTTGCATCGCTGGTTGTGCAGGATTGCTTTGTTTTGCTAGATGCGCTTGTTTGGCAATGGCGCGTTCTTGCTCCAGCGCCGCAATGGCTGCGTCATCTTGTGCTTGGCGTTCGCGTTGTAGACGTTCTTCTTGCGCTTGGCGTTCTTTTTCGTTTTCTTGTGTTAACTGTATTTGTTCAAGGCGCTGTTGCTCAAGGCGCTCTTTTTCCAAGCGCTCGATTTCTGAGCGTTCAGTTTCTAACCGCTCTTGTTCCAGTCTGTGTTGTGCCAATCTTTCTTGTTCTAGGCGTTGTTCTTCAAGCTCGCGTTCATGTGCTTGCGCTTGTAATTTTTCTTGGTGGTCACGTTCGATAGCCAGTAATTCTTCGACTTTATCATGCAGATTAGGCACGCTAAATTGATACTCATCAAGGTCGGTATCCGGGTAAAGCAAGGTAACGATATCATCGAGTTCTTGAATAATGGCGTGTTTGACAGGGGTAGGGGTGGCAAGCCAGCGCTTTGAAAATTGGTGGGAAAAGGCAAATCCTGACATGAATGGTGTCCAGCGTTAAGGATGAAATAGGATAGCTTCATTTAACGAAAAAACGGCTACAATTTCAATAGCCGTTTTCAAAATTCACACCGTTAAAAGATTAATGAAAGGGTCAATGTTGTCATCGCAGTGATTGCTATTTATCGTCACTGCCATTTGGCAAACAACAGCGACCCATTGGTACCCCCAAATCCAAAGCTGTTAGAAATCGCATGGGTTAAGTGGTCGACTTTACGGGCTGTATGCGGTACATAGTCAAGCTTGCACTCAGGGTCTTGATGATCCAAATTGATGGTCGGTGGCAATATTTGTTGTTGCAGCGCCTTAACGGTGAAAATCGCTTCGATACCACCTGCAGCACCCAATAGATGACCGGTCATCGATTTGGTGGAACTTACCACCATGTTCTCACCAAAGATACCCGCAATCGCGCGGCTCTCTGCCACATCACCTGCTGGGGTACTGGTGCCATGGGTATTGATGTAGCCAATGTCGCTGGGTGCAATGCCAGCATCACTCAAGGCGTGACGCATCGCCATAGCCGCACCTTCACCATTTTCCGGTGGCGCAGTGATATGGCTGGCGTCATCACTCATGCCAAAGCCGACAAACTCTGCCAGAATCGTCGCACCGCGTGCTTTGGCGTGGGCAAGGCTTTCCATCACTAGCACGCCTGCCCCATCACCCAGCACAAAACCATCACGGTCTTTGTCAAATGGACGACTGGCTTTGGTGGGTGCATCGTTGCGCGTTGATAATGCTTGCATTGCTGAGAAGCCACCGATACCGAGTTGGCTTGAGGCTTTTTCACAGCCGCCCGCCAAAATCACATCGGCATCGCCATACGCAATCAACCTTGCTGCCAAGCCAATCGCATGAGTCGCTGTGGTACAAGCGGTAGAAGTGGCAAGATTTAACCCTTTAATCCCATGACGAATCGCCACTTGCCCAGCTGCCATATTCACAATGGCGGAGGGCACAAAAAACGGCGAGATTTTACGCGGACCTTCGCTATGAAGCTTTAACGCTGTATCTTCAATGGTGGTGATACCGCCAATCCCTGAGCCGATAATCACCCCGATACGGTCGGGGTCAACCTGCTGTACGGGCGCGGCTTGCAGATCACTGATAAAGCCTGCTTGCTTCAAGGCTTGTGCTGCTGCGGCAACACCATATTGCACAAAGGTGTCATACCGACGCGCGTCTTTGGCGTTCATGTACAAGCCGATATCAAACCCATCCACTGTGCCGGCGATTTGTGCGCGGTAGTCAGTGGCGTCAAAATGGCTAATCGCTTTGATACCGCTTTCGCCATTAATGAGCCGTTGCCAAGTGCTCTCTACATCGAGTCCTAGCGGGGTAATGGCTCCCATGCCTGTGATGACAATACGCTCGTGGTCAGGGCGTTCGTTGTAGCGGGGCTTTTTTGGGCTAATTTTTGTGGTCATTTTATGCTCGAATTTTTGAATAATATTTTTGGAATAACATTTTATGAAAGTTTAGCAAAAATAGTGTACGAGTGTAAACACAATAACTTTAACGTCTTTAGGTTGATTGTATATATCTATAGTCAGTTGAACAATATTAGGGCTTACGCCAAAATGACCAAAGCCCAGTATAAAGGCTATAAGTTAAGGGCTATAATTTAAGTTAAGCGCTATAAGTAAGTGCTATCAATGTCATTGTCGACGTAAAAAAATACGCCCTGTTAAAAACACACCTGCCCCAATACCACTTTTTTATTTGCCCCGGTGACACTGGGCAAGTTACTCGGTACGTTCAAAATCGTCTGCTGAGCCAGCCATGCAAACGCTACGGCTTCGACCCACAACGGCGACAGCCCAATTTTGTCGGTAGTTTGTATGCTCCAAGTGGCTAAATTATCTTGTAAACGGCTCATTAAATAGGCATTTAACGCCCCACCACCACAGACAAACAACTCGCCTTGCGCACCATCAGTGACGGACACAATGGCATCGCTGACGGATTTAGCGGTAAGCGCCACCAATGTCGCTTGTACATCGGCAGGTGAATACGCCAAATTGGGGAATTGCTGACCCAATTGTTCTAGCATAGCGTCAAGCCAAGCCAAATTAAACTCCTCTCGCCCAGTGCTTTTTGGGAACGGCTTGGCAAAAAATGGGTGGGTCAAAAGCAAATTTAATAATGGCTCAAGCAATTGCCCCGATTTTCCCCAATCGCCATTGTGATCATAGCTTTGCTCAGTATGACGCTGGCACCAAGCATCAATGAGTAAATTTGCCACCCCTGTATCAAATCCAATCACATCATCGCTGCCATCAAGTACCGTGATATTGGCGATACCGCCTAAATTTAAAATCACTTTTGGCATAACTTTATCGGCATGATAAGGCGGTGTAGCAAACATGGCTTGGTGAAACGCAGGCACGAGTGGCGCGCCTTGCCCACCCACTGCCATATCGCGGCGCCGAAAATCGCTCACCACCGCAATAGCAGTGCGCTCAGCGAGTACATTCGGGTCAAGCAGTTGCAAGCTAAATGACCACTGTGGGCGATGACGCACGGTTTGCCCATGACAACCAATCGCGGTTACTTCATCAGGGGTCACCTGCGCTTTCTCGAGTAATTGATTGACCAAATTTGCGGCAAACTCAGCATAAAACACACTCGCCCAACCAAATACATCCAGTTCGCTCTCGAACGCCAAATTACCATCAGCGATGAGTTGTGCCACCCCGTTTGGTTGGGTGAGCGCTAACAACACGGCGCGTAAATCATCGGGAAACGGCTCGCTTACCGTCGCCAAAATCTCGACAGGCTCATCATTGTCTTCGTCAATCTCATAGAACTGGCACAGCACCGCATCGAGTCCGTCAAGGCTGGTGCCACCCATCATGCCAATCACATACGGCGAGTCGGCAAGCGGGTTTTCTTTGGTGCTCATCATATCATCCATGATGTCGGTAAAATGGCTAAAAAATCCTTCATCAAAAGGCAGGTTGGCAGGTAGTCCAGTCGGCAACGTTTGGCTCATAATTATTCTCGTTAGGGCTGTCAAAGTAGAGAGTGCCTTGATTATAGCATACTAAAAGCCTGCCTTATTTTATCTGCAAATTTGCTATAATGGCTAAACTTCACTTTTTTTCAGCCGTTTTAACCCGCGCTTTTTTCGAGGTAAGCATGACCGATTCTACTCATAAATTTTTAGCAGCAGAAGAACAACTCAAACTCATCCAACGTGGTACGCACGAAATTATTTCGCAAGACGATTTAATTAAAAAACTTCAAGAAAACCGTCCACTGCGAGTCAAAGCAGGGTTTGATCCGACCGCACCCGATTTGCACTTGGGTCATACGGTTTTAATCAATAAACTCAAGCATTTTCAGGATTTGGGACACCAAGTGTTGTTTTTGATTGGGGATTATACCGCACGCATTGGTGACCCAACGGGTAAAAACACCACTCGTCCGCCGTTGTCTGAGGAAAAAATCCTGGAGAATGCCCAAACTTATAAAGAGCAAGTATTTAAAATCCTTGACCCCGCTAAAACCCAAGTGATGTTTAACTCCGATTGGTTTAGTAAAATGTCGGCAGGCGACATGATTGGTTTGGCAAGCCAGCAAACCGTGTCTCGTATGCTCGAGCGCGATGACTTCTCAAAACGCTATCACAGTCAAACGCCGATTTCGATTCACGAATTTTTGTATCCACTGGTGCAAGGTTATGACTCAGTCGCCATGCAAGCCGATGTTGAGCTAGGTGGTACTGACCAAACCTTTAACCTACTCATGGGTCGTACCCTGCAATCCCGCTATGGTCAAGTGCCACAAGTGTGTATCACCGTGCCGATTTTGGAAGGCTTAGATGGCGTACAAAAGATGAGTAAATCGCTTGGCAATTACATCGGCATTTACGACAGCGCAGGCTCCATGTACCAAAAAATCTTGTCTATGCCAGACACTTTGATTGCGCGTTATTTTGAGCTACTTAGCTTCAAACCCATGGATGAAGTCGAAGCCTTGCTAAAAGACATCGAAAACGGGCGCAATCCGCAAGAAGTCAAACGTATTTTGGCACTAGAGCTGATTGAGCGTTTCCATGACAAAGAAGCCGCCGAAAACGCTCACAAATCAGCGGGCAATCGCTTGGTAGATGGTGAGTTGCCAGTGGATTTGCCAGAGGTGACGATTAGCCTTGATGGGCAAGCGCAGTTATTTATCACCCAAGTGTTAAACCAAGCCAATTTGGTAAAAAACTCAGCACAAGCGAAAGACTTTTTGAAAAACCAATCGGTGAAAGTGGATGGTCAGGTGGTGGATGCAGGATTTGCCCTCACTGCAGGACAAACCGTGGTGATTCAAGCAGGCAAAAAAGCGTATGCCAAAGTGACGATTTCCTAAAGTGTATTGCTTAACCAATGGTTTTATTTTAAAATGTAGTGACAATATCACTACATTTTTGCTTTTTATAGAGGTCAGTAGCTATGACACAATCAACTATGTATCAATTTCGACTTGATGCCAATGAAAAGCGCCAAGCCTTTGAAGTGTTTGACGAACTAGGTATTAAGCCTGCGCAAGCGATTCGTCTATTTTTACGTCAAGTTACGGCAACAAAGTCTATTCCGTTTGACGTCGCAATTCCTAACGCCACCACGCAACGTGCGATGCAAGACGTTGACGCCATGATTGCAGACAAGCAAGCCCGATTTAGCAGTAACAAGGAATTGTTTGATGCCCTCGAAAAAGCCGATTAATTCAAAACGCACGAATTTACCCAGAGCCTCAGATTTTACCAAAGATTTTTTGAATGATTGGCAAAGGCTAGTTAAAACAGGGCGTTATGACATGGTCAGGCTCAAAGAAGTCATGCTGTTATTAATTGCCAATAATGAGCCGTTAGGGGCAGAGTGGAAAGACCATGAATTAAAAGGAAATTGGGCAGGATTTCGAGAGTTACATGTGGGTGGCGATTTTTTATTAATCTACAAAATTCAAACCATCACAAAATTTGAGACAATTTATTTTACTCGTGCAGGAACACATAGCGAACTATTTGAATAAAAAGGAATTTAAAAATGAAAGCCATCTTCCTCGACCGAGCCACCTTTTCCGCTGATTTAGCATTAACACCCCCAAACGGCATTAGCGACTATCAAGTCTACGCGCAAACGCCCAACGACCCCAAAATCATCGTTGAGCGTTGCCAAGACGCGGACATTGTGATCACCAATAAAGTTGAGCTTACCGCCGAAATTATCGCGCAGCTCCCAAAACTTAAACTCATCCAACTGACCGCCACAGGTATGAACAACGTCGATAAAGACGCTTGTGACAAACACGGCATTACTGTTAAAAACGTCGCAGGCTATGCGGTCAAAAGCGTCCCCGAACATACCTTTATGCTGATACTCTCAGCCATGCGAGCGGCTCGCCATTATCATCATGAAGTGGTCAAGGGTGACTGGCAAAAAGATGGTCGCTTTTGTCTGCTCGATACGCCACTCATTGACCTTGAAGGCAAAACGCTGGGCATTATTGGCTATGGCACGATTGGCAAACGGGTTGGGGAAATTGCCAAAGTTTTTGGTATGACAGTATTGATAGCCGAACACCAAAACAAACCGCCAAGAAATAGCGACTATAGCGCGTTTGATGATGTACTGGCAAAGTCCGATGTCATTACCCTGCATTGTCCATTGACGGAGCAAACGCAGCATTTAGTGAATGCCGATAGCATTGCCAAGATGACAAAAAAACCGTTGATTATCAATGTCGCGCGCGGTGGCGTGGTCGATAGTCAGGCGGTGGCTGATGCCGTAACACAAGGTAAATTATTAGGCTATGGGGCAGATGTATTTGAACATGAACCGATTAAAGACAACGACCCATTACTCACACTTAAAGACCACCCAAGAGTGATTTTTACCCCCCATAATGCGTGGGGCAGCGTCAACGCCCAGCTTAACCTATGGGACATACTGTGTCAGCAAGTACAAGAGTTTACCCAACTATCCCATAAGGGTAATAACGGAAAATAAATATGACAAGTAAACTGCAATTCCAAGACCTAACTATTGGCACTGGCAAAACCGCCGAGCGTGGGGCACTGATTACCGCGCATTACACAGGCTATCTGCCAGATGGCACGGTGTTTGACTCATCGCATCACCGCGGGCAACCGTTTGAAGCCGTGATTGGCACAGGGCGGGTGATTAAAGGTTGGGATGTGGGCGTTTTGGGTAGCGAATATGCCCAAAAAATCGGCTATGACAGCCAAGTTGAAGACCCTGCCAATCTCATGCCCATGCAAGTCGGTGGTAAGCGCAAACTCATCGTGCCAAGTCACTTGGCGTATGGTGAGCGCCAAATCGGTAAAATCCCACCAAATTCAGACTTAACCTTTGAAATTGAATTGTTGGATGTCAAAACTCGTGATTGAGATTAAATTGGGTATTTATGAGCATTACAAAGGCAATCTGTACCAAGTGCTGCACATCGCCAAGCATAGCGAGAGTGAAGAAGAACTGATTGTCTATCGTGCCCTTTATGGCGATTATGGGGTGTGGGTGCGACCGCTTGCGATGTTTGCCGAAACGGTGGAAGTCAATGGCGAAGCTGTGCCAAGATTTAAGCTGATAAAACCGCTAGACAGTTAAGTTTGGCGGTAATTGATATAAAAATAACCGACAACAAAAAACCCCAAACTAATAAGCTTGGGGTTAATCGATTTATACCTAAGACAAATAATGGTGGCGTGGGGCAGGATCGAACTGCCGACACACGGATTTTCAATCCGTTGCTCTACCGACTGAGCTACCGCGCCATGTTTGTCAGCATCAGTATTTGAGCGGCTATTAAACTAAAAATCGCCAAAGGTGTCAAGCACTATTTCAAACTTTTTGCAAAAAGTTGCTAGTAACTGGCAAAATCTCAAGTTATATCAACTCGTACATGGCTAAAATACAATGAATTGCGCCGCAGCCAGGTACAAACTTGGTATTGCCTTTTTTGCGCTCAATATCGGTGACTTGTTTGACAAATTTGGGTGCAAGACCGCGCCCGCGATTGGCAGGATGTATTACGATGTACTGTAGCAAGCGGCTAGACTCGATGCCTTCATTGAAGCAGCCAATCGCGGCAATCGGTTTTTCATTAAACATCCCCAAATACAGGATATCACTCTTGGCAAAGGCCTTTTCAAAAAACGCCACAGCATCACGACCTGTAGCAAACTCAGGCGAGCTGTCGTACAATTTTTCCACCCGCAATTTGAGTTCAGGGTCATCAATGCTGTTGTTTTCAAAGTTATTGATGGCAACGGATTCTAATGGCATAAAGCCCTCCTTTTTAATTAGCTCACGTTTTAATTAGCGCATGTTGATTTAGTATAAAATAGTAACTAGGATATCGACAAACTTGTAATTGTTATCCAGTATTTTTTGCTAAAAATAAAAGCTGTCAAGGCGTTGGCCAGGCCTTGGCAAGCCGTGATGGCTTTTTTGGCTTAACCAAATCTCGGACAAACTCTGTGAAATGATGATGTGTTTTTCAAAACAACCTGCTCGATGCCGTCCCCTAACGGCGGGCGAAAAAGCCATCGCTGGTAGCGTATTTGGTGATACGTTACAGCTTGATAGTATACGCCTAAAAACCGCATGGTGGGTACTCAAAGGCTATGCGGTCAGTCCCAATGGTCTTGTGTATTTTCATCCAGCAGATTTTTGTGATGATTTTAGCCAGCAAAATGTCTATCTGCGCGCGTGGCTGGTGCATGAATTGACCCATGTCTGGCAAATCCAACAAGGCGTTAAGGTGTTTCGCCGCGCCCTGCTCAATCGGCGCTATAGCTACGAGCTGCAAGCCAATAAGCCATTTGGTCGTTATGGCATAGAGCAGCAAGCGCGTATGGTGGAAGATTATTATCGAAAACGTGAGCTCAAACAGGATTATGAGCCATTACTCGCCTTTATTCCGTTTGCCAGTTTACAGCCTGCCACCGCCTAGCGCTATCAACTCTCTGTGTCGCTGTCACCACCCAATGTTTGTAGCAATTGCGGTGGTTTTTTTAGCATAATTGCTTGATAGATGGGTGTCTTAAGTTTCAGTTAAGTTAAATCTGTATGATAGCCTCATCCTAAATTTGGTTATTATATAATGGCTATTTTTTGGTGGATTTGGATAAGGTGAGTAATCGTATGTCAGTGAATAACTCTCGATGGGTAGCATGGCGTCAGCAAGGTATTAATACTAAAAGTGTCAGTACTCAAGGTATCAATGCTCAAGGTATCAATGCTTATGTGATGATGGCTATTGTCGCGCTATTTTTGACCCTGACCGCAAACGTTACTTTCTTTGATAAAGCCACTGAAGTCTATCCGTTTGCCCAGCATATTGGGTTTATAGGCTCATTGCCGTTGGTGCTATACGGTGTGATGCTACTGGTTATTGTGCTGCTTAGCTATCGTTACACCCTTAAAGCGGTATTGATTTTTTTGCTATTGACCGCGGCAGTCACGGCGTATTTTACTGATACCTATGGCACTGTCTATGATGTCAATATGCTACAAAACGCGCTACAAACCGATAAAGCAGAAAGCGCCGATTTGTTTAATGTCAATTTTATCTTACGCATTTTATTGCTTGGGGTATTGCCTAGTGTGTGGGTGGCGTGGCAAAAGGTCACATTTCCCCCCATCAAGCGCAGTTTATTGCAGCGCGGCTTGACGTATTTGGTCAGCCTTGGCTTGGTGGTATTACCGATTTTGGCGATGAGTAAAAATTACGCCAGTTTTTTCCGTGAACATAAACAGCTTCGTAGCTATACCAATCCTGCCACCCCTGTATATGCACTGGGTAAACTTGCCAGTATACAGCTCAAACAAGCACAGGCACCCAAAACACAAATCATGCATGCAACCGATGCGGTGCAGGTGAGCAATCCCACCACCCGTAAGCCAAAACTGGTGGTATTGGTAGTCGGAGAAACCGCGCGCGGCGACCATGTGCAGCTAAATGGCTATAACCGAACCACCTTCCCGCAGATGGCAGCGACGGCTGGGGTAACTAATTTTAACCAAGTCATCGCCTGCGGTACCTCAACCGCTTATTCGGTGCCCTGTATGTTTAGTTATGTGGGTATGAAAGACTACGATGTGGATACCGCCAACTACCAAGAAAACGTACTTGATACCTTACATCGCCTAAAGGTCAATATCTTGTGGCGTGATAACAACTCAAGCTCAAAAGGCGTCACTAATCGTTTGCCCGCGGCAGATTTTGTCGATTATAAAACCGCGCGCAACAATACGATGTGTAATACCAACCCCTATGGCGAGTGCCGCGATGTGGGTATGCTAGTAGGCTTAGATGACTACGTCAAACAACAAGCTAACCAGAATACGCTTAACCAGGATACCCTAATTGTGCTGCACCAAATGGGTAATCACGGACCTGCGTATTTTAAACGATATGATAAGCAATTTGAAAAATTCACCCCTGTCTGCCAAAGCAATGAACTTGCCAAATGCGACCCACAAAGCGTGATTAATGCCTTTGACAATGCGCTACTTGCCACCGATGACTTTTTGGCAAAAACGGTGAACTGGTTAGACAAATATGACAGCACCCACCAAGTAGCGATGCTGTATGTCAGTGACCACGGTGAAAGTCTGGGCGAAAACGGCATCTATTTACATGGTATGCCTTATAAAATCGCGCCTAAAGCGCAAAAACACGTCGCATCGATGTTTTGGGCAAGTAAGCACTCAGGCATTCAAGCAGTGCCATCTAATACTGAGCTCACCCATGATGCCATTACCCCAACTTTGTTAAAACTGTTTGATGTGCGTGCGCAAACCGTACAAGGCAAACCCTTGTTTATCAAGTAAAGTTATCCAGTAAAGCTATTTGGGTAATTAGAGCCATTTAAGTAATGTTAGACATAACAAGTGCGTCCAACTCCAGCGACAGTGACAGCAAGATAGATGATTCAGAATGGATGAGTATGCAGATCGCTAAATTAAAAAATTTTGCCAGTAGGCAGACCGTGCTCGGACTGGTGCTGGCCATCATCTTTACGCTAACGCTTGAGCACAGCGCTATTGATGTAGCCATCAGCCAGTATTTTTATTCCCCCACAGATGGCTGGCTGCTTGCCAAAGAGTCACTACTCCCTAACTTAATTTTTTATACCCTACCCAAAAGACTATTAATTGCGTTTGAAGTCTATATGGCAATCGCATGGCTACAACGCTATTTATTACAACGCCGTCCATCAAGTCACTGGCTTGCCAAGCAACAGGCATGGTTTAAGCCTTTTAAGCGACTATCACTAACTGAAATGGGCTATCTATTCGTCGTGATGGTGTTGGTACCTTTGATTATTGCATCGCTTAAAGGCGTGACTCATGTTGTGTGTCCCAATCACTTGCAAATTTTTGGCGGTGAATATCCCTATCTAACGATACTAGAAGACATCCAAGCCGGCACCCGCTCAAAATGCTTCCCTGCAGCGCATGCCAGTGCTGGGTTTGCCCTGTATGCTTGGGCGTTTATCCCAAGTCTCTGGCACAAGCGCTGGCAAATCGCAGCGATGGTGACGGTGATAGCTTGGTTGATGGGTGGGTATAAAATGTTAATAGGTGACCATTTTTTCAGTCATACCCTGGTATCTATGAGCCTGGCGTGGGGGATTTGCGCGGCAGTGGCATGGGCTTGGTGTCGGTTGTATGCTAAAAATACGTCCGCAAAAAATTTAAAGCGCTAACAGTTGATGGTATAAAAAAGCGTTGAGAAACACCCCACGCTTTTTTTGGGTTTCATGACTAGCTTAACCGATTGATGGTCATCACCACTTTATAGCCACCCGGATGATTGGCAGTTAAGCGAGAAGGCAGTTTATCGTTACTGTTGCTATAGCTAAACGTGGCTGTCCAATCGCCATTTTGGGCACTGACAAGGCGATTAGTGCTGTCTTTTTTATCATTGGCATCACTGGGTGCTGGCTGACCTTGAATCCAGTAAGGTAGCTGTGAGATGGGCGCTTGCCAACCGGTTGCACGTAATAGCAATTCTTCAGGGGTAGCGGCATTGATGGTGCCTTTTTCATTAGTTAACGTCGCAGATTGACCATTGTAGCTGATTTTGGTTTGACCCGCATTCATCGCACCGGCAATCTCAATGGCAAAGTTTTGACCTTGCTGTGTCCAAATATAAAACGCGCTGCCTGCCTGCTGCGGCGTGGTCATGCCAATTTTACCATTGATGGTAAATTGCGCGCTTGGTAGCGTACTTGCAGCCGCTTGCTCAGTAGGGGTAGTCGATGGCGTCGTGGCTGTTTGGGTATTGGCCACAGGGGTTGTCATCACTGTGGTGACAGGCTTGGCTGTGATGGGCTTAGTTGTTGCCTGTACTGACTGACAGCCTGTTAGCAGCATACTACTGATGCCCAAACAGGCAATACTTAACCCCGTGACTTTGCTGGTGACCGCTGGTAATAAATGCATAATATCCTCAAATGTTAATCAAATTTGCTAATCAAGTTTTCATCAAATGTTAACTGGTTGCGCTCAAGCATGATGGTTTAAAAAACTGATGGGTAAACTATAAATAGCCATTGTTAAGCCTGTTTTGCTTAACTGCTCAAATTGGTGAAAAAGCGGTTGTTATTTATCTGTTTTTTATCTGTCATTTACTTGCCGCTTATCTGCCTTACAACCGTCATTGCTCGCTAGTCGTCACGCTTAGAGGCGATGTTAGGCAGCGCTATTGCAGGTTTTCGGGTTGATAACCGAGTTCATTGACCAAGATTTGGTTGATGCGATTCGCTTCTTTTTGGTTGCCCAAATTTAAGTAGGCTTGTTGTAGCAGCAGGCCGCTAATCACATCGGGTACGATATCAAAATTATCTGATAACAGACTAATGACGGTGGCATTATTAGCCTGATGCAGCGCTTGTTGCGACAGTATTTGACGCGCCCTTAAACCGACTTCTTTATCATTAATTAATGCCGTCAGTAGGGCGGTCACTTCTTCATTATTTTGTTTTAAATTGACCAAGGTTTGCGCATATTCGAGTTGATAATCCACGTTTGCCGGTGCAAGGCGAATCAACTCTTTTAACAATCGCAGTTTACTGGCGTCATCATCATCGGGCAGTAACAACACCTTGGCAAATAAGATATCGGTATTATTGGGTAAACTGGTTTGTGCGCTATTAAGCAAGGCTAACGCTTGCGCGGTTTGGTTGTTTTTTTGCAAAATATTGGCTTGCATGATGTAGCTTTGCGGCGCAAAACTGTCAAATTGCTCCCGTAATTTGATGCTACTGGCAATCGCTTCATCAAAACGACTTTGCGAGATTAACAAGTCAATCTGTTGCTGTCTGGCTTTGAGCACCAAGTCAGGTTGCATCACTTTGCCATAGTAGCCAATCGCATCATTGAGTAGGTTCTGGCGTTCGGCACTGACAGCCAAATAATAATTGGCTTGGTCCTTAAAGTTGGGGCTGGCAATCAACGCTTTGAGCAAGCGATCTGCTGCGGCGTATTTTTTCAAATCAATACCCACCAAAGCGGCCAGTAGTTTGATTTCTTCATCTGCTAAAAACTGCTGATTAGCACGGGCATTGAGCTGTTGCCAAACCTGCGCGCTTTTGCCTTGTTTGAGCATGTAGCGAATTTGATAAACGAATAGCGCTTTATTGTCAGGCACGGTTTTACGCGCCTGCGCAATAAACGCAATCACTTGATGACTGGGCGATAAGGCTTGCAGGATATCTGCTTTTAAAATCAAAAAAGCCGGGCTTTTGGGGTTGGTTTTAAGCGCCCGATTAATCGCCACTAACGCGGCTTTGGGATGTTGAAACTGTAGCAGCAGACCTGCTTTCATCACCAGCAGTGAAGGGTTGTTTTTGATATCCAATCGATTGAGCGTAGCAAGCAGTTCAGCTTGGTCACGGGTTTCGGTAGGATAAATCCCAATCAAAATCTGACTTAAATCAGCGTCAGGATCGTACTGCAAAATTTGATTGAGCTTTTCACCGGCTAATTCATACTCGTGCGCTTTGAGTGCTAAATGGGTCACATAAAAAATCGCCGGCACATGGTCAGGATTTTGCTGTTGCCAGGCGTTGGCAAAAGCGAGCGACAACTGTGGTGGTTCATTTTGTAAAGATAAACCCAGTGCGCGTTCAAATACCGGGGCAGCATCCGCCAAAAAAGACTGCTGCTTATAGGTCGCTAACGCCTGATCGATACGACCGCGATCTGCAGCAAACTCTGCCATCAAAATCGCATACAGGCTGGGCTGGGTGACCGCATTGGCAACATTTTTCTCTAGGCTAGTAGGTTGCAATATCGGCGGCGTAGGACGCGCCGTAGGTTTGGCAGCAGCTTTGTGGGTGCTGACCACAGCACTCGGCTTATTAACAGACTGACTAGCGGATGCAAACTTTGCCCCGGCACTAAAAACCGCTGGGCTAAACAATAAGCTTGCCAACGTGAGTGTAGTCGCGACTACATTTTTGCCTAAAGCGGTAAAAGGCTTAAATAAATCAAGTGGTTTTAGGTTAGGCTTTAGATTGACAAAAAGTTGCTGCGGTATTGATAACTGCATCGGTAAATAAATCGATAAACAATAAGGCTTGACATATTTCGACGCAAAAAAGCGTGGATTGAGGGGACAACCACGCACAGCGCAACAAGCCGATGAAATAACCGCTGGAAACAACTTTCGCATTTAGCTCGCTTGGACAGTAACGTACCTAAAAATTACAGTCAGTATTACAATCAGTGACAAGTAAGATGTAACAAAATGTTCATGATGAAATTGAATTATACGGCTTCAACTGGTCGAACTATGTAGAATTATGGTTAAATCGTATGGGTAAATAGCAACCAAACAAGCGGATGTGGCAGAGTTAAGTAAAAAAATACTATGATAGCTCGAATGACTGTTTAAAATGCTAGGTATGCTAGACATGTTAATGCTTTAAATTGTAATGCTTTAAAGCGTGGCTAAAGAATTTTCCTGAATCAAAAAAGCAGGATGTTTTTCATTTGTTATTAGCAATGGTATAATAATCCACTTTTCTAATTTACTTTTATTAAGTGGTTATTATTAAGTTGCTTTAGGTTTCTTTATATTGCCACTTTTCCCCCTGTGTTATCAAGCATGACAAATGTCGATAGGCTGATATGGGCTGCATGTCGCTTAGCTAGCACGCCTAGCTTCACAAAAATCGGCTTTGATAAACGCGGTCATTTTTAAGGTCAGTACGTTATATGCAGCTTCTGGTTATTGGGTTAAATCATAAAACAGCACCAGTTGCCATGCGTGAGCAATTGGCGTTTGCTGCTGAAGATTTGCCGATTGCCTTAGATTCGCTCAAAGCGATCACCCAAGGCGCGGTGATTTTATCGACCTGCAACCGCACTGAAATCTATGCCCTAGCCCCCGAAGGACAAACCCTTACTAGCACGATGTCACAAGTGATTGAATGGCTAGCGGCTTTTAAAAACACGCCCATGGAAAAAATCGCGCCACACCTGTATCAATATCAAAATAACCATGCACTGCTACATTGGGTGCGGGTAGCGTCTGGGCTAGACTCGATGATTTTGGGCGAGCCGCAGATTTTGGGACAAATCAAACAGGCGGTGCGCCAATCCCGTGCCAAAGAAGCTATCTCGAGTAAGCTTAGCTGGGTGATTCAGCAAGTATTTGCCGCCGCCAAACAAGTGCGTAACGAAACGCGGGTAGGCTCACAAGCGGTGTCGTTAGGCTTTGCCGCCGCCAAATTGGTGACCCAAATTTTTCAAAAACCTAGCAACAACACTTTGCTGGTGGTCGCGGCAGGTGAGATGAATCGGCTGGTTGCGACCAATATCGCAGGTTTAGGTGTCGGCAAAGTCATCATCTGTAATCGTAGTCCTGAGCGTGCCGCGCTGCTTGCCTCTGAGCTTGAAACGATTGTGCCGCACATTGAGATTACCTCGCTTGAACAATTACCCAACGTGTTGCCGCAAGCGGATATTGTAACTAGCTGTAGCGGTAGCCTATATACCTTGATTGATAAAACCATGGTGAAACAGGCGTTAAAACAGCGCCGTCATCAGCCCATGTTAATGATTGATTTGGCCGTGCCTCGCGATATTGACCCTACCGTCAGTGAGCTAGATGACGTGTATTTATACTCAATCGATGACTTACAACATGTGATTGCAGGCAACCTTGAACAGCGTCGCCAAGCTGCCGTAGAAGCAGAATTGTTGGTGAGCCAAATCGTGGTGGCGATTGAGCGCAAATACTTGGTGCGCCAAGTGGGTCAGGATATTCAGCAGTACCGTGAGCAAGCCAAACACCATGCGGATATGATTTTAAGCCAATCCTTACAGCAGCTTGCCGATGGTCATGCAGCCGAAGCCGTGTTAACCGAACTGACCCGTAAACTCACCCAAACATTAACCCATGCACCGTCCAAACTATTGCGGGAAACGGCGAGCGAACAGCCCGTAGAAACCGTCAATTTTGTGGCACAACATCTGACCCATGCCTTTCGCAAAGACAAATGCCCCTATCTCACCCATAACAATACCCTGCTTGATGACGAGCCAGCGTCACCGTCTTTTGACAATCAATAATTTTCCTATCGCTGAGCTTTTAAGTCCAAGTTTTCGCTACAAGCAGTGGCTAGCTTTTTTGGATCAAATTTGTAATACTAAAAATTGATCTGCTAACTCTGATAACTCTGATAACAATGGCGTCGATTAGGATTTGCTATGTTTACTTGCCCACCGATACTACCGTATTTTACCCCACTGCCGCCACTTACCCTGCAAGGCGAAACCAATCTTGGCATACCCGCTTGGTTAGCCGCAGTGGAAGCGGACTTGGATAAGGCGTTAGCATCTGGCACACCGATTCGCCAAGTCGTCATGGGGCGCTGCTGTGCGATTGATAGCATGATGGAAGCCTTATTTGAGTTGTATGAACTCGATCAAACCGATTTGACGCTGTTTGCCACAGGGGGATATGGGCGTGGGGAGTTGCACCCATTTTCGGATGTGGATTTATTGCTGTTAAGTCCAAACCCGATTGATGAGGCCTTGAACCAAAAAATTTCGCCATTCGTCGCCAAGCTTTGGGATATTGGGATTGATCCTGCTTTGGTGGTGCGCTCTGTTGAAGAGTGCGATGAGGCTTGTCACGATGATATCACGGTAGCAACAAGTCTGTTAGAAGCACGAATTTTGGCGGGCAATGTTGCCCAAGCTGGATTGCCGATGCAGCTACTCAATAAAAACTGGTCACAAACCAAGTTTTATGAGGCTAAAATGGCAGAAGCCAAAGAGCGCTATCTTAAACATAATTCGACGGAGTATAACCTAGAGCCTGACCTTAAAAACGCGCCAGGGGGCTTGCGAGATATTCATACTGTCGGCTGGATTAGTAAGCGCTATTTTCGCGTGACAAACTTATTTGGACTGGTGCAGCAAGAATTTATTACCGAAAAAGAATTTGATGAACTGCAAGAAGCGGAAGATTTTTTGTGGTTGATTCGCCATCATCTGCACAAAATTGCCAAACGCAATGAAAACCGTGTTTTATTTGACTATCAGCGCCTGATTGCTGAGCGTATCGGTTACCGTGACAGTTCGCATCCCAATGCCGCAGTCGAGCATTTTATGCGCGATTATTACCGCTATGCCATGTCAAACTCAACATTGTCTGAAATGCTCACCCAGCATTATTATGAAACGTTGATTGAAGCGCGTCTACCCGATGAACAGCGCCCGGTAAGAAAGGTGATTAATGAGCGTTTCAAACTGGTCGGTGATCGCATCGCGGTGACGCATACGCGGGTGTTTGCCCAGCATCCGACCGCGATTTTAGAAATGTTTTTGTTGATGGGTCAGCAAAATATTCGCCATATTCGTACCCGCACGCTACGGATTTTGAAAATCGCCGCGCGCGGCATTGATGAGCATTTTCGCAATGATCCTGCCAACAAAGCCATGTTTATGGACAATATCAAAGAGCAAAATCTGCTATTTTGGCGACTGCGAGTCATGAAACGTTATGGCGTGCTAGGTAGCTATTTGCCTGCTTTTGGGCAAATTACTGGGCTCATGCAATATGACTTGTTCCACCGTTATACGGTGGATGCCCATATTTTGATGTTGATACGTATGTTGCACCGCTTTACCGATGACAATTATGTTGATACTTATCCGCTTGTCAGTGGTATCTACCGCCGTATTGACCGTAAAGAGATGCTGGTGTTGGCAGCGATTTTCCATGATATTGCCAAAGGTCGGGGCGGTGACCACAGTGAACTTGGCGAGCAAGATGCCATCAAGTTTTGCTTGTCACATGGGTTGAGCCAAGCCGATGCCGAGCTTGTCGGCTGGTTGGTGTCTCAGCATTTATTGATGTCGATGACCGCGCAGAAAAAAGACATCTCTGACCCCGAAGTTGTCGCAGAATTTGCTGATAAAGTCGGTAATGTGACTTATTTGAATTATTTGTATGTGCTCACCGTTGCCGATATGAATGCTACCAACCCACAGCTTTGGAACAGTTGGCGCGCAACCTTGATGCGTCAATTATATACCCAAACCCGCCGTATCCTGCGGGCTGATATCGATGCGCCGATGAACCGCCAAGATATGATTGCCAGCAACAAGCAAAGTGCCCGTGATTTGCTAGCGGGTGATAATGGCTTGGCTGACATTGAAAGCCTGTGGGATGGGCTAGGGGAGGAGTATTTTTTGCGTGAAGTCCCAAGCGATATTGTGTGGCATTCCAAAGCCATCATGGCGCATGATGAAGTACAAAAACAACGCACAGAGAGCGAGCAACCTGAGCCGCTGATTATTTTGCGTGAACATCGCGAGTTGGCACTCGATGCCGTGCAAGTGTTTATCTACACCCATGACCAATCCAATTTATTTGCGGTGACCATGACCGTGTTTGACCAAATGGATTTGGATGTGCTCGATGCGCGCGTCATCACCGCCTCGCGAGATTTTGCCCTAGATTCTTACGTACTGCTTGATAGACATGGCACGCTGCTCACCGATACCGAGCGCCAAACTGAGCTCGTTGAGCATCTAAAACAAGCCTTTATTAGTCCGACGCTGCCTGAGGTGGCGCAGCGACGCATGCCTAGACAGCTTAAGCATTTTCATGTGCCCACCAAAGTGTCTTTTAGTTTTAACCCGCAATCTAATCAGCATATGATGATTTTGGAAACCCTTGACCAGCCAGCCTTGCTTGCGCGTGTGGGGCAGGTGTTTTTGGCGCATGATATTGAAGTGCATTTTGCCCGGATTACCACATTGGGTGAGCGCGCCGAAGATATGTTCTTTATCACTGACCATGAAGACAAGCCGCTATCGGATGAGCGACTCGAAAAACTCAAACAGGCATTGGTAGAAACGCTGAATATCAGTTAACTTGTCAGTGGGAAAAGTCACCTGCAAGCAAGTCCAATCGTAAGTCTAAGCGCAAGCCCAATTACCAGTAAGCTCTGTGGTCTGATTACTTTTGGGTGTGCACCAAATACACCATTAAACAAACCATAGCAATGAGCGCGATACCTGCCCCTACATAACCCACCATCGCCAGTCCTAGGCTTGCAATCACCAGTCCACCGACAAACGCGCCGCCGCCGATACCGATGTTATAAATTCCTGAAAAAATTGACATCGCTACATCAGTGGCATTCGGCGCAAGCTGCAATACGCGTAGCTGAAAAGCAAGGCTAATCGCCGTAATTGCCAAGCCCCACAGCATCGCTAGGACAAGCCACAAGATTGGCACATGAGGCAGCCAGACCGATGCTAACAAAGAAAACAGCAGCGTTGCCATCGCGCTAATCAAAAACGCCCGTGGAAAACGGTCATAAAAGTGCCCAAATAGCCAGCTCGCTAGCAACCCTGCCACCCCAAAACTCAGCAAAATCACCGTGGCAAATTGCTGACTAAACTGACTAATCGTCAGCATATAAGGCTCAATATAACTGTATGCCGTAAAGTGTGCCGTCACACATAGCACAGTGAGTGTATAGACAGTGAGCAAGGGGATATTGTTGAAGATACTGGGTAAACTTGCGGCTGAGCCGACATCTTTGCTCGGCAGTTTTGGCAAAATCCACCACACCATAATCATTGCCAAGAGCGCGGCCACACCAATCGTGCCAAACGTCATCCGCCACCCAAGCCACTGCCCAATCATCCGACCTAACGGCAGCCCAAGCACCGTCGCCAGCGCGCTACCCATCGACAATAGCCCCAAGGCTTTGGTTTGACGATCTTTGGGCGCCACACGCACCACAAGGCTTGCGGTAATTGACCAAAACACCGCATGCGCTAGCGCAATCAATGCCCGTCCAACCAACAGCATGGCAAAACTTTGCGCCATTACAGACACCGCATGTCCCCCGATAAAAATAACAAATAATGCTATCAATAGCTTACGCCGTTCGATACGGGCAGTGACAAGCATGGCAGGGAGCGACAAAATAGCCACAATCCAAGCATAGATAGTAATCATATGCCCCACCGTTTCTACGGGCATGGCAAAGCTATGACCAATGTCAGAGAGCAGCGCAATTGGCACAAATTCGGTGGTATTAAAAATAAATGCCGAAATCGCCATGACAATCACGCGCCACTGGCGAATTTGGTTGGGATAGTTGGGGTTGGACTGGGTGTGTTGACGTAACTGGTGAAAATGACTCATTGCGGACAGGATGGCTAAGGCTGATGGCATACCTTAGCGGCTCACTCTATAAAATAAAAGCAATTTTACGTTATTTTATGATGAAAATAGCTTTGCCAGTAAAAAATCGACTCATAGGATAACCCAATGCTTAGCAGATAAATTACTCATAATGCATAGCGGATAAATCACTCATACAGTCATCCGCTATACCCACTAGCCAAGCCACATAGGGATAAGTGGTTAAAAAACTGGCAATCAGTCCGACTATTTACCTTTGGACAAAATCGCCACTTGGCGGATATAAGTGTGCAAATCAGCCACACTCTCATTCATCAATTCATCATCTTGGGTGTATTCGGCGTAGGCAATCCAAATCAGTAGCTGCTTGATGGTGTTGAATTCACTGTCAAAAAAAGTTTTGGTAAATTGTTTTAAGGTATTGTCATCTTGCAAATTTAGGCGCGTTTGCCAGCTTTCAATTTTGGCTTGTTGCTCAGGGCTAAAGGTATGGCGAAATAAAAATTCGACAATCGCATGCGGTTCTTCTTCAGCCAGCAATTTGCCCAAACGCTTGATGTGACGCTTACGTGCTTCATGGCTGGTAATATCGGCAAGCTGCAGCAAGTCATCCAAAAAAAACTCACTGGCAGGCAGTGCCTTCATCTGTTTTTTTGACAAATTGGCAAGTGGCTCAGCCAGTCGCTGTAGGCGCTCATGGGCTTTTTTTAGTTCGGTACGGCTAACCGCCATATCCATTTCAGCAAAATTAATCATTTATCAATCTCAAAGTTATCAATCATAAGTACAAAGTTGATTCAGAACGTGCTACCAGCGATTTTTTTCACGGTGCTTGATACGTACCACCATCTCTTTGGGTAGCGATTGGGTCAGTGACTCGCCCAATTTTTCTGCGATATAAACAGAGCGGTGTTTGCCCCCAGTACAGCCGATAGCGATGGTCACGGTATGGCGATTGTTGTGCAAAAAAGGCGGCAGCCATTTTTTAAAAAAAGCGATAATATCATTCGCCATGTCATCTACTTCGCTATATTCAGCAAAAAATGCTTTGACATCATCATCTAGCCCTGTCTGGTTGCGCAGTTCAATCTTCCAATGGGGGTTTGGTAGGGTGCGCACATCAAAAATAAAATCAGCATCAATCGGTGCTCCATATTTAAACCCAAAGGATAAAATATTAACGGTTACCGCATTATCCACACCCAAATGATCGCGAATGACTTCTTTGAGTTGGTGGATATTAAGAAGGCTAGTGTCAATTTTGATATCAGCGCGGATGGCAATCGGCTCTAAGATATCGATTTCTTTTTTGATGGCATTGGGTAGATTACCCGATACCGCCATTAACGGATGCAGACGGCGCGTGGCGTCAAACCGTGCCACCAGGACGCTTTCTTGGGCAGTCACATACAGTATTTTAATCGCCGGTTTGCTATAAGTCTCTATGAGTTTATGATAGACCTCGGCAAACCGCGATAAGTCCGCTTGTGGCGAGCGTACATCCACACCAATGGCGATTTTATAAATTTGGCTGTCATGTACAAGTTTATCAATGGCACTAGGAACTAGCGAGAGTGGCAAATTATCAATTGGATAATAGCCAAAGTCTTCCATAATATTGAGAACCGATGTCTTACCCGAGCCTGAACGTCCTGAAACAATGATAACTTGTAGCGTTGACATAGTTAATCCTTCACAGATGCGGTAGTAGGTTGTTGATTAAAATCGCTACCCAATTCTTGATTTAGTTCCTGATTCAGTTCCCGAATAAACTCTAGGTTATCTAAAAGCCGTGTTTTCTTGCCCAAAAAAGCGGCGGTCAAAATTACCAAATCTTTATCAGTGGGCTTCGGCGGTTGTAATAAGCGATTTTTAACTTCCAAATAATCCACTTTAAAGCCTGAGTCAGCCACCATCACGCGATTTAACTTATCAATCGCGTCGGCAATAATCTTGTCAAAATCGACAAAATTGGCAGTTTTTAACTCATTGGCAAGCTGTTGCAAGCTTTTTTGTAAGGTGGGGGCAAGTTGACGTTCGGCTTCGCTTAGGTATTGATTGCGAGACGATAATGCCAAACCGTCATAAGCACGCACGATATCCACTCCGACAATCTCAATGGGGAAATTTAGCTCAGCGACCAACTGGCGGATAATCGCAAGTTGTTGATAGTCTTTTTTGCCAAAAACAGCGATGTCAGGTTGGACGATATTAAATAGTTTACTCACCACCAAGCCGACACCATCAAAATGGGTAGGGCGAGTGTTGGCGCACAAGATTTTGCTAATATCGCCAGACAGCACTTGCACGTTATTAGGGTAGGTTGGGTACATTTCTTCCACGCTTGGGGCAAATACAAAATTTGCCCCTGCTTCGGTAAGTTTTGCCACATCAGCCTCTAGCGTACGTGGGTAGGTATCAAAGTCTTCACCCACGCCAAATTGGGTTGGGTTAACAAACACACTGACCACCACGATATCGGCAAGTTCCTTGGCTTTTTCGACGAGGGTCACGTGACCGCTGTGCAAATTGCCCATCGTGGGAACTAGCGCTATCTTTGGCGCAGCCGCTTGATGGCGTAAAGGTTTTAAGGTGTCACGTAATGCGTTGATGGTATGAAATACTTGCATTTTTTTGCCTTTATGATTACTAAAAACTATGCGCTGGCGTTGGGAACGTACGCTCTTTGACCGCTTTATGATAGGCTTTAAACGCCCCGGTGATATCTTTGGTTTCGTTATGCTCGTCGGTCAAAAAGTCTTTGACAAACTTGGCAGGTTTACGGGTATATACCCCAAGCATATCGTGCATAACTAGCACTTGACCATCACAATCCACGCCCGCACCGATACCAATCACAGGCACTGGGAAAGTGTCACGCACTTTTTTGGCAAGTTCAGCAGGGACGCATTCGAGTAGTAAAATGGCTGCACCCGCTTCTACCACTGCTTGACAGTCAGCCATAAGTTTTTCCGCTTGGGCATCGGTTTTGCCTTGTACCTTGTAGCCACCAAACACATTCACTGATTGCGGTGTCAAGCCTAGATGCACGCAGGTCGGCACGCCGTTGTTGGCAAGCACTGCCACGATTTTGGCAAGCTCAGCACCGCCTTCGATTTTGACCACATGCGCGCCTGCTTGCATGACAGCAGTACTGGCATCGAGTGCGCGCTCAAGCGTGGCGACACTCATAAAAGGTAAATCACATAAAATCAGTGCATGACTGTTGGCACGAGCCACGTTTTGGGTATGATATACCATGTCTGCGATTGTGACAGGTAAGGTTGAGGTTTGTCCTTGCACTACCATGCCAAGGCTGTCGCCAATCAAAATCGTATCAATCGCGGCAACTTGCATGGCTGCTGCAAAACTGGCGTCATAACATGTCAAGCACGAGAACGTCTCGCCATTGGCTTTGAGTTTGTTTAAGGTGGACAAGGTCACAGGTAATTTAGGCTTGGTCGTCGCTGCGGCAGATGTTGACTCAGTTGTTGAATCGGGGTTAGATTCTAGGTTGCTAACGTAGCTCATGCGGTTTCCTTTAAAAAGCAAGGTTAAAAGAATCAAGGGTAAAAGAAGTAAAGCTAAAAGAAGCAAGGGCAAAAGAAACAGGCAAAAACAAGAAATAGGGAAAACAAAAAACGTTACTTTATCAATGGTTTAATTTTTTGCGATTTCAAATCCATGGCGCCAATAATTTGTTAATTTTACAAAAAACCATGTTAACTGATATGGGTTAAAGCACGGTTAATTTTTCCAAGCCCTGCCACTGTTGACTGGTCGGTAAATCTGCCAATTTTTGCCCATTTACCATAAGGGTTGGGTCAAGCTCTAGCATCGGAATCAGCACAAAATTACGCACAAATAAGCCCTCATGTGGCACTGTTAAACGCGCATTGTTGATGGTGTCATCACCATACAACAGTACATCGACATCCAAACTACGCTCACCCCAGTGGCGCAAACGCGTGCGCTTGGCAGCGCTCTCCAAACTTTGGCAAAAATCCAATAGCGCTAAGGGTGCCAAATCGGTATCAACTTTTACCACCGCATTAAAAAAATCGGGCTGGTCGGTGACCCCAAAGGCTTTGGATTGATACAGTGATGATGCTGTAACATTGGCAAAGTGCGGCGATGCGTAAAACGCCGCAATAGCATTGGCAATATGCTGCCTTGGCGTACCAAGCGCGTTTGCGATATTGCCACCCAAACCGATATAGCAATTAATCATGGCTGATGACCGTCGATTTTGACCGCGCGTTTGCGAGTGCGTTTTGGCGCTGCCGGTGCCTCGTCCTTAGTCACCGCGTCTGCTGAGAATTTGCTATCAGCAACCGCCTTTTTACGCGTCCGTGGCACTCGCTTTGGCTTTGGCTGTACCACGCCACTGTCAATCATTGATTCATTGGAAGCCGAATGATTGACCGTGCCAGTGTCAGTGCGAATGTCAGTGCCAATGCTAATATTAGTATCAATATCGGTATGAGTCACCGCCTGATTGTCGGTGCTTTTTTTGACGGGTGTTGGGCTGACAGGTTCGCCACGCAAATCACTAGCGGATGTTGTGATATCCGCTTGCTGGCGTTGCTCCAAAATCGACCAGTTTGAGCTGGGGGTACGTCGCGCACGTTTGGCAGGTACACTGGCTGCCGATAAATAGGCTTTGTCACGTTTGCGTGAGCGACTTAGTTGTGAATCATTTGGGTGCGAATTATTTGGGTGTGAACTATTTGGGCGTGCGTTTGTCTCAGCATAAGCTGATACCAAAGCAGAAACTGTCGGCGGATAAGGGTGGTCATCATCTTTTTGCGCTGTGATTGGCGCTACGATAAGTGATTTAGCGGGTGCTGAGTTAGTGTGAGTGGCAAGCGATAATTGCTGCAGCTGGGCTTTTTCAAGTTGCTGCTGCTGTGTTGGTTTGTGCGCTTTGGTAGATAGCGCCGTATCTTGCAGCAGTTCATGCTCGATTTGGCTGCTTGCTGCAAACGGCAAACGACGTCGTTCGCGGCGGCGCTTTCCATGACTAAAATCGCTACCCATGTCTGCCTTATTATCAGGCACCGTATCGCTAGTTTGGTAAGCAACACTGTCATCCTCAAAAATGGTTTGATTGACAATATTGGCAAAGCGCAAACGTACCGATTCAAGGTCAAACTCATCAATCGCTTGTTGCTGCTGTTTGGCACCTAGGGTTTGAAACCACGCCCACCAATGTCCCATGCCGTTGGTGCTTTCATCATCCAACGTAATCGCTGCGCCATGCTGTTTGGCAAGCGCTTGGTTTTTGGCTTCTACCTGTTCACGCATCATCAAAAAGTCATAGGCAGCCCGAAAACGCGGATTTTCAAACAGCTTTTGCAGATTTTTTTTGCGCGGCTGGGCAAGTCTTGGCTGCATGAGCCAAATATCTTTAATAAACTGCTCGGCAAACTTGGGCATCGCCGTGTGCTGGCGCTGCTTGTCCAACACTTTATTGGCGGCTTGGTTTTGAGCGTCGCTAAATGGTGTGTTCTTTTTAAACTTATCCAATAAATACAGATAGTTTTCCCACAAAATAGTCGCATAAAAGAACGCAGGGTTAATGCTTTTACCACTACCTATGCGCCTATCGGTATTGATGGTGACTTGGTTGAGTAGTGGTGTTACAGTTGTCGGTGGATAAAACAACAACTGGGAAAACGCACCATAATCAAATAACAGCGGTAACATCGGTACTAAATAGCCGCCTGTGAACATTTTTTGCGTTTCATCGTACAAGCGGTGAGGGGATACTTGTGCCAATAATGCCCAGTTTTGCGCGTTGAATTGTTGGTTTAAGGCATTGTCAAAATCAAACTGCAATTTTGCCTTAAAACGCAGCGCTCGTAGCAGACGTACAGGGTCTTCTTCCACCCGTTTTTGGGTGTCGCCGAGCAGACGAATGGTGCGGTTTTCAACATCTTTTAGCCCACCACAAAAATCATAAACGATATCGTCAAATGGCTGATAGTACAGGGCATTGATACTAAAGTCGCGGCGCACCACATCTTGATAGATATCACCCCACACATTGTCACGCATGATCATGCCGTCTTCGGTGAGATGATTGTTGTCCTTAGGCGGCGCGCGAAAGGTGGCAACTTCAATCATATCGCGACCAGAATACACATGACACAGCTGAAAACGCCGTCCGATGATGCGGCAGCGTTTGCCAAATACTTCTTTGATTTGGTTTGGGGTGGCGTTGGTCACAGCATCAAAGTCTTTGGGCTTTAAGCCTAACAAGGCATCACGCACCCCACCACCGACGATGTAGGCTTCAAAACCCGCCTGCGTCAGTGTGCTAATCACTTCTTTGATGGAGTTGGGTAAATCAGCTTTGTTTAAGCCCAGTTTTTTGGCATCCCGGCGAGCCGACTGTCTATCTAAAACATAATCGGTTAGAGTATTGCCAGCAGCGGTTGCCGTGCTAGGTGATTTGCGAGTTTTTTTTGCCATGTATAGTAACCAAAATCCATGAAAACGGCAGAAATTTATTAGCGGTTAGTGTACCAAATTTCTGCCTAACTAGGGATATTAATTCACGGTTACAAAAAATCCAGTGAGCGAAAAATATTGTCTACTGATTGATTATCTGTAGGATGTGAGCGCTACCGGATGAAACGGTTTGCTTGCTAGTACAGAATATATAAAAGATGAGAATAGACTTGTGATGATTGCCCATGATTTGCTATCACTATTGGGTGGTGATGCGGTGGCGATTTTTATCGACAGTCGCTTTACCGATACCTTTGACGTTGGCTAGGTCATCCGCTGTGGCAAACGGCGCTATCATTTGCCGGTATAAAATAATTTGCTGCGCTTTTTTGGCGCCGATACCATCAAGCTGTGTGAGCTCGGCTTCACTGGCTGTATTGATATTAATCACTTTGGGTAAATTGGCAAGGTCATTTGCAGAGGATTTTGTGCTACCACCGTTAGTCCCTGTCAAATTTGTCACTGCCAAAAAAGCCTGCTCGGGCGTCAAGGTTGGGGTACATACTTGTGCCTGTGCGGGCATTGCGCATAGGGCTAGAAATAAAATGGCAAAAATTGAGCCAACTAATAATCGAAAAATCATTGTTTTAACGGTCAAATCCCTGTTAACTCAGTATACCTTGCCCAGACTTTTGAAACAATAAATCTTGGGCAATAAAAAAGCCAAAACCCAGTCAGGTTTCGGCTTTTACTATGCATTAAAGTCTTAATAAGACGAGGATAAATTATCTTTGCTGACCTTCTGCATAATGGTGACCACGGTTTACTTTGACCTGTTTTTTGACATAATGTTTTTTCACCTGTTTTCTAACAGGTTTTTTGACAATTTTTTTGACAGGTTTATGGTGTAATTCATTCTTATGAACCACTTTTTTGTGAGTTACGTTTTGGCTAGGTGCGTTATGGGCAGGTACAGGTGGTACAGCCGGTGCTGCAAAAGCAGTTGTTGAAGCAAATACCAAGGCTAGGGCGGATGCAAATAGCGTTTTTTTCATAGTCGTCTCTTAAAATATTATTGTTATACCGATTTATGTAATGGATCAACAAGATTGAATAAACAAGATAGATTCAATAACAAACGAATCAAACCTTGTGTTAAATCAATGCTATTAAATCAATGCTATTAACCAAATTGGTTTAATACATGGGTTTAATGAGTTGATGTGAGCTATTATGCCACCCCAAACTTAGTACAAACTTAGCTAAAAAACTGTTTTACCAAAAAAATGTACACGGCATGTAAACAGGGTATTAGCTGTCAATAATACTAGACCCTAAAACCTAGTCGCCACTAAACCCCCTTATGCAAATTTTTCATGATGTTTTGCCAAATCCCACAAGTTATCCATTTCCTCTAAGCTAGCAGTTTCAGGGGTTTTACCGATTTTAGCGAGCTCATCTTCAATAAAGCCAAAACGAGAGCGAAATTTATGCACGGTGGTCAAAGTCGCTTTTTCGCTATCAATGCCCAGTTTGCGAGCAATATTGACTAGGGCAAAAAAACAATCGCCCAGTTCTTTTTCTAGCAGCGCTTTTTGCGCAGGCGTCGGTTTTTGACCATCGATTGGTAAGATTTCTTTGAGCTCTGCCACTTCTTCATCCAATTTGTCCACCGCACCCGATACCACATCCCAATCAAAACCGACTTTATTGGCAGTTTTTTGTAGTTCTTGCGCTTGCATTAACGCTGAGCCTGCCTTGACCGCATCAAGGGTGCGGCGATGGTTTACCAGTTTACCCTGTTTGGCTTTTTCGGCATTTTCCAAGGCTTTGATTTCATCCCAGCGTTTTTTGACATCTTCATCGGTTTTTAGATTTTCTTTGTCGAACACATGCGGGTGACGGCGAATGAGTTTTTGTTGCAAGGTGAAAATCACCTCGCTGATATCAAACTGCTGCTGTTCTTCATATAGACAAGCGTGAAAAACCACTTGTAACAGCACATCGCCAAGCTCACCCTTGATGTCGTCAATGTCACCCGATTGTATGGCTTCGACGAGCTCATAGGTTTCTTCTAGGGCGTAGGGGATGAGGCTATCGTTGGTTTGTTTTTTATCCCAAGGGCAGTCTTGGCGCAGTCGTGCCATTAAGGCAATAAGGTCAGCAAAATTGGAAGTTGGTTGCATCGTTATCTCTAAAGGGTGATTGATAGTAAATGATGAAAAATTCACAATATAATTGACCTAGCTATTTTAGCGCATTTGACATGGCAATCTAAGTCCATTGGTAAGTATTTGCCTTGACAGTCTAGATGCCTAAAATACAGAGGCTTTAAATACAAATACCTAAAACACAGATGCGGCAAAATAATCGTTGTCATTGCTATGCCATTTTGTCAAACTATAGTGATATTGGCACAAACTTACCTAATTTAAAAATATAAGAAATATCAAGGCTAAAAATACGCGACGGCTTCGCTAATTTTTGCTGCGATTTGTAAGGTTTCATCACCCATGATTACAACTATTTTTGTCATTGGGGCAGGCTATGTCGGTCTGTCCAATGCGGTACTTTTAGCCCAGCCTAAACTCGCTAACCAAGTCACCTTGGTCGATATCGATGCCCAAAAAATTGCCCAATTACAACAGCAAGAGTCGCCGATTGACGATGCGTTGATTGCGCAGTTCTTGGCAACCCAGTCCTTGAATTTAACAGCGCAGTTGGTGAGTGAGGCGGATTTTTCAACCGCAGATTTAGTGATTATTGCAACACCGACCAACTACGATGTCGCCACTGGCAAATTCGATACCTCATCGGTGGAAGCCAGTATCCAAACCGTACGCGCTCACAACGCACAAGTGCCGATTGTGATCAAATCGACTGTGCCGATTGGATTTACCCGTGACATGCAGGCAAAGTTTGATACGCGTATTTTGTTTATGCCGGAGTTTTTGCGGGAAGGCAAAGCGTTATATGACAACCTGCATCCGTCACGTATTATCGTTGGCTGTGATATAAACCATGTGCCAGCGCTGCAAGATGTTTGCCACCAATTAATAACCCAATACCAAACTGCCAGCGAACAAACCCACACCCCAAGCCAAATCATGCCGCCCACTGAGGCAGAGGCGGTCAAACTATTTGCCAATAGCTACCTTGCAACACGCATTGCATTTTTTAACGAGTTAGATAGCTTTGCCGAAAGCATGGGGCTTGATAGTGAGTCGATTATCACCGGTGTCAGCTTAGACCCGCGGATTGGCATGCATTACAACAACCCATCATTTGGGTATGGTGGCTATTGTCTACCCAAAGATACCCAACAGCTTAAAGCCAATTATGAAGGGATTCCTGCCAATGTGATTCATGCGGTGGTGGATGCCAACAATACCCGCAAACGCTTTATCGCCCGTCAAATTATCGCCAAGCAGCCTAATACCGTGGGTGTGTACCGATTAAGTATGAAAAAAGATGCCGATAACTTTAGAGACTCTGCAATTTTGGACATTATTGAACTGCTCAAACAACATGCCATTGATGTACAAATCTATGAGCCCAGTCTGTCGTCACTGCAGTTTATGGATTGTCCCGTAGTCAATGATTTAGCAAGTTTTTTGGAAACGAGCGACGTGATTGTCGCGAACCGATTACATCCCGAATTAGCGCACGTCAAGGCAAAAGTGTATAGCCGCGATGTGTTTGGTGATAGCTGATCATTGCCAGTGAATAACTGATTGTGAGTAATTAACAGTTAATTGAATGACATTCTTAATTCTTAATCCCATGAGCCACGTATATGAATGATTTTTCTCCCATCACAATTTCGTCTTTTAAAGCCTATGACATCCGCGGCGAACTCGGTAAAAATCTTGACGAGGACATTGCCTACCGTATCGGACGTGCTTTCGCCCAATTTTTAAGTGAACCGCTATCAAATCAGCAAAAACCAGCGATTGTGATTGGCTGTGACATTCGGCCCAGTAGTGCAGCCCTTAAAAAAGCCACCATACAAGGCATATTAGATGCAGGTATTGATGTGATTGATTTGGGCATGACAGGCACTGAAGAAGTGTATTTTGCCACCAGCCACTATGGCGCGATTGGCGGTATTGAAGTAACCGCCAGTCACAACCCCATTAATTATAACGGGCTAAAATTGGTGCGTGAACAGTCCAAACCCATTAGCGCGGACACCGGCTTGGCAGATATTCAACAAATCGCAGAAAAAGGCGCGTTCAAAGCGGCAGCCAGTAAAGGCGAGTATCAGTTAAAAGAAGATAAAACCGCCTATATCGACCATCTGATAAGCTATATTGACGTCAACGCGTTACGACCTTTGACAGTGGTCGTCAACTGTGGCAACGGTAGTGCCGCGCCAACGATTGATTTGCTTGAGCAGCGTTTACAAGCTGCCAACGCGCCTATTAATTTTATCAAAATCAATCATGCGCCCGATGGCAGTTTTCCCAATGGTATTCCCAATCCCATGATTATTGCCAACCGTAAAGTGACGGCAGACAAGCTATTGGCAGAGAAAGCGGACTTAGCGATTGCGTTTGATGGCGATTTTGATCGTTGTTTTTTCTTTGATGAAAACGCTCGATTCTTGGAAGGCACTTATGTAGTGGGGGTGCTTGCCAAAGCTTTCTTGGATAAAAATCCTGCCGAGGCGATTGTCTATGACCCGCGCAATATCTTAAATACCGAAAGCGTCATCGCGGCGGCCGGTGGCAAAGCGACCATCAGTAAGTCAGGGCATTCTTTCATCAAACAAGTCATGCGTGAAAACAACGCAGTGTATGGCGGCGAGATGTCTGCGCATCATTATTTTCGCGATTTTAACTACTGTGATAGTGGCATGATTCCGTGGTTATTGGTGATTGAGCTATTATCAAAATCAGGCAAAACAGAAGCGCCAAAAAAACTGTCGCAACTGGTTGATGAGATGATTGCCGCTTTTCCCATCTCAGGTGAGATTAACTTTAAATTAGACGGCATCACTGCGCCCGCGGTGTTGGCAAAACTTGAAGAAAGCTACCAACAATTTGATAGCCAAACGGCGACCCTTGATAAACTCGATGGCTTGTCGGTCAATTTTCCACGCTGGCGCTTTAACGTCCGCGCTTCCAACACTGAGCCACTGATTCGTCTCAATGTTGAAGCAAGCGGTGATAAAATGCTATTGGATGAAAAAACCAAAGAGTTAGAAAATTGGATTGTGGCACAGGGCGGCACGCCAGCGGATCATTAATACTTCTGATAATTTACAATTGATTAAGGTTGTAAATGTTTTGTAGTTTGCCAACTATCTATTATAATCAACTACAAATCTCTGATATGACATTTTTTCAATGAACCCGACACAAACAAAATCTTCCGCTGTTAACAACGTATTGCTTAATAATGATTTAACAAATGACGTTTTGCCAACTACAGATACTGCACCAAATATATTGCAATACTCACAATTAAAGCCTATACCAAAATCTATTAATGTGATGGTGGTGATGGCAAGGGCATTTTGGACGAAAGGTGATTTAGATAATGCCATGATTTGGTTAAACAAAGCATTGGCAATGACGGTCAAACGTGCGGATATCTGGTATGACAAGGCTAACCTATTAATGCTACAGGATAAAACTGTCGAGGCAGTGGTATGTTTTGATAGAGGCTTTCAACTAGATGACCCAAACATTAATGATCTTCATCAAATCGGCACCTTAGCAAAAGAGCAAAAGCAATTTGACATTGCGTCACGCTGTTTTGAGCGTGTTTTGTCAGCCTATGAAGATTATCCTAATATCTATTATGACTTGATATACACAACTTATTGGAAGCGTGCTTATACTAGAACTGTTGAGCTATGCGATACTGCCCTTAGTAAAACCCCTGATGTTGTATATTTTTGGTTTATGAAAGGTTATGCTTATAGAGAGCAACGCCTATATCCACAAGCGATTAAGAGCTTTGAAAAAGCTGCCGAAATTGACCCTCACTATCCTGAGTTACTAGGTATTTTATTTGGTTTAAAAACAAAAATCGGAGACTGGAATAATCTTACCGATTTGACTGAACAGATGATAACGAGCATGGATGCTAGATATCCTATTGCTGCGCCCTTTGATTTTGTTGCGGCATGTGATGCGCCTCAGCAACAATTATACTGTGCTGAGTCTTATGTACAGCGCAATGGCTTCATCGAAAAGCCCTTAACGACTGAGCGATTTGATTTTACTGAGCAAATTCAATCGCGCATTAAGGTTGCTTATGTGTCTGCCGATTTTTATAACCATGCCACAGCTATCTTGATGGCAGAGTTATTTGAAGTACACAATAAAGAACGTTTTGAAATCTACGCCTATTCGTATGGTGAAAATATTGAAGACGAATGGCGTATTCGCTTACGAAATGCCTTTGAGCATTTTCATGAGGTATCAGACTGGGATGATAAGAGCATTGCTGAGCATATTCAAGCGCAGAATATTAGCATTGTCATTGATTTAAAAGGCTATACTACCCACTCAAGAACAGGTATTTTTAGTTACCGTCCTGCCCCTATCCAGATAAATTATATTGGCTTTCCTGGCACAATGGGTGCTTCTTTTATTGATTATATCATTGCAGATAATACTCTCATTCCACCACACCTTGAAAAGTTTTATAGTGAAAAAATCATTAGATTGCCTCATACCTATCAGCCTAACGATCGACATCGGATAATTGGTGATACTGTGCCGAGTAGGGCGGAAGTTGGTTTACCAGAATCAGGCTTTGTGTATTGTTGCTTCAACAATCCTTACAAGGTAATGCCAGAGACATTCTCGGTGTGGATGCGAATTCTTCAAGCTGTCCCCGACAGCGTGCTATGGCTATTAAAAGATGAACCTGAAACTGAGGCAAACCTTAAGCACCAAGCCTCTATGGCGGGGGTTGACGCCAGTCGTCTAATATTTGCAGAAAGACGTTCGATTCCAGAACACTTAGCCCGTCATACGCTAGCGGACTTATTCTTAGATACGCTACCCTATAATGCACATACCACAACAAGTGATGCATTATGGACAGGTTTGCCAGTGCTCACCTGCATGGGACAGTCTTTTGCTTCTCGAGTCGCTGCAAGCTTACTAAACGCATGCGGTCTTACCGAACTTATAACCGAGAATCGAGCGGATTATGAAAAGCTTGCAATCGAACTAGCCCGCCATCCCACAAAATTAGCGACAATTCGAGCCAAATTAATTGCAAATCGAGATGAGCATCCCTTATTCGATACAGTAAGATATGCCAAAAATTTGGAAACTGCTTTCGAGACAATAATCCGATTGGCAAATGACAAGAAGCCGCCGGCAAGTTTCACTGTAATGAATAGTAAGTTAATTTAAAGCAACAAATTTAACCTTTGAAATATATTAAAATACATAATCAATACAATTATGATGAATATTATTATGCGAATAGTGAAAAATATTTAAATTCAATCTTTGCCGTATATTGACGCAGATATTAAATAATTATCATTAGAATTTTCTCATAAGTATTTGTTTTTAATTAAATTTATTTGATTTGTAAATAATAAGCTAAATTTGGTAAATAAATTGTAAATATATTGACGATATAGAAAAAAGTCTGCTATTATCCTACTTACAGATAGCAAAAACACTGTAACATTACAAAAACTCATGCCTTAACATCGCTATGATTTATTTTTTTGAGTTTTTGATTGTCTCCCCAATCATAAGGAATTCCAGATGAAAATGAAATATTTAGCTCTAGCGATTATGAGCGTAGTATCAACGACTGCATTGACTGCTTGCGGCGGCAGCGATAGTGATGGTTCAGGAACTTTTACTCCACCAGGCACGCCTACCACTGCGACTTCAGGTACTACTGCAACTAGCGGTACTACAGCGACTTCAGGTACTACTGCAACTAGCGGCACTACAGCGACTTCAGGTACTACAGCGACTTCAGGCACTACTGCAACTAGCGGTACTACAGCCACTTCAGGTACTACTGCGACCAGCGGTACAACCAGCACCAATCCTGGCGCAGGTGATGTAACGCAAAACCCAGTTATTAACGGTGTTAAGATTGCAGAAACCCCAAGCGTTGTTGGACAAAACTACAATCGTAACGCACAAGCAAACTTTGACTATGTGGCTAATAAAGACGCCGCTAATAAAAGTCAACCGCTTGCTTTAGGTGGCAAAACCCTTCAAGACAAAGACATGAAAAATATTGTTTTAGGTCGTGAAGTGTATAATGATCAAGTAGTAGATGTAAGCCGTTACGCTGGTAAAATCAATGGTGATGATGCAGCAGCAGCAGTTGCCTACAATACCATAGCTTTTACTGATGAGACACGCGCTGCTACTGCAGTGAAACCAATTAAAGTTGACAATAGCTCGCTACAAGTGCGTAATGATACTGTAATTACAGCACCGCAGACTTATTTAGCCAAGCCAGCTGATTCAGCAGGCTTATACCATCAAACTTCTACTTCGAACGCCTTCACTTTGGGTACAGTAGAAAGTACTAATGTAGAAACGGCAAATGATACTACTGATACTCGTATCTTTGGTTCAAAAGCATTCGACAAAGATGGCGTCTATACTAATAAAGCAGCTACTAACTCGTACCGTGCTGTGTCATCAACGTCTAATGCCACAGGCGCCATGACTTATGCAAATACGGCTAATCTACAAAACATTAAATTAGATAATGTACAGTATGGTCGTGTAAGTACTAATATTGATGCATTAGATCCTGCTACTGTAGGTTCAGTTGCGAAAGGTCAACAATTTGTCGGTACAGAAGCTCGCGCATTTAATGCGAAAGATGCAGTTAACACTTACTTCTATCGTGGTTTAAATGAAACTACGCTAGCTCAGATGAAAGCGTTACCGCAGGATGCAGTTTATAATTATTATGGACATGCATTGACTTACGGTTTGAATGGTGCAAGTGGTTCAGCTGCTAATCCTGAGTCTAACTCTGTAGGTGATAGTCAAAAGGTTACTACCTTGGGTGATTTTGTAGCAGCTCAGTATAACGTTAAAGACAAAAAATTAGCGGGTAATATCTATAATGTTAAATTTACTAATGATACTAATGGCGTTCAAAACCCACTAGTTACATTTAGTGGTAATGTTACCGGTAATACTGTGGTAGGTACTTCTACGCTTACAAATGCTGTTTCTTCTAGTGTTACTGATAGAACGGGCGATCTTAAAGCATCTTTCTATGGCAATGCGGCTCAAGAGTTGGGCGGTGCTGTAAACGCGCTTGAAGGAGAGAAGTATGGTAATTCAGCATGGGGTGGAGTATTCGGTGCGAAACGTGATATCGTAGCTCCTGTAGATACAAGCGGAAACGTTTCTTCTAACGAACGTTAATCAAAATCATTGTTAATGATTCTTGTAAAAAACGGCTAATTTATTAGCCGTTTTTTTATTGCTATAATATTTATGTGGATAAAGATTTTGTAATAATCTAGTCTTTCAATCGTAGAGATTGTTATAATGGAACACATTTTTTGATCATCTTTCCTTTATAGGCTTACATATGTTTACTACCCATTTGTCATCATTTTACCGACCGCTAGTAAAATACCCAATGCTATTTACCTGTGTTGTACTGCCATTACAAAGTTATGCTGAAGAAAATATATCCGCTACTCAGTCTACTACGGTAGAAAGCGCTAATTCTAGCACTACCAATAGTAACCTGCCCAAATTAATGGATAAGAAGGCCTCTATTGAATATCTTAAAAATAATCCAGAGGAAATGGAAAAAACCCTTTCGTATTTGATTTTTCGTCAAGATGCTGATGCATTAAGAGATTTGATACCTGTTTATGCCCAGTATCCACAGCGAGACGAATCAGTGGTTGAATGGGGAAAAGGCATCATTGCGATGAAGGAAGGTCGAGTGGTTGATGCAATTCATTTATTTCGTAAAGTTAATGCAGTGTTACCCAATATTAGATTATTGCGTTTTCAATTAGCTTATGCCTTATATCAAGACAAACAATTCAAAGCGGCTAAGAATGAGCTGGAAAAACTTCGAAGTAGCTTAACCGATCCAAAAGAAATAGAAAGTATTAATCAATACATTAGAGCGGTTGATAGTAATGAACGATGGGTATTTGACTTTAATTTTAGTTTCTTAAATGATGATAATTTGACCAATGCCTCAGCTGTTGGTACCACCTTAACAAATGGCAATGTACCTTTAGTTAATACCCAGCCACATGAGGAAGGAAAAGGCATTGGTTATGGTATCGGAGCGAATAAAAAGTGGTTAATCAATGATCGGTATTATGTGCCTTTACATTCAAATATCTATGGCAAATATTATTGGGATAATCATAAGTTCAATGAAGTCAATGCAAATGTTGGATTAGGGATTGGCTATCAAAATGCGACAACTGAGTTAGAACTTTATCCTTCGTTGACTCAAGAATGGTATGGCGGTGGCGTATCTCGTACAGAAAACAAAGGTGAATTAGAGAAATATTATCAAAATAAAGCATTAAACTTAAGTTACAATCATTGGGTTACACCAAAATTAATGTATCAAAATTTTTCACAGCTTGCCCAGTTGCGGTATGAAGATGCATACGATGTTAATGACATGAATTCTAAACTTTTTTCAAATTCACTTGTTTACTTGCCTAAACAGACTCGTTCTTTGACAGGCAGTATTGATTATGTAAAAGGGGATAATGATAAAGGTTATGAAGGCGATTCTTATGACCGTGTAGGTATTAGATTAGGGTGGGGAGAAGCATGGAACCATGGTATTTCAACACGTTTATCTATGGGTTATGCTCAAAGAGATTATGATGCGCCTCAAGACTTCATAGGTATTCAGCGTAAAAATAAAGAGTATGATTTAGGCTTAAGCCTTTGGAAGCGTGATCTTACATTATTTAAGCTTACGCCGCGTTTATCTTGGAATTATCATAAAGTGAAAAGTAATAGTGCTTTTGAAGAGTACTCAAAAAACAACCTTAATCTAGAATTAACCCAAACATTCTAATTGTTATCAATTATCGAATTATCTACAATGGGCGATATTATATCGCCCATTGTATATTTAGGAAATCTTTATGTTCCGTCCTATTGCTGCCTACATTGGTTTACGCAATGTTTCTGCTAAAAATTCTAATACATTTATTTCTTTTATTTCTTTAATATCAATGCTTGGAATGATTTTAGGAGTGGCGGTACTTATTATTGTATTATCAGTAATGAACGGTTTTGAACAACAAACCAAAATTAAAATCTTAGGCATATTACCTCAAGTTGCTGTATTTTCGCCTAATCGGTTGCCCGATTGGCAAAATTTAGCTATTCAAGCACAACAGCAAGATAGCAATATTCAAATGATTGCCCCTTTTAGTCGTACACAGTGCATGGTAAGTACACCACAGGGTGGCGTCTCCACTATACTCTTGAGTGGTATTATACCAGAATACGAAAAAAAATTATCTATCGTAGATGATCAAATGATAGAGGGTAATTTTGAAAGTTTATCTCAACAAAAAAATAATATTATCATTGGAAAGGCTTTGGCGGAATCCCTTAAAGTCAAGCTAGGAGATCAAATTACTGTTATTCTAACCCAAGGCACAAATTCGGCATCTGGCGTTATTCCTCGCTACAATCAGTTTACTGTTTCTGGGATTTATAAATTAAGATCTGACTCAGAAAAAATTTTCGCTTATGCACCTATGGAAACGGTCAATGCAATCTTGAATCAGCCACAAGGAGCTCAGGGTTTACGTTTCAAGCTCAAAGATGTATTTAAAGCGCCTCAGACCGCTGAGAAAGCAATCCAACTAAAGCAAGGCTTAAGTGCACAAAATTGGACGATGACTAATGGTAATATGTTTAAAATACTCAGAATGCAAAAGACAATGATTGCGATGATTTTAGCTTTTATTATTTTGGTAGCAGGTTTTAATTTAGTTTCTAGTCTAATTATGATGGTAACTGAAAGAACTAGTGAAATAGCTATCCTAAAAACTATAGGAGCTAGCCGCAATCTGATAGTTAGAATTTTTATATTCCAAGGCAGTGTAATTGCAATAATTGGCGCATTAACGGGAGGATTGTTGGGATTGGGCTTAGCAATGTCGATTGGCACAATTTCTCGATGGGTAGATACTACTTTTAACTTAGATTTATTTGGTACCTACTTTGTCACTGAGTTGCCCTCAAATCCCCAAGCAGGTGAAATTTTGCTAGTCGTCATAGGAAGCATACTAGTGTCTGTGCTTGCCGCCATATATCCTGCTTACAAAGCGGCAAATATTCAACCCGTACAAGGGTTAAAAGCAGAGTAGATTACTAAGATGTATTTAATACAGAAGAAAATTAATTGATAAATTGGAAAAAAGTATGTGGATGTTGGTGCTTCAATACTAAAAGTCACCCGTAAAATCTAAAATAATTTTGGTAAATGTAGGAAGCACTACAAAAGTAAAGCATTTTTTATTTATTTTTAAACAATGTAACTCATTGACTTCTTAAATTAATGCGTTACATTGCCTTATCTGATGATTTACGTCAAATTCGAATAATATTTAGAAATAACAACTGCTATATGAAAATTAAAAGTAAGTAACGTAAATAAACAGTTATTTACCACCACGCTCAGCACGGGCTTTATTGATGAGATAGTTAACCACTTGTGGCACTTTACCATCCTCACCCTCAACAACGTATTTGCCATCAACCACAACCGCAGGTACCCCTGATAGTTGGAAGCGCTGCGCCGCATCTTTTGAGCGTGCGATACGGGTATTCACTGCAAAAGAATTGTACATGCTGTTAAATTTATTGATATCCACGCCTTTTGATGCGTACCATTGGCCGATAGAGGTTTGGTCAAACAATTTTTGACGGTCTTTTTGAATGGCGTCAAACATTGCTTGGTGGGTTTTGCCTTGATAACCTAATAACTGTGCGGCATAAAAACCGCGGGCGTTTTGTTCCCACACAGGGTTCATCGCAGCTGGCGTCTGCATAAACACCACATCAGCTGGCAATTTTTTTGACCACTGTGCCATGTAAGGTTCTAATTTGTAGCAGTGTGGGCAACCATACCAAAAAAATTCACGAACAATGATTTTATTGCCTTCAATTTTCTCTGGGTTTGCAAGCACCTTATAGTCTTGACCCGCTACAAAATCTGCAGCTTGAGTTGATAAACTGGTCAAGCCGATAGCGGCGGCGATTGCGGTCATTGCTAATTTTTTCATGGTTGCCTCATTAACAGTCAAATCATAGGGTCTAGCACGGCTCATATCTTATAGTATCTTATAAAGAATAGTATCTTATAGAAAATCGCTTGCTAGTAGGGCTCAAAATACGAAAATACCTGCGCGTTATACTATCATAAATTGAGGACGTGCCTAAGTGTAATACTTTGTAAACTAAAAAAAACTACACTGACGAAAAAAATAAGCAATATGTTAATTAAATTTTATAAATTAAAAATTATATTTTTTAAGTTTAATTTATCAGTCATATTTAAAGTTGGAAAGTTATGCGGTTATGGAGCAATAAGCTATTTTACCCTACAAATTTATCCTACAATTTTACGCTATCAGCCTGCCACATAAATTCTACAGCGCATGGGCTAAAAACTGTTAGAATAAGGCTATTTTTGATAGCAATTGTGGTTAGCGAGTAACCGCATTTCAAAAAACGCGATAACATGCTATTAAAGTAAAAAGTATCGAATTAAAAAATAGCGAAGTAAAAATCAAACGGAACTATCATCATGACACAACCGAACCTACAGCAAAACGTCGACTTACAAGAAGTACAAAAATTCACCGACCTTGCCAATGAATGGTGGGACAAATCAGGCGCGTTTGCCACCTTGCACCAAATCAATCCGCTACGCTTAAACTGGATTGAACAGCAAACCATCGCCCGCCAGCAATCAGGCTTAACAGGCAAAAAAGTGTTAGATGTCGGCTGTGGTGGTGGTATTTTGTCGCATAGTATGGCAGTGCGCGGCGCCACAGTGACGGGTATTGATTTGGGAGAAGCCAATATCAAGGCAGCACAAATCCATGCTACGCAGACCAGCCAAGCGATTGATTTTGCTTGTGTTGCTGTAGAAGATTTTGCCAAAGCGCATGCTGGTGAGTTTGATGTAGTGACTTGTATGGAAATGCTCGAGCACGTGCCAGACCCGCAGTCTATTATCAATGCTTGTTTTACCCTGCTCAAACCCAATGGCGTATTGGTACTATCGACCATCAATCGCAACCCAAAATCCTACCTGTTCGCGGTGATTGGCGCTGAATACTTATTACGCTTGTTGCCACGCGGCACACATGATTATGAAAAATTCATCACCCCAGCCGAGCTAGATCGGTTCGCTCAGCGGGCAGGCTGCAAGCGTCAAGATTTAATTGGCTTACATTACAATCCACTTATCAAGCACTACTGGCTGGCACAAAATGTTGACGTTAACTACATGATGGCAGTCTACAAACCTCAGTAGTTGGCTTTACTTAAATATTAATCGTTGATTTGAGCAAAAAATGACTGAAAAATGCCAAGCAGTATTGTTTGACCTTGATGGTACCTTGATTGATACGGCACCTGATTTTATTCGGATTATTAAGGTGATGTGCGCCAAACACCAGCACCCAGCGCCCAGTGATACCGCCATTCGTGAGCAAGTTTCTGCAGGCGCCAGAGCCATGGTCAAGCTGATGTTTGGCGAGCTTGCCGATGTGACTGAGGATGACCCAACCTTGCTGGCTTATCGGCAAGATTTTTTGGACACCTATGAAGCCGATATCTGTGTTGATAGCCGCTTGTTTGATGGGCTTGATTCGCTGCTAAAAAACTTGGAATCACGTGGCATTGTATGGGGCATTGTCACCAATAAGCCGCGTTATTTGGCGGAAAATTTGTTAGAGAAACTTCAGCTAACTGAGCGCTGTGCCGTACTGGTATGCCCTGATGATGTCAAACACACCAAACCTGACCCAGAGCCCATGTATTTGGCAGTAGCACGGCTGAATGAACAACTCGGGCGTCAGTTACAGCCTGAAAATTGTGTGTATGTCGGTGACCATATCCGTGACATTCAAGCGGGCAATGTGGCGAATATGCGCACGATTTTGGCAGCTTATGGCTATATTCCCCCTGAAGACCAAGCGGATTTGGGCAGTTGGGGGGCAGATAACATCATCCATAGCGTCGATGAATTGACCGCTTTGCTTGGCGATTGGACGGATGCTTGAGCGGACATTTGAACAAGCAACTAGGCGCTTGATGCATAGACAAGGCGTTAACAATTTGACCGATTTTTAGTAAATTTTTTAGCAAGCTTTTGAGAAAAATTTTGAGGAAACTATGACTTTAGCAACGCATGATGATATCCGTAACTTTATCCCACCTACCGATTGTCTAAAAGGTAAAAATATTTTGGTCACAGGGGCAGGTGATGGCATCGGTAAAGCAGCCGCGCTAAGCTATGCAAAATATGGCGCCACCGTGCTACTACTTGGCAAAACCGCGAGCAAGCTTGAAGCTGTATATGACCTAATTGAAGCAGAAGGTGGTGCACAACCTGCGTTGTTGCCGATGAATTTAGAGAGCGCCAGCTACACCGAAATGCAGCAATTGGCGATTTTGATTGAGCGTGAAGTCGGGCATTTGGACGGTGTTTTACACAATGCAGGGTTGCTCGGTGTATTGACCCCGCTTGAGATGTATGACCCGATTATTTTTGAGCAAGTGATGAAAGTCAATTTTAATGCCACCTTTACCCTTACCCAAGCTTTGCTACCGCTACTCAAATCTGCACAAAGTGGCTCAGTGGTGTTTACCTCTAGTAGTGTTGGCAGCCGCCCACGCGCGTTTTGGGGGGCGTATGCGCTGTCAAAATTGGCGGTAGAAGGCATGAGCGATATTTTCACCCAAGAAACCCAAAAAACCACCACCCTGCGCTTTAACTGCATCAATCCCGGTGCCACGCGTACCCAAATGCGGGCTGCTGCCTATCCGAGCGAAAACCCCAACACCTTGCTTGCGCCCGAAGACTTAATGAGTGCGTATGTTGCCTTGATGAGTGATGAGGCGGCAGGTATCAAAGGTCAGGTGATTGATTTACAGCCACAATAAAATGGCGCGATGATGGCTTTAATACGCTATTGAAATTTGACAAAACCACTACCATATTATGATTAACCTATTAAAATCCAAGGAAAAATATGGCAAGTGGTTGGGCTGCGGATGGCGCAGAAAACGAGCAAATTGAAGCGACTATTAATGACGCGATTGAACGGGCAAAACGGGCATTGCCACAGGGCGAGAGCCTAACTCATTGTGAGGAGTGCGATGCGCCGATTCCCGAAGCACGGCGTCTTGCGATGCCAGGGGTGCACTTGTGTGTGCGTTGTCAACAATCGCTAGAACAGCATCAGCAAAAAGTTGAGCTATTTAATCGCCGTGGTAGTAAAGATAGCCAATTGCGCTAAGCGTATTGGCTCACGCTGTCGTTCATAACAATGACAGCTTATAAAAATCTTTCAAGCGGCAGGTGCGATAGCATCCATACTAGGGTACGCTGCCAAGCCTTGGTTTGTGGTTCTTCATCATACGTGACGATTTGACCGTTCTCGAGCGTTGACCACTGAATATTGTCATCTTTGAGCGACAAGGTGTAGCTGGTTGTTGGCAAGGCTTGCAAAAATTCATTGCGGATTTTATTGGCAAGGACAGGGTGGGCGATGGCAACGCCAAGTTCGGTATTGGTCAAGGCTGAACGTGGATCAAAGTTGAATGAGCCGATATACACCTTTTCACCATCGCTTTCAAACGTTTTGGCATGCAAGCTGGTTGCAGAGCTTCCCGTCAAGTATGAATCACGCAGATTGTCTTTGATGGCATTGGGCTTTAGCTCATATAGCTTGACCCCAGCTTTGAGTAAGTCTTTGCGGTGTTTGGCATAGCCAGAATGCACAAGCTTGACATCGGTGGCGCTCATGGCATTGGTTAAAATATTCACCGCTACGCCTTTTTTTGCAAGGTTGATAAAATAATCTTTGCCTTGTTCCGTGGGTACAAAATACGCAGAGATTAAATTGAGTTCACTACTAATTTTACCTAAGCTTTGGTTGATGTCTAACCCTTGGCTATTGGCTTTGCTGACCAGTTTATCAGGATTGTCCGTCAATAGCTGAACGCTTGCCCAGTAGAGCGGCAATTTTTGTTGTTTGATTTGGTTGACAAAGTCGATTGCCACCAAGCGGTTTAGATAGTCGTTTTTCAGCTTTAGCACAGGGTCGAGTTGTTGTGATGCGGGTTTATCAGCTTTTTGGGTTTTTGGGGTAAACACTTGGTTTAGGGCAGATGCCTCAGGTTTTTTGACCAAATCGGTGATAGGAAAAGCCAGTTTATGGTTCCAATATTGGTCAAATGCTTGTGACATCTGCGGCACAATATGCCCAACCATCAGCACATCTAGGTCAGAAAATACCATCTCTTGGTTTAAAGAAAAATACTCATCCCCAATATTGCGCCCGCCTGTGATGGTGATTTGGCTATCGGCGGTGATGGATTTGTTGTGCATACGATGATTAAGCCGCTCAAAATTGCCCACAAACCCTAGCCAGCGCCACGAGCGAAAACGATTGGGGTTCATCAGCCTCACTTCAATATTTGGGTGTTCATTGAGTAGCCACAGCGTTGGGTCGAGACCACGGGTATTGTTGTCATCTATCAATAATCGCACGCGCACACCGCGCTCTGCCGCTTCTTTGATGGCTTGGAACATCAGATTGCCAGTGATGTCGTTATTCCAAATATAGTACTGCACATCTAGCGTTTTCTCTGCAGTGCTAATGAGCAGCATACGTGCGGCAAACGCATCCATGCCATCGGGCAAGGGATAAACGCCCGTTTTTTGTGGATTGCTTTTAACCAACTCTGCGATGCCATCGGCCATGCTTTGCGAGCCAAATTGGCGAAAACGACTGGAGGGCTCATCAGGTGGCATATCCGTTGCCACCGTTTTTTGATTGTCTTTGGTAATGACAGCGGTTTGGTAAGTGCTTAGCTTACCCGTGTTGGCAGGCAGACGACCCCACCAGGCGATAAAAAACAAAATCGCCATACATACCAAAAATAGGCTGGCTAAAAAAATAAGACGACGTTTGAACAGGGGTCTTAGCATGATGGCACTCACCAAGGTCAATTAAGCCGTAGGTTAAATTAGTTAAATTGACGCCCAATAAATTTGATGGTTTCATCCTTGGCTTTTTTGACGGCAAGTTTGCGGTTTTGTCCTAGAAGTAATTTGATTTGCCACAGTTTCTCTTGATACAAGGTTGTTGCAGGCGTGTGATACATGGCATTGATGATGCGTTTGCTCGCCAAGACGGCATCGGGGGAGCGATTGCTTAATTCTGCGACCAAATTTTTGGCAACTTCCATCGGTGTATCGCTTAGATGGCTGACTACACCGTAGTCAAAGGCCTGCTGCCCATCAAAAATCCGTGCCGTCATTGCTAATTCCTTGACGATATCGGCGCGTAGCACCCCCATTGCAGACCGGGTCAGTCCCATATCCGCTACCAGTCCCCATTTGGCTTCCATAATGGCAAATTGGCAATCCGCTGTGGCGATACGGATATCGGTCGCCAGTGCCAACTGTAGCCCTGCGCCAAGGCAATGTCCATGCAATACACTGACGACAGGCATCGGCAGTTCTCGCCACACAAGGCACACTTTTTGAAATTTACTTTGAAACGGTTTGATAAGCTCCCAAGCGACCTGTTTTAGGTTTTTTGGGTTGTTTAAATCCGCCAAATCAATGCCGGTAGAAAAGCTTTTACCTTCACCTGCCAAAATCACCGCCCGCAAGTCCGTCCAGGTAGTGAGCAGGTGGGCTAAATCAATGAGTTTATCCATCAACGCAAAACTTAACGCATTGCGCTTGTCAATCCGTGTCAGCCAAACAATGACGCTATCATCACCGCTAAGTTCCAACCGCACATCGGGCGCAAGGTTATCGTTTGCAGCTTTGATACGCTGCGCTAAAGATAAAGCAGTAGCACGCTGAGAAAATGGCAACAATCCTACACACGGCAATATTTTTGATACCGACAAAACCGACATACGCATCCTTAAAATTTAACTGTCCCAATAAACTTAAAAAATGTTGCGAGAACGCAATGATTGCCAATGATTTGCAACCATTAATCTCACTTTACTGATTTTGTTGATTGGGCACAAGAGGCGATATCGGACGATACGTTTAAGAAAGGTAACGTGAAATGGCAAGTATACCAAACCTAGGCGGCATTGTGGTGATGGGCATTAAATCATCTTCCAAGTCATGTCGTTTTCTTTGAGCTGGGCATATTTGAGTGCAGGGAATTGGCTCAAATCTGCCTGTGCCAAGTTATCGAGCGCTTGTAGCATTTGCTCATAATAAGGCGCCAAAATGGCAAATTGCGCAGGCGAGCTATTGTTGATATTGAGTAAGCACTTGTCTTCAAGATTTTGACTGGCTTGGCGGAGCTGTGGTACGCCCGTATAACGACTCGCCCCTAAAATGCGATGCGCGACGTGGGACAAGGCTTGTCTGTCGTGGCGCTGCCAAGCCTGCTGCAAGTCACTTTTTTCCTGCTCAATCGACTCAATCAGTAGGGTAATCAAGTTGGCTGCCAAATCAGGCTTACCTGCTACCCGCATCACCGCATCATCCCAATCAATGACAGCAAGACTTGCTAGTGACTCAGCGCTATGCTGACTGCTGACCGATGGTAGGCTTGGTAGATTAGCGTTGTCATCGGTGGCAGTCGCTGAGGCGGCTAATGGCGTATGAGCAAATACGGCACTCTCTTTGAGGGTTGCAGGTGCAGTACGCGGGTGATTTGCCCCAGACGCTATCGACCGCGCCGAGATGGTTGAGTTGATAGCAGATTTGTCAGAAGCCACATCAGCGGTTGAGTCAAAAGTCACATCAGCGGATACAGACGTGCTGTGTTTACCCAACCAGCGTTGCAGGATTTGCAATAACTGGGCTTGGCTGATTGGCTTGCCCACATAGTCATCAATCCCAGATGCCAATAATTTATCGCGTTCATCCGATAGACTATGTGCGGTCAGGGCAATAATCGGAATATGTTTATGTCCTGCTTGCGTTTCAACCTTACGGATTTGGATGGCGGCTTCACTGCCTGACATTCTTGGCATTTGAATGTCCATAAAAATCAAATCCACGGCAGTATCGCTTTGTGACTGGTGGGTGGTGATGTATTCAATGGCGTCAAACCCACTATTGACCGTCACCACATTAATACTTAGTTCAGCCAATAACGCTTCTAGTACCAACAAATTGGGCAGATGGTCATCCACGGCAAGCACAGTAAAGCCATGCCACTGCGGCAGTGTGGGCTCTTGGCTGCTGGCAGAATTGCTATCGAGCAGCTGATAAAGTTGGCGACGATCGAGCGGCTGATACAAGGCTTGTGCTTGGTAACGCGACAACAATTCTGGCTCAAGATTGACTTGATAGCCAAATAGTAGCAACTTACCAGCATAATGTAAGCGTACTTGTTTGAGCAGCGACGTGGTATCCTCAGTGGTGCCATTGTCCACGATGACCCAATCCCAATGATTGCCTGTTTCTTTGAGCGATTCAAGTAGGCTGGCTAGCGTACTTGCGGTAGTAATGGCAATCGGCAATTCACGCAGCGAGCCTTTTAACACTTGTAAGCTTGCAGGATGGTCAATCCAAACCAAAATATTTACCGCAGCGATAGCATCAGCCGCCACATAACCGGCATCAGTTTTTGGCGCGATTATGGCTGGTAACTGCCAAATGGGGTCATGGATAAGCAGGCGCTGCTGCTCTTGGTTACTGATGCTCATCGGCAAAGTAAACCAAAATGTCGTGCCTTTGATTTTGTGCGATTGGCTCGCATCACCCGCTTGCTCAGTGGCGTTGTCATAAAAACCAATATTGCCGCCCATCAGATAGGTAAGCTGTTTTGAAATCACCAACCCTAGCCCCGTACCGCCGTACTGGCGAGTAATCGAAGGATCGCCTTGCGAAAAACTTTGGAACAGCACTTTTTGATGCTCAGGCGAAATCCCGCGCCCTGTGTCTTGGACACTGATATGAATTAAATCATCGATGTCATCATCCAGACTGACCCGCACAATGACCTCGCCATCATCGGTAAATTTGATGGCGTTGTTAACAAGATTGGTCAACACTTGCTTGGTACGTAACGCATCCCCCACCAGATAATGCGGCACATCGTCATAGAAGAACACCGCCAGGCGCAAGTCTTTCTCTGCCGCCAGTGGCGATAGCATATCCACCACATCGTAGATACTGGCATACAGGTCAAATTCATGACTATCTAGTACCAATTTACCAGCTTCAATCTTAGAAAAATCAAGCACGTCATTGACCAGTGCTAATAGGTGCGCTGAAGACTTACGAATCGTTTGCACGTACAAGTCTTGCTCGGCATTTAAGCCGCCATGACGGGATAATAGGTTGATAAAGCCATCAATACTGTTAAGAGGGGTGCGTAATTCATGACTGATATTGGCTAAAAATGCCGATTTGGTTTGACTGGCTGAAACCGCGGCATCACGCGCATTACGAATTGAGATGTTTTGCATTTCCATCTCATCAAAAGCCAATCGCAAATCATCTTCGGTCTGTTCGGCGTGATTTTTGAGTTCTTGGAAACTTTTATGCAGACGTCTTAAGGTCTTGACCAAATCCTGTTGCAGTTGGTTGATTTCACCGCTGGCGTTGATGGTCATCGGTTTATACAGGTTGTTGGCGTTGGTGCGCTGCAAATGTAACCGCATCTCATAAATCGGCGCAATCCAGCGTCTAGCATATATGTGGGTGGTCAATAGCAGCAGCAAAATAGTAAAGAGTCCGGTAATCGCTAACGCTAACATCACTTGATAGCGAGCGACTTGTAGCGGCTCATTATCAATATTGACAATAAGCCACAAGGTCGGTAGTGGGGCAGTCGCATTGGCGGGCGGGCTGAGTACCAATTTTCGACCAAATAAACTACTACCCTTGCTATTAAACAGGCTGTTGGATTGGGTGTTGAGCTGCGTCAGCAAATAAGTTTGCTGCGTATTGCTTTGCGATTCAAGGTGTCGTCCCAAAAAAGGCAACAAGCGCGGATTGGGCTGTTGTGATAAATCACCAAAACTGACCAACACTTTGCTTTGTTCGTTGACAATCGCCACGCCTTGCAAGTGTTTGTCGTTGATGGCATTTTGTAGGGCAAATTTCACATTGGCTTGCAGTGTCGCCAATTCTTTGGGCGATAGCTCAGCTTTATTTGCAATGTGTTTGTTTAAGTTATCTTTATTTAAGCCATCTTTATTTGAACCATTATCGCTATTAGGCTGAGTGGTAGTTGTAGATAGCGCTTGGTTGATTTTAATCAGATTCGTCTGCATGGAAGCGGCGACTGGCTGTAAAGTCACTAGCAAATTATCGGCGGTTGATTGCTGAATAGTACGCGCAGCACGGCTAGTATCCGATAACACCAGAAAACCACCCGTCAACGCGAGTGCGCTAATCGGCAAAAACACCAACAGTATCAACTGTCCATAAGCGGTGGAAAAATCCAAGTGAAATCGTTTGCTCACATTGCTAGCCTTGCATCAGCCTAATTTAGGCATCAGATTTTTTATCAGGGTTTTGGGGTATAGCGTTTTATTTTATAGGATTTTAGCCAATTTTGCTTGTATAGCTAGGGTTTTTGTCGCAAGTAAATTTTTGACAAGTCTATACCCTAGCAAAAAATAGAGATAAAATCAGATGGGGTAGCGGTGGAAAAATGACTTGCACAATAATCATGATTCGCAACTGACGGGTGATACGAATTTTGCTAAACTACGCGCGCAATCTAAAAAATTTACTGTTAAAAAAACTAATTAACGCTAGCTAATCTATAAGCTAGACTAAATGCGTCTACTCAAAACTCGTATTATCAAAAGTTCATGGCCAAAAACTAAGGTTGTCTTATGACCCACAATAATTTCATCACTGAAACCAGCACGCTCAATGACTGCATTGGACATACGCCACTGGTCAAGCTGGCGCGATTTGCACCGCAAACCGACCAAGGCACAGCCACCCTGCTTGCCAAACTTGAAGGCAACAATCCAGCGGGCTCAGTGAAAGACCGCCCTGCCTACAATATGTTTTATCAAGCGGAACTGCGTGGCACTATCAAGCCAGGCGACACCATCATTGAGGCCACCAGTGGCAATACAGGCATCGCCCTTGCCATGGTCGCAGCAATGCGCGGCTATGCCATGACGCTGATTATGCCTAGCAACTCTACCCAAGAGCGTAAAGACGCGATGGCAGCGTATGGGGCGACATTGATTGAAGTCGATAACATGGAGTCGGCACGCGACCTTGCCCAGCAAATGCAGGCAGAAGGCAAAGGCATCGTACTTGACCAGTTTAACAACCCTGACAACAAACAAGCGCATTATCTGACCACAGGCCCTGAGATTTGGCAGCAAACGAATGGCACGATTACCCACTTTATTAGCTCAATGGGGACCACAGGCACCATCATGGGCGTATCCAAATACCTAAAAGAACAAAACCCAAACGTGCAAATTATCGGTTTACAGCCCGCTGAAGGCGCTAATATCGCCGGGATTCGCCGATGGCCAGCCGCCTATTTGCCAAAGATTTTTGAGCCAAGTTTGGTGGATAGGGTGATAGACATCGAACAGCACGATGCGGAAGTGTTTATGCGTAAGCTTGCCCGCGAAGAAGGGATTTTTGCGGGGGTATCATCAGGTGGTGCGGCGTGGGCAGCGTACCAAATCGCTAAAGAACACCCGGATGCGGTGATTGCCTTTATCGTCTGTGACCGTGGCGATCGTTATCTATCAACAGGGTTGTTTGGTGTTAAAGATGACGCTTAATACCCAATAACCTAAAGCAGAAACTAACAAGGAAGTATTATGGCTACGCCAGCGCCGATTTTAGTATTTGATATCGAAACCATACCCGATGTTGCCACAGGCAAGCGGCTATACCCTGAGTTGGCTGAGTTATCGGATAACGATGCCATGACCAAGCTTATGGCACTGCGTGAGCAAGATGTTGGGCATCCTTTTATGCCGCTGCCTTTGCACCAAATCGCTTGTCTTTCGGTGTTGTGGGTGGCGGGCGGCAAAATGACCCTAAAATCGCTGTCGCTGGCTGACCATAGCGAAGCGCAAATGATTCAAACCTTCTTTAATGCCATCGAAAAAAATCCGTTGTTGGTGAGCTGGAATGGCAAGGGCTTTGATATACCCGTCATGGTGTATCGGGCGTTACAGCATGGTCTAACCGCGCCCAAGCTGTTTAGCCAAACCGGTGAGATGAGATACAACAACTATATCAACCGGTATCATGACCGTCATACCGATTTGATGGTAAAACTTGCCATGAATAGCACATCGCAAAAACTCGATGTCGTGGCATCCCTATGCGGCTTTGCAGGCAAGCAAGCGTTGGACGGCTATGATGTGGTGCCGATGGTGCAAGCAGAAGCATGGGATAAGCTCACCACCTATTGTGAAAGTGATGTGCTCAATACTTGGCTAATTTTTTTGCGCTACCAAAGATTGACGGGACAATTTACCGCTGAGCAAAGTGAGCAATGGGAATCCACCACCCGAGACTATCTGCAATCGTTCACCAATCAAGACAATAGCCTGCGCCATGATAAGTTTTTGCAAGCGTGGCAACCTGCTAGCAATTTAGCAGATGACAAACATGTCACTCATGTCACTGATATTGCCATCACCCAGCCGCCATCTGATACCCCAACCAACCAAGTAGAATCACCATGAATACGATTTTTCCACCCAGCCAAGTGGTGGCACTGCCTATCCATCAATCCGAGCAAACCTTTCCTGTCCGCCGCGTGTATTGCGTGGGGCGCAACTATGCCGACCACGCCCGAGAAATGGGCAGTGACCCAGACCGTGAGCCGCCATTTTTCTTTTGTAAGGCCGGTGACAGCGAGTCGATTATTGCGGTTCGACCCGATAGCGTTGCCCAATTGCCTTATCCGACTAAAACGCAAGCGCTACATTATGAAGTAGAGTTGGTGGTTGCGATTGGCAAAGCGGGTGCTAATGTGAGTGTAGCACAGGCACATGAGCTGATTTTTGGCTATGCCGTGGGGCTCGACATGACGCGCCGCGACTTGCAAAACGAAATGAAAAAATCGGGTCGCCCTTGGGAGATTGGCAAGGCGTTTGACTATTCGGCACCCATTGGCGAAATTTATCCTGTTGCTAGCGTTGCTGAGATACAACAAGCAAATATTTCACTGGCGGTGAATGGCGAGCCCAAACAACAAGGCAATATCAATCAGTTAATCTGGAATGTGGCAGAGACCATTGCCAATTTATCCGAGTTTTTTGAACTCAAAGCAGGGGATTTGATTTTTACAGGGACGCCAGCGGGCGTAGGTGCTGTGGTCAAAGGCGATACCATACTGGCGCAAATTGACGGACTGGGTAAAATTGAATTGGTGGTGGTTTAGAATTAAGTGATGTTAATCATGAAAAAATTAATATTAGCACTTATGTTGTTTATGGGTTTGACATGTCATGCAGAGACAAAAAATTCTGACATTGAAAAAATTCTTGTCAATTCATATTTTGAAAAACCGATTGATAAATCACAAGTTGCTTCTTTAGACCAACAAATTATTTTATCCAATTTTGCGGTATCTGCCACAGGCTATTTTTATCACCGCTGCTCTAAAATTTCATCTGATTATGCTGATAAAGTTCAGTTTGTAAAAGATAATTTATTAGCAATTTTTCCAACGATACAAAGCGATTTGGCTCAAACGCATCAATGGCAAGATAATTTTGAAAAATTGGATAAAAAGGCATTGGCTACACTTGAAGTCATTACCGCAGTTAATCGCCTTGACGAAAATTTTATCAATGAACCGTTAATTGAAAAATCGCTATGTGATGGTTTTATTAACAATTATGGGGGTAGCACTGCTAAACAGGCTTGGTTACATTATTACCAACAAGCATTGCCTGTTTTGATTGATGAATTTAATCGAGTGTATATAAAGTAAACTAGGCGAGAATTACCTAGCCTAATTGTCCATAATTAAGTAATAAAACAAAATTAAATATATAGTTGTAGGTCGTGTTAGCGACAGCATGACACGACTGTCACCCTTGAAGTTGTCGGGTTACGCCATAAAAGACTGACTAACCCGACCAACAACGATATTATCATTTAACATGGTATCACTACTTAAATTATTAAATCACCTTTTCCACTTTAAACCCCATGTTTTGCATGAGTTCAGCTTTATCAAACGGCGCAAGGCTTGCGCGGGTGTAAGGCTTGTCTTTGAGGTAGGTGGTTGTCACCCGCTGTAAGTCATCAAGGCTGACCGCCAAGATTTTGGCACGCATCGCTTGTTGCCAGTCTTTGCCGCGACCATGCAACTCAGCAAACAGCGCCTTGACCGCTTCACCCGCAGGACTTGCGGGCTTATCCATACCTGCCATCAATCCTAAAATCGCTTCTTCAATCCAGGCATCGGTTTTTTCGCCTGTGGTTTGCGCGAGTAACCAATCAATACTACCCAAGAAGTCATCAAACGTGGCTTGGTCTCGTGGGTCACGGTAGCTATAAAACTTGAAAGAGCAAGCATTGCTATCATAGCTCGCGCCGCCGCCATACGCACCGCCTTGCTCACGAATGGTACGATGCAGATAGTTGTTGCGTAGTACGCTTGAGAGTACCATCAAGGCAGGGGCATCGGGATGGTTGGTGGGCACGGCGTCAAAGACAAGCGCATGATGAAATACATTGGTTTGCGCAAGCCAGGCGATATCGCTACCGTCAGTGGTAATGGGCGATTCGATTAAAGTAGCGGTAGGCTCGTCAACAGGCGCTTGCCAGCTCTCGCTAATCGCTTGTTGCAGCGTCGGTAATATCTCTGCTTCGGCGATGATGAGCGCTTGTTTTGGTAGGGCTTTGATGTAGCTATGTAAACTGGCTAAGCGCTCTCCCAGCTTTTGCCACGCACTGCTATCTTGCTCCGCTTGCTGCAAAAATTCAGTTAGGCTATTTAATGCAGGCAAACCACCGCGTACATATTCAAGACGGGCGATTTTACTGGTGTTACGGCTCGCTGTTTGCATGGCATACGCATGACCTGCATTGGCAAGGCGCGATTGCCAGCCCATTTGTTTTTGGGTTAGTAGCTCTTCCATCCGCGCATATTCGGTAAAAATAGTGTCGTTGAGTACTTCTTTAAGCAGCTCAATTGCTTCAAATTTACGTGACAATGAACGGGTAGCGACCACCAAAAAGCTATCCATTTTTTCGGGATTATCAGGTGATGTGCGCTGGCTGATTCTGACAGTCACACCGCTTGAATGGCGTGCTTGCCGCGCTTGAAATGCCAAGGCATCGTGTTTGCGCGTGCCCACTTCGCTGATCAAGCTCAGATAGGTTGGTAAATCTGGGTGATTGATAAGCGCTTCATGACCCTCTAGGGGCATAATCACTTGATAATAGTACAGACCATTGGTGCCTGCTTCATATTCATATAACGTACTTGGCACACCACTTAAAGTGATATCGCGCTTTTTACCTGTTTTAAATTGAATTTGGGCAGGAATATCCGCCAATCCCACTTTGGGTAGCAAATCCACATCATCAGGCGTAGCTTGGCGCTCGGCAAGGGCTTTGGCTTGGGCGATGAGCGCATTACGGGTGTCAGCAGTGAGTGACGCTGCGATGGCGTCAAGTTTGGCTTGCTCATCCTTGGCTTGTTGCTCAGATTTGCTGGCATCAGGGATGAGTGTCAAGCGCACGCGATGCGGATTGTCGAGCAAAAATTTGCGTATCAAATCGGCGATAAAATCAGGGTTTTGTACTTGTTCACGTAGCCAGTTTAGGTTTTCATCGATATCCCACACATGCATGGGATCGCCGTCGTGGATAGCAGTACTAAAGCCTTCAAGCATCAAATTTAGACCATATGGCATACTATCGCCACCGATATGACGTTGGTCGATTTCGATTTGGTGCAAAATGGTTTCAATCGCTTCACTGTCCACAGGCTGGTCTGCCACTTGTTTGAGTAAGTCCAAAATCCCTTGCTCAATAGCATCGCCATGCTCAGGCTCGGAGCCACGGACACCCGCATAAAACACCATCTGATAATGGCTGTCATCCAAGCCCAGTAGCGGCGTTGGGGCAGATGCCAGCGGATGGCTATCGAGATACGCCCGTAGCGGCGAACCGGCATGTTCAACCAATACGCCCTCAAGTAATCGCATAGCCAGGCGCTGCTTACCGTCTAAAATCGATGGTAATAACCATGCCATGACGTGATGGGTTTGTTTGGGTTTCACCGTATCGACACTGTAAGTGTCCGTCACACTGATTGGCGCGGTAAATGATTTTTCGAGTCGTGAGGCGTGTTTTTGCCCTTTAGCAAACGCTTTGCCTGTCACCGCCAATGCATCCTCATGGATACGGGCTTGGGTCTCTGCCACAGGAATATTGCCAAAGCTCATCACCACCGCATTGCTTGGATGATAGTGACTTTGATGAAACTTGACCAAATCAGCGTGAGTCAGCTCGGTAATGGCAGCAGGCTCACCGCCAGAATTGTAGTGATAAGTGGTTGTGGGGAATAAATGACGCGCCAGCGTATGATACAACTGGTCAATCTCGCCACTCATCGCGCCTTTCATTTCATTAAACACAATGCCTTTATACTGGGGTTTGCCGTCTTCATCAAGCTCCACGCGAATCCCTTCTTGGGCAAAATCAAGCGGATTTAAACTTGGGAAAAATGTCGCATCTAAATACACCGACAACAAGTTAAAATAATCTTGACGGTTTTGGGTGGCAAACGGATACGCCGTCCAATCTGCCGCAGTAAACGCATTCATAAAAGTATTGAGCGAGCGCTTAATCATGCTAAAAAACGGGTCGCGCACGGGATATTTTTCAGAGCCACATAGACTGGTATGCTCCAAAATATGCGCTTCACCGCGGTCGGTCATCGGCTGGGTGCGAAAGCCAATCATAAAGGCATTTTCATCACTCGGGTGGGCGAGGTGATAATGAATCAACCCAGTGGCGTTATGTTCACTCACCAGCACATCAAGCGATAGCGCATCGATGCGCTCATGAGCGCGTAGGGTAAAAGCAGGGTGTAGGGTCAAATCTAAAGCAGAGTCGTGAGAAGTTGCGGGCATGAAGTTACCTGTTATGAATAATAATACTTGTCAAAATTTATCGCTAACAATGAATCGTGAAATAGACGGAAAGTATAGCAGTTTTGTCGGATTTATTTTGAGTTAAATGGGGTCAAAACCTGCTTTATAAAGGCAAAAAAACACAGATACCACAGATAATACAGCGCCACTCATTTGCCCGTGTCAGCCAATTTTCAGATATTAACTTTGACAGTTTTAATTTACAATGACATCACATTGAATTTAACTCATCTATTTTTTCCAAAATCGTTAAAAAGGAACCACAATGGCAAAAATCGTCGCCATCGGCAATGCGTTAGTTGACAGTGAATTTGTCGTCACCGATGCACAGCTTAACGCCACAGGATTGACCAAAGGCAATATGACCCTAGCCAGTCACAGTGAGCAAGCTGACCTCATCGCCTCGCTCACCACGCAAAACATCACCGCAACCAAACAAGCTGGCGGTGGCTCGGCTGCCAACAGTATTTATGCCGCCGCAAGCCTTGGCAGCGATACTTTTTACGCTTGCCGTGTGGGTGAAGATGATGCAGGGCGTTTTTATTTGGCGGATTTAAATGCCGCAGGTATCAAGACATCTACTAAGTCATTTGCTGATGGTACTACAGGTAGCTGTATGGTGATGGTGACCCCAGATGGCGAGCGCACCATGCAAACGCATTTGGGCACTTCAGCAGAAATTAGTGAAACCGATATTGAGTTTGATGCGCTCAATGATGCTGATTGGTTGTACCTTGAAGGTTATCTTGCCATGTCACCCTCGGTACAACAGGCGATTACCCAGCTAAAACAACAAGCCAAAGACAAAGGGGCTAAAATCGCGGTCAGTTTTGCCGACCCTGCCGTGGTCAAGTTTGGTCGTGAAGGACTTGATGCCATGCTAGAGGGTGGTGTGGATGCGGTGTTTTGTAACTGTGATGAAGCGCAGCTATTTACCAACCAAAACAGTCACTCGCAAGCAGCAACAGCGTTATTGTCAGTTGCCAATATGGCAGTGGTGACCAATGGCGCAGCAGGGTCAATCATTGCGGTAAGGGACGATGTTTCACGTGAAACAAAATTGATTGACGTGGCATCGCTACCCGTTGACCAAGTGCTAGATACCAATGGCGCAGGCGATAATTTTGCGGGAAGTTTTTTATACGCGCTATCGCACGGTCATGCGTTGGCAGATTGTGGCAAATTAGCCAGTAGTGTCGCAAGCCAAATCATTCAGCAGTTCGGACCACGTCTCAAACCGGCGCAATACCAAGCGATTTTACAATCAACCTTAACATAGTGCATGGCTAATAAGGCGGATTTTGACAACCTATTTTAACAATCTAATAAAAAAGCCCTAGTTTTAGCTAGGGCTTGTGCTGATAAAGCTAATCATTAGACGGTTTCGTTAAACAGTTCACGCCCAATCAGCATGCGCCGTACCTCGCTGGTACCTGCGCCAATCTCATATAGCTTGGCATCACGCCAAATACGCCCCAGTGGGTACTCATTGGTATAGCCATTGCCACCAAAGATTTGAATACCTTCCCCTGCCATCCAAGTGGCTTTTTCCGCTGTCCACAAAATTACGCTGGCGCAGTCTTTGCGTACTTGGCGCACATGGTCTGAGCCTAGCATATCCAAGTTTTTGCCCACGGTGTAAAGAAAGCTGCGCCCTGCCTGTAAAGTGGTGTACATGTCCGCCACTTTACCTTGAATCAACTGGAATTCACCGATGGCTTGACCAAATTGCTTGCGGTCGTGGATGTAGGGAATGACGTTGTCCATCACCGCTTGCATCAGCCCGATAGGACCTGCAGCAAGTACCGCACGCTCGTAGTCTAAGCCACTCATCAATACTTTGACGCCATTGTTAAGACCGCCCAAGATGTTGTCGCTTGGCACTTCGACATTGTCAAACACCATCTCGCCTGTGTGACTGCCGCGCATACCGAGTTTGTCGAGTTTTTGCGCGGTATAAAAGCCTTTCATGCCTTTTTCCACCAAAAACGCGGTGATGCCTTTTGCCCCAAGCTCTGGGTTGGTTTTGGCATACACCACCATCACATCGGCATCAGGTCCATTGGTAATCCACATTTTTGAGCCGTTTAATACATATACGCCACCTTTGTCTTCGGCACGTAGTTTCATGCTGGTCACGTCTGAGCCTGCACCGGGCTCACTCATGGCTAAGGCACCAATGAATTCACCACTGATGAGTTTTGGCAAGTATTTTTGTTTTTGGGCGTCTGTGCCGTTGCGTTTGATTTGGTTGATACATAAGTTGGAGTGCGCGCCATAGCTTAGCGCCACTGAGCCTGATGCGCGGCTGATTTCTTCCATGGCGACCATGTGCGCCACATAGCCCATGTCCACGCCGCCGTAAGTTTCGGGTACGGTGATGCCATGCAGCCCAAGCTCGCCCATTTTTTGCCACAAGTCCATTGGGAATTGGTCGGTGCGGTCAAGCTCGGCAGCACGTGGGGCGATTTCGGCATCGGCAAAGGCTTTGACGGTTTCGCGTAGGGCGTTGATGTCATCGCCAAGTTGGTAGTCTAATCCTAAGTTCATGGTTATTCCTTTTCTTTCGTTTAAGATATTTAATAATTGCTAAAAATTTTCAGTGCATTTAACTTCTTTTAAGTTGCCTTTTTTAATAACCTTGACTAACTTTGCGTCATCAATGGTTTCAGTTTCTGCCAAATCAGCTCGGTAGTTATTAATCTGAACCGTCATGGGTAAAGGGGCATAACATTTCTTAGTGTTAATCGACATATCTAACAATCTATACGTATTATTTTTGAATTCACCATTACTAAAGGTAAACCAAGCATTGCCTTCTCGACCGTCTGATTTCACGCGCGGGATTAATTTGCTTGAGGCACTGTCAGCGTGAAAACATAAAAAGCAAGGAGTTATATCATCTTCTGGATGGCTAAACTCAGCATTACCAGAAACAATAACTGAACCTGAATAATAATATAAACCATCCTTATTAGCCTTTTTTGGCACTTTTAATGGTATTTGAGCGTTAGTCGTAAAACTAACCAATGACGCTGCGACCAGCAAGGTAATTGAAGCTGTAAACCTATGAGTTGAGTTAATCATAATCCGCCTTTAAAAAATGATGAGATAAATAAATGTAAGGTAACTTAACTAAGTCGTTTATTTAAAATGGCTCGTGCGACGCGTGACCCATTTGGACGACCCAAAAATTTGCTGATTTTTTGTCCGACATCAACCAGTTTATCGAGGTCAATGCCCGTTTCAATACCCATGCCATGTAGCAGATATACCACATCTTCGGTGGCAACATTGCCGGTTGCGCCTTTGGCATACGGACAGCCGCCAAGCCCTGCCACCGAGGTATCAAACTGCCATACACCCATTTGTAATCCCGCTAAGGTATTGCTAAGCGCTTGACCATAGGTGTCATGAAAATGCCCAGAGATATTGTCAATATCAATATAACGCAAGGCAGCATCCAACGCTTTTTGCACCTTGATGGGTGTGCCCACGCCGATGGTATCGGCAATGCCAATATGTTCAGCGCCAATGGCAACGAGTTTTTCTGTCACATAGGCGACTTTATCGGGATGAATCTCGCCTTCATACGGACAGCCCACGGTGCAAGAGATGACACCGCGCACTTTGATGCCATGCGCTTTGGCGGCGTCAGCCACCGGGGCAAAACGCTCGATACTCTCAGCGATGCTACAGTTGATGTTTTTTTGGCTAAAGGCTTCACTCGCTGAGCCAAAAATTACCACTTCATAATTGGCAAATTGGTCACGGTGGGCAAGGGCGGCATCAAAGCCTTTCATATTGGGTGTGAGCACCGAATATACCACGTCATCGCGTTTGCTAATGCCATCTAATACGGCATCATTGTCTGCCATTTGTGGTACCCACTTTGGCGACACAAAACTGGTGGCTTCAAGCTTGCGCACCCCTGCGTCAATCAAGCCGTTAATCAATTCAATTTTGACTTCGCTGGGTACGGTTTGTTTTTCGTTTTGTAGTCCGTCTCTTGCGCCCACGTCAATGATTTTGACAAATTTTGGGTAATTCATGATTGGCTGCCCGTATCAAGTTTTAATAGCTCATCGCCATCGGATACCAAGTCCCCTGCTTTGAACAGCAACTCTGCCACCGTACCATCACTAGGGGCATTGATGGTATGCTCAATTTTCATTGCTTCAATCACTGCCAAGGCTTGACCTTTTTTGACTACATCACCCACATTGACCCGAAACGCCACCACTTGACCTGGCATGGGCGATTTGAGGCTGCCGCCATCTTGGGGCTCGATGCCCACATGCGCCATGCTATCCACCAAGGTAATGACATCACTGGCATGATTTGAGAACACATATACTTGCTCATTGTGTCGCCATGCCTGCATCTGTTGGCGCTTGCCATCTAGCCACAGCGTAAAGGTATCATCAGCCGTGGGCAAATAACGAACATCGCCTTGATAGATGGACGTGACAACGTCCGCGTCTTGTTTTTCCGCTTTGGCAATGGCGTTAATCGTTAGATGAAATGCTTGTTCCTTGGCTTGCTCGTTAATTTGGCTGATAACCGCCCGCAATGGCTTATCGTGATACACCAAATCAAACGGACGCTCATAATGGCTATACGCGCGCCATGCGTCAGTTTTGCTAAAGGGGTCTTGGTTTTGGGTTTGCGCTTCTTGGGCAAGCTCTTTGACAATCGCGGTAGCTACCAGCCAAGGTAGCTCACCACGCTGCTGTCCAAACAGTACGTCTTTTTCACGTTCAATCAATGCGGTATCAAGATTGGCATATTTGAACGAATCTGATTGCACCACGTGACGCAAAAACGCCACGTTGTTGGGCAGACCGACAATACGGGTTTCTGCTAAGGCTTTGTCTAGTTTGGCAAGCGCTTGCTCACGGGTTGGCGCATGGACGATGAGTTTGGCAATCATCGAGTCATAGTAAGGACTGATGACATCACCTTCGCGTACACCATCATCTACGCGCACATCTGCCACACTAAACTCGCTGTGAATTGGCGTGCGGTAAACGTTTAGCGTACCTGTGGCGGGCAAGAAGTTGTTGTCTGGGTTTTCAGCATTGATACGTGCTTCAATCGCATGACCCTTGATGGTCAAGTCTGCTTGTTGTTTGGGTAACGGCTCACCGCTAGCAACACGCAGTTGCCACTCGACGAGGTCAGTACCAGTAATGGCTTCAGTGACAGGATGCTCAACTTGCAGGCGGGTGTTCATTTCCATAAAGTAGAAATTCATGCCGCCAAATTTATCTTCGGGCGTACACTCACGTTGCTCCACGATAAATTCAACCGTACCCGCCCCCACATAATTGACCGCTTTTGCCGCCGCGATCGCCGCTGCGCCCATCGCCTCCCGCATTGCCACGCTGGCATCAGGGGCAGGGGCTTCTTCGAGCACTTTTTGGTGGCGGCGCTGTACCGAGCAATCACGCTCAAATAAATACACATAGTTGCCGTGGCTGTCGCCAAAGATTTGAATTTCAATATGGCGCGGACGTAGGGCGTATTTTTCAATCAATACGCTATCATTGCCAAAGCTGCTAATGGCTTCACGTTGACATGAGCCTAGTGCATCAATAAAATCTTCGGTTTTTTCAACTAACCGCATCCCTTTACCACCGCCACCAGAGCTGGCTTTGATTAGCACAGGGTAGCCAATTTTGTCGGCCTCGCTACGCAAAAACTCAGGGTCTTGGTTGGTGCCATGATACCCTGGAATGAGCGGTACGTTGGCAGCTTCCATCAAGCGTTTGGACTCGGCTTTAAGCCCCATGGCAGTGATGGCAGACGCAGGAGGACCGATAAACACCAAACCCGCATCCACGCAAGCTTGGGCAAATTCGTCGTTTTCACTCAAAAACCCATAGCCTGGGTGAATCGCTTGTGCGCCTGTCTGCTTGGCAGCCTCCAAAATGCGCTCCCAACGCAGGTAGCTGTCTTTGGGCGCAGAACCGCCTATATAAATGGCTTCATCACACACAGCTACGTGCTTGGCAAAACGGTCAGCGTCTGAATATACCGCAACGGTACGCACGCCCAGTTTTTTGGCGCTGGCTGCCACGCGGCAAGCAATCTCACCCCGGTTGGCTATTAAGATTTTTGAAAACATAGTCATAATTCCCTTATTTGTAAAATCCTTTGGCAAATTCTTTTTACCGATTATCGAATATATTTTTGAGCACTAGGTTTATAAGTCATTTGGTAATTTGATTTTTTGACCTTACCCTTTTTGACGTTATGATTATCGGGATAATCATGCTCAACAGCGTTGATTTGTATGGGGTAAAAACCGTTGATTGCCGATTTTTGGCTTAAAATCGTAAGCTTACTTTCATAAGAATCCCAACCATCACCGTTGCCTGAACAGTCGCTATCAAGAGGGTCAGCCATGAAAATGGCTTTGATTTGATTGCCGACTTGCGCATAAATATGCTTATTCACTTCAGTACAACCTGTCGAAGTATAGCCATATTCGCCATACCAGCCGAATTTGTCTGGTGCAATTTGTACCAATTTAAAATTACCTAGTTGCGAGCTTCCGTAAGCCCCATTAGTAATGTAGGGTTGGGCTGCGGCTAATTGCCACTGGTTATTGACTTGATTAAAAATGAATAACCCGCCAATACCTTCGGTTACATGCCCTGCATCTAACCCTGGTTCTGCATAATCACCATTGACCAATACATAAAGTTGGGATTTGCCATTCAATGTTTTGATTTCTGCGTTCGTTACTTTGGCACAATAATGAGTTTCATCATGAGAAAAAAATAAACAGTCATTTTGATATTGATTGCCATAGTATTTGGGTAAGGTTTGTTCAATGGCATTAACTGCATTAGTTGGCAATTTGTCTTTGGCAAAGGCAGGTGTTGCTAAAGTTGAAATAACAATCATTGTAAGTGGGAAAAATAGTTCTTTCATGGTATGCCTTTAGCTTTTTTTATCACATCAATTAATTATTTAACCAGCTTGGTTGACGTTTTTGCAAGAATGACTGTACGCCTTCTTTACCCTCGGCGGATGCGCGGATATCGGCAATGCCTGCAACGGTATCTTTGATTAACTGCTCATTAATCTCGGCATACGCCACGTCCTGCACCAGTTTTTTACACACCTTGACAGCATTTGGGCTAGCGTTGACCAAGTGTTTAACCAAGTTATCAAGGCTTTGTGTAAACTCTTCTTCATCCACCCGCTCATGGATAAAACCGATTTTTTTGGCTTCTTTGGCATCAAATACTTCAGCGGTTAAGAAGTACCGATGCGCGGCTCTTGCACCCATCGCACGAATCACATACGGGCTAATGGTCGCAGGAATCAAGCCAAGTTTGACTTCGCTTAAGCAAAAATTGGCGTTTTTTACGCTAATGGCGATATCACAAGCCGCAACCAGACCCATACCACCGGCATACACATCGCCTTGAATGGCAGCGACAGTCGGTTTTGGACAGTGGTAGATGGTGGCTAGCATTTGCGCAAGCTTGCCTGCGTCTGCCAAGTTTTCATCGTGGCTATAATCCGCCATCGCGCGCATCCAGTTCAGGTCTGCACCGGCACAGAAGGCTTTGCCATTGGCAGTCAATACCACCGCACGCACTTCGTCTTGCTGACCGCAAAATTGAAACACATCGGTCAGTTCTTGGATGACATCGTCGTTAAAGGCATTGCGTTTGTCGGGGCGATTGAGGGTAATAGTCGCTACATGCTGGTCAATGTCTAACAGTAGGCTGTCATAAGTCGGTAATTTCATCGTGTTTTCCCTTTTTTTGTTGGGTAAAGTTGAAGCGTTTTTGAGGCTTGCTCAATGGTGATAGAACAAACAACCAAGACTTCTGATTTTACACGCTGAAAATTACATTCTAAATACACCAAAGGTGGTGTCTTCAATCGGTGCGTTGTAAGCGGCACTTAAGCCGAGTGCCAATACTTGACGGGTATCGGCTGGGTCAATCACGCCATCATCCCACAGTCTAGCCGAGGCATAATAGGGATGACCTTGCTCGTCAAATTGCTGACGCACTGGCGCTTTGAACGCTTCTTCGTCCTCGCTTGACCAGTGCTCACCTTTAGCATGGTATTGGCTGCGTTTGACCGTTGCTAATACCGAGGCCGCTTGCTCGCCACCCATCACCGAGATACGCGCATTTGGCCACATCCACAAGAAACGTGGACTGTACGCACGACCACACATACCGTAGTTACCTGCACCGAAGGAGCCGCCGACAATCACAGTAAACTTCGGCACTTTGGCATTGGCAACCGCCATCACCATTTTGGCACCATGACGGGCAATCCCTTCATTTTCGTATTTGCGCCCGACCATAAAGCCTGTGATATTTTGCAGAAACACCAGCGGAATTTTACGTTTGCAGCATAGCTCGATAAAATGGGTGGCTTTTTGGGCTGATTCGCTAAATAAAATACCGTTGTTCGCGATAATACCCACTGGCATACCTTCAATATGCGCAAAACCACACACCAGTGTCGTGCCAAAACGGGCTTTAAACTCGTCAAATTCACTGCCATCGACAATGCGAGCAATGATTTCACGGATATCAAACGGCTTACGGGTGTCAGTTGGGATGATGCCGTACAATTCTTTGGCGCCGTATTTGGGTGGACGCGGGGTTATTTGCGCGGTAGCGTGGTGGATAGGCGTTTTTTGTTGGTTTAAATTGCCGACGATGTTGCGCGCCAGTGATAACGCGTGTAAATCGTTTTGGGCAAGGTGGTCAACCACCCCTGACAGACGGGTATGCACATCGCCACCGCCTAAGTCTTCTGCGGTCACTTCTTCACCTGTGGCGGCTTTGACCAGCGGCGGTCCACCCAAAAAAATCGTCCCTTGATCTTTGACGATAATCGACTCGTCACTCATGGCGGGCACATAGGCACCACCTGCAGTACAGCTGCCCATGACGACGGCGATTTGGGGAATGCCTTCGGCGCTCATATTGGCTTGGTTAAAAAAGATACGACCAAAGTGGTCCTTATCTGGGAATACTTCATCTTGGTTGGGTAAGTTCGCGCCGCCAGAGTCCACCAAATAGATACATGGCAAGCGGTTTTCCCGCGCGATTTCTTGCGCCCGTAAATGTTTTTTGACCGTCATCGGGTAGTAAGTGCCGCCTTTGACGGTGGCATCGTTACACACAATCATACAGTCAATGCCAGCGACACGACCAATGCCAGCAATCACGCCTGCGGCAGGGATATCGGCATCATACATGCCATACGCTGCCATCGGTGAGACTTCCAAAAATGGCGTACCGGCATCTAGCAAGCGCTCGACACGTTCACGCGGCAATAGCTTACCCCGAGCCACATGTTTGGCGCGTGCAGACGCTGAACCGCCCTGAGCAATGACCGCAAGTTTGGCTTTGAGGTCGTCAACAATCTGTTGCATAGTAGCGGCATTGGCTTGAAATTCCGCACCATTTGGGCTTAATTTACTTTGGATAACCGTCATTGTAAATCCTAATTCTGTCAAAGGGTGCAGCTAAATTGCTATCAGATGCCCTCTGTATTTATGTTAAGTTTTTGCTGAAGTTGAAAATTTAGAGTCCCAATTCTTGTTTCATCGCTGCCACGATTTTGAATTTTTGAATTTTACCCGTGACGGTCATTGGGAACTCGTCGACAAACTTCATGTAAGTTGGCACTTTATAGTGCGCGATGTGATCTTTACAAAAATCACGGATGTCTTGTTCGGTTAAGTTGCTGTCTTTTTTGGGGATAATCCAAGCGGCAAGGACTTCACCAAATTTCTTGTCGGGTACGCCCACGATTTGGACGTCACGGATTTTTGGGTGGCGATATAAGTAGTTTTCGATTTCAACAGGGTAAATGTTTTCACCACCACGAATTACCATATCTTTACTACGTCCGACGATTTTGACATAGCCTTCTTCGTCCATGGTTGCCAAGTCACCGGTATACATCCAGCCATCGACAATGGCTTCCGCCGTTTTATTGGTGTCATTCCAATAGCCGAGCATGATTGAGTAACCTTTGGTACACAGCTCACCTGTCTCACCGATGCCAAGCGTTTCCCCCGTTTCTGGGTTGACGATTTTGACTTCTAGGTTTGGCTGTACCAGACCTACGGTTGAGACTTGTTTTTCAAGTGGTGTGTGCTGGTTGGTTTGACAAGATACGGGCGATGTTTCGGTCATGCCATAGGCAATGGTGACTTCTTTCATGTGCATTTGGTCAATCACGCGGCGCATGACCTCAATCGGACAGCTTGAGCCTGCCATGATGCCGGTACGCAAAGTCGATAAGTCATAATTGGCAAAGTCTGGGTGGTCAAGCTCGGCAATAAACATGGTCGGTACCCCATGCAGCCCTGTACATTTTTCGTTTTGCACGGTTTCAAGTACGGTGATGGGGTCAAAGCCATCATTGGGATACACAATCGTGCCACCATGGGTCAAGATAGCAAGGTTGCCCAGTACCATTCCAAAACAGTGGTAAAGCGGGACAGGGATACACAGACGGTCATCGGCAGAGAGGCTCATGGCTTCACCGATGAAATAACCGTTGTTCAAAATATTGCGGTGGGTAAGCGTCGCGCCTTTGGGCGTGCCTGTGGTACCACTGGTAAATTGGATATTGATAGGGTTATTGGGGTTAAGTTTTTTGGCACGTTCCGCCACTGCCGGATCATCGGCATCGCCTTCGGCAATCCATGCTGAGAATTTTTGCATATAGCTAAAATCCTCAGTGGACTCTGGGCTGTCAATCCAGATGACCCGTTTGAGATTGGGTAATTGCACCAGCTCTAAATTTTGGTAGCTTTGGTGACGCGCTTCAGGTGCAAGCTCTTGCAGCATCACCGCATAGTCGCTAGATCTGAAGTGACGCATCAATACTAGCACTTGGCAGTCGACTTTGTTGATGGCGTATTCAAGCTCAAAGATACGATAGGCGGGGTTGATGTTGACCAGTATGATACCGGCTTTGGCAGTCGCCAATTGCATGATGACCCATTCAACGTTGTTGTGTGACCAAATACCCACGCGATCGCCTTTTTGCAGACCCATACGAATCATGCTGCTGGCTAGCTGATTGACTTTACGCTGTAGTTCGCGGTAGGTGAGACGAATGTTTTGGTGCGCGGAAACTAAGGCTTGTTTATCAGGATTTTGTTCCACCATCTGATCGAAAAAATCACCAATGGTCAATTCTATCAGTGGTGTAACCGGTCCTTTATCATAGCTTTGGGTGAGTGGGGCGTTGGCAGATTTCGCACCCATTACGATGCGTGGCAGGGTTAGCACGTCTTTGGTCATGGTAGCATCCTTACTATCGTGTTTTTTATCGTGTGTTTCTATCGTTTTTTTGGGGTGTTTACTAAAGGTATTGACGAAAGCTAGTGAAAACTTCGTGCTTACCTGAGTAAAAATTTTTACCCACTGATTAATACCTAAGTATTCCTTGACTTAAAGTATTGTTATTACACTCATTTTAATTCATTTTTTTAAAATTTTTACCGTGTTTAATCATCAATATGTGACATATTAATCAATAAATTATGCGCTTGTCAATCTAAAACGAGACAATCTTTATCGGAATAAGAATTATCTTTAGGCTAAAAAAATATTCAATGACAATTACTAGCCCCAACCTAGCCAATCATTTGGCTCACCATAAAAAAACCCATCTCACTATGAAAGATGGGTTTGGGTGTCAACTGGTAAAATGGGATAAATTATTTTTCGCTATAGAGTTTGATGCCGGTAGCAAAGGGGCATTGTTTCAAGCGAGCGGCTTGTAGCATCGCATCACGTTGTCCCATAGCAATCGATAGATTATGACGGTTGCCGCCATTGATTGAGCCTAAGCCGACACTCACGGTAGGATAAATACCATGGCGATTGCCCGATACGCCAATCCCAATGCCTGAAGCTTGCAAGGCCGTGCGCTGGTTGGCATTGGCATTGATGTATTGATTGACGCGCGTGTACTCATTGGCAAGCCCCACACAGTCATAGCTTTGGTAATTGTTGGCGGATACGTATTCAGGGGTAGGCGTGGTCATACACCCTGTCAAACCTGCCGTAGTGGCAGCCGCTAAAAGTATTGAGATAGCTAATTTTTTCATTATCCTACTCCCTTATGTTCACTGCTTCAGCCTTAAAATAGGTTGAGTGGTTTAACAAACGCCAGCGTCAAAATACCCATATAGGCAATAAAAGCAATCAACATACCTATTTTGGCTTGATTGGGCGTAGTCGTTTGGCGTGTGGCTTTGACAGTCGCCGAAATAGCAACAATGAGTAGCACCATCTTGGCAATCAACCAATGCGGCACTATACCTGCGCCAAATAATGGCATCGCCGTCACCGCGCCTGTCAAAATCACCAAGGCATACATCACGTGGGCGCCGATTTTGGCAGATCTTGGCAAGCCTTGTCCTTTTGGTGCGGTAAATACCAACACGGCTTGCCACAAGAATAAGGCAATTAAAATCAATGCCATCAGCATATGTGCGTGTTTCATACATCAACCTTTTTTATCATAATATAGCGTAAATTAACTTAAGAGGTCTGTGGGTTTAGCTTATGTTGACACTTTTTTTTTATCTGTATGTTACCCTGCGTTTTGTCCTGCGCAATTGGGACTTTCAGGAGATTGTCCAACCGCTTGCCATTCTGCTTGTGTATAAGCATGGATTGAAAACGCGTGAATTTGCCCACCGCCTTGTGACAGTAACGTATGGATAAGTCCATACACTAACTGATGACGCTGTACCAAGCGTTTCCCTGCAAATGCCTCACTGACAATGGTCAGCTTAAAATGGGTTTCTTTGCCTTCAAAATAGCCAGCATGGCGCATCGACTCGTTTTCTAGCTGATAGACACTGGGTTGTAACGTTTGCAAACGCGCTGTCACGGCATCGGCAATCGGAGTAGCAAGTTGACTCATGTCGTCCTCGGTTCACTGATTTTATTCATCGAAAATGGGTAGCCAATGACAAACCTAACTGGTCACCACTTACCGCATTTTAGCCATTTTAGCATAGTTTTAAGGTAGCCTAATCTATCAAATTGGCTCGACTGGCAAAAATAATCTTGTGTCAATCGCTCTCAATTTTTCTCTATGTTTGATGGCTCACTAGCTTCTATGACTCACTTGGACCAATATAGCAAGGATAAAATCCCTGCAGCAATTAACGGACCCACCGCCACCCCGCGAAACAATACCACCCCTGCCACTGTGCCAATCATCAGCCCAGTGACCACATTGGGGTCAACTTTCATTAAATTCACCCCTCTTGCGCCCAGCCAAGTCACCAGCAATCCCACGGCGATGGCCAATAATGAGCGCCAACTGGCAAAAGAGGTCATCAAGGCTTTGCTACTGACTTGCTCGGAGGCGATGGGCGCAATGACGGCAATGGTGAGCAGCAAAATACCCAAGTTGAGTCCATATTGCTGGATATAAGAAAAGATAGGTTGGTTGTGGGGTAAAAATTTGATGATAATCAGCGCAGTCGCACTGACCCAAATCGTGGGGTTGTGCACAAAAATACCGCAGCCCAAAATGACGAACAAGACTAGCAAATTAATATCAAGCTGATTCATGAATTTACCCTATAACTGTGACTAAACGCTTATTATGCCACTGACAATGCCGCTGTGCTGTTGAGATATTTAAAAAATTTCAATCAATCGGCTTTTTTGATAACTTGTTAAGCTTGCTAGATAAATTGATGAGTAGGTAAATTGTTGAGTAAATTGATGCGCAATGGATTATTGTGGATAAGCAATTTTTTAATTAACCCGTTATTTTGATCACTAAATTTGCTCACTAAAAAAGCCAATATCAACTGAATATTGGCTTATGACATACGGAGTTAAAATTAACGGTAACGGCTTTGTTGGTACAACGGCATCACACGTGGCAATAATGATTGAATGGTGGCAATACGTGTTGAGCTCACCGGGTGGGTACTTAAAAACTGAGGTGGCTCACCGCGACCGCCGGCACTCTGCATTTTACGCCATAGGCTAACTGCTGCATTAGGGTCGTAACCTGCCCGTGCCATCAACTCTAACCCCATCAAATCAGCTTCCGTTTCTTGGGTACGGCTATTGGGACGGGAAATCCCCAAATCCCCAGCTAAGCCTGCTAACTGTGCCTGACCTTGAGATAAGCCTAAGACGCTCGCGGCAATACCAATCCCTGTTTGGGTCGCCACCTCACGCGATAGACGCTCACGGGTATGCTCACGCAATGCGTGCGCCATCTCATGACCCATAATGGCAGCAATCTCAGCATCGGTTAGACTCAAGCGATCGATAATACCTGAGTAAAAGACAATTTTACCACCAGGTAATACGTGCGCATTGAGCTCATTACTCTTAATGACATGCACTTCCCAAGACCATTGTCTTGCATCGCTACGATAGGCACCTGTCTGCGCAATCAGACGCTGAGAAATTTTCTTTAAACGTGCCAACTGAGCCGGATTGGTATCAAGCAGACCTTTGGCACGGGCAGCGGCAATTTCTTGTTGAAAAGCTTGATTGGAAAGTTGTTGCACTTGCTGGTTAGATACTACCAGCAACTGATTACGGTCAACGCCAATTGCCCCCGTGTCAGTGGTGGTTGAGCAACCAGTCGTACCTACCGCAATGACCGATGCCGCCAGACTCGACATTATAAGTTTTTTTGAAATTTTCATCTTATCGTTATCTCCAAATACAGCAAAAAGGACCAAGAAAATAGGAAGGTTAAACGCATTATAGCGAAGTCATTAAAAAACAATCTGCTGAGATTTGCAGTAATTGCGTAACGATAGATACGTGGTGTGTTTCAGAGTGTGATAAAACAAGCTAATAATTATGAGTAAAAAGGAAAAAATTAATAAGAGAATAAAGAGTCAAAAAAAACTACTTCCCAATGAAACCCAGTAAAAACAGTTAAATTTAAAAAAAAACGTATTTTTTTGAATTTTTTTTGCAAAAATGCTTGACGCCGTATCAAAAATCCTTATAATACGCATCCACAACGACGCAACAAACACTCAAAATTGCTAGTTGACCACCTAATGCGGGAATAGCTCAGTTGGTAGAGCACGACCTTGCCAAGGTCGGGGTCGCGAGTTCGAATCTCGTTTCCCGCTCCAAATTCAAGAAAGCCTAACTTAATAGTTAGGCTTTTTTATTGCCTATAAATCCGCCTGTATCAAGGCTTTCAAGCTTTGTGCCCCTTTTTTTACTAAAAATGCTTTGTTAATTTAACTAATCAATTTTTTGCAAAATTTTAGACCGTGACCAAAACGTGACCATTTTGTGACCACGCATTTTTTATAATTTTTTAGAGTGACCCCGACCGTGAAATAGGGAATTTAGATGAATTTAATAATATTTTAAGTTAATCTAAGTTCTTGATTTGTTTGATAGCAGACAAAATTTGTGTAAATCTTTGCGTTTTGCCATAATGCAAAGATTAACAATCTATCTCAAAATGCATAATGACAAATAATCTATAGTTAAAGAAATCTAGAAGTGCTACAATAACAAAATGGCATACTCAACCGACTACCGACAAATGATACTGGACAAGCACGAAGCAGGAAGAAGCATTCGTAGCCTTGCCCAAGAATTTAATATCAGCACACGCACTTTACAAAACTGGAAAAAACAACCAGAACGTAAAGTGGTTAAAACTCGTAAAGGCAAAATCGACATGGCTTTACTCAAGCAAGATGTCGAAAAATACCCTGACAGCTATCAACGAGAGCGAGCTGTACGTTTCAACTGCACTCAAAGAGCGATTGGGATAGCCTTAAAGCGGCTTAAAATCACTCAAAAAAAAGATACTTAAACACCCACAGGCAGATGAAATAAAACGCCAGACATTCATCCAGCAACTGGCAGACTACCAAAGCAGCAACCGACCTATTATCTACCTTGATGAATGTGGCTTTAAAACTAGTAGCTATCGCCCTTATGCTTATGCACCAGGGGGGCAAAAATGCTTTGATAGCTACAACTGGCAGCTAAAAAGTACCACCAATGCGATTGGGGCTATTCATGGTAATCAGCTGTTTGCTGTAGGGCTATACGATTTTAATATTAACGCTGATGTCTTTTATCATTGGACAAAAAATCTGTTATTACCTGCATTGTCACCACATAGCTTGATTGTAATGGATAACGCTAGATTTCACATTCGAGAAGATATTGAAAATCTTATCGAGCAAGCAGGTCATACAATTCTTTGGTTGCCGCCTTACAGTCCTGACCTCAATCCTATTGAACATATTTGGGCTTGGGTTAAAAGGTTAAGACAAGATTGGCGACTTGATGATATCGATAAGCTATTCTTCTACTTTATGTGGATTTGTGGTAGTTTTTAATTTCTTTTACTATATCCAATCATATTCCAATTACCTCAATCATCTATCAAGTCTGCCAAGACAAAGGTGTCAAGCCACTTCATGCCATTGAAAGTGGTAGCAGGGCGTGGGGCTTTGCGTCTCTTGACAGCGATTATGACGTGCGTTTGATTTATCGGCATGAGCCAGACTGGTATCTAAGGCTGTATGCGGCCAAAGATACCTTTGAATTTATCCAAAATGATTTGTTTAATGTGCCATTTGATATTGGTGGCTGGGACGTGCGTAAAGCCTTGCAATTATTGCATAAATCCAATGCCGTGATTTTTGAGTGGCTTAACTCGCCGATTGTGTATCATTCGGATAATCAGTTTTTGGAAGCGGTTAAAGCCGTGCAAAACGAGTTCTTTGACCCAAAAGCGATTTTCTATCATTATCAAGGCATGGCAAAAAATGCCAGTGGCGAGCTTGAACTCGATAAACCAATTAAGCTAAAAAAATGGTTTTATTTGTTGCGGGCGTTGTTAGCCAGTATTTGGACACTTGAGCAAGCTTATCCGCCGCCTGTGGACTTCAATCTAATGTTGCCACTATTGAATAAGAGCTATAAGCAGGAAATTTTGGCATTAGTGGTGATTAAGCAGAGCCAAGATGAAAATTATCGGCATCAGTTATCGAAGTCATTGCAAGATTTAACGGTAAAGCTTTGGCAACGCTGTGAAAGCCCTAAATTTCCTGATAAAAAACACGGTGATATTGCGTTACTTGATACTATCTTTAAAACAACTGTTTTCCATTAAGCTATTTCGTTGAGTAAATTATGTCTCTGACTATTGATGATTTAAAAGCCCAAAATCTTATCTTATTTGAATGTATCTCGGGTTCTCGTGCCTACGGGCTTGATACACCAACATCGGACACCGACATCAAAGGCGTGTTTTATTTGCCCAAAGAACGATTTTATAGCCTGCAAAGCGACTATATCCCTCAAGTGAGCAATGAAACCAATGATATCGTTTATTACGAGCTTGGACGGTTTGTCGAATTGCTTTTGCAAAATAATCCCAATATGATGGAACTGCTGGCGACACCTGCCGATAAAGTGCTGTATCGCCATCCCATTATGGAGAGTCTAAAAGCTGAATGGTTTATCAGTAAACTGTGTGAAAAGACTTTTGCCGGTTTTGCCAACAGTCAAATTAAAAAAGCCCGTGGCTTAAATAAAAAAATCGTCAATCCGATGGACAAAGAGAAAAAAAGCCTATTGGCTTTTTGCGCGGTCTTTGTCGACGGTAAAAGCATTTATTTGCAAAACTGGCTCACCCAAAACCAACTCAACCAACGTCAAATCGGACTAGCGGTCATGCCCCATGCCACGCAAATGTACGCCATGTATATCGATGATGGTGAGCAAGGCTTTCACGGCATTATGCAAAAAGATAACGCCACTCAAGTGAGTTTATCGAGTATCCCTAAAGGCATGACCCCTGTGGGCTATCTATCGTGCAATCTGATGGGCTACAGCAAATACTGCAAAGACTACAGCGAATATTGGGAGTGGGTCGAAAATCGTAATGAAGAACGCTACCAAACGACTATTTCACATGGCAAGCAATACGATGCCAAAAACATGATGCACACCATTCGCTTGCTACAAACCGCCCTTGATATCGCCAACACTGGAAAAGTCATTGTTAAACGTGAAAACCGTGATGAACTCTTGGCGATTAAATCGGGACAAAGCGATTATGAAACCTTGGTAAAAATGGCGGATAATTTGACTAATGAGATTAGCCAAGCGTTCGCAACAAGTGATTTGAAAGATGAGCCGAATCGTAAGAAAGTTTTGGAACAGTTGATTGAGATGCGTACATTCTTATACAGCGGTTATGGTTTTTGAATTAACTTAAATCAGTTAGCCGGCTTACAAACTTTTTTAAATATTTACACAATTATCTTTTTGTTTACTAGCTTTAAATCAGACTTTTAACATGTTATAAAAACTATGACCATCAACACCTTACTCGACGAACTTAATCCTGCCCAGCGCAAAGCTGCCACTACCGAAAGCCAAAATACACTGGTATTAGCAGGGGCAGGCAGTGGTAAAACCAAGACCATTGTAGCTCGCGCTGCCTATTTGATTGATAAAGGTGTGCCTGCCAATGAAATCCAAATCGTCACCTTTACCCGCCGTGCTGCTAGCGAGATCGTCACCCGTGTGGAGAGCCATTTAGGATTGCAAGCAGAAGGACTGCGCGCCTCCACCTTTCATACCTTTTGTCTAAGTATCTTACGTCGTTACCCTAAAGTGTTTGACCTAAAAGGCTTTAACGTCATCGACCGTGATGATCAAATCATGATGTTCAAACTGCTACGCGGTAAGTTCGAAGATAAACGTGCCAAAGAGGCAGCAGCAAAGAATAGTCAAACATCGACAGGTAAAACCATTACCTTTCAACGTAACAAAGCCGCTCAAACTATTAGCGAAATACTACCTAAGCCCAAAGAGCTTGTTGATTTATATTCCTACTCGCGTAATACCCAAATCTCACTTAAAGACGCGCTATATAAGCAACTGCCTGATTTTCAGCCTGCGTATGAGGAAATCAAAGCAGTGATGAAAGGCTATGAAGCGCAAAAGCGAGAACGTCATTATCTCGACTATGATGATATCTTGGAATATGTCGCACGCTATTTAAATGCCGATGATTGGCTACTTGAACGAGTCACTGAAAACACCAAGTATCTACTAGTCGATGAGATGCAAGACACCAATCCGCTGCAGTGGTTACTATTACAGCCATTTATTGGACGTACGCAGCTATTTTGTGTTGGGGATGATGCCCAGTCGATTTATGGCTTTCGCGGGGCGGACTTTGAAAATATTCATAGTTTCAAAGAAAGAGTACCTGATGCCGAAGTGCTAACACTGGATTTAAATTATCGCTCCACCCAAGAAATTTTAGATTTATCCAACTGGCTACTTGATCGAAGTGAGCTTAATTATAAAAAACGGCTTACTGCGCATCGCGGTGAAGGGATTAAACCAATACTGCATAGTTTTGGTAATGAGTTTGATGAAGCCCGATTTATCGTCAGTGATTTGAAAAAACGTTATGATAAAGGTGCGCCATGGCATCATCATATGATTTTGCTGCGCTCAGCGTTTTCAGGTCGACAAGTGGAAAGCGCACTCATTGCTGCAAATATCCCGTATGTGTTTATCGGTGGTACCAAATTACTGGAAGCGGCGCATGTTAAAGACTTAATCAGTATGCTACGAGTGACGGTTAATTATCTAGATGAACTCGCTTGGATTCGCTTTTTAACGCTATGGGATGGCATCGGCGATGCTGGGGCAGGGAAATTAGTCAATGAGTTTTTAACCTTACCAGACTTGAATGCTTGCATTGATGTGCTTGATAAGAAAAGCAAAGTACCAAAACCTGCTATTGAAGCACTTAAGGAGCTTGCTAAGCTACAGGAACTGCCAGAGAAAAGCATTGATATTGCGTTTGATGCGTTAAGTGATCAATTGCAAAAAAACTATGAGAAAAAGGACTGGGAAAGCCGTGCTCGTGACTTTGATTTAATCAAACAACTTGCCATGCGACATGGCACATTAGCTGACTTTATAGAGGCTTACATTTTAGATCCAATCTCACATAGTGAAGTGAGTAAACAAGATAATGATGATTTGGTGACGCTGATTACCATTCACTCTGCCAAAGGGGCTGAACGTGAGGTCTGTTATATCGTCAATGCGTCTGTGGGACAATATCCGCATATGCGAGCCCAAGATAGCTTTGAGGAAGTGGAAGAAGAAAGGCGTGTGCTATATGTGGCGATGACGCGGGCAAAAGATGAACTGATTATCACACGGCAAAACTTAAATACTTGGGCGACCAGTCGGGTTGATGCACAAAACCGTACCATTGAAAGTTATTTTTTAAGCGAAGTGCCAAAAGAGCTATTGCCAAATGATACTGGGTTTAATTCGTTCGGTGGTTTCAGAGCTGATAATTCATTTCATCAACCGCTGAAGAAAAAACCTAAAATCGGGATTGATTTTGATGATTAAGATTTTTTAAGCCTTTTAACAAATCCAGATATGCCGTTCTAAGGATTAACTTTACTCTCACTACAACAAGTATTTTAACCAATAATTGTTTATAATTATATTTAAAATTAATGAAATGGAAGTTAGCTTATGAATGTCAAATTTGCGTTATTCGCAGGATTGTTGTTAAGTGTGCAAGCATTTGCTTTAGATAATACAGCCAATCAAACAAAGCCTACCAATGATGTGCCAACCCAAGCCGATATTCAGCGCCTATTTGATGAGGAAGTCAAAGCCATCAATCGCAATATTATTATCAATCACCCGATTTACTCAGGTAATTATCATACTGATATGCTCACACAGCAAATGTTAGGCTCGATGCAGTATAAAGCTAAAATCAACAAAGCCGTGTGTCAGCCTACTGATAAGCCAAATACCTACGACTGCTTAGTGCATACCACGTCAAATGTGATGGGTTATCAAAGCGTTAATAAAAGCGCAATCACCGTCAAACGCATTGGCGGTGAATTGGTCTTGGTTAAATAAAGCTAGGGCAGAATTTTTCAAACGATTGGTCATTTAAAAAACTATTTCGTATTTAGCATTTATCAGCAAGTTGGTTTGTTAACCATTCACCATTAATTTTTGTCGAATTAATGGTGAAATATTTTGTACCAACTGCTGATATTCATCATCTACTTTGATTTGACCAAAGGTCGGACTACTAGACAAAATACTTGGAATTGCCAGGTGATTTAGCGGGGTGTCATCTTTAAAATGGTCAAGTTTTGGTAAATCTTCTAGATAACTGACCACTTCATCTAAGGTCAACAATTTGCCGTGTAAATCAAACCCAACATTTAAAATACGGCCACCAATATCCGCCATACGATCATGAATATGACCATGCAGATGATAGTAGCCTTTGTGACAACCATCCCATTCAGCAATCGGATAATGAAACAATACTAAAGTTCTACCGAGTTCTTTAAGTTGCAGTTTTAGATAACTTTGAGCCGAATATAGCAATGGATGACCATCGTGCTTTGATGTGGTCAAAAACTTGTCTAGGTGGTCTTGAATAATATCATCGTGGTTACCAAAAATTAAATGATGACGACCGTTTAGCTGCGATAATACCTTGTTGATGTGTTGTAGGTTGTGTGAAAACGTCAAATCACCCAAGTTATATACGTCATCATCTACGCCCACGGTATCGTTCCACATCTCAATCATGTATTGATCAAGCGTATCAATGTCGCCCTGATAGCTAGGCTGGGGGCGAGTGTGAGGACAAAATTTTGCAATATTTCGATGTGAAAAATGCAAATCTGAAGTAAAAAAAATGTTACTCATTTTGCGTTCTCTTTATTCTAATTTTTCTAAAAATTGTTGGACAAAAGCGATTTTCTGTAATTCATCAAGCTGATTAAACGTATCTTGATGTGCTTTGATATGATCAATCAGCGGATAATATTCTTCATCCACTTGCTGCTTACTTAATTTACTGCCCAAATTTTTTTCTTGGCTACGTCCAAAAAATTTCGACACCAGATAATAAGGTGACTTTAATTTAAATAATAAATCTTGCGTTTGGCTATCAAACACCATAAAACCTTCGTGTTTAACGGTTTTTAATAGGGTTTTTAACTCACCAAAACGGACGTTTTTTAGCGTAGTAGGGCGTTTTAAACCAAACTTTTTACCAATTTCATCCAACTGCTGCTCACTAAATAAGTTGCCTGTTGCCACATCCCTTATACCAATAAGTGTTTCACCAAACGCTTCAGGAATAATATGAATGTCGCTTGGGTCAGTAATCTCAAATAAAAAGGTATGATTAGCAAACTGTTTAAATACAGGTTCATATTTCGTGCAATGCTCACGCGTCATGAGCGCAAAACTGCTATCAAGTGATCCAGTAGTCGAATATAGCACTTGTCGATCAAAGCTAGCACCAGCACTTGGGTGATTATCATCGAGTTCAACATAAGTGCATACACCCAAAAATCCGTTTACCTTAACCACGGCGTCGACCAATCGATCGTCACTCATCGCAATGGGATAGGGACTATTTTTAGCAATACATTCAGAATAGTTAAATACCTTGTTAAATGGTCGCACAATAATACGGTTATGCTTATTAATCACAAGTCCGCGCATTTCTAACAAGGCATTATCAAAGCTGTTTTCGTAAAATACCTTACGCGCGTATTTTAAAACGAACAGATCTGGATAGTTTTTACTTTGTTTTTTGACGAAATTTTTGCGTGCAAAGGTCAAATAGTCATCGGTGACAAACGTCTGTTGTACCTCGTCAAATGGCAATTTACCCTGATTAAATACATGCATTTTGTCAACTAACTGCTGAGTTAACGCATCAATTGGCTTAATGGCAGGAACATGGATTTCGTCACGTAATTTGCTGTTATTCAAATTGATATAAGCCGTTAACACATCTGCTTGTTTGACGTTATGCGTGTTTTCAAAAAAATTGTGTAAACGGTAAATTTCAACCTCAAAGCCAAACTTTTTCGCCATCTTAATCAAATGGATACAAGCTGAACCTTTTTGATTCGTGTTTGAATTGACAATTAATATATCTTGGTTAGGGTGCTGTTGCCCTTGCTTAAGCATATTTTTAAATGTTACAAGATTTTGACGTTGGGCTTTATCCACCAAATCACCTGACCAACGATACATACCATTTTCATCAGTGAGTAATAGGTCATTTTCTAAATGGACGATGGTTGCATTGGGATACGCTTGAGCAAATTTGCTTTGCTGCTGTCTGGCAAACGTGGTTTTCCCAGAGCCTTGATGGCCACGGATTAAAATAAATTTTTGCATAACTAGCCCCTTATTCATTGCATCTTTATAACTGCGATTAAACAATGAAAATTAAGATTGAAAAATGCAAAATTTAGACAAAATAAAGATATGGACTAGAACATAAAGGCTAGTCAATACGTGATTTGGTCAAATTTTACATGTACAAACCGAACAATTTTGTGAGAAAAATTGTGGATTTGGCGGGGTCGTAGCTCAGGATTGTTACGCTATCACGCTTTTATAGCGAACAAATGTAGGATCACTATTAACAAAAGTAGATAAAGTTTTTGTTAATTTCTAGATTTTAGTTTAGTTGGTTCTTCATTGTCAAGTTAATCGTATCTGTATTGATTTAAAACAAGGAACTTATGTTGTGCTTAAATCATTGTAACTTACCAAAACATAGAGCTTGACACGTTAGAAGTGTCTTACATTATGCAGGATAAATATAGATAACAGTATGACAGCACAGAAAAAACCATATTACGTATATGTGTATCTTTTCAATAAAAAAAGGACTGAATTCCAGTCCTTTTTTATTACCAAGTTCAATTGCGTATCACCCCTTTAACCTTAGCCTCATTTAACCAACTGGGGAACTCTTCTAATAAAAGCTCATACAAGCGCTCATCGCTGATACCAGTGATACGCTCTAACGCAAAAAAATTGCAATTATCAATAATACGGCCTGTCATATCATCGAGTTTTTCAAGCACCCCATAATTGCGACCGCCAATTCCAACAAACTGCCAAAAAATGGGTAGCGTTGCTGCCTGCGTTAAAACCTTTTGCATTTGCCGGCCACTGCCCACACCACCATCGGAGATAAACAACACATACACAGGAATACCATCGTCAAACTGCTGGTAGTAGTTAATCACTGCTTCAATCGCCGGTAGCTCTTGATTGATCCTTGCGCCCACCTGCCAGTTGCGCCAACCTCGCTTGGTTGTTTGAATAAATTGATTTACATTGGTTAAAGTGACATCATCAAGCTGCGTGGTATATTGAGCAAATGCCCAACATTCAAAACTACCGTCATTGTCAAAATTAATTGCCAGTGGCATAAGACGATCAACCACTTTTTGCACATCACCATTATGATATTGATGGTTCATTGAGCCTGAGGCATCTAGCACTAAAGCGACACGTGCTTGTACATCAAGTAGGTTTTTCTTTTCCAGTTGTACCAGTGACTTTTTGGTTAAATCAATAATGCTGGCGTTACCTGTTTTCTCTGCTTTTTCTAAGGAAATCTTCTTTTTTAAATCAATTTTGGATAGTTGTGGGGTAATAGGCGCAGTTGGTGCGGCTTGAATAGGCGCTTCTTCAGCCACTTCACCACCGAAATGCTTGATTAAGGCTGCCAACCCACCATTAAAACCTTGTCCCACTGCATTCATACGCCAAATATTATCTTTTTTATAAAGTTCCAGTGCCATTAGTGCCTTTTCTTGCTGAAACATACTGCCGTCAATTGGAAAGCTTACGACCGTCTGCTGCTGAGATTGCAAGTTGATTGCCATTGCTGGCAACTGTGACATGGTTTGATGACCATCAATGGTTAAGGTTAATACCAAGCGTTCAATGTGCGGGGTTAAAGTGGCCAAATTGACATCGAAGCTGACTATTTGACTAGCATTTTGGCTAAGCGTTAGGCTACCGCACGGGCTTTGAGGCTGGTTATAAAATATCATGTAGGCTTCGTCGCTAAGCTTACCCTGACTGTCTAAACCAAACAGTGCGATGTCTAAGTTTAAATTACTTGGTGGAGTAGTTGCTAAGCTAAAACTCAGCGAATTGTTTAATACATCTGATAGTTTAAGTTTTTGTCCACGAATAAGCTGCATCTGTAAATCCTTATTTATCGTTGTTGGTCATTGTTATTTTATTAGCGCAACTCATTAATATGCGAGCATCTTTATAGGGCTAAATACTAACGGTTTAATTGTTGACCCAATTGCATTGCCATCGCGATATTATAGGCAGTCTTTTCAACATTTTGTTTTGCTAAAGCAAGTGCTTCATCAAGCGAGCCTAAAGTTTGAATACTGGGCATCGCTATTGTAAAACCATCGTCTTTCCAATGGCTGTGAGGGTCATCGACCACGCCACAAATGGCGATAACCGGCACATTAACTGCTTTGGCAAGGGATAGCACGCCTGATGCCACTTTGCCCATGGACGTTTGAAAATCCATCTTCCCTTCACCGGTGATGACCAAATCTGCTTGCTGAATCATTTGCTCAAGATTACTAAATTCACTTACCAACTGAAACCCGCCTGTCAGTGTTGCCGATAAAAATGTCATTAACGCAAAACCCAAACCGCCTGCGGCACCTGCGCCTGCTTCATTACGATTATCGGGGAAATTTTGACGGCTGGCAATATTGGCAAAATGGTTAAGTGCATTATCTAAAATAACGATATCGTCTAGCGTCGCCCCTTTTTGCGGGGCATACACATGGCTAGCACCGAGTTTGCCACATAATGGATTGGTCACATCACAGGCGACAGTAATACTAATATCAGCGATTTTATCGCTAACCCCACTGCTGTCAATAAACGCCAATGCCGCTAACGCTTTACCGCCTTGCGCAAGCTCATGATGCTGTGCATCCAAAAAACGATAGCCCAAGGCCTTTAGCATACCTGTACCTGCATCATTGGTGGCACTGCCACCGATACCTAGGATAATATGTTTTGCGCCTTTATCAATCGCATCAAGTAGCATTTCACCCACGCCATAAGTGGTAGCGATACTTGGGTCTCGCTCTGACTGTGTCAGTAGGTGCAAGCCAGCACAGCTTGCCATCTCAATAATGGCGGTTTGATTGGGCAGTAGCACATAGCTTGCTTCAATCGGGCGCATCAAAGGGTCATGTGCAATGATACGTTGCCATTCGCCAGACAGCGTTTCTTTAAGCGCGGCAGCCGTGCCTTCACCACCATCTGCCATCGGTATTTTAATGATGTCAGCTTCTTTAAAAACAGTGGTAAATCCTGTCTCAATGGCATCACATACTTCACTGGCAGTGAGACTTTCTTTAAATGAATCTGGCGCAATAATAATTTTCACGGTGCTTTTCCTAAAGTTATTTTATGACAGGGTATGACCTAAAGCAGAATAATCGATAATAACCAGATAAACACCATGCTAACGACTCCTTGGATACCTGTAGCGACAGTATGTGCTTTATAGGCTTGTGGCACACTCATACGACTAAACTGACTGACAACCCAAAAATAGCTATCGTTGGCATGTGATACGGTCATCGCACCTGCCCCAATAGTACAATCATCGGAACATCCTTTTTCCCGTAGTTTCATGAGTTAACTGAGTTTGTCCATCACATCAGCTAACTGTAGCAAATATGTACGAAACAATATCAGAATTTTTGACTGACATACCGTATTATTTCTAGAGGCAATTATTTCTAGAGATGATTTCAAAGTATTACGATACTTAATTTAACAGTAAAAAGGACTTTGACCCTATGAACCAGCAAATAAAAAATCAGGACGACCTCAAACAGTATGAACAAAATTTTCCTTTAAACCTGCCTAGCAGCACCTATCAGATGCTATGTGAGAGCGAAGCTCAGTTTGGCGATGAAAAAGCCCTTACTTTTGTTTTAAATGCTACGCAGTATCAAAACAGCACAAGCTATAGCTATCGGGAGCTATTAGCATATATACGTCAAACCGCCAATATGCTTTTTTCGTTGGGCGCGGATAAAGATACGGTCATTGCGATATTGTTGCCAAATTTACCCGAAACCCATTTTTGTATCTGGGGTGGCGAGGCAACGGGTATTATTTTTCCGATTAACCCATTGCTTGAACCTTCTGTGATTGCTGGCTTATTAAATGAAGTCAAAGCCACGCTACTCATCATGCTTGCGCCATTACCCAATCAAGATAACAAGCCGCAGCTTTGGGACAAGGCGGTCGCGGTTGCCAAGCTCACCCCAAGTTTGCAGCATATCATTGGGGTGACGATGGCTCATCATGTCGCCCATCAACTTAATATAACCTTGCCAGATGCAAATAAAGAATTTGTACAGCAGTTACCAGAGAGGGTCATCTATCATGACTTTTACACTGGGATTGAAAACCAGCCCAAAGATAAATTAATTAACCCCCGTACCATTGTGCCTGAGGATCTGTCTTCATTCTTTGGAACCGGTGGTACAACTGGCATGCCCAAAATTGCCATGCGTAATCATAAGAATGAAGTCGCCAATGTCTTACAGGCACGGACATTGTTTGGTGATGACATGCTAAATCAGGGCAATGTCGTGCTGTGCGGACTACCCCTATTTCACGTCAATGCCGTCATGGTTACAGGATTATTACCGTTATCGATGGGGGGTGAAATTCTGCTAGTTTCGCCAGAGGGCTATCGCGGCGATGGGGTGATGGTAAATTTTTGGGCGATTATTGGGCATTATCGCGTGAACTTTTTTAGTGGTGTGCCCACGCTTTTTGCTGGATTATTAAATCTACCAGTTGGCGACCATGATATTGCTAGTTTAAAGCACTGTTTGTGTGGCGCAGCCCCAATGCCGATAGAAGTATTTAAACAATTTGAAAAACAAACAGGGGTACAAATCATTGAAGCGTATGGTATGACGGAAGGTAATTGTGGTAGTTCAGCGAATCCAAGATTTGGGGAGAAGAAAATTGGTTCAATAGGGCTACGCTTCCCATATCAGCCTATGCAAGTGATGATGCTTGATGATAATGGCAAGTTTGTGCGAGTTGCCAACACAGGTGAGGTGGGTAATATTTGTATTCGCGGCGATAATGTGTTTGTTGGCTATTATTTGGCGCAGCAAAATCAGGGGATTTGGGTAACTGACACGGACAATGAAACTTGGTTTAATTCCGGCGATTTGGGCTATCAAGATGCAGACGGCTACTTTTTCTTGACGGGTAGAAAAAAAGAGTTAATTATCCGAGGGGGACACAATATTGACCCAAAAATGATCGAAGAGGTGGTTTATCAATATGACGGGGTAGCTGGCTGTGCTGCCATTGGTAAACCTGATAGCTATACAGGCGAGTTACCGGTTTTATTCGTTGCCCCTAAGCCGGGTGTCAACTTAGATACTGATAAACTGATGCAATTTTGCCAACAAAACATTGGCGAAAAAGCCGCGATTCCTAAAGCCATCTACGTGATCGATGCATTACCCTTAACCGCAGTGGGTAAAGTATTTAAACCTGCACTAAAACGTCAAGCGACCGTGATGGCTGTCAGTGAATTACTACTACAACATCATATCAAGGCTACCGTCAGCAGCAAAGATGATTCTACTTATGGGTTTATTGTGCTAGTCAACCTAGATGGCGATGCGTCACATCAACCACAAGCCAAAACCGTGTTAGACCAGTTAGCCATTCATTGGCAGTGGGATAAATAAGTTTTTTAAATAATAAAAGCAACCACCTGATTAAGCGATGGTACAAGACGCATTAACCCTTATAGCGTTTTTCGAAAATCACTGGCTGACATATTAAACTGCTGTTGAAAGGCTCTGGAAAAAGATGCCAGATTGAAAAAGCCAGTCGCCATTGAAATGGTGGTCACTGGCATGGTGGTATGTTGGAGTAGATTTTTAGCATGCTCTAATCGTAAATTAAGATAATACTGTTGGGGTGAGGCCCCTAGTTGTTTGGCAAATTGCCGCTGTAGTTGTCTTTCAGAAATACCGACATATTTAGCAATGTCCGCTAGCGTGAGCGGTTCTTCGATATTGGTTTTCATTAACGTGATAGCATCGATGACATGGGCGTAGCTATGACTGAGGGTCTTTGGTTTGGGTAAATGTTGGATACTCGCTGGCTCTCGGATAGCCGTGATGACAAACATGTCTTGAATTTTTTCAACGATTTCTCGCCCAAAGTGCTGCTTGATGATGTGCAGGGTCATATCAAGCGCACATACCCCGCCAGAGCAGGTATAAAGCCGATCACCAATGGTAAAAATATGGTTTAAGAATTTTACATTGCCAAATTGTTCCTGAGCCAGCGTAACATTTTCCCAATGCAGCGAGGCTGATTGATTGGCTAACAACCCTGCATTCGCAAGCGCTATTGCCCCCGTACAAAGCCCCCCTAACGCAATATCCCGAACGGCTAAACGCTCCACAATCCCCTTTAGCGCGTCTGTCATTAAATTTTCGGCTTCATAGCCCCCGCAGATAAACACGAGTTCACAATCAAATAGATGTTTGATTTCAGCGGTATGAGTGACTTGCACCCCATTACTGGCACTGGTCTGATGACCTGCAAAACCACTAATAATCCAGCTATATAGTGGTTGGCTACTGACATAGTTTGCCATTCGTAACGGCTCGATGACATTGCTAAAAGCCATCATGGTAAAGCCATCAATCAATAAAAAACCAATTTTTTTAATATTCGCTGTCATAAATAAAGTATGAATGGACAAGCCGTGTTGTCGTAATTAATCAAAAAAATGTCGTCTTATGAAAAACTGAATTTTTAAATTTGCGTATGATGAGGGATGTGGAGAGCAAAGAATTTCTTAACATCAACCTAAACCTCGTGAGGCGCAAACAATGAATCAGTCAGTTGAACATATGATAAATAAAGCGGCTAGCCTGGATACTGCACTTAGCATGCCAAGCTTAATCCAAATCAAAAATGGCGAGAAGGTCAAGCCGACTTTTAGCGCCCAAGAATACCAAAACCGCCAACAAAAGCTTAAAGCCTATATGGCAAAAAGCGACATTGATAGCGTGTTATTCACCTCCTATCACAATATCAACTACTATGCAGACTTCTTATATTGCTCATTTGGACGTTTCTATGGTTTGGTCATCGACCAAGACAAAGTAGTGACTATCTCCGCCAATATCGACGGTGGACAGCCTTGGCGACGTACCATGGGCGATGACAATATCGTCTATACCGACTGGCAACGTGATAACTATTTTAAAGCCGTGGCAAGTCAAATCAACAACAAAGGCAGAGTGGGGATTGAATACGATCACTTACCCATTGAACGTTTGAAAAAACTACAAGACGCGTTGCCCAATGTCGAGTTTGTCGATATCAGCCAAGCTTGTATGAAAATGCGGATGGTGAAATCAGCCGAGGAAATCGCCCTTATCAAGCAAGGTGCACAGGTTTGTGACATTGGTGGGGCAGCGCTCGTCAACGCCGTGCATGAAGGGGTTCCTGAGTATGAGGTAGCGTTAGCCTCTACGCAAGCGATGGTACGAGAAATCGGGCAACGCTTTGAGCATGTCGAGCTCATGGATACTTGGACGTGGTTTCAATCAGGTATCAACACCGATGGCGCGCACAATCCTGTGACCAATCGCAAAGTGCAGCGCAATGATATTTTAAGTTTAAACTGCTTTTCGATGATTGCAGGCTACTATGTGGCGCTGGAGCGTACGCTGTATTTTGGTGAACCTGATGCAGCCACGCTCAACTATTGGGAAATTAACTGCAAAGTGCATGAAGAAGGCATAAAACTCATCAAACCTGGCGTTCGTTGCTGTGATATCGCCTTAGAGCTCAACAAAATCTATGCCGAATATGGCATTTTAGACCGCCGCACCTTTGGTTATGGGCACTCATTTGGCGTGTTGTCACACTATTATGGCCGTGAAGCAGGGTTAGAACTGCGTGAAGACATTGATACGGTACTTGAGCCAAATATGGTCATCTCAATGGAACCGATGATTATGATTCCAGAAGGTATGGCAGGGGCAGGCGGTTATCGTGAACATGATATTTTGGTTTTAACTGAAACGGGCGCTGACAATATCACAGGCTTCGCCTATGGTCCTGCACATAACATTATCAGTTAGCTTACTTTAGCATGACTTACTACCAACCAAGGGGAAACTAAATGACAACTTTTGCACTTTCACCCACTGCCGTAGCAATTCAACAACCAGCTGCCGAGCCGTATGTTAAAGATCCTGTGTTACTCAAAAAAGCCGCCAAAGCCAGTTTTATTGGTAACTTTGTCGAGTGGTTTGATTACGCATCGTATGGCTATTTTGCCACTGTCATCGCTAGCGTATTTTTCGCTAAAACCGATCCAACCGTCGCATTGATGTCAACTTATGCAATTTTTGCGCTATCCTTTATTGTCCGTCCGTTTGGGGGTATTTTTTGGGGACATATTGGTGATAAATACGGTCGAAAAGCGGCTTTATCTTGGTCGATTTTGATTATGTCGGGTGCTACTTTCTTAATCGGATTGTTGCCAAGCTATGCCACCGTGGGTATCTTGGCCCCTGTGTTGTTGTTATTGTTGCGCATGATTCAAGGTTTTTCAGCTTCGGGAGAGTATGCAGGGGCATCAGCATTTATGGCAGAGTATGCGCCGCCCGACAAAAAAGGGTTTTATACCAGTATCGTACCTGCCAGTACATCCGCGGGTCTATTACTGGGATCGCTGATTGCGGCAGCTATGACCGCCTTTATGGATGCTGATTTTGTACAAACTTGGGGCTGGCGTATTCCGTTTTTATTGGCTGCACCACTGGGTTTGGTAGGTCGATATATGCGGTTGAATCTTGAAAAAACCCCGGCTTTTAAGGCGTTTGAAGAAAGCACCATTGAAAAACCTGTGCCAATCAAAAATTTGTTTGCCAACCATAAAAAAACTTTGTGCATTGCCTTTATGTTATGTAGTTTGAATGCGGTGGCTTTTTACTTAATCCTAAGCTATATGCCGACTTATTTATCGACCCAAATGCACATCAATGAAACGCAGTCGCTGCTAGCTGCCTCCATTTCATTAGTCGCTTATATCGGTATGATTTTTACCATGGGTAAATTGTCAGACAAATACGGTCGTAAAACCATGCTGATCATCGCATCTGTATTGTTTATCGCGTTGACAGTGCCTTTGTTTCATATGCTAAGCCTGGGTGGGTTTTTAACGATTGTTTTGATTCAACTGGTATTCTCGCTGTTATTATCCGTCAATGACGGTACACTACCGGCATTTTTAAGCGAGATTTTCCCAGTCGAGGTACGTTATTCAGGTTTTGCTTTCACCTTTAACTCAGCCAATGCGCTACTTGGTGGCACAACCCCCTTGATGGCAACTTGGTTAATGAGCAAAACAGGCAGTCAAATCGCGCCAGCTTGGTTATTGGTGATAGCAAGCGTAATCGCACTGGCAGCAACGGTGATGTATAAAAAATCCGATAGTGTGTCGATGTTAGAAAGAGGTTAGAAAAATAATCGATTAACTACGGTTATCAATAACCCCATGAAGTTAATTTAAGTTTTTTCCCAAAGTGGTTTTAGCCAACCTTGTTTGCTAGAATCACTTTTTTTATCCCCCGTTTTTTTAGGAATTGCCAGTGACTCGTAAAACTGCTTTCGCTACCAACAAATCCCCTAACACGCTCAATCATGCGACGATGGGTGGCTTGCAAGTCATTGTGGCGGCTATCTGTTGGGGCACGCTGGGTATCTTTACTACCTATCTACATCAACTGGGTTTTGATAGTGTGCAAATTGCCATTTTAAGAGTGGTGACCGCTGCTATGATGCTACTGATATTATTGCCATCGTTGTGGACATCCATTAGGCAGTTATCAGTCAGCGAGATATTACAGTTGAGCTTGCAATCGTTGATTGGCGTGTTAGGCATGACGGTTTGCTATTTTATCGCGGTCAATTTTGTGGGCGCGGGCATTGCGGTATCGCTACTATATACGGCGCCGATTTTTAGTTTGGTATTGGCATTTTTTTTATTAAAAGAACCGATAACAAAAAAATCATTTACCTTAGCTTGCATCGCGGTATTGGGCGTGGCACTGACAATGCTCAGTGAGAACTTTACTTTGAGTTGGGGGATTGTATTTGGTCTATTGTCTGGGGTGTGCTATTCACTGTATGGCATTTTAGGAAAAAAAGCCTTACACAAACACTATCCGCCGACCTTGGTGTTTTTTAGCTCAGTGGTGATTAGTGCCATGGCTTTATTATTCCTACCGATGACCTATCAAACCTATGCCAAAGCCTTCACCATGCCTGCTATCACTTGGTTGTGGGTGATGGGGCTCAGCCTAGTGGGTACCGTGATTCCGTTTTTCTTGTATATGTCAGCCCTGCACAAACTCCCTGCAACCAAAGCCTCGGTATTTACCGTGTTTGAGCCGTTTACCGCGATTGTATTGTCGATCGTATTACTGCACCAATCGCTCAATGGCATGCAGTACTCAGGGATGGTATTAATTCTTTTAGCCACTCTCCTAAACTCTATCAAATTGCCCTTGCAGCGTCATCGGCAACTGACAGAAGTCGATACTCAAGTCTAATAACAGCCCAAACCGTGTAAACATCCCTGATTTGGGCTTTACCATGTTGGTATCAAGGCTCGCTGCCGCAATGTGGCACAGCCCTTGCATTCTATAAAACCATATATTTTTCATATAGTTAGATAGATATGGCTTGGCACTCAGTCCTTACCTTAGCTTTTGACACCCAACATGCGGGTGAGCATGCTCGCACCAATTTGGTACAACGCCACCACCAAGGCGCCTTGCGGGTACAAAAAGCCTTGTATCCTGAAAGCGGTGAACAGCAAGGTATTTGTCATGTCATCATGCTGTATCCGCCCGCCGGCATCGCCTTAGGCGATAAGCTCGATATTGACATTGGCGTAAAACATCACGCCCACGCCGTGATTACCACGCCCGGGGCAAATAAATGGTACGGTAATTTACCAAGTTACACCGCTAACAAGCAAACCGATGAGAGTTCACCAACCAAAAAAACTCAAAAAAACCAAGAAGATTTAAATAGTTATGCTGTTCAAAATGTCACGGTTTATCTACAAGATGACAGCCGTTTTGAATGGCTACCGCAAGAAAACTGTTTTTATAACGCAAGTTTTGCCCATGCTACCAATCAGTTTTTTATCAGCCCAGCTGCCAGTGTTATCGCTTGGGAAATTAACCTGTTAGGGCGAGAGCATCATGGCGAGCGCTATAGTACAGGCGAGATGCGGTTATCAAACCTATTTTGGCGCGTGGATGAGCAGCCCAAATTGCTGCTTGCTGATACTTTACATCACTGTGCTGAACACGATTGGTTTGGCTCACCCGTGGGTCTCAATAACCACAGTGTCTTTGCCAGCTTATGGGTTGTGCCAAGCGTTGATGCGCAAAAACAGCTGATTGAATGGGTTAAGCAATTACGTTTATTTATCGACCACCATAGCTTGCCTGTCTCTTGCACCCAAACAGGGGAGGTGATGATTATTCGCTATTTGGGGGATGATGTCCGCCAATGTTTTGACAGTTTTGGTGCAGTTCGTGGTGAAATTCGCACTTTAATGTGGCAAAAAGCCAGTCATTTGCCCCGAATTTGGGCAACCTAGCGGCAGTGACGGTCTAATTTTTAATACTAAAAAAACAATTGGAGTAACCCATGCATTTAACCCCCGCCGAAAAAGATAAATTACTTATTTTTACCGCAGGACTGGTTGCCGAGCGCCGCAAACAACGTGGCTTAAAACTTAACTATCCAGAAGCAATAGCCTATATCAGTATGTTGGTACTCGAAGGGGCAAGAGAGGGAAAAACAGTGGCACAGTTGATGGGCGAAGGCACCACGTGGCTGACGGGTGAGGATGTGATGGATGGCATCGCCGAGATGATTGACGATGTGCAAGTGGAAGCCACCTTTCCCGATGGTACCAAACTGGTGACCATTCACCAACCGATTGTGTGATTTAAACAATATAAGGGGTAAACCATGAAAGTTGGCGAATATAAGCTAAAAGACCAAGCCATTATCCTGAATGAAGGGCGCGCCGTCCAAACTATTTTGGTCAAAAACACCGGCGACAGACCGATTCAAATCGGCTCTCACTACCATTTTGCCGAAGCCAATGACGCACTGGCGTTTGACCGTGACAAGGCGCTTGGGTTTCGCTTAAATATCTTATCGGGTACAGCAGTGCGTTTTGAGCCAGGGCAAGCGCGATCAGTTGAACTGGTCGAGTTCGGTGGCAATAAGGCGATTTTTGGGTTTGCTGGGCGGGTGATGGGGCAAGTCACCGCATCTGTTGATACCGCAAGTTTAGCAAAATCACAAAAAACCGTACCCCGCCAAATGTATGCCGAGCATTTTGGCTTAACCGTGGGCGATAAACTGCGTCTTGCTGATACCGAGCTGTGGCTGGAAGTGGAAAAAGACTTTACCAGCTATGGTGAAGAGGTCAAATTTGGCGGTGGCAAAGTGATTCGTGACGGCATGGGGCAAGGGCAGCGACCGTTTGCCGAAGTGGCTGACACTGTGATTACCAACGCGCTTATCTTGGATTATACCGGGATTTATAAAGCCGATGTAGCGATAAAAGATAGCCGAATTTGGGCGATTGGCAAGGCGGGCAACCCCGATATTCAATCCAATGTCACCATCGCCATTGGCGCAAGCACCGAGATTATTGCAGGTGAAGGCAAAATTTTGACCGCGGGCGGGATTGACACCCATATTCACTTTATCGCGCCGCAGCAGGCGGAAGTTGCCTTGATGTCTGGAGTGACGACCATGATTGGCGGTGGTTCAGGACCTGCCCAAGGCACACTTGCCACCACCTGCACCAACGGCAAATACCATATCGAAACCATGCTCAAAGCCCTTGATGACATGCCCATGAACATTGGGCTACTGGGCAAAGGCAATGTCAGTTTGCCGCAGCCGATTGTCGAGCAAATCGAAGCGGGTGTGGTCGGGCTAAAACTGCACGAAGACTGGGGCACCACGCCGCAAGCGATTGATAACTGCTTGAGCGTTGCCGAAGAGTATGATGTGCAAGTGGCGATTCACACCGATACGCTCAACGAAAGTGGCTATCTAGAAAGCACGCTAAATGCCTTTAAAGACCGCTGTATTCACACCTTTCACACCGAAGGCGCAGGCGGCGGGCACGCCCCTGATATTTTGCGGGCGATTGGCGAGCCGCATGTATTACCGTCGTCGACCAATCCCACGCGTCCGTTTACCATCAATACCATTGATGAGCATCTCGACATGCTGATGGTCTGTCACCATTTGAGCCCTGCGATTGCCGAAGATATCGCCTTTGCTGAGAGTCGTATCCGCCAAGAAACCATCGCCGCTGAAGATATTTTGCACGATTTGGGGGCAATCTCGATGATGAGTAGCGACTCGCAAGCGATGGGACGGGTGGGCGAGGTAATTATCCGCACTTGGCAAACGGCGGATAAAATGAAGCGCCAACGCGGATTTTTAGCACCCGATGTATCTAGCCACAGCGAGCAAGGTATCACGCTCACTGATGTAGATGACATCAAGAGCAACGACAATTTTCGCATCAAACGCTATATCGCCAAATACACCATTAATCCTGCCATTACCCACGGTATTGCCGAGGAAGTCGGTTCGGTAGAAGTCGGTAAATGGGCGGATTTGGTGCTATGGTCGCCCAAATTCTTTGGGGTCAAACCTGACACGATTTTAAAAGGTGGTAGCATCGCCGCTTACCCGATGGGCGATATCAATGCCTCGATCCCAACCCCACAGCCAGTGCATTATCGTCCGATGTTCGCAAGCTTTGGCAAAGCCACCCACCAAACCAGTATCACCTTTGTATCCAAAATCGCCTTTGACAACAATATCCAACACAAACTTGGCTTGCAAAAAGTGATTCGACCCGTGCAGGGGATTCGTAACATTCGCAAAAAAGATATGCGGTTTAATAGCTATTGTCCCGAGATGTCGATCAACCCAGAAACCTATGAAGTACGTGCTGACGGTGAGCTTCTCACTTGCGAACCGTCGGCTGTGTTGCCAATGGCACAGCGGTATTTCTTATTTTAAATGTGATTTTAGCTATGAATGCCAATGTGATGACTAAAACCGAACAATCTCATGTAACCTGTGATGAGTGTGGCAGTGAGTTTTTTAACAATGTATCGCCAATGCAAAATCTTTGCCCAAACTAATCGCATTTACTGTATGGCTATAACAACTGTGAACATCAATTTAAAGAGGGTCGCTGTCAAAAATGCGGTTGTCATGGGCAAATTCTGAGTAGGTAGAAAATTTAACAAAGGATAATAATGAAAATTTATAATCAGCGGGTGCAACAGTTAACTCACCAACAGCAAGCCGATTTGCTCAATCAACAAGCAAACGGGCAGTTTTTGCAGCTTGATTTTGACACACGCCAGCGGTCACGCTTTCGTGCAACCCTGCAAAATGGTGAAGCGGTCGGTATCGACCTGCCACGCACAGGTACGCTCAAAGATGGTGATGTGGTGCAAAACGACACAGGAGATATCATACAAATTTTTGCCAAACCGCAAACCCTCACCAAAGTCACCGCCGACAATGCTTTTGAACTGATGCGGGGGGCCTATCATTTGGGAAACCGTCATGTACCACTGATGCTCGTTGAGCAGGGTCAAGCGCAGTATGCCTTATACTTTGAGCCCGATTATGTGCTTGCCGATATGCTAGTGAAGTTAGGCTTAACCGTGAGCGAAGTGGAACACGCTTTTGAACCCGAAACAGGGGCGTATGGGCATGGCGGTCATTCACATGGACATGATAATCGGTTAAGCCATGCAGATACGCAAAGCGCAATCGTCGGTGATTTAACCAAAGCCACGTTTTTTTCATGAATACGATGATAACAACATCGTACCTCACACAGACGACACCGCCACAACAATTGCTTAAGCTGATGATGCTAGCGTCGAGCAATTTGCCGATTGGTAGTTATACCTATTCCCAAGGCGTAGAGTCTGCCATTGAGCAAGGCTTTATCCATGATGAAGCCAGTAGTTTGGCGTTTTTGCAGGCGTATCAGCAAGAGGTTTTACTCAATTTTGAACTGCCGCTGATGGCAAGTATGATGCAGCTGTCAGCGCAAACAACTCACCACAGCTTGGTGGATAGTCTAGCCAATTTTTATGGGGCAAGCCGTGATAGCCATGAGTTTTTATTAGAGAGTCAACAATTGGCGCAGGCATTTTGTGCCTGGCTCGATGGCGTGCTCGACCTTGCGATGCCACAAGATTGGATAGCGCAAGGCTATTTACCGTTATTTGCTCGCTTGGCGTATTTTTGGCAACTGCCCATAGCCGATAGCCTGACGACTTATGCGTTTGCTCAAATGGAAAATCTGACCTTGGCGATTGTCAAAACCTTACCGTTGGGACAAATGGCAGGTCAACGAATTATTTGGCAATTGGGGCAAGCGATGGATGAACCGATTGCCAAGCTTTGCCAAACGCAAGCCAGCAAAGTCAAAACGGCATTGACAGCCATTCATCATCGGCAGGTGGTTGTGGCTAAGCTACAAGACATTGCGCCACAGTTTTTACAGGCACAGCAGCATGCCCAAACATTACTGATGTTAATCAACCACTTGCAACTATCAGCGTCTGTACCGTCGTTGGCAGAATTATCCTGTCATCATGAACAGCAATATAGTCGTCTGTTTCGTTCCTAAAACCCCTGTCTTTAATATCATTTACAAGGAAACCCCATGACTGGCTTTACCCAAAAAACCCCAACCCAAGAGCCTTGCCTATCCCCGTTACGTCTTGGCATTGGCGGGCCTGTTGGCTCTGGCAAAACCGCTTTGACTTTAAGTCTGTGTCGCCGTCTCAAAGATGTGTACAACATGGCGGTGATTACCAACGATATTTATACCAAAGAAGATTCGGAGTTTTTGACCCGCCACGATGCCATGCCCGCTGAGCGGATTATCGGCGTGGAAACGGGCGGCTGTCCACACACAGCGATTCGTGAAGATGCGTCGATTAATCTTAATGCCGTGGCCACCTTGCAAAATCGCTTTGATGGTCTTGAACTGATTATCATTGAGTCGGGCGGTGATAACTTGGCGGCGACCTTTAGCCCAGAGTTGTCGGATTTGACCATTTATGTGATTGATGTGAGTGCAGGCGACAAAATCCCCCGTAAAGGTGGACCTGGGATTACCAAATCAGATTTGCTGATTATCAATAAAACTGACCTTGCGCCACTCGTGGGCGCGGATTTGTCGATTATGGACAAAGACGCCAAAAAAATGCGCGGCGATAAGCCGTTTGTGTTTAGCAACATGAAAACTCAAGACGGTTTGGATGACATTATCAAATTTATCCAACAACAGGGCATGCTAAGAGCGCTAGAGATTCCGTCACAGCCGGTCCAACATTTACCAAGCTCAAGCGAAAATATGTAAAAAATGCAATAAAATTAAGGAGACATAATGAAAACTTTAACCCAAAAAACAACCCAAAAAACGGCGTTGGCAACCGCGCTTTTTAGTCTTTCGAGTGTGGCAGTGGCGCATGTCGGTCATGGTTTAACCCAGCATGCAGTCGCAAGTTCGGTAGATTTAATGGCTGCCGTCACCGCAGGGCTCATGCACCCTATCTCAGGTCTTGACCACGTTGTGCTTGCAGTTGGCATGGGCATGGTGTTTGCCCGTCACAAAAAACTGGGTTTAGGCTTGTTGGTGACGAGCTTACTGTTAGGGTTTGCTTTGGTGCAACTATTTCATGTGGCGATTGGCTCATCAATTATTGAAGGTGCGATTTTGCTATCGGTGGTGTTGACAGCGGTCGCAGTTTTGGCGCAGCGCACCAAGATAGCACAAGCCAATCAAAAAAGCTTTTCGCTTATGATGGCGATCAGCTTATTTGGTTTGACGCTATTTCATGGCATGGCGCATGCCGTGGAGATGCCTGTCAGTAGCGTGAGTCAAGGGTTTGGCTTAGGCATGATAACCGCGATGTCTGCCTTGTTTGCTGTGGGTGCAGGGGTGATGAATTGGGTAAAAGCACAAGCCCATGCGCATCCCAAGCTGTCTTGGCTACCTTCAATTATAGCGGCATTGGGCATGGCACTGGTATTGGCTAACTAGGGATTAACAACATCTTTGATAAAAAGTGCAAGCTGTCTGGCTTGCACTTTTTTTATGCAACAAATTGGGTAATATCATAAAAACACTGGCGATACAGCGTTATTTAGCGACAATCAATGCTAGAGCAATGCCAGATAAATGACAGATGAATGGTAATAGTGCAAAAAACCATGCCAGTTTATCAGATTGGTGAAATCGCTAAGGGCGCCAAAGTTTGCCCATTTTTTACCTAGTAGCAGCATTTATCCAATGGGCGATTGTTTAAAATAACTGATTTTAACTATACCAATTCAACATTTTGATTTAATTGATAAAATTTTCAAAAATAGCTTTTAACATGCAGATTGGCACACTAATTGAATTGTCACTATAGTCAGTTAAGACAACCAGCAACCGATAGCCAAAGCCTATCCGTTACGCCCTACCTTAAAACGGCAATCCATCTATTTTAGGAGTGACACATGTTAGACAAAAAAACCACCGAGCTAACCACGACTGAGCGTCAATTAAGCCGTCGTGCATTTGGCAGATCCTTGGTTGCCCTAGCGGTAACGGGCAGTATGATGTTGACAGGTTGTTCAAAACCGCAATCATCAAGTGATGCCAAACCAGCCAGTGGCACGTCAACCACTGCTGCCACCGGTAGTGCGCCTGCCCCTAGCAATGGTGATACCATCAAAGTGGGTATCTTGCATTCACTCTCAGGTACTATGGCAATCTCTGAAACATCGCTCAAAAACACCGCATTGATGGCGATTGATGAAATCAATGCCAAAGGTGGGGTGATGGGCAAAAAACTTGAGCCTGTGGTTGTCGACCCTGCCTCAGACTGGCCATTGTTCGCCGAAAAAACGCGCCAACTACTGACACAAGACAAAGTTGCGGTTATTTTTGGCTGCTGGACATCGGTTTCTCGTAAATCCGTGTTGCCTGTGGTTGAAGAATTGAACGGCTTATTATTCTACCCTGTGCAGTATGAAGGACAAGAGCAGTCCAAAAACATCTTTTATACCGGCGCCGCGCCCAACCAACAAGCCCTTCCTGCGGTTGAATACTTGATGTCACCAGAAGGCGGCGGTGCCAAACGCTTCGTGCTATTGGGTACTGACTATGTGTATCCCCGTACCACCAATAAGATTTTACGGGCGTTCTTAAAGTCTAAAGGCGTGGCAGAGAGCGACATCATGGAAGAATATACCCCATTTGGCTTTAACAACTACCAAACCATCGTGGGTAATATCAAAAAATTCTCAGCGGGTAAAAAGACCGCCGTTATCTCCACCATCAATGGTGACTCAAACGTCCCCTTCTATCGTGAGCTTGGTAACCAAGGCATCAAAGCGGCGGATATTCCTGTGATGGCGTTCTCTGTGGGTGAAGAAGAACTTCGTGGTATCGACACCACCCCATTAGTTGGGCACTTGGCAGCATGGAACTACTTTCAATCGCTCAAAAACCCTGTAAACATCAAGTTTGTGAATGCTTACAAAAAATACGCCATTGACCACAAACTGCCAAATGCCGATAAAGTAGTGACCAATGACCCAATGGAAGCCACCTATGTGGGTATCAATATGTGGAAGCAAGCGGTTGAAAAAGCGGGATCCACCGACGTGGATAAAGTCCGTGCTGCCATGGCAGGTCAAAGCTTTGCCGCGCCATCGGGCTACACGCTAACCATGGATGTCGAAAATCACCACTTACACAAACCTGTGATGATCGGGCAAATCCGTGCCGATGGTCAGTTTGATGTGGTTTACAAAACCAAAGATGTCATTAAAGCTGAACCTTGGAGTCCTTATATTCCAAAATAAGTATCCCAAAATAAGCCTTTCAAATAAGCTTGAATGAAGTTAACAATCGATGTTGTGACAGCCATACCGCGCATCAATACCCCAGCTGGTATGGCTTATTTTTTTGCCAAAATTTTACGATTTCACCTTTTATTGATTTAAACATTGATTGATTTAAACATTGATCCGTCACACCACCAAACAGATGGCCTAATCATAAAGACTAATCATACAAACTAAGGAGCGACCATCATGCTCAATGGTAATCATTCTCTCGGGCAGTTTTTGCAAAAAAGTAAAAAAATTGTGCTCGGCATGTCGCTAGCGACCACGATGGGCATTGCGTTGCCAAGCGTGAGTAATGCACAGGCAACTACCGCTTCGGCAACTACGATGACCCCTACAGCAGCCACAGCAGCCCCAACTAGCGCAGCCACAAGCACGGCAGCCACAAGCACGGCAGCCACAAGCACGACAGCCAGCGCAGGCGATGATATTCAAAAATTCGTAGCCGCCGATTTTGCAGGGCGTCAAGCCATGCTCAACAACTGGACCGGCAGCAGCCAATCCTATGACAAGCTGGTCGAGCTGATTAACAAAGACGAGCTGTACCGTGATGATGCCGGCAATGTTTATACTTTAGAAAACACCGACCAACTCTACAGTTATCCTGCGCATACTTTGGTAAGCAATTGGCCAAGCGACCTAAACCAAGTCACGCTCAATAACGCGCTGCGTTCGGCGTTGACACTAGGGCAGACCAAAGCCAAACTCAAATCCGACGATGCCAGCGAGCGTCTTAAAGCGGTGGATATCCTAGCTGACAATATCGCCACGCTCGATAAAAAAACCGTTGCCGATATTTATGCCAATGAAAAAGACAGTACGGTAAAAGCAGCATTGGCGCAACTGCAAGCGCGTATGGATTTGCAATCGGGCGATGAGATGACCCAGATTGCGGCATTAAAAACCTTGTCTTCCAGTAATAGTCCCGATGTGTTAGCCGATATCGAAGGAATGGCAAAACAAACCAGCCATTCACCCGAGCTCAAACAAGCCTTACAAACGACCCAAGACAAAGTCAAATCGCGTATCAAAGCCAGCGAGTGGGCAGGACACGTGTTTTCTGGCTTTAGCACCGCCAGTATTTTGTTGTTGGCGGCGTTGGGACTTGCCATTACTTACGGTCTATTGGGTGTCATTAACATGGCGCATGGTGAGCTCATCATGATTGGTGCCTATACCACTTATGTGGTGCAAAGTTTTTTTAAGAGCCATTTGGCAGGCTATGTCGATTGGTACATGCTTGCCGCGATTCCGCTGGCGTTTTTGGTGAGTGCTGTCATTGGCATGATTATTGAGCGGGTAGTGATACGTCCGCTATATGGCAGACAGCTAGAAACCTTGCTTGCCACGTTTGGGGTGAGTTTGATTCTGATGCAGTTAGTTCGCATGATTTTTGGGGCGCAAAACGTCGAGGTCTCAAATATTTCATGGCTAAGCGGCGCTGTTGCTTTGACCCCAAGCTTGATGCTGCCATACAACCGTATTGCGATTATCGGCTTTACCATTATCGTATTGTTATTACTGGTATTTTTACTCAAATATACCCGCTTCGGTTTGTTTGTACGTGCCGTGACCCAAAACCGGCAAATGGCGCGTGCGGTGGGTATTCGCTCGGCGCGTGTCGATATGATGGCATTTGGGCTTGGCTCTGGCTTGGCAGGTTTGGCAGGCTGCGCTTTGGCGCAAGTGGGCAACGTCGGTCCTGATTTGGGGCAAAACTACATCATCGATGCTTTCTTGGTGGTGGTGGTCGGCGGTGTCGGTCAAATTTGGGGGGCAGTACTGGCAGCCTTGGGTCTAGGCGTGAGTGGCACCGTGCTTGAGATTGGCATGGGTGCAGTGATTGCCAAAATTATTTTGTTGGTGCTGGTGGTGCTATTTATCCAAAAACGCCCACAAGGTCTGTTTGCCCTTAAAGGTCGCTTTGTCGAGTAATCATTGGAGAGTGAAAGAATGCGTATTTTACAATTATTTGCAGATAAACCAGTGAGTCGCTTGGCAATTATGGGCTGTTTTGCGGTGTTGATGGTGTTGCCTTGGTTGCATTTGCTGCCTGCCGATTCAGCGCTGCATTTATCCGCTTATTGGGTCACTTTGATTGGCAAAATCATGTGCCTGGCGATGGTTGCTTTGGCACTGGACTTGGTATGGGGATATGCGGGTATTTTGAGCCTTGGACATGGCTTGTACTTTGCCCTTGGCGGGTATGCGATGGGTATGTATCTGATGCGCCAAGCATCAGGCAACAGCTTACCGGAGTTTATGCGGTTTTTGAGCTGGGATAAAATGCCTTGGTTTTGGGCAGGCACAGACAACTTTGCTTGGGCGGCGATATTGGTCGTGCTGGTGCCGGCATTGGTGGCTTTTATATTTGGGTTTTTTGCCTTTCGCTCAAAAATCAAAGACGTGTATTTCTCAATTATCACCCAAGCCATGGTGTTTGCCGCATCACTCCTATTTTTCCGTAACGAAACTGGGTTTGGCGGTAACAACGGTTTTACCGGGTTTAAAACCATCTTGGGCATGGACATCGCTGCTCCCATGACACGCACCTTGCTATGTTTTGCCACAGCATTGGTGCTGATGCTTGCCTACCTTGGCTTACGTTATTTGATGCACAAGCCGTATGGTCGCGTATTGGGCGCCGTGCGTGATAGCGAAAACCGTTTGCAATACCTTGGCTACCGTACTCTATGGTACAAGCTATCTGCGTGGGTGTTATCGGCGATTATCGCAGGGATTGCTGGCGCGTTGTATGTGCCACAAGTGGGCATTATCAACCCCAGTGAGATGAACCCTGTCAACTCGATTGAAATGGCGGTCTGGGTCGCCACAGGTGGACGCGGCACGCTGATTGGGGCGATATTGGGCGCAGGTGTGGTCAATGCGGTGAAAACTTACTTTACTGTGGCATATCCCGAAGCGTGGCTATTGATTTTGGGCGGGTTGTTTGTGGTCGTCACCTTGTTTTTACCCAAAGGCATTATTGGTCTATTGGACAACATCACGCAGGGCAAAAAAACGGCCAAGCCAAGCGCAAAAAATATGGAAACAAACCAAGAGTCTTAGGCGGCAGCGGCGTCATTCTGACCGCCTGCAACTCAGTAGTTAGTTTAATTGTACCCGATGACTAATACCCCATAAACACCCCATTAATAACACATCAAAGAGTCTGTTATGAATACAAACGATAATAATATCAATGACTTTGCTGAGAGCAACTACGGACGGCTAAAGTCACAAGAAGCGGATTTTAGCAAAGGCATTGCCCTATATATGGAAGATGTCAGCGTGTGGTTTGATAAATTCCGCGCCTTAAACAACTTATCTTTGTACATCAAAGAAGGCGAGCTGCGTTGTATCATCGGACCTAACGGTGCGGGTAAAACCACGCTGATGGACGTGATTACCGGTAAAACTCGCCCCACGGAAGGGTCAGTGTATTTTGGACAAACCCACAATCTTGCTAGCATGACCACCGAGCAAATTGCCGAAGCTGGCATTGGGCGAAAATTTCAAAAACCCACGGTGTTTGAAAATTTTACCGTCATGGAGAACTTACTGCTAGCTGCACCCAAAGACAAGCGGGTCAAAAAAAGCCTGTTTAGCAAACTTGACCCGGATGCACAAAATGCCCTTGACCAGACTTTAGCCACGATTCGCTTGGGCGAGTTTGTCAATAAACCTGCAGGATTGTTGTCGCACGGGCAAAAACAATGGCTAGAGATTGGGATGCTACTGATGCAGCGTCCCAAGCTGATTTTGCTCGATGAGCCAGTGGCAGGCATGACCGATGCCGAAACCGAACGCACCGCCGAGCTATGTTTGGAGCTCAAAAAAGATCATACTTTAGTGGTGGTTGAGCATGACATGAGCTTTATTGACACCATCAGTGAGCAAGTGACGGTATTGGCGCAAGGGGCGATTTTGGCAGAAGGGACGCTTGCTGAAGTACAAGCCAACGACGATGTCATCGAAAAATATCTAGGGCGATAGGGGATAGCGATGTTAGAAGTAAACACAATCAATCAATATTATGGCGGTAGTCATATTTTGCGCGATGTCAGTATGACCGCGCCTGTGGGTGAGTGTTCTGTGGTACTCGGTCGCAATGGCGTGGGTAAAACCACACTGTTAAAGTGCCTGATGGGGGTTTTACCGATTAAATCGGGTCAAATTTTGCTCGATGGCAAAGACATCAGCAAATTATCGCCCGAAAACCGCGTGCGCGCAGGCATGGCGTATGTGCCACAAGGGCGAGATATTTTTTCAACCTTAACCGTAGAAGAAAATATCTTGATTGGCATGGCAAAGTTTAAAGGCAGCAAAGCCAAAAAAGTCCCAAACCATTTGTACGAGATTTTTCCTGTGCTCGATGAAATGAGCCAACGCCGGGGCGGTGACTTGTCAGGCGGTCAGCAACAACAATTAGCGATAGCCAGGGCGCTGGCTTCTGAGCCACGGGTACTGATTTTGGACGAGCCGACCGAAGGGATTCAGCCATCGATTATCAAAGATATCGGACGGGTGATTCGTCGCTTGGCTAACCAAGGTGATATGGCGATTATTTTGGTCGAGCAGTTTTATGATTTTGCCGAAGAACTTGCCGATAACTATACGGTTATGGCACGGGGGCAAGTCATTGCCCAAGGCATGGGCCGTGATATGCCAGAAAAAGGCATCAGAGAGCTAGTGGCGATTTAGTAAATAGCCAACGATGCGAGAGTTAGCTTTTAGCCAGAAGGTTGTCATCTGGCTAAAAAGTTTTTGATAAAAATTGATTGATAAAAAAGTGCGATTACGCTGCATTAACCTTCATATTACTTTGGACTAATCACTTTCAATTAGTCACTTTCAATTAGTCACTTTCAATTAGTCACTTTCGATTAATCACTTTCGATTAATCACTTTCGATTAATCACTTTCGATTAATCACTTTCGATTAATCACTTTCGATTAATCACTTTGGACTAGTCATGGCTTCAGGTTTGACCCACTCATCAAATTGGGCGTCAGTCAATAAACCTAACTCAACGGCAACTTGTTTTAAGGTTTTATTTTCTTTATAAGCAGTTTTGGCAATTTTTGCTGCATTTTCATAGCCAACATGTCGATTGAGCGCGGTGACTAACATCAATGAGTTGTGTAGGAAATAATCAATTTTTTCTGTCACAGGCTCGATACCTACCGCGCAATGGTCATTGAAGCTGTCACAGGTATCGGCAAGTAAGCGAATCGATTGCAGTAGGTTGTAGCCAATGACTGGCATAAACACATTGAGTTCAAAATTACCCGACGCACCCGCCATATTGATGGTGACATCGTTGCCCATCACTTGCGCGACGACCATCGTCATGGCTTCAGACTGGGTTGGATTGACTTTACCTGGCATGATGGAGGAGCCTGGCTCATTTTCAGGAATTCTAAGCTCACCAATCCCACATCTAGGACCTGAAGCCAACCAGCGCACATCATTGGCAATTTTATTGAGGCTCGCTGCCAAGGTTTTTAGGGCACCTGAAGCAAAAACTTCAGCGTCTCTGGCCGCTAATGCTTCAAATTTATTGGGCGCGGTGACAAAAGGCACATCAGTCAACGCAGCTAGGGTTTGCGCGACCTGCTCGGCATAGTCAGGGTGAGCGTTTAATCCGGTACCGACTGCAGTGCCGCCTAAAGGCAGTTCATACAGACCCTGTAGCGCGGCATCCAGACGAATGAGCGCATGATCTAACTGACTGACATAGCCGCTAAACTCTTGTCCTAGCGTCAAAGGGGTGGCATCTTGCAGATGGGTACGTCCGATTTTTACAATGCCAGCAAACTGCTCAGCTTTGCTTGCTAAGGTGTCACGCAGTTTTTGCACCGCAGGGATAAGCAGATAGACAATCTGACGCGCCGCCGCTACCCGAATCGCGGTGGGAAAGCTGTCATTGGTAGATTGGGCATGATTGACATCGTCATTGGGATGAATCGGCTGATAACGACCTTTGCCTTGACCGACAAGTTCATTGGCGCGGTTGGCAATCACTTCATTCATATTCATGTTTGACTGTGTGCCAGAGCCTGTCTGCCAAACCACCAAAGGAAATTGGTCACGCAGTGCCCCGTTGATGATTTCATCGGCGGCCTGCACGATAAGGTCACGTTTATCATCACTGATACGCTCTAATTTGGCATTGGTGATGGCGGCGGCTTTTTTGACCAGTGCCATGGCTTCAATCAGCGGCTGTGGTAGGGTTTCACCACCGATTTTAAAGTTATTGCGACTACGCTCGGTTTGCGCGCCCCAGTAGGCATCTATAGGGACGTTGACAGCGCCCATGGTGTCTTTTTCGCTGCGAAATTGCTGGGTATCGGTTTGGTTGTCGGTTGTCATTATTGTTCTCTTTTTTAGTGAATTTTTTGATTCTGTCATTATCAAAGTGGCTGGTTATCGCCACTTATGCACCAAAGCACAGGGTAAAGTTTAACAGAGTTATCGACCATAAAAGTTTGAGAATATGTGTCGTTTGTTATCTTTGTTAAAGTAAGCGGTGAAATGACGGGTAATAACGAAAGATAGTTAACATTTTATTGCGATATGTTGTTGGGCAATCGTTTACTATGAATAAAATTTTGCCAGTGTCGGTAGATTTTTAGCCTTTCGATACGCTTTTTGTTGTTATCTAACACTGTATAAAATTTACCTAACAGGTAGGTAGTAAAAAAATAATTAAAATAGCCATCGTTATCATTATTATTAAGATTATTAAGTAAATTTGACGGTATGAAAAAATCACAACAACTTCCAGATTTTAGTTCGGTCGGCACGCTATGGCGACCGTTTTTGTTTTTCTTGTTGCCTTTACTGCTGACCAACATCTTGCAATCGCTGTCAGGGACGATTAACACCATTTTTGTTGGGCAGATGCTAGGGGTACAGGCGATTGCCGCCGTATCGGTATTTGCCCCAGTGCTGTTTTTTTTGATGGCGTTTATCATCGGTATCGCTTCAGGCTCATCGATTTTGGTAGGGCAGGCTTGGGGTGCCAAAGAGTTGGATCTGGTCAAACGAATTACCGGCAATAGCTTTGCAATTATTTTGATATTAGGGGTGATGATTGCGATTGCGGGCAGCTTGCTGAGTCAGTTTATCATTGTGCAGATGGGTGTCCCTGCTGAGATTCAAGGCTTGGCAAACCGTTATGCCAAATTGATGTTGGCAGGGAGTCCGCTACTGTTTTTATTTATCGCTTATACTTCGTTATTGCGCGGGGTTGGCGATTCGGTGACGCCCTTGTTTGCCGTGGGTATTTCCATTGTGATTGGAATTGTGGTGACGCCTGCGCTCATTCAAGGTTGGTTTGGGTTACCCAAGCTCGATATCCAAGCCCCTGCGATTGCGACTTTATTGTCACAGTTGTTGGTATTGCTGTTTTTGTTTTTTTATACCCGTGCCAAAAATCACCCCTTACAAATTGATACTCAATTGCTCAAATATATACGCATCCAACCCGACATCGCGCGTAAAGTGATTCGGTTGGGGTTGCCTACCGCGTTTCAGATGGTCACGGGCGCGATATCTGGCTTGGTGATTATTGGGCTGGTCAATGGCTTTGGTACCAATGCCACCGCAGCTTATGGCGCAGTCAACCAAGTGTTGAGTTATGTGCAATTTCCTGCCATGTCGATTGCCATAGCGGCATCAATTTATGCCTCGCAAGCGATTGGCGCAGGTAAGGCGAGTGCCTTAAACTGCGTCACTCGCACTGCCATGATGACCAATTTCATTATTACTGGTGTGTTAATTGTTTTGGCGTATCTTTTTTCCCGTTATTTGATGGCGATGTTTATCACGGTGGAAGGCGTGATTGTGCTGGCACAGCAGTTATTGCACATTGTGTTATGGAGTTTGCTTTTTTTTAGCAGTGGCATGATTTTTAGTGGCATGATGCGCGCGACGGGCATGGTGTGGCAGCCCATGTTTATCAGTATCGGCACTATCTTATTGGTAGAGATTCCCAGTGCGATTTTACTCAGTCGTCATTTTGGACTGCAGGGCATTTGGTGGGCGTATGTGGCGAATTTTATAGTGATGAGCGTTTTACAAGGTTTGTACTACCAATTTGTTTGGAAGAAAAAAGCGGTCGAGCGATTGGTGTAAGCTTGATTGTTTCTAATAGCGACTTAGCCGTCATTGACGAAACGATGGATATCGACGATGGGATGCCATCAAACAGGGTTGTTAAAAATTTTGTCAGGGTGGCGACCTCTATCAACCCCATCAATCAAGCCTAATGAATTAGAGGCATCAAACTGAAGCCATCAAAGTTATCTTTCTTTATTTAATAGGCGGGCTATAATCAATGAACTATGCGGGGTTTTGCTGAGCAACTGGTATGGGAAATGCAAGCTTTCGGCTATACTGTGGAATAAATCATCTGACAAAAGTAAGCCATCTCTATGCCGACACCGACTATTGCTCACAACACCCATACGCCAAACTTAGATAGCGACAGTGAGATGTCGCTGTATCATTATCTGGCAGCGGCAGCGCTTGATATCCCAACCCCAACCAACAATCATGCCTATCTCACTTACAAGCTTGACGTCATCAAAATCCTTGTGCTCAATGCCGCCGAGCCACTGTACCGTAAAGCTTGCGGGCTGCGAGTCAAAGAAATACGTCTACTTAGACTGATTCATGATTACCCAAATATCACTTCAAGCGAACTTAAAGTAAAATTGGTACTGGATAAAACGCTGTTATCCAAATATTTAGCAGGGCTTGAGCAGCGCAGCTTGATAGAAAAAATTCCAGATAAACAAGATAACCGTATTCAGCAGCTACGCTTGACGGAGGCAGGTGAGGAGGCGTGGCAAACTTGTGAGACGATTGGTCGCGGGCTTGAAGCAAAGTTTTTTCATCAGATGAGCGGGCAGGAATGGGATCAGCTGCATCGTCTGCTTGATAAAGCCTTGAATTCATTAACGGATTGGCACAGCCAAGCTACATCGATGGCTAACAAATCTGATAGCTACCAAGTCTGATGGCTACCTAATCTGTTGGTTAAGAGGGGCTTTTTTTCCAACCGGGTAAATGATAATTAAACGCCAGCGCGGCAATACGCAGCCCTGTGGTGGTGACGGTACTGATAAACATAATCACCCAAGCGGCAAGCGAGCTGTAAACTGCCAAAATCGCATACACCCAGCCGCCAACCAAGGCACACATGGCATACGGACGATGGTCAAAAAACGCGGTGGGCATCTCACCACAGGCAATATCACGCATCACCCCGCCAAATACCCCAGTAATAATCCCCATGATGACTGACACCGCCATCGGCATACCGCTTGCCAGTGATGCTTGTACCCCAGAGGCGACAAACAAGCCCAACCCTAACGCATCTGCCAATTGAATCGCCGCAGGCGTAATACGAAACGGGCGGCGGCTATTGACTAGCATCACCACAATACAAAGCGCAAACACCAGCCATAACATCAGCTCTTGGGACACCCAAAAAAACGGCCGCCGCTCTAGCAAAATATCACGCAGCGTGCCACCTCCATACGCCGATAAAAATCCCAGCACCGCTACCCCAAACATATCCATACGTTTGCGCACGCCTGCCAAGATACCTGACAAGGCAAAAGCAATCGTGCCGATGACTTCTACGGCGATTCTGAGTGATTCACCCCAAGGTGCCAAATCAGTTAGCTGCATAACATAAAAACCAAACAATCATAAAAAATCACATCATACCATACCCACCGAAATTACCGCCTACCAAAAACCCAAGGTATTTGCATTATCTATGGCAAGGCAATTGAACTATAGCAAAAAAAATTGCCTAAGACAGGTCGATATAGACGGGAGCGCATTATGTCTCAAGAGCGATATATGCCAGAAACGATATAACCAAAAGCGCGGTATAAATCGACAGGGGAGGACACAGTGAAGAACCTGCTAGATGGTTTGACGTGGGTTTATTTTTAACTGTATGATAGTTGCTATTGCCAATAGCTCACCGGTGAGTCTTCAAGTTCATTCAGAATTTTTCTCAGCCCATCTGACCAGTGTTGGCGGATGCTAGCAAAGTATTCATCGTTTTCATCAATGCGATACCCTTGTGGCATCTGTAGGCTGTCATTGTGATAGACCAACACATCAATGGGCATACCGACGGATAGGTTGGAGCGGATGGTTGAATCAAAAGAAATCAAAATGGCTCGCATCGCTGATTTGAGTGATGCGTCATAATTCATGGAACGGTCTAAAATAGGTTTGCCGTATTTACTTTCCCCTAACTGGAAAAAAGGCGTGTCAGTTGTTGCTCTGATGCAATTGCCTTCAGGGTAGATAAAATAAATTTCGGGGGATTGCCCCTTGATTTGCCCACCCAAAATAAAACTGCTTCTAAACTTAGTATCTGTTTCTTGTGCGATGGTTTGGGCATGGATGGTGGTTTCTCGCAGGCACTCACCCACCAATTGCGCGGCATCATACAGGGTAGGGACGGTATGCAAATTACGCTCTTGCGCAAGTTTGATGGCGTTATCTAATTTGGTAAACACCGCTTGTGACGTCGCCAAGTTGCCTGCGGTTTGTAGCACCAAAAACCGCTCGCCTTCAATGCCGTATTGGTACATTTTGCGAAACATCGATATTTGGTCGACGCCCGCATTGGTGCGAGTATCACTGGCGAAAATCATCCCGTCTTTGAGTCTGATACCCACACAATAGGTCATGGTTGTTCCTTTTTAGCAAATACTGGTTTAGCAATTATTGGTGAATCAATAGTGGCAAATTACTGCTGCGCTGCAAACTGCGCGTTAAGCTGCGGTATGTACTGGGGGCTGGTAGATACCATGACTTGACTATAAAGTCGCTCGTCACCGCCCCCTGTTCTCACCCCGCGCACTGGCGCCGCATCGGCATAGTCACGCCCAAAGGCGATGTAGACATGGGAGTTGGGGGTAAAATGTTGGTTAGAGATATCAAAGGTGTACCAATTACCCGCAAGCCAAACTTCTGCCCAGGCATGGCTTGCCATATGCGCTTGGGTCGCTTCATAAATATAACCCGATACATAGCGCGCTGCAATGCCTTTATCCCGTAGCAGTGCCAAAAATACATGGGTATGGTCTTGGCACACCCCAGCCGCCATCGCAAACGCTTGCTCTGCTGTGGTGCCGACATGGGTCACGCTTTTGGTATAGGGCATTTTATCGAGCAAGTCTTTTGCCAATGATTTGAGGATGGCTAACTGCGCATCGATGTCCTCACTTTGCAAAAACTGCTCAAGCGCGTCATGGGCAAATTCACGCATGGCTTCAGAGCATTGGGTCAGCTTGGTGGGTACGGCAAAAATCTGATACGGCACTTGCTGATTGTCAGGGATAAATAAGGTATCAGCGTTAATTTCTACTTCACCAAAGGCTTGAATTTGCAAATTGTTGTGCGGTTCGTGACGGCTTAGGGTGAGCCATTGGTTGCCAAAGCCATCAGTTTGCATTTGTGCGACTTTAGGCAGCATCACTTGCCAGTTATGGATAGTTTGGTGGGGTAGGGTCATCGGCGTCATGCGGATGTATTGCACACTGCGTAAGGCAAGTTGTTCATAAAAATAATTGGTTTGGTGGCTGATTATAAGTCTCATTGTGCTCTCACTAACTGCTTATTTTTGTCAAAATGATGGTAGTCATCTAATGGATTTGGCTTACACACCTTGCTGTAAAATATTTGAAAACGCGCCCGATAGTGACTGAAAATCTTTTGGTTGATTAGACTTTAACAGTTGATTGACCAATCGATCCAGCTCACGCCAGCGGGTGTTTTCTGGCAAGGTATTAACAACTTCTTTAAGTTTTTGCACGCACTCACGGCAATCTTTTTTCATCAATATATGACAGTCCAGCGATTCAAAACACTGTCCGAGTTGCCAAAACGTGACCACAATCGGGTTTTCTTGTTGCATCGACGCATTGCAGGCATAGAGCTGTAGGCTAGCAGCGCGGTACGCTCCCGTATTGGCTAACCGTTTGATAAGGTTATAGAGTTCAGCCGTATCTTTGCCAATAACGCCTTTGACGTCTTGGACATTTTGCTCGATAAAGCCAATGGTTTCTGGCACCTTTTTGTTGGCAAGGTAGTCATACAAGGCATCAGCATCGGCTGAAATCGGCAAGCCAAGATTGTGCACGATTGCATCGACATCTGTTTGGCTGCACTGGTCATTTGACAGCCGTGTAATGATTTGTTCATAGTAGCGTAAGCGCTCACTGTATCGACCTAGCCACACTAAGTAGCTCGCTGTTGATAACAGCAAAATTAAGCGATTATGGTTGATATTTTCATATGCCAATAAAGTCGACGATTGCGATTTTCGTTCATGGTTGGTTTGAATGGTGCCCAAATGAGCGGTGCCTTGTTTGCCGCTGAGTTTGCCATTGACGGTATCGACCACCCAAGTGTCTTTTACCCCGCCGCCTTGGGATGAGTTGACTACCAATGAGCCTTCGGTCATTGCCACCCGTGTCAATCCGCCTGGTACAATATCCACTGTGCCATCGCCATGTGATAATACAAAAGGACGCAAATCAATATGGCGCGGTGCGATGCCACTGGCAACTGCGGTTGGGTTGGTGGACAAGCTAATGGTCGGCTGGGCGATAAACCCTGCTGGGTTATCTAGTAAACGTTTGCGGTAAGCGGCAATTTGCTCTTTACTTGACGTCGGTCCTATCAGCATCCCATATCCCCCTGAGCCCTGCGTTTCTTTAATCACCAACTCTGGCATATGGTCGAGCACATATGTCAACTCATCGGCATCACTGCATTGATAGGTTTGCACATTGGGTAAAATCGGTTTTTCACCCAAATAATACTCGATTATCTTGGGTACAAACGGATAAAGGCTTTTATCGTCAGCAATCCCTGTGCCTGGGGCATTGGTTATCACTACATTGCCTGCGCGATACGCACTCATCAGCCCTGACACCCCCAAGATTGAATCGGGTAAAAATGCCAACGGATCCAAAAATGGGTCGTCAATACGGCGATAAATTACATCCACTTGTACCTTGCCGCGCACCCCTTGGATGTAGACATGGTTGTTTTCTACAATCAAATCATAGCCATGCACCAAGGGCACATTCATCTCACGCGCCAAAAACGCATGTTCATAATACGCACTATTAAAACGACCTGGGGTGAGTACCACGATTTGTGGGTCGTATTTGTTGGTGGTGCTTGATAGACACGCCTTTAACCGTTTTGGATAGTCCGCCACCGGCAACACCGATTGAGATTGGTAGAGTTTACTCAGTAGGGTTTGTGACACATTGCGGCTCTCGAGCATATAAGAGACGCCAGAAGGGGTGCGCAAGTTGTCCTCGAGCACACAATATTGTCCGTACTGGTCGCGAATCAAATCAATGCCGCTGATATGGGCATAGACGGGTTTATCCAAGTTGATACCCAGCATCCACGGCTCGTAGCCACTGTTTTTAAACACAAACTCGCTTGGCACAATGCCTTCTTTGACAATCGTCTGTTCGTGATAAATATCATGGATAAATTGATTGAGCGCGCGGATACGTTGTTGGCAGCCTTTTTCCATCACTTGCCATTCTTGGATGTCAATGATGCGCGGGATGATATCAAAGGGTATCATGCGCTCAATGTTGCTGGCATCGCTATACACAGTAAAGGTCACGCCGCGGCGATAAAAAATATCCGATGCTTGGTTATTCAAACTAATTAACGTGTCTGAATTCATCTCTTGAAGCCAAGCACCCACCTGTTGTGCCGAGTGTCTATATTGCCCATCGGCGAGTTGCAGTTCATCAAATGCTTTGGCAATTGGCATTATTGGCTCCTTATTCATGACAAAAGATGGAATAGTTTTTGCCTCACGATGGCAGACATTTTCTTGATAAATTATTCTATAAATAACTTATTAAATAATTCATCAAGTTTCATGCCAAAAAAAACAAAGCGAAAGGCAGTTAAATAGTTGAAAAATAGATTAAAAATCGCTCAATTTTGCACCAAAATTAGTCGAATCATTGAAGTTGGTGCAGTGTAAAATAAAAAACCTATGACATAGGCGCATAAAAATCATGACATGAACCAAATTGATGCAAGAGAAATATTTTGGTGAAAAATTAAACGAATATTTTTCTACTAAATTGTTGTTATATTAAAAATTATTTTTATTAAAAATTATTGCAATACATCATCAGATAATGCGCATACTAATGGGAATAGTCAATACCCAACTTGTACAATTCAAACAACATGAACTAGTCGGATGCCGGCTTCGTTGCCCAATCGACGCTAAGGCTCGTGACCTAAAGGGTAAAAGCAGTTAACAGGCTAATCGTTTTTTATTAAGTTATCCCCCAAAAAATCAATGAATAAGCGTATTTTTAAATTTAAAAATGCCCGATTCATATAGACCGCATAGATTGATACGCTGCTAAATGGCTGCTCAAACAATTTGACCAGTCGTCCTTGCGCAATCTCATCCTCAATCAGCCATTCGGGTAATATCGCAGCGCCCATGCCTGTCAGCGCCATCTGTGCCATCATCACGGTGTTATTACTGCTGTTATAGGGTTTGAGTGTGGTTGCCATGTGCGTGTAGTTGGGTAAAATCCCTGGCACATCACTGAGCGCATCTGCAGACGTAGGCGGCTCGTGCTGCGCAAGAAAACGCGGACTTGCGACATAATAAAAATCTATTTTGCCCAGCGGTTTGACAATTAAATTATCTTGTGGTGTGTTGACCACCCGCAGGGCTAGGTCATAGCCCTCAGCAATCAAATCGGTGAAGCGATTTTCCAAGTCAACCGTTAGTACAATTTTAGGGTAATCCTGCTGGAATTTGGCAAGCAGATTGACAAAATAGGGCGTGGCAAACCATACCGGTGCAATGATTCGCAGTTTTCCTTCCGGCAATACACTGCCATCGTGTGCCTTGGTTTTTGCCTGCTGCAAAATATCTAGGGCGTGTACCGCTTCAGCGTAGTATTGTTGACCAACTTCAGTGAGGCTCAAATTACGGTTATTGCGATGTAACAGCTTAGCTTGCACATAGGCTTCAAGGTGTTGTAAGTGTTTGCTGGTCATGGCAAGCGACATATCGAGTGCATCGGCGGCTTTGGTAAAACTGCCTTTTTCTACGATAGTGCGAAACACCTGCAAACTTTTGAGCGTATCCATGTGTATCCTTAAGTCAGTTAATACTTCAAGTGAGTTAACGCTTGAATGCGTCATTTCAATTATCAACTAATAAGAAATAATATATCAATATTTTATGTGTTTTTCTCTTAATAAGATATCAATATAATGGCGTCATCACATATATTCATGACTTTAACTTTAGACTAATAGGACACAACAATGAACAATTTTTCTCGATATCAACCTTATGTACTTGGCTTGCTTCGCATTGTACTGGGCTACACCTTTATGCTACATGGCATGGCAAAATTATTTGGGGTGCCGCATGTGGCGATGTTTGATGGCTTGCAATTGTTTTCGCTGATGGGCTTAGCAGGCGTGTTAGAATTGGTCGGTGGCGTGTTACTGATTTTGGGCTGGTTCACGCGTCCTGTCGCTTTTATTCTGTCAGGTCAAATGGCGGTGGCATACTTTATGATGCACGCGGGCATTGATAATTTTTGGTTGCCACTGCTCAACCAAGGGGAAGCCGCTGTACTGTATAGCTTTGCTTTCTTATACTTATCTGTTGCAGGCGCGGGTGCTTTTTCCTTTGATAATCGCGGACAAGCTGTCAGTGCCTAGTTAATCAAAATCTTAGGTAATAAAAATCTTAGGTGATAACAATAGGAGGTCGCCATGAAGGGTTTAACATTAACTGATGTATTAGGCGCAAGCATTGACAAGCCAACGCTGCCGAGTTTATTTATCTCGCATGGCGCACCGACGATTGCGATTGAAGATACGCCATTTACTCAGGCGCTGCATCAGCTCGGTGCAGATTTACCCAAGCCAAAGCTTATCATCATCATGTCGGCGCACTGGGAAAGTGGCGAGTGGCTGATCAACGCCAATCCAGCCCCCAGCACTTTGCATGATTTTGGGGGTTTTCCTAAAGCGCTATTTGAAATCCAGTACCCAGCAGCTGGTCATCCGGCGGCTGCACAAAGTATCGCCAAGCAGCTAGCGCAAATGCAAGTGGCGGTTAAAGTGGTCGACAATCAACCATTTGATCATGGTGTCTGGACACCGCTGCTACACATGTACCCAAATGCCGATGTGCCAATCGTGCAGGTGTCGTTGCCACACGGGTTTAGCCCCAGTCAGTTGTATCAGCTTGGGCAGTTGTTTGCACCGCTACGGCAACAAGGGGTATTGATTGTGGCATCGGGCAGTATTACTCATAACTTGTATGGCGTGCGTTTTAACAGTCAACAGATTGAGCCGCAAGCCAAAACCTTTAAATACTGGATAATAGATCAGTTAAAAACCAATGACAAAACGATGTTTGATTGGCAGACGCATAGCTTGGCTCGCCACAATCACCCAACGCCCGAGCATTTACTGCCTGTATTTTTTGCACGGGGGGCAGGGGATGTGATGTCGGTGGTGCATGAAAGCTTCGCTCACTACAATCTGGGTATGGATATCTATCGGTTTGATTAGTGGATAAAAAAAGGCGAATTAACCGCAGTAAATTTGCCTTATCATCAATCTATCGCACAAGCTTTATAAGTCTTCATAAGAATGTCATTTGCATGGCTTATGATTTTAGTACTTTTACCCAATATTGTAGCGGCTGAACCAATCTCAAAAAAAGCCTCAAAAAAAGCCATTATCCTAGAATAATGGCTTTTTTATGGCGATAAAAAAGTTTTGATAACTACCGCTTAGGGATTAAGTTGAAAATTGTTTACTTGTATGTAAAGGATTGTAGCTAGCCATCAGCAACCCTGCTATCAATACTCAATATCTGCTAAAATAACACAGATAATTTTAAACTACTGATAATCAATTATGGGTTTATTTCGTTTTTTTGAAAATCGTCTGGAAGTCTATCCAGAAGACAATTACAACCTACCGACGGATAATTTTCTGAAGTTTCTGTGGGCGTGTACCAAGGGTCTGCGCGGTTGGATTTTTGCCTTCATGTTCTTGACAGGCTTGATAGGCGTGTATGAGTCGCTACTTTATAAGTGGATTGGCGATATCGTCAACTGGCTGGGTGCTTATACGCCCGCTAATCTGTGGGCAGAAAAAGGCGATAGTTTGCTAATGATGGCGGCCGTGTTGGTGGTCAGCCCGATTTTGGTGGGCTTAAGTTCGCTGATTCATTTTCAGACTTTGCAAGGCGTGTTCCCAATGCAGATGCGCTGGCGTTTTCATCGTCAAATGCTCGGTCAATCCATGCAGTTTTATCAAGACGAGTTTTCCGGTCGGGTGTCTGCCAAGGTGATGCAAACCGCGCTTGCGGTGCGCGATACCATTATGACTATTGCCGATATGCTGGTGTATGTGTTGGTGTATTTTGTCAGTAGTGGCATTATTTTATTTCACCTGGACGGTTGGTTACTTATCCCATTTTTGTTGTGGATGGTGATGTTCTTTGCCACTGTGGCGTATTTTATCCCCAAGCTTAAAAACTCTGCCAGTCGCCAAGCCGATGCGCGTGCTTTGATGACAGGGCGGATTACGGATGCGTATGCCAATATCACGACAGTAAAATTATTTAGCCACTCTCGCCGTGAGCTGACTTATGCCAAAGATGCGATGAGCCAGTTTTTGGGTACGGTGCATGAGCAAATGCGCTGGGTGTCTCGCCTTGAGCTGGTCAATCATTTGATTAATGTGGTGTTGGTCGGTACTACGGTAGCCCTCGGTTTGTATCTGTGGTATTACAATGGCCTAAGCGTGGGAGCGATTGCGGCGGCGACTGCAATGGCGATGCGTCTTAACGGCTTGACCCATTGGATAATGTGGCAAACGGCGGCATTGTTTGAGAATATCGGTACCGTGCAGGACGGCATGAAAACCTTGTCAAAACCGCATACCGTGGTAGATAAGCCGAATGCTAGGGATTTACTCATCACGCAAGGCGAAATCAACTTTAGCCATGTCGATTTTAATTATGGTCGCAGTGGCAATAAAACCAATGACACCGATGCCAAGCAAAAACTACTCGATGATTTTAACCTTGAAATTAAAGCAGGTGAAAAAATTGGTCTAGTGGGACGCTCTGGGGCAGGTAAATCAACCTTGGTGAATTTGCTACTGCGTTTTTATGATGTCGATGGTGGCGCGATTTTGATTGATAATCAAAACATCAGCGATGTCACCCAAGAAAGCCTACGCCAACAAATCGGCATGGTCACCCAAGATACCTCACTACTGCACCGCACCGTGCGAGAAAATATTGCCTATGGTCGCCCAGATGCCACCGATGAGCAAATCATCAGCGCCGCCAAACAAGCCCATGCGTGGGAGTTTATCCAACATTTAAGCGATGCCAAAGGTAATGTCGGCTTGGATACCCAAGTCGGTGAACGAGGGGTTAAACTCTCGGGCGGACAACGCCAGCGCATTGCCATCGCCCGTGTTATGCTCAAAAATGCCCCGATTCTGCTGCTCGATGAAGCGACCTCGGCACTCGATAGTGAAGTGGAATACGCCATCACTGACAGCCTTAACGATATGATGGCAGGCAAGACCGTGATTGCGATTGCCCACCGATTATCGACAATTGCGTCGATGGATAGATTGGTGGTGATGGATAGAGGGCAAATCGTCGAGCAAGGTAGCCATGCCCAGCTTTTAGCTCAAAATGGCGTGTATGCCAAATTGTGGGCAAGACAAAGTGGCGGCTTTCTTGGCGAAGATGATTAAATAAAGACAGTGCTAACTTACGTTAGATTTGATACCGCCCAACGGCAAGGGTGAATGCCAAGTCACAAAAGGGGTAGCCATAACTTTTCACTGGGTCTTATAATCAAGTGACAAAGTCACCTTTTAGTCACTAAAAAGTGGCTAAAAAAGTGATTAATTAGGACAATTGGCATGGAAGAACGACGCATCAAGCTAAATGGCAAAAACGCCAAATACTATAACATCAAAAACCCTGCCGCCAGCCAGACTGCCCATTTTTACGGCGGTAACGGCTTTGCCTTAGGCGTCTATGAGCCACTCTTGAGCGATTTAGCGCAACATCTTAACATCACCGCGCTAACCATGCGGGGGGAATGGTACGATAAACCGACCGCGGACAAAATGACTCGTGAAGAAGATGCGGATGTCTTAATCGAATTTTTGCAAAAAACACAGGACAAACCAATCATCGGTATCGGGCATTCTCAAGGGGCAACTGCCACCACCATGGCGGCTGCCAAACGCCCAGACTTGTTTAGCGCGCTTTATTTGCTTGAGCCTGTCACCTTTACCAATCAGCAAGGCAAGCTTTATAGTCTGGTGCCACGCATGGTGAAAATGACCCGAGAACCCTTTAAAAGCACCCAAGTCAAACAAGCCGACTGGCACAGTGTGGATGGGTATTATCAATTTCTTCGCCGTCATAAAGCGTACAAACGTATCACCGATGAACACCTTTTAACCTATGCCAAAAATAGTTTAGAGGCAGGTCAATCTGCTGAACTCACGCTACGTTTTTCACCCAAGCAAGAACTCGCCAATTATTTTGGCACACCGCTGATTATGAAGCCGTTACAACAGCTTATTGCCGACAACAAAGTGCCTGTGCAGTTAATTATCGGTAAGCCGTCGATGTTTATCAGTCGACAAGTGCGTCAGATGTGGGATAAATTCGTGCCCAGTGAGCAAATGACGGTGCTCAATGACTATGGACATTTACTGCCACTTGAAGCACCAGAATTATGCGCCAAGCTCATTTTTCAAAAGCTAAAGTTGACAAGCTAACATGAGTTTATTTGCCGCCAATCCCAACGAGAATTTGTTGCCATACGATGGCATTGTCAATGATTTTGGGCAGGTTTTTGACAACCCCGCTGATGAGCCCAATGCGCTTTATCGGCATTTTTTAACGCAGTTACCTTGGCAGCATGACGTTGTCACAATTTTTGGCAAAACCTATGTCACCCACCGCCAAATCGTGTGGATGAGTGAAAACGATTATCACTATTCTGGACAACGCAAGACGGCAACGCCTTGGACAGCAGATGTTTTGGCATTAAAACAGCACATAGAATTGCTGCTGGCTGAGCAACATATAAGCGCAAATTTTAACGCCTGTTTGTTTAATTATTACCCCACAGGCGATGATGGTATGGGCTACCATGCCGATAATGAAAGCGAACTGGGTAATGAACCCATTATCGCGTCTGTCTCCTTAGGGGCAACCCGTAAATTTGTATTCAAGCACCGCATCACCAAGGAAAAAGTCGAGATTCCCTTGCAAAATGGACAGCTAATTGTCATGCGCGGACAGACCCAGCGCCATTGGTTACACAGCCTGCCTAAGACTAAAAAAGTAACGGAAGGTAGAATTAATCTGACCTTCCGTCATATAGCGAATTAGATATCATTTAGCTATCGAGAAGCGCCTGCTAGCTATCGAGAAGCGCCTGCGCCGCAGCAATATCGAGTGTGCCTTCATAAATTGCACGGCCTGTAATGATACCTTCAAGATAATCACTGTAGGGTTTTAGATTTTCGATGTCTTGTAAGTCCGTCACCCCACCTGAGGCAATCACCGGAATACCGCCTTCTTTTGCCAAGTTGACTGTTTGCTCGACATTGACGCCTTGCATCATGCCATCACGCGCAATATCAGTATAGACGATAGAAGATACACCTGCATCAGCAAAGCGTTTTGCCAAATCCACCGCTTTGACATCGGTGACATTTGCCCAGCCATGCGTCGCTACCATGCCATCTTTGGCATCAATACCCACAATGATATGACCGGCAAATTCTTGACACGCTTGTTCAACAAATTCAGGTTGTTCGACTGCTTTGGTACCGATAATAATATAGGTCAAACCCGCTTCTAGATAATGACGGATGGTGTCAAGGCTACGGATACCGCCACCGAGTTGAATAGGTAAATTTGGGTAGGCTTTGGCAATCGCGGTGACGACGTCTTTATGCACCGGCACGCCATCGAAAGCACCGTTTAAATCCACCAAATGCAAGCGTCGAGCACCTTCTTTTACCCAGCGGCTTGCCATTGCGACAGGGTCGTCACTAAATACGGTATCGTCTTCCATACGCCCTTGTTTTAGGCGGACACATTTGCCGTCTTTGAGGTCAATGGCAGGGATAATTAAAGTTGGCGTAGTTGATAACGTCGTCATGGGGTTGTCCTGTTGTCGGTTAGCGCAAATTGAGCTAGGTTAGTCAAAATGCGTGTCGCTAGAATTTGGCGATAATTTTACCGTATAATGCCAACTAAGGTTAAGATATTTTGCATGTGGGTATTAGCATAACAGGGGGAAGGGTAATGTTATACGTGGTGATAGCAGGGATTTTTATATTAGGGTATATGGCGATTGCCTTTGAGCACAATATCCATGTCAACAAAGCTGCCAGCGCGCTACTGACTGCGATTGCATTATGGGTAATGCTGAGCTTTGGTATCGATACGCTTGTTGCCAACCATTCGGTGACCGCCAGCCTTGCCAATCATCAAGATTCCTTGCATTTTGTCGGTGAGCAGTTACGTGAGCATCTAGCAGAAATCGCCGAGATTTTGTTCTTCTTGATGGGGGCGATGGCGATTGTTGAGCTGATTGATGCGCATGATGGCTTTCGAGTGATTACCGATAAAATCCATACCAAAAATGCCAGTAAGCTACTTGCCATTATTACCATTATCACCTTTTTTCTCTCATCGTTACTCGACAACTTAACCACCACCATTGTGATGGTATCACTGGTGTCCAAATTGATTGATGACCAAAAAATGCGATGGTATTTTGCAGGTCTTATTGTGATTGCTGCCAATGCAGGCGGCGCTTGGTCACCTGTGGGTGATGTCACCACCACCATGCTATGGATTGGCGGTCAGATTACCGCAACGGGCATTATGGCAAATGTGTTTATCCCAAGTATCGTATGTACGTTAATCCCCATGGGCTTGGTGATGATGCAGCTAAAGGGTCAAACCGTGACCGCGCCTATACTGCCAAGCGGACAAGAATCTGACAGTGAATTGGCTAGTATGCCTATAGAGCAGCGTATCGAAAGCCTACGTGCGACCATCAAATCAAATGCTCAAGACAGCATCAGTCAAAAAACGCGCATGACAGTGTTACTACTGGGTTTGGGGGCATTGGCATTTGTGCCAATTTTTAAAACCATTACCCATTTGCCCCCTTATGTCGGCGTGTTGTTTGGCTTGGCAGTACTGTGGATGGTCACTGAAATCATGCACCGTCACCAAGATGATTATATCCGTGAGCGTATCGGGGTTGAAGGCGTACTAAGCCGCATTGATATTCCCAGTATTTTATTTTTCCTCGGTATTTTATTGGCGGTGGCAGCACTCGCCACTGCGGGCATACTCGGTGACGTAGCAAAATGGCTGGATGCCACTTTTGGCAATGTATATCTCATCAATGTCCTGATTGGCTTGTTATCCTCAATCGTGGACAACGTGCCTTTGGTAGCAGGGGCAATGAATATGTATCCGCTGACCACCGATGCCAGTATCGCGCAAGCGGCGGCAGCTGAAGCGGCGCGCCTTGAGCTGTTTCGTCAAGATGGCATGTTTTGGGAGTTTTTGGCTTATTGTGCGGGGACAGGCGGTAGCTGTTTGATTATCGGCTCGGCGGCAGGCGTGGCAGCGATGGGCATGGAGAAAATCCCGTTTATGTGGTACATGAAAAAAATCACTTGGCTTGCACTGATTGGCTATCTGGTCGGGGCAGGGGTGTATGTGCTGATTGAAACGATGAAACGATGAAACGATAATTGGCTATTCAATCCATAAAAAAAGGCGCGAATAAGCGCCTTTTTTTATGCATTGGTTTTATGGACTGGTTTTATGGACTGGTGAGCGATGGCATCGCTTCAATGTGATTAAACTTGCGCTAAATATAAAAAGTCAAAATTTACCCCAAAAAGCTATTGATTTTGATAAAAATATGCTAAACTATTGCCCTTTTTGGTGTACCTAAACTTTGCTAAAACTGTATTTATACCGTTTTTTCAATTGTTTGGGTCTTTTAGGCTCTAACCACTGAACTAGATTCAATTGATTGCATTCACAGAGAGAACATTATGGTAGTTATCCGTTTACAACGCGGTGGTGCGAAAAAACGCCCATTTTATCAAATCGTGGTAACCGACTCACGCAATGCCCGTGACGGTCGTTACATCGAAAACATCGGGTTCTTTAACCCACTAGCGCAAGGTCAAGAAGTGCCAGTACGCATCAACGCTGACGCTTACCAAGCATGGATCAACAAAGGTGCACAACCTTCTGACCGTGTTGCCGCTTTATTTAAAGCAGCTAGCAAAGCACAAGCAACTGCTTAATTTTTTATAAAAATTAAGTACAGCGGACTTTAATATGGCAAAACAACCGACAGACTTGCATACCAATGAGGCTAACGCATCGCTGTTTAAAATCGGCGAGCTAAAAAAGCCTTATGGCATTCATGGCTGGCTATGGGTATTTAGCTTTACTGAAGACCGTGAAGCGATATTTCATATGCAGCCTTGGGTCATCAATACTGCCATGGGTCAAAAGACCTTGACGGTAAAAAACTGGCGACAACAAGGTAAAGGCTACGTGGTACAACTTAACGAAGTACCCGATCGCAATATCGCAGAAACCATGTTTGGCGTGAGCCTTTGGGCAGAAAAAAACAATCTGTCCGAGCTTGCAGAAGACGAATATTATTGGTCAGATTTGATTGGTTTGACGGTGATTAGCCAGTCAGAAAATGTCATTTTAGGACGTGTAAAAGAGCTGTTTGAAACAGGGGCACATGCCATTATGGTAGTCGAGCCGACTGCTGATAGTGTGGATGGCGAAGAACGATTGATTCCTTGGCACAAACAGATCATTGGCGAGGTAAACTTGACCGAGCAAACCCTGATGGTTGATTGGGGCAGTGATTATTAAACAGTGATTATTAAACGTTGATAACTAGCATTGATGATTAACATTGCGGATTCATCCTTGATGGGTGCCTAGCGTTTATTCGATGGGAGTTGTCAATCAATAAGGCGTTGTTAATGCCAAGCTAAAGTGAGTGTAGCGTATGTTTTTTGCGGTAATAACCATTTTGCCCGAAATGTTTGCTAGTATTACTGATTTTGGCATCACTGGGCGGGCGCTGGCTCGCAAGCAAGCGGAAATTTTGCTGATTAACCCAAGAGACTTTACTACAGACAATTATCGTCGTATCGATGAGCGTCCGTTTGGTGGGGGTCCTGGCATGGTGATGATGGCAGAGCCGTTACAAAAAGCCATCGACTACGCCAAAACGCAAGCCAATGCGCGCGGTAAAACCTGTCCTGTGGTGTATTTATCGCCACAAGGCAAGACACTGAGCGAAAGCAGGGTGCTTGATTTTTGCCAATATGACGGCTTGATTTTGTTATGCGGTCGTTATGAAGGCATCGATGAAAGACTACTGAGTCAGTATGTCGATATCGAGTGCTCAATTGGTGATTACGTGCTGACAGGCGGTGAATTGCCCGCGATGGTATTGATGGATAGTGTGATACGCCGATTGCCCAATGTGATGGGCGATGATTTATCGGCGCAGCAAGACTCCTTTGTGGATGGCTTGCTCGATTGTCCACAATATACCAAACCGACTGAATATCAAGGGATGAAAGTGCCTGACGTGCTATTGTCAGGGCATCATGCTAACATCGCTAAGTGGCGATTTATTCAGCAGGCAACACGTACCCAGTTAAGACGTCCTGATTTGTGGCAAGCATTTGTGCCAACCAAACAGCAACAAAAATGGCTGACAGAAGCAGCGCAATCTGCTAAAGACAGCAACCCAGATTCATCCACTTGACGGATGCCCTAATCGTGTCGATTGCTATCAAGGCACATAAAATTAGCGGGGAGTATGCGCATTTGCTGACGCCAACTAACCTTAGTCAGCTTAGCCTCTGTCCCCAGTGAGAGGAGAAAATCTCATGAGTAACAAACATCCTTTGGTTCAACAAATCGAAAATAGCCAGCTTAAGCAAGACGTACCAAGTTTTGGTCCTGGTGACACTGTTGTCGTACAAGTAAAAGTGCGTGAAGGCGACCGTGAGCGTCTACAAGCATTTGAAGGTGTTGTTATCGCTAAACGTAACCGCGGCTTAAACTCTGCGTTTACCGTACGTAAAATCTCTAGTGGTGTAGGCGTTGAACGTGCGTTCCAAACCCATTCACCACAAATTGCAAAAATTGAAGTAAAACGTCGTGGTGATGTACGCCGTGCCAAACTTTACTACCTACGTGACCGTTCTGGTAAATCAGCACGTATCCGTGAAAAACTGTCAGTGCGTAAAGAAGAAGCGCAAGCTTAAGGCTTTAACTGCGTTATTTATTATTTGCCTAAATGGGTTAAACTTTGATTATCATGGTTTAATCAACACCAAAAAAGCAAAAACCCCAAATAAATCTATTTGGGGTTTTTTGTTGGCTAACTCTAGCCTTTTATGGGTGGGCTAGTCATGATTAATTAAGCTATGCTCTTTGGTATCTTTCATACGAGTATAAACAATCAATGAAATCCCAATCATAATCGTCACATACAAGAAAAACCATTCTTCATGACCTGCTTGCTTAAAGGACAATGCTATATACTCAGCTGTACCGCCAAACAAAGTATTAGCAATGGCATAGGGTAACGCCACGCCCAACGCACGAATATGCGCAGGGAACATTTCAGCTTTGACTACGGCATTAATTGACGTATAACCTGTGACGATTATTAGACCAAATAAACATAACGCAAATGCCATCCACGGGTCTGTCGTGCCTGCCAAGGTGTTAAAAATAAAGTAAGTAAATAACACCCCCATCACACCAAATCCTATCATCAGCGGTTTACGCCCGATTCTATCGGATAATGCCCCAGCGACAGGTTGCAAGAGCATAAAAATAAATAACGCAATAGCGGTGATTTGGGTGGCTGACTCTTTACTAAACCCTGACGTATTGACCAAGAATTTTTGCAAATAAGTGGTGTAAGCATAAAATGCCAACGTACCGCCTGCGGTCAATCCAATGACAGTAAATGCCGCTTTCGGGTGTTCTTTAAATAAAGCCAATGCGCCGGATTTTTTTTGCGAACTACTGGTATCAACTTTATTAAAGGATTCTGTCTCAAGCAAGCCACGGCGAATATAAAATACAAAAAACGCCAACAAAGCCCCTATGACAAACGGAATCCGCCAGCCCCAAGCTTTGAGCTCAGCAGGGGTTAAAACTTGCTGTAGAATAATCAGAAGCACTAGCGCAATTAACTGCCCAGAAATCAGCGTAACGTATTGAAAACTGGAAAAAAATCCGCGCTTGTCTTTACCCGCCATCTCGCTGAGGTAAGTGGCACTTGCCCCATATTCGCCGCCTACACTAATACCTTGAATTAAACGAGCAGTCACCAACATAATTGGGGCAAAAATTCCAATACTGTCATAACTTGGGGTAACAGCAATCATAAGTGAGCCTAAGCACATTAATGTTACTGATAGGGTAAGACCTGCTTTACGACCTTTCTTGTCCGCATAAACGCCCATTATCCATGCACCGATCGGTCGCATGACAAAACCCACCGCAAAAATCGCTGCCGCACTTAATAATTGAGCCGTTTGGTTGCCTTTCGGAAAAAATACAGGCGCAAAATATAAGGTAAAAGCTGCGTACGCATACCAGTCGTACCATTCGACCATGTTACCCGCTGAACCGCCTAAAATAGATTTTAAGCGTGTTTTTTGGTCAATAGTTTCAATCGATTGAGACATTGAAAATCCTTGTCAAAGACTTGTTGAATACATGCTAAAGGTTATTTTTGCGCTGTCCATCCTTTGGGGCGTTCGTAGTCCTCATTATCCAAAAATTTATTGCGCTGCTCGGTAATAAATTTTTTGGCTTCTGGGTCAATCATGCTCAAGTGATTTTCATTGATGAGCATGGTTTGGTGTTCTAGCCATTCGTTCCACGCTTTGGCAGACACGGTGTTTTGCAATTCTTCGCCAAGCTTATTAGGAAACGGCGGTTTTGGCATTTTGGGTAGGTTTTGTTTGTATTTACGGCACATGACCATGTGGTCAGCGGGGTTATAAGTTTCCATTTGTTATCCTTTTAATAGTTGCGAGTCTATGTCTCTTGCATCGGCATAAATCCAAGCGGTAGCGCCACTGTCAAAGTGACCTTCCACTCGTGCGTAGGCATCGACTTCGTAGCGGTCGGCTTGGGCAAGCTCATCATCGGTAATGTCAAAAATCACACCTGCCACTTTGTCGGTTGGGTTATTGGTTTTAAGTAGTATCGGATGAAAACGTTTGCCACTTTTGGCGAGCACATCTTCATCGGTGATTTCGATTTCACCCAACTGGTAGCCAATGAGTTGGTCTTTACTACCCACCAGTGTACGCCCAAATGTGGCAAGCTGTACATTTTCTTGTTGTAATGTGCCATACGAGAATAGTTTTGGCATATTAATGACCTAATTGTTCGATACGCTGACGCCCACGTTCAATCGCCATTTTGACTTGATTAGGCGCTGTACCGCCAATGTGGTTACGGGCATTGAGTGAGCCTTCAAGGGTCAGATATTCAAATACATCCTCACCAATTAAGTTGCTAAAGCCTTGAAGCTCATCGAGCGATAAGTCACTCAAATCTACGCCTTTTTGCACACCTAATGCTACTGCTTTACCCACTACTTCATGCGCGTCGCGGAAAGCTAAGCCTTTACGCACTAAATAATCCGCCAAATCGGTGGCGGTCGCATAACCTTTCATGGTCGCAGCACGCATATTTTCTTTATTTGGAATCAGATTAGGCAGCATATCAGCAAAGGCAAGTAGTGAGCCGGTTAAAGTATCTACCACGTCAAATAGCGGCTCTTTATCTTCTTGGTTGTCTTTGTTGTAAGCCAGCGGTTGGTTTTTCATCAAGGTCAATAGGGTAATCATATCGCCAAACACGCGTGCAGCTTTACCCCGTACCAGCTCTGGCACATCGGGATTTTTCTTTTGTGGCATAATCGATGAGCCCGTGCAAAAACGATCGGGGACGACCACAAACCCAAATTGCGCTGACATCCATAAGATGATTTCTTCACTCATACGTGACAAGTGCATCATTAACAGGCTTGCGCTACTGGCAAATTCAATGGCGAAATCACGGTCGGATACGGCATCCAGCGAGTTTTGACAAATCCCTTCAAAACCCAAAAGCTCGGCAGTAAATTCGCGCTCAATCGGATAAGTCGTACCTGCCAGCGCTGCGGCGCCTAAGGGCATTTGGTTGATACGTTTTCGACCATCAATCAAGCGCTCGCTATCCCGCATTAGCATCTCAAACCATGCCATCACATGATGACCAAAACTGACAGGCTGCGCGGTCTGCAGATGGGTAAAGCCTGGCATGATAGTGTCGGTATGTTGGCTTGCCAAATCCAGTAAGCCCGTTTGTAGACGTTTTAACAATCCTAAAATAATATCAGTTTGGTCACGCAGATATAAACGGATATCGGTCGCAACTTGGTCATTACGGCTACGCCCTGTATGCAGTTTTTTGCCGACATCGCCAATAATAGCGGTCAGACGAGACTCCACATTCATGTGCACGTCTTCAAGCGCCACCGACCACACAAATTTGCCATCGGCGATTTCTTGTTTGATTTGGGTTAAACCGCCAACGATTTGGTCTTTGTCCGCCTCGGTAATAATCCCCGCTTTAGCAAGCATGGTGGCATGAGCAATCGAGCCTGCGATGTCTTGATTGGCAAAACGTTGGTCAAATCCGACAGACGCGGTAAATTCAGCGACAAAACTGTCAGTGGCTTCGCTAAAACGTCCACCCCACATACTAGATGTGCTAGAATCAGCGGAAATTTGATTGCTCATAATACGTCCATTTTTTGTGTAAGTTTGAAAGGAATAAAGACAATGAGATTGCTAGAGCTGCTAATTCCCTCTGCAAAATCTAGGGCTAGTATAGCAAAAACTGAGGATGCCTCACAAATTTCACTCAAGCGGATTAAAGAGCCGCTTACGAGCACTTTTTTCCTGCCCAATCTGAGCGAAAAACAGACCATTAAACTGTGGGCAAGCTATATCGCGTTTTTTTCACTGGTTTCGATTTTAACCTATTTAACTTTTACCAATGATATCAGTTTGATTATCCGCCATAGCATTGAAACGGTGGTGATTACTATCTTAACTGTGACGGGTGAAATGGTTTTTGTGGCGAATTCTGCCAAAAAATTCAAAGAATTTAATTGGCGTTCAAAACAAATCACCGCCTATCTGCTATCGACTTCGTTTATTATCGTGCCGTTACTGAGCTTGCTAGGTCGGTTGGTGTTATTCTTTACGCTCGGCTATGAAGTCAGTTTAAATGCGCTGATACTAGAAACCATTGCGAATACTTTGTTTGCTTTTTTGATGATAGTGGTGCTGCTCACTTATTTTGAGATACAGTATCAAAATATTCGCCGCGTTGAACTGCGTACCCAACAAAAACTCATCGAACAAAACGAGCAGTTAAAGGCGCGTATCACACCGCATTTTTTCTTTAATTTACTCAATACTATGCAGTATCTGATAGAAACCGATGCGTATGAAGCCGAGAGAATGATTCGTCATATCTCAAATCTATATCGGGTGAGCTTTGATGAAACGCGTGAGATCGCGCTCCTGGATGAGATGGCGCTATGCGAAAGCTATTTGAGCATCGAAAAATACCGTTTTGATAAAAAGCTGAAAGTAACTTGGCAGTTGCCCGTTGAAGATTTGCTCTATGATATGGTGATTACCTCGTTATCGCTGCAAATGGTGATTGAAAAACTGATTGTACTGATTGTTGAAAACAGCACCGACCCCATTCACATTACTATTAGTATCGATTGGCAAAACGACGTTGCCAAAATTGATATCGAAATTGAGCTGCCAGCCACGACGTATCAGCTGATTTGTCACGATATTCACCAAAAACTGCAGTTTAACAGTCAACTGGCAATTTTACGTCAGTACTTTGGTGATGAAGCCAGCATTCACTTTGAATTATCTGGACATGTGTTAGTGACTCAAATTCGCTATCCCCTTAAGGATGTCGCCGCTTTTTAGCCCAGTCATTTTGTTAGTTGGAATGGGCATAAAAAAGTCACCAATCTGACGCGGCATTTCACATTTTATCTAACAAACTATGGTATATTAATTTGCGTCTACTTAAAACAATGCGTTTATTAGTTTATCTAATCAGTTAAGCGCTATTTTATGAGTGTTTGATTGCTCACCAAGCGGTTGTGTTAGATTTGGCATTAGATTGTGAAGAAAGTAAGACTTGTAGGGTCGAATACAGGTGTTTTTGACCTCAAAGGAGCAAAGGAGTAAACAATGAGAGTTGTGATCTGTGACGATGAGCCACTGGCCCGAGAGAGGCTGACACGCATCGTAAGAGAAGAAGGACATGAGGTTGTTGCACAGGCAGCCACAGGTATTGAGGCCATTGCAAAAGTCAAAGAAACCGCACCCGATGTAATTTTGTTAGACATTCGTATGCCAGAAATGGATGGTATCCGCTGCGCCAAAGAGCTCAATGAACTTAACAATCCACCAGCCATTATTTTTGTGACCGCGTATGACCATTATGCGATTGCCGCATTCAAAGCACACGCGATTGGCTATTTGCTAAAGCCTGCCAACAAAGAAGAATTGTTACAGGTACTATCGAGAGCGTCATTGCTTAGTAATGCACAGCTCAATGAAATCAGTCGATTAGAAGACCCGTTAGCACAGTCCAATCGTCAGCATATTGCGGCACGTACCCATCGCGGGGTGGAGCTGATTGCGCTGCAAGATATCTATTACTTTACAGCGGACCAAAAATACGTGCAAATCCGTCATAAAGGCGGCACAGTTTTAATTGATGAAACCCTCAAAGAGCTTGAGCAAGAATTTGGTGATGCGTTCTTTCGTATCCATCGCAATGCGTTAATCAATGTTAACTACCTAGAAATGCTTGAAGCGATTGACCAAGGTCAGTACCAAGTACGTTTCAAAGGTTTGCCTGACAAGCTTGCCGTTAGTCGCCGTCATTTGCCATTACTACGCGATAAAATCCAATCAATGTAGTGTATGTAGTGTCGTCTTTCGTATGTTTGCGTATGCTTTAGCGAGCAGTCAGAGAAATTATCCTGACATTTTGCTATACTGATGGCTAACTCGCTAAATCAATGACTGATACCCATCTGACAAATGCCTAGCTTAGAGAGTTAGGCATTTTATTGTTTGCTAAAAAAGATACTGCTATGACTACATTAACCACTTTAAATATCGCTACTCGCCAAAGCCCGCTTGCATTGTGGCAAGCCGAACACATCCAAGCGCGGTTGCAAGCGTTGTACCCAAGCCTGACCGTCAATCTAGTACCGATGGTCACCAAAGGTGACAAAATCCTAGATACCCCGCTAGCCAAAATCGGCGGAAAAGGTCTGTTTGTCAAAGAGCTTGAGCAAGCCTTGTATGAAAAACGTGCCGATATCGCCGTGCATTCGCTCAAAGACGTACCCATGGTGCTTCCTGAAGGTCTGACGCTTGGCGCATATTGTGAGCGTGAGCAGCCAACCGATGCCTTTATATCAAATCACTATGAAAGTCTAGATGCGTTGCCACAAGGGGCTAAACTTGGTACATCAAGTTTACGCCGTCAATGCCAAATTCAGCAATATCGTCCTGACTTAGAGATTATCAGCCTACGCGGCAATGTAGGCACGCGCTTAGCCAAGCTAGATGCAGGTGAGTATGATGCCATTATTTTGGCAACCAGTGGCTTGACGCGTTTAGGGCTTACCGATCGTATTCGCCATGAACTTGATACGCATATCAGTCTGCCAGCGGTCGGACAAGGTGCGCTTGCCATTGAATGCCGAAGTGATGATGCCGATGTGCTGGCGCTATTAAAACCGCTCAATGACGAGCCAAGCCGTCTATGCGTGATGGCAGAACGCGCCATGAATCGTCATTTGCAGGGTGGTTGCCAAGTACCGATTGCAGGCTTTGCTACCATTCAAGAGGGACAAATTTATTTACAGGGTCGTGTCGGCAGTGTAGATGGTAAAACCTTGTTAAAAGCTGAGCATCATAACGCGTTAGTTGATGACGCACGGGAGTCTCAGCAAATTGCCGAAGCCGTGGGTGTGGTGGTGGCTGAAGCGCTCATTGCACAAGGTGCGGACAAAATCTTGGCGCAGATTTATCAAGACCGCTGATATTGAACGATACGCATAGCCATGCAATTTATCAATACCAGACCTGATCATCGAGCCAAGACGCTAAGTCTATTTTTGCGCCAGCATGGCGTTAAAGTGATTGAGCTGCCGCTGTTGACGTTGGTAGAAAAGCCGTTAACAGTCGCAGAGACAGCAGTTTTACAATCGATTGACCGTTATCAAGTGGTGGTGCTAGTCAGTGAAGCGGCAGTAAAGTATGGCTTAGCAAGTCTTGTCACCTTGGTCAAGCTAACGGAATTGTCCAAAAAGATTACATGGGTTGCGGTGGGTGACAAAACCGCGAATTACTTTAACCAGACTTGGCAGCAGCTCACAGATTTGCCAGCGCCTACGGTTATCTTTCCCGGTGAAAAACGCGCGCAAAACAATGAAGGGCTATTAAATTTGCCGGTAATCCAAGCGCTTGGTAAAGGCGATTATTTGCAGATATGGCGCGGCATCGGCGGACGAGAATTATTGGCAGATATATTGGCGGCAAAAGGTGTGCAAGTACATTTGCTAAACTTGTACCAACGGGTTCTACCAAGTGCAACCACCCAAGCATTCGCATTTTGGCAACAAACGCAGAGCCCCAACCAACCCATCATTGTACTCATCTCAAGTTTGACCGCCTGGCAGAACTGGCAACAACTAACAGCAGGCACTGAAGTGGCTGCCAGCTGTTATTACTTGGTATTGCAATCGCGTATTGCACAGCAAATGTTATTACAGCAGGCGAATCTTAACATAACTATCATCCCTGATTTAATGCCTGCGACAATTTTACACGTATTAACCACTCGCCAATAGCTGCATGGCTTTCGGTTTGGCTAAGCTGTTTTGCGCTGAATCATCTACCCATGACAGCGTTTGCAGCGCTTGTTGCAGTGTTTGCGTTAGCCGCATACCCTGCTCTATCGTCAGCGTCATGGTGAGCGGGGTCAAAAACCAATGAAAATGGGTAAGGCTATGTTTGACAGTATCAGTACTATCTAAGTTAACCTGCTCGATATTTAGCAGTTGCTCAGCTTGTAAGAACGCAAAAATAATCTGCTCAGCAGTGTTGTATTCTGCTTCAAACGTCGCTTCTTGCTGCCAGTTTGCCAGTAGTGGCGCGCCTGTATTTTTTGCCACCTGTTGTTTTTTGACAAAGGCCAATGGTAAACACCACAGTCCACCCCAAATCCCAGTGTCAGGACGTTGTAGCCACAAGGTTTTGTCATCACAAACCAGTTTTAACGCTAGCGAAAACTTAGACGGATTGGGCGATTTTTTACTTTTTACCGGATAAAAACTTTGCTTACCTTGGGCATTTGCCACGCAGTCGGCTTGCACGGGACACAGTAGGCAGGCAGGTTTGGCTTTGGTGCATAGCGTCGCCCCCATATCCATCATCGCTTGGGCGTAGTGTCCACTGTCACGGGTCGGTGTTAGGCGCTCGGCAAGTTGCCAAAGCGCTTTGGTTGTGGCAGTTTTGGTGATATCGCCGTCAATGCCAGCCCAGCGGGTCAGCACACGTTTGACATTACCATCGCAAATCACCCCCCTGTCACCGCCATATTGGTCAGCTCTGACACCCATCGCCACAATCGCGCCTGCCGTAGATTGACCCACCCCTGAAATCTGCTCCCAGTCGGCAACCGTTTGCGGAAATTTGCCAGTTTGCTCGATGATATCCACCAGCTGCTTGGCACCTTTATGCAGATTGCGCGCACGTGCATAGTAACCCAGCCCTGCCCAGTGCTCAGCGACTTGCTCCCAAGATGCGTTTGCCAAATCCTGCACCGTGGGAAAACTTGTCATAAATCGCTCAAAATAAGGAATCACCGTCGCCACTTGGGTCTGCTGTAGCATGATTTCAGATAACCACACCGGATAGGGGTCTGGCGTGTCAAGCTGATGCTGCTGCCACGGCAAATCATGACGCCCGCTATGGTCAAACCAGGTCAAAATACGCGGTGCAAAACTATCAAGCTCCGCTTCGGTATGACTGTGGCTTAAGTGCTGATTGGGACTTTGCATTGTTGAGGGGTTTGTATTCGGATGTGCGTTCAAAATTCACCATCGGGTTACTATCGTGATAGCTATATAAGACTTTGTAGTTGGGATTCAATACTGACTGATAAGATGGCTAAAAATCTTGACTAAAACTGGGACATAGACATAAAAAAAGCAATATCGTCATAGATATTGCTTTTGCTGTTAGGATGCAACTGGCATATGTTATACAAGATTTTCTTGCATAAACGCAATCATTTCATCCCAGCTGGCTTTTGCCGCATCTGCATCATAGCCCAAGTCCACGCCATTTTCTTCGGCGCGTTTGTCAGCATTAGGATTGGTAAAGCCGTGTTTGGCGCCTTCGTACACATCGACTGTGTATTCAACATCGGCGTTATCCAGCTCTTTTTTTAGTCCTTCAATGGCATCCATTGACACCATGCTATCGGCTTCACCATGTGCCACCAACACTTTGGCGGTGAATTTGCCTTTTTGTGCCGGTTGTTTTGGGGTAGGGTTACCGTGGAAAGTCGCCACTGCTTTGAGTGGGAAGCCTTCACGCGCCATGTCTAGGGCAATTTTACCGCCAAAGCAAAAACCAATTGCGCCCAGACGGTTTTTGTCAACGGCTTCGAGGTCGGTAAAGTCATCCATAATGAGTTTACAGCGCGCCATCAACATGTCTTGATCAGCGAGCATTTGGCTCATCCATTCATTGGCTTGGGCGGCATCTGTGGTCAGTTTACCTTCGCCATACACATCCATGGCGACGGCCGCAAAACCCGCTTCGGCTAAACGCTCAGTGACTTTTTGTGGGTGCTCAACGACGCCCCACCATTCAGGCGCCACCAAAATTGCTGGGGCAGGGTTGTCGTGGCTCGCTGATTCTGGTAGACAGACATAGCTTTTGAGCTCCACACCATCGGTGGTGGTAGATTCGAGTTGTAAAATTTGAATTGGCATCATAAATCCTTATGTTATGGTAAATGATATGATTGGTTGCTATTGTTATAAGACACTGGCGTTATAAAAACGCTGGATTCATACGCTACTCATAGCGTGGCAAGTCAGTGCAACGGTTAATACAGGCATTACTGTATACTGAAATCATCGCATTTTCCGTTATAATACTGTCACTGTTTTATACAAGCCGAAAGTTGGAAACATAATGAGCCAATCTGTTACCTTACGCCCGCAATTTTGGGAGCGATTTTCGTTAGAACAATTGACCCAAGCTGAATGGGAAGCCTTGTGCGATGGCTGTGGGGCGTGTTGTTTGATTAAATTTAAAGACGATGACACAGATGAAGTTGAATACAGTGATGTCGCCTGTCGACTGCTTGATTGTGCCACAGGGGCTTGCCAGCATTATCCAACAAGGCGCGACTATGTGCCCGACTGCATCAGCCTAACCATCGATAACATTGGCGAGATGTATTGGCTACCGGCAAGCTGCGCCTACAAGCGCTTGTACTACGGGCAACCACTGCCAAGCTGGCATTTATTACTTACTCAGGATGCCGCCGTGACACAAGCCATGATGCGCCAAAAAAATATCAGCGTGGCGGGACGCTGTCAGTCTGAAACAGAGGTTTCTGAGCTTGAGCAAGAAGAACGGGTGATTCATTGGATTCGCCAATAGTGCTTGTTTATTCAAGGCTTTACTAGCACCGAGCAAGCTGATGGGTGAGTAAAATCAGCCAATAAATACAATAAAATTAAGAAAAATACCATTGCAATCATCATGGGCTTAAGGTAAGGTAAAAAAATCTTTCGCCATATGAGGGTCTCGTCGGCTATGTCAGATGACAATTCGAGTTCACACCTGTCAAACAAACAACAAAGCAGTAGCTGGTCACGCGGTCTGAAACGCTGGCTATCCACCGCCCCTGAAACCCGTGATGAACTAGTCAAATTGGTACATGATTCGCGTCGATTTTTGGCGCCCGACACCGTCGATATGTTAGAGGGTGTCTTAGATTTACCCGCCATTCAAGTGCGAGAAATCATGACCCCTGTCAGCCACGTTGCAGGCATCACCCAGCACCAAAACTTACAAGACATCATGTCGCTCTATATGGAAACCGCCCACTCGCGTTATCCTGTATTTACCGATGACAATAAAGACACGGTAATGGGTATCTTACTTGCCAAAGATTTGATTCCGTTTTTGGTCGCCAAGGCGCAAGGTCAAAACATTGACCATTTTAATCTTGAGGCGATTGTACGTCAGCCAATTTATATCAGTGAAACTGCGCGCTCTGACAACCTACTGCGTCTATTTCAAAAAAACCAAATTCATATGGCAATCGTTATTGATGAGTTTGGGGTGGCATCAGGCGTGGTGACGATGGAAGACTTACTCGAAGAAATTGTCGGTGATATCATCGATGAGCATGACGATATCGAAGAAGATACCGATATCAATCATATAGTGCCCGTGCCCAATCAGCCTGACACATGGATTGTGCAATCCATCACCTCAGTCTCAGACTGTAATGAACAGCTAGGCACCCATTTTGATAGTGAGGATGTCGCCAGTATGGGCGGACTGGTCATGCAAGAGCTTGGCGAAGTCAATGAGGTATTGGGTCAAACGGTCTTTATTGATGATTGTCGTTTGACGGTATTGTCAGCAGATGGTCGATTTATCCAAGAAATTGAACTGGTTAAAGGGTATAATCAGCTCGACGATTAGTCCAATTACTTATGTTTGCAAAACCGTTTAACCCTATAGGCAATACTCGCCAATGCGTCTTACTACCCAGTCCCTAAAAAAGCAACTTTCTGTACAATCTCATCACGATAGTGCCAAATCTGCAAATACCAAACAGCCCCTGTTACCCAAACTGGTGCTGGCTTGGCTTGCGGGTGCGGCATTTGTCTTTGCGTTAGCACCTTACGATTTTTGGATAGTGGCACTGTTGTCCCCACTGGTGCTGTATTGGCTATTATTGCCCACAATGTCAAATTGGCGGGCGTTTTGGCTCGGTGAAATGTATGGCATGGGATTGTGGAGCGTGGGCGCGTTTTGGTTGTTTACCTCGATTCATACCTATGGTGATACCCCTACCTTGTTAGCCTTGCTGATGATTGGTTTTGTTGGCTTAGGAATGGGATTGTTTCATGGTGCCTTGGCGGTCATTTTTAATCGCTTTGTGGCCAAACAGCCGTTAAGCTTTGCGTCATTATGGGTGGTACAAGAGTGGTTAAAGACCTGGCTATTTACAGGTTTTCCTTGGCTATTTGTGGGCTATGCTTATACAGCGCAACCTTGGCTGACGAGCATTGCCCCAATTTTTGGGGTGTTGGCGCTGAGCTTTGTATCAGTGTTCGTCTCAGCCAGTCTAGTGGAAGCGGCGCGAAAAAAATACCGTTTTTTAATTCCCTCGTCTGTGATGTTACTGGCAAGCGTTGCGCTGTGGCTTATTGCCCCGCAATGGACGACACCTAAAGGCACACCAAATCTGAAAGTTTCATTAGTGCAAGGCAATATTCCGCAGGACTTAAAATGGCTGCAAGAATACCAAATCCAAACGCTGGGTATCTATGCAGGCTTAAGTAAAACAGAATGGGGGCAGGACATTATCTTATGGCCAGAGTCGTCAATTCCGATGTTTCAAACCGACGCCATGCCCTTTATCAGCCAAATTGCTGCCCAAGCCCGCGAAAGCAATACCGCATGGCTCACCGGTATTCCGTATGTCGATGTCAATGAATACGACCCAAAAGTTGATAAATACGAGCCATTTTACAACAGTGTGATTGCTTTGGGCGCCGATGCCAAAGGCTTATACAAGAAACAAAATTTGGTACCCGTGGGCGAATATATCCCGTTTGAAGGAATGTTAGATTGGGCATTGCCAAACTTGATGGGCGGCACCATGAGTTTTCGCAGTGGGTCTGCGCACCAAGCGCCCTTGCAAGTCAAAAACCACCCAGTCGGGGTAGCGATTTGTTATGAAGTCGCCTATCCTGATACCACCCGCCGCAATGCCAAAAATACCGACTTTTTATTGACCGTATCCAATGATGCTTGGTTTGGCACATCGGCAGGTCCATTGCAGCATCTACAAATGGTGCAAATGCGCTCGATTGAAACCGGTCGCTGGTTTATGCGCGCGACCAATACAGGCGTGACCGCCATTATCAATGATAAAGGCAATATTGTTGCCAAAGCGCCAGCCTTTGAACGCACGGTGCTACGCGGCGAGATTCAATCACGCGTTGGCAATACGCCATTTATGCGCTGGGGTAGTTATCCTATCTTGGCACTGGCAGCGCTATTGCTACTGATTAGTTGGCTGATTCGTAAAACACGTTAAAAACCTTAGATGCAGTAAGGTTTTGTCACCAATTGCAAAAATTTAGTATATAATGGTTACAAAGTTCCGTATAATAGTTAAAAATTAGATTTGAATTCATTTAGATTCAACAACTCTTGCCCCAATGATTTACAGTGAGGTTTACGATGGCTCATCATGAAGTCGTGGAAAACAATGTCAAAAAAGAACTTAGTTACTCTTTAATTGGCGTTTTAGCGTTTCTAGGCGTGGTTTTATTAATCCTTATTTCAGCAATTGTTCGCCCCGCTGGTAACCACGTTGACGTTGCAAAACTCAATGCTGAAGTGGAAGCCAAAGCCGCTGCATCTGCTGCTGCCGCTGCCAAACCAGCGGGTTCGACGCCTGCGGCAACCTCACCTGCGGCGGGTGAAACCACCACCGCCACTGCCAATGCAGACACCGCAACAGGTCCAAATGCCACGGTTGCCAGCCCAGACAATGCCTCTATGACGCCATCTTCTGCACCAACGGCTACTGCAAAAACATCGACCATTGAAGCGCGTAATGCCTCAACGGCTGAAGCCAAAGCAGAGATTAAAGCCAAAACAGGTGACACCCCAAATATCGCACCACCTGTTGCCTCAGCGGTCAAATCTCAAGAACAATCAAAATAAGATATCAATATCTAAATCAAAAAACCACAGCTGCATAAAAAAACCACGTTAGATGACGTGGTTTTTTTGTGCTGAGTCGTCACTGTCAAGTTTAAGCTTTTTGGTAAGTGACAAACTGATAGCTTAACCCGTTTTGCTCATCCGTGAATTTTTCACTTTCTGATGTTTTGACAAAATCACTGGTAATCTCTGGATAAAACGCTGCTGCGTTGTCAATCACGGTATCGACCTGAGTGATTTCTAAGCGATCACTAAACAGCAGCGCTTGTTGGAAGACTTTTTCGCCACCAATCACCCAAATCGTTTGCAAACCTTTACCATGGGCGAGCGATGAGGCTTGGGTCAGTGCGTCATCTAGGTTGTGCATCACAATAACGGCATCATCATCCACTTGGTAATCCAAGTTGGTGGTAATCACAAAATTGGTACGGTTAGGCAAGGGTTTTGCCCCCATAGATTCAAAGGTCTTGCGACCCATAATCACGATACCGCCATTGGTATGTTTTTTAAAATGTTTCAAGTCCTCAGAGATGTGCCAAGGCAATTGATTGTCTTTGCCAATGGCGCGGTTTTGGCTCATCGCCACGATTTGGGCGACTTCCACATTAGAATAACTCATGATTTATCCTTATTGTTGTGAGTTTTGTTATTGGGCTGCAAGCTTATACAGAGACTTCAGCCTTAATTGTGGCATGGCTTTGATAATTTTCAATTTTTATATCGTTAAAATCAAACGCAAAAATGTCAGTAATGTCAGGGTTGAGCCAAAGTTTGGGTAGCGCAAACGGCTCGCGGCTAAGCTGCTCATGCACTTGCTGTAAATGATTGTTATAGATATGACAATCACCACCCGTCCACACAAACTCACCGACGCCAAGCCCGGTCACATGGGCTATCATATGGGTAAGCAAGGCATAGCTGGCAATGTTAAAAGGTACACCCAAAAACAAATCCGCCGAGCGTTGGTACAACTGACAAGATAATTTGCCATCGGCGACAAAAAACTGAAACAGGGTATGACAAGGGGGCAAGGCCACTTCGTTGGCCTCCAAAGGATTCCAGCCAGAGACAATCAAACGGCGCGAGTTTGGGTTGTTTTTGATTTCATTCACCACCCAACTGATTTGGTCAAAACCGTCTGAATGGTAGCTGCCGTCCGCTTTTTTGCTTGCCCCGAAGTTGCGCCACTGGTGTCCGTACACCGCGCCAAGTTCGCCTTCAGGCTTGCCAAAGCGGGCAGTTTGCTCGGCGGTTGCCCATTCATTCCAAATGCGTACGCCATTGTCCTGCAAGTATTGGACATGGGTATCACCTTTTAAAAACCAAAGCAGCTCATAAATCACGCTTTTGGTATGGATTTTTTTGGTGGTGAGTAATGGAAAACCCTCATTCAAATCAAACCGCATCTGCGCGCCAAAATAGCTGATGGTACCGGTGCCCGTACGGTCGCCTTTTTGTATGCCGTTAGCTAGCACCAGTTTAAGTAAATCCAAATAGGCTTGTTCATTTTTTGACGTAATCATGGGTGATGAGTTCCTTGGTTAGTTTTGTTTGTTAGTCCGCATTCTTTTGACTGCCCCAATCATAGATTTGGTTTTTATACGCCCAAATCAATAAAACCAAACCGCCGATAATCATCGGTAGGCTTAACATTTGCCCTTTTGTCATCCACCCTAATAAAATAAAACCTTGGTCAGCATCAGGTTGGCGGAAGAATTCGGTAATAAAACGTGCAATACCGTAGCCCATCACAAACAAACCACTAACTGCCATACGCGGACGCGGACGACTGGCAAACCACCAAACCAAAACAAACAGTACCACCCCTTCAGTAAAAGCCTGATACAGCTGTGACGGATGGCGGGGGAGTAACAAATAATTGTTGCCATCAATCATAAAGGTTTGCGCAAGGCTTTGCAGGGCAGGGGTTTGTTTGAGCAGCTCATTGTCTTCATTGACCGCTTGCGGGAACAGCATCAGCCAGTTGTAACCACCATCAGACACCCGGCCCCACAATTCGCCATTGATAAAATTGCCAATACGACCAAACAGCAGGCCTGTTGGTACGCAGGGAATAATAAAATCTAGCACATTCCAAATATTCTTTTTATATTTGCGGGCAAAAAATAGCATGGCGATGGCAACACCCAAAAATCCCCCATGAAACGACATGCCGCCTTGGTTGATTTTGAACAAATACATCGGATTGGCTAAGAATTCGCTTAATTGATAAAACAGCACATAGCCGATACGACCGCCTAGAATCACGCCCATCGCCCCATAAAATACCAGGTCAGCGACCATGTCGGCATTCCAGTCTGGGCGCGATTTAGTGCGATACCAAGCCAACGCATAAGCGGCAGCAAAAGCCAGTAAATACATCAGCCCGTACCAGTGGGCTTGGATAGGTCCCAAATGCAGAGCGACAGGGTCCCATTGCGGGTGAGTTAAAATTAGTGGAAACATGGCAATTTAGTCATTATCGAAAATGCCAATATCATAGCAGTTTTGGCTAGTTTGGGCTATTTTTTGCTGTGCCCTTTTAGTTATTACCAACGGCTATCGTTCTCACAAGGCTCGCCATTACAAACGCATTTCAATGCCTTGCTGTGCCATAAACTGCTTGGCTTCCCCCACGGTATATTCGCCAAAATGGAAAATACTCGCCGCTAGTACCGCATCAACACCGCCTTGCAGCACCCCATCTGACAAGTGTTGCAAATTACCGACACCACCCGACGCAATCACTGGCACATTTACGCTATCTGTAATGCGTTTCATCAAGGCGATATCATAGCCGTTTTTGGTGCCATCTGAGTCCATCGAGGTCACAAGCAGTTCACCCGCCCCAAAACCTGCCATTTTGACCGCCCATGCCACCGCATCAATGCCAGTCGCTTTGCGTCCCCCATGGGTAAATATTTCCCATTGATTGTCACCCACTTTTTTGGCATCAATCGCTACCACGATACACTGACTGCCAAAACGTGCTGCCGCTTCACCGACAAATTCAGGGTTAAAAATTGCCGCTGAATTAATCGATACTTTATCCGCGCCTGCGTTTAGCAAGTGACGAATGTCATCGACTTTACGCACCCCGCCGCCCACGGTCAGCGGTACAAATACGGTCTCTGCCATGCGTTCAACCGTGTGATAGGTGGTGTCGCGTCCATGATGGGTAGCGGTGATATCCAAAAAAGTGATTTCATCCGCGCCTTGTTCGTTGTAGCGCTGCGCCACTTCAACAGGGTCGCCCGCGTCTTTGATGTCGACAAATTGCACACCTTTGACCACCCGACCATTGTCAACATCAAGGCAAGGGATAATTCGTTTTGCTAACATATTCGATTTCCTTCTATAATAGCCGTAAGTTTATCAAATTTACTTTGCCATTACCGCAGTTTTATCGGTGTGCTGCGCTTCAAGGATGCCTTATGTCTGTATATACCCAGTTGACTGACCAACAATTTAGTGATTTTTGCCAACAATTTGGCGTAAATTTTGCCAAAGCCATACCTATCACACAGGGTATCAAAAACAGTAATTGGTTTATTGAAACAACCACGGACAAAACAGGCGAGCCGTCTTATGTATTTACCTTGTTTGAAGAACGCAAACCGCATGAAATTCAAAAGATGGCGATTATCCTAAATCGCCTAAAAGACCAGCTACCCGTTGCGGCGCCGCTAGCCGCCAAAAACGGCGAGTTTTTGCTGTATTTTGACAACAAAGCCATTGTGGTATCACCAAAACTCTCGGGCGGTCACCCGAAAGCAACCACGCCTGATATGTGCCGCCAAATGGGCGAGGCTTTAGCCGTTCTTCACCAAACCTTGCAAACCTTGACCCCTGCACAAAACTATGGCGTTGAGTTGTATCCTTGGCATCTGGTGCGTGACCGTGAAACCAAGTTTATGCCAAGCGATGAAGCCAAACTGATGAATGATATTTGGCAAGCCTACGAAACCGTAGCGAGCAAAAATTTGCCAACAGGTTTATGTCATCTGGACATGTTTGCCGATAACACCCTGTGGGATTTTAGTGATGAAACCCAGCCAACACTCACAGGTTTGCTTGATTTTACCGAAGTCAGTGTTGAACATTTTGTGATGGATTTGGCGATTACCATTAATGATTTTTGCACCACTTGGGGTAACGCCAATGATGGCGAAGCGGTAAATTTTGATGACACCAAGATGCAAGCATTTTTACAAGGGTATGAGAGCAAACGCGCTTTGAGCGATGATGAGAAAAAGGCATTGCCGATTATGCTTGCTATGGCGGGCGTGACGTTTTGGCTGCTGCGTTTGAATGTGATTTATTATAACCGTCAGCAAGGTCGCACGGGCGATAATATTATGGTGAAAAATCCTGATTTAATGAAACGCCTAGCCAGCTTTCATTGGGCGAGAAAATAACAAATGTATATTGTTTATGTTGATGAAAGTGGTGATATAGGATTACAAAATAGTCCTTCTAATTATTTTTGCTTGAGTGCAATCATTATTCATGAAAGTAAGTGGGACCAAACCTTGAATTCAATCATTGACTTTAGACGGTTTCTGAGAGAAAAATACGGGTTCAAATTACGTGAAGAGATTCATTGCTCACATTTTATTCACAAACCTGCTGAATTCCAACGAATCGCCAAATCCATGCGTTTAAGATTATTGAGAGATGTAATTGATTTTCAAGCAAATTTATCGAACTATCAAATCATCAATGTAGTGGTAAATAAAAAGAATAAACCAATAGGCAGTGACATTTTTAATTTGGCATGGCAAACTTTAATTCAACGTATTGAAAATACATTGCAGTATCGAAATTTTATTGGTTCAACGAATATTCAAGATACTGCCATGTTATTTGTTGATAAAACTGATGAAGTCAAGCTAAGAAATCTCACCCGAAAAATGCGGCGTTATAATCCCGTTCCTAACAGCTTTAATCTAGGTGCTGGTTATCGTATCTTACCAACTAAACTAATTATTGAAGACGCAATTCATAAAGATTCTGCACATTCTTATTTTATTCAGTTAGCAGATGTTAATGCATATTTTCTCAGTCAAAAGTTCCAACCAAATCAGTATATTAAAAGAAAAGGCGGTAAAAATTACCTTGACCGCTTGCAACCAGTATTATTTAAACAGGCAAGTAAGAAAGATTTACTAGGAATTGTTATTCGCTAAAAAAGAAAGGTTCAGCTTTCGCTGAACCGATGAGTCCTACTGTAAAGTCTAGCTTTAGGTCAGACTACATCATTATGATAGCATTTGCTATGAAATAGTTCAAGGAACTAAACCAAATATTACAAAAAGTGAATTTTAATGTGCCAATTATTAGGAATGAATTGCAACACACCCACCGATATTCATTTTAGCTTTGCGGGGTTTCGCAAGCGGGGCGGGCAGACCGATATCCATACCGATGGGTTTGGTATCGTGTTTTTTGAAAAAAATCCCGACCCATCGCAGGGTAATCGTAAAGCAGGGCTGCGTCAATTTCACGATGACAAGCCAAGTTATTGCTCACCGGTGGCGGATTTAGTCAATAGTTATCCGATCAAGGCGATGAATGTGATTTGCCATATTCGCAAAGCCACGCAAGGCACAAATTGCTTGGCTAATACCCACCCATTTGTCCGTGAAGTATGGGGCGAGGAATGGGCATTTGCGCATAATGGGCAGTTGCAGATGGATTTTATTGACCAGCTCAGCCCTGTGCCCAGCCACTATCAGCCCGTAGGTACAACCGATTCGGAGATGGCATTTTGTTATCTGCTCAATCGACTCAAATCACAGTTTAGTGAGCCGCCCAGTGACGAGGTGTTATTCCAGTTTTTGACCACGATTTGTCGTGAGTTATCGGCGTTGGGCTTGTTTAATTGTCTCATTAGCAATGGCGATTGGCAGCTAGCATATGCAGGGAGCTTGCTATTTTTTATCACCCGTAAAGCGCCATTTGGTGAGGCGAAACTTGCTGACAGTGAGCTGGCGATTGATTTTAGCGAGGTGACCTCGCAGACCGATAAAGTGACCTTGATTACTACCATTCCTTTGACTTACAACGAACACTGGCAACAGCTGTATGTGGATGAATGTTTGATGTTTCGGGATGGCGATATTTTATTTAAAGATACCCCTGATAATCCGACCCGCTTAACCATTGAAGAAGGCATTGCCATCGCCCGCAAAGTGGGGGCGACGCTGTAATCTGCCATTTTTTGCTAGACTCAAGGTATAAGTCAAATTAATCAAACACAATCGCCGTTTGGTATTTGATACTTAACCGACTGGCTTCAAATAATGCTACCCAAACCGCAATTTCACGGTAAAAGTCTTGCTGTGAGTCGATGATTTGGCTTAGACGAGTCATTTCTGGGTCTGATAACTGCCCATCAACGAGCTGAATCCCAAGATAGCTAGCTATATCTTGTAGCACTGCCATGAGTTGTTGGCTTGAGCCGATATCTTGATTTTGTGCTTTATCATACAGCACTTCGTCAAAGTCCACAGGCAGATAATAGCCTTCATTATCGGCGTGATTAATCAGTGGGTCATCCATAAAGTCCACATAATCAACATCTTGCAGATTGGCACGCAATTCGTCATCATTGATAGGCGTCAGGCGAGTTTGTGGATTATGAGAGATTTGCACTTCAACCCAACGTAGATAATGCAGCCAAAGATACGGAAAGCTTTTAAGCGGTGCTCGGCTTTTCTCGGCGATAGGCTCGTCTGGCTCTCGATAAGTGGGTAAACCCTTGTCCTTTAGCACTTGATTAAGATGGCTAAACACTTGCTGATAATGGGCAAAGCCTTCTTCCTCGAGTTGCTTCATTTCAGCCAATTTATTAACACCAATATATAACGACATGACCAGTCCTTTTGATGAATTTTGCTATACATTTGTCTTGTAAAAATAGTTTAGCAAATCTCTTAAAAATTGTTGTTATGAAATGGTTATTTAAACGATAAACTAAGCATTTACTTTTTTATAGTTTGATTGAGAAAGCCATGCTCAAAGTTGCTTATTCCGATATTTTTAAATATGACGTTCCCGAACGTCACCGTTTCCCTATGCAAAAATATCCGATGATTGCAGAGCGGTTATTGGCGGAGGGTACATTCACCCAAGCCAATTTTTTTGCCCCGCAGCGATTGAGCGAAGACGAAATTCTCACCACACATACACAAAGGTACTGGCAGCACCTAAAACAGCAAACATTGCCCGCCAAGGACGCGCGCGCCATCGGCTTTGAGATGACGCCAAGGCTCGTTGAGCGGGAACGTGTGATTGCCCACGGCACTTATGAATGTGCGTTATTCGCCAAACAATTCGGTGTCGCGCTCAATATCGCAGGCGGGACCCACCATGCGTTTGCCGATCATGGCGAAGGGTTCTGCGTGTTTAACGATGTGGCGGTGGCGAGTAATTTATTGTTGGCACGTGGACAGGCGACCCAAATTCTGACCGTGGATTTGGATGTGCATCAAGGCAACGGTACAGCGCATTTGATGGCAAATGAACCTCGGGTATTTACCTTTAGCATGCATGGCGCAAAAAACTATCCGTTTCGCAAGCAAGCATCCGATTTGGATATTGATTTGCCAAACGAGACAGGCGATGAGGCGTATTTAGCACTATTAATGGAGACGCTGCCAGCGCTTATTGCAAAAGTGAAACCCGATATGCTGTTTTACCAGTCCGCTGTGGATGTGCTCGCCACTGATAAGCTCGGTAAACTTGCGCTCACCCGTGACGGCTGCGCCAAGCGTGATGCGTTTGTATTTAGCCAAGCCAAAGCCCATGGGATTCCAGTGGCGGTGGTGATGGGTGGCGGTTACTCAGAAAACATCGACGATGTGGTTGAAGCCCATTGCAATACCTTTCGCACGGCAAAAAGGCTGTATGAGTGAGTGTTAAGGGATAAAAAAAGCCCTGTTTCCCAGAGCCTTTAAATTTACAGAGTTTTTAAAATAAACTGTTGTTCTGCTAATCAATGCGCTAATGCATACGCTGATAATTAAGCTAATACTTTCTCAAGCGCTTGCTTAAAACGGCTGACTGTGCCGTCGACATCTGTTAATTTATCTAACCCAAATAGCCCCAAACGGAATGTTTTAAAGCTGTCGGGTTCGCCAACTTTCAGTGGCACGCCGCCTGCAATTTGTAAGCCTTGGGCTGCAAATGCTGTACCTTTGTGCATATCATCACGCTCAGTGTAGACCACAATCACGCCGGGTGCTTGGTAGCCTTCAGCTGCGACGCTGATAATATCGTGTTGATTGAGGACAGTGAGTACTTTTTGACCCAATTCAAATTGGGCGCTTTTGAGTTTATCAAGTCCAATCGCTTCGGCTTCTTTGACGGTATCGCGGAATTTGGTCAGCCCATCGGTTGGCATCGTCGCATGATACGCATGACCGCCATTTTCATAAGCCCGCATGATAGTGAGCCACTGTTTGAGATCCAGCCCAAAACTGGTCGATTCGGTGGCTTCCACTTTGGCAACGGCTTGTTCATTCATCATCACTAGTCCTGCACATGGCGTGCTTGACCAGCCTTTTTGTGGCGCAGAGATGAGCACATCAATGCCCAACGCTTTCATATCAAGCCACACGCAGCCTGACGCGATACAGTCAATGACCAGTAAACCACCGACATTATGTACCGCATCGGCAAGTTGTTTGATATAGTCATCAGGCAGCATCAAGCCTGCCGCGGTTTCGACATGGGGGGCAAATACTACCGCAGGTTTTTTGGATTGAATCTCAGCGACAGCCGTCTCGATTGCCACTGGCTCAAACTGCTGTTGTTGGTTGCTGTCACCGATGTGTGCGGTCAGGACAGTCACGTCATCCGTGATACGACCTTTTTCAAGGATTTGCGTCCAGCGAAAACTAAAAAAACCGTTACGGATGATGAGCACTGTTTGGGCAGTGGCAAGCTGGCGCGCAACCGCTTCCATACCGTAAGTCCCTGTACCCGGCACGATTGCCACCGCATCGGCGTTGTACACGTTTTTCAAACTTGTGGACAAATCATTCATCACGGTTTGGAATTTTTTGGACATGTGATTGAGCGAGCGGTCGGTGTAGACCACAGAGTATTCTAATAAACCATCTGGATCAATATCTTGGCGTAGCGCTGGCATGGGACTCTCCTTTAATATCGTTGCCTTTATCGCAAAATCGCAAATAAAATTAGTCTAGCAAAAAAGCCCTTTTAAAAAACAAAAAAATTGTAGAGCGGTTGTTAAAGTTTTTGTTATCAATAGCGCAGCGATTAAGCCAAAAACTGTCCACAGCAGTGTTTGTATTTCTCACCACTGCCGCAGGGGCAAGGCTGCTTTTGGGTGACAAGCATGACCACTGTCGGATCCAAAAAATACCAACGGCTGGTCCCATGGGTGGGAATATTCACAAAAGTTGATAGCTCATGATGGATGCCTTTGCTGTCTAAAGCCGCTGAATGCCCAACCGATGTATTAGGCAAGTGAAAGTAGGCTTTAAACTCAACTTGAGCATGGCGTTTGCCAATTTTCGGCGTGTGTTTGATAACTGCTAACCCTGCCCAGTCAGTTTGCAGTGACCAATCAGCGATGCTTTTTTTATCCAGTAATGCTTGCTGAAAAGGCGCAGTGGTGGCAACGATATACTCGACATGTTGAAGCACAAACGCACAGTAGCGTGAGCGCATAAGCTGTGCTGCCGTATCGGCGAATTTTTGCCCCACATGCAGGGGTGCACAGCAATCAGCATAAGACAGTGTAGAGCCACATGGGCAAGGTGACGTATGTATCATGTTAATGAATGTTCGGTAGGTTCATGGCGGTAGGCAAGATATTTTTCTTTAAAATAAGCCAACTAATCGGGTCTTGTAGCGTCTGCCAAAATACTTTAAACGGCGGGGCAAACACAATCATGGCAGCCAGCACGGCATATAAGCCCAAATACCAGCCTATTTGATCGAATTTAAACACTTTAAACGCGGTACCAAAAGATTTTTTGACACTCAGCCCTAACAGGTTGACGCTAAACATCTCATCTAACAGCAGATGAACAATGGTGCCAAACATCAAAAACAGCCCCAAAAACCAACTGATAACAGCGCCTTGCTTAAACCCATAAAAGCTGGCGTACACGAGGGTCATCGCTATAATCCCCAAATAGGGAATCGAGTGCACAATACCGCGATGCACCGTCAATTTGCTATATAAATTAAACACCCCGTAGCGCATCAGCAAATAAGATGCTAACCACAATCCTGCCAATGCAACCAACGAAAACTGCCCGACACACAAGATAACAATAAAAAATGCGCTCAACAGTGATACGACATTAAATCCTACGGTCGCGGGTACTGAGTGGTCCAAATCAATATCGGGCAGCAAGCCACCAATGGTACCAGCCACCACACACATCAAATATTCAGGCGCGGTCAGCATCCCTGCTTTATAAATCACCAAGCCAGTGATGCCACTGGCAACAAAAGCCACGCTTATGTGGGTGTTAAAATTTGCCATAGTCTTCGCCCAGTTTCCCAATAGCTTAAAATCAGCGAGTCAAAACTCAAGTGGTAAAATTTAGTGGCTAAAATCAAGTAGCTAGAATCAAGTAGCTTAAAGCAGATAGCCAAAAATTATTTATCCCATACGCAATTGCGCGCTCAATTATATGCTAATTTTGATGACAAAGCGTTAACTGAGCGCAAGGAAAATTGATTTTGTGGGGTGGGGCATGGGAAAAAGCAAAACACTGTAACTTATTTAACCTAGGATGTGGCAAGGCAACACTACACACCAAAAACGCCGACTATAGACAGATAGCAAAAACAAAAAAGCCATCGTCCGTTAGACAATGGCTTTTTTAAAATAAGTGGCGTCCCCACGGGGATTCGAACCCCGGTTACCGCCGTGAAAGGGCGATGTCCTAGGCCTCTAGACGATGGGGACGCAATCGCACGAGGTGCTCTAAGCAGACTTAATAGTGGTGGAGCTAAGCGGAGTCGAACCGCTGACCCCTTGCATGCCATGCAAGTGCTCTACCAACTGAGCTATAGCCCCATTTTTGGGAATTATTTAGACTGCTTTGCCTAAGAGTGCGCGTATTTTATTGAAAACTGATTTTGCTGTCAAGATGATTTTTGCCTAAAAACACAAAATTTTTACCCATTCTTGTTATAATGATGCCTGCTTAATGTTGCCTTCATATAACGACTGTAGATTAGTTATATTTTGTTGTTTTGTCTAAACTTATAAGGATAGCCCATGTGGTTGGTTGATTTTATTTTGCATATCGGTGACCATTTACAAGAATTGGTCAAAAATTATGGCAATTGGATTTATGCGATTTTGTTTGCCATTGTGTTTTGTGAGACGGGTCTGGTGGTGTTGCCATTTTTGCCCGGGGATTCGATGTTATTTGCCGCAGGCACCATTGCCGCAGTGGGCGATATGAATATCTTTGTGCTGATTGGTTTATTGATTGTGGCGGCAATATTGGGCGATTTTGTCAATTTTGAGATTGGCAAACACTTTGGGCAAAAGTTATTTTCTAATCCCAATTCCAAGATTTTTAAGCAAAGCTATTTGCAAAAAACCCACGATTATTATGAAAAATACGGCGGACGCACCATTATTATTGCCCGTTTTATTCCCATTGTACGCACTTTCGCGCCGTTTGTAGGCGGGATGGGTAACATGAATTATGCCCAGTTTGCTCGCTATAACATCGTTGGCGCGGTATTATGGGTCGTATCTTTTACCACGCTAGGCTATTTTTTTGGTCAATTACCCTTTGTCAAAGAACATTTTTCGTGGATTATGATTGCCATTATTGTGTTTTCGGTCGTGCCTATGGTGATTGAAATTATTCGCCATCGCAAGGATCAATAATTGAATTAGTCTTCAAAAATAACGCTAACTGCCAAAGTCAATCTAGCATTTAGCGTTGCCTTCCAAATTTAGATTTTATCAGCCACTTATCATCGCTAGGATTCAATTTATAAAAATTCGATAGTCGGCTATAATAGCCGCTAATTTGAAATTTTTGTAAAATTGAGAAATCCATGTCAAAAGTCCGCACCCGTATTGCCCCAAGCCCCACAGGCTTTCCCCACGTTGGCACCGCCTATATCGCACTATTTAACCTTGCCTTTGCCAAAGCGCATGGCGGCGACTTTATCCTACGCATTGAAGACACCGACCAAACGCGCTCCACCGCGCAATCTGAAAAAATGATTTTGGACGCCCTGCGCTGGGTCGGTCTTGACTGGGCAGAAGGTCCAGACGTCGGCGGTCCACATGCACCGTATCGCCAAAGCGAACGCAAAGACATCTACAAACAATACGCCGAAGAACTGTTGGACAAAGGTCATGCGTTCCGCTGTTTTGCCACAGCCGAAGAGTTAGATCAAATGCGAGCCGAACAAATGGCGCGGGGTGAAACCCCAAAATATGACGGTCGCTATGCGAACCTTTCCCGTGAACAATCGGACAAGCTCGCCGCCGCAGGCAAACCATTTGTCATTCGCATGCGTGTGCCAGACGAGGGTGTATGTAAATTTGACGATATGCTACGTGGCGAGGTCGAGATTCCTTGGTCACAAGTGGATATGCAAGTGCTACTCAAAACCGACGGTCTACCAACCTACCATTTGGCAAACGTGGTCGATGACCATTTGATGCAGATTACCCACGTCATCCGTGGCGAAGAGTGGATTAACTCTGCCCCAAAACATCAACTGTTATATAAATATTTTGGTTGGGATATGCCAGTACTCTGTCATATGCCACTGCTCAGAAACCCCGACAAATCCAAACTATCCAAACGCAAAAACCCAACATCTATCACCTATTACCGTGATGCAGGTGTGTTGCCAGAAGCCTTGCTCAACTACTTGGGACGGATGGGCTACTCCATGCCAAATGAAGCCGAAAAATTCACCTTGGATGAAATGATTGCCAGTTTTGACATCAAACGGGTATCATTGGGCGGTCCGATTTTTGACGTGGAAAAACTCACTTGGCTCAACGGCGAATGGTTGCGTTCACTGTCACCCGAAGCCTTAAAAACCAAAATTCTCGATTGGGCAAATGACAGCGAGAAACTCACCGCGATTGCCAAAGCCATTCAGCCACGCATTAACTTGTTGTCAGATGCGGTGAATTGGTCGGGCTTTTATTTCCAAAACTTGCCAACCATTAGTGAGGCAGATTTTGAGCATAAAGTGTTATCCACTGAGCAAACCGTGGAGATTCTACAACTTGCGCAATGGCAGTTAGAAACCCTGCCTGTGTGGACGGAGGAGCATATCCAAGCGGTATTGTCTGGCTTGGCAGGCGAGATGGGCATTAAATTGCGTGATTTTATGTCGCCATTTTTTATTGCCATCGCAGGTAGCAAGTCAAGCACGCCTGTGATGAATTCGATGTATTTGATTGGGGCGGATATGACATTGCAGCGCCTACGTCATGCCATTGAGGTGTTGGGCGGTGTCAGTAAGAAAAAAGCCAAAGAATTGGAAAAACGTCATAAAGCATTGCCAAGCTTTTTAACCCAATAAGCTTAATTGTTTTGTATAAAAGTCCGTCGCTGTGGCGGATTTTTTATTTTAGTGCGAGTAACCTAGGGTCATGCTAAATAACATGAATAAACCTAACAAAAATGGTATCATACCTAGCAAAATCAGATTCTAATTTTTACAATTTAAAGGTAATCATCATGGCAAATCTTCAAAACGAACTCGCCCAAGTACAGCATATCAGCGGTGAACTACACACCAATGCCCACGCCAAAATCGGTATGGTGGTAGGACGTTTTAACAGCTTTGTGGTAGAAAGTTTGGTCAGCGGCGCGATTGATACCTTACTGCGTCATGGTATCGCAGGTAGCAATATTACTGTCGTGCGTGTACCGGGTGCTTGGGAAATTCCACTGGCGGTTGCCCGTATGGCACAAACCGATAAATTTGACGCTATCATCGGCTTAGGCGCGGTGATTCGTGGTAGCACGCCACACTTTGATTTTGTCGCTGGTGAATCTGCCAAAGGTTTGGGCGCGATTGGCTTGGATTATGACGTGCCTGTTATTAATGCGATTTTGACCACAGACAGCATCGAACAAGCCATTGAGCGCTCTGGCACCAAAGCAGGTAACAAAGGCTCAGAAGCAGCCATGGTCGCGCTTGAGATGATTAACGTGTTGGGTCAAATTGACGCACAAATGGCTGGTGAATAAGGTAGCGATATGACTGACAATTCAACCCACACCACACCAGAGCAGGCGAGTCAAGACAACGCCGTCAATTATAAAACCAGCCTGACCGCGATTCGTAAAGCACGCCGTTTTGTGGTGCAAGGGTTATATGAATGGCTGTTGACAGGCAACCCATCGCACGAAATCGAAGCGCATACCCGCAGTGAGAATGCCATGCACACGGTGCATTTGGGCTATTATCACGAGCTACTAAGCAAAATCATTGAGCAAAGCGATGACTTAATCGCCTATATCGACAGCCTACTTGATCGCCCTTGGACACGTCTAGATAAAGTTGAACAAGCGGTATTGCTTGTCGGTGCGTATGAGATGAAGCAGCACTTGGAAGTGCCTTACAAAGTAGTGATTGATGAAGCGATTCAGCTCAATACCCATTTTGGCTCATCAGATGGCTATAAAATGATTCATGTGGTGATGGATAAAATCGCCAAAGACGCGCGTATGCCTGAAGTAGAAGCAGATGCCAAAAAAGCCAAAACAGAGGATGCGTCGCAGCCGCCATCTGAAGCGACCACTGAAGAAGAAAAATAATACCGTAAAGGGCGTACTCGCTACGCCCTTTTATGCTTGATACGGATGGCTAAGATGTCCGAATTTTCTTTGATTTATCAACATTTTCAACACTGTACACGCAACAATCCTTTGACCCAAGTGGGTATCGGGGATGATTGCGCGATAAGCAGTATGCCAAGCGATTGCGAACTGGTGAGCTGTATTGACACGCTGGTTGCAGGTCGGCATTTTCCCTTATCAACATCCGCTTATGCCATCGGCTATAAATCGGTCGCGGTCAATTTATCCGATTTGGCAGCGATGGGGGCGACACCCTATGCGATATTGCTGGGTATTAGCTTGCCTGCTAAGCTTGCCCATGATGACTGGCTCAAACCATTCACCCAAGGCATCGCGGACATTTGCAACCGATTTGATGTCGAGCTTATCGGTGGCGATACCACCCAATCTAACACTTTAACCCTCTCTGTTACTGCACTGGGCTTTGTGCCAAATGGGCAAGCTATTACCAGAGAGGGCGCGAAAGTCGATGATATCATCTGTGTGAGCGGTAAGATTGGCTCAGCAAGTTTTGCCTTACAGCAGATTTTAAACGCTGAAAAATCTGAGCAGCACAATATCGCTTTACAACCAATCGCTTTACAGCCGGCACTCGATTTACCTGTTCCGCAAGTTGAGCTAGGGCAAAAATTACGTGGGTTTGCCCATAGCATGATTGATATTTCAGACGGGCTAGGGCAGGATTTGGGTCATATCCTGACCGCATCGAAGGTGGGTGCGGTGGTCGATTTAGCCAGTATTCCAACGCACCCACGATTACAAGCCTTGGCAAATGCTGATAAGTGGCAACATCAGCTCAACGGCGGTGATGATTATCAGCTATGTTTTACTATGAGTGAGCAAAATTTTGTCAAATTTAATCAACAGTTTTCGGATAAAATTTTTGGCATTGGCAAAATTGTCACAGAAAACGGCTTGAGGCTGACTTATAATAACCAACCCATTGAATTTTCTATCACTGGCTATCAGCATTTTTAGCCAAAGAACTTCTTATGACTCAACTGCATAAACCCGACGTCCGTAAAGCCAATGTTTGCCCGCCTTGTCCGCCTACCGCGAGCGTTTGGGAAAAGCTGATTTATTGGCTCGGTATCGGCTTAGGCTCAGGATTGCCAAAGCGCGCTGCTGGGACGTGGGGCACGGTGGGTGGACTGGTGGTTGCCATTCCGATGTTATGGCTGGGGTTTTGGGGGTTTTTGGCGGTTACAGTGGTGGGCGCTCTAGTCGGTAGTTATATCTGCGGTAAAACGTCTGATTTGATGGGTGTACACGATGACCCGCATATCGTATGGGATGAATGGGTCGGCATGTGGGTGTCACTCTTGCCAATTTTATGGCTGCATTTCTACGATGATGCTTTATTGCAAGGTCATCAGTTAAGTTTACTGTTATTATATTTTGCTGCATTTGTCGCGTTTCGTTTTTTTGATATTCTAAAACCTTTTCCGATTAAATGGGTGGATAAAAATGTGAGCGGCGGTTTTGGTATTTTGATTGATGACATTTTGGCGGGGCTGATGGCAGGGGTTGTGCTAATAGCCTTTGTCAGTGTGCTCGTTACTTATGTTTAACCTGTTGTATCATTAAAATTAATTTAAAAAAAAATAAGGAATTCCCATGACCAACTTAACCACCATCATCATGGCAGCAGGCAAAGGCACTCGCATGAAATCAAGCAAGCCAAAAGTCCTACAACCCCTAGCAGGCAAGCCTTTGCTACATCACGTACTCGCCACTGCCAAACAATTGGGTAGCCAAAAAAATATCATTATCTATGGTTTTGAAGGTCAACAAGTCAAAGATGCCTTTGCCGATGAACAAATTGATTGGGTCGAGCAAGCTGAGCAATTGGGCACGGGTCACGCGGTGCAAATGACTTTGCCGGTGTTGCCTACGGATGGGAAAAGCTTGATTTTATCAGGGGATGTGCCACTCATTGGCGTCGATACCTTAGAGAAATTGGCAAATACAGACAGCCGTTTTGCCATGCTAACCCTAAACTTAGCCAACCCGTTTGGTTTGGGGCGTATTGTGCGTGACAACAACCAAGTAATCGCCATTGTTGAAGAAAAAGATGCCAACGATGAGCAAAGACAAATCACTGAAATCAATAGCGGTGTGTACTGTGTCGCTAATGATATTTTGCACAAGTACCTCAATAACTTGACCAATAACAATGCCCAAGGCGAATATTACCTGACCGATATCGTCAAAATGGCGGTGGATGATGGCATCGAAATCGCCACCGTATCGCCGACCCATCAGTTTGAAATCGAAGGCGTGAATGACCGTCTGCAGTTGGCAAATCTAGAGCGTACTTGGCAAATGCATCAAGCCGAAGCATTGATGAAACAAGGGGTACATTTGATTGACCCAAGCCGTTTTGATTTACGCGGTTCGCTCAAAGTTGGTACAGATGTGCAAATTGATATTAATGTCATCATTGAAGGTGACTGTGAGCTAGGTGATAACGTCAAAATCGGTGCAGGTTGTATCATCAAAAACAGCAAAATCGCCAGTGGCACGGTGGTGCAACCTTACAGTCTATTTGACAATGCGGTGGTGGGCGCAGACAACCAAATTGGACCATTTGCCCGTCTGCGCCCCAATGCGGTCACTGACAAAGAGGTGCATATCGGTAACTTTGTGGAGCTTAAAAACACCCAAATGGCAAGCGGCGCCAAAGCTAATCATTTGGCGTATTTGGGCGATGCCACCATTGGACAAAAGACCAATATCGGTGCAGGCACTATCACTGCCAATTATGATGGTGTCAATAAGTTTAAAACCGAAATCGGTGATGAGGTCAGAATTGGCTCAAATGCGGTGCTGATTGCCCCTGTGACCATTGGTGACCGTGCCACCATTGGCGCAGGCAGTGCCATCAGTAAAGCCTGCCCTGCCGAAAAACTGTCTATAGCCCGTGGCAAACAAGTTACGATTGAGGGTTGGCAACGTCCTGAAAAAACATCTTGATATTTGAACTTTTGCCTAAATTTAACAGATTCTTGCTTAATAAGATAAACTTGCTTTATACGATAAAGCCGTTTGGTTAAGCAACAATAAAACAATCTAACGACTGTGTAAACGGGGGGATTGTTTTTCACAGCAGTCAAATTTGATTGCTCACACCAAAAACTGGATACTAAGGAACAGTTATGTGCGGTATCGTTGGCGCCATTCGTGCGCAAGACAATGTGGTAGATTTTTTGACCGATGGCTTAAAACGCCTAGAATATCGGGGTTATGACTCATCGGGTATTGCGGTGCAAACCGATGAAGGACTTAAACGCGTGCGCCGAGTGGGGCGTGTTGCCTTGATGGAAGCCGCTGCCAAAGAGCGTGGCGTGTATGGTCACACCGGCATCGGTCACACACGCTGGGCGACCCACGGTGGTGTCACTGAGCCAAACGCGCATCCGCATATCTCGGGTGATTTGATTTCGGTGGTACATAACGGCATCATCGAAAACTTTGAAGCTGAGCGCGCTCGCCTTCAGCAAAATGGCTATCATTTTGAGTCACAAACCGACACCGAGGTCATCGCCCATGCGGTGCACCAGCACTACGTACAAAACGGCGGTGATTTATTCAAAGCGGTACAAGCGGCGACCCAACAATTTCATGGTGCTTATGCGATTGCGGTGATTGCCAATGATAGGCCACAAAACATGGTGGTGGCGCGTATGGGCTGCCCGTTACTCATTGGCTTAGGTGAACATGAAACCTTTATCGCATCGGATGTCTCAGCAGTTGTCGCCTTTACCCGTCAAATCATGTATTTTGAAGATGGCGATATTGCGCAGTTGACGGCAGATGGTGTGGCACAAATGATTGACAAACAAGGCAATTCAGCGACCCGCAAAGCCACCACTTCGCAAGTGTCCTTAGCATCTCTTGAACTAGGGGCTTATAGCCACTTTATGCAAAAAGAAATCTATGAGCAGCCAAAAGCGGTGTCAGATACCGCCGAAATCTTTTTGGATGCCGGGTTTATCGCCAATAACTTTGGTGAAAATGCTGAAGCCGTTTTCAATGATATCGACAGTATTAAGATTCTTGCCTGTGGCACGTCGTATTATGCTGCATCGACCGCCAAATATTGGTTGGAAAGTATTGCCAAAATTGCCACCGATGTCGAAATCGCCAGTGAATACCGTTATCGTGAGGTGATTGCCAATCCAAAACAATTGATTATCACCATCTCGCAATCAGGGGAAACGCTAGATACCATGGAGGCGCTAAAATACGCACAAGCCTTGGGTCACAAACATAGTCTATCCATCTGTAACGTGATGGAATCTGCCTTGCCTCGTGCCAGTGAGCTAGTAGTCTATACCCGAGCCGGTGCGGAGATTGGGGTCGCATCAACCAAAGCCTTTACCACTCAGTTAGTGGCTTTATTTGGTTTGGCGGTGACACTCGGTCGTGTGCGTGGCTATGTGGATGACACTAAACTGGTCGAATACACCAATGCGCTGCGTAGCTTGCCCAATGATATTCAATATGCGCTCAATCTTGAGCCACAGATCAGCAGCTGGTCAAGCAAATTTGCTGATAAGCCAAGCGCGCTGTTTTTGGGACGTGGTATTCATTACCCGATTGCCTTAGAAGGCGCATTAAAGCTCAAAGAAATCACCTATATTCATGCAGAAGCCTATCCCGCTGGCGAGTTAAAACACGGTCCACTGGCATTGGTTGATGAAAACATGCCTGTGGTGGTAATAGCGCCAAATGATAGCCTACTTGATAAAGTCAAAGCCAATATGCAAGAAGTCTCGGCGCGTGGCGGTGAGTTGTTTGTCTTTACCGATCTTGACAGTGATTTTTCCGATAGTGAAGGCGTACACGTGATTCGCACCCCACGTCATATTGGTGTGTTATCGCCCATTGTACACACCATTCCTGTACAATTGTTGTCTTACCATGTTGCGCTTGCCAAAGGTACAGATGTTGATAAACCCCGTAATTTGGCCAAAAGCGTCACGGTCGAATAAGCTAAGCTGATACAAAAAAACCGCTAATCGTTAGCGGTTTTTTTGTGGACAAAGTATTAAGAAGGATCATCATCGTAGGTATAATAGCTATTTGCGGTTTCATCGAAGCTGTCGATACGTTCAGGATAATTGCCTTCATTAAAGCGCTTTTCGTTGTGCTCATGGGCGTGACGAACATCGTGATTGTAAGCAATTAACGCCTCGTTATTTGCCAAAAAGCTATCAGGATTTGCCATGACCCACATTTGGTTAAAAACATCTGAGCGCGCCGACAGATTCAGTAAAACGCCAGGTTCCGTAAAATAATAAAACTTGGATAATAGCTTAATCTGCCCATTTTCCAGGCGTCTGGCGATATGATACGCTTGTAAATCTTTTGGGTGGTGTAAACCCACCGCACCGACAATCGCTGCCAATGATTTAAGGGTGTTTTTATGAAAATTATAGACCCGCTGTGCCTTATCAGGAATATGTAATGCCCGCTGACGATAGGGGTCTTGGGTGGCAACCCCAGTTGGGCATTTGTTGGTGTGGCATGCGCGCGATTGGATACAGCCCACCGCAAACATAAAGCCACGCGCGGAGTTACACCAATCTGCACCCAGCGCTAGCATGCGAGCGATATCAAAGGCAGAGATGATTTTACCACTGACACCGATTTTGATTTTGTCACGCACCCCCGCACCCACCAGCGTGTTGTGCACAAGCAAAAAACCATCGAGTAGCGGCATGCCAACATTATCCATAAACTCAACAGGCGCAGCCCCCGTACCGCCTTCTGCACCATCAACCACGATAAAATCAGGGTAATTATCTGCTTCAATCATGGCTTTGACAATCGCCATAAACTGCCAAGGCTGTCCGACACACAGCTTAAAACCAACCGGCTTGCCCCCTGACAATTCACGCAGCTGTTGCCAAAACTGCACCATCTCACGCGGGGTAGTAAAGGCTGAGTGGCTCGCTGGGGAAACGCAGTCTGCATCCATCGGCACATCACGGGTTTCGGCAATTTCGGGGGTGATTTTTTCTTTGGGCAACACCCCGCCTTTACCAGGTTTTGCCCCTTGCGACAGCTTGATTTCAATCATTTTGACTTGCTCAATGCGCGAGCGTTCAGCAAATTTTTCGGCGCTAAATGTGCCATCGTGATTACGGCATCCAAAATACCCAGTACCCAGCTCCCAAATCAAATCACCGCCGTGTTTTTTATGGTACGGACTAATCGCACCTTCACCGGTATCATGAGCAAATCCACCGAGTTTTGCGCCTTGATTGAGCGCTTCAATTGCCGCGGCTGACAGGCTGCCAAAACTCATGGCAGAGATATTAAACACCGACATCGAGTAGGGCTGTAGACATCGTTCACCGCCCACCAGAATACGAAAATTGGTTTCTTTGAGGGGATAGCTAAGGGTGGATTGTAAAAACCATTCTTTGCCAGATTGGTATAAATTTTCTAACGTACCAAAGGCATTGGTATCACTGACGTTTTTGGCACGTTGATAGGCAAGCGCACGTTGCTGGCGCGAAAACGGCACGGCGGCTTGGTCATCTTCAATCAAATACTGGCGCAGTTCAGGTCGGAATTCTTCCAATAGATAACGAATATGTCCCGAAAGTGGATAGTTACGCAATACAGCATGGTGTACTTGTATCAAATCATAAATGCCCACCACAAAGCCCACTAGACCAATCACTATCAACCACCATTTGAGTAGCACAATCCCCAGCGCAAGGATAGCAAAGGCAATGACAAATACGCTGTAGCGAAACACAACGCCTTGCAAATAGGGCTCTTTATGGGTGGGGGTTACCGTGATATCAGTGCGCTTGTCAACCATGACAATTTTCCTTATCAGATAGGATCGCGGACAAAATGATCATCGCAAATTTGTTGTTATTTTAAATGCTGGAGGGGGTAATGCGATGGCAAAATGGTCAATCACTTGTCAGCCGTGTGCGCTGACAAGTGATTGTGTGATTAAAATTGTGTGATTAAGCTTGGAGGGCAGCGGCGTGATGCGCAAAATGGTCAGCGATAAAACTACTGATAAAATAGTAGCTATGGTCATAACCGTCCTGCATACGCAGCGTCATCGGATAATTGGCATCTTTGGCAGCTTGCGCAAAGAGCTCAGGTTTGAGCTGCTCAGCCAAAAACTCATCCCCGCTACCTTGGTCAATCAATAGTGGTAATTTTTTGCTATGCGCAGACTGTTTTATCCACGCTAAGCTATCGTAATTTGCCCAAGTGCTTTGGTCATCGCCTAAGTAAGCGCTAAAGGCTTTTTGTCCCCAAGGCACTTGTGACGGTGCGACGATGGGGGAAAAAGCCGATACGCTGGCATAGCGCTGGGGATTACGCAGGGCAATCATCAGCGCGCCATGTCCACCCATACTATGACCAAAAATACTGCGCTGGTCACTAGCAGGGAAGTGCTGTTCGATTAGATTAGGCAATTCATCGACGATATAATCATACATCTGAAAATGCGTTGCCCAAGGCGCTTGGGTCGCATTGACATAAAAGCCTGCCCCTTGCCCCAAGTCATAAGCGCTGTCGTCAGGCACATCATTACCGCTCGTATCGACACCCCTAGGACTGGTATCGGGTGCTACCACAATCACGTTGTGACGACTGGCATACTCAGCAAACCCAGATTTTTGAATAAAGTTTTGCTCAGTACAAGTCAGCCCTGATAGCCAATACAGCACCGCACATTTTTGACCTGTGGTTTCAGTGGCTTCATGGGCGATGGCTTTGGGTGGCAAATAGATGGCAAATTTCATCTCCGTGTGTGTGGTAGCACTGGTATGCTGCCACACTTGTAGGTCTCCACCGTGCAATTTATGAGATTCAATTTTTTTCATGGTGAATTTCCCATTCTTTATAATGCCAAGTTTGGTAATGGTTTAGTAATGCAACACTGAACGAATGGACTCACCTTTATGCATCAAATCAAATGCGGTATTGACATCTTCAAGACCCATGGTATGGGTGACAAAAGGTGCCAGTTGGATATCACCGTGCATGGCTTGCTCCACCATACCTGGCAGTTGTGAGCGACCTTTCACCCCACCAAATGCAGAGCCTAACCAGCGGCGACCTGTCACGAGTTGGAACGGACGAGTGGAAATCTCTTGACCTGCAGCCGCGACACCAATAATCACGCTTTGACCCCAACCGCGATGCGCGCATTCAAGTGCCGAGCGCATGACATTGACGTTACCGATACATTCAAAACTGTGATCCACGCCCCAACCTGTCATCTCAACAATCACTTGTTGAACGGGTTGGTCATAATCTTTTGGATTGACAAAATCGGTCGCGCCAAACTCACGGGCTAACTCAAATTTTTCAGGATTGGTATCAACCGCAATAATGCGGCCTGCTTTGGCAAGTTTGGCACCTTGAATCACAGCAAGCCCAATACCACCAAGCCCAAATACCGCCACGCTGTCGCCTTCTTGTACTTTAGCGGTATTTTTTACCGCACCTAGTCCTGTGGTGACGCCGCAACCTAATAGACAGACTTGCTCAGGATTGGCTTCAGGATTGATTTTGGCAAGCGATACGTCAGCAACGACAGTATATTCACTAAACGTCGAACAGCCCATATAGTGATAAATTGGCTGACCTTGATAGCTAAAACGGGTAGTACCATCAGGCATCACGCCTTTACCTTGGGTGGCACGCACTGCTACGCATAGGTTGGTTTTGTCACTTTTACAAAATAAACATTCACCACATTCAGCCGTATATAGCGGAATGACATGATCACCAGGTTGTACACTGGTTACCCCTTCACCGACTGCCATCACAATACCTGCGCCTTCATGACCCAAAACCGCTGGAAAAACCCCTTCAGGGTCATCGCCACTCAAGGTGAATGCGTCCGTGTGGCAAACGCCCGTATGGGTGATTTTAACGAGTACTTCACCTTTACGCGGTGGCTCAACGTCGATTTCGACGATTTGTAATGGTTGTCCCGCAGCGAAAGCTACCGCAGCACGCGATTTGATAGGTTTGGTAAAATCTAATGGCGCTGTGGCCGCAGTCATATCAGTCATCGGTTTATCCTTATTATATTGGTTTTATTAAAAATGCCTTTGGTCGGCATTATAACATAACCAATTATCGCATGATTAAGCTCAAAATTGTAAGCAATTGGGTTTAATTAAATCATCATTAAAATTAAAAATTTGAATTGGATTTTTAAAAATATTTAACAAGAAAATTTTGCCCATACCTTACAAAAAGTCATCGATAAAACGCCCGTTAAAAGAGTAGTGATTATCACGTTGGGTGATTTGCTAGGCGTTAAAGGCAAGTTTGTCAATCTTGGCGTCAAATATGTCAAAAAACTGGTAGCACCTTACCAAATTGACAACAACTATCAGCCGTTACGCTTAAGTCAGGTATTAACAGCTGCTCAAAATTTACCTTATCAACCGCCAAATAAATCACTGGATGATGTTGCCTTTATTCAATACACAGGCGGCACCACAGGCAGGCCCACGTCATTATGCATTTATTGAACAATTGCCCAAAACCGCGGTTGGCAAAATTCAAAAGACTCAATTACGACTGATTGATCAATAGGGCTTTTTACCGCTTTTTACGCCATTTTTCTTTATACAACCGCTTAATACAAGCGTTTAGATAAGCTGGGGCAACCTGATAGACTAGAACAGGCTGGGCATTTGATGGCTAGTGTAAATCACTTGTCACTATTTTATCAACTTTTCAGCCTGTTTTTTCAATCATCACTTTTTTATTCAATGATACTTTTACATTTAACAATCATCCATAGGGTTTTTTAAGCAACCCTATGATTATTAAGCACATTTTTTCAGCCTAACCGACACGGTTTTAAAGGCAGGCATGCCTGATTTTTTATCAAAATCTGTCATCGCAATCAGTGGATTGGCTTCAGGGTAGTACATAGCTAGATTGCCTTTAGGGATTTCATACAAAATGACTTGAAAGCCTGTGACTTTTCGCTCAATACCATCGCCGTATTCACTTTGGATAGTCACCTTATCACCTGCTTTTAAATCCAATCTATCAGCATCATCAGCATTCATAAAAATTACTTGCCGCGTGTCAAAAACGTTGCGATAGCGGTCATCCAACCCATAAATGGTGGTATTGAATTGGTCATGAGAACGGATACTGGTTAGTGTTAATAAATCATCGGGCTGAGCCGTCAATTTATCTGCATAAATCTCGGTTAACGGTGTAAAGAAAAAGGTGGCTTTACCAGATTGGGTCTGCCATTCATAACGGTTGGCAGGATGCGGTAGATGAAAGCCTTGTTTGGTATAGACTTTTTGGTTAAAGTTATCAAAGCCTTCAATGGCTTTAGCAATGTCATTACGAATTCGGTCGTAATCTTCTACATACCAAGCCCAACGAATCGGGCTATGCCTAAGTGTAGCCGCAGCGATACTTGCGATAATCTCAGTTTCAGCGCGCAATTTATGTGAAACAGGCTGACGCGCTCCTTGTGACAACACTACATTACACATGGAATCTTCAATACTAATGTATTGGTTATTGTCGCCTTGCTTATCAATTTCTGTTCGTCCTAAACAAGGTAAAATAATGGCTTCTTTACCATGAATCAAGTGGCTACGATTGAGCTTGGTCTGTATCTGTACCGTTAACTCACAGCCGCGAATACCCGCTTCTGTACGTGCTTTATCGGGGGTTGCCACTGCAAAATTGCCCGCTAGGCTCATAAATACTTTAACCTTGCCTTGTTGCATGGCTTCAAGGGTCTCTACAACGTTATAGCCATGCGCTCTAGGGGACTTAATGCCAAAAACTTTGTCGATTTGATCAAGTAGCTTATCTGAAGGCTTGTCCCATACACCCATGGTACGGTTACCTTGAACATTACTATGCCCACGAATCGGCGCAAGTCCCGTCCCTGTCTTGCCAATATGCCCCATAACTAAGGCTAAATTTGCCAATATATGCACATTGTCCGTACCATGACGATGCTGGGTGATGCCCATACACCATGTTAAAATAGGACGTTTACTCTCTCGATAAAGCTGGGCTAGTTGCTCAATTTGCTGCGCGTCTAACCCTGTAATATGATAAATGGTTTGCCAATCGGTCGCCCTTACCCCTGCAATCATTTCATCAAAGCCTACGGTCTGGGCTTGAATAAAGTCATGATCAAAAATAGCGGCTTTACCGTTATCCCGTGCCTCGCGATCCCAATTATCTAAATGCTTGAGTATGCCCGTCATTAACGCATAGTCTGAGCCAATGTTTAGCTGGAAAAAATAGTGACTAAGTGGCGTGCTACCATTTGTCAGCATTTGGCTTGGGCGTTTTGGATCTTGAAAACGGGTAAGTCCCCGCTCTTTAAGCGGATTAATCACAATGATTTTGCCACCACGCTCAGCGACATTTGCCAATGTTTCTAGCATACGTGGGTGATTGGTACCTGGATTATGCCCAAAACTCCACACGCTGTCACAATGCTCAAAGTCATCCATTACGATGGTTGCTTTACCTAAGCCGATACTATCTTTTAACCCCACACTGCTTGCTTCATGGCACATATTGGAGCAATCTGGCATATTGTTCGTGCCATAGCATTTGGTAAATAACTGATACAAAAACGACGCTTCATTACTGGCTCGACCAGAGGTATAAAAGACAGCTTCATTCGGGTCATCCAATCGATTGAGATGACTGGCAATCAACTGATAAGCAGCTTCCCATTCGATGGGTTCGTACTTATCAGTCGCCGCATTGTACTGCATAGGCTCAGTCAAGCGTCCTTGGTTTTCCAAGAAATAATCACTTTGCGCGAGCAGTTCAGTGACGGTATATTTGGCAAAAAAATCAGCCGTCACGGTTTTTTTGGTGGTTTCAAATGCCGTTGCTTTAGCCCCATTTTCACAAAAATTAATGGGCTTTTTTTTGCCGTTTGGAAATGCACAACTTGGGCACTTAGTGCCAAATGGCTGATTTAGGTCTAATAATGTGATTGGCGCACGGGTCAATGCCTGCTGCTTTCGCATATTACCTTGCACGGCTATCAACGCACCCCAACCCCCAGATGGCGTAATAAGCGCATCAAGTTTATTATCGGTTTGGTTCAAATCGGTGGTATGAGTCAAACTATGAGGAAGATTGACATAGTCAAAAATTTGATTCGTCAACGTATGGAAGGGTTGCATTAATCGCATGGCGTTTTCCAAAATATTTGAGGAGAGATAAATTAGAAACCTTTGCACGAACAAATAAACAAAAGTTTGTAAAATTGATATAATAAAGTAAAATTAACCAGATAGCGAAAGATACCAATATGGCATGGAAACAAACAGGGCAACTCTCCCTAGCAGACAGTCTCATTAACGCTCACAAAGCCATCAAAGAATTAGATGAACTACATAACCTAATCAACTGGCAAACTATCGAGCAAACCTTACGCCACGTTCATAGCAGTGATCGTGGCGAAAGTGCCTTTCACCCTGTCATCATGTTTAAAATCTTACTACTACAAAAACTCTATAACCTATCCGACCCAGCCATGGAAAAACAACTGGCAAGAGATTTACTATTTCGTCGCTTTGTTGGTCTATCGCTTACCGATAACGTACCCGACCACAGCACCATCTGGCGATACCACAAACACTTAGGTGAACTTGGACTCATAAAACCCTTATTCAACCAAATCAATGAGCAACTAGCCGAGCAAAATATCATCATCAAAGCAGGCAGTGTTAGCATCATTGATGCCAGTATCGTTGAAGCCAAAAACAAACGAGCTAAAAAAGGCAAACATACCGACAATACCCGAGATAACGAAGCTGCCTACGTCAGTAAAAAAGACAGCACAGGCAAAGTAAAAACCACCTACGGCTTTAAAATCCATCTTAATTGTGATGAAGACAGCTTTGTCAAAAAGATTCAAACTACCCCAGCCAATGTCCATGATTCACAATGTTTTACCACGCTTTTAACAGGTGATGAATCTGCCGTTTACGCCGACAGTGCGTATAAAAGCCAAGCCCATGACAACTATCTTGCCGAGCATGAACCGCCTATCAACAATCATATCCATGATAGGGCATGGCGTAATACACCACTTACCGAACAACAGAAACGTACCAATACCCAAAAGAGCCAAACCAGAAATACGGTAGAACGGGTATTCGGTCATTTTAAATTATGGGATGAGCAAGGCTCGTCATCTTGGCTTAATGCAATTTCATACCCGTACATTGCTTGCTAGCATTGTGCATAATTTAAAAACTGCCCTAGGTTTGAAGCGAAAATACGGACTATCTTAGGATTATTGTGTCTGTTGGTTGGCAAAACTAGCCAATAGACGTTAATTTACTGCAATTTAGGAGGCTTTTATGCCAATTCGGTGACTTTTTTCGCTTTTTTAACACCAATTCCAGTTTTTAGTTGAGTTTGAAATTGGTGTCGAGAGATAGTCGCTGGTTTGTGCAAAGGTCTCTAACAATTAAAAAACCATGAAAAAATGCCTGTAACTACAGACGTTTTTTCAATTTTGGTAAGCAACTAAGCGGGTTGTTTATCAGCTTTAACCACATTGATGAGGTTATCAACCACCTCTGGTTCTGCCAAGGTTGAAGTATCGCCTAAACCTTCAAATTCATGCGCGGCAAGTTTACGCAGAATACGGCGCATGATTTTACCGGAGCGCGTTTTTGGTAAGGCTTCGACCAAATATAGCGAGTCTAAGTTGGCGATTGGACCAATCTCACCACGGACATGACGGTTGATTTCACCTTTGAGCATCTCGCTTGGCTCTTCGCCCGATTTTAAAATGACGTAAGCGGCAACGCCTTGACCTTTAAGCTCATGGGGCATACCGACAATAGCCGCTTCAGCGACCGCAGGATGCGATACTAACGCACTTTCAATCTCTGCTGTACCTAGGCGATGACCAGAGACGTTTAAGACATCATCCACACGACCTGTGATCCAATAATGACCGTCTTCATCGCGCAGGGCACCATCGCCAGTGAAGTAAGCGCCTGGATAGGTACTAAAGTAAGTTTCTAAAAAGCGTTTATGGTCTCCCCAAATGGTACGCATTTGACCTGGCCAACTGTCTTTGATGATTAAGTTGCCTTCGGCAGCGCCCGTTAATTCAGCACCTTCGGCATCGACAATCGCTGGCTTGATACCATACAGCGGATTCATCGCGGAGCCTGGTTTAAGATCAACTGTATTGGGGATTGGCGCCATCAAAATACCCCCGGTTTCAGTTTGCCACCAAGTATCGACAATCGGACAACGTCCTTCGCCCACCACGTTATAGTACCAGTTCCAAGCTTCAGGATTGATAGGTTCACCCACCGAGCCCAACAGACGTAAGCTAGAACGGTTTGATTTACGGACGTAATCATCGCCTTCTTTCATCATCGCGCGAATGGCGGTTGGCGCAGTATACAAGATGGTAACGTCATGCTTATCAACGATATGACCGATACGCGCCCAATCTGGGTACTGTGGCACCCCTTCAAACATCACGGTCGTTGTGCCGTTGGCAAGTGGTCCATATACCACATAGGTATGACCAGTGACCCAGCCCACATCGGCGGTACACCAAAATACGTCATTGTCTTTGATATCAAACACGTCACGGAAGGTGGATAACGCATAGGTCAAATAACCACCGGTGGTGTGTACCACGCCTTTAGGCTTGCCAGTTGAGCCTGAGGTGTAAAGCAAAAATAGCGGGTCTTCGGCATTCATTGGCTCTGGTGGACAGTCTTCAGAGGCGTTGTCGATTAAATTGTGATACCAAATGTCGCGGCGACCGCTCATTGGGATGGATTCACCGGTACGGTACACCACAATGACCTTTTCAACACATTCGGTACCGTCATGGTCTAGCGCACGATCCACATTTTGTTTGAGCGGCGTATGTTTACCGCCACGCACAGATTCATCAGCAGTGATGACAATTTTTGATTGGCTATCGATGATACGGCTGGCTAAACTCTCTGCTGAAAACCCACCAAATACCAATGAGTGAACCGCGCCAATCCGCGCACAAGCCAGCATCGCAACCGCCGCTTCAGGAATCATCGGTAAATAAATGGTGACGCGGTCGCCTTTTTTGACGCCTTTACGACGCAGTGCGCTACCAAGGCGGCATACTTCTGAATGTAGCTCTTTGTATGAGATAATTTTATGAAGTGAAGGGTGGTCGCCTTCCCAAATAATCGCAGGCTTGTAAGGGTTTTCAGCAACGTGACGGTCAAGACAGTTGACCGATAGATTAAGCTCACCATCTTCAAACCATTTAATGCTAAAATTGTTTAGGTCATAATTGACGTTTTTGATTTTGGTGGGTTTTTTTATCCAATCAACCCATTCTGCGCGTTTTGCCCAAAACGCTTCGTTATTTTCGACAGATTCTTGATAGGTTTCGGCGTATTTTTGGGGAGTGGTGTTGGCTTTAGCGGCAAATTCAGCGCTATGAGGGTAGCTCTTCATAAAACATTCCTTGTTATGACAGGTTGGTGGGGTAATACTCTAAATGGCTACGAACTGACAAACGGCTCAAATAGGTAGCTGGCTTAACTTCAAAAACAACATTTTCACGTTGATAAGCTAACATTGACAAGCTGACAGTAACACCGGCTATCAACACAGCGATGAAACGAGCCATCAATAAACGTCCGCTCACTATGAAAATGCAATACAATCTAATCCTTGATTCTAGAGTGCCTTTTCCTTAGTTTGGCAAAAAATCACAAATTTTGCAATGTTACTCAGGATATTTTTTTAGAGCTTAGACAAATATCTTTATTGTAAGCGGATTCTCATTTGGTCTTTTACTTGATAAATAGCGGTCATCATGCAGCAACAACATACTTCATCAAATACTTCACCAAAGATTGACACGGTTCAAAATCACGCTGGGTTAACAAATGCACCGTCCACGTTTGCGTATGATGTCATCATCATCGGGGCAGGCGCATCAGGGCTGTTTTGTGCATTGACAGCGGGCAAGCGCGGACGGCGGGTACTGGTGGTAGATCATGCCAATAAAGCGGGCAAGAAAATCCTTATGAGTGGCGGTGGGCGCTGTAATTTTACCAACTATGACATTGAGCCCAAGCATTATTTAAGTAGCAATCCGCACTTTTGCAAATCGGCGTTGTCACGCTATTTAAATTGGGATTTTATTGGCATGGTTAGCCAGTATCAGATTCCCTATCATGAGCGTGAGCATGGGCAACTGTTTTGTGATACTTCTGCCAATGATATTTTGCAAATGCTGTTGAATGAATGCCGTGCCAATCAAGTGACTATTCAACTAAAAACCATCATCCAGCAAATCCAAGCGTTACCCGACAATACGGGGTTTGTTTTAACTGTCAATCAACCAGCTAGTCAACAGCCTCATCAAGCAGCCAATCAAGCAGCCAATCAAAAAAGTAGCCAGCAAACCTTAACTTGTCACTCGTTGGTAGTCGCCACAGGCGGGCTGTCAATTCCAACCATGGGTGCGACAGGATTTGGTTACCAAGTAGCGCAGCAATTTGGACATACCATTGTGCCAACGTCGGCAGGACTAGTACCCTTTACCTTTACCGATAAGATTGGCGATGCGATTAAATCGTTATCGGGGGTTAGTTTTGAGGTCATTGCGTTTAACGAGCGCATCAGTTTTAGGTTACCCGTGCTATTTACCCATCGCGGTTTATCTGGGCCTGCGATGTTACAGCTATCGAATTATTGGCATGTGGGCGAGCCGATTTTTATCAATTTATTCCCAAGCCTGGATATGGCCGCATTTTTAGCTGAGCAAAAAAAACATCACCCAAAACAGCTGATCAGAACCGTGCTAAATGACCACATAGGCGCGGCGGCGCTACCTAAAAAAGTGATGGCTACTTTGCAAAGTTTATTGTGGCAAGACATGGCTGAGACTGAGCTTGCCAATATCAGAGACGAGAAGTTAGCGCAGCTTGGTGAGCAGCTCAATGCTTGGCGTTTGATGCCATCAGGCACTGAAGGCTATCGTACAGCGGAAGTCACCCGTGGCGGCGTTGCTACTGATAAAGTCTCCTCAAAAACCATGCAAAGTCAGTTACAACCGAATTTGTATTTTATCGGAGAAGTGCTAGATGTTACTGGTTGGCTGGGTGGCTACAATTTCCAGTGGGCTTGGGCAAGTGGGTTTGTGGCTGGCGAAGTGGTTTAGGCATAAAATGGTTTAGGTTTGAAGTGGGTTAGTATTGATAAACCTAAAAAAATGGTTAAAAAAGGCATCAGAGAAATGCCTTTTTTAGTTTAACCGATTTATTTTCACTTATTTACTTTAAGCAAGTTTGGTGGGTGTTTAATGTTGGCGCGCAACGGGTTGTTGCAGTGCTTGAGGTAGCTCAAGAATGGTCAGGTTACTGGCGGCAATATCATCGGGACGTGCCACCACCAAGGCTTCAAAACCTGTCTCAGTAGCAATGCTATTGACCACATCCACGTTGCCAATTTTTTCACCTGCGTTAGGTATATCACCGGTACCTGCGACTCGGTGGAGCCAAGCTTTTGGGCTGGCCTTAAAATATAACCGCGCAATGATTTCTTGACCTAAATAACAGCCTTTATCGTAGTCAACGCCGCCTTGTTGGTGTAGACGTAATTCTTGGGGTTGCCACAAGCCTGCGGTGGCTTTGACAATCCAGTAATTGCCTGTAGCGATACTCGCTTTTTGCCATGCTTTGCGGTGAACGTCGGTGTCAGTACCATTGTCTGATTCGCTAAAACTAGGTACCCCATTGTCAACAACCGCAAAAATATCACGTGGGGCTGATAGGGTAAGTTTTGAGAACGCCGCGTATTTTTTGATATGCTTGGCAAACTCATCGGCACAGTCTTGGCTGATGACGATTTGGTAAGCGTCATCCGCTATTTCTCTAATCCAAATACCAAGCGCAACGCGCCCTTTGAGATTACTAATCGCGGTCGCTTGGAATTGCTCGCTGAGTTTGGTGACGTTGCAGGTTACTTGGCCTTGCAAGAATTTTTGGGCATCGGCACCGGTTATATCAAAGACGACGAAATCTGTCATGGTGGCTCTCTTTTTATTGGCTAAAAAAATTATAATCAAAGTTTTGCACAATTGGGCTCAGACTGCAATCATGCTTTATTAGGTTATGCTTGGCTAAGTTCTGCTTTAAATTCTGATTTACTAGGTCATTTGTCAGAGGATTTGTCTGTGCTGGCTGATTACTATTATTGGGGTGAGTTATCGCGTACAATACCCCACCAATGCAAGTTAGACAGCTAATCGACTATATGTGTGAGTTATCGCGTACAATACCCCACCTAACGACTGTTAAATTCTTTCTAAGATAATTGAGCGTGTACTATGAGTTTACCTGCCTGTCCCCCATGCCCCAAGTGTAAAGAAAATTATACATACCAAGATGGTGATTTACTGATTTGCCCGATGTGTGGCTTTGAAGCACAGCAGCAGGCATGGCAAACGGGCGAAACCGAAGCAGCCAGCGAACAAGTTATTAAAGATGCCGTCGGCAATGTGCTACAAGATGGGGATAGTGTGACGGTTATTAAAGACTTAAAAGTCAAAGGTGCAAGTACCCCCATTAAAGTTGGCACCAAAGTCAAATCCATTCGCCTGCTCCATGATGCTACCGATGATCATGATATTGATTGTAAAATTGACGGTTTTGGCGCGATGAAACTCAAATCCAGCGTCGTCAAAAAAGCTTAGTTTGGGGAGGGTTTGGGCTTTGTTTTGGGCTCTGGGTTTGCAACAGATATTGACACCCAACGCTTATCTTTTTTTATGACATCCCAAAAGCTGTCACAATAAATTCAGTAGGTGATTGTGGAAAAATACGTTACAATAAGGCTATTTTTCTACAAATTTAATCATATACTTTTTTGTTAGTAGGTAATTGTGACCGCCTTATCTCATATTCGTAATTTTTCTATTATTGCCCATATCGACCACGGTAAATCCACGCTTGCCGACCGCATTATCCAAATGTGTGGTGGTCTACAAGCACGTGAAATGCAGGCGCAAGTACTTGACTCGATGGATATTGAGCGCGAGCGCGGTATTACCATTAAAGCCCAATCTGTCACGCTGTATTATAACCACCCAAACGGTGACAAATACCAGTTTAACTTTATTGATACCCCAGGGCACGTCGATTTTTCGTATGAAGTGTCGCGTTCACTGGCAGCTTGCGAAGGCGCTTTGCTGGTGGTTGATGCCGCGCAAGGCGTAGAAGCGCAGTCGGTTGCCAACTGTTATACCGCGATTGAGCAGGGGCTTGAAGTATTACCGGTACTCAACAAGATTGACTTACCGCAAGTGGATCCCGAGCGCGTGATTCAAGAAATCGAAGACATTATCGGGATTGAAGCGATGGATGCACCGCGCGTGTCTGCCAAGACAGGGGTGGGCGTGGATGATTTGCTACAAGCGATTGTTGAGCGTATTCCCGCGCCTGAAGGCGACCGTGATGCCCCTTTGCAAGCGTTAATTATTGACTCATGGTTTGACAATTATCTTGGGGTTGTGTCACTGGTACGTGTGCGTCAAGGCACGCTCAAAAAAGACGATAAAATCCATATCAAATCGACCAAAGGCACGCATATTGTGACATCGATTGGGGTGTTTACCCCAAAATCGTTTGAGACCAATATCTTAGAAGCCGGCGAAGTGGGTTTTGTGATTGCCGGTATCAAAGACATTGGCGGTGCGCCTGTGGGCGATACCATTACCCTTGCCAAAACCCCAGATGTAGATAGCATACCAGGGTTTAAAAAGGTCAAGCCGCAAGTCTATGCCGGTATGTTCCCTGTCGATTCGAGTGACTTTGAGGCGTTTCGTGAAGCGCTACAAAAACTGCAAGTCAATGACGCTGCGTTGTTTTTTGAGCCTGATACCTCTGACGCACTTGGGTTTGGTTTTCGCTGTGGTTTCTTGGGGATGCTGCATATGGAAATCATCCAAGAACGTCTTGAGCGTGAATATGATTTAGATTTGATTACCACGGCACCGACCGTTATCTACGAAATCAAAAAACGCAATGGTGAGATTATCCAAATCGATAACCCATCAAAAATGCCTGACCCAGGTCTGATTGATGAGTTTCGTGAGCCGATTGCGCGCTGTCACATTCTGGTGCCACCCGATTATCTAGGTAACGTGATGACATTATGTATCGAGCGTCGTGGTATCCAAGTTGATATGAAGTTTATGGGACAGCAAGTGCAGTTGACCTTTGATATTCCGATGGGTGAAGTGGTCATGGACTTTTTTGACCGTCTAAAATCAGTGTCACGTGGCTTTGCGTCACTGGATTACGGCTTTGAGCGCTTTGAAACAGATAAACTGGTTCGGGTAGATGTACTCATTAATGGCGAAAAAGTTGATGCACTGGCGATGATTTGTCATGCTGAGCAAGCGCGCTATCGCGGTAATCAGCTGGTTGAAAAAATGAAAGAATTGATTCCTCGTCAAATGTTTGACGTGGCAATTCAAGCGGCGATTGGTAGCCAAATCATTGCCCGTAGCACGGTCAAAGCCATGCGTAAAGACGTACTTGCCAAATGTTATGGCGGTGACGTGTCACGTAAGAAAAAACTACTGTCAAAGCAAAAAGAAGGTAAAAAACGCATGAAGCAAGTGGGGCGTGTTGAGATTCCACAAGAAGCGTTTTTGGCGGTGTTAAAAGTGGATAACCAGTCGTAGAGGCAAGTATGGATTTTGATTTTAATTTGATTCTTGTCCCTGCGACCTTGATTTTGGGCGCTATTTGGCTACTGGATAAATTGGTACTAAAGCAAAAGCAAAGCAAAGGATTGGAGAAATCGACTGCGCCGGTGCGATGGGCGTATGATTTTTTCCCGATTTTAGTCATCGTCTTGGTGGTGCGTTCGTTTTTGATTGAGCCGTTTAATATTCCCTCATCGTCGATGGTGCCAACCTTATACACGGGTGACTTTATTGCGGTCAATAAATACGCGTATGGTATCCGCTTGCCACTGGTGAATACCAAGGTGCTTGACTTAGGCGCGCCACAGCATGGTGATGTGGTGGTATTTCGCTATCCTGAGAACCCAAAAATTTATTATATCAAGCGGGTGATTGGCGTAGGTGGGGATACGGTGAGCTTTAATAACGGGCAGTTAAGCGTCAATGGTAAAGCGATTGCGACCACGCCTGCCAACTTTACCCCTGACCCTAAGATGACAGCGCAGCTCTATCCGCCAGGTAAAACCGAGACCGGTGAGCTTGTGACAGCTGAGCAAGCAGCGCAATTGGGCAATCAAGAAGAATTGTCTGCCAAATACGTGCAAGAATCACCCAGTAGCAATCATCAACATTTGGTGCGCTATTTGGGTGACAAAAATTGGTTTCAATATGCCAGCTTTTTGCAGCAAGCCTCACCTCAATTGATGGCAAGCCAAGGTCAACAATGGCAACTAACAGTACCTAAAGGACACTATTTTGTGATGGGCGATAACCGTGATCGCAGTGCTGATAGTCGTTTTTGGGGGTTTGTACCTGATGAGAACCTAGCGGGTAAAGCCGTGTATGTGTGGACGCACAAAGCCAGTGGATTAAGTCTACCCACCTTTAATCGCAATGGCGCAATACACTAACCGCTTACTTTAAAAAATTGGATATCAAAGCCTTTGTTGTTGAGAATATTTAATTAACTAAAGCTTACATTAACCTATCTTGAGCGATTGTCAAAGGAGAATACGGCATGAACCTACCAAGTCATCAGCGCGGCGCCAGCGTAACGGGTATCGTGATTATGATTGTACTCATCGTCGTGTGTGCCAAACTCGGTTTAGCTATTATCCCTGCCCAAGTCGGTCACTACCAACTCAAAAAATCGTTGGCTTTTGAACTCAAAAAGTCCAATGACAATAAAGAAAGTGTCAAAGATTTTTTAGGTAACGTCAATTCCCAATGGAATATTAACGGTGTCAGCCAAAAGGCAGAAGATGTCGTGGAAGTGGTGGATGATACGCCAGGTGCGATGTCAGTGAAACTAAAATACGATGAAGCAAACAACTTTTTTGGTAACGTCGATATTGTCAATCGCTTTGAAGATACCATTAGCGCAGAAGATGCCAAAGTCGCCAAGCAATAGTTATTAGTTATTGAGCTTGTAGCCCCAATGTAAGTGATAGCCATGTTATGATTTAAATGGCGAATACTTTTCTAACAATTTGAAGCAGATGAATTTACCAATCACTATCCCTACCTTTAATCTCAAAAAACTACCGCCACAAGTGCGTCAATTAACCGCGCTGTTTTATCAAATGGGTTATCAGTTTGATAATGTGAATTTACCCATTATGGCACTCATGCATCGCTCATTTGATAGCGAACACAATTATGAGCGATTAGAGTTCTTGGGAGATGCATTGCTCGGTGTGATCATCGCAGAAGCCTTATTTTTGCGCTATCCCGACTATAATGAAGGTCGGCTCAGTCGCTTACGTGCGTCGCTTGTGCGCGAAGAAACTTTGGTGATTATCGCAAAGCAGCTCAATTTGTCGGATTATTTGATTTTAGGGGTGGGCGAGCGTAAAGGCGGTGGTCGTCAGCGCGCCTCAATCTTGGCAGATAGCGTTGAAGCTTTGATTGGCGCCATTTATCTTGACAGTCAAAATTTTGACACCGTTAAGGCTTGTGTGCTGGCGTGGTTTGAAGATTTGTTCGAAAAAGTGAAAGAACAAAAAGTGCTAAAAGATGCCAAAAGTCGTTTACAAGAGCTGTTGCAGGCACACCAACTTGCGCTACCTCGCTATGAGGTGACCGAAACCATCGGCAATGCCCCCAATCAAATTTTTGTGGTCAGCTGCCAAGTCGAGATTGTTTGTGACAATAAAACCGCCAAACCCATAGCGCCAACCCAAGCTTCAGTCACAGCCCAAGGGGAAAGTCGCCGTATTGCCGAGCAGCGCTGCGCTGAAGCTATGCTGAGTAAAATCAGTGATTTGTTACCGCCGCTGCGCTAATTTGCCAATCTGCTATACTGTCAACACCCAAATTTGCTGAAATGCTTACTGAAATTTGCTCAAAACTCTTCTACAATAATTTGTACCCTTTAAACCAATGTTGAGACCCCACTTTATGTCTAACCAAGCAGACGCTACCCAACAAACCACCACTGACCCAGCTGTCGATATTCCATCAGCGGACAACAACCATGATGTTATCAGTCAATTTTTCAGTGGGCAAAGCGAATCAGCACCCGCGCGTGCGGTGGATTTTCGCACGGGATATGTAGCCATTGTCGGACGTCCAAACGTGGGTAAATCAACATTGATGAATCATGTGTTGGGTCAAAAATTGTCGATTACCTCGCGAAAACCCCAAACCACTCGCCATCGCATTATGGGGATTTTGACCAACGAGCAATTACAAGCGATTTTTGTTGACACCCCAGGTATCCATAGCCGCGAAGTGCGCGCTATCAATGAGCGCATGAATAAGGCAGCAACTTCGGCTTTGGCAGACGTTGATGCGGTATTGTTTGTGATTGATAGCCTAAAATGGGTGGAAGATGATGAGCTGGTGTTTGCCAAAGTGCAAAATTTGGGCGTCCCTGTGATTGCAGTGATTAATAAAAGCGACACTATTAAGGACGAAGCTCAGCTGTTCGCACTACTACAAAAACTGCATGACACCCAAGTATTTAGTGATATCGTGCCCGTATCTGCATTACGTGCGCATAACTTAGATGAGCTAGTACGAGTCATCGGTAAGCATTTACCGATTGCAGCGCCCATCTATGATGCAGAACAAGTTACTGACCGTTCAGAACGCTTTTTAGCCAGTGAAATCATTCGTGAAAAAGTGATGCGGGCATCGGGCGATGAGATTCCTTACGATTTAACCGTACAAATCGATACCTTTAAGGATGAGCCTGCGCATCAAGACCCAAAAACAGGGAAATGGCGTAAAGCCGTGACCTTTATCGATGCCACGATTTTTGTCGAGCGTCAAGGTCAAAAGGTGATTGTCATCGGTGATAAAGGCGAAAAAATCAAACAAATCGGCATCGAAGCGCGCCAAGATATGGAAAAAATGTTTGATAAAAAAGTGATGCTAACACTGTGGGTTAAAGTCAAAAAAGGCTGGTCAGATGATGAGCGTGCGCTAACGAGCTTGGGCTACTAGGTTATAGGCTAAAGGCTACTATGCGCAATCAACTGCTAACAGGTTATATTCTGCACCAAAAGCCATATGGTGAAAGCCGTAGTTTGGTTTACCTGTTTAGTGAAGAATGGGGGGTAGTACATGGTATCGGTAAAAAAAACTTACCGCTATTTGTCCCCATACAATTTTTTGGCAATGGTAAAAACAGCCTAAAAACCTTTAGTCAAAGCCAAATTTTGCAAAATCATATTACGCTCACAGGACAAAGCCTGTATGCAGGCATGTATCTCAATGAGATTTTGCAAAAACTATTGCCTATTGAAGAGCCGTTTGCTGAGATATGGCAAGCATATCAGCAGTGCGTTGCAAACATGGCAAAGCTGTTTGTCGAGCCAGCGCAATCGCCATATGACATGACCCGTTTAAAGTGGTATTTAAGACGCTTTGAAAATGTATTGTTTGAACAATTAGGCTATGGGTTCGATTTTGCTAAAGATGCGTTAGGGGATTTAATAGTCTCATCGCAGCGTTATCAATACCAACTACAGCAAGGATTTATGCCAGTTTTACCCTTGGATAAACCTGATATGTCAATAACAGGTGAGCAGCTGCTAACTTGGTATCAATGTTTGCAAGATGAAGCTAGGTTTAACCAAATGATGCAACAAGATTTTGATTTAGCCAAACAATTGGTCAATAGTATCAGTGCCATGCACCGCCATTTGATGGATAATTTACTCAATTATCAAACCTTGCAAAGCCGAGAACTTTGGCAGCAGCTTACCCAATATCAATAAGCTTACTCAGTATCAATCATAGACAAAATAGGGCATATCATGACCAGCAATCAACCCTTACTCGGTGTCAATATCGACCATATTGCTACCCTGCGTCAAGCGCGTGGCGTGGCGTATCCCGATCCTGTGGCAGGTGCGTTAATTTGTGAGCAGGCGGGGGCGGATGGTATCACGCTGCATTTGCGTGAAGATCGTCGTCATATTCAAGATGATGATGTTTATCGGCTTGCCAAAGTCATAACCACTCGTATGAACCTTGAAATGGCAGTCACTGACGAGATGGTAGCAATAGCCTGTGATGTTAAGCCAGCTTGGGTGTGCTTTGTCCCTGAAAAACGCCAAGAACTAACCACCGAAGGCGGTCTTGATGTGATTGGCAATCAGCACAAAATAGCCAGTGCGATTCAACAGTTACATCAAGTCGGCACTCAAGTGTCACTATTCATTGATCCAGAGTTGGCACAAATTGATAAAAGCATTGCGTTGGGGGCAGATGCCATTGAACTACACACGGGCGCCTATGCTGACTATTGTTTGCAACATGACCAAGTTAAAATTAGCCATGAAATCACCCGTATCAAAACAGCCGTGACGCATGCCCACGAGGCAAAAGCAAGCTTACTGGTCAATGCGGGGCACGGTCTTACCCGTGACAACGTTGCACCCATTGCTGATATTGGTGGCATCCATGAACTAAATATCGGTCATGCCATCATTGCAGACAGTGTGTTTATGGGGCTTAGCCAAGCGGTTGGCGCAATGAAAAAGGCCTTTACGGCAAACACCTAGCTATTAGGGGCAGTTAAACTGTTCAACTGAGTAGGGCTTATATTTAATAATGCCTGTTTTGCTAAAACTTACCTTTAGTCGATTATCGACCTTACCATCTAAAGGGCAGTATTGAATATTACCCATATAACCAATGGGTCTAGCGTTTTCTGGCTTAAAAATAATATAGTTGTTATTCAGCGAGATATTTGCCGTAAGCACACCCCAAGACAAGTCTAACGTAAGCTGATGATTGAGTTTGTCTACCGCTGCCTCATAGCTGTTATTGTTATTTTTATCGATAAAGCTAATCAGCTGATGACCGCCAGTTGTCACGCAAGCCAAGCTATTGCTAGCGACACAGGCGATGACAGGGTTTTGATAAATTAACGCCTCTTGTTTTGCGCTGCTTAAAAAATTCATTAAGCTTGAAGCGGTGCTTTTAGCTTCCATTTGCTTTAAGCTGCTAATAATAGTAATCGAAGCCATCGCCACAATGATGGATAAAACAGCCAAAACGACGACTGTTTCAATCAAAGTAAATCCCTGTCTTTTTATTGAGAATATGTTGGCTTTCGAATCATTCATGCTATTAGAGCTACCGGCTAGATCATAATGGAATAACACAATAAACGATTTTAGTCCATCATTATAGAGAGTTTTGATAAATTAACAAACAAATATTGATATAAAAGATAGGATTAGCTGGTTATAACGCTAATAAAAGCGACTAAAATACTGTTACAGTCTGACATACTGAAGTTTTCAAAATGATTGACGGGTTTACATGTTAAATTATCTATCTTACTTTATGAACGCTAAGCCATTATCTAGACGAAACTGTTTTAGTGGTATAGCAAATGTATCACTCACACATTAAGTAAATGAATGTCACTAGAATGTATCATTTAGTGACAGTATGAATTTAAGATATGGTAAATTTAAATAGACTGTATTAAAATCCTTCTCAAGATTAGTATATAGTTTTGATGTGTAATTTCGAATCATTATGATGGTTGTTGGATTCTTAGTATCGAGCGTAATTAATAAGCTTAGCTACTAAAAAATAAAAATATAACATATTGTGATGTTCGTGTAATATTGTGTAGCAATGTAAAAAAAAGAGTTGTAAACACAATTTTTAAGCGTTAAGCTATATTTAACAAGTTCATAAAGTACATGTGTTATTTTATGAATTAACTGTCAGGTTATTTTAATTTAAAATGAGCCAATCCTTTGGAGGACTTCTATGAAGCTAAATAAAATCGCTCTAGCAGTTGTTGCTGCAGCTGTTATGCCAGTAGCCGCTAGCGCAGGCGTTACCGTTACACCTTTACTACTAGGTTATCACTATGTAGATGGTATTGGTGATACTGAAGATAAACAAGGCGAACAATTTTTTGGTGCTCACCAAGATAACGACTTATACACTGGTGCAGGTATTGGTATCGAATTGACACCTACTATCGCGCTTGAATTAGAATACGGTGAAACTGATTCTGATGTATTGACTGGCAATGGTAATAAAGTTAACGGATGGGATTTTGAACAAAAATCATACTCAGGTAACTTTACTATCGGTACAGAAACCTTTAGTGGCTACACTAACAGCCCATTCAAGCCATATGTGTTAATCGGTGCGGGTCAATCTAAAACTTCTTTGGTTGATAGCAATGACAAGAAATATACTTCTAAAGACACAATTGGTAACTTAGGTCTTGGTGCTTACTACCGTATCAATGACGCATTAAGCTTACGTGGTGAAGGCCGTGCGATTTATAACTTCGATAACGATTGGTGGGAAGGTCTAGCATTAGCAGGTCTTAATGTAGTTCTAGGTGGTCACTTAGCACCAGCAGCACCAGTAGTTGAACCTACTCCCGTTGAGCCTGCACCAGTTATCTTAACTGATGGTGATGACGACCAAGATGGCGTGTTAAATAGTGTTGACAAATGCCCAGGCACCCCATTAAATGTTGTTGTAGATGCTGATGGTTGCCCACGTGAAATCCCAACTGATGAAGCATTACGTATGGAATTACGTGTATTCTTTGACAATGACAAAACTGTCATCAAAGATCAGTACAAACCAGAAATCCAAAAAGTTGCTGAAAAAATGAATGAATACCCAAATTCAACAGCTTCAATTGAAGGTCATGCTTCAAAAACTGGTCCATCTGCGCGTTACAACCAACGTTTGTCTGAAGCACGTGCAAATGCGGTTAAATCAATGTTAGTTAACCAATTTGGTGTTGCACCACAACGTATTAGCACAGTGGGTTACGGTTATGACCGCCCAATCGCAGACAACAACACTGCTGAAGGTCGTGCAATGAACCGCCGTGTATATGCTATCATCACTGGTAACAAATCTAGCACAACCGTTCAAACTAAAGACATGAACGTACAATAATTAGCTATTAAATAAAAAAAGCTACCCTCGTTGGTAGCTTTTTTTATTTTTATTATCCCCTATAAACTCAACTTAGATAAATTTAATCTATTTTTAACGATAAGATGTTATACTACCGCGTGTTTTAATTTCCCTTCCTAGCCGAATTTTCAAGAGCTATTTTTTTATGTCAGATTCAATCAAAAATCTTCGCAATATTGCGATTATTGCCCACGTTGACCATGGTAAAACTACTCTAGTCGATAAACTGTTACAACAATCTGGTACTTTTGGTGAGCGTGCCGCAGAAGTTGAACGCGTTATGGACTCTAACGCATTAGAGCAAGAGCGTGGTATTACCATTTTAGCCAAAAACACGGCGATCAAATGGACCAATCCTAAAGACGGCGTTGAATACCGTATTAACATCGTCGACACCCCCGGTCACGCCGACTTCGGTGGTGAAGTTGAACGTGTGATGTCGATGGTTGACTGTGTGTTGTTATTAGTTGATGCCGTTGATGGTCCTATGCCACAAACCCGTTTTGTGACTTCAAAAGCATTTGCCCGTGGCTTAAAGCCAATCGTGGTGATTAATAAAATTGACAAACCAAGTGCACGTCCAGACTGGGTCATGGATCAGGTGTTTGATTTGTTTGATAATTTGGGTGCAACAGATGAGCAGCTAGATTTTCCCATCGTTTATACCTCTGCCATGAATGGTATTGCAGGGTTATCGCCTGACGAGCTTGCAGAAGATATGCAGCCATTGTTTGAAACCATCGTAAATGTTGTTGAGCCACCACAGGTGGATACGGACGGTCCATTCCGTATGCAGATTTCAAGCCTTGATTATGATAACTTCAAAGGTTTGATTGGTATCGGTCGTATTCAGCGTGGGTCAGTTAAAACCAATACGCCTGTAACGATTGTTGATAAAGAAGGTAATAAACGTAACGGCCGTATCCTACAAATCATGGGTTACCATGGTCTTGACCGTATCGAAGTACCTATGGCGCAGGCAGGTGATATCGTCTGTATCACCGGTATCGATGCGTTAAATATTTCTGATACTATTTGTGATCCACAAAACGTAGAAGCCTTACCACCGCTAAGTGTCGATGAGCCAACTGTATCGATGACTTTCCAAGTGAACAACTCACCATTTGCGGGTAAAGAAGGTAAATTCGTGACGTCGCGCAATATTCGTGAACGCCTAGAACGTGAGTTAATTCATAACGTGGCACTTCGCGTAGAAGATACCGACAGTCCTGATAAATTTAAAGTATCAGGTCGTGGGGAACTTCATTTATCTGTATTGATTGAGAATATGCGCCGTGAAGGTTTTGAGCTGGGTGTATCACGTCCAGAAGTAATTGTTCGTGAAATAGAGGGTGAAAAACAAGAGCCGTTTGAAAATGTGATTTTTGACGTTGAAGAACAGCACCAAGGCGCGGTAATGGAGCAAATGGGTTACCGTAAAGGCGAATTGACCAATATGGAAGTTGACGGTAAAGGTCGTATCCGTATTGAAGCGGTAGTACCGTCACGTGGTTTAATTGGTTTTCGCTCTGAGTTCTTAACCATTACCTCAGGTACTGGTATCATGACCTCAAGTTTCTCACATTATGGTCCTGTGAAAACAGGCGATGTGGCAAAACGCCAAAATGGGGTGTTGATTTCTATGGTGAATGGTACTGTATTGGGCTATGCGCTATTTAACCTTCAAGAACGTGGTCGTATGTTTGTATCACCACAAACTGAAGTATATGAAGGCATGATTGTCGGTCAAAACTCACGTAGCGATGACATGGTAGTCAATCCAACCAAAGCAAAACAATTGACGAACGTGCGCGCCAGTGGTACCGATGATGCGATTATTTTAACGCCGCCAATCATTTTTACCCTTGAACAAGCGCTTGAATTTATTGAAGATGATGAGCTGGTTGAAGTGACACCAAAGTCAATTCGTCTACGCAAAAAATACTTGACTGAGAATGAACGTAAACGTAACGGTCGTAAATAATAGCGATTCTACGCGATAAAAATTTTAGAAAGCCTAACATTTATTTACAAAAAGCTTGTACCTGTTACAAGCTTTTTTAATTTAATCTACACGCTTGCAAAGCAAAGGTTTAAAATTTTACACAATCCCTTATGATGATAAGGGCTTTTAGTCAACGATTGTAGCAATTATTTTGAAAGTAGGAGAAGTTATATGAGTATGATGTCAGAATTTAAAGAGTTTGCCCTCAAAGGCAACGTGATGGATTTGGCAGTGGGTGTCATCATCGGCGGGGCATTTGGTAAAATCACGACGTCATTGGTAGAAGATATTATTATGCCGATTATCTCTGCGATTATGGGCGGCAGAATCGATTTTACCAATATGTTTGTGGTGTTAGGTGATGTACCTGCAGGCACTGCTATGACGTATGATGCGCTGAAAAAAGCGGGTGTGCCTGTATTTGCTTATGGTAACTTTGTCACCATCCTAATCAATTTTATTATTTTGGCATTTATTATATTTATGTTGGTGAAAGCCATGAACCGCCTACGCCGTCAAAGCGAAGCGCAAGAAGCGGCTGCACCAGAACCTTCAGAAGAAGTACTATTGTTACGTGAAATCAGCAGTAAATTAAGTAAATAACGGTTTGTACTCACGCTGATAGATTAAAATTTCAGCCCATGTTATTTATAAATGAAAAAAAGCCTCCATGATAACTGGGGGCTTTTTATTGATTGCTAGTCAATCTACATTTTTTATCTATACATATTCATCAGCTAATGACAGTAAGGCAAGTTATGACAAAGCAGGTAATCGTGCTTGGTGCAGGGGTGGTGGGTGTCACTACTGCTTGGCAGCTTCGACAAGCAGGGTTTGAGGTAACGGTAATCGAGCGTGAAAGTAGCGCTGCATTGTCAACATCGTTTGCCAATGGTGGGCAAATATCTGTGTCACATGCTACACCTTGGGCAACTCCTCATACACCCTATAAAGCGCTAAAATGGTTATTGCGAGAAGATGCGCCATTGTTGTTTCGCTGGCGTCGGTTGTTGGGTTTGCCGGGCAACGCGGGACAAGATACAGCCCCTGATATGGCGCTGTGGCGATGGGGTTGGCAGTTTTTGCAGCAGTGCAATGCGAAAAGTGCCGATGCTAATTTGGTGCAAATGGTCAATTTAGGATTATACTCTCGGCAAGTACTGGGGGAGGTTAGGGCGCAAACGGGCATTGATTATGACTGTCTGACACGCGGTATTATGCATTTTTATACCGATCATGCTGAGTTTCAAGCAGCGATAGCACCCACTAAGCGGATGCAGCAATTGGGTTGTGATCGGCAAGTGATTAGTGTGGATAAAGCGATAGAATTAGAGCCTGCGTTAACTGGTATTGGCAAAGAATTGGTTGGGGCGACTTATACCGCACTTGATGAATCAGGGGATGCGCAAAAATTCACCCATCGCTTGGCAGCACTTTGTCAACAGCAAGGGGTAACATTTTTATTTAATACTGCCATCAAACGACTTGTTTATCATAACCAGCACATTGACGGTGTGGAAGTAATCTCCGTTGATAGCAAAGATAATGCGGCTTTGCCAGCGCAGTCACAGATACTGTCCGCCGATGCGTATGTACTGGCGTTAGGGAGCTATAGTCCTGCCTTAGTCAAAGATTTGGGTATCAATCTACCCATCTATCCTGCCAAAGGTTATTCAGCCACGTACCCCGTGTTGCGACCCGATGAGACACCTTATGTGAGCTTGATTGATGATGAGTTTAAGCTGGTATACTCGCGCTTAGGCGATCGCTTGCGAGTAGCAGGAACGGCTGAATTTAACGGCTTTAACCTTGAGCTCAATCCCGTTCGTTGCCAAGCGATTACGCGGCGTGTGAGAGAGGTGTTTGGGGATGCGGTAGATTTGACCCAGCCAAATTATTGGACAGGGCTGCGACCGATGACACCGTCAAATGTGCCGATTATCGGTCGCGCGGTCAATCGTCAAGGACGTATTGATAATTTGTATCTCAACACGGGACATGGCACTTTGGGCTGGACGCACTCGAACGGCTCAGCAAAAGCGATGGCTGATATCATGCAAGGGCGTCAGCCACAAGTAAATTTTAACTTTGTGGGCTTGCAGGATTAAGAGATTGGGTTGGGATACTGGCAGATTTTGGAAAGGTCACAGTGAAGGTCGAGCCTTTGCCGACTGTGGAGGTGATATCCAAGGTGGCATGGTGCTGATACAAGACATGCTTGACAATCGCTAGCCCCAAACCGGTACCCCCTGTGTCACGGCTTCGACCCGTGTCCACGCGATAAAAACGCTCGGTTAAGCGCTGAATATGACGCTGCTCGATACCAATGCCATTGTCGGTCACGCTAAAACATACCCCCGCGTCACACTCATGCCAACTAATACTAATCTCACCACCTTTTGGGGTGTATTTCATGGCATTGGTAATCAGGTTACTGAGCGCACTTCGCAGATAATCTTCATAACCCAAAATATGTAACGTGCTGTCGATATGCAAATGAATCATATGGTCGTATGACTTGTTGTACATCTGCGCATCGTCAAACAATTGCATCAGCATTTTGGGAATGTCAATGTCTTTGGGTTCAGTGGGCTTTTCATCGTTCTCTAGTCGAGATAATAACAGTAAGTCATTGATAATGTTATTCATGCGCTGACTTTGCTGCATCATCTGAGTAAACGCGCGAGCAATACGCGGATCTAAATCAGGCTGTTCACTCAAAGTCTCCACATACCCCATGATGACGGTAAGCGGCGTGCGAAGTTCATGCGAAACATTTGCCACAAAGTCTTTTCGCATCTGTTCTAAATGCTGAAAACGGGTGACATCATAAATCAGCAGTAATTTTTCTTGCCCAAATTTGGTAATCTTGCACTGCACATAGCGCTCGATATTAGACGGGTTATGGATACGCACACCATCTGGATAGTCTTCAATGTGGTGATAATATTGATGAAAAAGCGGGTTGCGAATAATGGTCAACACATTGCGACCTTGGTCGGGCGCTTTAAATTGAAAAAGCCGCTCGGCAGAGTTGTTCCACCATTCGATACAGTCATTTTTGTCAATTAGAATAATCGAGTCTTGCAATGCGCTCAGCGAGTCACGCACTTTTTGCACCAGCGAAACGGTTTGCTGATGCGCCAATTTCTCTTGGCGATTGACTTGGTAGATATTGCTGGCAACGACACTAAGGTTGGACTCAAAGGCAGGCGGCGGCTCATCGGGGTTTTTGTTATACCATGCTTTAAAGCGTTGTATCGACCATAAAAAATATAGCTGATACAGGCAAAGCCCTATCGCCAGTCCCCAACCCCAAAACCCTAATAGCCCGCCAATCAACAGCCCGGCAACCCCAGCTGTCACGACGGGTGAAATGCTCGCCCACATATTAATTTTTCTAGCATCCATTGAGAAAGCTTACTATAGCGAAGTTGGGATAAGTTGGCAAAAATTTCAATGCGATTAATCAGACTATTGTTAGTCGATTTTATTAGAAAAGCGATAGCCTGTGCCACGTACAGTTTGGATATAGTCCGCAAACCCAAATGGCTCAAGCACTTTACGCAGGCGGCGGATATGCACGTCAATGGTACGATCTTCGACATACACATTGCCACCCCAAACTTGATCGAGTAGCTGGGTACGGGTATAAGCCCGCTCGGGATGACTCATAAAAAAAGCAAGTAGCCGATACTCTGTCGGTCCGATATCTACCGCTTTGTTATTGGCACTCACGCGCTGACTGGCAGGGTCTAGCGACAAGCCGCCTACGTCAATGGGTTTTTCGCCTGACAATGCGCTACTACGGCGCAATACCGCTTTGATACGGGAAACCAATTCACGGGTGGAAAACGGCTTGGTGATATAGTCATCTGCCCCAGCGTCAAGTCCTTGAACTTTGTTGTCTTCTTCGCCTTTGGCGGTGAGCATGATGATAGGAATTTCAGAGAGCATTTCATCTTTTTTCAGGCGGCGGCATAAATCAATGCCTGATAGCCCATTGGGTAACATCCAATCTAATAAGATGAGGTTAGGGCGATGATCGACCACCAAATGATGGGCTTGAGAGACTTCTGAGGCTTGCAAACAATCAAATCCTGCCATCTCTAGTGTGGTCACGATCATTTCTCGAATGGCAGGCTCATCTTCCACTACCAAAATAGTTTCATTTTTCATAAATTTCTCAAGCGATAAAATAGGCAACTGTTTGTCAAAATAATTTTATGACAACAATATTACAATGCCCATATTACAACTTCAGAATATGACAAAAAAATGACAACGATAAGTTTTTAGAGCTTTTATTTGTGGTGTTGTAAAAAATTCGGTGTTTGACTGAAGTTTTAGCAGTTAATACAAGTCGCCTCACAGTTCAAAAATAAAATTTATCGGACCATCATTGCAACTGCTGACTTGCATATCTGCGCCAAATTCGCCTGTCTGCACGGCTGCATATTGCGTCCTTGCATATGCGACTATCTGGGCAAACAAAGCTTTGGCAGTGTCGGGCGCCATCGCGGGCTTAAAATCAGGACGTCTACCCGATTGGGTATTGGCAAGGAGAGTAAACTGCGACACTAACAGTAAGCCGCCATTGACTTGTTGCACGTTTTTATCCATTTTGCCTACTTCATTTTCAAATACGCGATAGGTGAGGATTTTATCAATCATTTTTTGCCCCATCGCAAGCGTATCATCATGCCCAAGTCCAAGGTAGACAAGTACGCCGTGTGCAATCTCGCCGACGATTTGTTGTGGGTGAGGCGCTTGGTTAACTGCTACTTTGGCAAATTTCACCCGTTGTAGTACTGCTTTCATGATTTTTCCTATCCGTCAGTTTGAGCGTAAGCGGCTTAACTTAACAGCTAGCTTGTCGCTTAACTCGTAGCCCAGTGTTTAATATACCGTGATTCTAAGGGGGATTTTGATTATAATAAGCCAACTTTAAAATGCCAATCTCGAGTAACTTATGACCTTGTTTACGACGTTACAATCGCTTGTCCCACAACAAAAAATCAGTGAAATCGCAGGTCGTCTTGCCCAAAGCCGTCATCCGATGGTGAAAAAAACCTTTATTCGTACCTTTGCTTCGGTGTATGACATCAAGCTAGAGGAATATGCGCGCGGTAGTTTTTCTCAGTATGACAGTTTTAATGATTTTTTTACCCGTGAGCTCAAAGATGGCGCGCGCAAGATTGATGATGACCCAGATGCGCTGATCTGTCCTGCAGATGGCATGATATCGCAATTGGGGCAAATCAATAAAGACCAAATCCTGCAAGTCAAAGGCAAATCGTATGAAGTTGGGCAATTGCTCGCGGATTATGAACTTGGCAAAGCCATGCAAGAGGGAAGTTTTGTCACCGTGTATTTGGCACCGACCAATTATCACCGCGTGCATATGCCGTTTGACGGCACTTTGGTAGAAACCATCTATGTGCCAGGACAGCTATTCTCGGTCAATAACGAGACCGCTGAAAACATTACCGATTTGTTTGCCCGTAATGAGCGCTGCGTGTGTGTGTTTGATACCGAATTTGGTAAAGCTTGTGTTGTGCTAGTCGGAGCGATGATTGTAGCAGGGATTGAAACAGTGGCTACAGGCAAAATCAAACGTAGCGATCGCGTGCAGCGTCAAACCCATCAAATGACATTGAAAAAAGGCGATGAACTTGGGCGGTTTTATTTGGGCTCAACGGCGATTGTGGTGTTACCAAAATCAGCGGGCATGGCTTGGGGTGCAGGTCTTTATAATTCAGTGCCGGTGACAATGGGTCAACGTCTGGGTACTTTTTTGCAGTAAGCTGTCAAGTTATTCGCTAAAAAAGGTAGCAAAGGCTGCCTTTTTTGTGCTGTGTTTTAGCCAATCTGCATGGTTGATTGCTCACATAAACTAAACGATAACGAAAAATATTTTAGGAAAATTTGTTTATAATAGCCGACTTATAATTTTTGCCTGCTTTTTTATTTAAATTGATCACTATGAACCTACCGCCAACACCGCACCCCCAACCATCGCACGACTTAGACTATCCGACAGTTTGGATTATAATTTTGGGGTTGATTATTGCTATCGGTCCGCTATCGATTGATATGTATTTGCCGGCCTTGCCCAGTATGGCACAAGATTTTGGCGTAGCAACGGCTTTTATGTCCAATTCGGTGCCTGCTTATTTTGTGGGATTGGTGGTCGGGCAGTTGTTTTATGGGCCGATTTCGGATCGGATTGGGCGCATCAAGCCCTTGTATGTGGGCATGGTACTGTATGTGATTGCTTCGGTGATGTGTGCCACGACCACCAATGAATACGTGTTGTTTGTCTCACGAACGCTACAGGCGTTGGGCGCATGTGTGGGAACAGTGGTGTCGCGGGCGATGATTCGTGACCGCTTGCATCCCAAGCAAATGGCAAAGGCATTTTCGCTGATGGTCTTAGTGATGGGGATTGCGCCGATTTTGGCACCAAGCTTGGGGTCGTTGCTGTTAAAAGTCGCCAGTTGGCGGGTGATTTTTTGGTTTTTGGCGGGGTTTGGTATTTTAAATATCGTGCTGACCCGGCTGTTTTTGCATGAAACCTTGACCGATGAGTTTCGCAACAACCGTCCGATGAATGACGTGCTCAGCCAATACTGGGATTTGCTCAAAGATACCCAATTTAATTATCCTGCGATTGGCGCAGGGCTGCTGATGGGTTCGATGTTTGTGTATATCAGCGCGGCACCTGAGCTAATTATGGAAGGGTATGGGGTCACGCCGCAGCATTTTAGTTGGATTTTTGGCATGAATGCGGCAGGTTTTATTGGGTTGACACAGGTCAACCAATGGCTGGTGAACCGTTATCGTCTAGTCAGCTTGCTGCGATTTGGGGCGGTAATACAAGTAATCGCGGCAGAGTGTTTGATGCTGCTAGGTTTGGTTTTTGGCACGCAAGCTTGGCTACCGTTGGTGCTCGCCAGTATTTTTTGTTGTATTGCAGGGTTAGGACTCACTCAGCCCAATTCAGGTGCCATTGCTTTGGCATTTCAAAAACGCCGCGCTGGCATGGCGAGTGCCTTGCAAGGCTCACTCAACTTTGTCGTCGGTATTTTTGGCGGATTAGTATTAAATATCCTGCCCTTTAATCCGGTTGCCAAGCTAGGTATTACCATGTTTATGCTCATGACTATCGGCGCATTTTTGGTATTTCAAATCGATAAAAACCTCGATGTGGCGGATGTGGACTAAGGATTAGTCAAACCGATACACATCCATACCCAAACTAAAATGGGCAAAACTTTCATGCACGATACTCATCTTTGTGCCTGCGCCTGCCGCAAAAAATAACGGCAATAAATGTTCAGGGGTGGGGTGATTGTGATGGGCAAATGGATGTGACCGCCAATCTAAAGCCGTTGGCATATGTTGTTTGAGTTGATGAATCAACCAATATTTAAATTCACGTGCCTCAGCATCCACCTCACCACTATCAAACTGTACCTGCGCCAAATTATGGGTGACACTGCCAGAGCCGATGATTAATACTTGCTCTGCTCGCAGCGGCGCCAATAAAGCCCCCAGCTGAAAACACGCATAACTATCAAAATGCTGCGGCAGCGAAAGCTGCACAATCGGCACATCGGCCTGCGGATACAAATGCACCAGCGGCGACCATACCCCATGGTCAAAAGGACGCAGTCGATTGACGGAGGTGCTAACGCACAAAGCCTGCAACTGCTGTGCCAGCTGCTCAGCAATCAAGGTGTCGCCTTTGACAGGATAATCGATTGTATAAAGCGCTTTTTGAAAGCCGCTAAAATCATGCCAAGTAGCGGGGGCCGCATTGCCATTGATTTCTAGATGCTGGCTTTGCCAATGCGCAGAGATGATGATAATCAAGCGCGGTTTTGGCAGATTTTGTCCAAATTTATTCAGCGCTTGGGTAGTACGGTTGTTTTCGATAGCAATCGTCGGCGCCCCATGTGAGATAAACAAACTGGGCAAGGTATAAAGTTGGTACGGTGTTTTGGGTAAAAATGGCTGCAGGCTGATTGGTTGTTTTTCGGTTTTTTCCATCAATTTTCTTAAAGTTGCAGTGATAAATAGAAATGATAACGAATTAATAAGGAATTAACTAAAAAGGATTAATAGGTTAAATAAGGGAAAAATTCGCAAAAACAAGCCATGTTAGCGATTTCATACATAATCAGATATAACAGGTTAACTGGAAAAACTTAAAAATAATCACCGCGATGATACGGATGATGATGGATAATGGTCATAGCGCGGTACAGCTGCTCCATCAGTAGCACACGTACGAGCGGATGCGGCAAGGTAAGATTGGACAGCGACCATTTGAATGTCGCATGGGCTAATACCTCTTTTGAAATGCCATCAGCACCTCCAATTACAAACGCCATATCATCACCTAGCTGCATGGCTTCGCTAACTTTAGCCGCTAAATCTTCGGTTGATAGATTCTTACCGCGGACGTCTAGGCAAATCAGTTGTTCGCGTTTGCCTGCTGAATTTTTGGCTTGGTGCGCTTGCAAAATTAGCCCGCCTTCGGTTATGGCATATTTTTCAAGTTCGGCAGGCGAGGGGTTTTTGGTACGTTTACAGGCGGGGATTTCAACGATTTCGGTGCTGAGCATGGGTTGAATACGTTTATAATAGTCGTCAAATCCCGTCTGCACCCAAGCTGGCATTTTTTGTCCAACGGCTAAAATTCTTGATTTCATGGGTTCCCCTTTGTTATTTTTTGACCAATCTATGTCGCTCTATATAGCTGTGGTGATTCACCGTTAGCCATTGAATACTCATTACCGAAGCCAACTGTATTTTCGCTATCGAAGCCAGCTATATTAAAACTTAAATTAAAACTTGAAATGAACCATTATTAAAACCAACCATTTAAAAACGCTTGCAACGCACCCATATACAATGCAATAAAGCCTAAATCAACCTAAGCTGAGCTAAAGCCTAAACTAAAGCTAAGCTAAAGAACAAAATTTTAACATGATTTTATCGCTATGATGGATAATACTTTCCCTAGCATTTAACGAAGGTGATAAAATAATTTGCATGACAAAGTTTAAATGACAAATTTTAAATGATAAGAAAAGACGACAACAATATGAAAAATTGGCAAGACCCCAATGCCGCTGTTGAAGCAGCCAACTATGACAACCCGATTCCAAGCCGTGTACTGATTTTGCAAACCCTACTTGAGCGCGGACAAGCTACCCAACACGAGCTTGCGACGATTTTTGATTTAGATGATGACGAGTACGACGCACTGGGCAACCGTTTAAAAGCCATGCTGCGTGATGGACAATTAAGCCGTGATGCCGACGGTGGCAATCCTTATATTTATCGCCCATTGACTGAGAAAGATGCCGTGACTGGCGTGGTCGCTGCCCATGCCAAAGGCTTTGGCTTTGTCGTGCTTGACGATATGCCGGATTTATTTTTGAATGAAACTGAAATGCGCTGGGTATTTCATGGCGATAAAGTAAAAGCCATCGCTACTAGTACCGACAACCGTGGTCGTATGATGGGTCGTGTGTTGTCAGTGGTATCTCATGCCCAGCTACAATATATCGGTAAACTTGCAAAGGATGACGATGGTTACTTTGTAGAACTCATTAGCCCAAATAATCATCAACCGATTACGGTGACGGAAGAAAACGTCGAAGCGCTACAACTTAAAATGGGTGACCCCGTTAAAGTCGATATCATCGACTATCCCACCCAACATGAATACGCGACGGGGAAAATTACTGAAAGCTTGGTCGATGATAACGAGCGTGAATTGATTATCAAAACCACGCTGCTAAATTACGATATTCCCCATGAGTTTAGCCCAAACGTCATGCAGCAAGTCGATGCCTACAAAGAGCCGACACAAAAAGACTATCAAGACCGTATCGACTTACGTGCCTTGCCACTAGTCACCATTGATGGCGAAGACTCACGCGACTTTGATGATGCTGTCTATGCCGAAAAACGTCGCGGCGGTGGCTATCGCTTGGTCGTCGCGATTGCTGATGTCAGTCATTATGTGACTGCCAACTCAGTACTTGACCAAGAAGCCTATGAGCGTGGTACATCGGTGTATTTCCCGCATTTTGTGGTGCCGATGCTACCTGAAAAACTCTCCAACGGGCTTTGCTCTTTAAACCCAAGTGTTGACCGCTTGTGTATGGTAGCCGATATCATACTATCGCGTAGCGGCAACGTGACTAGCTATGAGTTTTATCCAAGCGTGATGCACTCTCAAGCGCGATTGACTTATAACCAAGTCAATGATTATTTTGCCCAAGCGCAAGGGGAAACGCCAAAAGCCGAAGTGCCTGTCACTATCACCGGTAATAAAGCGGTCAAAAAATCAATCGATGTGCTGTATGATTTGTACAAAGTGCTATTGGTCAAACGCGAACAGCGCCATGCGATGGAATTTGAAACCCAAGAGACTTATATCAAATTTGACGAAGCAGGCAAAATCAGCGCCATTGTGGCACGGACGCGGGGTGACTCGCATAAGCTCATCGAAGAGATGATGCTACTTGCCAATACCTGTGCGGCTGAATTTTCGCTCAAGCATGAATTGCCGGTTTTGTATCGCAATCATGATACCCCAGAGGCGGAAAAAGCCGCTCGCGTCAGTGACTTTGTGAAGCATTTTGGTTTGTCATTTCCTGAAGAAAACCCGACACAGGCAGATTATCAGCGTATCATTGAAGCGACACGAGAGCGCCCTGATGCGATTAGTATTCATAGCGTGCTACTGCGCTCCATGCAGCAAGCCAACTATGCACCGACCAATATCGGACACTTTGGGCTGGCGTATGAGGAATATAGCCACTTTACCTCACCGATTCGTCGTTACCCCGACTTGATGCTACACCGTGCCATCAAAGCCAAAGTGACGGGCAAAAAAGCGCCGCTGCCAGATTGGTCACTAGAAGATGCGGGTGAACAGACCTCAATGACAGAGCGCCGTGCCGATGAAGCCAGCCGTTTTGTTGAGCAGTGGCTCAAAGCGCATTATATGAAAGACCATATCGGTGAGGCGTTTGATGCCGTGGTTACCACAGTGACCAATTTTGGCTTGTTTGTGACGCTTACCGATTTATTCATTGATGGCTTGATTCATATCTCGCATTTGGGCGAGGATTACTTTGTATATGATGACAAGGCGCAGCAGTTATTCGGTGAAAAATCAGGACTAGTGTTTGGACTCGGTGATAAAATCCGTGTCAAAGTCGCTGCCGTCAATATGGAGACCCAGCAGATTGATTTTGATTTGGTGGCACAGCTGGAAAAATCGTCATTTAATAATCGCGGTAAAGGCAAAAGTCGCGGTCAATCGCAAGCGGTCTCTAATCTCAACGCGCCATCTAAGCCAAATGAGAGCGCCAGGAAAACAAAAAGCGCTAAAAATAAAAATAACGCGCGCAGCAAATCTCGTTAATGAAAAAAAGGGCAATACAATTTGCCCTTTTTTATCGTTGAGACAAATACCTGCTAGAACAAAAAACGTCTTTGACTACTTAATCTTAGATATTTAATATTAGCCACTTGATGCCCTTCAACCAGTGTTGCTTGGCGGTGCTACAATCAATTACGCCAACTTATTATTGCGTGGTTTTTTCTGCGCTCGCCAAATTATTGGATGAGGTTTGGGCGGCTTGATTCAAATCTGCTGTTGCCTTATCAAGCACTTGTTTGGGCTGCTCGCCAATCGATGAAGTATCGTTTGATGCTATGGCTAAGGGCGCCGAGGCGGTACTACTATTGGCTTGGTTTGACGCAATGACTTGCTGGGTACGATGTGATGATATTAGGTTAAAAATAGCGAGTGCGGTGATGCCTAATATCGCAAAAATAATGAGTAATTTTGGTTGCATGGGGATTTCCAGTGTAGCGTCAATTTAGCTAACCGATGTCTAAAGTCTGACGTCTAAAGCCTGTGGCTTAAAACGTCAAATCGGGTTTCGCTAGGACAAAAATTGACAGTCATGTCTATAAAAATTGGTAGGCTACCTTTGTGCAAAAATCATGCAAGTTTAATCTGTTAATCTTTAATCTGGCAGTAGACTGACTTCTGCACTAACCGGCAAATGGTCAGAGAGATTGCACCAAGGTTGTCCCTTATGCACCCAAGCACGGTGTACTTGTAGGTTACGCACATAGATACGGTCAAGGCTTAATACCGGGAGCTTGGCAGGGAAGGTGGGTAGTAATTTGCCATGGTGGGTCAGCACAGCTTCTTGTAAATTAAGGTCACAGCCAAGTTTTTGACAGGATAATTTTTTCCAGTCATTGAAGTCGCCTGCCAATATCAGCGGCGTGGATTGGTCGATTTCGTTATTGATATACTGGCTTATCACCTCATACTGTTTTTCACGGTCATTTTCCCTTAAGTTTAGATGCGCACAAAGCACGATAATGGGCGTGTGCCAGCCTATGGGCTGAATTTCGCAGTGCAACACACCACGCTGCTCAAGGCGGCTAACTGTAATATTGACATTGTGTTTGGGGTCGAGCGGATGGCGACTTAATACCGCATTGCCATGATGACCGTGGTTATATTCGACGTTTTTGCCATAGCTGTTTTCAAGCTGTAGATACTCGCCAAACCATTCATGTTGGGACTGGTCGGGAAATTCATTGTATTTCACCACGCGTTTGAGATTTTGACCTTGGACTTCCTGCAAACAGATAATATCAGATTGCACTTTGTTAAGGGCAGCAGCGATGCCTTCCATTTTGACAAAACGATTGAGGGGTGACATGCCTTTATGGATGTTATAACTGGTGATGATTAGGCTGTTTTTTGGTTGTTGGGCGCCTGATACTTGGTTAGACACTATTTCGTTAGATGATACTGGGTTAGGTGTTATTTTTTTAGGTCTTAGTGAGCGCATAATAAAATCACAGTGATAAACATGGCATTATTTTAACGTGAAATTGTACTGCTGGCTTGTTTTGACAAAAAATTGTCACAATATAATGGTTGTCGACATTTATGTCGCAAACGTATGTCGCAAACCTATGTAGTAAAATGGGGTAGCTTTGCCAAGCATTGCGGTTTTTATGCTAAAATTTTGGGCAATGACGACTTTTACTCTCAATCATCAATGAGCGATAGAAAATTGGAAAACAGTATGACCAACGATGTAGAAAATCCGAAAAAAAATTTGCACCTTGTTGAATTTAATCAATTAGCGCTTGAGCGACTCAAAACGGCAATCGATGAGGCGTTGGCGAATGGACATGCGTTTTTGACTATGCTCGATGATGAAGCTGACCTCGATAACAAAGCTGGGCAAGCTAATAGCCAAGTTAACGATACAAAACTCAGCAGCCAACAAGCGCTCAATGATATTATCGCCTTTGACCATGTGAATTTGGCATTAGACCGCAGTTGGGGCTTACTATCGCACTTAAATAGCGTGGTTAGTGATGAGCCAATCCGTGCGCTGCATCATGCATTACTGCCTGCGCTTTCTGCTTACGGCACGGCGGTTGGTCAACATCTCCCGCTGTATCAACGCTATCAGCGTGTGGTGAGCGATGAGTCATTTTTTGAGCGTTTAGAGCCTGCGAGACAACGCTCGTTGACCTTGGCGCTACAAAGTTTTGACTTATCCGGTGTGGGTTTAGCGGAGGCGCAAAAACAGCAATTTGTCACCCTTGCCAGCGAGTTATCTACGCTATCGGCTAAATTCTCCGATAACGTGCTCGATGCTACCCAAAGCTACTTTTTACCGTTAAGCGAATCGCAATTGGCAGGACTGCCTGAATCTGCGCTTGCCATGCTTGCAGATGCGGGTAACCGATACACAGAAAAATTCCCTGAGCAAGTATTGGCAACGCCTTATGTCGCGACACTTGATATCCCAGTTTATCTTGCGGTGATGACCTATGCCGATGACCGCGAGTTACGCGAAACCTTATATCGTGCGTATGTCACTCGCGCCTCTGAATTGTCAGCGCAGCCAGAATTTAATAATGCCGATATCATGGCGGATATCTTGGCAAAACGCGCACAAAAAGCCCAATTATTGGGCTATGATAATTTTGCTGAATTATCGCTTGCCACTAAAATGGCGGACAATGTCGACACCGTAGAGCAGTTTTTACGGGATTTGGCAGACAAAGCACGACCCTTTGCCATGCATGATTTAAAACAACTGCAAGTTGAAGGTTTGGCGTTTGGCATTGGTGATGAGGGCGATGAGGTGCGACCTTGGGATACGGCGTATCTGGCAGAGAAAGTCAAACAACGTCAGTTTAATCTATCGCAAGAACAAGTGCGTCCGTACTTCCCAGTGCCGACAGTCATCGCAGGCTTATTTGAGATTGTGCAAAAACTGTATGGCATTCAGATTGAAGATAAAACTGCAAGCACGCAGCGCTGGCATGATGACGTGCGTTTTTATCAAGTTTTTGATGAACATCAGCAGCTTATCGGTGGTTTTTATTTTGATTTATATGCCCGTCCTGGCAAACGCGGTGGCGCATGGATGAGTGGCTTTCAAGCGCGTTATCAACATGATGATAGCGGTTATCAGCAGTTACCTGTTTGTTTTATGGTGGCAAATTTTAGCCCTGCGCCAACGGGTACACAGCGCGGCAAACCTAGCTTATTAACCCATGATGAAGTATTAACCCTCTTTCATGAGTTTGGACATGGGCTGCATCATCTGCTTACTGAAGTGAATGTTGGCGATGTGGCAGGCGTGAATGGCGTCGAGTGGGATGCAGTTGAGCTACCCAGTCAGTTTATGGAAAACTGGGCATGGCACCCTGAAGGGATTGCATTAATCAGCCGTCATGTCGATACCGGTGAAACGTTGCCAGAGAGCATGCTACAAAGTATGCTCGCTGCCAAAAATTTCCAAAGCGGCATGCAAACACTGCGCCAGCTAGAGTTTGCGCTATTTGATTTGTTATTGCATGCCAAAATCCCAGCCCCCGACTATCCACAGTTATTGGCGTTACTCGACAGCGTGCGTGCCGATGTGTCGATCATGCCGACCGCCAGTTATAACCGTTTTGCCAATGGTTTTAGCCATATTTTCGCAGGGGGCTATGCGGCAGGGTATTATTCTTACAAATGGGCAGAACTGTTGTCAGCCGATGCGTTTAGTAAGTTTGAAGAGACCAGTATTTTTGATAAAAACGCTGGCAAATCCTTCCGTGATAACATTTTAGCCAAAGGCGGTAGCCAATCTGCAAAAGCCAATTTTGAGGCATTTCGCGGTCGTGAGGCCCGTATTGATGCGCTGTTACGTCACTCGGGATTTTTAACCAGCAGCTATAATGAACTGCTGAGCGATGACACTGATAACGCCAATACCCAAGCTTGGTAACACGGTTGTCAAAATACAGACTAGTAAAAAGAAGAAACTATGAGATATCAATCCAATCGCCCCAAACGTCAATTTTTGGCAGGGGTGGCTTGTCCAAGCTGTAAAGCACTGGATAAAGTTGTTCAGATTCAGCTATATCAGCCCGAGTATGATGAGTATATCGAGTGTACGGCATGTGGCTATACCGAGCGTCGCCCAACACCCGATGAGATCGTTGACATTCAGCAATCCAATCATCAGGAAACTGTTCATTATGGCGACGATGGCGCGGGTATTGTTAGGTTTAAATAAGCCAAGTTTAAGCGGTTTGGGTAAATTTTGACAAGGTTAACGAGTTTAAGCGTCCCCGATACAATTAGGATGGTCAAAATATGGCGTTTAAAGTAGGTTTTTGTCTCAAACGTTGTTATTTTTGATTGCGGTTTGTTATAGTAACAAGCAAACGAATGTACAGCATCATTTTCATGCCAGCTTGGCATATACATCGCTAGCATGAAATCGTACAGACATCTGACCTGCCCGACATGGATAGGGATATTGACCCAACATGAAATTATTTAGCCTAAAAAAAGACAATGACTCTATAGCCTCGACTAGCGAAGATACCAATCCGTCATCACAGCTGGCTGAAAATCCAATGATAGGCGTATCAGATAATCCGTTGCAGCTTGATACGACTAATCAGTCGCCGATGCAAGCGACTAAATCCCCAGACACATCTCCAAACACATCCCCAGAAACGACAGCAATCAAAAATGCGTTTTCGCTAGATAGCATTGATTTAAACCAGTTCGAAGATGAATTACTTCATGGCAAAACCGACTATACGGCAGATAACACAAAAGCGGCTGATACTGTCGCGCCCAAAAAGCTGAGTTTTGATGATTTTGATTTGGATGAGCTACCCAGCCTTGTTGAACCCAACACCACTGTGACTATCGAAGACGCTGCCAATACAGCGACAGTGTCACAGCCCGTACCGCCAAAGACAACCGATAATGCGCTGATATTTGATATTGATAACCTACCGCTAGAAGCTAAGTCAGACCTAAACCCAAGTCTAGAATCGGACACGCATAATGCGCAACCACAGCCCATCGCACCACAAAATAGTGATGAAAGTAGTGATAAAAAAATTATCGAGACTATCGAGGCTATCGAAACGACGCCACCCATTGTATTAACCAAAACAAAACCCGAAAGTAAAGCGATCATCGCCCAGACGCCAAACCCATTTTTAAGGCCGCCAAGTCAACCACTAGCTAAACGAACGTTAAAAAAACCCAATCAACTTGGGTTGCTAGTGGGTGCAGGGTTGGCACTGGCTGCCTTGGCATGGTTTTTTATGGGGCAGTCAAGCGAGCCCAACAACTCTACCGCGCAGTCACAGACGCACACCCAAGCACATTCAACACCCAAAACTACAGCGCCTATAGTAAAACCACAAGCTAGCGCTAGCTTGCCTGCCACGTCAACCGTCGCAGCGGAGGCAACCACTAGCTCAGCCCATGCGACCACAGCGCTACCGGCAATCACGCCCGAAGAAATTCTTACGCCGACACTGCCTGAAGATCCGGCGATTGCCAAAGAAGAGCTGAGTCGATTGTCAGAGCAGAGCGCGCAGCTAAAAGAGCAAGAAACCATGATGCAAGACCAGCTGCGTATGATGAATGAGCTGAGTAGTAAAAAAGAAGAGCGTATCCAGCTGCTAGAACAGCAAGTTGCACAGCTTGAACAGCAAAAAGCCGCTAACAAATAACAACCAACAAATAACTGGCAGGCTAAGTAGTGCTGACCCAAGTCGATAAAAAAACCTTGTTTCAAGACCGCTATCAAGCGCTCATTATGCCCGTCCCAGTGTCAGGTGTTTTTCGTCATCGCACCTTACTTAAGTTTCAAAGCCTTTATCCTGAGCATTACACCGTTTACAAGCAAGCTTGTGAGCGTTCGCAGCTGTCACTCGGTGATGTGTTACAGTTTAACCCGCAGCGGGATTTAGCGGGTATGTCAGTCGGTGGGGCGTTGTCAAAGCCCCAGTTCATCGTGGATATGGCAATCACAGAATTTGCCGAAAATCCGCCGCATGTTGAGTATATCGTGTCAGCGTTACAAAAGTTAGAGAAAATTGTGTTTGATTGGGGACGGTATCAAGGTATTCGCCGTGTGGCGATATTGGCAAGTGATGAGCTCATTTTGCCAAAAGATAAAAGTTTTGATGAAGATATTTTGCCATTAATGGAAAAATACCTTCAACCTGTGAATAGTTTGAATGTGGTGGTTTATCGCTAACGCTATTATTTTAAATAGTTTTCAATGGTTAGGATTTTATCGAGGGCTACTCAGCGATTCATTGTCGCCATCGGTATATTGCAAGTAGTAAATTGCCAACGCGGTCAAAACCTTCTCATCATCGGGCATTTTTTCTAATTACTGTAATGATGGTCTCATAGCGTTTGCCAAAATTTATCCCAAAAAAAAACCGCTTTACCTGACGATAAAGCGATTTTCATTTTTTGACAACTAAACTTTAATAAAATTATTCAGCCGCTGGCGTTTCAGTATCAGCAGGTGCAGTTGGCGCGATGGTTTGATCCACGCCTTTCATGGTAAGTTTAATACGACCACGGTTGTCGATGTCTTGTACCAGTACATTCACCATTTGACCTTCTTTTAGCACATCATTCACATTCTCGATACGCGCATCAGAGATTTGTGAGATATGTACCAGACCGTCAGTGTTAGGTAATACATTGACAAACGCACCAAATTCAACAATACGAGCCACTTTACCGGTATAAGTCTTGCCGACTTCTACTTCTGCCGTAATCGCCTCGATTTTAGCAATCGCGGCTTTGGTCGCTGCTTTGTTTTCACCAAAGATACGAATAGTACCGTTGTCATCAATATCAATCACTGCGCCCGTTTCTTCAGTCAATTGGCGAATGGTTGCACCACCTTTACCAATCACGTCACGGATTTTTTCAGGGTCGATATCAATCACCGCAAAGTTTGGTGCATGGGCGTTGATTTCTTTACGGCTGGTTGAAATCACTTCATTCATCGCATTTAAAATGTGGATACGACCCGCATGCGCTTGGTGCAGGGCTTTTTCCATAATCTCTGGGGTGATACCTTCGATTTTGATATCCATTTGTAGTGCAGTCACGCCATTGGCAGAACCCGCGACTTTAAAGTCCATATCACCTAGGTGGTCTTCATCACCCAAGATGTCAGACAGCACGGCAAAACGCTCGCCTTCTTTAACCAGACCCATTGCGATACCAGCAACGGGCGCTTTTAGTGGTACGCCGGCATCCATTAACGCCAGTGATGCGCCACAGACAGATGCCATAGATGATGAACCATTGGATTCAGTGATGTCAGATACAATACGAATCACGTATGGGAAACGGTCACTATCTGGCAGCATGGCTTGTACACCGCGGCGTGCTAGGCGACCATGACCGATTTCACGGCGTTTTGGACCGCTGTCACGACCCGTTTCGCCCACTGAGTAACTTGGGAAGTTATAATGCAGCATGAAGTGGTCTTGTTTGGTGCCCGCAAGGGTGTCAATCATGTTCACATCACGGCTGTTGCCAAGCGTGGTGGTAACGAGCGCTTGTGTTTCACCGCGCGTAAATAGCGCTGAACCATGCGTGTAAGGCAGTACGCCAACTTGGATGTCTAGGGCACGGACAGTTTGCAAGTCACGACCATCGATACGGGGTTTGCCAGACAAAATATTGTCACGAACCGTACGGTATTTTAGGGTCTCAAATAGCTCTTTGATTTGTGCCACGTTGTCGGCATAGCCTTCGGCTTCTGCATCACCGGCTAACGCTTCAATCGCTTGGTTTTTGATTTCATCAAGGCGAGTATAACGGCTGGCTTTTTCGCTGATGGTATACGCTTCTGAAATCGCTGCAGCAAATTGATTTTGTAGGGCAGTTTCTAAGGCTTCGTTGACGGCAGGGGCAACGAATTGGTTTTTTTGTACGCCAACTTCTTTGGCAAATTCATTGATGGCATCAATCACAACTTGTTGCTGGGCGTGACCGTATAGTACCGCGCCAAGCATTTGGTCTTCTGACAATTCTTTGGCTTCAGATTCGACCATCAATACCGCAGACGACGTACCCGCGACCACCAAATCGAGCGAGCTTTGTTTTAGCGCTTCATGGTTTGGGTTTAGCACATATTCATCATTGATAAAACCGACACGTGCCGCACCAATCGGACCATTAAATGGCGCTGATGAAATTGCCAATGCCGCTGAAGTACCAATCATCGCTGCGATATCAGCATCTTGTTTTTTGTCTGACGAAATCACCGTGGCGGTCACTTGGATTTCGTTGAAGTAGCCTTCTGGGAACAATGGACGAATCGGGCGGTCAATAAGGCGTGAGGTCAAGGTTTCCATCTCAGAGGGGCGACCTTCACGTTTGCCATAGCCACCTGGGATTTTACCGGCAGCGTACATTTTTTCTTGGTAGTTGACGGTCAATGGGAAAAAGTTTTGACCCGCTTGCGCCTCGTCTTTTACCACAACAGCCACTAGCACAGAGACGCCGCCCATGTGGACGACCACTGAATTAGCTTGGCGTGCGATACGACCCGTTTCTAACGTAACTTGTTGATTACCATATTGGAATTCTTTAGTAATGATATTAAACATAATGCGGTTTTATCCTTTGTGTGATGAAATAGGGCGACTTAAGTTTTAGTAATAGCCCCTAACGTTTGTGTTCTTTTCAAAAAATACAAACGTTAGAAGCAATCTACCAATTCGCTTGATAGCAGCCTTAAATCAGCCTAAATTAAAAAATACTTTAAAAAAAATAAGTGTAAACTGCAATTGTGCAGGCACAATGCGTTGTCTATTTTACCTAGTTTTGTGGCGAATCACCACCTTTTAACTGCGCTTTAACCACTAATAGCAAACGATGGGTAATGACTAAGCTAACAGCGAGGGTAAAAGTGAAAAGAAAATTCGCTAAAAATATTGAACCCATAAAAAAGCGGCTACCCAAAAGCAGCCGCTGATTGAATAAAGCTCATAATGCGCTGATAGATTAGCGACGTAAGCCTAATTCATTGATCAATGCAGTATAACGGTCTGCATCTTTACGTTTTAAGTAATCAAGTAACGTACGGCGTGAGTTAACCATACGAATCAAACCACGACGGCTGTGATGGTCAGCTTTGTGTGCTTTAAAGTGTGGTTGTAAGTCATTGATACGCGCTGTTAATAATGCCACTTGAACTTCTGCAGAACCTGTGTCATTTTCAGCGCGTTGGAATTTTGCGATTACGTCTGCGCGGTCTTGGTTAGTCAACATAATGTTTTCCTAGCTTTTTTAGCATAAAATGAGAAGCCTAATCGGCTAACAATCGAGACGATTAGTGTAAAAAAATCAGGATAACCACGCTTCTCAGTAGTTAACCGTCAAAAAGGAGCATTATTTTACCAAATATTGCTCAATAAAAAAACCCTAATTTGCATTAGGGTATTGAATTTATTAAGGCTTTCAATAGATTCAAACTTTCAAATTACTGGTTGCCCGTAGGCTGTTTGGGTGTTTCGCTATGTAGACGGTCAAGCTGCTCTTGTGGCGCGGTGGTGAGTTTATCAGAAGTCACTTCATCCGCATCATTAGGTGTAGTATCGGCAACAAATGTCGCATCAGGCGCTTTCTTGTCCATTTTTTCAATATCTGTCATAGTAGTCGGTTGCATGACAATCTCCTTTTCTTATTAGCCGAGCTTATTTAGTCAATGCTTGGTCAATGGCTTCAGCAAAATCTGGAATATCTTCAGGTTGACGACTGGTAATCAAATTACCATCTATCACCACTGATTTGTCTTCAAACTGCGCACCCGCATTTTTTAGGTCAACAGCAATGGTTTTATAAGCGGTTAATTTTTTACCACGAGCAATTTCGGTATCCGCAAAAATCCACGGGGCATGACAAATCGCTGCAACAGGTTTACCGGCGTTCATGAACGCTCTTACCATCGCTTGTGCATCGGTATTTGCCCGCAACACGTCAGCATTAGCACCGCCACCTGGTAACACAATAGCATCATAATCGGCTGCGTTGGCTTCACCAATTAATAAATCAGCGGTAAAGGTGTCAGCAGGGTCAGTATGATTAAGCCCGCGCACTTGTTTTTGGGGTTGCGTGGTGATTAAAGTGGTTTGGTGACCTTTAGCTTTAAGGAGGTCATTGGTTTGGGTATATTCGACTTGTTCAAAGTCGGTATCAAGTAAGATAGCAATTTTAGCCATGGTAATTATCCTATTATTTCATTATTTAAGTTAAAGATAGTTAAAGAAAAAAAATGTTGTTCTTATTGATTCGTTTTTTGTAAGTTGGGCGCTTTATTTTGAGATTATTATTTGATTCTTATTTTATAATGATATTTCTATTAATTGTAGAAAGTTATCTAAATAAACCGCTGTTTGTTCTTTATTATCAAAGCTTCATTAGCAAAGCTTGCTAAGCAAAGAACAAAATGAATCAATACCAATAAGAATAAAGAAATCGCCGGATAAAAACTGCTAGCAAAGCGTCACGTTTTGTATCAATGCATAAAAAACGTACTCGCTTTGTGAAATCGCATCGCTCATTGAGTAGATTATGTGAAGAGAGTAAAAATTTAGCAAGATGGATAGATTTTTTGACTTATCGTGGCTAATTTAAATTGACTAGCTTCATCGGTTGTAAACGACCATTGGGTTCAAGTAGTCCCGTGCCTAAAAATTGCTGATGGTCGTCAAACAAGCGAAACGTTTGATTGGCGGTTAAGTTAAGCTGCTGAGTTAACATGGTCGCCTTGACATTTAAGCGTTGACCCTGTCGGATGCGCTTTGATTGGCTATCGTCTAATACTAAGCTTGGTAGTGAGTGAACGCAGGCATCCATTGCTAATAGCTTATCAAACCGCGCTGTAACATCGAGCGCTGCAAAATCGGCTAATGTGATGGCATTAGCAATATCAAAATCGCCCGTCTGTATACGCCTAAGCGCTGTCAGATGTCCTAGCGTACCTAGCGCTTTGGCAATATCTTCAGCCAGCACTCGCACATAAGTTCCTTTGGAGCAGGTGACGGTTAACTGCAAGTGTTGATCGGATAGGGGAGTGAGTGACAGCTTATAAATGGTGAGAGGACGTGCTGCTCGCTCAACTTCAATACCTTCACGCGCCAGTTCATACAGTTTTTTGCCGTCTTTTTTGAGCGCGGAGTACATGGGCGGAACCTGCATTATATCACCCAAAAATTGCTTAGTGACGCTTTGTAACATCGCTTGTGTCACATGCGGTACAGGGATAGTAGCAATTATTTGACCTTCAGCATCCCCGGTATCGGTTTGCTCGCCAAGTTTGATAATGGCTTGGTAAGACTTGACCGCATCGAGTTGGTAATGGCTAAATTTGGTCGCTTCTCCCAGACAAATCGGCAGCAAGCCTGTTGCCATTGGGTCAAGGGTACCGGTATGACCCGCTTTTTTACTGTCGTGCACATCAGATTTGAGCAAGTATTTGACTTTTGATACCACTTGCTGGGAAGTCATCCCTTGCGGTTTATCAATCAGTAAGACACCAGAGACGATGGATTTGGCTGTTTTTGTTTGGGTCATCATGTTATGGATTTATCAATTCATTAAAAGTCGGTTCGAATCAGCTGCGAGTAATCTGCTGCGCTAATAGGGTGGTTGACAGAATACGGCTTTGACTTAGGGTTAATATGTGCCCGTTGTTGCCACTGCTGCAAGCTATAGCGGTTATCAATCAATTGCTGGTCATATAGATAACTGGGAATATAGCCCGATAACAGGATACGATAATCAAATGGCAAAGGTTCGATATCGTCAATCAGCTCGTAAATTGCCGTGGTACAGTTATTTACCAATGAATTATACCATGTCGGCTGCGTTTTTAAGGACTTAGCTTTCGCTAGATACGCAAGCAGCAGCGCTTGAATATGGTCTTTTGGCATATTGATGGGATAAATATAAACATCTTCATGACGAATATTACTACGGGTATAAATGATATCTTTTTCATCCGCAGCGATAATCACTAATTCAAACTTGCGAAAAAATCCACCCAGCGTACTAAATTGTTCATTGACTTCTTTGCGAATCTCGATAGATAACGCAAGCTGCTTTCCATCACTAAACCCAAAACTCACTAGCGTATGGGCAATGGCATCGCCCATCCAATAAGACGCGATAAAATCGACAGTTTGCAGTTTTGCCAAGTCGTATTGCCTAGTTTCCCAGCGCGGCTGAAAATGGGTTTTATCTTGCCAATCAAAATTTCTAACGTTGCTAATGGTGAGTGTGTTGCCATCACTGTCAAGCCGATAGTCTAACATTTGGGCAACTTCAGGGTTCCAATCCCGCGCATTGCTAGCTGACATCGAAAAAAAGCATGCAATGGCAATCACCACCACCGCAAAAAAAATCAACAATAAAGGCTGGTGAGAAAGTAGGGATGAAAACAGGGTCGGTTTGATGATACTGACCAAAACAGCGAGGGTAAAAAATACCCATACGCTAATCAGTGTCAGACTGACATATCTGCCTAAGGGCTGATGCGTCCACACGAACACCCCGACCCACAGACTTGAGAGAATAATGACGATAAACTTAATGATACCCCAAAGTAACTGCATTCAACATCCCTGTTAATGACTCAAAGTGACAAATAAGCTCATCATAGCCTACAACGCATCAGTCGTCTGATGGCTGACCTTCGCTACTTTGTACCGCTTTAGAAATCAGGTTCATCATATAGTTAGCGTTAGCGGTCACTTCATCATAGTGAAAGCGCAGACGCGGCGTAGTGCGGGTTTTTAGCAAATGACTGAGCTCAGTACGCAAAAAACCTGATGCTTTGTTGAGCACTTCTAAGCTTTCGATATGATAATCTTTTGCCATCGCATCATCCATCGACTTTTCCATGATAGTGACATAGATATCAGCATAACCCAAATCTGGGCTGATTTTGACACTAGAAATGGTCACAAACCCAGTCAAGCGTGGGTCGTTAATCTCGTCACGAATCAAAACCGCTAGGTCGCGCTGAATTTGATCGGCAAGACGTTGTAAACGTTGATTCATTGGTAATCCTTTTTATAGTAAAAAAAGGTCTAATTAACCTAGATTAATTAGACCTCTGGGAAGGTTGCTAATAGCAAGCTGGCAGTATTAGGTTGTCAGCTTAGCTTATAAGGTACGTTTGACTTCATGAATTTCGAAGACTTCAATCTTATCGCCTTCTTTTACTTCATAACCTTTTACCGCTAGGCCACACTCCATACCAGCGCGCACCTCATTAACATCCTCTTTGAAGCGACGTAATGATTGTAATTGACCCGTGAAAATAACTTGGTCATCACGCAATACCCGAATTGGCTTGTTACGGATGATATTACCTTCTGTCACCATACAACCGGCTGCATAACCAAAGCGACTAGAGTGGAAGACTTCACGTACTTCAGCGATACCCAAGATTTGCTCACGATGTTCTGGCGCAAGTAAACCGCTCATTGCTGCCTTCACATCATCAATCAGCCCATAGATAACACTATAGTAGCGAATATCTAAGCCTGCTTCATCCGCTTTGCGTTTGGCAGCGGTATCAGCACGAACGTTGAAGCCTAATAATACCGCTTCACTTGATTCGGCGAGTACCACATCCGATTCGGTGATTGGACCGACACCCGATGAGATAACTTTGACTTTAACTTCATCCGTAGATAATTCATCAAGCGCGGTTAACAAGGCTTCTAGTGAACCTCGAACGTCAGTTTTAAGAATCAAATTAACAGAAGGCAGTTTGGCATCGCTCATTTGGTCAAACAAGTTTTCTAAGCGTGATTTGGCTTGACGTTCAAGCACTTTTTCACGCTCACGAACCGTGCGATATTCTGCAACTTCGCGCGCACGTTTCTCATCTGAGACGACCATAAACTCGCTACCAGCCGCTGGTGTATCAGGCAGACCTAAGATTTCAACAGGAATTGAAGGACCTGCTGAGGTGATTTTTTGACCGTTTTCATCGGTCATAGCACGGACGCGACCATAATATTCGCCAGCAAGTACCAAGTCACCTTGATTTAAAGTACCTTGTTTAACCAGCAAGCTAACCACAGCACCGCGACCTTTTTCAAGACGTGATTCAATCACCACACCTTGTGCTGCACCGTCAGTAGCGACTTCAAGTTCCATCACTTCTGCTTGTAGATTAATCACTTCAAGCAATTCATCGATACCTTGACCTGTTAACGCAGAGACTTTGACTACCGGTGTGTCACCGCCCCATTCTTCAGGAACGACTTCTTTGGTGGTCAATTCGTTAAGAACGCGGTCTGGATCGGCGCTGTCTTTATCCATCTTGTTGATAGCCACGATAATCGGGGTACCCGCTGCACGCGCATGGTCAATCGCTTCAGCCGTCTGCGGCATCATACCGTCATCAGCTGCAACTACTAACACCACGATATCCGTCGCTTTGGCACCGCGAGAACGCATCGCGGTAAATGCGGCGTGACCTGGAGTGTCTAAGAAAGTAATAACGCCTTGGTCAGTCTGCACATGATAAGCACCGATATGCTGAGTAATACCACCTGCCTCGCCCGATGCCACTTTACTTGAACGGATCTTATCGAGCAGGGACGTTTTACCGTGGTCAACGTGACCCATGATGGTAACCACAGGCGGACGCGCTTGGACATTGCTACTTTTCTCGCCAACCGCCTCACGTAATGAATCTTCAACCTGCGTTGAGCTGACAAGCACTGGGTTATGACCCATTTCTTCAACAAGTAGGGCAGCGGTCTCTTGGTCAATAGATTCGTTTTCACGGACCAACTCGCCCATTTTCATCAACATTTTGACGACTTCGCGTACTTTGATTGCCATTTTTTGGGCAAGTTCAGATACCACGATGGTCTCACCGATTTCAACGTTATGCACGATTTTTTCAACCGGTTTTTCAAATTTGTGTTTATTGGCTTGCGATGATTTTAAGCCGCGACCACGGTTCTTAATTTCCTGCTCACCCTCATCACCACGGCGACGACGACGGTTTTTGTTGGCAGTGCTTGCGGTTCCGCGTTTGATTTCACGGCGTTCTTGTTCAAATGAATCTTCAAGCGCTGCGCCCACCAAACCTTCTGCCAATGGCTCATCTTTTTTGACAACCATCGTAGTTTCAGTATCGGTTTCGCTGTATTTACTTGCCATTTGACGCATTTGCTCAAGGGTACGCTGCTGAGCTTCTTCGGCGGCTTTACGGCGATTTTCTGATTCGATTTGACGTAAGCGTTCTTCTTCTGCTTCACGCGCTTTGCGTTCACTATCCGATTCTTTTTTCGGCGCAGGTTTTTTGTCAGCTTTTTTGACTTCAATTGCAGCAGTTTTGTTGCCTTTTTTCACTACCACACTGGTAGTTGTGTGCTCTTTGGCAGCTTGACTACCGCCACCTAAGTTAGCACGCATTGCCGCAAGGGTAGCTTGTTGACGCGCTTCAGCGGCCTGTTTGGCTTTGTCTTTTTCAGCTTGTTCTTGGGCGGCTTTTTCTTTTGCCAAACGCGCTTTTTCTTCAGCGTCTTTAGTCGCTGCTTCACGAGAGGCTAGCTCTTCAGCAATTTTATTGGGATTTGGTTTATCAAATACCATTTTTTTGCGTACTTCAACATTGACACTTTTGGCTTTACCAGAAGTGCCTGTCACCCGTGCAGTAGAAGTAGTTTTGCTTTTTAAGCTAATGCGAGGTTTATCATTTTGACCATGACTTTGTTGTAAAAAGCTGACCAGTTTTTGTTGTTCGCTATCGGTGACGATGTCATTGTCACCGCGCGCAGACAGCCCTGCCTTGACCAGTTGATTATTAATTGCTTCAACGGTCTTTGTGGTCATTGCTGCAAGTTCTTTTACGGTTTTATCTGCCATTCATACACCTTTTTTAATTAAACCATGATTCACGGGCTTTCATAATAAGCTCACCTGCGGTCTTTTCATCAAGACCTTCGATATCTTGGATATCAAAGATGGCTTGTTCGGCAAGGTCGTCGACGGTGATGACATCACGTTCGGCAAGCTTGTAGGCCCATGCTTGAGTCATGCCTTCAAGGTTTAGAAGCTCTTGGCTTGGCTCTTTAATATTTTGTTGTTTGACCAATTCATCGGCAATCACCGCTTCTTTGGCACGTTCTTGGATTGCGTCGATGGCGTCATCATCTAGCCCATCGATGTCGTAGAAAGTCTCAGCAGGGACATACGCAACTTCTTCAAGTGAGGTAAATCCAATATCCACCAAGGCTTGTGCCAAATCTTCATCGACTTCAAGACGTGTGTAGAATAGGTCGCGATACACTTTGGTTTCTGATTCTTGTTGAGCATTGTACTCGTCTTCGAGCATCATGTTAAGACGATAGCCTGTTAATTCTGATGCAAGGCGCACGTTTTGACCTTGTGAGCCAATCGCACGGGCCAACTGATCGTTAGTGGCAAAGATGATATCTGCAGTTTTGGTATCTTCATCAAGAATAATACGATCGACATCCGCAGGTTCCAAAGCGCTGATAATGTACTGCACCGCATCATCCGACCATACCACTACGTCGATACGCTCGCCTTCAAGCTCTTGTTGCACGGCTTGGATACGAGTGCCACGCATACCAATACAAGCGCCGACGGGGTCGATACGATGATCATTGGTTTTGACTGAAATCTTAGCACGTAAGCCAGGTTGACGCGCAACATCACGAATTTCAATGATTTGCTCAGCAATTTCTGGTACTTCTTTTTGCATCAGTGCCGTTAGCATTTGTGGTGAGGTACGAGACAATACGAGCTGAGCACCACGGTTATCGCGATTGACTTGCTCTAAAATCGCATTGATACGACCTTTAATGCGTAGCTGCTCACGCGGCAACATTTTATCGCGTGGTAGATAGCCTTCGACATTATCGCCCAAATCAATGATATAGCCATCGCGTGCCGGTTTTTTGACTTCACCCGTAATCATCTCGCCGATACGATGTTCAAACGCATCTGCCACCAGTGAGCGTTCAGCTTCACGGATTTTTTGAATAATGACTTGTTTGGCTTGGGTAGCGGCAATACGACCAAATTCAATGGATTCGATTTGTTCTTCTTTGACGTCGCCGATTTTCCACTCGTTTTCATCCAAATCGCTAATCGCTAGCTGACAGGCAGGCATTTCATGATCTTCATCTGCCACTACTGTCCAATAACGGTAAGTGTCATAGTCACCTGTTTTGCGATTGATATGCACGCGAACGGCAACTTCAGGCTGCTCACTATAAACTTTCTTTTTGGTCGATACCACCAAGGCTTGCTCAATCGCTTCAAAAATATCTTCAGGATTTAAGCCTTTTTCATTACTGACGGTTTCAACGACCGTTAAAATTTCTCGATTCATGTAATCACCTATAATTTAAGTCATTCTAGACTTTATTCTTTAAAATCTTGCTTTTAGCTAGAAAAAAGTTAGCTAGAAGACATAGCGTAAAAAAGGCGTTAACCCCAAATTTAAAAGCTAAAATTGGTAGACCAAATTGGCTTTATCAATATTATCAAGCTCGATGGCTAAAAGTTGGTCATTGACTTGATCATTTTCGGTTTTGACCCTCAACTGGCGCTCGTCAATATTGACCAATTCGCCTGTGACTTTACGGCGCTTATCACTACCTTGTCCAATCGCATGAATCAATCGTAAGCTGATGGTTTGCCCCACATAGTCATGCAGCTGCTCTGCAGAAAAAAACGCGCGGTCTAAACCGGGTGAAGACACCTCAAGTAGATACTCGCCTGCAATCGGGTCGTGCAAGTCCAACACACCACCGACTTGGTGGGTGACCGCAGCACAGTCTTCAATGGTGACTTGTTTGCCTTCGGCACGGTCTTCAGGTAGGGCTTCAATATAAATACGAAGAAGAGAGCGACGACCTTGTGGTACAAACTCAATACCCCACAAGCTCACATCACAGGCAGTTACTGCTGGCTCAATGATTTGGGTCAGTTCAGCAACTTTCGTTGATAGTTTCATGATATCCTTTAGAGTTGATTATTAACATCTTTGTTGATTTTAAAAGCTGATTTTAAAAATTGGCAAATTACTAAAACGCAACCGCTAATTTAGCAAAACTTAAGTTTTTTCGAAACCAACAGATACAAAAAAACCCACAAACTAATTGGTGGGCTTTTAAATCAATAAAAGTGTGTCTAAATTGATTTTTCTAGTAATGATACCAAAGCAATGCTACTAGAAAAGTGGTAGCGGGGGCTGGATTTGAACCAACGACCTTCGGGTTATGAGCCCGACGAGCTACCAGACTGCTCCACCCCGCAACAATTTAGAGAGCGTATTATAGAGTGAGATATTAACCTTGTCAACAGTTATTTAAATTAATTTAGTTGGTGCGAATGGAGGGACTCGAACCCTCACACCTTGCGGCACTACCACCTCAAGGTAGCGTGTCTACCAATTCCACCACAATCGCAAAAAACCAAACTACTTTAACCAAGCTGTTTTTAAATAACAACACTCTAAAATAGACGCTGTATTCTAGGTCAAAACTACCAATAACGCAACATTTTTTTTAATGACTTATTTGGATGGTGTAGGTGTCGTTGGTGTAGGGCTTGCAGGCGCAGTACTAGTTGCTAGGCTAGTATCAAGGGTACGACTAGATAGCGATTGCTGTTTAGCAAATACTGCCAGTGTCATACTGGTAATAAAGAAGATTGCCGTTAAAACCGCCGTCAAGCGCGTCAAAAAATTGGCAGAGCCAGACGCACCAAATACGGTGGCCGAACCACCTGCACCAAATGAAGCACCGGCATCGGCACCTTTACCATGTTGAACCAAAATCAGACCAATCATTGAAATGGCGACAATGATATGAACCACTAAAATTGCATTATACATACTTATCTCTACAAAACTTGATAGCACTGATGCCCAACAAAAACGCTGTCAGTGGCAAAAGTAAAAATTTTAAATGGGTGATATTTTACCTTAAATTTGGGCAAATGCTTGAATAATTTGTGTAAAGCCAGTCGCGTCAAGTGATGCCCCACCTACCAACACCCCATTTACATTTGAGCATTGGGCGATTTCTGCAGCATTATCCGCTTTCACGCTGCCGCCATACAATATCGGTGTGGTCGCTAAAGAGGCATCGATGTCCGTTAAGGTGGTGTTGATAAAGGCATGAATGTTTTGTACTGCTTGTATGGTTGGGATTTTACCTGTACCAATCGCCCAAACGGGTTCATAAGCAATAATTAATCGCGATGCTAAGTTACCCGATTCGGCGTTATCAACTTGGGCGCCTTCAGATTGGGTATTAGCAAATTCGGCGGCTAGTTGTTTAACTACCATTAATTGCGCTGCTAGCACATCTTGGGTCTGATTTTGCTCATATTGGGCTTGTGTTTCACCGATACAAAAAACAACGGTTAAATCATGTGCAAAGGCATTGCGAATTTTTTGAATTAAACAAGCATCATCTTCATTAAAATATTGACGGCGTTCTGAATGTCCGACTAAAACATAATTTACTTGAGCGTCCTTGAGCTGAGCACCCGAAACTTCCCCAGTAAACGCGCCTTTATCAGCGTGTTGTGCACATAAATTTTGCGCAGCTAGCCCAATGTTACATGATCCATGTTGGATGGCTTGTTGCGTGGTCGATAAATGCATAAAACTCGGCGCAACAACCACGTTACAGCTTTGCAGTGCATCTGCAGGTATCTGTTGCTGTAAATCGGTCATGAGGGCTGTGACAGTCAGCTGTGTGGTAGGATTCATTTTCCAATTAGCAATCACCCAAGAATTCTGCCAATTTGCTACATAATCAGATGCTTTCATAATGTCCCTGTCAATTGAGGTAAGTGGTTATCTATGAATTTGCAAAGTATAAATGTCAAGATAACATTAAAAATATAAGTAACGCTATTTAACATATCATGATGTAAAACATCACCATTTAAAGATATGAAGATATGAAAATAGGAATATTTAAAATATCAGGCTTAAAATGGTAGGTATTATATAAGTAATTGCCGCGATTTGCCGAATAAATTATTGGGTCACGCAAGTGAGTTGTTTAAAGAAGGAATAAAGTATAACAACAGTTTTATGAAGGTTGATTGATGGAGATAAAATGCGATAAAAAATTATTTATCGTTGAATTCACGGATTTGTCGAGAATGATTTGTTAATATATAAATGAATAGTTTACACTAACAAACATTAGCCCATTTGAATAAATATTGAGTAAACGAGAAAAACGATGGCAGCATCCCTTCCTAGTTTTGGTGGCATTGCCTCGCGCTTAGTGCATGAAGGACTAATTAGCGAAGCGGCAATGCAAAAAGTATTGGCAGAATCGCAGCAGCAAAAAACAAATTTAATCGCCTATGTGGTTGATAATAAGCTTGCGCAAGCTGACGCGGTAGCGTGGGTAATTTCGCGAGAATTTGGCGACCCACTCATTGATTTGGATGCCATCAATGTCAACTATATTCCAAAAGAAGCGGTTGATGAAAAAATTATTCGCGAATTTAATATTCTGCCGATTTTCCAACGAGGTAGCCGCTTATTTGTTGCCATGAGCGACCCAACGTGGGTAGATGCTTTAGACGCGCTGCGGTTTGGTACAAGGTTTACGGTAGAAACAGTGGTTGCCGAACACCACAAAATCAAATCACTCATCGAAAAAATCTTTACTACCACCAATTTAGCTGATTTTGATGATATGGAAGCGGTGGAGTTTGATGAAACCCGCGCCGATGAAGACAGTAGTGCCACCAGTCATTTAGATGTCAATGATGAAGCGCCTGTCGTCAAGTTCGTTAATGGGATGCTCATCAAAGCCATTACCATGGGCGCTTCAGACTTACACTTTGAACCCTATGAAAAATCTTATCGCGTGCGTTTTCGTATTGATGGCGTGTTACAAAAAATGGCAAATCCACCGACGCAGCTAGCGGGTAAAATTGCTGCCCGCCTGAAAGTCATGTCACAAATGGACATCTCTGAACGCCGCGTGCCGCAAGATGGTCGTATCAAATTAAAACTTTCCAAGGATAAGGCGATTGATTTTCGTGTCAACTCATTGCCAACCTTATTTGGTGAAAAAATCGTACTGCGTATTTTAGACCCATCATCAGCGATGCTAGGTATTGATGCACTCGGCTATGAGCCTGACCAAAAGCAGCTATTTATGGATGCGCTGGCAAAACCACAAGGGATGTTATTGATTACCGGTCCTACTGGTTCGGGTAAAACCGTCTCCTTGTACACGGGTCTTAATATCTTAAACACGGTTGAGACCAATATTTCCACCGCAGAAGATCCCGTTGAGATTAACCTTGAAGGCATCAATCAGGTCAATGTGAACAATAAAGTTGGCTTGACCTTTGCCAGTGCGCTCAAATCATTCTTGCGTCAAGACCCTGATATTGTGATGGTCGGTGAGATTCGTGACTTGGAAACGGCGGAAATTGCTGTCAAAGCTGCCCAAACAGGGCATATGGTACTGTCAACCTTGCATACCAACTCAGCGCCAGAAACCTTAACGCGGCTACGTAATATGGGGGTGGCATCCTTTAACATTGCCACCTCAGTCAATTTGGTAATCGCACAGCGCTTAGCCCGTCGCCTGTGTAAATCCTGCAAAAAACCGACAGATGTACCAAAAAATAGCTTGCTTGAAATGGGCTTTACGGAAGAAGATTTGGCAGATACCAGCAATGTCATTTATGAGCCTGTTGGCTGCTCTGAATGCCGCGATGGCTATAAAGGACGTGTTGGTATTTATGAAGTGATGAAAGTGACGCCTGAGATTGCCCGAATTATTATGGAAGACGGCAACGCTATTGAGATTAAAGACGCGGCCTTAAAGCAAGGGTTTAGGGATTTAAGGCGCTCTGGCATTTTAAAGGTTCTAAAAGGCACGACCAGCATCCAAGAGATGTATCGTGTTACTAGCGAATAGGGCGTTTTTTATCCGTCTTTATTGAAGATTAGTTGAGATATTAAGGGGAAGGGTATGGCAAAAGTCCAAACAGAAATGTTATTAGACTTTGTCTATGATGGGGTCAATCGCCGTGGCGAAAAAGTCAAAGGCGAAACCACCAGCCGCAATATTGAGCTGGCAAAAGCGCAACTACGCAAGCAAGGCATCAAAGTCAAGACGATTAAGAAAAAACCCAAGCCTATTTTTCAAATGAAAAAAAGCATCAAGGCAATCGATATTGCTATCTTTGTGCGGCAGTTGGCTACAATGATGAAAGCGGGCGTTCCCCTTACTCAGTCGTTTGAAATTGTTGCAGATGCGCTTGATAACCCCTCAATGAAAGAGTTGGTGCTTAGTGTCAAATCAGAAGTGGAATCAGGTAGCACCTTTGCTGCGGCGCTTCGCAAACATCCCAGATATTTTGATGACCTGTTTTGTTCATTGGTAGAGGCAGGTGAGCAATCAGGTGCGCTTGAAACCATGCTTGAGCGTGTCGCGACGTACAAAGAAAAAAGCGAGCTACTAAAAGCAAAAATTAAAAAAGCCTTGAAATACCCGATTGCGGTTATCGTGGTTGCGATTATCGTTACCATTATTTTGCTGGTCAAAGTAGTACCAGTGTTTGCTGACTTATTCCATTCATTTGGCGCAGAGTTACCCGCGTTTACCCAAATGGTGGTCAATATGTCGGAGTGGATGCAAAAATGGTGGTGGTTATTGCTATTTAGCATTGCAGGCGCTGTTGTTGGCTTTTCTGAAGCTAAAAAACGTAGCAAGCCCTTTAACGATTTTTTAGACCGACTTACCTTAAAGTTACCAATCTTTGGCAATATTGCTTATCAAGCGGTGGTTGCACGTTTTTCCCGTACTTTATCTACCACTTTTGCAGCAGGTGTGCCGCTGATTGATGCGTTAGATTCAACCGCTGGGGCAACCAATAATGTGGTGTTTTATAATGCCACGCAAAAAATTAAAGGCGATGTTGCGACGGGTCAGCAGCTGCAGTTTTCGATGCGTTCTACCAATCTTTTTCCCAGTATGGCTATCCAAATGGTCGGTATTGGTGAGGAATCAGGTAGTCTAGAGGAGATGCTTGATAAAGTGGCGACTTATTATGAAAATGAAGTGGATAACGCCGTAGACGGGTTAACAAGCCTAATGGAACCGATGATTATGGCGGTTTTGGGGGTACTGGTAGGGGGTCTGGTGATTGCCATGTATCTACCAATTTTCCAAATGGGCTCGGTGGTGGGCTAACAATCATGGCATTGATTTTAGATTTTGTATTATTATTACAGCAGTCTCAATGGCTTACCTTACTCATGGTATCAATCTTGGGCTTATGTGTGGGTAGTTTTTTAAATGTGGCGATTTATCGCACGCCGTTAATGATGGAGCAGCAGTGGAAGAACGAATGCCAGCTATTGCTCCATCCAGAAACCGTTATTGACAATCATGAATCCATTACCTTAAGCCGTCCCGCTTCTCGTTGCCCGCATTGTGGGCATTCAATACGTTGGTTTGAAAATATGCCTGTTATTAGCTGGCTACTGCTAAAAGGGAAATGCAGTCAGTGTCATCACGCCATTAGTTATCGTTATCCGCTTGTAGAAATCATCACCGCTATTTTGTCTGTGCTGGTTGTTATGAAATTTGGCGTTACTTGGCAAGCGCTGGCAGGATTGGGACTCACATGGACATTAGTCGTTTTGACAGGCATTGATTTTGATACCCAACTGTTACCTGACCGATTTACATTGCCATTAGCGGGATTAGGATTATTCGTCAATGCCTTTGGCTTGTTTGTCAGTCCCACAGCGGCTATTTTTGGCTATGTGTTTGGGTTTTTATGCCTGTGGATTGTCTACCAATTGTTTTTGCTTATCACAGGCAAACACGGGATGGGGCATGGCGATTTTAAATTATTAGCGGCTTTGGGGGCTTGGCTAGGGCCTTTGATGCTACCCTTCATTGTGCTTTTATCTGCGTTTGTCGGCTCGGTTGTGGGTGTGATATTGATGAAGCGCTCAGGTGAAAGCAAACCTTTTGCATTTGGACCCTATATCGCCATTGCCGGCATGATAGCACTTTTGTATGGGCAATCAATAATGTCGTGGTATCTAGGCAAAATGTCATGACGTCATTTATGGGTCAATTATCCGTGAATCAAGGAGGGGTTGCTATGTTGGTAGTGGGGCTTACAGGTGGCATCGGTAGTGGTAAATCACAAGTGAGCGGTTGGTTTGCTGAGCATGGAATTGTCATTATTGATGCCGATGTATTGGCACGTGACGTCGTTGCCAAAGATTCACCAACGCTAAAAAAAATCATCGCCAAATTTGGTGACTGGGTAATTGATGAGGCAGGTGAGCTTAATCGTCGTGCCATGCGAGAGCATGTATTTGGCAGTGCGCAAGCGTTAATGGATTTAGAACAAATTACCCATCCTGCCATTCGCAGCCGTGCCAAAGAATTACTAGCAACTGCCCAGTCGCCCTATGTAATTTTGGTAGCACCCTTGCTGTTAGAAGCATCCGAAGCAGGGTTAGCCAATCTGTGTGAACGAGTCTTGGTGGTCGATAGTCATGAGTTCTTGCAGATTGAGCGCGCCACTCAGCGTGATTGTCAAACACCTGAACGTATTCAAAATATCATGGCAAATCAACTGTCGCGTCATGACAGGCTCAGACAAGCCGATGACATTGTCGACAACAATGGTAGCTTAGACGATTTGTATTTAAAACTTGAACAGTTGCACCAAAAATATTTGGCAATGGCAGGGGTCAATTAGCGCTAAAGATAACAAGCCGTCTGATTAAGACGGCTGTTGAGATTGCGACAAGTTAAATTATGATTTTACCGATGAGCGTTGACGAATCGCAATCAGCGTATCATCAACTAGTAAATCACCGTTCAAAAATACATCCTGCAACAAATTATTTTGCTCAGCAAGTTCATCTTCACGCAGCGTCATATAACTACCCTGATGTTTGACCAAGGCTAAACGCCCGCGTTTGCTGCGTTTGCTCACACTGGTAATTGGGTCTTTATACACGTCTCGCCAAAAACCGTCCACCCGTGCGCTGCTGGTCTTCATGGCAAAATTCAAGGTATCGCGGTTGACTTGTTGCAGTAGCCCGCCACCCATCCCAAAGGTGATATTGTCACTACTAAAGCCTGCTTTAATCACCGCATCAATTATTTTACCCATGCTAGTGGGGTTAATACCATCCCCTTGGATGAGTCGCACATAGCTCGGCAGTAACTTATAGCCTTTTGAGTTGGTGGTAGTGCCAAATTTTGCTGCAAGGCGCTGTAAGGCTTCACGAACCACTTTAATCGGATCGCCACTATCAGGGCGAATAACTAATGTGCCGCCTGTTTGCGCCACTTTTTCTTTTAGCTCACCGCCCCAGATATTATCAATGGCATTCCATAAATCGTAGCTATCACTCACCACCGCAAAGGTTTTACCTTCACCGCCAAATTTGGCAATCATATTGCCATAGGCATCCGCTTCATGCTCACGACCCCAAGTGGTCATGGTGCTATGTTCTGCTGCGGGAATGGAAAAAGCCGTCATGTCATTTTGCATACCATACCAACGATTGGCAGCCACAATCGCGCTTAAGGTATCCGTACCCGAAAAGTTAACCAAGTGAGCAAGAGCACCAAGTGCAGCCGATTCAAGGCTAGACACCCCACGGGCGCCAAAATCATGCAATTTAAACGGTAGATTATTTAAGTTATCTGCCGATTTTTCCAAGCCTGCTTTGATGATTTGTTTACAATAATAAGAAAGGCTTGCCACTGTGCTAGGATACCAAATAGCGCGCAATAGCGTAGTTTCAATATAGCTCGTCAACCAGTAAAACTCAGGGTCGGTATTCACCACCTGACACAATACTTGACCTGTTGGTACCACCATACCTTCTGGTATCGCTTGAATGCGAAGTGGTAATAGACCCCCATGTTTGGCGACTAATTGTCGCCAGCCTGCTTCATTAAACGGTACGCCATGAGCCGCAAGTAGCACTTTGGCTTCATCTATATCAGCGTCGGTAATGGGTTTGGTAAGATACTGTTTTAAAAAAGCTTGTAGACCAAAAAATAGCACATTTTCAAAGTTACTATTGCCGCCACGCGCTTCAATATAGCTAGATACGTACTCGGTATTTGGCGGGTATTGCAGCCAATGCGACGTCTTATAGCTATCGGTATTTAAAATAAAATTGTCAAAATTTTGACTAAACATCACAGAACTCCTCTGGTGATTGCTTGCGCAGGTTAAAACCAAACCGTCTATCAGTTTGGCGGGAAAAAATCAGAGACCCACCATTTTACAAATAATGGCATAATGGTCTTCAAACAGTCTATCGGCTCTTAATTCAGCCAAGGGTAGCCAAAACGCTTTTTTGGCATCATCGCCACCTTTCACCGACGGTAAGCCTTTGGGGTCGTTTTTGAGCACAAAGTAAAACGCTTGGGTGATGGTGCGACCACGAGCTGAGCGATACGGGTCATCAAAGGTATGTTGACTATGGCGTGAGCCGCGCAGAACCGCTTCAGGTACTTTTAACCGAGTCTCTTCACGTAGCTCACGAATACAGGCGTCAAATAGCGTCTCTTTAGGGTCGATAAAGCCACCAGGCAATGCCCATAGTCCTTGACCTGGCATACCACGACGCTCGACCAATAAAATGTGTCCTGATTGAATGACTACGGCATCAACCGTCATAAAGGTGGGCGGGTAGGGGCTTGATTCCCATTGTTTTTTATATTTATCAATGAAGCCAGCCTCTTCGTGTAGACGCTTAAATGCTTCGGTCTTTTTAAATGCCTTCATGACATCGGCTGTCGATTGCGGTACTGTATCGGTTAACGGATCAGCACCAAGCAAAAAGCCTTCGCGGATTGGCGTGGCAGACAACTCATGGAAATTCGGCACAGCCACCGACTGCCAATTTGGAAAAAGTGACAAGTAATACGATGAGCTGTCTTTTGAATGTCCAATTAGACCAATATTGGCGTTTAAATCACCGGTAACCGACTTCACGCACTGTTGCACGTATTGAAGCCATTTTGTGTCATTGTATAAGGCATCATCCAAACCGACACAATGAATACGTTTGGCATCTTTTTTGTCAAAGGCACCTAAAATCATTTGGCTACGCGCTTCGACACTAAAGCTATTGCGGATACTACTTGGCAAATTGGCAGAGCCAATGAGCATAATCACATTTTCAGCAAGCTTTAATGCTTCATCGACAACCGATTTATGACCTAAATGAAACGGCTGAAAACGCCCGATAAATACCAAATAATCATATTGATAGCCTTTTTTATTTTTGGGTGTGCTAAAACGCCCTTTATCTTCGGTAACGTCGTTTTTAGTAAACGTGATAGTGTCAGTCGTTTTATTTGGCATGACGCAAACTCCTTGCGAATGATAACGCCCTCGGTCTATCCAATAGCGTTTTGGTAATAAAGTTCGGTGATAAAGCATGTTTTTTTAACTATCTTGCCTAAACTTTTAACCAATGCCAAGTTATTTTTGGTTAAAGATAGTGGCTAGATTGAAGTTTTGGCTTAGCTAAAAAATATTGTGACGACCCTTGATAAGCCAAAAAATCACCCCCAATAAAATCCGAGTAAATTACTCAAGTTTATGCTAAAATATGGGTAAAAATTGATGACAAGCTAGGGTGACATATGAGCGATACAGAAAAAACCACAAATATCAAAATTACCGATTCAGCGCAAGGCTATCTGACTGATTTGTTGGCAAAACAAAATACTGACGGCATCGGCGTACGTATTTTTGTTGAACATCCAGGCACGCCACGAGCAGAATGCTGTATGTCATATAGCCAGCCAGATGAACACAATCCTGACGATTTAAAATTGGATTATGAGACATTCACCGCTTATATAGATACCCCGTCTATTCCTTATCTTGAAGATGCGGTGATTGATTACAATAAAGACCGTTTTGGCGGTCAATTGACATTCCGTGCGCCCAACTCAAAAGTGCCAAAACTGGGTGAAAATGCGAGCCTAGAGGAACGTATCAATTACGTGTTGTCTTCGGAAATCAATCCAAATCTAGCGGCGCATGGGGGTAACGTGCAATTGGTGGATTTGGTACATGAAGAAGGGGTTGGTATCACCGCCGTGCTCAAATTTGGCGGCGGCTGTCAAGGCTGCTCTGCAGTTGATATGACGCTAAAACAAGGGGTTGAAGTCTCGCTAAAACAGCAAATACCAGAATTAACCCAAGTGATTGATGAGACCGACCATACGTATACTGCCAATGCGTTTTATAAGTAAGGTGAAGAGATTGGCAAGTGATACTTAATTCAAGTGACACTTGATTAAAGAAAGGGTAATTCAAGAAAGGGCGTCATAAGACGTCCTTTTTTATTATTAAATTATACTCAATAAAAAACCCAGTTGTGCACTGGGTTTTTTGGTTTGACGTATGGGCTTAATCGCGGTCTTCAACAGCCACAAAATCACGTTGTGTGTAGCCAGTATATAACTGACGTGGACGACCGATTTTGTAAGGTGCAGAGTGCATTTCTAACCAGTGGCTGATCCAACCAGAAGTACGTGCTAAAGCAAAGATTACGGTAAACATAGAGGTTGGAATACCGATGGCTTTTAGAATGATACCTGAGTAGAAGTCAACATTTGGATATAGGTTACGCTCTTTAAAGTACGGGTCATTCAAGGCGATTTGTTCAAGTTTCATCGCAAGTTCAAGTTGTGGATCTTTGATGCCAAGCTCGCCCAATACTTCGTCACAAGTTTCTTTCATTACTTTGGCGCGTGGGTCAAAGTTTTTATAAACACGGTGACCAAAGCCCATCAATTTCACTTCTTTACGTTTTACTTTTTCCATGAATTCGTCAACGTTGTCTACGCTGCCGATTTCATCCAGCATTTTAAGTACAGCTTCGTTGGCACCACCGTGCGCAGGTCCCCAAAGAGCCGCAATACCTGCTGCGATACAAGCGTATGGGTTGGCGCCCGTAGAACCTGCTAGACGTACAGTTGACGTCGAGGCGTTTTGTTCGTGGTCAGCATGTAACGTAAAGATTTTGTCCATCGCTTTTGCAAGGATTGGGTTGACTTTATAGTTAACATCCGCTGGGGTTGCAAACATCATGTATAAGAAGTTTTCAGCGTAGTTTAAATCATTACGCGGATACATGAATGGTTGACCATTGCTATATTTGTAGCACATGGCGGCGATGGTAGGCACTTTAGCAATCAAACGAATCGCAGTGATTTCACGATGGTCTTGTTTGCTCACATCAAGATTGTTGTGGTAGAACGCAGATAATGCACCCATCACACCAACCATAATCGCCATCGGATGAGCGTCACGGCGGAAACCTTCAAAGAAACGACGTAATTGGTCATTTACCATTGAATGTTTACGAACTTTTTCGTAGAAGTCAGCTTTTTGCTCAGCATTGGGTAATTCACCATGAATGAGTGCATACGCAACTTCTAAGTATTCTGCTTTATCAGCTAATTGGTCAATTGGGTAACCACGGTGTAATAAGATACCTTTGTCACCATCAATGAAGGTGATTTTTGATTCAGTGGAAGCGGTTGACATGAAACCTGGATCGTATGTCCAAAAACCAGCTTGGGGTACGGCCTTAATATCGAGTACAGGATCGCCTAATGTTCCTTCAATGATAGGAAGCTCATAGTCCTGGCCATTGACGTGCAAGGTTGCAATATTGTCTTTCTCTGACATAAAATCCTCTCAGACGTGTAAAAAAAAGAAGACCTATACTTGCTCAAATGCATTGGCGCAATGACAAGGATAGGTGACTGCCCAGCCACACAGAGACGTGCAGGGCGACTTTATTAATAGCGAAAAAATAGCGAAAACCCAAAACTAAAACATATCTATATTAACAGCATTTTTGCCAAAAATGAAAGTAAATTTACGCCTGACGCGTACAAACAGTTAGTTATAATTAACAGGAGTTAAGTAAAACTATGCTCTCTGCTACTGATATTCTATCAACCCTTGATGCGGTTAAATATCTAGATAAATGAGTCTCAAAACGCGCAATCTTATCAAATTATTTCTGAATTTTAATAGTGCGCTACAGTGGTTTGATAAAAGATGGTTTTTTTTTCTGTTTTTGTTTGTATTTGTAATCAAAGACTCTTATAATTATAAAAATTTTACTGGTGGCTAGCTTTGTATTATTAATATTTGCTAAACATAATTTACTTTTTAGCTTTGTGATTTAACAAAATTAAAAAGTAAATTGTGGGTGGCTTTTTGTCGATTATTAGTTGGTAACTTATTAGTTTTTAATTGTGAGATACGATTAGGTTTGCGGCTAATAACTATCTATTATGTGAATAATCCAAAGTACGCTAGCTATTCCTTATCTTCGATTTACCTGTTTTTTGACAGGCTATGTGATTCATCAAATCCTGCAAGTGATTTGAAGTTCGTGCTTGATATTTTGGATATTGGCATAGCGATAACACAGGTAAGTTATAACTGCGAATAAAGGATGCCCGCTGTGAAAAGCAACCGACCGATTGACCTTCCTTTAAGCCAAGTAATTAATGTTAATTCAAAAAACCCAATTGCTTTGGCTTCAATTACCCACCGTGTTTCTGGTGTGGTGCTATTTCTCTTAATTCCTGTGATGTTATGGATTTTTCAAACGTCGCTTGCCAGTGCTGAAGGCTTTGCAGATATTTTCACTAGCCCCTTGGTGAAGTTTTTGGCTTGGATCTTTGTGGCTGCATTAGGCTACCATTTTGTGATGGGTTTCAAACATTTATTTGCCGACATGGGCATGAATGAAGAATTAAACAGTGGTCGCACTGCGACATTCATTGGCTTTGTACTTGCAGCGCTTTGGGTTGTGGGTTCATTTGTATGGGTGATGTTCTAATGAAAAGTGCAACAGGTTTAACAGGCTCAGGCTCTCGCGATTGGGTGGTACAACGTATTAGTGCGGTTGTATTGGCAGTTTATTCATTGGTAATGTTGGGCTGGTTCTTAACCCACCAACCAACGTTTGAATTATGGCAAGGCTTTATGCTAAGCCTACCGATGCGCTTATTTACGCTATTGATGATACTAGCATTAGTGGGTCATGCGTGGGTAGGGATGTGGACTGTATTAACAGACTACGTTAAGTCAAATGGTTTACGTTTTGTGCTGCAATCTGCCATGATTCTTGCAGTCTTGGTTTATTTATTTTGGGGCGTGATGATTTTCTTCTAAACATCCTGTTAGATAAATTTTGTTAACGTATTTATCGATTTCGACCTCAGGGCTTTTAAGCATTTATGTGGATAAAATCGAACCATCATTTAGGAAATTAAAGCAATGGCAACAAAACAAGACAACACCATTAGCAATATTCAAACCTTAACCTTCGATGCGGTTATCGTTGGCGGCGGTGGCTCTGGTATGCGTGCGTCGCTACAATTGGCGCGTGGCGGTATGAATGTTGCGGTATTAACCAAAGTGTTCCCAACGCGTTCTCACACGGTTGCTGCGCAAGGTGGTATTGGCGCAAGTTTGGGTAACATGAGTGATGATAACTGGCACTTTCACTTTTATGACACCATCAAAGGTTCTGACTGGTTAGGTGACCAAGACGCCATCGAGTATATGTGCCGTGAAGCACCAAAAGTGGTATACGAACTTGAGCATATGGGTATGCCATTTGACCGTAACGCGGACGGTACGATTTATCAGCGTCCCTTTGGTGGACATACTGCCAACTACGGTGAAAAAGCGGTACAACGTGCGTGTGCGGCAGCTGACCGTACAGGTCATGCGTTATTGCATACGCTATATCAAAAAAATCTTGAGCAAGGCACAGAGTTTTTTATCGAGTGGATTGCGCTAGATTTGGTTAAAGATAGCAAAGGCGACATTAACGGCGTTATAGCGCTGGAGCAAGAAACAGGTCGTGTTGCGGTATTCCAAGCGAAAACAACTGTACTAGCAACGGGCGGTGCAGGTCGTATTTTCGCTGCGTCCACTAATGCCTTTATTAACACCGGTGACGGTCTAGGTATGGCAGTGCGTGCGGGTATTCCACTACAAGATATGGAATTTTGGCAATTTCACCCAACAGGCGTTGCAGGTGCGGGCGTATTATTGACCGAAGGTTGTCGTGGTGAAGGTGCGTTACTTCGCAATAAAGATGGCGAAGCCTTTATGGAGCGCTATGCACCAACCCTAAAAGATTTGGCACCGCGTGACTTTGTATCACGTTCAATGGACCAAGAGATCAAAGAAGGTCGCGGTTGTGGTCCACAGGGTGATTATGTGGTACTTGATATGACGCACTTAGGTGTGGATACCATCATGAAGCGTTTACCATCGGTTTATGAAATTGGTAAAAACTTCGCGAATGTTGACATTACCAAAGAGCCAATCCCAGTTGTACCGACTATCCATTACCAAATGGGAGGTATCCCAACCAATATTCATGGTCAAGTGGTAATGCCAGACCTTGAAGCCGGTACCGATGCTGATGGTCTATATGCCGAGCAAAAAATCGTGAAAGGCTTATATGCGATTGGTGAATGTTCATGTGTATCCGTTCACGGCGCCAACCGTCTAGGTACAAACTCACTACTAGACTTGGTAGTATTTGGTCGTGCAGCGGGTCAACATATCATCGATGAGTTCCATGCCGCTGACCGTCATGACTATGAGCCATTATCACCGCGTGTTCTTGACAAAACCTTGGCGCGTTTGAATGTGTTACAGCAATCTACTCAAGGGCTAAATGCGCAAGATGTGGCTGACGAAATCCGCCGTACCATGCAGCAACACGCAGGTGTATTCCGTACCCAAGCGTCAATGAATGAAGGCGTACAAAAAATCTTGGCACTTGAAAGCCAGGTCAATAGTCTTCACCTAGCTGATAAATCACAAGTGTTTAATACCGCACGTATTGAAGCGCTTGAAGTGGCGAATCTCTATGAAGTTGCCAAAGCGACAATGATTTCAGCTTCCCTGCGTCAAGAATGTCGTGGCGCACACACCGTCGTTGACTACGAACGTGCGGCAGATGATGCGTATGCGCCGCTTGGTCGTAATGACCACGAATGGATGAAACATACCCTTTGGTTCTCTGAAGGTAACCGTGTTATCTATAAACCTGTTCGCAAGAGTCCACTGACTGTAGATTATGTTGAGCCAAAAGTACGTACATTCTAATTAATATTTTTTGGTCTTTGCAAACTATTGTAAAGGCCGTATAAACCAATACCATAAACGTGTGGAGTTTAGCATTATGAGCAGAGGTACTCGCACCATCGAGATTTTCCGCTACGATCCAGATAAAGACGCAGCACCACGTATGCAGACATACCAAATTGAGCTTTTAGACTCTGACCGTATGTTATTAGACGTACTTGTCCGTTTGAAAAAAATGGACGAAACCATCAGTTTCCGCCGTTCGTGCCGTGAAGGTATTTGTGGCTCTGACGGTATGAACATCAATGGTAAAAACGGTCTATCATGTCTTATCAACATGAACACGCTACCACAAAAAATTACCTTACGCCCGCTACCTGGTTTACCTGTCGTGCGCGACTTAGTGGTAGATATGAACCAATTCTATGAGCAATATGAAAAAGTTCATCCGTACTTGATTAATGACCAGCCAGCGCCACCGACTGAACGTCTACAATCACCTGAAGACCGCGAAAAGTTAAACGGTCTATATGAATGTATTCTATGTGCGTGTTGTTCAACCAGCTGTCCATCATTCTGGTGGAACCCAGACAAGTTCTTAGGTCCATCTGCCTTATTGAATGGCTACCGCTTTGTGGCAGATAGCCGTGATACTAGCACACAGGAGCGTTTAGCACGTTTAGACGACCCATTTAGCTTGTTCCGTTGCCGTGGCATCATGAACTGTGTGTCGGTTTGTCCAAAAGGTTTGAATCCTACCAAAGCGATTGGTCACTTACGTAACATGCTGTTAGACCAAGCAGGTTAGTACCACAGTTTGGTGACAAAAAAGCTCTGTATCGACAGGGCTTTTTTTATTGGGATGTGATAAATTAATAGTAATTGGCTATCTATTAATGAAAGTAATAAATGATATCCCAATGTCATAATATTTTTTATACCTTTTCAGCCTAATGAATGAGATAAATTATCATTAATTTTGTATAATATACGATAGGTATCTATAGGGAATATTCATTTAGGTTTTCTAAGGAAGGAGAAAACTAACTTTCACATTACTCTTCTTTTACTACCATTTGATAGCCATTTCTCCACACGCCAAGCCGCGTGAATCGCTATATTTAGTAAATGAATGGTAACTATTACCTTAACAAAATTTTTTGTTAATTATAAAAATGCTAGGCTATTCCCTAAAATTTTTATTTCCACCTTTAAATACTACAGTAGAAAGAATCATGGCTAATCAAAACCAAACTTCTGTCTCATCTGCTCAGTTTACCGAACTGTCCGCAGATAACGCAGCCTATCTTGAATCACTGTATGAACAGTATCTTCAAGATCCACAGAGCGTTGATGAAAAATATATTCCTTACTTTGCGCAGTTTGCCAAAGAGGATGATAAAAACGCCCTTCACCATACTATCCAAGACCAATTTTTGCTATTAGCTCGCAACACCACTGCCCACAAAGTTGCCGGTCAATCAGCTGTAGGCGCCGTCAGCCCTTCTGAAATTCGCGAATTTGCGGACAACCAAATGGGCGTGCAAAAACTGATTACCAGTTATCGCCGTCGTGGGCATCGTATTGCTAATCTAGATCCCTTAGGACTGATGCCACGTCCCGAAGTTGAAGAATTGACTTTAGCTTACTATGGTCTTTCTGAAGCGGATTTAGATACTGTATACCCTGTCAGTGACCTAAATATCGGTAAAGACAAAGCTACACTGCGTGAAATCATTCAAGTGTTAGAGCGAGTTTATTGTGGCAGCATCGGTGCAGAATATTTCCACGTCACCACTGCCAAAGAAAAACGCTGGATTGAAAAATACCTTGAACAAAATCTGGGCTATGTCAAATTTGACAATGAAAAACGTAAATCTATCCTTGAGCGTTTGACCGCAGCGGAAGGGTTAGAAAAATACTTAGCGCGTAAATATACCGGTGTGAAACGTTTTGGTCTTGAGGGTGGTGAAAGCTTTATTCCGATGGTCAATGAAATGATTCAGCGTGCGGGTGAAAACGGTACCAAAGAAATGGTTATCGGTATGGCGCACCGTGGGCGTTTAAATTTATTAGTGAATATCTTAGGTAAAAATCCCAAAGATTTGTTTGATGAGTTTGATGGTAAAAAACAACCGACCGTGGGTTCAGGTGACGTAAAATACCACAATGGTTATTCATCCAACGTGATGACACCGGGTGGCGAAGCGCACTTGGCATTGGCATTTAACCCCTCACATCTTGAAATTGTATCGCCTGTATTGCTTGGTTCAGTGCGTGCCCGCCAAGTACGCCGTCATGATAAAACCGGTGATGCCGTTTTGCCAATCGTGGTACACGGTGATGCCGCGTTCGCCGGGCAAGGTGTCAACCAAGAAACTTTCCAAATGTCACAAACCCGTGCCTACTCAACAGGTGGTACGCTGCATATTATTATCAATAACCAAGTGGGTTTTACCACCAGCCGCTTAGAAGATGCGCGTTCAACTGAATATTGTACGGACATTGCCAAGATGGTACACGCACCGATTTTTCATGTAAACGGTGACGATCCAGAAGCCGTGGTATTTATGGCGCAGCTTGCTCATGACTATCGCCAAACTTTCCATAAAGATATCGTGATTGATATGTACTGTTACCGTCGTAACGGTCACAATGAAGCGGATGAACCTTCAGCCACTCAGCCACTTATGTATTCGGTGATCAAAAAACTGCCAAGTACTCGTGAGCTATTTGCCAATAAATTGGTTGCTGAAGGCGTTATTAGCAAAGCAGAAGCTGTGGCATTTGAAGATGACTACCGTGAATCACTCGATAAAGGCGAATATGTTGCTAGCGCACTCGTGCGTGAGCCAAATAAAACGCTCTATGTAGATTGGACTCCTTACATTGGTCATAAGCTTGAAGACAATTGGGATACGGGCGTTGATATCAACAAGTTAAAAGCGTATGGTGAAAAAATGGCGCAAATGCCGGAAGGCTATGAGCTACAACGCCAAGTGCAAAAAGTGGTTGAGCAGCGCAAAGCCATGCAAACCGGTCAAGAGCCATTGAACTGGGGTGCAGCAGAAACCTTGGCTTATGCGTCACTGGTCGAAGAAGGCTATCCTGTCCGTATTACGGGTGAAGACGTGGGTCGTGGTACTTTCTCACATCGCCATTCAGAAATTTTCAACATGAAAGACGGCAGTATGTATGTACCACTTGCCAACATGAGCCCTAACCAAGCACGCTTTGACACCTTTAACTCATTGTTGTCAGAAGAAGCAGTGTTGGCGTTTGAATATGGTTACGCAACGACAGTACCCAATGCGCTAGTGATCTGGGAGGCGCAGTTTGGTGACTTTGTCAATGGGGCACAAGTAGTTATTGACCAATTTATTTCATCAGGTGAAACCAAATGGCAACGTCTATGTGGTTTGACCATGCTGTTACCACACGGCTATGAAGGTCAAGGTCCTGAGCACTCATCAGCGCGCCTAGAGCGTTTTTTGCAGCTATGTGCCGAAGACAACATGCAAGTAATTACGCCCACAACCCCGGCACAGATTTTCCATGCCCTGCGTCGACAAGTGGTTCGCCCAGCGCGTAAACCGCTGATTGTGATGTCACCAAAATCATTGCTACGTCATAAATTGGCAGTGTCAACGCTTGAAGAGCTTGCGCAAGGTCAGTTCCAAACCGTGATTCCAGAGATTGACCAACTTGATAATAACCAAGTGACGCGTTTAGTGTTGTGTGGCGGTAAGGTATATTATGACTTGCTTGAAAAACGTCGTGAATTGGGTCTCAATCACGTAGCGATTGTGCGTATCGAGCAGCTTTATCCATTACCTGAAGCACGTATTTTGGAAGAAGTGGCGAAATATCCAAACCTTGAAGGCATTGTGTGGACACAAGAAGAGCCACGTAACCAAGGCGCTTGGTACTATCTAGCACCGCACTTATTCCGTTTGATTGCACCGCCAAAACCAGCGACTCGTCCGACCAAAGCCTACTTGCTTGAGCCAGTGGCTCGTCCTTCATCAGCAGCACCTGCCGCAGGTTCGATGCAAATGCACGTTGCTCAACAACAAAAAGTTATCAACGAAGCATTGGGTTTGCCAAAGAATGAAGATTCGACCGAAGACAAGCTAGAAGCTAAAGCGGAAATCGCAGAAAAACAAGCGACTGACTAAGCGTTTTAAAGGATTAGTACTTAATAGATGCGTACTAATCCTTCTTGGTTTTTGGTATAGGCAATTGCGCCGAGTGCTAAGACAACAATGAATTTAACCCATTAAAAATGAAAGAATGTGAAATTAACTAGGAGTTTTCCATGAGTGAGATTAAAGTCCCCGTTTTCCCAGAGTCCGTTGCTGACGGTACAATTGTTGCTTGGAATTTTAATGAAGGCGATCAAGTAAGCCGTGACGCTGTATTGTGTGAAATCGAAACCGATAAAGTTGTGATGGAAGTGGTGGCACAAGCTGACGGCGTGCTTAGCAAAATTCTCAAACAAGTTGATGACACAGTGCTTTCTGCTGAAGTCATCGGTGAGCTGACTGAAGGCGCAACCGCAGCTGCATCAGCAAGCCAACCTGCCGAAACCCAAGCACCGGCTGCCCAAGCTGAAGCCGCGCCTGCAGCTGCACAACAAGCGCCTACCGCTCAAGCGACTGCTGAAGCAGATTATAAAGACCAAAGTCCAGCGGTTCGTAAAGCAGCGAATACCACAGGTGTCAATCCTGCAAACGTTGAAGGTTCAGGTCGTGGCGGCCGTGTGACCAAAGAAGACATGGCAAACCCAACCTTAAAAGCCAACAATGCAATTAAAGCAGACAACGGTCAAGTGGTTGCCAATGCCGTCGGTCAACGTGCAGACAAACGTGTGCCAATGACCCGTTTACGCGCCCGTGTTGCTGAGCGTCTGTTAGCCGCTACCCAAGAAACTGCGATGTTGACCACGTTTAACGAAGTGAACATGAAACCTATCATGGACTTACGTGGTGAGTTCAAAGAGCGTTTTGAAAAACGTCATGGTGTAAAACTAGGCTTTATGTCATTGTTTGTAAAAGCTGCTACTGAAGCGTTAAAACGTTTCCCAGCGGTAAATGCCTCTATTGATGGTAGCGATATCGTTTATCATGGTTATTATGATGTGGGTGTTGCGGTATCTAGCGACCGTGGTCTTGTGGTGCCGGTATTACGTGACACTGACCAAATGGGTATGGCAGATATCGAACGTGCGATTGGTAACTATGCATCAAAAGCGCGTGAAGGCAAATTAGGCATTGAAGACATGACGGGTGGTACCTTCACCATTACCAATGGTGGGGTATTTGGTTCACTCATGTCAACCCCAATCATCAATCCACCACAAACAGCAATTTTGGGTATGCACGCGACTAAAGAACGCCCAATGGCGGTTAATGGCGAAGTGGTAATTCTACCTATGATGTACTTGGCGTTGTCGTATGACCACCGTTTAATCGACGGTAAAGAAGCGGTACAGTTCTTGGTGACTATCAAAGAATTGGTTGAAAACCCAGCGATGCTACTTCTCGATTTATAATGAAAAAAGCCTGTATTGGCAACTGTTGATACAGGCTTTTTTGTTTAACAACTTTAACAATAACAACTCAAATTTTTGGTGAAGATTATGAAAGAAAGCTATGATTTGGTAATTATCGGTGGTGGCCCTGGTGGCTATGAAGCAGCTATCCGTGCAGGACAACTGGGTATGAGCGTGGCTTGTATCGAAAAACGTATTAATAAAGGCGAGCCAGCGTTAGGCGGTACCTGTTTGAACGTCGGTTGTATTCCTTCAAAAGCATTGCTAGACAGCTCACATCGCTATGAAGCAACCAAACATGATTTAGCCGACCACGGTATCACCACAGGTGAGGTGGCGATTGACATCAACAAAATGTTAAGTCGTAAAGACGCTATCGTTAAACAATTAACCGGTGGTGTGGCTGCATTGTTAAAAGGTAACGGTGCTGACTGGCTACAAGGTACAGGTAAATTACTTGATGGTAAAGGTGCGGATAAACAAGTTGAATTTACCCCATTAGATGGTTCTGCGCCTACCACTATTACCGCTAAAAATGTGATTTTAGCCTCTGGTTCTGTGCCCATTGATATCCCTGTTGCCCCGATTGATAACGAATATATCGTTGATTCAACGGGCGCGTTAGACTTTACCGAAGTACCCGCACGTCTAGGCGTCATTGGCGGTGGTGTGATTGGTCTTGAACTCGGTTCGGTATGGCGTCGTTTGGGTAGTGAAGTGGTGGTGTTTGAAGCCATGCCAGAATTTTTAGCAGCGGCGGACAAAGCCGTGAGCAAAGAAGCTGCAAAACTACTAAAAGCCCAAGGTATGGACATCCGTATTGATACCAAAGTCACTCAGGCTCAAGTAGAAAATGGTAAGGTGCTTGTATCGTTTGATGCCAAAGGTCAAGCAGGACAAGAAACCTTCGATAAACTCATCGTTTGTGTGGGTCGTCGTGCTTATAAAGAAAACCTACTTGGTGAAAATTCAGGGGTAGAGCTCACTGAACGTGGTTTAGTAGCGGTGAATGACTTCTGTCAAACCAACCTTGATGGCGTCTATGCAATCGGTGACTTGGTGCGTGGTCCAATGCTGGCACACAAAGCGATGGAAGAAGGCATGATGGCAGTTGAACGTATTCATGGTGAAAAAGTTCAAGTCAATTATGATACCATTATTAGCGTGATTTACACACACCCAGAAATTGCATGGGTTGGCTTGACTGAAGAACAAGCCAAAGAGCAAGGTCATGAAGTCAAAACAGGTCAATTCAGCTTAGCTGCCAATGGCCGTGCGTTAGCCGCTGGTGAAGCTCAAGGCTTCATCAAAGTGGTCGCCGATGCCAAAACGGACCGTTTACTGGGTATGCATGTCGTGTCAGCGGGTGCAGGCGATATCGTTCATCAAGGCATGATTGCGATGGAATTCGTATCAAGTATTGAAGATTTGCAGTTGATGACGTTTGCTCACCCAACCATTTCTGAAGCGGTACACGAGGCGGTACTATCAGCGGATGGTCGTGCGATTCATGCGATTCAACGTAAACGCAAATAACTTAGTTCATAAGTAACTTAGTTCATAAGTAACTTGGCTCATAAGTAACTTAGTTCACAAGCAACTGGGCTAATTAGCTTATGCATCAATAGTTTGGATAAAGCAGGTGAGCTAACTAGATTATCAAACATGTTAGCTCACTGTTGACCACACTATTCAAAAATAATTTTAAAACAATGTAAACCAAAACCGAGAGGATAAATTCATGAATTTACATGAGTATCAAGCCAAAGAATTATTAAAAAGCTATGGATTGCCAGTACAAGAAGGTATCATCGCTAAAAATGGCGACGAAGCCGCAGCAGCGTTCGACAAAATGGCAGGCAATGCCGGTGCCGTGGTTGTTAAAGCCCAAGTACATGCTGGTGGGCGTGGTAAAGCGGGCGGCGTAAAGATCGCTAAAACGCGTGAAGAAGCCAAACAAATTGCTGAAGAATTAATTGGTAAAAACTTGGTAACTTACCAAACTGACGCCAACGGTCAACCTGTTAACAGCGTACTTATCGCCGAAGACATGTATCCAATCGCAACTGAATTGTATTTAGGTGCAGTCGTAGACCGTTCAGCCCGTCGTGTCGTATTTATGGCGTCAACTGAAGGTGGTGTGGAAATTGAAAAAGTTGCCGAAGAAACCCCAGAAAAAATCTTGAAAGTAGAGGTTGACCCACTAGTGGGCTTACAACCTTGTCAAGCTCGTGAAGTCGCTTTCAAACTGGGTCTAAAAGACAAACAAATCAACGAATTTGCCAAATTAATGACAGGGGCGTATAAAGCCTTTATTGAAAATGACTTTGCTTTATTTGAAATCAATCCATTAGCGGTTCGTAAATCTGGCGAATTAGCCTGTGTTGACGCCAAAATCGGCATCGACTCAAATGCGCTTTATCGCCTGCCAAAAGTCGCTGAACAACGTGACAAATCACAAGAAAATGAGCGTGAATTAAAAGCCTCAGAATTTGACCTAAACTATGTTGCACTTGAAGGTAACATCGGCTGTATGGTGAATGGTGCCGGTCTTGCGATGGCAACCATGGACATCATCAAACTATACGGCGGTCAACCCGCTAACTTCCTAGACGTAGGCGGCGGTGCGACCAAAGAACGTGTGGTTGAAGCGTTCAAATTAATTCTTGAAGACAAATCAGTCCAAGGCGTACTCATCAATATTTTCGGTGGTATTGTACGTTGTGACATGATTGCTGAAGCGATTATCGAAGCGGTAAAAGAAGTCAACGTCACCGTGCCTGTGGTTGTGCGTCTTGAAGGTAACAATGCTGAAAAAGGTGCGCAAATCCTACGTGATTCAGGTCTTAAATTAATTCCTGCTGAAGGTCTTTCTGAAGCCGGTCAAAAAATTGTTGATGCGGTTAATAATGCCTAATTAAGAAATTATAGGTATGAGCGAGTAGGGCTATGCTATGTGCCCTACTGGTTAATCGTTTAAATCAAACATAAAAAGTAAAAGGAAAAACAATGAGCGTATTAGTTGGAAAAGACACTAAAGTATTAGTGCAAGGTTTCACAGGTAAAAACGGTACTCTACACTCAGAGCAATCAATTGCTTATGGTACCAACATCGTTGGTGGTGTTACCCCAGGTAAAGGCGGTACAACCCACCTTGATCGTCCAGTATTTGATACCATGGATGAAGCAGTAACAGCAACGGGTGCTAATGCCTCTGTTATCTTTGTACCAGCACCATTTGTATTGGACTCAATCGTTGAAGCGATTAACTCTGGCGTAAAATTGATTGTGGTCATCACCGAAGGCGTACCTACCCTAGATATGCTAAAAGCCAAACGTTACCTAGAAAACGTCAACGCTGACCTACAAGCCAACGGCGAAGAAATCATCCGTATGGTGGGTCCAAACTGTCCAGGCGTGATCAGCCCAGGTAAATGCAAAATCGGTATCATGCCAGGTCACATTCACCAAGAAGGTAAAGTCGGTATCATCTCACGTTCTGGTACATTGACTTATGAAGCGGTTGCCCAAACCACTAAACTTGGCTTTGGTCAATCAACCTGTATCGGTATCGGTGGTGACCCAATCCCAGGTATGAACCAAATCGACGCATTAAAATTGCTTCAAGATGACCCACAAACCGAAGCAATTGTATTAATCGGTGAAATCGGTGGTACGGCTGAAGAAGAAGCGGCTGCATATGTCAAAGACCACGTGACTAAACCCGTTATTGGTTATATCGCAGGTGTCACAGCACCAAAAGGTAAACGTATGGGACATGCCGGTGCGATTATCTCAGGTGGTAAAGGTACGGCGGAAGAAAAATTCAAAGCCTTTGAAGAGGCTGGTATTGCTTATACCCGTGACCCTTCAAAAATCGGTGAAAAAGTAAAAGAAGTCACTGGTTGGTAGTTATCGGCTATTTTGACTAATCAAGAGCAGATAATCATTGGGTTATCTGCTTTTTTATTATCCGCTGGTGTTAGCAAACGCTGGTGTTAGAAAAATACCTTCAATCAATTTTAATAATGTATTTAAAATACTCGGGCAGATAAAATATTTGCCATAAAAATATGTTAAGCTTGATATCAACTATTTGAACAACTTATCTTATTAAGAGTCACTATGCCGACAAAAATCACTCACGCTGTTATCCCTGTGGCAGGGTTTGGCACGCGTATGCTACCACTATCAAAAGCAGTGCCAAAAGAGTTGCTACCGCTTGGCAATAAGCCAGCCATTCAATATGTCGTTGAAGAAGCGATTGCCGCAGGTTTAACCAATATTGTCTTGGTCAATCATGCGCAAAAAACCGCCATTGAAAACTATTTTGACATCAATAGCGAGCTTGATACCCAGTTACGGGCTAAAGGTAAAGCGGCGCAAGCAGATAGTTTAAACTGGCTACCTGCAGGGGTCACGGTTACCAGTGTACGCCAAGGCAAACCGTTAGGATTAGGGCATGCCGTCTTGCAAGCCCGTGCCATTGTAGGTGATGAACCGTTTGCTGTGCTGTTGCCCGATGTGATTTTAAACCCTTATAACACTGACTATACTCAGCAGAATTTAGCCTACATGCTACAGCAGTTTGCCAAGCAGCAGCATTCACAGATATTGGTTGATCCTGTCAAAGAAAGTGATATTCACAAATATGGTATTGCCAAGCTAGCCAGCACACAAATGGTAGCAAAGTGTGAACAAAACCAGTCGTTTGCTGTGACGGGGTTTGTGGAAAAACCCAAAGCTGAGGACGCGCCTTCTAACTTGGCTGTCGTTGGGCGCTATGTATTTAATAATGCTATTTTTGATTATCTAGCCAACACGCAGCCAAGTGTGGGTGGGGAAATTCAGCTGACCGATGCCATTGATGCGCTTATTAGCACGCAAGGGGTAGACGTGGTTAGCATGGTGGGTAACAGCTTTGATGCAGGTGATATGAATAGTTACTTGCAAGCCGTGGGTTATTTTGCCACCCAATTGGGTATTGAAGCGTTTCAACATACAGCAAATTAATATAGGGTCATAGACGAATGTCAACCGATACAAGTGCGAATCGTACATGGCAAACACTGTCTACTCAAGCAGATAGTATGGCCTCGCTTAATCAACTGTTTAGCCAACAATCCAATCGCGGCTCACAGTACCGCGTTGCTGCGTGCGACATGATCATGGATTTTAGTAAACAAAAAATTGATGCGGCTGTGCTTAGTAATTTAATCACACTGGCAAATGAGCGTGAGTTAGCGCAAGAAATCCATCGGCTGATGACGGGCGAAATCGTGAACGATACTGAGCATCGCCCTGCACTGCATACCGCGTTAAGACAGCCGCAAGGCGAGCAGGTTTGGGTCGAAGGTGTCAATGTCATTGAGCAGGTGCATACCAGCTTACAAAAAGCGGAAAATTTGGTGGAGCGGATTCGTAATGGGGTCTGGCGTGGTTATTCTGGTCAGGCAATCACGGATGTCGTAAATATTGGGGTCGGTGGCTCAGATCTAGGGCCTGTGATGGCAACAACGGCACTAAAAGAATGGACAGATACCCCTATCAGTGTGCATTTTGTCTCCAATATGGATGGCACCCAGCTCGATAGTTTGCTTAAGGTATTAAATCCGCAAACCACGCTGTTTATTATCTCGTCGAAATCATTTTCCACCATTGATACGCTGTCCAATGCCAAGACGGCGATGTCATGGTTGTTAGCCAGTCATGACAACAAAGCCACTATTTTGCGTCGTCATTTTATTGGGATTTCTACCAAAGCGGATAAGATGTCAGAATGGGGTATTCATGTCGATAACCAACTAATGCTCTGGGATTGGGTTGGGGGTCGATTCTCCATGTGGTCGGTGATTGGACTGGCGATTGCCATAAAAATTGGCATGCACAATTTTTATGAGCTGCTAGCAGGTGCCTATGAGATGGATCGACATTTTGCCACCGCCGATTTTGCTCAAAACATGCCTGTGTTGTTAGGGCTACTGGGTGTTTGGAACAGTACGTTTTTACACATTAACGCCCATACGGTTTTACCTTATGATGGTCGGTTATCTTTTTTTCCCAACTACTTAACCCAGCTTGAGATGGAGAGTAACGGTAAATCTGTCAATCGCCAAGGTGAGGCAGTAGCTTACAGTACTTGTCCGATTTTGTGGGGTGATATTGGCTCCAATGCTCAGCATGCGTTTTATCAGTTGCTGCATCAAGGCACACAGGCAGTCAGTTGTGATTTTATTGCCCCAATCAAACGCTACGCAGATGCCCAAACAATCAATAAAAACTTGCTTGAGCAGCATGGACTTTCGCTTGCCAACTGCTTAGCGCAAAGTCAAGTGCTGGCGTTTGGCAATGCCGCCATCAAAGACAGTAATAATGGTATGGATAAATTCAAACATTATCGCGGCAATCAGCCGTCAACGACCATTCTACTCAAACAGCTGACCCCAAGAACGTTAGGGTCACTCATTGCGCTGTATGAGCACAAAGTGTTTGTTATGTCAGTCATTTGGCAGATTAACCCATTTGACCAGTGGGGGGTTGAAGTGGGTAAAGTGATGGCTAATGCCGTCTTTGATGCCTTGGTATCAACGCAAGAATTATCGCCGCAACAAGCGCAGCCATTTGACAGCTCAACCAATCAGTTGCTAAATACCATTAAAACAACCTTTGCAAGCTGATAATGGATAGGGATAAAAGAAGAAAACAATGACAAAAACTGTATATGTAATTGGCAGTACCAATGAATCCATCAATGCCTGTATTTTGCTTGCTACCCTTGAATATCAAGTCAGGCTATTGACCGATGACGATAGCCTTCAGCAGGTCATGAATGATTACCAGTTTGATCGGCAGATGGTGCTACTGTGGCAGTTGTACCAATCTCAAGGCAACATCGTTACCCAGCCTTTGCCCACCCATGATTTTTCAGCCTATGTCAACGCAGATGATATTTGGTTGTTTGTCGATGGCGTATCAGCGCAGGCACTTGACCAATTTGGCTCATTTCATTTTAACCCAACGACCCAGATTATCATCAGCGGTGTCAAAGCCATTGGTGAGGTTGAGCAATTCGCGCGCAAATTGACGACTACTTGGGTGTATTATCTTCCGTTTATTTTTATGAAAGATGGGGCGAATTTTAGTTCTTTTTTCCAAGCTGATTTGGCACTGATTGGTGAAAAAACGCAAGGCAGTAGCGCGCACAACAACATTTTGCTATTTTTTATTGAAAAAAGTGATAAGCACTTTATTACCGATATCAAAACGGCAGAATTTGCGCGCAGTAGTATCATGGGAATGCTAGCAACACGCTTGTCTTTCATGAACGAAATGGCGCGTCTCGCCGCCAGTGAACAGGTCAATATCAAACAAGTTGAGCAAATCCTTGGGCTGGATAAACGCATTGGTAAAGATTATCTCAAAGCAGGTTGGGGATTTGGTGGCAAGTCATTACCGCTAGAATTGGATTTTTTGATTGATAGTTTTAAGCACAATCAAGTAGAGACATCGTTGCTCGAGGCGGTAAAATCCATTAATGAAGACCAAAAAGAACTGATTTTCCGTGAATTTTGGCAATATTTTGATGGCTTTATCGAAAATAAAACGGTGATGATTTGGGGCTCAGGCTATCGTAATGGGACAGGACGCACCACCCATTCAGCGTTTCATCCACTCATTAAATTATTGTGGTCATACAATATCAAGACGATTGTGTATGCCAACAATACCAAAGAAGAATTGTTAGAGTTATACGGTAATCATCCGCTGTTTTCATTGACCGACGATGCCTATGCGCCGCTTACGCAAGTGCAAGCGTTGTTTATTGTCAACTGGTCGCTACCGATCAAGCCGGATATCAATCGTTTAAATAACATTGCATTACCCATTTTTGATGCAAAAAATACGTTAACCGAACCACAAATTCAGCAGCTCGTTGGTTTTTATACCGGTATAGGCTGTAAAAAATAGGCAAAACAATGATAAATCAAAGCAAAAAAATCTTAGTGACTGGCGGTGCAGGCTATATCGGCTCACATACATTAATTGAGCTAATTGCCGCAGGATTTACCCCTGTAGTGTATGATAATTTATCCAATAGTAGCCCAGCCTCACTGGCGCGTGTCCAGCAAATTGTAGGGCAATCCATTGAGTTTATCGAAGGCGATATTTTGGACACAAAGCTGCTTGCCAAAACCTTTGCCGCCCATGACTTCACTGCGGTGATTCATTTTGCAGGGCTAAAGGCGGTCGGTGAATCGGTTGCCAAGCCACTTTGGTATTATCAAAACAATGTCGCAGGCACGCTCAATCTACTCGATGCGATGACGCAAGCCAATGTCAAAAACTTGATTTTCTCGTCATCAGCAACCGTGTATGGCGACCCAGAAGCCTTGCCGATTGTCGAATCCTCACCGCGTTCTGCGACCAATCCGTATGGGCAAAGCAAGCTGATGATTGAATATATGCTTGAAGACTTGGCAAAATCAGATAACCACTGGCAATTAATTTCACTGCGCTATTTTAATCCCATTGGTGCCCACCATACCGGAACCATAGGTGAAAATCCCAATGGCATTCCAAACAATTTGATGCCGTATGTTAGCCAAGTGGCAGTGGGTAAGCTGCCGCAGTTAAGCGTGTTTGGCAATGATTATGATACCGTGGATGGAACAGGCGTGCGAGATTACATCCATGTGGTTGATTTGGCAAAAGGGCATGTCGCCGCTTTACAGTATTTGGAACAGCAAACCCAGCTCGGATTTGAGCCGATTAACTTGGGTACAGGTAAAGGAACATCTGTATTAGAATTGGTCAATGCCTTTATCAAAACCACTAATCAACCCGTGCCTTATAGCATAGCGCCAAGACGACCTGGCGACATTGCCAGCTGTTATGCCAGTAGTGATAAAGCCAAGCATCTGTTGGGCTGGCAAGCTGAGTTTGATATCGAGCGTATGTGTACCGACACTTGGCGTTGGCAAAGCCAAAACCCTAATGGCTATGACGATTAAGCGCTCCTTTAATATTATTGAACATTAACGAATATTAATGACGGTTTTATAACCGTCTTTTTTATGGCTAGGTTTTATCAAAGATGAGCATTTTTATCATAAAAACCCAGTCAAGGTTATGATTTTACTTGACCCTAGGCTCGCTTCAGCGATAATAGGGGGTTAGATAAATTATGATTTTTATTTGTTTTCACCCTAGCGATTGTTTAGTGAATTTCTTTTTTCTTATTGTCCCATTGAGCCTGTTATGACTGTTAGCGCACCCGAATTTATCCATGAAACTGTTTTGCTAAAAGAAACGGTGGCAAGTGTGCTCAATGTAACTGTAGCGGAGCTAGAGACTGGAACCATCAAAAAAACGGGCACCTTTGTCGATGCCACATTTGGGCGGGGTGGGCACAGCCGATTGCTGTTAACTTATTTGGATGAAGACAGTCGTCTGCTCGTGTTTGATAAAGACCCCCAAGCCATACAAACAGCGCAAGCATTGGCAGTCAGTGATGCGCGCGTGATAGTGATTCATGATAGTTTTGCCAAGCTGCAAGAAAATCTGCAGCGATTAGGGATTGAACAGGTCGATGGGATTATGGCAGATTTGGGCGTGTCCTCACCGCAGCTTGATGACGGTAGCCGCGGCTTTAGTTTTATGCGCGATGGTGCGGTTGATATGCGTATGGATACCACCCGTGGCGAATCGGTCGCCCAATGGTTAAAACGCGTGGATGAAACCGTGCTTGCAGATGTGCTATATAACTATGGCGAAGAACGACACAGTCGCCGTATTGCAAGGGCAATCAAACAAATGGAGCACTATGATTCTACCCTAGCGCTGGCAGAAACCATCAAACAGGCGCATCCCAATTGGCAAAAAGGCAAGCACCCTGCCACCCAAAGTTTTCAAGCCATGCGTATTTTTATCAATAATGAACTCGGTGATATCGATAGCTTTTTGGATCAATCGCTCATGGCGCTTAACGTAGGGGGGCGCTTGGCGGTGATTAGTTTTCATTCGCTAGAAGACCGTATCATCAAGCAGTTTTTGCAAAAACACAGTAAAGGTCAATATCCTGAAGATGCCAATTTGCCGATGCCACCCAAACGCCCCAAACTCCTATCTAAACCTGAGCGTGTCGCCCCGTTGGCTACTGAAATAAAAACCAACCCGCGCGCCAGAAGTGCTTGGCTTCGGTCAGCCACCCGATTGTAAAAGTCGCCGTTTTTGTAACATGATATTTATAACAAACAATAAAAAGCGATTGCATTAACCAAACTTACATGGGTTGCGTTATAATAACTTGTTTTATCTTGATACCCTGCTCTTCGATATAAAAAGCTCTTTGATATAAAAATGCCAAAATCTCAGCCCCTGCCTCCCATGACGAGTGACCCCATGCCGAATGGCCGCGATAATCAAAATTCGCCGAAAAAAAATCGTCTTTTCTCCGCCAAAAATAACGAAGCAACGGTAAAAAATAATACGACGATGAAAAAAAGCAATGAAGGCTTGGGTGCCAGTATTAGCGAGATGCTCGATACTGAGTATCGCGGTGTTAGTCTATATACGGTTGCGATGATGCTATTAGTGGTTGCGATTTTGTGGACAGGGGTGAGCGTCGTCGAGCAAATCCAAACTTATCACCAACAATATGGCGAGCTGCAAAAACTCAAAAAACAATTTCGCCAGCTGCAAATGGAACACCAACGTATGCTGATTGAGCAGCAAACCTTTAGCGCTACCCCGCAAGTGACCAAACGCGCGGTGACTGAGCTCAATATGTTTTACCCTAACTTGTCCGATCGTATGATTATTCATGACAACAAAGTCACGGTATTTACTAGTGACGCCGGCAGCAACGAGTCAAACACTCCAGCTATCAATCCAGAAACGCAGCATTGATGAGGCAACCGCTTGACTACTCGCAATAAAAAATCGATAACCACCAAAGTTGCCAATGCTATGTCAGGGCGACCCACCAAAGTGCCTGTACTCAAAGTCACTGCCCCTAAAATCAATGCGTCAAAGCGTCGTAGTGGTGCCTCACGCCAAGGCAGCATTGAAGAAGATGCCATTCGCTTTAAGTCCATTTGGATAGCGATGGGGCTGGTGTTTGTGGCGATTTTTGGACGATTGGCATACATCCAAGTCATTAATAAGTCCTACTATCAAGGTAAAGGTAATTCGCTCATTACCACCGTCAAAAAAGAGCCGTCTTACCGGGGTATGATCACCGATCGCAATAACATGCCGCTTGCGATTTCAGCGCCATTAACCTCTGCGTATTTTAGTCCACATGATTATGCGGTTGAATACTACGAGCTCAAAGCACGCCAACAAGAATTGCAAAAGTCTAAACCGAGTAAATCAGTCAGTCGTGAGCTTGAGCGCGTTGCAAAACGCTTGCAGAACATGGATTTAGCCAAACTTTCGGCATTGACAGGCATTAGCGTCAGCGAATTTAAAAATGCGGTACGTATCAATGACAACATCAATCTTGCCGATAAAGAGGCAATCAAAGCCGTATTGCCCACGGGCGCAGGGTCGCATTATTTTCCATTAATGAAAAATGTACAACCTGAAGCAGCACAGCCGCTCATCGATGCCAATTTTGCTGGGGTCAGTACCGACACGTTTTATCAGCGCTACTATCCACAGCCACAGCCCAATGCCCAATTATTGGGCTTTATGGCGCGTACCAATCTGGCAGATGGCACGCACTACCAAGGGCAAGCTGGGGTAGAGCGCGTATTTAATGACATGCTATCGGGTAAAGATGGCGAAGTCATGGTCATGCGTGATGCCAAAAACAACAGCATTAAAGAAATCGAACAAGTCAAACCTGAAGTCGCTGGCAAGGATTTACAATTAACCGTTGATTCACGGCTACAATATATCTTGTACCAAGAGCTTGAAAAAGTCGGGCGTGTGCAGCAGGCGCGCTGGGCAGCGGGTATGATTGTCGATGTCAACTCGGGCGAAGTGATGGCAATGTCCAACTGGCCGTCGTTTAACGCCAATGACTTAAATAGCTTATCCAATGAAAACCAGCGTAACCATGCCTTGATGGATGTATTTGAACCCGGTTCGGTGATGAAACCCATCACTGTTGCCACGGGTTTAAAGTCAGGACAGTACAATGCCAACTCGCTGGTTAATACCAGTCCAGGGAGCATGGTGGTGCAAGGGCATACTATTCGTGACCATGGCAATTTAGGCACCATTAGTCTGCGTACCCTACTGCAAAAATCGAGTAATATCGGCTCAGCAAAAATTGCCCTTTCTTTGCCTGCCACCGTGATGAGTGATACGCAAAAAGCCTTTGGGTTTGGCGCAAAAACCAACCTAAAATTACCCGGTGAGTCCGCAGGTTTAGTGCCAACGCCTGAGCAAAATGAAATCGCACGCCGCGCAACTGTGTCGTACGGTTACGGTCTGCAAGTCACACTAGCGCAGCTTGCGCAAGCTTACAGTGTGTTAGGTGCAGGGGGTGTGATGCATCCGTTGACGCTTCTTAAAAGTACCCGTGATAACGCGCTCAATAGCAGTAGTACCAATAATGTCTCCGTCCCTTTTGCCAAACCTGCCGCCAAGCAAGTCATCAAAACCAGCGATGCACTTACCATTGTCGATATGATGACGTCAGTCACTGAGCCTGGCGGTACGGCAACCTTAGCCGCTATCGATGGCTACCGGGTGGCGGGTAAAACAGGTACGGCAAGACGCACCAATCCCAAAGGCGGTTATTACAACGACCAATACCGCACCGCGTTTGTCGGTATTGCCCCTGCTTCCAACCCACGTTTTGTGGTCGCCATCATGGTTGAAGACCCGCGTGTTTACAAATTTGGTGGTTTGGTTGCAGCACCCGTGTTCCGCAGTGTGATGAAAGAAGCCTTGCGTTTGTACAATGTGCCGTTTGACAAGCCGCTATCGGGTAAAGAAACCACTGCCGCCAGCATCGAAAGTGTCAATGACTTATAACAACCCTATGGAAAAAGCTATGATTACGTTGCAACCGATGATGTCTGCGCTATCACTACCAGAAAACGCAAGACAACTGTTAAACCCTGTCATGAATCAACCATTTGGGCAGTTTGTGGTCGATAGCCGTCAAGTGGGTCAGGGCGATGTATTTGTATTGCTAAAGAGTCAAAACGCGAGCGACAGCCTCGATTTGGAAAAAGTTGCAGGTTATCTTGCCCAAGTCGCAGACAAAGCGGCGTTTGTGTTGTCAGAAATTGATGTATCTGCGATCCAGTCGCAGTTTATGTTGCCGATTATTTATTTGCCCACCATTCGTGATTTTTTAGGTTCTCTGATTCAAACCAGTTTGCAACAGCAACATCCCACTAAGCTACCGGCGGTCATCGCGGTGACAGGCACCAATGGCAAGACCACCGTAAGTCAACTGGTTGCCCAACTCATCAGTCAATCGGGCATCAAAACTGCGGTCATGGGTACGGCAGGTAACGGGGTTTTGCCAAATTTAACCCCAAGTACCCACACCACCTTAGAAGTGTTTAATCTGCAACATGCGATTGATGATTTTGCCAAGCAAGGCGTACAAGCGTTAGCCATTGAAGCCAGCTCTCACGGGTTACACCAACAGCGGCTGCAAGGCGTCCCTGTCAACGTGGCGATATTTACCAATTTAAGTCGTGATCATCTCGACTATCATACTAACATGGACGATTATGCGCAGGCGAAAGCGCGACTGTTTGCTAAAGCACATTTTCCCACCCTCACTCACGCGATTATTAATTTAGATGATGAATTTAGTGAATTGATGATTGAGGCAGCCAACGCATCCCATTTAACCGTGTGGACGTATAGTTTGACCAATGACCAAGCCGATTTTTTTGCCAAAACCATCCTGCCTAGTTTGCAAGGGGGTGATTTGACCATTGCTCTTTCAAAAGCTGTCACGCCACAAGGTGAATTAACGGTGAACAGTCCCCTGTTAGGGCGATTTAATGTGGCCAATTTGTTGGCGAGTATCGCAGGCGCCTTCGCGTTATCGCAAAGTGCCGCGATGGAATTGAGTGTGGCGCAAATCCAAGCGGCAGTTCCAAAGCTTCGTGGCGCCACAGGTCGTATGGATCGGGTGCCATCGACCAGCAGCTGTTTTATCGTGGATTATGCGCATACGCCAGATGCGCTAGAGCAGGTGTTGACCAGTTTAAAATCGCACTGTACAGGTGAGCTGTGGGCGGTATTTGGCTGTGGTGGCGACCGTGATAAGGGTAAACGTCCACTAATGGCGCAAGCAGGACTGCGCCTAGCTGACAAAGTGATTTTGACTGCCGATAACCCACGCAGTGAAGACCCCAACGCGATTTTGAACGATATGCAAGCGGGCATGACTTGTGAGCAGCACTATCAAGCCATTATCGAGCCAGACCGTCAAAAGGCGATTGAATATGCGGTGCAACATGCCAAGCCTAACGATATCGTGGTGATTGCAGGCAAAGGGCATGAAACCTATCAAGAAATCAAAGGGGTACGCCACGATTTTGATGATAAAGTGGTGGTAAAAAATGCCATTGACAAATTTGGCAAATAACTTAGCCTAGCATCATGAAAAAAATCTACCTAATCCGTCATGCCCAAAGCGAGTCCAATGCAGGGCAAGCAGTGCGCCCCAATCATGCCATCAATCTTACTGACATTGGCAAGACGCAAGCGCAAGCATTGGCGGATTGGCTCACTGACCATATCAGCGAGCCAGTCACCGAGATTTTTGTATCCCAGTATCTTCGCACCCAGCAAACGGCTCAGCCTTATCTACAAAGCACTAAGCGTACAGCCACTGTCATCGAAGAATTGCACGAATTTAACTTTTTGGATTTTGACATCATCAAGGATTTGTCATTTGATGACATCCGTGTGATTGCCGATGATTTTTGGCAACAGCATTCTGCGCACCGAGCCAGTGAGCTGACGGACAGTTTTGAGCAGTTTGTTGAGCGAGTACAAAAGGTGCGTGCGTATTTTGATGCCTTGCCCGATGGCACCTATCTAGTATTTACCCACGGCATGTGGATAGGCATGCTTATCTGGCAACTGCTACTTGGCGATAGCCCGCGTCTATATAACATGAAAAAATTCCGTGAGTTTGAACTGGCAACGCGCCCCAAAAATTGCGAAGTGTTGTTGCTCGCTCCTGCAGGAATCAAGAAAGTATGGGTGCGCAATGATGGGCAAGATGACGAGATTCGCTAGTAATAAACTATAAAGAGACCCGAATAAAGAGACCAAAATGACTGCATATATTTGGCAATCTGCCAACCTAACCGAAGCGGTAAAAGATCTAAACCCAACCTTTCACAGTGATTTTACCCAGACATCCACAAGAATTATCACCGACACCCGCAAAATCGAAAAAGGCGATATCTTTTTAGCCATCCAAGGTGATAACTTTGACGGGCATGACTATGTACAAACTGCCAAAGATAAAGGCGCGGTCTTAGCAATTGTCAGCCGTGCAGTCGAAAGTGACTTGCCGCAACTTGTAGTGACTGACACCAAACTGGCACTCGGCAAATTAGGTGCTTACCGCCGTGACCAACATCCCAATCTAAAAGTTGTTGCGATTACAGGCTCGAGCGGTAAAACCACCGCCAAAGAAATGCTTGGCAGTATTTTAAACCGTATTGCGCCTACCTTAATCACCCGCGGCAATCTCAACAATGATTTGGGCGTGCCGATGATGCTACTAGAGCTGACCGATGACCATCGCTATGCCGTGATGGAGCTTGGCGCCAATCATGTCGGAGAGATTGCTTATACCACCCAGCTTGTCAAGCCCGATGTCGCTTGTGTGCTCAATATCGGCACGGCACATTTGGGGGAGTTTGGCGGGCGTGATAATATCGCTAAGACCAAATCTGAGATTTATCAAGGATTAAGTAACACAGGTACAGCGATTGTGCCATTTGCTGATGAGTATTTTGATACGCTACTCAATAATGCCCAACAATTTACCCAAAATATTCTAACCTTTGGTGAGCGTGACGTGTTCTTGGCAGATGCTGGCGTGGATATGCAACAAGCCAAAGAAATTGGCTTAACCGATGAAGATACGGTGCTACTGATGGGTGATGTGTTTGCCGACGATGTGGAAGTCGGTAATTCCAGTACCTTTAGCCTAAATTTCAATTTTGAGATTGATGAAATCGAAAGCCAAAACGTCACTTTAAACTTTGCAGGTGAACACAACATCAGCAATGCCTTAGCCGCGGCCGCCTGTGCGCAAGCTTTGGGGCTGTCGATTGATGATATTGCCAAAGGACTCGATGCCGCCAAACCTGCCAAAGGTCGACTTAATTTTATTGAGTTTGGTAAACATACTTTAATTGATGACACTTATAATGCCAATCCCAGTGCCGTCCTTGCTGCAACGCAAGTGTTGGTGAGTCAAGGTGCGCCCACCATGTTGGTGTTGGGCGATATTGGTGAGTTGGGTGAGGCCGCCCAAGAGGAGCATCGCAAGCTCGGTGAGGCTATCGCCGCCTCTGGCGTGACTGTGCTGTATACGGTGGGGGAGTTAACGCCTGTTACCGTCGCGCAAGCGCAAGCATCCGGCATGCAAGCACAGGCATACCCAGATAAAGCCTCCCTACTTGCGGCGATCAAAGATAAGTTAGCGAGTAGTGATGACGCCTGGCATATCTTGTTTAAAGGCTCGCGCTATATGATGATGGAACAGGTAATTGAAGAGTTAACCTGTCAGCCATCCTAACTAAAAACAGAACTTTCATCAGCCATTTGATAAAAATTGGCTGATTTTTTATGAATTTTTACTTAAAATAGTCAACTTTTCATGATGGGTTTTTGCTGATGAGTCAACGTGATACGGTTTTCACAGATAGTTTTCATAGCGAGTTTTCATTTATTTCATCATGATAATGACAGGGAGCTTAAGCCCCTGTTTTTACCCGAAATTCCCTAAGGAGTCCACTCGTGCTATTGTGGTTATTTGAATGGCTAAGCCAATTTTATTCCCCATTTTCGGCTGTGTCATCGCTGACCTTACGTGTTTTATTAGCGGTGCTGACTGCGCTGGGTATCAGTATGGTGTTTGGTGGACGCGTCATTGAACGGTTGCGTGCGCTCAAATATGGACAAGCCATTCGTAACGATGGTCCACAGAGTCACCTTGCCAAAACAGGCACACCCACCATGGGCGGGATTTTAATTTTGGGCAGTATTTTGGTGACCACGCTACTGTGGGCGAATCTAACTAACCCCTACGTATGGATTTTGATGGTGGTGTTGGTGATTTTTGGCGCGGTAGGCTGGGCAGATGACTGGCTAAAAATCAAATATAAAGATCCAAAAGGCTTGATTGCACGCAAAAAATATTTTTGGTTATCGGTTGGTGCTTTATTTGTTGGTCTGTCCTTGTACTGGATTGCCAGTCAGCAGCCGCATGTGGCGACAGCTCATGCCATGCAAGATTTATTGATTCCGCTGTTTAAAAACGTGTCGATTCCTTTCTCCGCTGTACCATTGGGTTTGGCGTTTATTATCTTTACTTATTTTGTGATTAATGGCACCTCAAATGCAGTCAACTTAACCGATGGTTTGGATGGTCTCGCCATCTTTCCTGTGGTGTTGGTCGCCGCAGGCTTAGGGGTGTTTGCTTATGTGTCAGGGGATTTTCGCTTTGCTGAATATCTCCATGTACCCTATATTGCTTATAATAGCGATGTCACAGTCGTATGTGGTGCCATGGTTGGGGCGGGCTTAGGGTTTTTATGGTTTAATGCCCATCCCGCCCAAGTGTTTATGGGCGATGTTGGTGCATTAGCGTTAGGCGCAATGCTCGGCACTATTGCTGTGATGACGCGTCAAGAAATTGTGCTGTTTATCATGGGTGGTCTATTTGTGGCAGAAGCGGTATCGGTCATGCTACAAGTAGGCTCTTACAAACTTCGTAAAAAACGCATCTTTCGCATGGCGCCCCTGCATCACCATTTTGAAGAAGGCGGCTGGAAGGAAACCCAAGTGGTTACCCGTTTTTGGATTATTACCATTGTCTTGGTTATATTAGGGCTGATGACGTTGAAACTTCGCTAACTTTGCTACGTTCGCTAACGGCGCTTTGCATCAAATGGCATCTTCGGATGTCATTTTTTTTGTCTGCATTTATGGATTTATTTGCGCATGTACAAAAAATTAAATATGCTATAATTTTTATATGGTGATGACTAAATTGTAGGTAAAGTGTTTGATGGCAAGCTACTCGTTTAGCGAGCACTGTCACAACAAGGAGGTGTGTGTTGAAAGTAACTATTAATGAAATCCCTGTTACACTAGCTTGTAGTGAGGCCGGCAAACAAGCGCTTAACACGGCTGAAATGACGCTTAGACAACGCCAATTTATCTTATTGATTAAAGAAAATACTAGCTTGGGCGAGCAAGCGGTGAGCAATTTATTGTTTAAGTTAGATTTACAACAACTGATTGAAAAAGGCTGGATTAGTTGCGATGTGCCGCTAGGGCAAATTTTCAAACAACCTAGCACCCCTGTTGCAGCGTTGGCAAGTGCTATTGCCACTACAGACGCACCATCCGCTGAAACTGTATTAAGCAAAAAATGCTGTGATAAAAAAACGGGCGCGAAAAATTTACAGTCATTCCTAAATACTTATACCAATGCTAAGCTAGCGGCTCCTACCATCCCTGATAGGTCAAACGTTCAATTGCCATCGCTGCGAGCAGCGGACACATCACAGCAGCATCCGATGGCAGATTCAACACTGGCATTAAAAATACCTGAGGCACTGCAACCAAAAATGGCTCAAGTGCATGAAGATATTATGATTTTGCAAAGTCTGATAGACGACTGATGTTGCGCAGTTACAGCGGGTTATCTGCTTTGGGTTCTTAACGCTTTTTTTTGAGATATTTTTATGGTGGCATTGCCTTCGACATTTTCTGCAAATTTTCGCTGCCCGATTTGCCAAAGTCCGCTAAAGGTGGGTGAAAAAGTTTGGCAATGCACGGGTGAAAATCCGCAGCAGCGGCAACATGGCTTTGATGTCGCCAAACAAGGGTATGTGAATCTACTGCCGGTGCAAAATAAGCATAGCAAAAACCCTGGCGATAGTGATGAGTCGATTATGGCGCGGCGTCGTTTTCTACAAGCGGGGTTTTATCAGTCGCTGCAAGATGGGCTGTATGACTTTTGCAAAGGGCTATTATCCTCCCAACCATCGGTAAATTGGCTAGATATTGGCTGTGGCGAAGGATATTACACTGAGCGATTTTTACAGCTTAACCCAAGTAAGTTAGTCGCGCTTGATATCAGCAAACCTGCCGTAATTGCCACGGCCAAACGACTTAAACCAATTAGCACGACCACACGAAAATATTGCTTAGTGGCATCTGCTTCGCAAGTACCATTGGCCAGTCATGCGGTGAGTATGTTGACCAGTATTTTTAGCCCGATTTTGGCGGATGAATTTCATCGGTTGGTCAGCGACCAGGGCTTTGTAGTGATTGCCAAGCCTGCAGTCAATCACTTGATTGAGATGCGTGATGGGCTATTTGAACAAATCGTGGCACACGACTCAGACAAATTTATCGATGAATTAGCACCGTATTTTGAGTTGGTCAAGCAAACACGGGTGGAAACCAGGATTTCGCTTACCGCTAAGCAGTTACAAGATTTATTGACGATGACGCCCTATGCGTTTCGGGCGCAGCCAGCCAGACGTCAGGCATTAATCGACCGCTGCCAGCAAGCAGGGTCAATGTGCTTTACGACCGATTTTATGATTTATGGGTTTCAAAAAATTTGTCTATAAACAAACAGCCTTAAGCGCGCGGATGATGCTGCTGATGTAGCTGTTGCAGTCTTGCCGTAGCAACATGGGTATAGATTTGGGTAGTTGATAAATCGCTGTGACCCAATAACATCTGTACACTGCGCAAGTCAGCGCCGTGATTGAGCAAATGAGTAGCAAAGGCATGACGTAAGGTATGCGGAGAAATTTCGCTGTCGATACCGGCTTGCTTGGCGTAGCGTTTAATGACATACCAAAAGTTTTGGCGGGTCATGTAGCCGCCTTGTTGGGTCAAAAATACCGCTTGGCAGCGACTTTCTCGCCCATTTTTCATGATACATAATTGCGGTCGCGCTACGGTCAAATAATCGGTCAATACATCAATCGCCACCTCGCCAAGGGGTACCAACCGAGTCTTATCGCCTTTGCCGGTAACCTGTAACCAGCCAGCATTGAGATTGACTTCACTTAACGATAAATGAATAAGCTCAGAGACACGTAGCCCGCAGGCATAGAGCACTTCAAACATGGCTTGGTCACGCATGCCCAATGGGGTCGATGTATCTGGGCTAGCGAGTAGGGCGTCGACATCACTTTCGGATAAATCTTTGGGCAGCGCACGTCCAAGTTTTGGGGTCTTGATATGCTCACACGGGTTGTCATCACGCTGATTGGCGTTGATTTGCCATAAAAAAAACTGTTTAAGCGATGATAAGGCACGCGCTTGGCTGCGTGCTGTTTTGCCTTGTTGATAGAGCGCCGCTAGGCAAGCCAACACGTCACTGGTGTCCCAACGGGTGATGGCTTTGCTACAGGTGGCTTCACACAGCATCAAGTCACGAATATAAGCATTGCGCGTGTTGGTGGCAAGTCCCCGCGTTAGCAATTCTTGGCGAAACTGCTGAATATAACTGGGCTCATCATGAAGGTGTAAGGCTTTGACTTGGCGAGGTTGGCGCGCGGCGACTTGGGACATAAATGACTTAAAATCTCGGGATAAGGGGGCTTTTTTTTAACCAGCTTTTTTCTTAATCCAGTAATGATACACATTGGCATACGGATCAGGGTTTTGGTGTTGTTGCGGGTTGATGATGTCTTGCTGCTCGATAAGTTCATGCCCCAGATGACGACAAAAATTGGGGATATCGCGCGTGGTCGCAGGGTCAGTGGCGATGACGTGAATCACTTCCCCTGACTGCGCTTTACGAACGGTTTTATGCAGTAGCATAATCGGCTCTGGGCAAATCAGCCCTTGGGTATCGAGTTGGAAATTGGCATCAGGCATGTTGAGTCTCTGTTTGTCGACTTTCTTGGATAAAATTAAAAAAACGGGTTAAATTGGCTTTAAACATAAAAGCTACCCCAATCCAGGCGGCTAGGGCGACATAGCTACTGATAACAAACAAGCCAAATCCCATACCGATACACAGCGCAAGCATGCTCGGCTGGCTTAAACGGTAACGGTATAAAATAAACGCCACATAGCAGGATAGCGGTATGGTCAGTCCAACGAGTCCGTAAGGCACCCAATGAAATAAATTATAAATCGTTTGACTGTCCTTAAACTGTGACAAGCTCTTTAGGGTACCAAATAATAAAAATAGCGCAATTGCCAAATAAACCAGATAGATTGACCATTTGTTGAGTCGCTGTGCGTGTTCAATCAAACCAATAACAGGGGCAGAAAAGCCTTTGGTCGTTGGCGTAGCAGGCGCATTTAATTGAGTCATGATAACAGCGCTCCTTCGCCACTTCTAAGCCAACTGCCAAGCATAATCGCTGAGGCGATACTATCAATCGGCTCTTTGTCACTTTTGATTAACCCATATTCCCAAGCCAAATTTTTGGCTTCACGGCTAGTTAAGCGCTCATCTGCCAAAATAATCGGGCGTGGTCGATGCGCTTCTTCAAGCTGGTGCTTGAGCCTACGAGCAAATTTTTTGGCACGATTGCCAAGCTCAGATGCAGTGCCATCCATATTCAGTGGCAAACCGATGATGATGGTGCTCACTTGCCATGACTCGATAATTTTTAGCAATTCATCCCAATTGGGTTTGCCATTATCCATTTTAAACTGCATCAACGGGCTTGCGGTCTGGGTTAAGGTATTGCCCAAGGCGATCCCCATTTTTGCGATACCAAAATCAAGCCCCATCACCGTTTCGATAGTGTGGGTGTGATGGGTATCTTGCGCCATAGTCAGGTTAAGCATGCCCGATATCCGTACTCAGTTTGTTAAAATCAACGCCCAACTGCTGAGCGGCGACTTGCCAGCGAGTCTGATGGTCGATATCAAACAATAGCCCCATTGATGCCGGCAAAACAAACCAATCGCCTTGGTTGATTTCTTCTTCTAGCTGCCCTTTTCCCCAGCTAGCATGACCCAAACAAAGCTCAAAATGCTCAACGCCTTGACCATTGGCGATACTTTGTAAAATATCCTTGCTAGTGGTGATACAGACGTTTTCGGTGATGGCAAACGAAGATACCCAATCAGGCTGTCCCGTATGGAGCACAAACCCAACTTCCGGGTTCATAGGACCTCCATCTAAAGGCAATTTTCGGTGCAAGTCGGTGATGGTCACATCAATATTTAATTCTTCAAACAGTTTGGCGACGTTGCTGGTTTCGATGGGTTTGTTAACTACCAGCCCTAACGTGCCTTGTTGGTCTTGACGGCAAATATAGACCAAAGATTGATAAAAAATCCCGCCGTCAATATTGGGCGAGGCTATCAAAAAATGGTTGGTAAGATTTTGGTTTTTTGACATTCAGTGGCATACCTAATTAAAAGCGACTTAAAAACGACAAACATTAAAAACAATAAGCATTAAAAGCGATAAACATTAAAAGCGACAGGCGATATTAAATTAACTTACCCGGCGACTTGCTAGCAAGCTGCGCGCGTGTTTGAGCGTGTCTTCGGTAATATTGACCCCGCCCGACATCCGCGCTAATTCCTGCACTTGGTCATCACCCGACAGTATTTTTAAGTGAGACTGCGCCTTCTCTTGCTGGGTTTTATAGACCAAAATATGCTGATGGGCTTGTGCCGCGACTTGCGATTGGTGAGTGATCGCAATGATTTGTTGTTCTTCACCCAGTTCACGCAGTAATTCGCCCACCACTTGCGCCGTGCCACCACTGATACCCACATCTACTTCATCAAATACCAATAACTGACGGGTGGTGGTTGCCATATCGGTCGTCGTATTACGGCAAACCCCTTGCGCATCAATGACTTGCATGATAAGGGCTAGCCGTGATAATTCACCGCCTGAGGCAATTTTGTGAATCGGTTGCATCGGCATGCCGACATTGGCACTAAATAGCAGTTCTATTTGCGATAACCCGATACTTTGTGGTTTATCAAGTGGGGTAAATTCAAATGCCGCTTGCACATTGGGCAATGCCAATGCTTTTAACCGTGCAACTAGGGCTTCAGCTAACGTCGTGGCATTGGCTTGGCGACTGTCATCCAACGCTTGAGCTTTTTGCAAGTAGGCTTGATAAGCTTCTTCAATTTGCTCTGCCATCGCTTCAGGCGACATTACCGATTGCAAATCATCTAATTGCTGTTGCCAGGCTTGGCTGTCTTCAACAAGGCTTTCAGGGGTGGTGTGATATTTACGCGCAAGTCGGTGGAACGTCGATAACTGCTCATCAAGTAGCGCTAACCGCTTGGGGTCAAGGCTTTGCCCTTCGGCATAATTGCTCAGGGTGCTAGCGACTTCAGCGATTTGGGTATGTGCTGAGTACAACTGTTCAACACAATCAGCATAGGTTTGGCTAAGCTCGGTCTGCGCTTCACACAGTTTAATCGCCCGATTAAGCAGGCTTACCACATCGGGCTCATCGCTGTCATTATCGAGTAATTGCACCGACAAGGCGGCTTGCTGCATGAGGTTTTCAAGGTTAGATAATTCATCGTATTCAGCTTCAAGTTCACTGTATAAGATACTGGCAATTGGCTCGATATCGGCTAATTGATTGCTCAATAGCTGAATTTGCTGCTGGCGCAATTGCTCGTCTTTGGCGTGCTGCGCGGCTTGTGATTTAAGACGTTCGTACTGCAAAAACGCTTGTTTCACGTCGTTTGCTTGGCTGTTTAATCCCGTGGCGCTATCAAGCCATTCCATCACAAACTGCGGACGCAGCAAACTTTGCTGGGCATGTTGGCTGTGAATATTGACCAGTAACCCACCTAAAGTTTTAAGCTCATTCATACTAATAGGCATGCCATTGAGCCAAGCTTTACTACGAAGCGTACCGTTTTGGTTAGCAAGTTGCCGGCGAATCAGCAGCGTATCGTCTTCGAATGGGTAATTTTGCTCGCTCAGCCATGCCATGACTTCAGGTAATTGACCGATATTAAATTCTGCAAAAGCGTCTGCCGTGGTCTGTCCATGCCGAATCAAACCTGCGTCACTACGACCACCCACGCACAAGGTCAAAGCATCAAGCAATAGTGATTTACCAGCACCTGTCTCGCCAGTGATAATGTTAAATCCAGCATTCATCTCAATCTCAGCATTGGTGACGAGGGCTAAATTTTGTAAGGTTAACTGTGTCAGCATATCAATCCTATCATTGACGTTAAGAGTGGCACATTGGCGGTCAAATTTGCAAAAACTTTATTGTAACCTTGTCATGAAAAGCTCACAATAATCCTAGACAAGTCTTCAAAAATCAGTAAAAATTCCATCTAGCTGTTTCACACTAAACAATAGCATAATTGGGACAATTACAAAATAAGCAACGCAAAAATCCAAATTTCCGTCAGCTGGCTATCTTTGATGGGTATCTGTGTCTAGCAATCTTCGCCTAGTCAAGTTAAGGGCGGTTTCATCGATTGTCATAAAACATAGATTGCTATAATAGATTGTTATAATAGAATAGATTGTCATAAAAGTTGACTAAATTTGATGATATCCTATTGGTCTAAACAACGTCTGCATAAGGATAACGGAACATAATTTTTTATCAACCGTTAACAATCTATCGGCAATATCATTGGCTGATTGCGACAAGTCACGGACTGCGTTTGATTATAAAACCCATTTGTCGACTAAAAAAAGCGGGTTGCCGCAAAACGACCTGCCATTCTTTATAATTCTTTATAATAAGGCAGCGTTATCAAGTCAACTGACTGTGTATTTTAAGGAGAATCTCATGACGTCACCTAATCGTTTCGACCATGTATCGGTAGAAAAAATAGCGAATGTTTACTATGAAGGTCGTACTTTTAGTCGGACCGTTTGGTTTGAAGATGGACGCAAAAAAATGCTAGGAATCGTGCTACCTTGTGATGCCGATGTGCCCGCCTATGAATTTAAAACGGACTCATCTGAACGTATCGAAATTTTGGCAGGCGAGTGTGAAGTCAAACTGGCAGGCGAGGAAGAATTTACTTATTACCGTGCCGGACAAGCGTTCTTGGTCGAAGGGCATAGCAGTTATGAGCTACGTAATGAAGCAGTCGTGCAGTACATTTGCCACCTAGAAGGCTAGCGGATAATATACAAGGCTAGCGGCAAGGCAAATATAAAATCGAAAAAAGGGTCATCAATCATGGCAAAACCGAGTTATTTTTATGGCATTCATGCCGTGCAATCCATCTTGCAACACCGCGGTATCGATGGGTTGACACTCTTTATTCAAGACGGTAAAAAACAAGATGATGCCACGGTAGCCAACATCACCGAGCTTGCCCAAACCTACGGGATTGCGATACAAATCAGCGCCAAAGACAAACTCACCAAGCTTGCAGAAAGTCCGCAGCATCAAGGCGTGGTGTTGCAAGCCCGCCCTGCTGAACTCCAAGATGAGGCAGATCTCAAATACCTCGTCGACAAACACCAAACCGAGCGAAAACCGCTATTACTACTGGTGCTTGATCAAATCACCGACCCGAACAACCTTGGCGCGTGTTTGCGTACCGCTGTGGCGATGGGCGTCTCAGCCGTCATTATTCCCAAAAATCATAGCTCAAGCATCACCCCAGCCGTGGCAAAAGTCGCCGTCGGTGCGGTGGAATTAATGCCTTTTATCCAAGTCACTAATCTTGCGCGTACGCTCACTGACATCAAAAAACAAGGGGTGTTTGTGTTTGGTACGGCACTCGATGACACGGCAAAGCCCGTGCAAGACTGTGATTTGACAGGTGATGTGGCGATTGTGATGGGCTCAGAAGGTGACGGTATTCGCCGTTTGACCGCAGATACCTGCGACCAGCTGGTTTATATCCCGATGCCCGGCAATGAACATGGGCAAATCCAAAGCTTAAATGTCAGTGTCGCCACTGGCATGGTGCTGTATGAAGCCAGTCGCCAGCGCGCTAAAAAATAATGAGAAATTAAAATGGGCTTTAATTTTCATCAAAGCACAATATTTAAAGATGCATTAGATAGAGAATTCCGATTTTTCGACGTCTATCAAGCCCAAAACCAGCCGAGTTATCAAACATTGATAACATTTTTTGTGATTGATAATCAAATTACCTCTCAAGCTATTTCATTTTATCGGCAGCAAGTGAATTGTAAGCAATTGATTGCCATACAAGTTGATGAGCAAGTAGATAAAGAGATTTTAGCATTAGCTGATAATGTTATTTACTGCCGTGATAATCAAGTTGAAAACGTCTTTAAAGCCTTTGATATGATGTTAGCTGATTATGGGTTTATCTATTTAAATGCTATGGATGTTGAGTATTTTTTGCAAAAGAACCGTTATTTACTATTTGTTGAATACTGTCAAACTGGGCAAAATATAGCAGATTTAATTGATAATAATTTGAAAAAGGTTCTATCGAGAAAGCCAAATTGTAAAGTTAATGGCGTTTTGATAGTTGAAATCGCGCAATCAGAAGTTTATGGTTTTGAAAATCATGGAAAAGTTATACAAGGTATTGTAGATAGTGGCTTGTTAACAGAAAATGACGATATATTCACTGCGATAAATTTTCAAGAAGCTGAAAATATTTGGGAAGATGGGGAAATAGGTCATTATCTAAAAGTCTTTTTTGGATTTAATTGAATAGCATAAAAAGTATTTATCGTGAGTTTGAAGCAACAATTATTTAATTGTTATTTAGCAATAGTAAAAGAAAATCAAGAGTTTTTAGATAGCACTTTAGGTATAGAAAAATTATCTAAATTATTTTTAACGCCTGTAACTGATAACTATGAAAGCGCAAAAAATAAAATTATGATAGTTGGTAGAGAAACAAATGATTGGCTGACCAGCAATAAGCAGTTCAATTCCAACGTTTACGATGAAGATTATATCCAAAAATTAATGGATAAAAGTCATAATTACTTTGTTAAAACAATGGATGGCTCACAAGCTCAAGGTGCAGGTTTTTTTAATTTTCTAAAGAAAATAGCAAATAAAAGTGGTAAGGAAGGTTTGATTTGGTCGAATGTGTATGCTTTTGATTATAATAAAGGGCACATTAACAACTCAAAAAATAAAAATTTAATTAATGGTGTTGTAAAAATTTCTGAAGAATTATTAAAAGCCCAAATTGAAATTTTAAAACCCGATTATATTATTTTTGCAACGGGTAATGAAGGTGTACAAGCTCGAAGACAGTATTTTCCAAATGATAAATTAACGGATAAGAAGCCAGTTGGAGGTTTCGAAGTTGAAGATTTATGGTCTTTTAAGTTGCCAGATAATGATGCTATCTGCTATAGACTACATCATCCATCTGCTTGGGGTAAAAAAAGAAAAAATGAAATTGAAAGCTACTTGATAGATTTATTACCGAGCAAAGAATAAAAATTTATCATAAAGGAACAATAAAAAATGCAATTTGCCATTATCGGACTGGGTGTTTTTGGTATTACCTGTGCTAGAGAGCTTGAAAAATTGGGCAACCAAGTCCTAGCGATTGATATTGATGAAAAACTGGTTGATGACATCAGTGAATATGTCACCCGTGCCGTAATTGCTGACGCCACCGACAAAGACACCATAGAAGAGCTTGACCTTGCAAGTTTCGACGGGGTGCTCGTGAGCATTGGTGATAACCTTGAAGCCAGCTTGCTATGTACACTCAACCTACTAAGCCTGAACGTACAAAACCTATGGGTGAAAGCCAAAACCGACTCCCATCACCAAATCCTAAAAAGCTTAGGCGTGAATAATATCATTCACCCCGAACAAGACATGGGGATTCGTATTGCCCAAAAAATGAACTATCCGATGGTCAAACAATACATGGCATTGGGTGACGAGCAGTTTTTGGTTCGCCTAGACCCACCTGAGCAGTGGCGAGGGCATCCGTGGTCGGATGTACAACATAGCCATCCTGATATTATCTTTATCATGCTAAAACGCAACCAGCAAATCTTTAACCAATTACCAGATGGCTTTTTCTTCCAAGGCGGGGATAAATTGGTGGTAGGGGGTGACACCCAAGCGCTGCGTCGCCTTGCCAAAGTCATTCGCCAAACGGCTATTTAACCCACCACTCACGCAAAAAAGGTAATTAGGTGTAAATATGCCGTTTCGTGAAGTCAAAAAAGGCGACAAACCAAAGATTATTGATAAATCAAAACCCAGTACTCACGACCCAGAGCCGCCTACTAAACAGGGACTGCATTTGTCCTCGCCTGCTATTTTGTCCTTGGGGTTTTTAGCGTTAATTGTGATGGGAACGGTTTTGTTGTCATTGCCAATCGCAACGATTCAACCGATTAGTATCCTAGCGGCAGCCTTTACCGCGACGTCTGCGGTGACCGTCACGGGGCTAAATGTGGTAGATACCGCTAACTATACCACGTTTGGACAACTGGTGATTGCCGCGCTGATTCAATTTGGCGGTCTAGGCTTTATGACTTTTGCAATTTTGGTATTGACCAGTCTGCAAGGTAAAATGGGATTATCAGGCTCAATCACGGCGCAAGAAGCGTTGGGTACTCATAGCAACCAAATTGGTAGTACAGCCAAAGCGGTAATCAAAATTGCCTTTATCACCGAGAGCTTGGGTTTTTTAGGGTTAACGCTATTGTTAGCACCGCTAAAAGGGCTAAAAGATGCGATGTATGAAGCGTTTTTTCTGTGTATCTCAGCATTTAACAATGCAGGTTTTGCGCTAAATGGCAACAATATGACTGCTTATGTGCACCATCCGATGATTAGTTTTATCATAAGTCTGCTGATTATCACGGGCGGTATCGGGTTTTTGGTGATTTTAGATATCATCAAACACAAGCGCTGGCAAAAATTTACCCTGCACACCAAGGTCATGATTTTGGGCACACTAGCGCTCAATATCATTGGTTGTATGATGTATTGGTTACTTGAGCGTCACAACGCCAAAACCATTGGCGGATTGAGCGAAGCTGGGCAGTGGTTTGCGTCTTGGTTTATGGCGGTGACGTCACGTACCGCAGGTTTTAATAATATTGATTATAGCCAAGTGACAGATGCCAGTACGTTATTGACCTTTATATTGATGTTTATTGGTGCAGGCTCAATGTCCACAGGTGGCGGTATCAAAATCGGCACCTTTGTGGTTATCCTAGCATCGACTAGGGCATATTTGCGTCAGCACCCGCAAGTGACGATTTTTCATCGTGCTATCTCTGATCACTTGGTAAAAAAATCGTTTGCGGTGATGAGCACCTCGATTTTGATGATTGCTTTAGCGGCATTTATTTTAACCATATGTGAGCCAGAAGGGCATTTGACTGATATTTTATTTGAAGTGATATCGGCATCGGCAACCGTCGGTTTGTCGCGAAATTTCACCCCGACCTTGAGTGAGCCCGGGCAATGTGTGATTATGTTTATGATGTATATGGGGCGTCTTGGACCGTTAACCTTGGCGTATTTTATTGCCACCCCTAAACCGACCCGTATTCGTTATCCTGAGACCCATACCCTTGTTGGTTGAGTTGGTAAATTTGGATAAGCCGGCTAATTTAACAGGATTCGCGAGGTGGTAAATACCAAGCAAGACCTTTAGACAGCGATTGGTGTATCCAAGATATTCAAAACCTAAGATACTGAAAACCTAAGGAAGCTATCACCAAATCGTGTATGATGATTGTCTACAACGGGTGAATTGAGCGATTTAGTAAGTTTTAAGGTTATGAGTAGTTATATTTTAGATACAGAAGCGCATGGATTGGTTGAGCCACATGCGACCGAAATCGCCTACATTGGCGTGGTGTTTAGTCCAGCAGGCGAGCTGATGCTACAGACCCACAACGCCTTTGAGCAGCGCTTTAACCCACACAAAAAAATTACTTTGGGTAGCCAAGCCATCACAGGGATTTTTGACGACGATGTGGCAGACAAGCCGCCGCATACTGATTTTCAGTTACCAAAAGACTGCGAGTATCTCATTGGGCACAATATCGACTTTGATGCTGAAGTGCTGACCAATGCTGACTGTGATTTATCGAGCATTAAGCGTATTTGCACTTTGGCACTGGCGCGGCATTTTTTTCCGCAGTTAGATAGCCATAGTTTGGGTGCGCTACTGTGTTTTTTTGAGCCGCAGGTTGCCAAGAAAAATATCAAATTCGCGCATGGTGCCAAATACGATATTTGGTTTACCTTTTTGGTCTTAAAAGCTATCTGCTATCAGCATCATATCACCGATATGGCTCAGCTGTATCAAGCCAGTGAACATGCCCGAAAACCCACGGTAATGCGCTTTGGCAAACATAAAGGGGTTGCCATTAAAGACTTGCCGCCTGATTATGTTGATTGGCTGCTCAAACAAGCTGACCTTGACCCGTATTTACACCTTGCGCTCACCGAAAATAGCGCAGGCAATCATGGCAACCTTCTATGATTGAACCCTTGCGCTATGATTTAACCCATGAAGTGCCAAAATGATTACGCGCCAAATTGCGGTTTAACAATCACCAAAATCACCACGGCGACTAAAATAAACACAGGCACCTCATTAAACCACCGCCAAAAAACATGGGTTTTATAGTTAGGGTTATCAATCAATTTTAAGCGAAATCGACCACAAGCTACATGATATACCGTCAACGCAATGACGCAGACCAGCTTGATATGTAGCCAAACTTGGGTTTTATAACTGTCCCAATTGGGTAGCAGCATACACAAGCCAAAAATCCAAGTGGCAATCATTGCAGGTGTCATGATGCCGCGATACAGTTTACGCTCCATCAATGCAAATCGCTCTTGACTGATTTTATCGGCACTCATGGCATGATACACAAACAAGCGTGGTAGATAAAAAATCGCGGCAAACCAACACACCAATGAAATCACATGCCAGGCTTTAAACCATAAAAAATATTCTGTCATTGCTTACCCCGATGATGATGCAACTAAACAAGCTTACTCTAAATCAGCTTACTCTAAATAAACTTGCCCTAAAAAAGTCTGCAAATAGCCGTTATTTTAAAGTTTGCATGATGGCAAGTAAATCCGAGATTTGTTGTTCACTATGACGAGCACTCACGCAAAAGCGTAGCCGTGCTGTACCTACCGGCACCGTGGGTGGACGGATGGCCGAGACCCAAAAACCGCGAGATTTTAACGCGTTGGCAAGCTGCAGGGTTCTGTCATTATTGCCAATGACCACAGGAATAATGGCTGTGGTCGGTATTTGATTATCAATACCTACTTGCCAATTTTGCTGCAATAGCCCTTGACTGAGCTGTTCGATATTAGCCAGTAATTGATTGCTGCGCAACGTATCGGTTTGCGACATGACTATGCTGGTTTTAGTCACGCTGGCAAGCACAGGGGGCATCGCCGTGGTATAAATAAATGAACGGGCAAAATTGGTCACATAGTCAATCAGCTCACTCGAACCTGCGACAAATGCGCCACTGGTACCTATCGCTTTACCAAAGGTGCCGATATAGATATCCGCTTGCGGTTGGGCTTTTTTATAAGCCTGATAGGGCAGCCCAAAACCGTGGGCATCATCTACCATCAAGGCGCATTCATAACGAACCGCTAACGTATGCAGCGCATCTAAATCGGCAATGGTACCATCCATACTAAAAATATGATCGGTGACAATCAGTTTTTGCTTAGCGCTACTTTGCGAAAGCAGCTGCTCTAATTGGCTATAATTGCGATGCCCAAAACGCATGACTTTGGCACGGCTAAGGATTGCCCCATCGACAATGGAGGCATGATTGAGCTTATCACTGAAAATCATGCTATCTTTACCACACAACGCTTGAATCACACCGACATTTGCCATATACCCTGTGCTAAAAGTTAATGCCCGTTCATAGCCTGTCACTTGGGCAAGGGTGGTATCCAACTGTTCATGCCAAAGCGTATGCCCCGTAATCAGGTGCGACGCGCCACTACCCACTTGCTGGATGGTTTTTGCAGCTTGGCTAAACGCTTGTATGAGTTGCGGGTCGGTGGCAAGTCCCAAATAATCATTGCTGGCAAAGTTGACGTAGGTTTTGCCATCTATGTCAATGGTGGGCGTCACGCCATGACGAATGGGCGTCAGTTGACGATACAGGTCTTTTTGGCGCTGTTCATCAAGGGCTGATTGAAGGGCAAAATTGGCTAACATACTGTTCAACTCTGTTAAAGCATCGTTAAAGCATCTAAGAAAAAACCGCCACTTGGGCGGTTTCTTGGCATATCAAACGACAGCCAAACTCCCGATGCGACCATTCATCGCATTGGTCACCGGGATTTGTCGAGGCTCGGCTTTCTCAACCGTCAACCCTAAATCGGCAATCAACTGATCATCATGATTGGTGGTAGCATTATCGGTGGTCAATAAACGATTCCCATAAAAGAAAGAATTGGCACCTGCCATAAACAGCATGGCTTGCTCGGCATCGGTTAGGCCTTCACGACCTGCGGCAATACGCACATAGCTGGTTGGGCAAGCAAGGCGCGTGACAGCAATGGTACGAATCCACTCAAGCACAGGCAAGCGCGTGCCTTGCAGCTGATCTGCAATTGGCGTGCCTTCAATGGGTACCAGCATATTGATTGGTACTGATTCAGGGGGTTTTGGCAGATTAGCCAGTTCTGTCAGTAGGTTGATGCGGTCATCACGACTTTCACCCATACCGATGATACCACCTGAGCAAATATTAATGCCTGCCTGACGCACATGGTCAAGGGTAGTTAGACGGTCATCATAACTACGGGTGGAGACGATATGGTTATAGTACTCGCGTGAGGTATCAAGGTTATGGTTGTAGTAATCCAGTCCCGCCTCAGCAAGTACTTGCGCTTGGTTACCCGATAACATGCCAAGCGTCATGCAGGTTTCTAAGCCTAATGCTTTAACTTCTTTAATCAGCTCAACCACATAGGGCATATCTCTATCGTTTGGGTGCTTCCATGCCGCACCCATACAAAAACGGCTAGAGCCAGCTGCTTTGGCTTTTTTGGCCTCGCTAATCGCTTTTTGTACTTCGATTTTCTTTTCAGGTTGTAAGTCGGTGCTATGGTGTCCTGACTGTGAGCAATAGCCACAATCTTCAGGACAATTGCCTGTTTTTATTGATAGCAGGGTACTGATTTGTACCGCATTGGGTGAAAAGTGTTCGCGAAGTTTGTTTTGCGCGAGCAACAGTAAATCCATCAAAGGTAGTTCAAACCAAGCTTGGATTTGCTCGCGAGTTGGGCGGCTTTGGGTGGTCATTGTGGTGCCAATCGGTTGTTCTGATTGTTGAATTGCTAATAAGTCTGCCATGACAGCTATAATCCTAATTAAAACAAAGCTTAAAATGATAAAAGGTGTCTCATCATACCAAAAAAAAACAACCGCCTAAAGCAGAATTCACACGAAAATCGATAAAAACGTTGTCAAGCAAACGCTAACAGCAAACCTTGATAATAAAAGGCTTCAAGGCTATGATGACAAATAGATATATCATAGACAAATACCGATACCATATAAATGGCCACCAAAACGGCTACCAACTTTTAGATGGTTTATTTTTGCCTAATCTATCAAGTCAGTCCATCAGGCAGTAATGTAGGTAGCCCAAATTGATAAATTGCTCAAAACAGGCTTACCATGACAACATGGCGTTACTTGAAAAAATGGCTTAAATGCCGAAGTTATCTCTATCCAAAATTTTATAACAATTTTTAGCGGTTTTACAGGTAATTCCAGTAGGGACATTGCCACATCTCTAAACTGTACGGGTTTGACGACAAAAAACACAGTAGCTACAGGCTAATAATCTCAACGGTTTTAATTGCTAAGCGCATGATAGGCGCGAAATACTTCATTGTTACATACAGTGAGCGCTTGACGTATTATTTTTATTAAGCGGGGCTATAGAGAAAAAATGATAAGCAGAGAAACAAATGATAAACACGCTCTCAGTTAGATCCTATAGTCATCAAACCAAAGGGCATTCTCATAACTTTCATCAAATTGTTTTACCGCTTCGAGGCGTTATAAACATTGAGGTTGAAAACTATATTGGTAAAGTTACACCAAGGGAATGTGTTGTAATCAAAGCATACGAAGAACATTATTTTAATGCTGAAGAAAATGCAAAATTCATTGTGGTTGATACAGATTTTTTACCAGATCATATTCTTGATTCGGAAAAAATTGTCTTTTCAATCAGCTCAACATTATTATTATTTTTAGAGTTCGCTGAAAGTCAGTTAAAGAACCAAGTTCATGCTGAAATTGAATTATTAATGTTTACTACTTTCTACAGACTCTTAGAAGAACAACAATTATTTGTTCAGTATGACCATAGGATTAGAGAGGTCGTGGACTATATTCATAACAACCTTTCTCATAACTTATCGATAGAAGCTTTAGCAAATATTGCTTGTTTGAGTGCTACCCAGTTTAAAAAGAACTTTAAGTCACAGACGGGTCAGACAGTAACTGCGTACATTACAGAGCTGAGAATGCAAAAAGCCCAAGCTTTATTACTACATACTGATTCCCCCATTGCTATCATTGCTGAATTAGTGGGTTACACGAATGTCAGTGCATTTAGTCGCCGTTTCTCAAAGTATTTCGGTATCCCACCTTCTAGAATTTTCTAAGTAAAACGCGTCTGAGTAATCAACAAAACCGTCCAATCTGCAAAATCCAATATCAATAGCCCTCTATAATAGTATTATTCAATATAACCTTGAGAGTATTTATGATGTTTCAGGTGAAATCCAGTTTGAGCGCTATTGTATTTGTAGTGATTGCTAGCATTCTTTGGGGTACAACAGGGACTGTATCCGCTTTAACGCCTGATGTCAGTCCTTTAGCAACGGGTGCATTTGCAATGGGTGTGGCTGGCATACTGCTAGTAGTAAACGCTAGACAACACATCGTTCATGATAAGATAAAATTAACTTCTCAGCCTAAGGTCTTATTAGTAGGAGCGATATGTATTGTCATTTACCCATTAGCCTTTTATTCTTCTATGCGTCTAGCGGGTGTCGCTATCGGAACAGTTATCACAATTGCTAGCGCGCCATTTTTTACGGTCACGATGGAGCGTCTAATCAGCAATAAAAAGATTAATAAAAAATGGGTAGTAAGTTTTCTATTTGGTGCCGTGGGTGTCAGTTTACTGACTATAGGGAAAACTAAAAATATTGACTTAGATATAGGGGCGAACAATCAAAAATGGGGAATATTACTAGGTTTGGTTGCAGGATTAACGTATGCCACGTACTCGTGGTCAGCACGGCAAATGATAGAGACAGGCGTAGACGCTAAATCTGCCATGGCAAGTCTGTTTGGCCTCTCCGCAATCGTATTGTTACCGTCATTACTGTTTACAGGCGATAACCTATTTTTAGATGGTAAACATATAGCAGTTGCTTTATACATGGCAATTGCACCGATGTTTATAGGGTATTTACTTTTTGGTCAAGCACTGAAAGTCATTGAGGCGAGCCAAGCGACGTTAATTACATTATTGGAGCCTATCGTAGCAACGATACTTGCGGTTATTGTGGTTGGAGAGGTTTTTTCTCCTATTGGTTGGTTGGGTATGTTGCTAATGATTATTTGTCTTTTACTACAAATAGGGGGCGCAAAATCAAGTTAATAAAACACAAACACAGTAATAGCAAGACTTAAAGACAAAAAAAACAACCACCTAAAGTGATTGTTTTTTATCATTTAATAACAATGACTTATTTGTCGTGAGAGCTATCACCACGAGTGATTGAAATATTGGTGATAGGTGATTTATCATCAGTGACTGCGCTAGTTTTGACATTGTCGGCAATGACCTCATCAGACGCATGCTTTGCTTCAATCTCAGCCGATTTACGCAGCGCAGGCGTTAAGTTATCATTATCGGCTGACTTGGCGAACACATTGTCAGGACGGATGCTATCATCATCTGCCGTACTATCTTTAGCCGTATTACCTTGAGCGTTAGTAGTATCTTTAGCCGCTTCATATTTCTCTTCGATGGCTTTATTATCAGATACATCAGAATCATTCGCTGTTTCGTCGGTCAGCTTTTGCTTACCTTGTTCGATTTTATCTTTTGCTTCACTGACTTTTTCTTTGGCTTCATCGTTTAGCGCATCTAGTTTGTCATCGGCTTGGGTTTTTAACGCGTCAACCTTTGATTTAGCATCATCTAGTTTTTCACCCGCTAGGCTTTTAACGTCAGCTAATTTTTCAGCCGCTTGGTCTTTGACGTCTTCAAGCTTGGTTTTAGCCTCCGCAAGTTTATCGTCCTTAGTGACTTTCGCTTCATCCAATTTTTCAGTGGCAGTTTCTTTAGCGTCATCAATTTTATCAGCCGCTTGTGCTTTAACCTCATCCAGTTTTTCTTTGGTTTCGCCAAGTTTTTCATTAGCGGTGTCTTTAATATCCGCTAATTTTTCGCTCGCATCTTCTTTAAGTGAATCGATTTTTTCTTTGGCTTCGGTTTTTAGCTCATCAAACTTTTCCACGGCGTCATCTTTGATTTCAGCCGCTTTCGCCTTAAGGGTCTCTAATTTGCTCGTAGCTTGTGTCTCGCTGTCAGCATTAACGTCTTTGGTGTTTGATTGATTAAAGTATTTGCTGCTGCCAGATGCTTTACTTGCGCTCACGCCCCCAATCATTGCCATAGCTTTACTGCAAAGTTCTTTGGCAAAAGGTGTGGCTTTCTCAATCAAGGGTTTCGCTTGTTCAACCACAGGCTTAAGTGGTTCGGGTACTTTTGGCACAATGAATTTTGCGATTTGGTTAAACCACATCAGCAGTGAATAATCACCCGACATTTTTAAATCGCCATTTTGGATGCCCGTCATAAATGCCGTCGCTTCACCTTTAGTGAGCAATTTTACACCCGTCATTGAGTCTTTAAAGGTAATCGTCAACGTTGGCTCTTTGGCTGGACCTGCATGTTGGCTAAAAGTACCGTTATTGATTTGGTAGTAACGTGACGTTTGTTCCGCGTCGCTGCCGAGTTGAATGGTAAAATTACGGTTTTCTAATAAACCTTTAAATTTGTCATCGCCCATTTTGGCAAGTTGGGTTAAACGCAAACCAACGGCAAACAATAATACGTCAAGGGGATCTGATTTGATTTGGGTTAATTGAGATAACATACGTGTCCTCCAAAATTATAGATTTTATAGATATTGCAATGCGCAAGGTCTTCAAATAAATGACGATACTTAAGTCACTCATTTCAAAGAAATTATAATTCGCTATTACAAACGATTTAATAGCTTTGTTATACAATATATTATAAGATCATTGATGCCAAGTTACAGTAATGTTTAACATACCAGTATCATTTTTTGTAATCAAAGCGTTTGATTTGTGTATTTAAACAGCATTACACAGCGAGCCTCTTACCTTTTATCATGCTGAACCCCATAAAAAACCCATCAACAGGATGGGTTAAATAACTTGCTATAGCGATAAGGTGGCGAGGTTGTTATTAGTATTTTGAGTCAAACACAGAGGCATGACGAACAAAATTTTGATGAAAATCGGTATCTTTTTCTAACACCACAGGACGGTGACCGGCGCTCATTTGGACACTGCTTTTTAACATAGCTTGGTGGGTAGTAGCTTGTCTCGCCGCTTTGTTAAACTTAGGTTTTCCATTTAACGCTATCACAATGGGAATCATCGATAAGCCAATTGCCGCCACATACGCATCCGTGCCAGTCAATGATGACAGCGTGACGACTGCCCAATGCAGCCCTTCCACCGAAATCCAGTACACCATACCCAACATAAAATACCCCAATACAAAACGATAAGGGGTAAATGCAATCGCTAGCATACCGACAGTCACTAGAACGATTAAAAACAACCAGTTAGAAGTTAACGACGTAGCAGCTAATAATAGACTTGCCGAAATAAGCATGGTTGACCTCATGAAAAGTTATTAAAAACAACTACTTAAAATAAATTAAGTAAAAGCTTGTGTAGGTTATTATGGCGGTAAAAGATGAAAATTAAAAGTCAAAACCCAACTAAAACGACAATGGATGACGTATCAAATTTGGCTGATTTATCTCAAAAAAAGCGATTAAGAAGGCTAAAACCGTATAAAAAAACAAAGCAATCAATCGTCGAAATCTCTTGTTCAAGGGTAACAGGAATTTTCGTAAATCTAGTAAAAAAGTGCTAAAATGCGGTAACTGATTTGTCGCGAAATGTATATTGTTTTGATACTTTGTAGTTTTGCCAGCCAATTAATTTGCTCAATAACCATTGCTATACCTGTAGCTGAAAAATTGGATAAGTTTGCTATTTTGGGCGTTTTAAGTAAAAATATCGTTCGGCAATTGTAGCGCCTATTTTAAGTGCTATTTGCGATGCAAAAAAATTTAAATTTTTAATGTGACTAATTAAAAAAACTGACGCTTTATCAAAATTAACTGGACAACTATTTTGATAAACACGGTTTGCCTAATCACCGACTATATAGTGGTAATTCTCGTATGATGACGTTTCAACAATTGATTTTAACTTTGCAAAATTATTGGGCAGAAAAAGGTTGTGTGGTGTTACAGCCTTACGATATGGAAATGGGTGCAGGCACGTTTCATACCGCCACTTTCTTACGAGCATTAGGTCCAGAGCGTTGGCATGCCGCCTATGTACAGCCATCACGCCGTCCCACCGATGGTCGCTATGGCGACAACCCAAACCGGTTACAACATTATTATCAGTTCCAAGTGGTACTTAAACCCAATCCACCTGATATTCAAGAGTTATACTTGGGGTCACTCAAAGCGATTGGCATTGATACTCTAACCCATGATGTCCGCTTTGTAGAAGACAACTGGGAATCACCAACGCTTGGCGCATGGGGACTTGGTTGGGAAGTTTGGCTCAATGGCATGGAAGTTACCCAGTTTACTTACTTCCAGCAAGTGGGTGGTATTGAGTGTTTCCCAGTGACAGGAGAAATCACGTACGGTCTTGAGCGCCTTGCCATGTATATCCAAGGCGTGGACAGTGTGTATGACTTGGTATGGACGGATGGCGAATTTGGTCGTGTCACTTATGGCGATGTGTTCCACCAAAATGAAGTGGAACAATCGACCTACAACTTTGAACATGCCGATGTGGCAAAGATGTTTGAGTTGTTTGATTTTTATGAAAGCCAAGCCGACAAATTGGTCGGTCTTAATCTGCCGCTGCCTGCGTATGAAATGGTGCTCAAAGCGTCACATACCTTTAACTTGCTAGATGCGCGTGGGGCGATTTCAGTCACTGAGCGTCAGCGCTTTATCTTGCGTGTGCGCACCTTGGCGCGTAAAGTAGCACAAAGCTATGTAGAAACGCGCGCCAAATTGGGCTTCCCATTGGCGGATGAAGCCCATCGTCAAGAAGCCTTGGATAAATATTTGCCGAAAGCTGAGTAAGTTAAAATGGCAGAAAATACACATATTACTAGCTATTGTAAATCATGTGGGAAAGACACAAATCAACTTATCGTTAAAGAATACTTTGTACCATATGACCCTAATGATTATCCAGAAGAGCTATATTATCAAATTATAAAATGTGCAGGTTGCGATTATGTTTCTTTCAGAATAATGCAAATTGATTTGCAGGATGAGCACTATGATTTTAATGGTGATTTATATTACCCGAAAAATGTTACCAATTATCCTGTTCCCTTGAAAGGACATAAAGAATTTCAATGGTTTGAGTTAGCTGAATTGCCAATAATTGTAAAAAGTATTTATCAGAATACTCTCAAAAGCTATGCAAATGATTCAAAAATCCTAACTGGTATTGGCTTGAGAGTTTGTATTGAAGCAGTTTGTAATGATTTGAAAATAAATGGTAAATCTTTAGAAATTCGAATAAATCAACTTCAAAAAAACGGTTATATTTCCAATGGTGATAAAAGTCTATTACATGGTATTAGATTTATGGGAAACGATTCCGCTCATGATATTAAGGAACCAACCTCTGAAGAGCTAGAAGTTGCACTTAGAATTGTTGAGCATCTCTTTGAAAGCGTTTACATACTTCCTGAAATTGCAAATGGTAAAATTCAAACAACTGTAGAAAAGTATGATGATTTTATTGCGTTACTTTCAAAAAATTTGAAATCTAATTTTAATCAAGGTGACACGTTTGGCTTATTTAAGTTTTTAGAAAATGATTTTAGAAGATGTCAAAATAATATAAGCAACTTTGAAAGCCAATTAATCAGTGATATACAAAGTGGAAATTTCAATTTGCTATCTTTAGGAAACAAAGCAACGTTCAATAATCAAAGCATTCAGCAATTTATTGTTAATTAAAGAAGTCGAAATTATATTATGTAAATATTCTAATATTGCATATTCATATCAATAAACACCACACAGAGAAATAAGCAAATTTCGCTAAAATACCCTCCTTATTCAGTTTGGATAACCATTTTGGATAAATAGAGGAGCGGTGAGTGGAACTTTATTTTATTTTAGCGGGTATTTTTGTCGGATTTTGCGTAGGTGTGACGGGCGTGGGCGGTGGGTCACTGATGACGCCGATTCTGATTTTACTGCTAAAAGTAGAGCCGCATATTGCTGTCGGCACCGATTTGCTATACGCCGCTATTTCCAAGTTTTTTGGTGGTGTGGTTCATTTTAAAAAATCAAATGTTGTTTGGCCAATCTTGCTATGGCTAGCGATTGGTAGTATTCCAGCCTCCATTGTCACTAATTATCTCGTCGCTACTTACTTGGGTAATATCAACGCCATCAAACTAATCATGACCTTGATATTGGGCGTGATGTTGACCATTACCGGGGTTTCGCTGATTTTTCGCAACCGTATCGAGGCGTTTTTTGACAAATACCGCACAACTGACCAAACTGACAGTCTCACCTCCCAAATCCCCAAATATAAATTGGTGCTGATGGGCATATTGCTCGGGGTAGTAGTGACCTTATCGTCGGTTGGGGCAGGGGCATTTGGCGTCATGGCGCTGGTGCTAATTTTCCCCCAATTGCCACTCATTCGCATCATCGGCTCGGATGTGGTACATGCGGTGCTGTTAACCTTGGTCGCAGGTCTCGGACATTTGCTGTCAGGCAGTGTGGATTTTCACATGCTGACCTTTTTGCTCATTGGCGCGATTCCTGCCATTATTGTAGGTACATTATTGAGCAGTAAACTACCTGAGAAAAAATTGCGCCCGATTTTAGGGGTGACGCTGTTGTTGTTAGGCATTAACTTTGTGGTCAATCCTGCCAAAGCCAAACCAAAAGCGGCGGTCAATACGCCAGTCGCTATAACCGCTGTAACGACTTCGGCAAGCGCCAGCCGATAAGTTTAATTTTCGTTTTGCGCTGACGGTTTTCTTGATTTGCCCCGCTGATGGGGCATTTTTATGGCTTAAATTTCTGCTATAATCGCCTATATTTACCTTATTTGAATCAACAAGGCTTTAGCATGTCTACTATTTTATTTGAACTTGGCACCGAAGAATTGCCCCCAAAAAATCTAAAAACATTGCGCGATGCACTCACTGACCATGTCACCCAATCGCTAAAAGATGCCAATATTCGCTTTGATACCATTAAAAGTTTTGCCGCCCCACGTCGTCTTGCCTTACAGATTCAAGGAATTAGTGAAAAACAGCCCGATAAAATCGAACAAAAACGCGGTCCTGCGGTCAAAGCTGCCTATGATAAGGACGGTAACCCAACCAAAGCGGCACAAGGATTTGCCCAAGGTTTGGGTATTGACGTCAAGGATTTGATTACCATCAAAGGTGATAAAGGCGATTATATCGGCTATGAAATGAGTGTCATCGGTCAGCCTGTGACCGAGTTGTTGCCGAGCATTTTTCAAAAAGCCTTAGATGAGTTGCCGATTGCCAAACGTATGCGCAGTGGCTCAGAGCGTTCTGAGTTTGTTCGCCCTGTCAAATGGTTAGTGCTACTCAAAGACGACCAAGTGCTATCAGCGACAATTCAAGGATTAACGTCGGGTGAGACAGGGTCGCAGGGCGTTGAAATGGGTCGTTATAGTCTTGGACATCGTTTCCATCATCCTGATAGGGTTAGAATTGACACGGCGGACAGCTATGAGCAAAACCTTGCCGAGGCGCACGTCATCGCTGATTTTGACAAACGCCAACAACTTATCAAAGAGCAAGTGCAACAGCTTGCCGATGAAGTAGGGGCGACTGCTATCGTACCGCAATATTTGCTTGATGAAGTCACTGCGCTGGTCGATTATCCAGTAGCGCTACGCGCAAGCTTTGAGCCACGATTTTTACAAGTGCCGCAAGAAGCCTTGATTAGCACCATGCAGGCGGATCAAAAATATTTTTGTTTGACTGACAGCCAAGGTAAATTACAGCCTTATTTTATCTTTATCAGTAACATTGACAGTAAAGATAAAGCGCAAGTGATTGCCGGTAACGAAAAAGTGGTACGTCCACGCCTTGCCGATGCTGAGTTTTTCTTTTTACAAGACCAAAAACAGCCGTTATTTGCACTGACTGAAAACCTTAAAACCCGCGTATTCCAAGATAAGTTAGGGACAATTTGGGAAAAATCTGAGCGTATTGCCAAGCTAGCTGCCTTTATTGCTACCCAAATTGGCGAAGACGTTGAGCAAACGGCACGGGCAGGCTTGCTGTCAAAAGCAGACCTTGCCAGTACCTTGGTGGGTGAGTTTCCAGAATTACAAGGCGTGGCAGGGACTTACTATGCGCGTTTAAACCAAGAGCCAGAAGCGGTGGCGGCGGCAATCGAAGAGCAATATCTGCCAAAATTTAGCGGCGATAAATTACCCGCGACCAACATTGGAACAGCGCTGGCATTAGCAGACCGTTTGGATACGCTGGTCGGTATTTTTGGTATTGACCAAGCGCCAACCGGTTCAAAAGACCCGTTTAGCCTACGCCGCGCGGCGATTGGAGTACTGCGTATCTTGATTGAGAAACAACTGCCATTAAATCTAGTAGTATTGCTTGAGCAAGCTCTATTGGGTTATGTAGGCAAAATTGACGACTTACCAAAAACTTTCAAACAAGTGATGGAGTTTATCAATTCACGCTACCGTGCCATGTATGAAGACCAAGGCGTGAGCGTGGATACAATTATGGCGGTACAGGCGCTACAACCGCAAGTGCCAATGGATTTTGACCATCGCATCAAAGCCGTACAAGCCTTCCGTGATTTGCCACCCGCCAAACAACTTACCGAAGCCAATAAACGCGTTGCCAATATTTTAGCCAAGGCTGAGGGTGAGATTGCAACCCAAGTACAAACGGCTTATTTACAAGAACCTGCCGAAAAAGCATTGTATCAAGCGGTGCAAACTGCAGCGCAAAGTATTGAGCCCCACCAACACACTGACAACGCCAACTACACCCAAATTTTACAATCGCTAGCGACACTGCAGCAGCCATTGGATGACTTCTTTGAGCAGGTGATGGTGAATAGTGAAGATGCTAATCTTAAAGCCAATCGGTTGGCGCTGCTAAAAAAAGTGCGTGGATTGTTTTTAACGGTTGCAGATATCAGTGAGTTACAGCTATAAGCTAATTTAGACACGAGTTAATTTAGACATGAGTTAACGCTTTAATCATAGGGCTTCGATACTATTGCTTTAATACCCCTTTTAATATCATTGGTTAAACCCATACTGACAATGGTCATTATGGGTTTTTTTACAAGCTAAAGATATTTTTACACTTGTTTTTGCTAAATTGGCAGGCTAGTTTACGCGTATTTGATACTATAGTTAAAGAAATCTAGAAGTGCTACAATAACAAAATGGCATACTCAACCGACTACCGACAAATGATACTGGACAAGCACGAAGCAGGAAGAAGCATTCGTAGCCTTGCCCAAGAATTTAATATCAGCACACGCACTTTACAAAACTGGAAAAAACAACCAGAACGTAAAGTGGTTAAAACTCGTAAAGGCAAAATCGACATGGCTTTACTCAAGCAAGATGTCGAAAAATACCCTGACAGCTATCAACGAGAGCGAGCTGTACGTTTCAACTGCACTCAAAGAGCGATTGGGATAGCCTTAAAGCGGCTTAAAATCACTCAAAAAAAAGATACTTAAACACCCACAGGCAGATGAAATAAAACGCCAGACATTCATCCAGCAACTGGCAGACTATCAAAGCAGCAACCGACCTATTATCTACCTTGATGAATGTGGCTTTAAAACTAGTAGCTATCGCCCTTATGCTTATGCACCAAGGGGGCAAAAATGCTTTGATAGCTACAACTGGCAGCTAAAAAGTACCACCAATGCGATTGGGGCTATTCATGGTAATCAGCTGTTTGCTGTAGGGCTATACGATTTTAATATTAACGCTGATGTCTTTTATCATTGGACAAAAAATCTGTTATTACCTGCATTGTCACCACATAGCTTGATTGTAATGGATAACGCTAGATTTCACATTCGAGAAGATATTGAAAATCTTATCGAGCAAGCAGGTCATACAATTCTTTGGTTGCCGCCTTACAGTCCTGACCTCAATCCTATTGAACATATTTGGGCTTGGGTTAAAAGGTTAAGACAAGATTGGCGACTTGATGATATCGATAAGCTATTCTTCTACTTTATGTGGATTTGTGGTAGTTTTTAATTTCTTTTACTATATTTTAAGGGTGTTTTTGTCTGAATTGCTCTCTAGGGTTTATGATGGTATAAACAGTATAACCAATATAACCAGGTTCAAAACTTTTGGTAGATTGTGTATTTAACGGTGGGGTTTTATCTATTATTTATTTTTTCTAATTTATCTTCTTCTAGGGTAATTACGTGAAAGTCAGAAATAACGATAGCTTGTTTCAATATATGGTGCGTACCAAAAGGTGTCGGCTTCTTTTACAAAGCCTAGTTGTGCTGTGTTTGTTTGTGCTAGCGTTTGTGATTATCAATGTATATATTGCGCGTTTTTTAACCCAGTCCACCCAGCATATGGATATCATCGGCAACATCAGTGATTTGACGCTTGAGATAGCAACCAGTGCGCAGCATCTAACAGTAACACCTCACAACGATAGTCAACAAATCATTCAGACCTTACAAAAACAGGCGGCTGAGTTAGACGGTTATATGGCACAGTTGTCCCGCTATCCAAAGCAAGAAACGGCGATGGATGAATTTGCCATTATTTGGCAAGACTATCGCCAAAGAATCGCGCAAGTTTCTGAGCAAGATGAAAAAGGCAAAGTTGAATTGGCTGAGTTTGCTTATCACAACCAAGCCAAAATTTGGTCATTGATGAATATTGGCTATGACACTTATCTCAATGACACCTACCGTACTGCAGATTATTCGCGCTATTTGACCTATTGCAGTTTTTTTGCCTTGATAGCCTATATCATCTTTTTTATCCATTACACCATCAGACACATGTATCACGATGATGTGGCGATTGATAAAGCGCAGACCGATATGCGTGATATCATGAACACAGTCAAAAAAGGCTTGTTTCTCATCGATGAGAAAATGGTCATTGGTGAGCATTATTCCAAAAAACTAGAGCAGTTATTGGGGCGCAAGCAGTTAGCTGGGCTTACATTACCCCAGCTGTTACAAAATATGGTCAGCGAAAAAGATATCAGAGCGACACAGCATTTTATCAATTACCTGTACCAATCCGACGTGGATGAAGAGTTGATTCAAGATATCAACCCACTTAAAACAGTCGAGTTGATTTTTTTAGATGAAACAGGCTTTACCAACAAGAAATACCTGCATTTTGAATTTTTACGGGTGGTTAAGAGCGCGAATAAAAAATCCATTCATCTATTTGTCAGCGTGGTAGATATTACCGAAACGGTGCTTTTAACAAAGCAAATCGATAAGGTAAAAGATGAATACCATAAATTTATCAGCCGCGCCGTCTATCTATTAAGTTTAGATACGCAAACAGTTGATGATTTTATTGCCACCAAAAGAGCCACTGTTGCGGCTATAACCGATATCTTATATGGGCAGGTATTGGACAAAGCGCAGTTAGTGACAAAAGCCAAGACCTTGCTAACAATAACACAAACACTAGCAGATGATACCCAAGTTTTACGTCTCAAACAATATGATGATGTTGTCAATAGTTTGGTATATGAGCTAAAGCGTTTAACTCGGTTATCTCATATTCAAACCAATGATTTTACTAGCTTTATCCTTAAGCTTGATTCCTATCAAGAGATGTTAAATTTAACTGAGCATTTAATCAATGAGCAAGCTGAGCAAGCTGAGCAAGCCTGATGGGTTATCTACAAAAAATTAAAACTCCCATTAGTTATAGTTTGTGAGGTATTTCTGTATTAAACGCGGGCCTTTAAACGCCAATTCACCACGAATCGATATTCCAAAACACGGCATTAATGTTCTAATAATGCTCTATTGTGAATTTGCAAAACTGATTAGCAACTCGTTACAATGCAAAAGAGATTTTTTTGCTAATTAAACTAAATTAAAGGAATATGTATGAGCCCACCGCATCGCCCAGAAACGCTTGCCATTCATGCAGGCTATGAACCAGAACCGACCACCAAAGCTGTCGCTGTCCCTATCTACCACACCAGTTCGTATGCCTTTGATAACACCCAACACGGTGCTGACCTTTTTGATCTTAAAGTTGCTGGTAATATCTACACCCGTATCATGAACCCAACCAACGCGGTGCTTGAAGCACGTATGGCAGCGTTAGAAGGCGGCATCGGTGCATTGACGGTGGCATCCGGGATGGCGGCGATTACTTATACCATCCAAACGCTATGTGAAGCAGGCGATAACATCGTCTCAGTATCAACTTTATATGGTGGTACTTACAACTTATTTGCCCATGCGTTGCCACGTCAAGGTATCGAAGTGCGTTTCTTTGATTATACCCGACCTGAGACGTTGGTTGATTTGATTGATGAACGTACTAAATTGGTATTTGGTGAAAGTATTGGCAATCCATTGGGTAACGTACTGGATATCGCAAAAATTAGCGAATTTGCTCATAGTAAAGGCGTACCTGTGGTGATTGATAACACCGTCGCCACGCCAACATTGTGCCGTCCATTTGAGCATGGTGCTGATATTGTGATTCACTCATTGACCAAATATGTGAGTGGTTCGGGCACGTCGGTTGGTGGGGTGATTATCGATAGTGGTAAATTTGATTGGGGCGCTCACAAAGAACGTTTCGCGATTTTAAATACCCCAGATGCCAGCTATCATGGTGTCAATTTTGTCGAAGCCATGGGTGCTGCGGCATTTATTGCACGCGCACGCGTTGCGCCTTTACGTAATACCGGTGCGGCACTAAGCCCAATGAACGCTTGGCAAATTATGCTTGGATTAGAGACGTTAGCCTTGCGTATGGAGCGACATTGCCAAAATGCCCAAGCCGTGGCAGAATTTTTAAACCATCATCCACAAGTGGCTTGGGTCAAGTACGCAGGATTAACCGACCATCCAGAGCATAAGCTTGCGCAAACATACTTTGGTGGTAAGCCATCAGCGATTCTAACCTTTGGATTAAAGGGCGGTCGTGAAGCAGGGGCGAAATTTATTGATGCGCTACAATTAATTACCCGTCTGGTCAATATCGGTGATGCCAAGTCACTCGCTTGCCACCCTGCAACTACCACGCACCGCCAATTAAATGCTGAAGAGTTGCAAAAAGCAGGCGTTAGCGAAGACATGATTCGTTTATCCATTGGTATTGAACATATTGATGACATCAAAGCTGACCTTGAGCAAGCGTTAGCCGCAGCCAATTAATCGCTTCATCTACAAATAATTGCTTCACATGAAAAAGCGAGCCTTCAACTCGCTTTTTTGAATTTAAAAAATAAAAAAATTAGACAAAAAAATACCCCAAATTTATGGGGTATTTTTAACAAGTTAACCGCTCAGCAGTTGTCGCTTATTATTTAGCTGCTGCTGCTTGAGCCGCTGCTACTTCTTCAGCGAAGTTTTCTTGTTTTTTCTCGATGCCTTCACCCACTTCTAAGCGTTTGAATGCTTTAACCGTCATACCTTCAGATTTTAATATATCGCCAACTTTTTTCTCATTGTCGATAACGTAAGGTTGGTTCAGCAAAGTCACTTCGTTCAAGTACTTTTGTAGACCGCCGGTGATCATTTTTTCAATTACGGCGTCTGGTTTGCCAGATTCTTTTGCTTTCGCTTCGATGATGTCTTTTTCGCGCGCTAGCGTATCAGCAGGTACATTCGCTTCATCAACAGCGATTGGGTTGAATGCAGCAACTTGCATGGCAACGTGTTTTGCGGTGTCAGCGTTACCGCCTTCAACAGAAACCACTACACCAATACGAATACCGTGACGGTAAGAGGCTAGGTTGTCACCTTCAATCACTTCTGCACGACGTACTTGGATGTTTTCACCGATTTTTTGTACGAGCTCAACACGGGCTTCTTCAACCGTTTGACCATCGCCATACGGCAATGCAGAGATAGCCGCTACATCAGTGGTATTGTTGGCGAGTGCAAGTTCAGCTACTTTGTTCGCAAATGCGGTGAAGTTAGCATCTTTTGCCACGAAGTCAGTTTGGCAGTTTACTTCAAGTAGTAAGGCTTTGTTACCTTCTTGGGCGATAATGATAGCGCCATCAGCAGCAATGTTACCTGCTTTTTTAGCAGCCTTTGCTTGACCTGATTTACGCAAGTTATCGATTGCGGTTTCGATGTCGCCGTCTGCTTCTTGCAGGGCTTTTTTACATTCCATCATACCAAGACCTGTACGGTCACGTAATTCTTTTACCAGTTTTGCACTAATTTCTGCCATGAGATACCTCAATTGATTATCATTATAGATGAGAATTGGGTTGTTTATTGTCTAAACAGTTGGAGATTAAAGGACAAAAATTGATGATTTTTGCCCTTTAATATTACGCTACAAATTCGAATTTTTATAAACCAATTTTATGTTTACCCATCAAAGTTAGTTTATAAAATTTTGATGACAGTATCATAACAACCTAATGAATGCGCTGCTATGATACTACGGTAACCCTTATTCTGCCGCAGCTTCTGCTGGTGCTTCAGTTACTGCTTCTTCTTGATTTGCTGCTTTGCCGCCTTGAGTTTTAGCGTATTCTTTACCAGCGATAATTGCATCTGCAACCGCTGATACATATAGCGTTACCGCACGAATCGCATCGTCATTGGCAGGAATGACATAATCTACGTCATCTGGGTTTGAGTTTGTATCAACAATACCAATAACAGGGATACCTAAGTTTTTTGCTTCTTTGATTGCAATCGCTTCATGGTCAACGTCAACCACAAAAATTGCATCAGGTAAACCGTTCATGTTTTTGATACCGCCTAACGCACGCTCAAGTTTTTCCATTTCACGAGTACGCTCTAGCGCTTCACGTTTGGTTAACTTAGCAAACGTACCGTCTTCAGCTTGTTTTTCGTATTCTTTCAAACGAGTAATTGACTGACGGATGGTTTTCCAGTTGGTTAACATACCACCTAACCAACGATGGTCAACATAAGGCATACCAGCGCGAGCCGCTTGTTCGCTGATAACGTTGCTTGCCGCACGTTTAGTACCAACAAATAGTACTTTGTTGCCACGTGCTGCTTCACGGTTAACGAAGTTTAGTGCTTCGTTCATCGCTTTAACTGTATGCTCAAGGTTAATGATGTGGATTTTGTTACGTGCACCAAAAATAAATTTGCCCATTTTTGGATTCCAAAAACGAGTTTGGTGACCAAAGTGTGCACCGGCTTCTAAAAGATCACGCATTGAAACTTGGGTAGGATTAGCTGACGCCATGAGATTTCCTTAAGTAAAGTTGGGTTATGCCTCCACATTACCGATTAAGCCGATTTGCAAACACGCATCAAAATCTACAGGATTTTAATTAATCAAATTTGCAAACACCCAGCTTAACTCTTATCAAGCTTGTTAGCTTGAAAGTAGCAATGTGTGTGTCATGTTAGTAAATAAAAAAAGCAATTTGCCATTTCAAGATAAAATGACAAACTGCTATTTTAACATATTTTTATATGGTTAAGCTATATGTTTTAGCAAAAGCAGATGGCGATTATTCAACCAATCCGATTAAGTCACCATAACCTTCTTGTTCCATCTCATTTACAGGGATGAAACGTAGCGACGCGCCATTGATACAATAACGCATGCCGCCAAGCTCAGGAAGACCGTCATTAAACACATGACCTAAATGTGAATCGCCAACACGGCTACGCACTTCAGTACGTCGCATACCGTGACTGTCATCAAACAATTCATTGATTACTGCTGTATCAATTGGTTTACTAAAGGCGGGCCAACCACAACCTGAGTCATACTTGTCTGATGAGCTAAAAAGCGGCTCACCACTCACAATATCCACATAGATACCACGTTCAAATTGGTGGTCATATTCATGGCTAAAAGGGCGTTCTGTGCCGTTTTGCTGTGTCACATAATATTGCTCATCATTCAAATTTGCCTTGATTTCAGCTTCAGAAGGTCTTACATACTTCTGTATATCGATATTAATTGAATTAGCCATAGACGTTTCTAGCCCTTGTTGTCATTGTAGAACATCACAATAGTTACAACCCATCCAAAATTCAAGTAACAACTGTTTAAACAAATAGTAGTTTTGTGAAAAAGGTGAAAAGGGCTATAATACGTCTTCTTAAATTTTCGCAAAATCAGATAATTATTGTATGAAAACACTATTAAATAACCCTGAAGCCGTTGAAAAAATGCGCGTCGCTGGTAAATTGGCCGCTGACGTCTTAGTGATATTAGATGAATATGTTAAAGAAGGTGTAACGACAGGTGCATTAGACAAGCTTGCCCATGACTACATTGTCGATGTGCAAAAAGCCATTCCTGCCAATGTTGGCTATCATGGCTATCAGCACACGCTTTGTACTTCAATCAATCATGTGGTTTGTCATGGTATTCCCGATGACACCCGCATCCTGAAAGATGGCGATATCGTCAATATCGATGTCACAGTAATAAAAGATGGTTATCATGGCGATACTTCAAAAATGTGGATTATCGGTGAAGGCTCAATCATGGCGCAGCGTATCTGCAAAATTGCCCAAGAGGCACTATATGCAGGGATGAAAGCCGTTCGCAATGGCGCCCATGTAGGCGATATTGGCGCAGCGATTCAAGCGGTGGCAGAGCCAGAGCGTTTTAGCGTAGTAAGAGAATATTGCGGACATGGAATTAGTGACGTATACCATGATGAACCACAAATTCTGCACTATGGTAAAAAAAATACCGGTCTACAACTGACGACAGGTATGACATTTACCATTGAACCAATGATTAACCAAGGTGTATGGCAAACCAAAACCTTGCCCGATAAATGGACGGTAATTACTAAAGACCGTAAATTGTCAGCCCAATGGGAACACACACTGATGGTTACCGAAAACGGCTGTGAAGTGTTTACCAAGCGTCCAGAAGAAGATTTGAGTTTTTTAAACAGTTAAAATATGAATAAAATCAGCAGTATAAAAGAAAGTTAGTAATTAATTTAAAATTATTTATATTTTCCTGTTGACACCCATTCAAATTCACGTATAATACGCCACCACTGAGCGACGAAGAGTTTACAAATAAGTAAAACAAGTTACGAAGCTTAGAAAGAATTAAAATAAAGCTTGACAGAGTAAAACAAAACGTATTACAATATCAAGCTCACCAGATGATAGACGATATCTTTGGTACACTAAATAACAACAAACACAAGAACAACTTGTGTGGATTTTCACTTAGAGCGATAAAATTAAGACTTTAATTAATTGTATTGTCAGAGTGAAGATACTCGTAAGTTTATTTGAGCAAAGACAGTATAAATAATTGAGTCAACAAATTAAATCTATTGACATCGCGTAGCGATGACAATAGATAGAAAGATTAAACTGAAGAGTTTGATCATGGCTCAGATTGAACGCTGGCGGCAGGCTTAACACATGCAAGTCGAACGATGAGTCTCTAGCTTGCTAGAGATGATTAGTGGCGGACGGGTGAGTAACATTTAGGAATCTGCCTAGTAGTGGGGGATAGCTCGGGGAAACTCGAATTAATACCGCATACGACCTACGGGTGAAAGGGGGCGCAAGCTCTTGCTATTAGATGAGCCTAAATCAGATTAGCTAGTTGGTGGGGTAAAGGCCCACCAAGGCGACGATCTGTAACTGGTCTGAGAGGATGATCAGTCACACCGGAACTGAGACACGGTCCGGACTCCTACGGGAGGCAGCAGTGGGGAATATTGGACAATGGGGGCAACCCTGATCCAGCCATGCCGCGTGTGTGAAGAAGGCCTTTTGGTTGTAAAGCACTTTAAGCAGGGAGGAGAGGCTAATGGTTAATACCCATTAGATTAGACGTTACCTGCAGAATAAGCACCGGCTAACTCTGTGCCAGCAGCCGCGGTAATACAGAGGGTGCGAGCGTTAATCGGAATTACTGGGCGTAAAGCGAGTGTAGGTGGCTCATTAAGTCACATGTGAAATCCCCGGGCTTAACCTGGGAACTGCATGTGATACTGGTGGTGCTAGAATATGTGAGAGGGAAGTAGAATTCCAGGTGTAGCGGTGAAATGCGTAGAGATCTGGAGGAATACCGATGGCGAAGGCAGCTTCCTGGCATAATATTGACACTGAGATTCGAAAGCGTGGGTAGCAAACAGGATTAGATACCCTGGTAGTCCACGCCGTAAACGATGTCTACTAGCCGTTGGGGTCCTTGAGACTTTAGTGGCGCAGTTAACGCGATAAGTAGACCGCCTGGGGAGTACGGCCGCAAGGTTAAAACTCAAATGAATTGACGGGGGCCCGCACAAGCGGTGGAGCATGTGGTTTAATTCGATGCAACGCGAAGAACCTTACCTGGTCTTGACATAGTGAGAATCCTGCAGAGATGCGGGAGTGCCTTCGGGAACTCACATACAGGTGCTGCATGGCTGTCGTCAGCTCGTGTCGTGAGATGTTGGGTTAAGTCCCGCAACGAGCGCAACCCTTTTCCTTATTTGCCAGCGGGTTAAGCCGGGAACTTTAAGGATACTGCCAGTGACAAACTGGAGGAAGGCGGGGACGACGTCAAGTCATCATGGCCCTTACGACCAGGGCTACACACGTGCTACAATGGTAGGTACAGAGGGTTGCTACACAGCGATGTGATGCTAATCTCAAAAAGCCTATCGTAGTCCGGATTGGAGTCTGCAACTCGACTCCATGAAGTCGGAATCGCTAGTAATCGCAGATCAGAATGCTGCGGTGAATACGTTCCCGGGCCTTGTACACACCGCCCGTCACACCATGGGAGTCTATTGCACCAGAAGTAGGTAGCCTAACGCAAGAGGGCGCTTACCACGGTGTGGTCGATGACTGGGGTGAAGTCGTAACAAGGTAGCCGTAGGGGAACCTGCGGCTGGATCACCTCCTTAACTAAAGCACTAAGTGAGAATTCACAGCAAGTTGTTCTTGTGTATAAATAAGCTAATTCGAGGATGAGCAAAGCGATGCTTTGTAATTTTCGTTCAGGGTCTATAGCTCAGTTGGTTAGAGCACTGCCTTGATAAGGCAGGGGTCATAAGTTCAAGTCTTATTAGACCCACCACCTCTTACTTAGGGGCCATAGCTCAGTTGGTAGAGCGCCTGCCTTGCACGCAGGAGGTCAGGAGTTCGACTCTCCTTGGCTCCACCATAATTAGCTTAACGTTATAAAGCAGACAGAGTAATTTAGTAAGCATATTAAGAGATTACTTCAATCTGTTTTATCAGAAATCACGACCTGACGAAGGTCTGATAATTCAATAACAACATAGAGAAATGAGTCTGGGTTAATTATCAAGTTCCAACGAAGATAATTAACCTTAGTAATCAGCCAATCAGACCCAAAGAAATGATTGGAACAACTGATTACTTAAAAGTAAAGAGAACTGAATCAAGCGTAAACATAGGTGAAGATCGTTACCATTACCTATACGACCCTTTAGGGTTGTATAGTCAAGTAATGAAGTGCACATGGTGGATGCCTTGGCAGTCAGAGGCGATGAAAGACGTGACAGCCTGCGAAAAGCGTCGGGGAGGCGGCAATATCCTGTGATCCGGCGATATCTGAATGGGGAAACCCACTTGTCATAAGACAGGTATCGTAAATTTATTTACGAGGCAAACCGGGAGAAGTGAAACATCTCAGTAACCCGAGGAAAAGACATCAATAGAGATTCCCCTAGTAGCGGCGAGCGAACGGGGAGGAGCCGACTGATTATAATTTAGAGGAATGACTTGGAAAGGTCAATCGTAGAGGGTGATAATCCCGTACTCGAAAGGTTATAAGAAGCATATTAAGTAGGGCGGAACACGAGAAATTCTGTCTGAAGATGGGGGGACCATCCTCCAAGGCTAAATACTCCTGACTGACCGATAGTGAACCAGTACCGTGAGGGAAAGGCGAAAAGAACCCCTGTGAGGGGAGTGAAATAGATCCTGAAACCGTGTGCATACAAGCAGTCGGAGCATCATTTATGATGTGACGGCGTACCTTTTGTATAATGGGTCAGCGACTTATATTCTGTAGCAAGGTTAACCGAATAGGGGAGCCGTAGGGAAACCGAGTCTTAATAGGGCGTCTAGTTGCAGGGTATAGACCCGAAACCGAGTGATCTATCCATGAGCAGGTTGAAAGTGACGTAACAGTTACCGGAGGACCGAACCCACTGTCGTTGAAAAGCCAGGGGATGACTTGTGGATAGGGGTGAAAGGCTAATCAAACTCGGTGATAGCTGGTTCTCCCCGAAAGCTATTTAGGTAGCGCCTCGGACGAACACCATTGGGGGTAGAGCACTGTTTCGGCTAGGGGGTCATCTCGACTTACCAAACCGATGCAAACTCCGAATACCGATGAGTGATATCCGGGAGACAGACGGCGGGTGCTAACGTCCGTCGTCAAGAGGGAAACAACCCAGACCGCCAGCTAAGGCCCCAAATTCCTAGTTAAGTGGGAAACGATGTGGGAAGGCACAGACAGCTAGGAGGTTGGCTTAGAAGCAGCCATCCTTTAAAGAAAGCGTAATAGCTCACTAGTCGAGTCGGCCTGCGCGGAAGATGTAACGGGGCTCAAACTAGGAGCCGAAGCTGCGGATTTAATTGTTTCAATTAAGTGGTAGGGGAGCATTGTGTAAGCCTGTGAAGGTGTGTTGTAAAGCATGCTGGAGGTATCACAAGAGCGAATGCTGACGTGAGTAACGACAATGCGAGTGAAAAGCTCGCACGCCGGAAGACCAAGGGTTCCAGTCCAACGTTAATCGGGGCTGGGTGAGTCGACCCCTAAGGCGAGGCCGAAAGGCGTAGTCGATGGGAAATCGGTTAATATTCCGATACTTGTTTATGATGCGATGGAGGGACGGAGAAGGTTATGCCAGCTTGGCGATGGTTGTCCAAGTGGAAGGATGTAGTTAGGTTTAGTAGGCAAATCCGCTAGACTATTAATGAGATCTGATAGCAAGCTGTACTTGTACAGCGAAGTGGCAAATACCCTGCTTCCAGGAAAAGCTTCTAAGCGATAGTCATAAAGAAATCGTACCCTAAACCGACACAGGTGGTCAGGTAGAGAATACCAAGGCGCTTGAGAGAACTCTGCTGAAGGAACTAGGCAAAATGGTACCGTAACTTCGGGAGAAGGTACGCTGCCGATGGTGAGTAGTCACGCACTACAAAGCTATTGGCAGTCGCAGATACCAGGCCGCTGCAACTGTTTATTAAAAACACAGCACTCTGCAAACACGAAAGTGGACGTATAGGGTGTGATGCCTGCCCGGTGCTGGAAGGTTAATTGATGGGGTTAGCGTAAGCGAAGCTCTTGATCGAAGCCCCAGTAAACGGCGGCCGTAACTATAACGGTCCTAAGGTAGCGAAATTCCTTGTCGGGTAAGTTCCGACCTGCACGAATGGCATAATGATGGCGGCGCTGTCTCCAGCAGAGACTCAGTGAAATCGAAATCGCAGTGAAGATGCTGTGTACCCGCGGCTAGACGGAAAGACCCCGTGAACCTTTACTACAGCTTTACATTGAACTTTGACCTTACCTGTGTAGGATAGGTGGGAGGCTTTGAAGCAGGCACGCCAGTGTCTGTGGAGCCATCCTTGAAATACCACCCTGGTAATGTTGGGGTTCTAACTCAAGCTTAACAGAGCTGAGGACAATGTATGGTGGGTAGTTTGACTGGGGCGGTCTCCTCCTAAAGAGTAACGGAGGAGTACGAAGGTGCGCTCAGAACGGTCGGAAATCGTTCGAAGAGTATAAAGGCAAAAGCGCGCTTAACTGCGAGACCCACAAGTCGAGCAGATACGAAAGTAGGTCTTAGTGATCCGGTGGTTCTGTATGGAAGGGCCATCGCTCAACGGATAAAAGGTACTCTGGGGATAACAGGCTGATACCGCCCAAGAGTTCATATCGACGGCGGTGTTTGGCACCTCGATGTCGGCTCATCTCATCCTGGGGCTGAAGCAGGTCCCAAGGGTATGGCTGTTCGCCATTTAAAGAGGTACGCGAGCTGGGTTTAGAACGTCGTGAGACAGTTCGGTCCCTATCTACCGTGGGCGTTGGAAATTTGAGAGGATCTGCTCCTAGTACGAGAGGACCAGAGTGGACGAACCTCTGGTGTTTCGGTTGTGACGCCAGTCGCATTGCCGAGTAGCTATGTTCGGATGGGATAACCGCTGAAAGCATCTAAGCGGGAAGCCCACCTTAAGATTAGATTTCCCTAAAGAGCCGTTGTAGACTACGACGTTGATAGGTTGGGTGTGGAAGCATAGTGATATGTGTAGCTAACCAATACTAATTGCTCGTTTGGCTTGACTATACAACGCCTAAATGGCTTTGTAGGTAATAACGATTATCACCTCGCTTGATATAGCTGATACTTTACTTTTATTAAACAACTCATTCCTCTATCCCCCTTTGCTGACGATAATAGCTTGGAGGTCCCACCTGATCCCTTCCCGAACTCAGAAGTGAAACTCCAATGCGCCAATGGTAGTGTGGTTCGCCCATGTGAGAGTAGGTCATCGTCAGCTCCCTATTCCAAAACACCCCCTTACTGATAGTGAGGGGGTGTTTTTTTGTATTGTGGCTTTGCAACAATCTAAGTTATGAATATTGGTAATTAAGAAATTGAGATGAAAGCCTTCTAATAGAGGCTTCCACTTTAAACATCCATGATAAAATCAGTCGATTTTCTCTACGTTAACTTTCATATCTTTTAATTCAAATGGTGCGAAAAAAGTCGCAAAAGCAACATCCGCAGCATCCCTTCCATAACCTAGGATCACACGACCGCCTTTGGGCGATGATTGCGTGGCGTCAAATGTGTACCAACGGTCGCCAATAAAAACTTCATACCACGCATGTAAGTCCATTGGGTCAAGTTGATATAAGTAGCCAACCACCATCCGAGCGGGCATATCTAATGCCCGTGACAGACTAATACCCAAATGTGCAAAGTCACGACATACGCCTTTTTTATGTTGCCACGTATCTAGTGCTGTGGTCTCTGCTGTACTACTCCCATATTGGTAAGTAAAGTTTTGGTGAATATAGGCGCAAATTGCCGCCGCTTTGTCATAACCGTCGGCAAAATCTTGGGTTATCATTTGGGCTTCTTGAATTAGAAATTCTGGCAGACAATAGCGACTGGGTAACAAATATACCATCGTATCTGAAGGCAGCTGCTCAATCGGTGTTTTCGGCATACCGGGTGCGACATCTATCCATTCGCTAGTATATAGTTCAACTGTTAGGCTAACTTGGTAATCCCCCATCGGAAATAAAACCCTGTCACATAAGTTACCAAAATTGTCGTTATAACTTGTAACTGGTAAGGGTGGCGTGACTTGCCATTCTTCTTGAGTGACCTGCTGAGCTAACCCTGATTGCGGTCGTAGTAGAAACACCGCAGGGGTTGGCTGGGAAAAGTAATAATCGAGTTGGCAAGTGGCGCGTAATTTCATCATAGATTTTTCATCAAATAAGGTGACAGCACTAACTAAAAATTGCAAGGTGGAGTGATTGCTGCAAAAAATAGCAGAAGTCTTAGAATTTATGCCATTATCAGTAAAATGGCAATCAATATTTATAGATTTTATTTGCACTTAAATTCGCATGATTCAAAGCTTGTTTATCAACGGCTATCAATGCTCGCTGCAGTAGATATTGTGAAAATTCTAGGATTAATCTATGGTAGAATGAGAAAATTTTTTATAACCCAATGACCATCATGACATCACCTAGTTCAAATCAGCGTCCTGATAAATTTGCTAGCCATTTAGCCAACCATTTAGATGGATATGCCGCGCAGACCAAGGGGAAAACAGGGCTCAAACGTATCATCAATGCCGCAGGTTACTCAAAAGATGGTTTGATTGCGGCATATCAAAATGAAGCGGCTTTTCGACAGGTTGCATGGCTCAATAGCATTTTATTAGTTGCGCTGATTTTTTTACCTTTTATGATGCCGATTAAAATGATACTGGTGTTTTCATCGTTTTTTTCTCTCATCGTTGAGTTGTTTAATACCGGTATTGAAGCGTCAATTGACCATACATCGACAGAACGTCATCCGTTGGCAAAGATTGGTAAAGATGTAGGTTCTGCCGCGCAGCTATTAGCCTTGACGATGCTGTTTTTGTTATGGATGATGGCGCTATATACGACTTTTATTAATTTCTATTAATCAATGATGGGCTAATTTTGTAATTGAGTAGACCAATTTTCTATGAGCATCTATATCGGAACCGGTGGATACAGTGATACGGATTTTTTGGGAATTCTCTATCCTGCTGACACCAAAAAAACCGAATTTTTAACCGAGTATAGTCGTCATTATGCCACTGTTGAAATCAATAGTAGCTTCTATGCGCCTTTAGGTCGAAAAGCGTATGAAGGTATGCTCAAAAAATCCAACGGAAAGCTAAAATTTTCGATTAAGATTCACCAAGATTTTACCCACCGATTAACCGCCACTGCAGAGACCGCGCAAGCTTTTTTGCAGGCGATTGACCCTATCTTAGCGGCAGATTGCTTGGCTGCGTTATTGATTCAATTTCCGCATGGTTTTGATAGAACGGTGGCACATCGTCAGTATTTGGCAACCTTAACCAGTTGGTTTGATGGATTACCATTGGCGATAGAATTTCGCCACCAAAGCTGGCATATTCCGCAAGTTTACGCCAGTTTCCAGCAGCAAAATTTGATTTGGTGTAGTGTGGACTATCCACATATCCATGGTTTACCGCCCAGTCGGCTGTTGTTTACTGGCCGCATCGGTTATTTACGCATGCATGGGCAAAACTTAGACTGGTGGGATGCCCATTCGGCGGCCGAGCGGCATGATTATCGATACAGCGATACAGAAATGCAAGCTTGGGCAAAGACGATTGCCAATCAACAAGCCAATTTTGATACTTTGTATATTTACTTTGAAAATACGGTAAAAGGTCATGCGGTGTATAATATCGAGATGCTCACACAAGCGCTCATGACCGAAGGTATGCCAGTCGTCAGTCCGTTGATAGCGAATGATGAATAACTAAACAGCCGCTATCAACAAAATCATTCACTTGAAAATGTAATTTTTGCTATCATAAACAGTTTTACTTTTCATCATTTAAATTTCTAATTTGGAAGCATGGTTAAGCGGTATGACTGATTTTGCGATTGGACAACGTTATCTGTCGGATACAGAGAATGAATTGGGGCTGGGCGTCGTCGTGCTCGTTGATGAACGCTGCGTGCATATTTTGTTCCCGCAAAGTGAAGAAACGCGTGTGTATGCCAAGACATCGGCGCCTTTGTCGCGTGTGACCTTCAAAGCAGGGGATACCATATACGACCAAGATGGCGCATCGTATGTGGTCAGCGATTTTGAAGAAACCAATGGCGTCTATAAATACTCGGTTGAAGGTCATGACCGTGCGATTATGGAAACCCGCCTTGCGGCTAACATTAATTTGGCAAAACCCCTTGAGCGCTTGCTTGCCAGTCGTATCCACCAGAATGATTGGTACGAACTGCGCCAAGAGTTACTACGTACCCAAGCGTATTTAGCCTCTCATCCATTAAGAGGCTTGATGGGTGCACGTGTCGATATTATTGAGCACCAGCTGTATATCGCCCATGAAGTAGGTAAACGTATCGCGCCGCGTGTCTTGCTTGCCGATGAGGTAGGGCTTGGCAAGACGATTGAAGCGGGTCTGATTATTCATCAGCAATTAATCACCGGCAAATCTGAGCGTGTTTTGATTTTGGTACCTGATAGTTTGCAGTACCAATGGATGATTGAAATGCGTCGCCGTTTTAATCTTGAGTTTGCGATTTTTGATTTGGTCAGAACCGCAGCGATTGCAGAGCATGACCCTGAGCAAAATCCTTTTACCACTGAGCAGTTGATTATTGCCAGTATTGATTTGCTACTTGACCATGAAGATTTGCATGAGAAAGCCTTGGCAGCGGGGTTTGATTTGCTGGTTGTGGATGAAGCCCACCATCTACATTGGGACAGTGAGCAAGGGGGCAATGACAAATATGATTTGGTTGAAGATTTGGCCGAACAAACCGCAGGTGTGTTGTTGCTCACAGCAACCCCTGAGCAGTTAGGTTTAGAAAGCCATTTTGCGCGGTTACGATTGTTAGATCCCAATCGTTTTAATGATTTAGACGACTTTATCGATGCAGAAGAAAATTTTGCGCAAACCGCAGCAATTGCTGAGGTGTTATTGAGTGACCAATCGCTGTCAGATAACCAAAAATCAGCATTAGCCCAGTTATTAGGTCATGACATCAGTGATGATGAGCAAGGTCGTGCGCGCGCCATCAATGAATTGTTAGATCGTCATGGTACTGGTCGTGTGCTATTTCGCAATACCCGTGAGAGCGTGTCTGAGCTTATTTCTGGCTTCAAAGGTCGGCGCTCAATGGCGTACCCGCTGCCGCTACCGATAAGTTGGCAAGACAGTTATCACACCCAAGGTAAATTGCGCGAACAATTATGGCCAGAGGAGTTGCAGCCCGATGGTAGTTGGCTGGAACAAGACCCGCGAGTGCCTTGGCTGGTTGACTTGCTTAAAAACACCTTAAAACATCAAAAGGTGCTGCTGATTGCGCGCAGTGGGGCAACGGTTGAAAGTTTAGAGGCAGTATTACGATTGCATGCGGGCATTAAAACCGCGATTTTTACTGAGCAAATGACTCTACTGGAGCGCGACCAAGCGGCGGCATATTTTGCCGATATTGAAGGCGCGCAAGTATTGTTAGCTTCTGAAATTGGCTCTGAAGGGCGTAATTTTCAGTTTGCCAGTGATTTGGTGTTGTTTGATTTGCCCGCCAATCCTGATACATTAGAGCAGCGGATTGGTCGTCTCGATCGGATTGGCCAGCAAAACGAGATTACCATTCATGTGCCTTTTGTCGAAGGCACGGCAACAGAACGTATGTACCGCTGGTATAACGAAGCGCTAAACATTTTTAACCAAATCTCACCCACGGCGCAAACCGTTCAAGAGCAGTTTATTGTGGATTTAAAACCGCTGCTTGAAGGGCAAAAAGTCGAAGATGAGGGTCAAGAAATTACGTTAGATCAGTTGATTGAAGAAGGCAAAGCCCAGCGCCTTGCACTAGAAGCAGCCATGCAAGCAGGACGTGACAGATTACTTGAATACAATTCTTGTCGCCCGCGTGTCGCCAGTAAAATCGCTTACACCATGCGTGAATTTGATGATACCCACATGTTGCCACGTTTGTTTGAACGCTTTATGTCGTCCATCAATATGGAATATAGTGGACAGCGTGATGGCTCATTGATGCTGCATCCGAGCGATGAAGTACAAGTGCAAGGACTGGCAGTGCCTGAAGATGGCATGACCTTGACCTTTGAGCGTGACCAAGCGTTACTACGCGAAGACATGGAATTTATGACTTATGAGCATCCTTTGATGCAAAGTATCTTTGAAACGGTCAACGCAGGCACCTTTGGTAATACCACGGTTGCTACTTTACAAAGTAATGCCATGCCCGAAGGACTGATCTTGGTCGAAGTCAATTTTCGTGTTGAAGCGATTGCGCCAAAGCTCCTTAATTTACCCGCATTTTTGCCAAAGCCGCTCATTCGGGTGTTTTTAAGCCAGCAAGGGACTGATTTTAGCGATAAAATTGCGCCTGATATGATTGTGTCGCATATTCAACGCTTGGATAAAACCCGCGCGCGTCAAGTCATCAAAGCGCGTAAAGACATCATCGAAGTGCGCTATGAGCAGGCAGTAGCATTGGCAAACCAGCAATTACCTGCGATAAGTGAGCAAGCCAAAGAGGTATTTAATCAGCGCTATGAGCGTGAAGTGGAGCGCCTGCAATATTTGCAATCCATCAATCCGAATGTACGAGACGCAGAAATCAATCAATTAAAACGTTTGCAAGAACAGGGCTTACATGCCCTAGGTCATTTATCCTTAATTCCTGATAGCATCCGTGTGCTAGTTGCGGTCAAGCCCGGTTAATTGTTTTGAATTTAGGTTAATTTAGGTTAAAGGTCAGCTTAGATTAGGCTGACCTTTATTATATGTTTGCATTTTGCATTTTGCATTTTGTGGTTAAGACTAGTTGTTAGGTTTAGTTATCAGGCTTATTTAGCAAAGCTAGTTATTTACCTCTCAGGATTCACCACACTCATACTAAATTTAAGTCCGATACTAAGTAGTACAATCGCCAGTGGCAACAGCACCATTGCAATGCGCTGGGTTTTATACCTGACAGGCGGCTCCTTACTGACCTTAGATAATAAAAAACATAGCATACCCGCGACCAATGTCAAAATCCCTAAGCCCAAACAAAGAAAACCTAAATAATTCATCTGTTTACCCTTTACCCATACTGATATGTTTGACGGGTGTAAATTACATACTACGACGACCCATCGATATTTGTTGAAACACGATTGTTGCCTCAGACAACTTTGATTATAATCTAACAAGACTCATAGGACATGAGATTTATTTTTAGCCGCAATACAAGGATGGTGATATGAGTGGCTCAATGATACAGACTTTGGACATACAACATCTACACCAGCCCCCATTTGATACACTAAGCGATCAGCAGCGAACCCATCTGCAGCAGCACAGTAAAATCGTCTATTTGGACAACTTGCAGCCCATACCCACTGGATGGCAAGGGGATTTTTTTATTATCCTTAAAGGCTTTGTTCATCAATTACAAGGTGATGCGTTGATTTCTACCTTAAATGCAGGCGATTGGTTTGATACCAAGGTCAGGCAAAACGGCGTTTTCAACTTTATTACCCAGCAGCAAAGTCTGATGTACCGTATCGATGGCCAAGTGCTAAGTGCAATGACCGAGCAAAATCCCACCTTAAAAAATGCCTTGTTTGCCGATGTCGCTGCCCGTCTCAACCATCACCAAGCTCGCCTCGCCCAAAGTGAAAGTCAAAAACTGCTATATCAACCGATTGCCAATTTGGGACAGCATATCAAACCGCCGCATTTTGTCGATGATACGGCAACGCTATACGATGCCACGATGGCGATGAACCAATTTGACATCAAGCATATTTTGGTTAAGTCACAAGCGCGAATGACCGAAGCAGAGCATGACAAACTCATCGCACAAGGCGTTGAAAAATCTACCATTGCATCGTATGTCGAGCGCATCGGTATTTTTACCCAAACCGATGTGTGCCGAGCGATTGGGCAAAAAGTTGATTTTGCCACTACGTCTGTGCTGGACTTTACCAATTTTAAAATCCATACCGTGCATCAATCGCAAGATGTGAGTGAAGCCTTGCTGACCATGTTACAAACTCGTACGCACCGTTTACCCATTATTGACAGTCAAGGTCAAATCATTGGAATTTTGGGGCAAACCGAATTACTGAGCTTTTTAACCAACCATTCCAATCTTATCGTCGCTCGTATTGAGCAAGCGCAAAGCCTAGAGGATGTTGCGGTGGCGGTGGAATTGATTGGTAAATTTATCCGTGAGCAGCACGCCAGCGGCATCAAAATCCATGTTATCAGCCGTATGGTGCAAAGCTTGAATTTACAAGTGTTTGCCAAGGTATGGCAGCTAATTGTGCCTGCTATTACCTTCTACAATACCTGTCTGTTTGTAATGGGCTCAGAAGGACGTGGTGAACAAATCTTGCGTACTGACCAAGACAATGCGCTGATTATCCGCAATGGTTTTAAAGATGACAATCTGCCCAGCTATGCCGCGCAGTTCAATGAGGCATTGGCGAACATGGGTTATCCCTATTGTGATGGCAAGATTATGCTTAGCAACGAGCGTTGGCGAAAAACTTCAACCGCCTTTGAAAAACAAATCACGGCATGGTACGTGAGTGGCAGCAGTGAAGATATGATGTGGATTGCGACCTTAATCGATGCGCATTTTGTTTGCGGCGATATTAAGCTCTTTGAGCAGCTGCAAAAACATTGGCAAGTCAGCGCGCAAAATGTGGCGACTAGTAACTTTATCAACCGTTTTGCCAAACCGATTCTACAATTTGGTGATAGCAGTGGTTGGTGGCAAAAATTTGTCGGTGCCAGTGAAACCGATATTGACCTAAAAAAAGCGGGGATATTCCCGATTGTCCACGGCGTGCGAGCCTTGTCATTGGAATATCATATCACTGAGACTAACACCAGAAGCCGACTGCAGCAGCTGGCACAGCAACAGGTACTAGATGACACCATGGCGCAAAATCTGGCAGAAGCACTGGATTTTTTTATGGCAAAACGATTGGATGTGGCATTGACCACACAGGATAGAACAGCGCGAGCGGTAAATCCCAATCACCTATCAGCACTGGAAAAAGACTTGTTAAAAGAATGTTTGGCGATGGTCAAAGATTTTAAAACCTTTATTACTCATCATTATCGCCTAGATATTTTTTAACTAAGTAGATATTTTTTAACTAAGTAGATATTTTTTAACTAAATAGATAGTGTTAATTGCTTAGAGAAAAGCCATGTTTCATCGCATCAAAAATCTGTTCGGCGGTCAAAAACTTGAGCGACAAAAACAGCGGCTCAGCAAGCCTGAGTACGCTTATCTGTTCGATACCCCGCTATCTAAAGTCCCCAATGAGTGGGTGAGCCTAGACCTAGAAATGACCGGGCTTAATGCTAAACAAGATTATATTTTAAGTGTCGGTGCAGTACAGGTACGCAAAGAAAGTAACGGGTTTGTGATTGATACCGATAGCGCGCTGTCCTTGGTATGCCGTCCGCCTGTGATGCCAACCCAGGACACCATTGTGATTCACGGATTAAGACCGATAGATGTCGACAATGGCTTATCGTATGACGAGATGCTCACCCAATTATTGCCAATGCTTAAAAACCGTCCGATAATTGGGTTTTGTGTGGACATGGACATGGCGTTTTTAAATGCCATTGCCAAACCGTTTTTGGGTGTGGAACTGGCTAATAAACTTGTCGATGTCAGTCGCTTGTATCAACAAAATCAGCATCGACATGACCCCAGCCAAGTTGGGCAGTTACCACACCTCAATCAACTGCTAGACGAATACCAAATCCCGCGATTACCTGCTCATAATGCCCTCAATGATGCCATTATGACTGCCATGTTATTTACCCATCTAATGAAGTCATAGCAGGCTTATGAAGTCATAAAAGCTAACCGACATAAAAAAACTCTCATCATGAGAGTTTTTTATTTAAAAATGACTTTATTTTTTACTGGGAGCGGCGTCCGCGCCTTTTGGCTTGATGCCTGCTTCTTGGGTTAATTGCATCAACATGGTACGGGCTTCTTCAGCGGATTTTTGCGCTTTTTCCATCGACTTAGCAATTTCTGGATTGGTCTCTGGGGTTGCCGTTGGTTTTTTGATTAAAGCCGCCGTACCAGCACGGCTATTGGTAATACTTTCAACCATTTTATCGCGGGTTTGTGCGACACGGGGGTCATTAAATTTTAGTTTGTTGAGCGTGGCTTTTTGCAAATCTAACTGTGCCACCACTTCTTTAAAGAAAGCTTGTTGGTCAGCAGGCGTTTTGGCGTTTTGCATTTTTTTTGCCATTTCTGCTTGTTTGGCTTGGGTATTGCGGTCAAGCTCGTTTAAGGTTTTAAATAACTGAGTCAAATCTGCTTTTAGGGCAAGATTGGGTGTCGCAGCCGCGGCATTGTTGGCGGCAACTGTAGGCGCGCTGCTAACGTTGGCGGTTTTTTCTGCAGTAGCTGGCGTGGTGACAGTTGTCGTGGTTGACGAAGCAGTGGTGGTAACGGCAGCACTAGCAGGCGCGCTAGAGATGGCTTGGGAAGCCGCCACAGGGGCAGTAGTTGTAGAGGTTGACGTGGTGGTGGTCGTCGTTGCCGAAGCAGTGGTGGTTGTGGCTTTGTCATCTTTTTTTGAGCATGCAGATAACGCTAACACGAGACTCATAGCGCCTATAGTCATGGCAGAGGTGGTGATAGATTTGTTTAACATAGAGTTTTTTTAACCTAAATAATTTTTTAATCTAAATAACTTTTCACCCAAAACAATTGGGTCAGCGTTCTCGATTGAAACCCAAAACGGCAATAGCAGTGACTGAAATGTGGCAATTAGACGACAGTTTAGCAAATATCTAAAAATTGAAATGTAGAGAATTGCAACAGAAGGCTACGGCAGTTTGTCTAAATGCCTTAATTTTAGCCGATTTGCTATGAAATCAGGTGGATTTTTATGGCAAAAAGCGATAAGGTGGCAGCTTATTTTTGCCTAATTTATTTTTGCCTGATAAGATTCGATACCTAGTATAGATTCTTCACATTGTTGCTGTTGTTATGAAAAATTCGCGCCAATCCGTGGGTCTGCAAACCCGCGCCATTCAATTATTGTCTTTAAAAACAGGTTTGTTGCTAGGGATGGCTTGTCTATCCTTGGTGGGTCATACGTCAGATACCACACAAGTCCAGCCGCCAATACCCACTGACCCAGTGACCAAGCAAAGCCATGCAGTCATGGGGCAGCGCGATCCAGTCAATAAGCTACCTGAAACGATTCAGGCCAAACTTGCCCAAGCCAATATTCCGACCGATAGCCTGAGCATGGTGGTACAACCGTTAACGGACAATCCGCAAAATGCAGCGTCGACCACGCCCCAAACGCCTTTGTTTAGTTATAACGCTGATGTGCCACGTACCCCCGCATCTACGCAAAAACTGATTCCCACTTATGTGGCGCTCGATAGTTTGGGCAAAGATTTTGTTTGGCAAACCAAATTATATCAGCATGGTTTTGTGTGGAAAGGCACGCTTTATGGCGATGTGATTGTGCAGGGCAGTGGCGACCCAAAACTGGAAAACGAGCGCTTGTACCAGCTACTTGCCATGATTAAAGCACAGGGTATTAAGCAAGTACAAGGCAATTTAATCATCGATAATCGCCAATTTGAAGGGGTAGATTTTGATGTTAATGCGTTTGATGGCAAAGGATTACGCCCTTATAATGCCCAGCCCAATGCTTTGTTAACCAATTTTGGTACAGTGGAAGTGGATTTGGTGCCACTGCCAAAACCCAATGCCACACCGGTCGTAAAGCCTAATACCAGTAGCGTCACGCAACCCACAACATCAGCTTCGACAGATATCGACAATCCTGCGGCAAATCTTGAGCAAATCCAAAGCAAACCTTCGATTAATCCCAAAGACGTAGCGGCGTATCAAGTCAGCCTAAAGCCTGCGCTGGCAAACTTTACTATGCCTACAACACTGCAAGCCAGTCAAGCGCCTTGCAATAGCAACCAAGATGATTGGATTGGGACATTGACGTCCACAGGATTGAGCTTTCACCAAACCGCGTCCGCCTTTTGTGGTGAGCAAAAGCGCTATCTGACGTTTCCTGATGGGGATGTACTGGTGAAACAACAAATCATCGCCGATTGGCAAAAAATCTTGCCAAACTTTACAGGGAATATTGAATTTGCCAACCCTGCAGTGCCCTATATGCAGCAAGCCAAGGCGATACCGCAAGCGCTACCTTGGTATATTCGCTTATACCTAAAATACTTTGGCAAACCCTTGACCCCAAAATTGGTTGGCTATGTCGCCTCCAATCCATTGCATGAGCAAATCAAAGACATCAATCAGCACTCCAACAATGTGATGACGGAACAAATCGCCTTGTCGCTACCGCTGTATGCCGACAAGCAGCGTATCAGCACTTATCCAAAAACCTTTGCCTACATTCACCAGTGGTGGCAACAAAAGCTGCCCCAAGCACAGCCCCCTATAATGACTAGAGCCTCAGGTTTATGCCGTGATTGCCGCGTGGCGCCCAATAGTATGTTAGCGCTGCTAACTCTCGCTTATCATTCACCCAATTTTACCGTATATCGTGATTCATTGGGCGTGGCAGGCGAGTCGGGTACCATCAAAGCGCTCAAACTGCGCCAGCCAAATAACCCTGCCATTGGGCATGCTTGGATCAAAACAGGCACGCTCGATAATGTCACCAGTATGGCAGGCTATGTTCAAGGCAAATCAGGAAAATGGTATGCAGTGGTTGGGATGATTAATGCCGACAATGTCAAAAATAATAGCAATGCCAAAGCCGTGCTCGATGAAATGCTAGCGTGGACAGCGCTGCAGTGATTGGTTTCTGGTTGATTGGCTATTTATCGTGAACATTAAAATACCAATCAATCTGGCGGTCAAATCCCATTTCCAGTAGGCTTGCGGTGATGCGTCCCGTCAAGCCCCACACGGTCTCACCATCAATGATAAAGCTCGGTGATACCATAACTTGGCGACCCAAATCATACGCATAATCGATGGTTGGCTGGTGAATGAGCGTGGCTAAATCTGCCCAAAATAGCCTTGCAATTTCGCACATCTCTGGCACAAGGTTAACACCGGGTGGTATCACCCCCACAATCGGCTTGACAGGTCTACCGCTTTTGGCAAATTGTAGGGGCAATTCGCCCAACACAGTCACTTGACTGGGATGAATACCTGTTTCCTCATGCGTTTCTCGTAACGCGGTAGCTTGGTTGCTATCGTCCGTGTCTTCACGTCTGCCCCCTGCAAACGATACTTCGCCGGCATGTTCTCGCATATCCGAAGCGCGCAACGAGTACAAAATTTTTGGCTCAGCTTCATTGGTAATGGCGATGAGTACCGAATACGGCTGCGGCGTGGGGTCGAATGGCAGTTTTGCGATTCGCTCAGCCAGTTGGTTCAATAAAGGACTTTGAAATTTAGTTGTGGACATATTTTTTAATTCATCAAAATTTAATGGGCAATTTCGCAATGTTTATACGGCGCTTTGAGTTGACCGAATTTATCTAAAACTAATTGTCTATTGTCGATATCACTACCAAGCGGTAAAGCTGGCATAGCTGAGACAGGTTTTTGCATATTAGGCTGGGTATGCGGCGCGCTACAACCTGCTAATAATCCCAAACTTAATACCGAGCTAAATACCTAAGCTAGATACTTAGCTAAACTTTCTCATAATCGGCTGCTCAACTCATTTTTATCATGTAAAAACCTGCAATCAATGCTACCATACTTAAAACGACTTTCACCTCACAAAACATAAAAATAATAGGAAAATGCCATGCCTTACTGCCTGCAATGCGGTCATCTAGCCGAAACCAAAATCCCGCCGATGGACAGTCTGCCGCGCATTGTGTGCCCGTCTTGTGGCTACATCCATTACGAAAACCCCAAAGTCATCAACGGCTGTTTACTCATCCATGAAGATAAAGTTTTGCTCTGTCGCCGCGCGATTGAACCGCGGCATGGTTATTGGACGCTGCCTGCAGGCTTTATGGAGCTTGGCGAGACCATGAAAGATGGCGGCAATCGTGAGTGCTTTGAAGAAGCCGAAGCCATCGGCAGTGGATTAGAGCTATATTGTCTATACGACATACCAGATATCGGACAGATTCATATGATATTTATCGGCTCGCTCAAAGATGGCAAATTTGGCGTGGGCATCGAGAGCCTAGAATGTGCGTTGTTTGCCGAAGAAGATATCCCTTGGCAAGACTTGGCGTTCCAAAATGTCATTGAAACGCTGCAACATTATTTTGCTGACCGCAAAGCAGGGGCGACGCTGGGTAATTTTCCCATCCATCAGCAAGTGATTGCTAAATACGTACATTTGGGCGATTAAGTGTCCATTTAAACAGTAAATTTTAAACGGCAAATTGTTCGCTAAAAAGACGGGCGTGGCGCATACGCCCTAAATATCTAAGTTCTAAACACCAAGATTGTAATCTTCAATCAATGACCGCATTTACCGCAGCCGCCGCAACTACTATTTTTGGCAGTTAAGCGCTTTTTGGCTTTGATTGCCACATATACCAACGCTATCAATACCATCAACATCACGATAAAAGTCTGCATTTGCGCGTTCATAACAACTCCTTTCAATCAATTAATTAACGAGTATATCTGTCACACGATAAGTAATAAAAGCTGCGATATAGGCTAATACAAATAAAAACGCCACAATCATCGCCGTATATTTGCCCGAATTGCTCTCTCGTTTGATGGTGGCAATCGTTGCCATACACATGGGTGCATAGATATACCACGCCAAAAACGCAAACGCCGTTGGTAGTCCCCAATGATTGCGGATAATCGGGATTAAGCCTTCACTCACCGCTGCTTCATCACCACTCACTGCATACACAGTACCCATCGCAGCGACCACCACTTCACGGGCAGCAATGCCAGGAATCATGGCGATACAGGTTTGCCAATCAAACCCAATCGGCGCGAAAAGCGGATGAATCCAATGCCCAAGATGACCGGCAATACTATAATCAATGGCAGGACCTGTGGCGTTGGCAGGCGGTTTTGGGAAAGTCACCAATACCCATAACAATATGGACAACGAAAAAATAATCGTACCTGCGCGTGTCAAGAACGCTTTAACTTTATCCCAAAGGCTAATCGCAATATGGCGCACGTTGGGCAAGCGATAAGTCGGTAGCTCCATCATCAGCGCCGTCAAGCTCGTGCGACCTTGTACTTTAGCTATCCATTTAAGCCCCAAGGCGACCAAAGCCGCCGACACAATCCCAGCAAGATAGAGCGCGAACAAAGTCAGACCTTGCAGATTAAACAGTCCCAATACTTTGGTATCGGGAATCACGGCGGCGATGATTAATGCATAAATCGGCAAGCGTGCCGAACAGGTCAACATCGGTGCCAGTGCCATGGTGACAAGGCGCTCGCGGGCATTGGGAATGGTGCGAGTCGCCATGACCGAAGGTACAGCACAGGCAAAACTTGAAAGCAGCGGGATAAATGCCCGACCTGACAAGCCTGTTTTTGCCAATAAATTATCCAGCAAAAAAGCCGCACGTGGCAAATAACCCGAATCTTCTAACACCAAAATAAACAAAAACAGAATCGTAATTTGCGGCAAAAAAACAATCACCCCGCCGACACCCGCAAGCACGCCATCGACCAATAGACTTTGTAACAATCCAGAACCTAACTGAGCGGTAATCCAATTCCCTAGCATATTGACTAGGCTATCTAAGCCATCCATCAACGGGGCAGCCCATGAATACACCGCTTGGAACATCACAAATAGTACAATCAGCAAAATCACCATGCCCCAAAATGGGTGCAATAACAGACTGTCTAAACGCTCATGCCAATTGGGTAGGGCGCCTTTTTCGCGTACCGCATGGGCGATAATCGAGTCGGCTTCTTGGTATAAGACAGTGGCATCTAAGTTATCAATGGTGTCAGCGACTTGGGTAAAATATTGCGCGTTACGCAGCGCGATAGCGGATTGGTTGGCTTGCTGCGCCACAAACTCACCGAGTAGTTGGTGCAATTTGGCAGTGCCGTCACGTTTGATGGCGATGGTTTTGACCACGGGCATACCCAAGACTTCGGCTAGTGCATCTTCATCAATCACCACCCCGCGTGAAGCCGCGACATCGGATAAATTGAGCGCGACCATCATGGGCAAGCCCAGTTGTTTGAGCTCCAGTAGCATCCGCAAACTAAGACGCAAATTCGTCGCATCGGCGACCGCGATAATGCCATCAAGCGGTTTTTCACCTGCCTGTTGACCGAGCAATACCTCACGGGTGACTTGCTCATCAGGGCTGGTGGTGCGCAAACTATAAGTACCGGGTAAATCTAAGATAGTGACCGCTGGATTGCCCAACCACGTGGCAAATTTTTTGTCCACTGTGACGCCAGAGTAGTTGGCAATTTTTGCTTTTGCCCCCGTCAAGGCATTAAAGGTAGCCGTTTTACCGCAGTTTGGTGCCCCGACCAATGCCAACGTGATTGCCATAATAACCCTCTAACTCAACACTATCTATACCCTAAAAAAACAAAAAGCGTAGCCACTCATCTGCTACGCTTGCCATCTCTCAACCTAACATCTATTAAACAGTGACAAAAATCGTTACACCCTACGGCACTTAATCTTAGCAAGCTCATCACGGCGTAAACTAAACTGCGCACCACCTGCTAATTGAATAGCAAAGGGGGGGCGACCAAACAAGCCTTTTGCCACGATTTTAATCGCCGTATTTGGCAAAAATCCCAAATCATGCAGGCGCCGGCTCACCAAATTGTCTTGTAAACCAAATGCAGGATTGGCAATGACTTCTTCCACATAAGCGATGGTATGTTTTGGCAGGTCTAACAAAGGCTGAGCCGCTGCTTTTGGGGGGATTGACTCTAGCACGGGTGCCATGTCATTAGAAAATGTCAATACGGTCATCTTGCTGCCTTTCGCGAACGGTTTAGTTTTAAAATAGAAAATAAAGCACTCAATGAAAGCGAGTAAATACGAACTAAAGTATAAATGAGATACATTATCTTTTAGTGATAATTATTATTATGCTAACGTCTTAAAAAATCAAGCGGCGATTTAATTTTTTTAATATGGCATTGAGTTTTTTTAAAAAGTGCGCGTACTCACCTTGATACAACATAGATATTTAAGCAACCATGTTGATGTTTAATCAAAGGTTCATGAATGACAAAACCCTCAAAAAAGTCACGCATATATCATTTTGTCGCTATAAAATCTTGCTACAATACTTGAGTGATATATATTCTATACTAGATAAAAACCACTATACTTATGGATGATAAGATTATTATGTCAACTAGAAAAACCATCCCCACACCTGCACAACCATCTAAGCCATCACCTGATAATTTATCACCGCCCAAGGCGATAGAGCCACCAAACCCAAACCCCAATCAACCCACCCCACAAGGCACACCACCGCTCAAAGAATTGGTCAAACAATACGATAGTGTGTCGTTGCTGCTACAAGGTGGCGGTGCACTCGGTGCCTACCAAGCAGGGATTTATGAAGGGCTGCATAAACAAGGCATCAAAATCGACCGTATCTCAGGTATTTCAATCGGCGCGCTCAATACCGCCATCATCGCAGGTAACCGTCCAGAGAACCGCTTGGCGGCGCTGCAAGGGTTTTGGAACACCATCACCCATCGTAACTACACCCCTGCAGGGCTGAATGTCTACCGTCAAACCGCCAATGAGCTAGATAAACTCAGCAAGATTGATATGGTAAGCCATTTTATGCCTTGGATATTTGAAAATGGCTTTTTAAAGCAGCAGCTGCGGGTGATGGAATCTACCGCCGAGGCTTGGCAAACCATGATTGAAGGACAGCGTGGCTTTTTTAAACCGCGTTATTTTGTGCCGTATGACACCACCCCCAATCACTTAAGCTATTATACCACCGACAAGCTGCGCGAGACCCTTGAGCGTTATTGTGACTTAAAACTGGTCAATGACGTCAATCGGATGAAAGTATCGGTGTCTGCGGTCAATGTGCGAAACGGTAACTTTGCTATTTTCAGCAATGAAAATGAAGAACTGCACTACGATCACTTCATCGCATCGGGCGCACTGCCGCCAGGTTTTCCAGCGGTTGAAATTGATGGGGAGTATTATTGGGATGGCGGATTGGTGTCCAACACACCACTCAATGAAATCTTAAGCCATGAAGAGCACCTCAAACAATTGATTTTCCAAGTGGATTTGTGGAATGCCAAGGGCACGGTGCCAGAGAATATGATGGAGATTGATGAGCGTATCAAAGACATCCAATATTCCAGTAAAACCCGCATGGTCACTGACTTTATGGCACAAAAGCTGCGTTATACGCGCCTTATCAAAGAGTTACTCGAAATCATCGATGACGATGCTAAAGTTGATAAAGTTGAAGAATTGTGCGTTAATAAAGCCCGCGAAATGACAGAAGTCGGTGTCAAAAATGTGATTCATCTGATTTATCACAAAAAGACTTATGAGCGCGGCTATAAAGACTATGAGTTTAGCGGCTCGACTATGCAAGAGCACTGGGAAAGTGGTTTACAAGATATTGAAAACACTTTTCGCCACCCAGATTGGTTTATGCTACCTGAAACCGATGACATCTTTGTCAGCCATGATATCCACCAAAAACGCAAACGCTTGGCACAAGTCAGTACCTTGCTAAAAAATCTTGAAGACTAGCAGTCGTTGCACGCTGAATCTTTACAGAAAAGTAAAAAAAGTGATGGTATCTAGCCATCACTTTTTTTATGAAAAATTACACCAAATTTGATAAGTCCAAGCTCAGCAATCGATCAATCGCCTCGCTGCTTTGTGCGATATCTGCAACCAATGCCATGCGCACATGGTTTTTGCCGGCGTTACCGCTGTTCTTTTGGTATGGGGGCGTATCACGAGATAGGTAACGCCCTGCGAGCGCATGGATATTTAGCTGTTCATAAAGCACTTTGACAAACTGCTCATCATCTTGTACCGGTAACCAAAAATAAAAACCGGCATCAGGACGGCGTAACGGTAATTTGTCTGACAGCTTGTCCATCCACAAATCAAACTTTTGGCGATATAGTTTGCGGTTTTCTGCCACATGGGCTTCATCTTGCCACGCGGTAATCGAAGCCAGCTGATGATGAATCGGCATCGCGCAGCCTTGGTAAGTGCGGTACAGGGCATACGGCGCTAGTAACTTGGCATCACCTGCCACAAATCCTGAGCGCATGCCAGGGAGATTGGAGCGTTTTGACAGCGAATGAAACACCACGCAATTAGCAAAATCATCGCGGCCGAGTTTGGCACAAACTTCTAGTAGTCCAATTGGCGGCACCTCAAAGTACAGCTCACTGTAGCACTCGTCACTGGCTAGGATAAAGCCGTATTTATCTGACAATTCTATAAGTCGTTGCCACTGCGCCATATCCATCACTGAACCAGTTGGGTTGTTTGGACTACACACAAAGACCAGTTGGGTTTTTTCCCAAACCTCGCTTGGCACGCTGTCATAGTCACCGACAAAGTTATTGCCCGCGGTACAATTGACAAAATACGGCTGTCCACCAGCGAGCAGCGTCGCACCTTCATAAATCTGATAAAACGGATTGGGCATCACCACGTAAGGTCGTTTGCTATCCTCACGGTCAAACGCCGCTTGCACAAAACTAAATAGCGCCTCACGTGTACCCATCACAGGTAACACTTGGGTGTCGGCATTTAATTGTTTGACCTGAAAACGGCGCTGTACCCAATCGGCAATCGCTTGGCGCAGCTCGGGCAAACCGTTGGTGGTGGGGTAATTTTGGATTTTAGCCAAATTGTCTTTGATGACGTCTAACACAAACTGTGGCGGCGTGTGCTGCGGCTCACCGATACCCAGTTTAATTGGGGCATAGTCTGGGTTTGGGGTGATGCCTTGTAGCAAGGTTGCCATCTTGGCAAATGGATAAGGATGCAAAAGTTGTAATTGCGGATTCATAAGGGGTTGGCTATCCATATATTCGAGAGAGCTAATTTTAAAAATACTCTGATTTTAAAAGTACCGGGATTTTAAAAATACTCTGATTTTAAAAATACTAGGGTGTTAAAAATACTGTGAAAAATGAGGTTACTTTACCCCGAATCGCTGAGTTTGCCAAGATTGAACCAAAAGTTTGCTAAAGGTTGATAGCCAATTAACGTTTTGAACCATGAGCTTGGGCGATGTTTCGCTCAAAGTTTCGCTCAAAAAAATGGGTAAAGGTAAGTATCAAGGTAAAAAGGGTGGGGAAAAAGCAGGTGTTTACTATATCATGCACACTGCCTTGCCAGTACCAGTGCTTGTCAATTATAAGCTGGTCATGTCTGTCTAGCACTTCACCCATGCTGGCAGCAGCAATCACTACAAATAAGGCGATAAGCCAACGGTAGCGATGATTTTTAAAAAGTAGGCTTGTGATAAGAAATACCCCAATGCCGACGTAAATATGCAGGGCATCTCGCTCTAAGCCTGTGAAGCTAACGATATGGGTTTTGATGTCTTGGAATACGGAGTCGTACATAGAAAGTTTGATTTTGATTGAAAGTTGGCAGAGCATAGCGATTTTCTGCCAACGGTTAAAGGCGGTTTTTGTGTTGAATTATTACGAGACTTTAAGCACAAAAAATAAACATAAAAAATGCCTTTAATAAAAGGCATTGATTCAACAGCGAATGAGATAAAACTAAATTAATTAGAACTAAATCAGCTATAACTTAATTAACTAGCTTTGCTGATAGCACTCACCTTTTGAAACCCTTTTGGCAAGAGTGCCCCGCGTCGACCGCGTGTACCCATAAAATTGGCAATATCCATCGGTTTGAGCGTCAAGGTGCGTTTACCACTGTCCAATGACAAACTATCCCCTTCGCTAAACGTCGTGATGGCGACCACGCTGTCACCGTCTTTTAAATCAATTAGCTTATTGCCTTTGCCTTTTTTCATCATCGGTAACTCAGTCAATGGGTATACCAGCAAATGCCCTGCCGAGCTGACCACGCCAACTAGCGTATCTTGCTCACCGATTTGGTGGGTTATTAAACTAAAGGCGTCATCAAAATTAATCACATTTTTGCCCGCTTTTTGGTTGGTATCAAGATCAGAAAAGGTGTTGATAAAGCCATAGCCTTGCGAGCTTGCCATGATGAGCTTACTGTCATCTTGTCCCATCAGTACATTGACAAAACTTGCCCCGCCCGTGGGTTTTAGCAGGCTTGTGAGTGGCTCGCCTTGTCCTCGCGCAGAGGGTAAGGTATGGGCATCGAGGCGATAGCTGCGACCTGTGTTATCCATGAGATAGACTTTTTCATTGGATTTGCCTTGCGCATGGGCAAGATAGGCATCGCCGGAACGGTAATTCATATTGACGGCATCGACATCGTGACCTTTGGCGGAGCGAATCCAGCCTGATTTTGACACGATGACCGTCACAGGCTCGCTTGGGGCTAGGTCAGTTTCTTTAAGCGCGGTGGCTTCCGTGCGTTCCACAATCGGCGATTGGCGTTTGTCGCCATGCTCTTTCATATCGGCAGTGAGCTCTTCAATCATTAAACCCGTCAATTTATCTGGGTTGTTCAAGTATGCTTCGATTTGGGCTTTTTCTGCTTCTAGGTCACTTTGTTCACGTTTGAGCTCAATTTCTTCAAGGCGTGCCAATTGACGCAGACGAATGTCCAAAATCGCGTTGGCTTGGATTTCAGTCAAATCATAGCGCGTCATCAATTCTGCTTTTGGGTCGTCTTCCTCACGGATGATACGGATGACTTCATCAATATGCAGATAGGCAATCAGCAAACCTGCCAAGATATGAAGGCGCTGCTCGATTTTATCCAAGCGGTATTGCAAACGGCGCGTGACAGTATCTCGGCGCACAGAGAGCCATTCGGTGAGAATGGTGAGCAGTGATTTGACTTGGGGTTTGCCATTGGTGCCAATCATGTTGAGATTAACGCGGTAATTACTCTCAAGGTCGGTACTGGCAAACAAATGGCTCATCATCGGCTCGATATCAACACGGTTGGAGCGCAGCTCAAGCACGATACGGCAAGCGTTTTGGTGGTCGGATTCGTCATGGATGTCGGTCACCCAAGGCAGTTTTTTGGCATTAATTAAATTGGCAATTTGCTCAATGATTTTATTGCCTGAGATTTGGTAGGGTAGCGCATCGATGATGACTAAGTTTTTTTCTTTGTCATCGACATGATAAGTAGCGCGCATTTTGTAGCTACCACGACCCGTTTTATATAGCTGTAGCAAATCCTCAGGCGAGGTGATGATTTCTGCTTTGGTCGGCAAATCGGGGGCAGGGATGTACTTTGCCAGCTCTTTTTCCGTCATCGTGGGTTTTTTAAGTAGCGCGATGCAGCCTTTCACCACTTCAGACAAGTTATGTGGCGGGATATCGGTTGCCATACCGACCGCAATGCCGGTTGTGCCGTTGAGCAAAATGTTCGGTAGACGGGCAGGCAAGGTGACGGGTTCTTGCAAGGTGCCGTCAAAGTTGTCTTGCCAATCGACAGTGCCTTGACCGAGCTCGTTTAGCAAAGTATTGGCATAAGCCGATAGCTTGGCTTCGGTATAGCGCATCGCAGCGAATGATTTTGGGTCATCGGGCGAGCCGAAGTTGCCTTGACCGCTAATGAGTGGATAACGGTAGCTAAACGGCTGACTCATCAATACCATGGCTTCATAACAGGCGGAGTCGCCATGCGGATGGTATTTACCAATGACGTCACCGATAGTGCGCGCTGATTTTTTGGGTTTGGCAGTATTTTTGAGCCCAAGCTCGCTCATCGCATACACGATACGGCGCTGCACAGGTTTTAACCCGTCGGCAATGTGTGGCAATGCCCGATCCATGATGACGTACATCGCATAGTTCAAATACGCGTTTTCGGTAAATTCAGCGACTGAGCGAGTGGGGTTGTTCAAATCGTTTGCTTTGGTAGTTTTTGCTACAAGGGTATCAGACATAATGGTTACTTAATCAATGACAAAAAATAAAAGAAAGTGCAAAAGAAAGAAAGTGCAAAAGAGAGATAAGAAGTATGAGGAAATATCATAAAGCTTGGGAGTAGAAAAACAAGTATTAATCCATGACATGGCAAATTTGCTCAGTTTTACACGTCAAAATGTGTCGCAAAAACGCCTTTTAAAGATAATTGGACACTGTAGCTGCTTTAACGGTCAAATAATGGATAACTATTTCGACGCGAAATCATTTTTATCATCCCATAAGTACAGAGAATAGGCTTGAGAATTGAGTAAATATTTAGTATGTTAATAGTACATTTGGCCGCGATTTTTAATATAATTTTTAGTAGTGGGATTGACCTTTTTATAAAAATTCTTTTAATTATCAATATGCTATTCGCTGATAGACCGCATACCTAAGGAAAACATTTCTCATGAATGAATCAACCACCTCAGCTCAAACCCCTGACAACAATGCCCAATACAATGCGCCTATCGATACTCCCGTCGATACTATGGAAGCGCAGCCACATGCGCCAAAGCTTACCGATCATCATGAGAAACCTTGGTTAAAGACTTACGAGCATTACGGCATGAACTATAACATGCAAATGCCCGGTGACGAAGTTAACCTAATGAATGTTTTTGAAAAGAATTTCGAACAATTCAATGGTAGTGATGCCTTTGTGTGTATGGGTAGTAGCATGACCTATCGTCAGCTAGATACTTACAGCCGCCAAATCGCGGCGTATTTGCAGGGATTGGGTCTACAAAAAGGCGATACTGTTGCAGTGATGATGCCAAATATCTTGCAATACCCAGTGTGTATGATTGGTATCATCCGCGCAGGTTTTATCTTGGTCAATGTCAACCCCTTATACACCGCTCATGAATTAGCGCATCAGTTAGAAGACTCGCAAGCCAAAGCGTTATTTATCGTTGAAAACTTTGCTAAAACCTATCAAGATATCGGCAAAAAAATGGTTGATCATGTCATTGTCTGTTCAATCGGTGATTTGATGGGTACGTTCAAAGGTATGCTAGTCAATACCGTGGTCAAGTATGTCAAAAAAGCCATTCCAGCTTGGCAAATTGACGGGCATGTGACCTTTAAGAGTGTTATCAAGCAAGCTTCTGCCAGTCGCTATCAGCGCCCGGAAGGTATCAAAGGCAGTGATATTGCGGTACTACAGTACACTGGCGGCACCACAGGGGTTGCCAAAGGTGCGATGCTTACCCACAGCAACTTGGTATCCAATATGCTACAGTGCCAAGAGTTTGCCAGACAAGTGTTTCCCAATCAAATGGTGGGTGAGTACGTCGTCGTTGCTTTACCGCTTTACCATATTTTCTCATTTACTGCCTGTGCGCTACTCGGTATGAATATGGGCTTTACGGGTGTATTGATTCCAAATCCCCGCGATATGGACAGCTTTGTCAAAGAATTAGCAAAATATAAGCCAGTCTTCTTCCCAGCGGTGAACACATTATTTAATGGTTTGGCGCACCACACCGGTTTTCGGGCATTAGACCACAGCAAATTGCGTTTGTCGCTAGGCGGTGGTATGTCGGTATTGCCTTCAACCGCTGAAGAGTGGAAACGTATTACAGGTACCAATATCCTAGAAGGCTACGGCTTGTCCGAAACTTCACCCGTTGCCACCCTAAACCCCTTGGCACAAGAGCAATTTAGCGCCAAAATTGGTATCCCGATGCCCAACACCGACATCAAACTGCTCGATGACAACGGCAATGAAGTCGCAGCAGGTGAGCGTGGTGAGATTGCAGTTAAAGGTCCACAAGTGATGAAAGGCTACTGGCAGCGTCCTGAAGCCACTGCAGAAGTTATGACAGCAGACGGTTATTTCAAAACCGGTGACATCGCTGTCATTGATGAGCAAGGCTATTTCAAAATCGTTGACCGTAAAAAAGACATGATTTTGGTATCAGGATTTAATGTCTATCCAAACGAAGTTGAAGAGGTGCTAGCGGCGCATCCTAAAGTGTTGGAAGTCGGGGTGATTGGGGTACCGAGCGAAAAAAGCGGTGAAGTACCAAAAGCGTTTGTGGTACGTAAAGACCCAAGCCTCACCGAGCAAGAGTTGCTGCAATATGCGCGAAGCGAGTTAACGGGTTATAAACGTCCCCGTAAAGTTGAGTTTGTGGATGAATTGCCAAAATCAAACGTTGGCAAAATTCTGCGTAAAGAACTGCGTAAACTTGAAGAAAAAAAGTAAGCTAACGCTTGTTACTAAAACCCAGCTTTTCTATATCAGATTAGTTGGGTTTTTTATTGCATCGCGCCCAATTAACCTTATAAAATTGGGGATACCAATAGGCTGTTATGAGCAATACTGAGTTTATGGATGACGCTATTTCACCAGTTAATGAGCGCCCGATGCATGAGATGTATGAATGGAAAGAAAATCAGCAACCGTGGCTGATTAGCTACGAGCGTTATAACATCTGTAGTACCATCGATATGCCAGATGAACAAACGTCGCTGATTGACATCTTAGAAGCGGGGTTTGCCAAACATGCGCGGCAAGTGGCGTATTATTGCGATGATCAAGAGATTACTTACGAGCAGCTAGATAAACTGAGTCTAAAAGTTGCCATTTATCTGCAGCAGTTAGGGCTCAAGGTCGGCGATGCCATTGGCGTGATGTTGCCCAATATTTTGCAATATCCTGTGATTACCCTTGGCGTCATCCGTGCTGGCATGGTGCTAGTGAGTATGAATCCTTCCTACACCAGTCGCGAGCTTGAGCACCAAATGAATGATGCCGATATCAAGGCATTGTTTATACTAGATAAATTTATTTATACCTATAAAGACATTGCCGATAACCTTAACCGCGATTTACATCATTTAATCATCTGTCGTTTGGGCGATTTGAAAAGTAAGCTCAAAGGTGCATTAATCAATTTGGTCTCAGCGACCACCGATTTGCCGCCCAAAGGTAATTGGATTTATTTTAGTCATTTATTAGCGGGCGCTAGCAAGGCTTATCAACGCCCAACTCTCACGTTATCGAATATCGTACTAATTCAATATACCGGTGGTACCACAGGGACGGCAAAAGGCGCGATGCTCAGTCATGGCAATGTGATTGCCAATTTGCTGCAAATCGATGCGTTGATTCGCAGCGCGTATGATGAAGAAGGGCAGGAAGATATCATTTTGGCATCGTTGCCGCTGTATCATGTATTTTCATTCACCATTTGCTGCGTTTTTATTTTGTATCGTGGGTTTGCATCAAGGCTCGTGCCCAATCCACGTGATATCAATGAACTGGTTAATACGCTAAGGCGTACACCGCCGCATTTTATTTTGGGGGTCAATACGCTATTTAGCGCCTTGATACAGCAGCCTGAATTTCGAAGGCTCGATTTTTCCCAACTCAAAGCCACCATTGGCGGCGGCATGGCAATCCTACCCAGTGTTGCCAAAAAATGGCACACCATCACAGGGCTGCCGATTATCGAAGGGTATGGGCTTTCAGAAACCGCGCCTGTGATTACCTTTAATCCATTAACTATCGCAGAATTTACCAACAAAGTCGGGCTGCCAACCCCTGCCACTGACATCATCTTATTGGACAACAACGACCAACCTGTGCGCATTGGCGAACGCGGAGAAATCGCCGTCAAAGGCCCGCAAGTGATGGTGGGGTATCGCAATCTACCTGTCGAGACTGCTAATGCGTTTACCGCAACAGGCTATTTGCGCACGGGCGATATCGGCATCATTGATGAGCGCGGTTTTATCAAAATCGTTGACCGTAAAAAAGACATGATTGTGGTGTCAGGGTTTAATGTCTACCCAAATGAGATTGAGTCGGTGATGCTCGAGCATGCCGATGTACTCGAGTGTGTGGCGATTGGGGTACCAAGCGCGACGCGCGGTGAAGAGCCCAAAATATTTGTGGTCAGAAAACACAACCGCGTCACCGCTGAGCAGCTACTAGCGTTTGGTAAACAGCACTTAAGTGGCTATAAACGCCCCCGCTATGTCGAGTTTGTCGATAGCCTGCCCAAGTCCAATGTTGGTAAGATTTTACGTAAAGAGCTACGTAAACGTGAAGGGCTTGAATAGCAACCTGCCATGTTGCCGACGGAATTGTCTTGCTAAAACTGGGTTGGCAAGGTAGCATAAAACCACTGTAATTTTTGCCCATTGCTTAAAAACTATCTACCAAACCGTCAAGGCGGTCTTTTAGGGAATCTTATGCGTATCGATAATCGTGAAAACAACCAACTTCGCCCAATTAGTTTTGTGCGTAACTTTACCAAACATGCCGAAGGCGCCGTGCTGGTCAGCTATGGTGATACCAAAGTGCTATGTACCGCCAGTATTGAGACCCAAGTGCCGCGCTGGCTCAAAGGCACAGGTAAAGGTTGGATTACCGCTGAATACGGTATGTTGCCACGCGCGACCCACGAGCGTACCCAACGCGAAGCTGCCAAAGGTAAACAATCAGGTCGTACCCAAGAGATTCAGCGGTTGATTGGTCGTAGCCTACGGGCGATGGTAGATCTTGAAAAGCTTGGGGAAAATACCATCCATATCGACTGTGACGTGCTGCAAGCCGATGGCGGTACCCGTACTGCCAGTATCACCGGTGCGGCTGTGGCATTGGTCGATGCATTAGAAAAATTGCAAGCCGCCAAAAAACTCAAAGCCGATCCTTTGGTAGGCTTGGTGGCCGCCGTATCTGTGGGTATAAAAAACGGTGAAGTACTCTTGGATTTGAACTATAGCGAAGACTCAAGCTGTGACACAGATCTTAACGTCGTGATGACGCAAAAAGGCGAGTTTATCGAGATTCAAGGCACTGCCGAAGAGAAACCTTTTACCCGTGCGCAAGTGGACGAAATGCTAGCGATTGCCGAAGAAGGTATCAAACAGCTGATTGCCGAACAACAAGCGGTGCTAGGTTGGTAAAATAGCCTAACAAAACAGACTAGGCTAGTAAGGGCGTAGCGCATACGCCCTTTTAATTGTCATAGAGATGATTATGTTAAAAGTCACCGACACAGGCGTTACCATTGGTTTGCAAAGTCAAGCGGTGACACCCACCATATTGACCCAAATACTGTGGGTGGGTATCGTCATTGCCGGGGTAGGGCTATTGATGGCATTTAAAATACTCTCAGTTGCTATCGGCTCGCTGATGATGTTACTAGCCATCATCGCAAGTGTTGTGTGGCAATCATTCAACCGAAAAAAAGAAGTACCTACTTTAACAGGGGGTGAACTGCGACTGACCCAACAAGGTTTTAGCCATCACCAAGGTGCTAAAGTCACAAGTTATCAGTTGTTGCCTAGCGATAGCGTTGAACCCACCATCGATGGCATGACCATCTACAATGCTGACGGTCTAACATTGTATCGTATCAGAGGTTTTAACGACCCTAAACATATCAAAATCGCCCAAGCCGTCCTACAAGGTAAGCCAATCAAAACCCAAGGCAAAGCAATCAAACTACAAAGCACTTAATCAAAAAACAACACCCTATCTCACACAGTGGTTAGGCTTAGTTACCAAATCATAATAATTTTTTTGCCAATACTTGTTAAAATCCTTAGAGATGATTAATCCACACGCTGATAATAACATTCATTATTTAATTCATATAAAAAAACACGGAAGGAAAGGACGATGTCGACTGCATTAAAATTTGCCACCCCATTAATCGTTGCGATGGCGCTGGTAGGCTGTAATAAAAAAACAGAAACCACAACCACAACTACTGCTTCAGCGCCTGCTACCACAGTTACCGCTAGCGCCAATGGTGCAACGGCAACCGCTACGGTAAGTACCACGACAACCTCGACCACGGCAGTTGACCCCAACATGACGCCAGAAGACCACAAAAAAGCGCGTGAAAGAATCATGAAAGAGTGGAAAAAAACCAACCAAATCATTGGTGCCATGATCAAAGATCCAAGCAAATTTGATGCCGCGCAAGTCAAAGCCGCCGCCGAGAAACTTAACCAAAATCCTTGGGTGCATTATCCAGAGACAGCCAAAGGCGGTGAAGCAAAAGATGAAATTTGGCGAGATCCTGCAGGGTTCCAGCAACAAATTGATAAATTTAAAACCGCTGCCAGTGCTCTTAATGCCGCCGCTGCGACTGCAACCAGTGTCGATGACATCAAAACCCAATTTGGCGATTTGGGCGCTAGCTGTAAATCCTGTCATGAAAAATATAAAGAAGATTAATTTGTTATCCCCAATAGTTTTCATGCGCAATAAAAAAAGGCAGTGTTCAATGACTGCCTTTTTTATTGGCCTAATTAACTTTGATAAAAATTAACTTTGATAAAATTGTGAGAGATATCAAACGGGGTCAATGGTAGCGGGCGCAGTTTGATTAACTGGCTTAGCAACACTTTGGCATCGGTTGACAGTTTTTGCCCCGTTTGCCAAAACTTCACCGCTTGGGCTTGTACATCGGCTTCAAAAGTGCTCTGACTGGTATCAAAATCAGCAAACAAATTATCTTTAGACACGCTAAAGGGTTTGTTGCAAGCCAGCGTCAATAAACATTCAATCGCTTGCGGCAGGATTTCTACTTGTTCAAATTGTTGCTGCTGCTGCTCATTACGTCCGTCGGGCGCATACCAGTAGCCAAAGTCATTGAGCAATCGGCGTTTTTGACCTGCCATACACCAGTGGCTAATTTCATGCAAGGCACTGGCAAAAAATCCATGCGCAAAAACAATTTTGGCAGGCTCGGTATCGGTCGCGGCAAAATATTCAGGCTCATGCTCGCCTTTGACCAAAATCGTATCGCGATGGCAAAACCACCGTTTGAACCAAACCATCAGCCATTGCACTTGCAATGCTTCCACCGATACCCATTGATAGTCAGTCAAAGGGCAATTTTTTGTCTTTGATACATTGGCGAGTGCGGGCAAAAAATTAACCTTTATTGCTAACTGCGCCCTTTGTTGGTCAATCACCGTTGTGTCCATATCATTGGTTAATACAGGCACCACCGCGAATTGACTGACAAAAGGCAGCGTCATAAAGGGAAAAATAGCAAGGGCTCGTGGTGATATTTGTGCAGATATTGGCGATAGGTGTGTGGACATAGCAAAAGTAGGGTTGATAAAAATTGCTATTATACAATTTAACAGCCTGCATCGACTAGGAAATCACGCCTACAACATGCTACCATGCAATAGACGTCAGTATGCTTTATACTACAACGCAACATAATTAAAAGGAGCGGTGAAATGACGCTAAATTCTTCATCAAACGTACCAGCACAATCATCGCAAGATGTACCAACAACTGCCTCATCCAAAACCGGCAATAACACCACCAGTGAGATAGGCGCGAGTGCCAGCTTGGTCAAGTTTATTGATTTGGCACGTTGGGAGCATAACAACGATAACCATTATCACTGGGAAGGCAAGGTGAGTCTCAAGGATTTGCTACGTATCTATGCCTTGGGTGATGAACATCATGACAACGATCAGCCACTGGATGTGATACTAGATATTCGGAAAAAAGGGGACGTGGTATTTTGGCAATTAAACACCACGGGCGTGCTTTGGCAAACCTGCCAGCGCTGCCTAGATCCCGTCGCAGTGAGTCTGGCTGTTGATAGTGAGCTTGCGCTACTTGAAGATGAAAATCATGTCGCATTGCTTGATGAAGGCACAGAAATCATCCTGATTGATGAGCTAACGGATGACAATAAACTGTGGCTATTACCAATGATTGAAGATGAGTTATTGGTGGATTTGCCATTAGCGCCCAAGCATGATGACTGCGAAATGGCAGTCACTGAGGTGGGCGAGTTGCCAGAGGCAGTGGCGGAAAAAGAAAATCCGTTTGCGGTACTGGCAAGCCTAAAAAGTTAATAACAACCCCGCCATTAGATACGCCGTCATACACGTAGTAACAAAAACTTGCCACTAAATGTCGGTTAAGGCTTTGCTAAATGGGTTTTTTTACGTATAATATGGCGTTTATAAATTTATCTGATTGTCTGTTCCAATAGTTTGCCTTATATCCATGCCAAATATCGATGTCAAGTTGTTTGCATGATGATGTAATGAGGTTAAGGGAACGATGTTTTAATAGCGAGAAGCACAGGAGCTAACCTCATGGCTGTTCAACAAAACCGTAAAAGCCGTTCACGCCGTGATATGCGTCGTTCACACGACCGCATCACAATCAATGCTGTTGCTGTAGATGCAACTACCGGTGAAAAACACATCCGTCACCATGCGACCAAAGACGGTTTTTACCGTGGTCGTCAATTATTCAAAGTAGCAGCCGTTGCTGAATAATTAACCCAAAATGCAGTACTTTGACATAGCTTAGTATGCATTGGCAAAGCACCAAAAAGGCTGATGATAATTCATCAGCCTTTTTTTATTTGTTTTTTATGTAAAAATACCCGAAAGAAAAAACTAGAATTTTTTTTTCAATATGCCATAATAATCAGAGTACAATTGTACACATAAATTTGCTGGCTTACTTTTGCCTGCTGGCTGGATAGTAAGTTATATTATTGCCAGCCAAGTTTGATAAGCCTATAACATCAATCCAAGCTACTGACGCCATTTTGATTTTGCTGATAACTTTTGGTAAAGTAATCGACCAAAAAATCGCCCCAGCAAATTTTTTTAACCGTGTTTTTTAGCGGTCTAGTAGACGCAATACAACCTAAGCAGTACAAGATAAGCATTACAATATAGTAAGTTAGGAAATTATGGATAACCCAATGCAAAGCCAAACCAGCGCAAATCAACCAGCCACTTCATCACAACACGATGTAGACTCTATAAAATATGCTGTGATTTTTCCAGGACAAGGCTCGCAGAGTGTGGGCATGCTACACGATTGGGCAGCCCAGTATCCTACTGTCAAAGCAACGTTTGATGAAGCCTCAAAGGCGCTTGGATTTGACTTGTGGGCGATATGCCAAGGGGCATCAGGTGCCGCGTCTTTGGATGATACCACGTATACCCAACCTGCACTATTGACCGCTAGTATGGCGATTTGGCGGGTGCTGCGCGATGAGCTTGATTTACAGCCGGCATATGTTGCCGGGCATTCACTGGGTGAATACAGTGCGCTGTGTGCCGCTGGGGTATTGAGTTTGGCAGATGCTGTAAAGCTGGTGCATCAACGCGGTCAGTATATGAGCGCCGCCATGCAATCACAAACAGGTAAAATGGCAGCGATTTTAGGTCTGCCTGATGAAGATGTGCAACAAGTATGTGATGCTGTGGTAGCGGAACATACGCAGGCAGTAGTCAGTCCAGCCAATTTTAACGCGCCAGGGCAAGTGGTGATTGCAGGTAATGTGGCAGGCGTGGATTTAGCGTCAGAGAAAATCGCTTCACTCGGTAAAAAAAGCATGCCGCTAAAAGTTAGTGTACCGTCACATTGCCAGCTGATGACGCCTGCCACCGATAAGCTTGCCGCAGAATTGGAAAACGTGACATTTAACCCACCCAGCATTCCTGTGATACAAAATCGCCATGCACGGGTAGAAACCGATGTCACCGCAATCAAACAAGCCTTGATTGAGCAGCTCAATATGCCTGTGCTATGGTCGACTATTGAGAATAATTTAGCAGACGAACAAATCAGCTTACAAATCGAATGTGGTAGCGGTAGCGTGCTGACAGGACTAGCCAAACGCCAAGCGCAGAAAATTAACACACTAGCGACCGATACAGTTGCCAAACTAGACAATATAAAACAACAATTATCAGCCCAATAAAAAAACCAAGGAAGTATATGACTCAACGTATTGCATTAGTGACGGGCGCTAGCCGTGGGATTGGTCAAGCAATTGCCAAACGTCTGGCAAATGAAGGCTATCTTGTCATCGGCACTGCTACCAGTGAAAAAGGCGCAGCGGCAGTCAATGATTACCTACAGGAATTGGGTGGCGCGGGTCGTGTGCTCAATGTGCAAGATGCCGAGCAAATCAACCAGTTATTTGATAGCATTGAAAAAGAATTTGGCAATGTACAGGTACTAGTCAACAATGCCGGTATTACCCAAGATGGTCTGCTCATGCGTATGGACGACAATGCCTGGGAGCGCGTGCTCGACGTGAATTTGACCTCGGTATTTCGTACCAGTAAACGCGCCATAAAAGGCATGATGAAAGCGCGGCAAGGTCGTATTATTAATATTACCTCCGTAGTCGCAGCGATGGGCAATGCCGGACAAACCAACTATACGGCAAGCAAAGCAGGCATTGAAGGGTTTACCCGCTCACTGGCTCGGGAGATTGGGTCACGCCAAATCACCGTCAACTGCGTGGCACCAGGCTTTATCGACACTGACATGACTAGCGAGCTTGATGAAGCATTGATTCAATCCATGCTTAATGCCGTTTCGCTAGCCAGACTGGGCAAACCTGAAGACATCGCCGCTGCGGTAAATTTCTTGGCAAGTGAAGAAGCGGGTTATATTACCGGCACCGTGCTTGACGTCAATGGCGGAATGTACATGTAAATGGATTAGCCTGCCAAACACCAACCTAACGGGCCTTAGAATGCAGTTTTTGAACTTAAAATATAGTTTTTGAAATAGTAACAGGTTGCATTATTTTATTTTGAAATAGGCAATGAGCATGATAATATGCTCTAATATGTAGTTTACTCGATATATCATATACCCCAATGCAAGGAGAGAAGCATGAGTAACGAAATCGAACAAAAAGTAAAAGCCGCAGTAGCTGAGCAATTAGGCGTGAATGCAGAAGACATCAAAAATGAATCTTCATTCATGGATGACCTCGGTGCAGATTCACTTGATCTTGTTGAATTGGTGATGTCTTTTGAAAACGAATTTGGTATTACCATTCCTGATGAAGACAGCGCACAATTGACCACGGTGCAAAGTGCTATCAGCTATGTACAATCAAAATTGGCTAATTAGTTAATAGTTAGTTTAGTAGCTTACTTATTACTTAGTTTAGCGGCTACTTGGTTTAGCAGCAGTTTACCCCAGTTTTAGTGATAAAATTGGGGTTTTTATTTATTTAAAATCAGCTCCAACACAAACTTCGTCCCGATAAACGCCAAGCCAAGCAAAATCACACCATATAGCGTCATATTGGCGGCGCGTTGACCTCGCCAGCCAAAGCGCCAATGTCCAACCAATAGCACCCCAAACACCAACCAAGACAACAGACTAAACACAGTCTTGTGTACCAAATGCTGCGCCAGTAAATTGGTCGTATCAATAAAGCCCAACAACAGCGAAATCGACAATAGCGTAAAACCCACAGTAATCATATCAAACAGCAACGCTTCCATACTTTGTAGTGAGGGTAGTTTATCGACCCAGACACGGTGAAAGGTTTGACGTTTGAGTTCGCTGATTTGTAGCCGCAGCATAATCGCGGCAATCGCTGCCATAAATAGTACCGAATAGGCAGCCAAAGACACGATGATATGGGCTTGTAAGATAGGACTGATGGTTGATAGCGGGTGATAGGGTGCATCGCCAAAAAAACCAATCATCATGCCCAAGAATGCCAACGGCGTTGCCAAAATCCCAAGCGGCAAAATTTGGCGATAAAGACAAAATCCCCAATAAAATAACAGCATAAACAATGTCGTCAACGACACGACATTAAAAATATTAAAGTTTAGACCGCCTTGGGTAATGATATCAGGATATAACACCACCGCATGACCCAATAACCCAATCAGCAATTGCCCAAGCACCATGCCTTTATGGATGGGCTTTTGTTGCGTAACTGCCCACATCAAATAAATGGTAGTTAAGCCATAACAGACTAACGCAAGTACAAAGATTACAAACACCCTAGCCTCATCAAAAATCATCAAATACGTGCAAAATGCGATGGTTATACTAGCATGAGCCATGCAACAAATCGCGATTTTATCGGTATTATATTAGCAGTTTTAGCTAATTTAGCATAAAATAGTCAGATTATAAAATTGATAGCAATAGATTAGAGAAATTATATGTTTGAAACCTTAACCGAACGCCTGTCGACGAGTTTACGTAGTATCTCTGGTACAGGGCAGCTAACTGAAGACAACATCAAAGACACCTTGCGTGAAGTGCGTATGGCACTACTAGAAGCTGATGTCGCCTTGCCAGTGACGCGCGATTTTGTGTCACGGGTAAAAGACAAAGCCCTAGGTCAAGAAGTCCTTAAAGAACTCGCCCCAGGTCAAGCCTTTGTTAAAATCGTCTATGACGAGCTGACCGAGATGATGGGTAGTGCTAACCAATCACTTGAAATGACAGGCAAACCACCTGTTGTCTATCTACTAGCGGGATTGCAAGGGGCGGGCAAAACCACCACAGCCGGTAAACTTGCCAAATATCTGCAAGAGCGCCATAAGAAAAAAGTCATGCTAGTCTCTGCGGACGTCTATCGCCCCGCGGCAATCAAGCAGCTTGAGCAAGTTGCTGAGCAAGTTAAAGCCAATTTTGTGCCATCGAGTGCTGACCAAAACCCAATTGATATCGCCAAACGTGCCATCGAACAAGCCAAAGTACAGTTTCAAGATATTTTGATTATCGATACCGCAGGTCGTCTGCATATTGACGAAGCCATGATGGACGAAATCAAAGCCTTAACCGCAGCGGTCACTCCGTCAGAAACCTTGTTTGTCGTTGACTCAATGACCGGTCAAGATGCGGCAAATACTGCAAAAGCCTTTAATGATGCGCTGCCTTTGACTGGCGTGATTTTGACCAAGACTGACGGCGATGCGCGCGGTGGTGCGGCGTTATCGGTACGTGCCATCACTGGCAAACCGATCAAATTCTTGGGTCGTGGTGAAAAACTTGATGCGCTTGAGCCCTTCCACCCTGAGCGTGTGGCACAGCGTATCTTGGGCATGGGTGACGTGTTGTCACTGGTCGAAGAAGTCGAGCAAAAAATTGACCGCGAAAAAGCGGAAAAAATGGCGAAAAAAATCCAAAAAGGCGGCGAGTTTGACCTTGAGGATTTGCTAACCCAATTCCAACAAATGAAGAACTTGGGCGGCATGGCGGGCTTTTTGGATAAAATGCCAGGCATGAGCGGTGCGGATGTCCAAAAAGCGGTATCAGATGCCAAACCAGAAGAAAAGGTCAAAGAAATGGAAGCGCTCATTCATTCAATGACCCCGTTTGAACGTAAAAACCCCGATAAAATCAACCCAAGCCGTAAACGCCGTATCGCGGCAGGCGCGGGTAAAGACGTACAGCACGTCAATCAGCTGTTAAAGCAGCACAAGCAAATGGCAAAAATGATGAAAATGCTATCTGACCCATCGGGCATCAGCAAAATGATGAAAGCGGTGCAAGGGTTGACCAAAGGCATGGGCGGTGGCGGTGGTCCATTATTCGGACAAAACAACCAAGCAGGCGCAAATACTACGACAGTTAACGGTCAAGCCAATCCAGTTGCGCCAAAATTTAAAACCCGTTTTTAAAATTTTAATAGCAGGATTGTACTTTCAAAGCCCGTATACATTACGGGCTTTTTTATTCAACTAAGGAATAATGAAAGTATTAAATATTCCAAGAAAGTATAATTAAAAATCCTTACTATATTTTCAATCATTAAGCCATTGGATGTTTAGCTTGGCACTTTGAAAACTTATGAGGAAAACATGACAAACGCGACCCAAAACCACCCATTCAATACTCGTATTTACTCTAAAGGTAAAATCTTTACATTAGCGGGTATTTCAGTGATGGCAGTGGCAAGCTTAACTGCCTGCCAAAAAGCCCCGCCCAAAAACGAGAGTGCAGCCAGCGCTTCAGCCGCTAACGGCAATGGTGTATCTTTGCTAAACGTATCTTACGACGTGTCCCGCGAGTTGTATAAAGAATACAACCCGATTTTTACGGGGCAGCAAAAACAAGCTGTCACTATCCAGCAGTCGCATGGCGGCTCAAGTAAACAAGCCTTGAGCGTGGCCAATGGACTTAAAGCGGATGTGGTGACCATGAACCAAACCTCAGATATAGAACTGCTGGTGAAAAAAGGCTTGGTGGATAAAAACTGGCAACAAGCGTTTCCCAATAACGCGGTACCTTATACTAGCACCATGGTACTACTAGTTCGCAACAACAACCCCAAGCAAATCAAAGACTGGGATGACTTGGCAAAACCCGGTGTCAGTATCGTGATTGCCAATCCAAAAACCAGTGGTACAGCGCGATATGGTTTCTTGGGGGCGTATGGATATGGCTTGCACCACTTCAATAATGACGAAGCCAAAACCAAAGCGCTGGTGAAGCAAATTTTAAGCAATGTGGCAGTGTATGACAGTGGTGCAAGGGCAGCGACAACAAGCTTTTTACAACGAGAAATTGGCGATGTGCTGATTACCACAGAGAATGAAGCACAAATCACCAAAAAAGAATTTGCCGATAAAAATTTACAGATTATTTATCCCAGTTATTCGGTCAAGATTAACAACCCTGTCGCTGTGGTGAATGCCGTTACCGAGAAAAAAGGTACCACTGAATTGGCAAAAGCCTATTTAAAAGGTTTGTGGGATGCGCCTGCCCAAGAGATTATGGCCAAGAATTATTTGCGCCCTGTGGATGCGGCGACTTTGGCAAAATACCAAAGCCAATTTCCTGCAATTGCCACCTTTGAGCCAAATCAAGTTTTTGGCAGTTGGGATGAGATTATGAGCAAGTTTTTTAAAGATGGCGCAATTTTTGACCAATTGGCGGTAAAAAAATAGCCGTCATCCTAGCGATTGGCTAGAGTAGTTAAGTCATACTTTAAGGCATCAAAACACACATCAGCAGCAAAGCCCCGATATTGCAAAAATCGCAGTTGACGGGCTTTTTCTTTAGGCTCTGTCGGGATGGCATCACCGTATTTTCGTACCCGTGCTGCCACCGCTTGGGCAAGCCAATCCACTTCATAGGCCTCATCTGGGTCGTCATCCGCCGTGTCTGATTCGATATCATTGAGTAATAAATCCTCAAAAAAATCATTGTGCGTCTCAATCCATGCATTAATCGCACTGACCGAATTGACGGTGGTTAATCCATGTTTTTTTAACGTTTGAAAAATCCGCTGAGTGCCATGCTGCTTGCCAATACCTTCTTTGATCAATGCAGACGTCATACGCTCATCGCTTTGATAGCCTTCTGCTTCAAATTCGCTCAAAAGCGCTTCGATAGCCGCCGCTTCACATCCTTTAGCCAGTAGTTTGTCCCGCAGCTCTTTTTTAGACTGCTCACGCCGCCCAAGATAATAAAACGCCAGCCAACGCATGTAGCTCTCGGCTTTAAGTTTGTCATGGTAAGCTTGGCGTTGTTCATCAGTCATTAACTGATTTTCGATAGTTTCTAACAAGGATTTAGGATCTGGCATAGCAGTTTTAACCGTGACTAAAAAAAGCTAACAGGCGGGGGAACAAGTTGAACGGTTTAAAAACAAAAACCCCAGTAAAAACTAGGGTTTTGGTTAGCTAAGTAGTTATTGCATACCTTCGACAAACTCAGGGGGTTCAACGTCATGCGCTTCTTCTGGCACAGGTTCGACATTACCAAGCTTAGCAGCGCGCACTTTGGCTTCAATCTCTTGGGCGATTTGTGGGTTTTCTTCCAAGAATCTAATGGCGTTGGCTTTACCTTGACCAATTTTACTGTCGTTGTAGCTGTACCAAGCGCCCGATTTTTTGACCGCATCAATATCGACACCCAAGTCAACCACTTCACCTAAATGATTGGTACCTGTCCCATACATGATGTCAAATTCTGCTTGGCGAAACGGCGGCGCCAGTTTATTTTTGATGACTTTAACACGGGTCTCAGAACCGACGATATTTTCACCCTCTTTAACTGCACCAATACGACGAATGTCCAAGCGAACCGACGCATAGAATTTAAGGGCGTTACCACCCGTTGTGGTTTCTGGCGAGCCAAACATGACACCGATCTTCATACGAATTTGGTTAATGAATATCACCATACAGTTAGAGCGTTTGGCGTTACCGGTGATTTTACGTAGCGCTTGGCTCATCAAGCGCGCTTGCAGACCCATGTGGCTGTCGCCCATCTCGCCTTCAATCTCTGCACGTGGGGTAAGCGCGGCGACCGAGTCAACTACAATCATATCCACCGCACCTGAGCGCACTAGCATATCGGCGATTTCAAGCGCTTGTTCACCGTTGTCAGGCTGCGTGACAAGTAAAGCATCGACATCAACGCCCAATTTTTTGGCATAAATAGGGTCTAGCGCATGCTCAGCATCGATAAAAGCACAGGTACCGCCTTGCTTTTGACATTGGGCGATTGCTTGCAAGGTCAAAGTAGTTTTACCCGAACTTTCAGGACCATAAATTTCGACGATACGACCCTTTGGCAAACCGCCAATGCCCAGTGCAATATCCAAACCCAATGAGCCTGTGGAGACTACATCCACGTTGATTTTTGCTGACTCATCACCTAGGCGCATGATGGTATTTTTACCAAATTGTTTTTCAATTTGTGATAAAGCGGCAGTTAAAGCTTTGGCTTTATTGTCGTCCATAAGGACTCCTTGTTATAAAAAAGGTTAATAAAAAAGGGAAAAATTTAAAAGCAGGGATAAGTTAAAAAAGAAGTGAATTGATAAGGCTATAATAACAAAATATACGAAAAATTATAGGGTTAAATCACTGATATACGACATATATTGTCGCTTATAATTGTTAATAATTAATTAAAAATAACATGAGAAAATCTCTATATAAATGGGTGTTTTTTGGGTGTTTTCAAGCTATAAGTTGCAACAAAAATCCCCACTAACAAAGTGAGGATATGCAATGCGAGTCGCCAATATTGAGCCTTAGTGTGCCTCATCTTCTGGTGAATCTTTGGGTAGGGTTTGGGTGTTGCTAGGTATGGCAGTGCTGGGATTGGAGTCGGCTGTCGCTGCCAAATAGCTTTGCGGATGATGGTGAGTGATTTTTGCTTCTTCATGCGCCAGTGAACGCGCCGCTTGACGTAGCTCAAATTTTTGCACTTTACCTGTCGAGGTTTTTGGGATTTGCGCAAAAATAATATGTTTGGGCACTTGGAAACCTGCCAAATATTTACGGCAATGGGCAATGATGTCTTCCCGATCTAGCGTCGAGCCTTCGCGGATTTCAATAAAGGCTACCGGTGCTTCACCCCATTTGTCATGAGGAGCAGCAACCACCCCACAGCTTTCCACTTCTGGCATACGATACAGTACGTTTTCTACTTCGATACTTGAAATATTCTCGCCGCCCGAGATGATGATGTCTTTGAGCCGATCCATAATTTTGATGTAACCATCTGGGTATTTGACGCCCAAGTCACCGGTCTTAAACCAGCCGCCGTTAAAGGCTTCTGCGGTGGCTTTGCGGTTTTTTAAATAGCCTTTCATCACCATATTGCCGCGGATAGCAATCTCACCAATTTCGCTACCATCGGCTGCAACAGGGGTAGTGGTGCCTTGTTTGAATACATCAAACCCCGCTAGCAGATGTGAGTTCATGCCTTGGCGGGATTTTTTTTGCGCGCGTTCACTGACAGTCAAATCATCCCATTCTGGGCGCTCAACACACAGGGTGACGGGACCATATACTTCTGTCAAACCGTACACGTGGGTGATTTTAAAGCCCATTTCTTCCATTTTGGCGAGCAAAGACTCAGGCGGTGGTGCGCCTGCGACATTACAACGTACTTCATGTTTGATGGCTTTTTTGAGCGCTTCATTGCCATTGGCAATCATGTTGTGCACGATAGGCGCTGCGCTATAATGGGTGACTTTTTCATCGGCAATCAACCGTAAAATCAAATCAGCATCAATTTTGCGTAAGCACACATTGGTACCCGCACGCTCGCCAATGCTCCAAGGAAAGCTCCAGCCATTACAATGAAACAAGGGGAGCGTCCATAAATACACAGGGTGCTTTGGCATATCCCAATCTAAAATATTAGAGACGGCATTTAAGGTGGCACCACGATGGTGATACACCACGCCTTTTGGGATACCTGTGGTACCTGATGTGTAGTTGAGCGCGATGGCGTCCCATTCATCAGTGGGTTTTTCCCAGTTGTCTAAATCGGTTCCTGAGGCGATCAATTCTTCATAGGTCATGTTGCCAAATTGTTCAGTGGGCGTGACCGCAGGGTCGGTGGCATGAATGATAATTAAGTTAGGAAATGACTCTTGAACCAGCGCAATATGCTGTTCAAACTCAGTATCGACAATCAATACTTTAGCTTCACTGTGCTGTAGGCAAAATACCAAGGCATTGATGTCCAAACGCGTATTTAAGGTACATAGCACACCACCAGACATCGGTACGCCAAACGCGACCTCAACCATAGGTGGGGTATTGGGCAGTAGCACTGCAACAGTATCGTCTTTATCGATGCCCAGTTTTTTTAGGGCATCCGACATTTTGCGGCAGCGATTATAGGTTTCGCCCCAACTTTGCCGTAGGTCATTGTGCTCATAATCTTTATACACAATCGCCGTTTGATCGGGATAGATGCTAGCAGTACGCTCAATAAAATCAATGGGTGTAAGCGGAGTATAGTTGGCAGGATTTTTTTCCAGCCCTGTATGGAAGTTTGGCATAACGACGTCCCTGTAGTTAATAAATAAACGCCTTTATCATAACAAGGATCTTGACCAAATCCTATATATCAATCTGCTTTTTGATAAATATAAAAAATGACAAAAACAGACAGCCCCGCCTGTTATTTTATAAGCTAGCAAAACTCCGTCAGGGTTTAGTCTTCGACAAATACGCAGCCAAGTGTGAACACACCGATATTTGCTATAGAGACACTGGCGGCAGGAAGAACTTCGGTTTTAGCATAACCGCGTGACGATAAATAGTTAAGCAGTGACTTGGTATGAGGGTTTAAATTACCGCTGATCACATACATTGTACCTTTTTTACCATTGGCGGCGTTGATGGCAGCATCGGCGAGTCGCTCAATACATTTTTCAAAACTGCGCACCTTTTCAAAGGCGACCATTTGACCTGAGTCTTCCATTTTTACAATCGGTTTAATACCAAATAAATTGGCGAAAAAGCCGACTGGGGCTGAAATACGCTTGGTACGAATCATACCTTTAAGGTTATCAACTGCCAAATAGATATGGATTTTATCGCGCAGGCGGTTGATTTCGGTGATGATTTGAGGGATTTCTGTGCCTTGTTTGAGTAAACGTGAGGCTTCTTGTACAAGAACCGCTTCGCCATGTGAAATCGTGCGTGAATCATAGATATAAATTTTCATGCGATGACTAAACATCGAGCTGATATTGAGCAAGTTGTTGTAGGTTTGGCTTAAAGAAGAGGATAAACAGATGATTAAAACTTCTTGCACGTCTTCTTTGATGAGTTGATAAAAGAATTCAATGAGCTGATTTTCAGTGGGTGCTGAGGTACTGATGTCGATATTAGGGTTATCGAGTAGAACACGCGATAGCCTGTCTAGGCTTAGGTCTTGTCCATCTAGATAATTGGCACCGCCCATATGGATATTCATCGGCAACATTTTGACATTGTCTGGAATGCCGAGGTCGTCTAGACAAGACGTGGACGTGCTAACAATCATTCTTTTCACAGTAATTTCCCTCCTGTTGTACTTTTATCCTAGCGTGATATTAACATTGTCGCAAAAATAAGCATGATTTTTTTGTAGACTCATCGGGACAAAATTTGCCTTATGCTTTCAAAGATGACTATTTATAATAGGTTGACCTATTTTTGGTTTGATGTATGCTTGAGGTATGTTGATACAGCTACATCAAGTGACCACATTGACGAATTGATTATGATAACGAACTCATTTACAAAATGACAAGATTAGTTCCTTAATGTGACCAAATAGTGAAAGGAAATTACTGCCAAGGATTATTTATGTCAAATAACAGCCAGATATCTACTCATAACACCCATTATCCGCATATTTTTGAACCCCTGGATTTAGGATTTACTACGTTAAAAAATCGTATTGTGATGGGCTCGATGCACACAGGGCTTGAAGATCGGTTCTTTAACTATCCAAAGCTAGCCGCTTATTTTGCCGAGCGCGCCAAAGGGGGAGTTGCCATGATGATCACGGGCGGTATCTCGCCCAATCATGAAGGTTGGTTAGTGCCGGCAGGCGGGACGCTCAATCACAAAGGCGATGTAGTCAATCATCGTAAAGTCACCAAAGCTGTACACCAATATGACTGCAAAATCATCTTGCAAATTCTGCACAGCGGTCGCTATGGTTATCATCCATTGGCAGTATCAGCCAGTGCCATCAAGTCGCCTATTTCACCCTTTAAACCTCGTCAAATGAGTGAAAAAAATATTTTGGCGACCATTAAAGACTATGCCAAAACTGCCAAACTTGCACAAATGGCGGGCTATGATGGCGTCGAAATCATGGGTTCAGAAGGCTATTTACTCAATCAGTTTTTAAGCAATCACGTCAATCAGCGCACCGACCAATGGGGTGGCAGTCTAGAAAACCGTATGCGTTTTGCCCTTGAAGTCATCAAAGCGGTACGCGAGGCGGTGGGAGAAGCGTTTATTATCACCTTCCGTTTGTCGATGATTGACTTGGTGCCCGATGGCAACACCATGGATGAAGTCATTACCATCGCCAAAGCCATCGAAAAAGCCGGCGTGACCATAATAAATACGGGGATTGGCTGGCATGAAGCGCGTATCCCGACCATCGTCACGTCGGTACCACGCGCAGCGTTTGCCGATGTGATTGCTGAAGTCAAACGCCACGTGACTATTCCTGTGATTGCTGCCAACCGTGTCAATATGCCAGAGACTGCCGAACAGCTGCTAGCAGAGAACCAAGCTGACTTGGTACAAATGGCGCGTCCGTTCTTGGCAGACCCAGACTGGGTGGCAAAAGCCAGTTTAGGACAAACTGACTTAATTAATACCTGTATTGGCTGTAACCAAGCATGTCTAGACCATACATTTGAGAACCAACGCTCAACCTGTCTGGTCAATCCCCAAGCCTGTTATGAAACTGAACTGGTGTATAAACCTGCCAAAAAAGCCAAAAAAATTGCCGTAGTGGGCGCAGGCATGGCAGGCTTATCAGCAGCGACCGTCGCCGCCAAACGCGGTCATCAGGTCACCTTGTTTGAAGCACAGGATAAAATCGGCGGGCAGTTTAACTATGCCAAAGTGATTCCAGGTAAAGAAGAGTTCTTTGAAACCATCCGCTATTTTACCAATTTGGTGGACAGTTTAGACATTGAGCTCAAACTCAATCATAAAGTAAGCAAAGAGGAACTAGAGTCAGGTCGGTTTGATGATGTGATTATTGCCACAGGCGTTGTGCCACGGGCGCTTGACTTTGAAGGGGTGGATTTGCCGCAAGTGATGAGCTATGCCGAGTTGCTATCGGGTCAAAAAGTTGCAGGTAAGCGAGTCGCGGTGATCGGTGCAGGCGGTATTGGCTTTGATGTTAGCGAATATTTGACCTCCACCCATGTGAAACCGTTTGAAAAAGATGCGCAAGGCAACGTGATTTATCAACCGCATCCGCAAAGCGTGGAATCATGGAAACGTGAGTGGGGTGTAGACACCAACCCACACTATGAAACTGAAGGTGGACTGGTAAAACCAGAGCCTATTACCCCAACCCGTGAAGTGTATTTGATGCAGCGTAAAAAAGGTCGCTTGGGGGCAGGTCTCAATAAAACCTCAGGCTGGGTGCACCGTGCTCATATTAACAAGCATGGCGTCAAACAGGTGAGCGGCATTGGCTATGAGAAAATTACCAATGAAGGCATTTGGATTACTAACCCAGACGGTCATAGCCAATTATTGCGCGTTGATAGTATCGTTATCTGCGCGGGGCAAGAATCGGTTAATCACTTAATGCCTACGGTGGGTGATGACTTGACAGCGCAATATCACTTGATTGGTGGGGCAAAATTGGCAGGCGAATTGGACGCCAAACGTGCCATTCGCGAAGGCGCGGAAGTCGCTGCCATGTTGTAGCAGCTTTTACTATGTCATAAAAAAGGCGATGAATGAATGTCACCGCCTTTTTTTATATCGAACGCGTATTATTGAATGGCATCAGACGCCAAGAAAAAATTGCGGGCTTGCTGAGAGTCAATCAGCTTGTCTACAGCACCTTGCAAATCATGCGTAGTGTGCGGCTGCTCAATCATCTCGCTAATGGTGTCATACAGCCGTGAAAACAACGAGAAATTACTCTGTAGCAAATAACTCATAATTAGCTCGCTCACCCCCGTCACCTCCAAATCAAGCGACGTCTTAAAGCGCAGCTCGCCGTCCATTACATCCATTTCCAAATTGCCAATCATCAAATCATAATTCAGATAAGCCAACATGGCGAGCATCTCAGGGCGATTGGCTTCAGCAATAGCCGTAGGATAAACACTGTACACCGCAATCAATTGCTGCTCACTAAAAAAACGAATCATACAACCCCAATGCCGCTCTTTATCTGACACTTGCATCGTATAATGATGAATACTTTGCTCATCTTGTTCGCTGGCAGGGTGATACATAAATTGATAACCCATACTGGCTAAGATATGCTCTATGTCATCGGGGGTAATCGGTTGTAGCTCTAATTCGTCATCTGACTCGGGCGACTCACTGGCTAAAAGCGATTCATCTTGTGAATCGCTATGTTCATCAAACGCTAGATTGATTTGATTTTCGGCAAAAGGCTGATAGCTAGTAGCATCAGTATGCTCGTTTGTCTCAGCACACTGACTAGGGTCAGTTGTTTTATCGGCTACAGGGAACGGCGCTGATTTTTCAGCAGTAAAGAACAGTTTTAGGCGTTGCCATAAACGCTTCGGATTTTTGGACATTGATTTCACTTACCCAAGAAGAAATAGCTAAACATAGAAAGAAAAACGAAAAGCATAACAGTTAAAAAACAAAAAAGTTAACAAACAGGTTGGCAAAACTTTGACGCTATCACCAAGCTTTATATGGATACTTTATATTGATAATAGCAAAGACCTGTCGCAAGTTAGTATATAATAAGCGTTCTACACAACTTTAGCCAATTATCTATACAATGGGTATAGGGCTGTGATTTATCAATTTAATCTGTTATCTATTTAATGACTTGCAAATTTTAATCAATGCTATGCCAAATCCAACACCCACTGCTATACCTATCTCGGCGACCAGTTCGCTGCTAACCTGTCAAAACGTCACCATACAACGTGGCGAATTTCCGCTGTGTGAAGCGGTGAATTTGGTGCTAAACCGTGGCGATATTTGTCATTTGGTGGGTGAAAATGGCACCGGCAAAACCACATTTTTGATGCAGCTTGCAGGGTTGATTCCTGTGTTGACCGGTGATATCAGCTGGCAGGGCAAGGCAGGATTACCTGTGCAGCCATTTTATGTGGCGCACCAATTGGGCATTCATTTGCAACTCACCGTTGAGCAAAATTTGCGATTTTTGTTAGCCTTGTATGGCATCAAACCAAGCGCAGACACCCTTGAGCAAGCACTCGATTGGGTTGGGTTAGCAGGTTATGAGAAAATCAACTGCTATCAACTCTCGGCAGGGCAGACGCGCCGCGTGGGTCTGGCACGCTTGCTGTTTGCGCTGGAGTATGTAGCGCAATTTCCTTGCTGGCTACTTGATGAACCGCTGACCGCGCTTGATGTCAATATGATTGCCAAAATTGAATACTTGATGCAGACATTCGTTCAGCGCGGCGGGGCAGTGCTCATGACCAGTCACCAAACTGTCGCCGTCGCCAACAAGCAATTAGATTTAACCTTGTATATGGTTTAGGTGCAACTGTAATGATTGATTTTTCTGCCCTGTGGCAACGCGAATGGCAAATCAAACAGCAAAACAAAGTGCAGTGGTTATATCCACTGGTGTTGTTTTTAATTATCATCACCTTATTTCCCCTGGCGATGGGCACCGAGCCAAAATTACTGCAGCAACTGGGCGTGCCTGCGGTATGGATTGCAGCGTTATTGTCACTGATTATGGGTATGGAAAACTTATTTCGCCCAGCACTCGATAACGGTACACTGGCGCAATTGGTTGTTGCTCGTGCCTCGATTCCCACTTGGGTCCTGGTACGGCTCATCGTGCATTGGCTGACCAGTGCGGGGATGGTGTGTCTGCTCGCATTTTTAGCGATGCCGCTTTTTGGCTTGACCAGCCAAGCAGCCATTGCCCTGAGTGCGTCGATTTTGGTGGGCAGTCCGATTTTGCTATGCTTATCAGCGATTGCCAGTAGCTTGACATTATCGCTAAAAAACGGCGCGGTGTTGGTGCCATTGATTTCGTTACCGATGCAGCTCCCTGTGCTGATTTTTGCCACGGGGGCAGTGGGGCAATTTGCCATGGGGCTTAACGGTTATCCGATTTTAGCCCTATTACTGGCGGGCAGTATTTTGGCAGTCATCGTCACGCCTTTCGTGATTGCATTTTCATTAAAACTGGCGTGGTTAAGCTGATGATTTTTAGATGAAAAAATCCCCAAATACCAGTAAAATAAGCGAACAAATATCTTATTGTTGATGGCTTACATTCATTTTAGAAAAAAAAGCAAGGCGCATTCCATGGCAGAAATTACCCCAAACGTTGGCAAAACTGGCTTTTTTTCTCGCCTTTGGCAAGGATTTCTTAAAACTGTTGGCACCAAAGAGTTTTATCGTATTTTTGCACCTTGGGTGAGATACTTAGCTGTCATTGCTGCGCTGCTATTGGCGGTGGGTGCCATCTGGGGTTTGGCATTTGCGCCACCCGACTATTTACAAGGCAATAGCTATCGCATTATCTTTATCCATGTCCCCACTGCCAGTCTAGCCATGTCAATTTATTTGGGTATGGCAATTTTGGGAGTGATTTTTTTGGTGTGGAAAATTAAAACCGCCAATTTGGTTGCCCAAGCGATTGCGCCGATTGGCTTTATTCTTTGTGTGTTAAGTCTACTCACAGGCTCGATTTGGGCAAAACCTACCTGGGGCACATACTGGGTATGGGATGCGCGTCTAACTTCTATGCTGATTTTGGCGTTTTTATACGCAGGCGTGATGGCACTGTTTGCCGCATTTGAGCATACTGCCAGTCGTGGTAAAGCGGCGGCGATTTTATCGATTGTCGGTGCGGTTAATTTGCCGATTATCAAATATTCTGTCAACTGGTGGAACACCCTACACCAAGGCTCGACATTTACCGTAACTGAGCGTCCAAAAATGCCGCCTGATATGTATATGCCGTTGTTGCTGATGATGTTAGGTAGTTATTTTTTGGTGGCTGCACTGACAATCTATCGTACCAATACCTTGATTTTACAACGTGAAAGTAGCAAACAGTGGGTGATTGATGAATGCAAACGGCTATATCGCTAAAGCGTTATCGTTAAAGCCTGCTTATTGACGTAAAGTATCGCCATTTAACTAGCGATCGCTTCAATCCTATGGTACCAATCCACTATTTAAACCTAAATCCAAACCTGAGGTGACCAATGAGCCCGTATTTTCATAATTTTGCCGAGTTTATCGCCATGGGTGGGCATGGTAGTTATGTATGGTCAACTTGGCTACTGACCTTACTAGGCATTATCGCACTCGTCTTTTTTAGTCGTAGTCAGCGTAAAGCCACCTACCGAGATATCACTACCCAGCAGGCGCGCCAACAACAGCGTCATCAGCGTACGGCTAAGGGCAGCGGATAATAATATCTATCGCCCTAATCAGTGTTATAATAGACAAGTAGCCCCATAGGGTGTGGTTCATCAAAAGTGAGATGAAAAAAAGCGATGAATAAAGTACGACAAAAAAAATTAATGTGGGTGATGGCAACCTTATTTGGCGCAATCATTGCCGTCGTTCTTGTAATTTATGCGGTAGGACAACAAACTGACTATTATTTTGACCCCACAGCCATTAGTCAAGGCAAAGCACCTGAAGATACTCGTATCCGAGCAGGGGGCATGGTCGTGCGCGGTAGTGTTGAGCGAGATAGCACGGACCCACTCAATGTCAAATTTAAAATCACCGATTTTAAATCCACCGTACCGGTATCTTATAAAGGCATTTTGCCAGATTTATTCGCCGAAGGTTCGGGCGTGGTAGCCACAGGTTCGCTTGAAGGCAATACCTTTGTAGCAAGCGAAGTATTAGCAAAGCATGATGAGAATTACATGCCGCCTGAAGTGGCAAAATCACTAAAAACGCAGCATCAAGCCAACGGCACGGATGTCAACCAAGCCCAGTTTATGCCAGCTACACCTGTTAAACAATAAAGCCACTTAGCTAAAAAGCCACTTAGCTAAAAAATCAGCTGGCTAAAAAAGCCATGTAGCTAAAAAAGTGGGCAATTGACCCACTTTTTTAGTGTCTAAATTTTTTAATATCTAAATAATGTTAAAAATTTTATGCCCTACAAAATCTTTACTCATAAAATTTTTAAGCATAAAAAAAGGAAACCGCTTGGGTTTCCTTTTTGTTCAGTTTAAAAAACTGATTATTTTGCAGCAGATGCAGAAGCGTCAGCAACAGTTGCAGCAGCAGAAGCGGCAGCATCAGCAACTTTGTTAGCAGCGTCAGCAGCAGCTGAAGCTGGTGCAGCAGCAGATGCAGTTTCTACTACAACAGTAGAAGCGTTAACAGTTGCAGCAGATGCAGTTACTGCTGGTGCAGAAGCTTCAACAGTGGTAGTAGTTGATGAAGCAACTGTAGTTGAAGCAGTGGTAGAGGCAGCAGCTGGTGCAGCTTCTTCTTTTTTGCTACATGCAGTCATAGCTAAAGATGCAGCAACTAAACTTGATACAGCGATTAATTTAACGTTCATTACGTGTTCTCCTAAAGAAAATAACCCCGTATTCACTCGACGATACTCTAAATAAAAAGTTTATTTAGAATTAAAGACACACGGGACATGAAACTGGCAATATTGTAGCTGAAACTTAGTCAAGATAAAATAACTTTCGTATAAAAAAATATAATAAATCTGATAAAAGGTTGTAACAAAATAACACCGTAACCACAAGTACAACTTTTTGAACCTATTAATATTGTACGAAAAAGATATCTTTTTCTAGCTTTTCGCAGAAAATGACGTATTATACGCATAAAAATCCATGAAGGATATCTTTATTTTTGTAAATTTACAAAATTTTTTCTATTTGCAGTAGTGGATTAAACAATACCTAAAAAATAATTTTTTATCGCAATAAATGGTTAATTTTAATCAGGTTTATCAGACTTTAGATAGGTAATAATAAGTTACATTAGTTGCATATTGTTAGGGTTTATTGTCAAAAATCTGTATAAAACTACGATTTCACACAGTAATTTTTAGGCAAAATGCTACAATGCCACAATAAGCAAACTATATGAGCATATTATAAAAGTAAGACAGTATTTAAGGAGGTATTGGTATGAAGTGGGAAGATCGTGACGGTAGTTCGAATGTATTGGTCAGCGGCGGTAAAGCTGTAGGCGGTGGTATCGGTAGTATTATCATTGGGTTGATTTTATGGCTAGTGTTTGGTATGAATCCCATGACTGCCATGCAAACAGGTTCTGCAATCACAGGTGGAAATAGTAGTGGACAACAAACCCTTGACCAGCAAACGGCTGACCGCGACCAAAAATTTGTCTCAGTGGTGTTAAAAGACACAGAAGAAGTGTGGGGTCAAATTTTTAGTGAACACAATATGCAATACCAACAGCCTAAGTTGGTGTTATTTAATGGTATGGTACGTTCGGGTTGTGGTAACGCTTCTTCAGCCACAGGTCCTTTCTATTGTCCTGCTGACCAACGCGTCTATCTTGATACCAGTTTTTTCCAAGAAATGCGCCAAAAATTGGGTATTACAGGTGACCAAAATGGCTCAGGTGATGCACAAAATCAAGGTAAAGCGGGTGACTTTGCACAGGCGTATGTGATTGCTCACGAGGTGGGTCACCATGTACAAAATCAGTTAGGTATTAGCCAAAAAGTGGATGAAGCCAGTCGCCGTGCCACTGAAGCACAAGCCAACAATTTATCAGTGCGTCAAGAACTACAAGCGGACTGTTTTGCCGGTGTTTGGGCAAACCGTAACCAACAACGTGTTCAATTCTTAGAGCAAGGCGATATTGAAGAAGCGATTAATGCGGCACAGCAAATCGGTGATGACCGTTTAGCTCAAGCCAGTGGTCGAGCAGCGGTGCCTGATAGTTTCACCCATGGTACCAGTCAACAACGTATGACGTGGTTTTCACGCGGTCTAAAATCGGGTGATATCAACCAATGCGATACTTTTAGTGGTGCAATTTAAGTAGCGGTGCGATGTAAGCCCAAAGCACGCCAATAAAAAAGATGCCAACAAAAAGCTCAACACAAGGTTGAGCTTTTTTATTTTTATAAGTCAGCTAAGTTAACGTGATTATGAGTTAAGACAATTAAGATTTATCTTTACGCGTCATTTGCTCAAAGAATTCATCATTGGTTTTTGAGTCTTTAAGTTTTTCTAGCAAAAACTCAGTGGCTTGTAGTTCATCCATGGGGTGTAGCAGTTTGCGCAGAATCCATACTTTGCGTAGCATCGCCTCATCCATCAACCGCTCTTCGCGGCGAGTGCCCGATTTTTTGATATTGATGGCAGGGAATACCCGTTTTTCGGCAATTTCACGCTCAAGGGTAATTTCTTGGTTACCTGTCCCCTTAAACTCCTCATAAATCACCTTATCCATGGTACTGCCTGTGTCAATCAAAGCGGTTGAAATAATGGTCAAGCTACCGCCTTCTTCGACATTACGCGCGGCACCAAAAAAGCGTTTTGGTCGCTCTAGGGCATTGGCATCCACCCCACCCGTCAATACCTTACCCGATGAAGGCAAAACCGTATTATAGGCGCGGGCAAGGCGTGTGATGGAGTCAAGTAAAATCACCACGTCTTGTTTGTGCTCAACCAAGCGTTTGGCTTTTTCAATCACCATTTCGGCGACTTGTACGTGGCGAGTTGGCGGCTCATCAAAGGTCGATGCGACCACTTCACCACGCACCGTGCGCTGCATCTCGGTCACTTCTTCAGGGCGCTCGTCAATGAGCAGCACGATGAGATAACATTCTGGGTTGTTTTTGGTGATGGATTGCGCGATAGATTGTAGTAGTACGGTTTTACCCGCTTTTGGTGGGGCGACAATAATTGAGCGTTGACCTTTACCAATCGGGGCAATCAAGTCAATGATACGGCCCGTTAAGTCTTCTGTGGTACCATTACCAAGTTCTAAGCGAAGCTGCTGGGTGGGAAAAAGAGGGGTTAAGTTTTCAAAAATCAGTTTGTGGCGAGAGCGGTCTGGGGTGTCGAAGTTGATTTCGTTGACTTTTAATAGGGCAAAATAACGCTCAGAATCCTTGGGTGGGCGAATCGTACCAGCGATGGAGTCACCCGTCTTGAGATTGAAACGGCGAATTTGACTTGGACTCACATAGATATCATCGGGACCTGCTAGATAAGAGCCTTCCGACGATCGTAAAAAACCAAAGCCATCGGGCAAAATCTCAAGCACGCCATCTCCATAGATAGCTTCACCGTTTCGGGCATGGGTTTTTAAAATAGCAAAAATGATATCTTGTTTGCGACTACGGGCCATGTTTTCTAGACCCATTTGCTCGCTAATCAACAACAATTCAGCAATCGATTTTTTTTTGAGTTCAGTCAAATTCATAGGTAAATCATCAATAACTAATTTTGAACCACCTCAAAACGTGAGTCGAGTAAAGGCGCTGCATCGTTTTAAGACAGTAGGGGGTGAAGAGAATGTAAAGAGAAAAACTAGAAACGTTTGAAATGATTAACTAAGCGTTGCAAACAGACAATACCAACTAAACCAAATAATAGTAAATGCCTGCTAACGTGACGTTAAGCATATCGATAAGATAGTTATTTTGTGAAACACACTATACGACTTGACATATTCATTTGTCAATGTATCGACATAAAAAACCGCGATTTTTTTACTCACAAGTATCAAAATCGCGGCGAATATCATTGGTAACTATCAAAAAAGACACCATTACCAATGTAAAAATTCAATTTAACCTACGCTGGTGATTCTTACTCCAGCGATTATAAGTGTTTGTTGATAAGGGCAGTCAACTGGGCTTTTGGTTGCATACCCATAGTGGCATCCACTTTTTCACCGTTTTTAAACACAAATAAGGTAGGGATGCTACGGATACCATATTGTGCGGCTAAGTTTGGATTTTGGTCAACGTCGATTTTAACGATTCGCGCTTTACCTTCATATTCTGAAGAAAGCTCGTCTAATACAGGGGCGATGGCTTTACATGGACCGCACCAAGTTGCCCAAAAATCGACCAATACTGGGGTATCTGATTGTAGTACTGCTTTTTCAAAAGTACCTTCATCGGCATGAATAACTGAAGACATAGTAACTCCTACGTGTTGATGTTGTTAACTGTTAGGTTTTGGATTACGGTTAAGTAATGACCCAAACGCTTGTTTTTGCCCAGTGCTTGTTTTTGCCTAATAAAAAAATCTTAATATTGGATACAATCAAACAGTGATAGAAGCAATGATAGGATAGTGAAATCTATTAAACAGGCACCCAACGGCAAATTACTTTATAGTGATTATTATGATAGGGTCATCTTAGCATAACACAACCCCAAAACAGGGTATGGGTATGGTTAATTGTTTTGATAGTTATGATAAGAAACATTAATGGTATCTAATTAATTGTATCTAAATGATTGTAACGATAGAAGTTTTCAGAAAATATTAAAGCCAATTTTTTCACCGATGGACAGGCATGGAGGGATACAAAAATGGCAGTTGCAATAAAATGGCTTTTACTCAGGGTTGAAAATGCGTAAAATGGTGTCTAATCGAATTATTGACTTTAACCGACACTAAGTGACATATGCCTGACTTACTTGCTAACAACGAACTTATGGCTGCCATTGATATTGGCTCAAATAGCTTTCATCTAGCCATCGCGCGGTTGGACCATGGGGAAGTACGCAAATTAGCATCAATGTCAGAAAAAGTGCAGCTTGCCGCTGGACTTGATGAAAACAACTATTTGTCGCTTGAGGCACAAAAGCGTGGACTGGATTGTTTGACCCGTTTTGTTGGACGACTAGACGCTGTCTCACCACAGCGGTTACGGATTGTGGCTACCAATGCCCTGCGCCAAGCCAAAAATGCGGATGAATTTATTCGACAAGCCAATTTAATTTTACCCAAACCCTTAGAAGTCATTGCGGGGCGAGAAGAAGCCCGTCTAATTTATTTGGGAGTTTCTCATACCAATGCCAGTACCGATAAACGCTTGGTGATTGATATTGGCGGTGGTTCGACGGAGTTTATTATTGGCAAAGGCTTTGATCCGATTTTGACCGAAAGCCTACAGATGGGCTGTGTTGCCTTTACCAAATCCTATTTTACTGACGGCGCTATCACCGAAAAAGCGTTTGAAAAAGCGATTGCTGCGGCGAGAAAAGAAGTGCTTGGTATTAGCCGATTATATCAAAAAACGGGTTGGGACAGTGTCACGGGCTCAAGTGGTACGATTAAAGCGGTCAATCAAATTTTGCTGCAACTTGGACTTGCCGATGAAAATGCTCGGGTGACCTACAGCGGTGTCAAAGAAATCCAAAAATTACTGATTAAAGCAAAGCATATCGACAATATTGATTTTGCCGACATTAAAGACACCCGTAAAGCAGTGTTGCCTGCAGGTGTCGCCGTGCTGTTGGCAGCGATGAATGTTTTGGGCATTGATACCATCTCTTATTCAGATGGTGCGCTGCGTGAAGGTGTCATGTACGATATGCTTGGGCGTTTTGCCAGTGAAGATGTACGCGATCGCAGTGTACAAGCCTTGATGACGCGTTATTCGGTCGATAGAAAACAAGCAAAACGTGTGGTACGTACCGCGCAGCAGCTGTTTGACCAAGTGAGAAATCGCTTGGGGCTTGATGAAGAAGACGCGGATTTACTTCGCCGTGGTGCCTATCTATATGAAATTGGTCTTGCCATCAGCCATAGTAGCTATCACAGGCACAGTGCCTATTTGCTAGAAAATTCGGATATTGACGGGTTTTCACAAGTCGATAAAACACGCTTGTCGCAGCTCGTAATGCACCATCGCCGTAAATTAAAACCTGATAGTTTGGATGAAGTCAAAATGGTCGGCGGTGACAATCTGGTGTATTTAACTTTGATTTTACGCCTAGCGGTACTGGTGCATCACAGCCGTAGCAAACATGATACGCTACCGATTCAGCTAGCGGCTAAAGATAACCATACTTGGGAAGTTTCGGTAAATTTAGCGGATGATAACGCAAGTCTTGTGCTGTCAGATTTGCAAGATGAAATTGATATTTGGCAAAAGTGGGGCATGAGCTTATCCATTACCACCTACGAGCCAGCTATTGGCTAAGCAAATGGCTAAGTAAATAGCTAAACGAAAAGCTAAGCAAGTTTTTAAATAGAGTGAAGAGCTTAGGTCTGTCATACGATATTGAGATGACAACAGTCGCAATAAAACAAGGGAATAACGACAATGAGTGTTTGGGAAAAAGTACAGCTTGCACGTCATGCAAAACGACCATTATTTTTGGATTATGCCAACCAGCTGTTTACGGAATTTGATGTGCTGCAAGGGGATCGCGCGTATGCCGATGACAAAGCGATTTTGGGCGGGATGGCGATGTTTAATGACCAGCCTGTCATGCTAATTGGTCAACATCGCGGTCGCAGCACCCGTGAGCGTATTGAGTACAATTTTGGTATGGCAAACCCAGAAGGCTACCGCAAAGTAGTTAGACTCGTGCAAATGGCAGAACGGTTTAAATTGCCGGTGTTTACCTTTATTGATACCCAAGGCGCATATCCTGGCGTGGGAGCAGAAGAGCGTGGTCAAGCCCAAGCGATTGCCCAAAGTATTGCGGTATTTTCATCATTGAATGTGCCTGTGATTGCCACGGTAATCGGTGAAGGGGGTTCAGGTGGTGCCCTGGCGATTGGCGTCGCGGATCGTATCAATATGCTAGAAAACAGCATTTATTCTGTGATTTCGCCTGAAGGTTGTGCATCGATTCTATGGAAAACGGCTGAAAAAGCGCCCCAAGCCAGTGAGGCGTTGAAACTCAGTGCGGCAAATTTAAAATCCCTTGGCTTGATTGATGAAGTCATCGGGGAAGGCGAGGGCGCGCATATCAACAGTGATGTCGCTATGACCAACCTTAAAGCCACGCTTGAGCAACAGCTAGCGTTGCTGGTAAAGCTTGATGAACAAACACGTCTGCAACAACGCTATGAAAAACTGATGAGTTTTAATTCTACGGTGTCCTTACCAAAAGCCTCTGCTTGATTGTCAGTGATTTAACCCATTTTAATGACCCATGGGCGTTTATTGGGGCGCCCATTATTTTATCCCATTTGTTTTATTCCCTTGTTTTTCTCTTGCCGCATGAGCTTGAGCACTATGTCGTCTATCCCTATGTCATCTGTCTGTATGTCACCTGTCATTGAAGCGATTAAACAAAGTTATCAAACCCATATCAACCCGCACCCCAAGGCTGCCACTAAAATTTATATTGCGTGCAGTGGCGGGCGAGACTCGATGGCATTACTGTTCGCCTGTCAGCAGCTACAACTACCGATTCATGTGATTCATATCAACCATAAATTGCAAAAAATCAGTGATGACTGGCAACAACTCGTAGAAAGCTATTGCCACAAGCACCGCATCGACTATGACAGCGTTTGTATCGATTGGCAATTGCAGCAAGTTTATGCCGCCGATAGTACAATCAGCCAAGAACAACAAGCGAGCACACAACAAGCCAACGAACAACAAATCGGCACACAACAAGCCAATGAACAACAAGCCAGAACCGCCCGCTATCGTGCCATCATACAGATTGCAGGCGAAAACGCTATTGTTGCCTTGGCGCATCACGCTAACGATCAGGTGGAAACCTTGTTGATGAACCTATGCCAAGGGACAGGATTGGCAGGGCTGACAGGCATGACGGCGTTTGCGGTGCAACACGAATTTGGCAAACCCATTTGGTTATGGCGTCCGTTGCTTGGGGTAACGCGTGATGAGATTAGCGACTTTGTAGCGGCGCAACATATCCCTTATGTCAATGATCCTACCAATTTTGGCGTAGCTAATCAGCGCGCTTTTTTACGTAATCAGATTTTGCCACTCCTTGATGAGCGCTTTCATAAAGTAGTGCAAAATATCACCCGCACCCAGCAAAACCTGACCGAAGCCCAGCGTATAGTCGAGGACCAATATCAACAAGATTTGGCGCTATGTCAGCGCTCAAATGGCTGGACAAGTCATCAGCAATGTTTGCATATTCCCAATCTAAAATCATTGAGCCAAGCAAGACGCTTTAACCTATTGCATCATTGGGTCAAAGGCTCACAAAAATTTGCCCCCACTCGGCAATTGATTGCACAAATTGAGCAGTTACTACAATCAGTGCAAACAGACCAGCAAGCGATTTTGCAGTGGCAGGGGATTGAAATTAGAAAATACCGCGATACGTTATACCGCCTTGATGCCGATTATGTGAAGGCGATACATGGCAAATCAGACACCAGGGTATTAGCCAATTTGGCTGCCGATGTGGCATTATCTGTGGGACTGTCTGAGGAGCTATCTCTAGAATTGGCGCTTGCTAGCAGAACCGTATTGCCCAATGAGTCTTTTCAATTATTATCACAATCGTTTCACCAATCGTTTAAAAAACTGTGCCAACGATTTGATATTCCTAGCTGGGAGCGACAATTTGCCAAAGTGATCATCCTGGATGACAACAATGAAAAGGCATTCATTGCATCTCAAACACCAAAACGGTTCGCTTTATTATTGCCGAATATCAGTGTTTGGCTGGCAGATGCCGGTGAGCTGAATTTGGCTACCCAAGCGCCTTGTCCGTGGCACTTGGTTTGGACAGACAGTTTTGATAGTGAATCTCATTGATTTAAGACTATCATAGACTAAGACTGTCATAAACTGAGACTATCAAACCTGCATGGATCGCTTGAATTTGCGCCATATACACCAATTTACGCTGTAAATTTGTCATCAAAATTTGCGGTAGGTATGGTAGACTTATTTGCGAATAATAGCGAGGGCGAACCCTTTAACTGCTTTCTTCTAACTGCTTTCATCACCCCACAAAAAATGACTACAAAGGATATCTATGGCAACCGCAACTTCTCTTAACATCGCCTTTATTGGTGGCGGTAATATGGCATCGGCACTTATCGCAGGGCTATTAGCAAAAGGTCAACCAACTAGCCTACTGCATGTGGTTGAAACCGATGCCGAGAAGTTAGCGGATTTTCAAGCCAAAGGGTTAAATACTTACAATGCGAGCAATATCGATGATACCAAGCACGCCATCGAAAAAGCTGATGTGGTCGTGCTCGCCGTCAAACCGCAGGTCATTAAAGATGTGCTACTACCAGTCAAAGACAGCTGGGGCGAGCAAGTGGTTATTTCAATTGCCGCAGGGATTGGTACCGATAGTTTAGCCGAATGGTTGGGGCCGCAAGTCAAACTAGTGCGAGCGATGCCAAATACCCCTGCAATGATTCAAATGGGTGCCACAGGCTTGTACGCGACAGCAGCGGTTAGCGAGGCGCAGCGGCAACTTGCGCAGCAAGTGATGTCCGCGGCAGGACTGGTGTTATGGGTAGATGACGAAGACCTACTGCACGCCGTGACCGCTATCTCAGGGTCAGCGCCTGCGTATTTCTTTTATATGTTAGAAAATATGATTGCGACGGGTGAAAAATTAGGACTGACTCAAACCCAAGCAACGGCTTTAGCGATGCAAACGGCACTGGGCTCAGCGCAAATGGCATTGACCAGTCATGATACGCCAGCTGAGCTGCGTCGCAAAGTGACCTCGCCCAATGGGACTACCCAAGCGGCAATTGAAGTGATGGATGACAAAAAAATGCATCAAATTATTGCCGATGCCATGCTAGCGTGTGAACAGCGCTCGCGTGAGCTAAGCCAAGCGTTTGGCAAATAACTCGATTTGGCTATAACAGCAAATTTTAATTGACTATTTTAACGGCTTATCGTTAACAAGTGTGTAAGCAACAAATAAGGATAAACACAGGGCATGACTAATCTTTTGGCAGGGTTGTTTGATATCGTCGTCGCGGCGGCGATGATACTGGTTTTCTTTCGATTTATGCTGCAGTTTGCTGGCATTACTGCAAAGGATGCGTTTGCCAAACCCATTTATCGTATGACACGCATTGTCGATGTGTTTGGACGTATTTTCCCAACCCTTGGCGATGGCAGAATCAATACCGCAAGTTTGGTGCTGCTATTTTTGCTGCGGATGATTTTTATTTGGGGCGTGCTTGGCATGATGCGCATTGATAGTCAAAATATTGGGCTTTTCTATATGCCAGAGGTGAACTTAGCCATGGTCGATTATCTATCGCGGTATTTTTCACCTGTCATGATGTTTTTTGTGGCGGCTGTGACCTTGCTGATTGATTTTTTAAGAATGTTTCAGTACATCATTATTGGCTCGTTTATCGGGGGTTGGGTGATGCTTTTTACCCAAAAAATGCCAGCAATTTTTGGACTGCTCACCTTGCTTAGTGAGCCAATTATTCAGCCATTTCGCAAAGTCTTACCTGCCACAGGCATGCTTGATTTGGCACCTATGCTGGGTTTTTTCTTGATTATTTTGCTAGAAACCTTGGTGCAAACCGTAGGTGTTTATTTATTAACCCTCTAGTCTTTCCCAAACGACGATTAAATGAGTAAGCTTTAAAGCAGTGGGCTAAACAGGCGAATAGCGTTGTCCAAGAATTTTGCCCCAAAGCTACGCTGCTGCCATCCATCGCGCTGTAATGGCTCACTTTGTTGCAGGTATTCATGCTGGCAAGTGAGCATTTGCTGGGTCATGGTACGATTATAAATTGCCATACTCACCTCCATATTCAGATAAAAACTGCGCATATCCATATTGACGGTACCAAACAAGCAATAATCGTCATCCACGCACAAAATCTTGGCATGTAGCAAGCCTGCATTGAATAAATAAATCTGCACCCCTGCTGACAACAGTGGCTCAAAATAAGCCTGTGAAGCAAACCGTACCAATAGCGAATCTACTTTTTTGGGTACATTCAAAATAACCTTGACCCCACGCTTGGCAGCGGTAGTGAGGGCAAGCAGCAGCGCATCATCTGGCACAAAATAAGGCGTAGTAATAACCACTTGTTTTTTGGCGGCAAAAATCGCACACACCAAGGTTTCGTAGATGACATGTCCCGTTAATTCTGGCGCCGATGGAATCAGCTGTAAGCTGACTTGACTCACCGATGGGTAAGCTTGTAGGTCGCTTTGCAGCGGCAAAATATTCAGCAGGGGCGGCTGGGTGACGCCAGTGTTAGCTTTTTTAAGCCCCTCGCTAGTGTTAGTCACGTTTTGTAATTTGCGATGATGCAGCTTTGAGGTGCCAATATACAGCGACTGGGTATAGAACGACTTGGTAAAGCGATTAACGATTTTTTCAAGGCTTGAAAAATTGGCGTTGGTTTCTGCGCTGATATCCGTGGTCGTGACAAGTGCCATGGCTTTCACCGAATTGACGTTATCATGACCTTCCACCCGTATCATGACATCAATCCATTTGCCTACATGCTCGTTTTGTTTGAAAAAATCGGGGTCGATTAAATTAAAACTTCCCGTATAGCCATAGCAATTATCAAAAATAGCCAGCTTACGATGATTGCGGATATCAATACGTTTGACAATAGTTTTGAACAAACCCACGGGCAACGACTCATGCACAAAGATATCAGCATCTTTGAGTTTGTTTACCCACTGGCTGCGAAAAAACGCATGACTGCCAACGCTATCAGCGAGCAAATGCACGGATACGCCGCGCTGGGTAGCCTCCATTAAAGCTTCTAATAACTCAATCACCCGACCTTGTGGCGACACAATATAAAACTCTAGCAAAATCATCGTGTTTGCCGCACGGATATCGGCTAATAAACTGGCAAAAATATGGTCAGCGTCTGTCATCAGCGTCAGCGTATGATGGTCATACACGCCAAGCCCAGTTTTTAGTAGGGCGATATTGCTCAGTTGCCGTGCTTCGGTGTCTAAATTTTTGGAAATTTCATTAAAATCAATCTGCTGGGCGTTAGCAAAGTCACGCAGTAATTTTTGCGCCATCAAACTACGCTTACGGTATTGGTGCCCAATATTGATTTCACCAAATAACATATAACCGATGATGCCAACAACAGGCAGGGCAAATAACACCGCAATCCAAGCAATTGCTACGCTTTGGCTGCGCTGCTGTTGAATAACCCGCACAACTAGCCAAAGCATGATAAGAAAATGGGCGATAACACCTAGCTGCCATAGCAACGTCTTGACAATCGACCACTCCAATAATAAGCCCATACTAGCTTGCCTAACCTAGCATTGAGGTGTAATGAAAGCGCTTAGGAATTCGTTGACCATGAGGGTGTACAATGTCAGCGACTTTGAGCACCTGTTGTGTCCAAATATCTGCGCATTGTACCGCTGTCACAAGCTTGTCACCCAGTGCCAAGCGACCTGCGATATAACTTGCCAGACTGCAGCCTGAGCCATGATATTCACCCGCCAGTCTTGGCAAAATTGCTTGGTATGCCAGTCGGCAGGTTTGGTTGTCATTAATGTATAAATACTGCTCGATACCAGAGGCTTGGCTATCGTGAGAAGTCTTAACTAGCACTGCTTTGGCACCTTGCTGGCACAAATCTTTGGCGGCGGCGTGGAGATTGTCGATGCCTGTCAAATCACGCAGTTCAATGCTGTTGGGGGTCATCAGGGTCGCAAAAGGGGTCAACTGGGCAAAGGCAGCCACCAAGGTGTCTTTATTACCTAAATCACCGCCACTGTTGGCCACCAGTACTGGGTCAAGCACATACGGCGTACCTGTTGCAATACTGCCATCGGTGAAAAGCTGCGCGAGCATCGCAATATTATCAGTCGTGCCAAGCATCCCTGACTTGATGGCTTTGACAGGCAAATCATTGAGCACCGCCAGTGCTTGCGCCCTTACCAGCTCACTTTCGCATGCCTCAAACCCAAAAACTTGCTGTGAACTTTGAACAGTCACTGCGGTACAGGCAATCGCTGCATGACTCCCTGCTTGCCCAATCGACTCAATATCCGCTTGCAAGCCTGCGCCGCCTGATGGATCTAACCCCGAAAAACACAATACAGTGGGGCGCAGTGTCATGCTGGGTACTAAAATAGGGGCAAGGGTAGCAGGGGTTGACATAAGATTCTCACAGGCTTGTTATTAATCCTTATAAAGGATTAGTTAAATGGTTTTTTTAATCATTAGTTTTAAACAGATTATCACATAACGACTGAGCCATAAACAGCGACTGGGTCATAGGTAGGCATGGTACCACTGCCAAGGTGCTGCAATTATTCTCACATAATTTTTTTAAAAAGTCTTGCAAATTTGGATTGGTTTGTTATAATGCCCACCCACAATACTTGAGGTTAATGGCGACATTGACTAAAATTATTGTACGGTGTGATAGATAAGTAAGAACAATTCGGTGACGTGGGTGAGTGGCTGAAACCACAGCCCTGCTAAGGCTGCATACGGGAAACTGTATCGAGGGTTCGAATCCCTCCGTCACCGCCATTTATTGAAGCAAAATTAGTTTTAAAATTATTTAAAATAAAGTTTGACAAAATAAATATTCTAACTTATAATAGCGCCCACTTCAAACGAAGACATTAGTTAAGCGCTTGTAGCTCAGTTGGATAGAGCATCAGGCTACGAACTTGAGGGTCGGGGGTTCGACTCCCTCCAAGCGCACCACTAATTACTTTGTTAAAATTAATCGCCACTCTTTGAGTCAGGCGATTTTTTTTATGTCTTATTTTTTTATACCTCATATTACTCAGCGGGTTATTTTGCCGTTCCGTTTTTTTCACCACTGCCTCACTATTGCCTAAGGCATTTTCATCCCAGTTATTTTTATCTGAGTCATGCGCTGATGGGTCTGTAGTTAGCGTTTGAGTCATAGCCTTTTGGTTGTATTTAGGCTACAATTTCGCTACCACTACCATCATTTGCTCGCCATACCTATGCCTAAGACCGAAACTTCAATGTTAAAAAGAGCTGAGACCAACAGCCAGCCGCAATCCATGCAATCAGCGCCATTGCCAGAACAACAACCCGTGATGGCAAAAGCGGCTACTCGGCTGATTGCTATGCTGTATGATGGTATGTTGATTTTGGCGATGCTATTTTTTGTGCAGATGCTGCTTATCGTATTGGGGACTAAACTGCTAGGTTTAGCAGGGACGGATATGAAGCAAGCGGCGACATTACCGCTATGGTATCGTAATGTTGTGCAACTCCCTGCTTTCGTGATTATATTGGTCGGGTTTTATGGGGTATTTTGGCGTAAGGCAGGGCAGACGCTTGGCATGCAGACTTGGCGGCTTAAAACCATGAACCGTGATGGCTCATTGCTAAGTTGGCGGCAATCGATGATGCGGATATTAGCCGCGTGTTTATTGCCGGTGGTCTGCGGGATGATAGGCTATCTTATCCACCAGTCGGTGGGTGCGCTGTATTTTAGTATGTTTATTGGGCTATTGTTCAATTATTGGTTTGCATGGGTCAATAAGCAAGGACTGGCGCTGCATGATTTGCTGTCAAACACCGTGACCATGAAAATGCCAAAAATTAACCACGAAGGCTTGTTTGCTGGGTTCAGAAAGAAATAGTTTCTAATTTTATGAGATTAATCAGTTTTTATTGGTAAATAGAAATGGAAATTGTGCTTCACATTCAAATTTCATTTTGTCATAAATTAGGTCAGTATCTTCTCCACGTTTAGAATGGTTAGCGAGCATTAGATAATAGTTAGCTCCATTGTATTTGGCAAATATAATCCAATGCCCAGTCCAAGATCCATTATGGTTATTATCTCTGAATTGTTTACCAACTATCTCATTTGTAATTAAATTAGCTAATTCTTTAGAGGTAGTTGCTTTTTCGCATGAATCCTTGAATAGCTGTTCAAATTTACCATCTTCATCAAATAGCTTTACATAGTTGGCTGCTTGGTCTTCTAAATGTCCGCTAAAGAAATGAGAGTGCCAAAAGCCTTTTAACTTTCCATGTCTAAACTTTGATGCTTTTTTTGTTGGCGTCTTTACTATTAATTTTTCAAGATAATTTATCTCATCGATAATCGATTGAATATCTTTACTCAACTCTATCCTACATTGAAGTTGATGAATGAAAAATTTTGATAAGCGCTTACTATAATTTGTTTCTATTAGTAAACTTTCCACAATATTTATTGATAAGTTAGATATCTGCATAAAGACTCATAGTAAAATTTAACTTTGTCTAGCCCACAACCAGTCTGCTAAATCGACTAGATAATTATTAGTTCCAAATTCTTTAATTACCGCATTTTTAGCGGTATCAAATAAGCTTTGCGCGTAGGTTTTGGCAGCTGCCACGCCCAGTAGTTTGACATAAGTGGATTTATCCAATTTTTCATCACTCCCCGCAGGTTTGCCAAGCTGCTTGGTGTCGGCAGTCACATCCAAAATATCATCTTGTACTTGGAACGCCAACCCAATTTGCTCGGCAAAACTATTGAGAGCTTGGCGCTCGCTGTCAGTCGCGTTGGCACAGATGGCACCCATTAATACCGACGCTTCAATGAGCGCGCCTGTTTTGTCACGGTGGATGGCTTCAAGCGCAGTTTGGCTAAGCTGTTGGTGCTCGCCATTTAAATCCAGCATTTGCCCCATGACCATCCGCCGTGCCCGGGGCGCGAAGGTGGCAGAAAGCAGAGTAGCAAACTCACTGTTTTCACCAAAATATGTATGGGTCAGGGCTTCAAATGCCAAGGTCTGTAGCACGTCACCGGCAAGCATGGCAGCGGCTTCACCATAGGCGATATGGGTGGTAGGGCGACCTCGGCGCAGCGCATCATCATCCATACAAGGCAAGTCATCATGCACCAACGAATAGCCGTGTAGACACTCCACCGCCATCATGGCACGGCGCACGTCATTAGATAATTGATGGGATGGGTGGGCAAGACTATTGTTGGTTTTTACCGTGGCAAAAGTTGCTGCAACCAGTAAAGGACGTACCCGTTTGCCGCCATTGGTCATCGCGTATAGGCTTGCTTCATGCAGCGGTGAGGGTAACTTGCAGGCTTGGAGGTAGGCTGTGATATCAGATTCTAGTTGGTCAATGACTTGGCGCGAAAAAGCAGTAAATTCCATAATCAATTCTTTTGTATGTGTTAAAATTTTGAGCAATAAAAAAGCTGCCCCCATTAAGGTTGAGCAGCCTTTTTGCAAAATGGCGCAACAAGTTTAACGCATTAGTCTAGGAAATTAAAGCTATCTAAATCCATCGCCATTAACTCGCTTGGTGCCAACATGCTCTCTGAGTGACCTGAGGCGCGTGGCAATAGTTTTTCAAAATAGAACTCAGCGGTCTTGATTTTGGCTTCATAGAATTCTTTGGTTTCGCTGCCGCCATTTTTGAGTTTGTCATACGCTACCGCTGCCATACGTGCCCAGTGATAGCCCATGATGACATAGCCTGAGTACATTAGGTAATCATCAGATGCTGCTGAAACGATTTCACGGTCTTTACGCGCCGTTAACATGATACGTGTGGTAAGGGTATTCCACTCTGCACAATATTTGGTCAATTCCCAAACAAATTTACGCATGCCTTTGTCTAGTGCGTATTCACTACACCATTTCATGATATTGGCGGTGTAATCAAGCAGCACTTTGCCTTTTGATTGGATTAACACTTTACGACCTAGTAGGTCAAGCGCTTGTACGCCTGTGGTACCTTCATACAAGGTTGAGATACGCGCATCACGGGCGATTTGTTCCATACCCCATTCTTTGATATAGCCATGACCGCCGTAGATTTGCATACCATGTTTGGCGCATTCAATGCTTAGTTCAGTTAAGAAGCCTTTGAGTATTGGGGTATAAAAGCCCAATTTATCATCCCATTTGTGGAACTCAGCATCGTCACCGAGCATCGCTCCTTCAAACATTTTATCAGCATAGCGTGATGCGTGATAAATCATTGAGCGCGCCCCTTCTGAGAAGGCTTTTTGAGTGAGTAGCATGCGCGCAACATCGGCATGATGGATAATCGCATCAGCCACTTGGTTTGGCTCTTTGGTACCGGATAGCGTACGCATTGAGCGGCGTTCTTTGGCGTAAGGCAATGAGTTTTGGAAAGCCAATTCCATATGCGCTAAGCCTTCCACACCTGTACCTAGGCGGGCAGTGTTCATAAAGGTAAACATGGCTTTTAAGCCTTTATTCGGCTCACCGATTAAATAGCCAGTGGCATTATCAAAGTTGAGTACCGCAGTTGCTGATGCTTTGATACCCATTTTGTGCTCAATTGAGCCACAGTTAACGGGATTACGCTCACCAATGTCGCCGTTTTCTGTAACCAAGAATTTTGGCACGATAAATAACGAAATACCCTTGGTACCTTCAGGCGCATCGGGTAGGCGTGCTAATACGATATGCACGATATTTTCCGTTAGGTCATGTTCACCGGCTGAAATAAAGATTTTGGTACCACTAATCTTATAAGTACCATCCTCTTGTGGGATGGCTTTGGTTTTAACTTGACCCAAGTCAGTACCACATTGTGGCTCAGTCAAACACATGGTGCCCGACCAACGACCTTCTACCAAGCCTGGCATATAAGTGGCTTTTTGCTCAGGGGTGCCGTATTGCATGATGGTATTCATACAGCCCACCGATAGCCCTGGGTACATGGCAAATGCCCAGTTTGCCGTGCCCATCATTTCACTTTTGATGAGGTTGACAGACATTGGCATATTCAAGCCACCAAATTCTTCAGGAAACGGTATGGCTTGATACCCAGCTTCGACGAACATATCATAAGCTTCTTTAAAGCCTTTTGGCGTGGTGACAACACCTTTGTCAAAATGGCAGCCTTCATCGTCGCCTGATTGGTACAGTGGCATCAACACATTGCTACAATAATCCGCAAAACTGTCAAGCATCATATCCACGGTTTCAGGATCGGCATTTTCACCAGATTTTAAGGTTTTATAGTGTTCGGGGTAATTAAATACTTCATTGGTTAAAAAGCGAATATCACGCAGGGGGGCTTTATATGATAATGGCATACGCTGAAATCCTTTTAATAGGCTATGAACTAAAATAAAAAGGGAAAGGTAAAAATAAGTCCGCTCAGTATAAAGGTATTTGCCGCTAAAAGCTTCAAATCATAATAAATATTCATAAATAATACTAATTATCATAAAATTATTTTATGATTTTGTGGGGCAAATCTTGGCATGGACAAGAATGCAACAATTACCAACTACCTTAAACGCACTCGTTTTATTTAAACTTTACCAAAGATATTAAACGACCAAACGTATTGAAAAATCATTTGTGAGCCACTCTTGCCAAATATTCCCAATCCATCTCCTAATCCATCGCTCCCTAATACGTCGACACTGCCAGCCAAACCTGCACCGATATCACTCAACAAACGCGAACGCGGCGCCGTGCTGTGGTCAATTATCAAAAAATTATCCGTTTTTGCAAAACCTTATCACTCATTAATCATAGCGACGTTGCTGCTCACAGTGATTGGTTCGTTTGCCGCACAGGTCAATGCTTTTGTACTGCGTTACACGGTCGATCATTTGACCGAGATTGTCAAGCTCAGCGAGCCGTGGCAGGAAGGTGCAAAACTGCTAACGACTATCAGCATCGTGCTACTGCTCAAAGAGCTGTTGTACGCGGCCATCAGCTTTGGACAGCGCTATTTTGGTGAAAAAATCCGTATTAATTTATCCCGAGATTTATCGCAAAAAGTCGTAGAGCGCATTTTAAGTTACCGCATGGGGTTTTATACCCACCCTGATAACGACAGTGGTAAGCTGCAGACGCGCATTGATTTGGGTGTCAGTAGTCTGACGCGCTTGGTGCAAAACTTCTTTATTGATATGTTGCCGTTATTTGCCAATGCGATCGTAGCGCTGGTAGTGATGTTTAGCGCCAATGTGTGGGTGGGGATGGTAGGGCTGGTCATTGTGCCGATTTATTTTTATATCAGTCAAAAACAAGCCACGCGCTTGCAAGGCTTTCGTCGGCAGATGCGCCACTATCGTGAGAGCAAAAGCGAGCAAATCATTTCGCTGATTAACGCTATCACGGTGATTAAATCCTTTGTCCGCGAGCCGATTGAAGCGCAAAAACATTTTGCCATTCAAAAAGAGATGACCGATAACCAACTTAAAACGCGTGGTATTGGCTTTGGCTATGATGCACTCAAAAGCTTTATCGAGCAGATTGGTGTCGTGGCGATTATTATTTTAACCGCGTATTTTGTGCTTGATGGGCAGATGACCATTGGCATGATTATGTTTCATGTGTTGTTATTTCAAAACGTGGCATCGCCGATTCGCCAGTTGCATCGTATCTATGATGAGGTCAATGATGCGCTGACTTATGCCGAAGGGTTTTTTGATATCTTAGAAGATGATAGCCAAATCGAAGTGGTAGGCGGTGTCAATCCTGCGACGGTGCAGGGTGATATCGAACTTCAGCAGGTGGATTTTGTCTATCCCAACGGCAATCAAGCCTTGCAAGATGTCAGCTTTCGCATTCGGCGCAACCGAATTACTGCATTGGTCGGGTTGAGTGGCGCAGGTAAAAGCACCATTATCAATCTGTTGGTAAAATTTTATCAGCCCACGCAGGGGCGAATTTTGCTCGATGGCAAGGATTTGCAAGACTATGATACCCATGAACTACGCCAACAAATCGGTTTGGTGTTGCAAAAAAACCATATTTTTGGCGGGACTATTGAAGAAAATATTCGTTATGGCGATTTAACTGCCAGCCAAGCTCAGATTGAGCAGGCAGCAATACAAGCCTCTATTCATGAACAAATCACCCAGCTGCCCAAAGGCTACCAAAGCGAAGCCAAATCCTTGTCAGGTGGACAGCAGCAGCGTATTGCACTGGCACGTATGTTTCTCAAAAATCCGCCGATTGTCTTTTTGGACGAGCCGACCGCAAGTCTAGATGCCATTGCCAGCCAGCAAATCAAGCGCAGTTTGGATTTAATCAAACAAAATCGCACGGTGATTATCGTGTCGCACAATATCGCGCAGATTATTGACGCTGATGATTTGGTGGTCATCGAGCAAGGGCGCGTGGTGGAGACAGGCACGCATGATGAACTATACCGCAAGCAAGGCAAATACTATGAGATTTTTAATGCCATGTCCGATAGTTTAAATCTTGATAAAATCACCCAAACGTTAGACAGCCATTAATTTAGGATTCATCATGCAGGCTTAGCATACATACTGGTAGCGCTAAGCGGATTAACGCCGTAACCCTGCTGACTTAAATTTATGCTACCATAACTGCTTTGTCATATTTACCCAACTTCACCCAACAAGTTAGTCAATGCTCATGGAATCTCAAGTCTTAAAAATATTTTTGGCACTGGTGGTACTGGTCAATCCATTTGCCGCGTTATCATTATTTATTGATATCACCAAAGACGCCAATCGACAACAAACTCGCAAAGTTGCACTGATTTCAGCCATTACCGTGTTTGTGACCATCGCGATATTTTCGTTGGCAGGCGAGCCTATCTTAAAGGTGCTGGGGATTTCGCTTGGGTCATTTCGTATCGCAGGCGGTATCTTGGTATTGATTATTGCCATTGGCATGATGAATGGTGCTGGCAATGTTGCCAAACCGCATGTCGGCAAATCCGGGGATTTAAATGGCGTGGCGTTTCAAGGGGCGGCATCTGCGGTGGTGCCGTTGACGATTCCGATGGTGATTGGTCCGGGTGGGATTTCTACCGTGATTATTTATGCCGCAAGTGGGCATAGTTATTTTAATATGTTAGCGATTATCACCGCAGGTTTGATTATCAGTATTATTACTTATCTAAGCTTTATGGCAGCGGGGCAGGTGAGTCGTTTTTTAGGTGATACCGGGCTTAATGTGCTCAATCGTATCATGGGGATGCTACTTGCGGCCGTTGCGGTAGAGATTTTTGTTGGCGGCTTAAAAAGTGTATTCCCGCAGTTGTTGTAAGTTCACCGGGTCGCTAAATCGGGTCGCTAAATAATTTATCACAGCAACCCTTAAGCATTATGCATTGTAGTGGCTGTGTTAATATCATAAATTATGCTTGATTTTTACCGTTAAAGTCGCCATTTTAATAATCATGCAATATGCCAAACCCTGTCAATAAGCTGTCAACAAGCTTTTAAAAAGATGCAAGCGTTAAACCATGCTACGTTGATTAAAGCGATATGACAGGGTGACTAACAGGTTTCTTAGTCTAGTTTATAAGCCTAGCTCATAAGCCTAGTTCATAAGATAGCTACTAAGGTAGTAACCAAATTAGTCACTGGGGCGGATAAAAGATTGAGGAGCGACGATGCAAAAAGATACAAAATCAGATTACCAAAGCCTAATGCAAGCGGCAAAGGATGCCAAAGCAGAAGCGATGATGCTGGAGTTTGTCGAGCAAGATGATGGCAAGATGGTACTACGTACCTCGAATGACGAATCAGAAGACTTGGTAAGTATTGAATTTTCTGACAAAGTGAAAGAAATGTTGGGAGAGGATACCCAGTTGATTGGTCAAAGCATGATTCATGCGGCCATTCAAACCTTAATGCAAAAGCAGCTCTCGCAGTGGCATGCCAATGTGTATGACGAAGAACCCGTGCATTATAGTTAACGCGTAACGCCTATTCATTGATTTGTTAAACCCGTAAGGCTAAAGACTTATGGGTTTTTTTGTGCTTGGATTTTTTATTTGTGGGCAAATCCTTTATAATTAGCCATAATTTTTCTTCTGTGTTTTACTTATCAAAAAGAGCCACCACCATGCCTATGCAAACCGCCAATTTTTATACCATCAATCATTCCAATTATCCTGTCAAAACGATTGGGATTTTAGGTGGCGGACAACTGGGTATGATGTTGGCGCAAGCGGCGTTGCCACTGGGCATTCGCTGCGTGTTTTTGGAAGATAGTGCCAATTGCCCCGCACGCTTACTGGGTAAAGTATTTAGTAGCGAGCAATTTGAAGATTTTGCCCAAAGCTGCGATATTTTTACCTTAGAATTTGAAAACACCCCGCTCAAACCTGCCCAGTTTTTGGAATCGACCAAAACCTTGTACCCATCGTCATTTGCGCTATCGGTGGCACAAGATCGGTTAAATGAAAAAAACTTGTTTAATCAATTAGATATCGCCACCGTGCCTTTTATTGCGGTGCATAGCAAAGCCGATATCCAAGCCGCCGCCGCCAAATTGGGACTACCCTTGGTACTCAAAACCACACGCGGGGGCTATGATGGCAAAGGGCAGTTTGTGGTCAAATCCGCTGACCAAATCGACACCGCGTGGGCAGAGCTTGGCAACGCAACCAAAACAGCGCCGCTCATTGCCGAAGGCTTTATTCACTTTGAGCGCGAAGTATCTATCATTGCAGTGCGCGCCAAAAACGGTGAAATCCGCTATTATCCGCTCGTGCAAAATGAACATAGCAATGGTATTTTAGCCAAATCAACCGCACCTGCGCCCAATGTTGATAACCTCACGGAGCAAGCCCAAAGTAATATCAAAAAATTGCTCGAACATTTAAACTATGTGGGCGTGTTGACGTTAGAATTATTTGTGACTTCTGAAAGCGGTACTGAAAAATTGCTTGCCAATGAAATCGCACCCCGCGTGCACAACTCAGGGCACTGGAGTATTGAAGGAGCAGTGACGAGCCAATTTGAAAATCACATGCGTGCGGTGGCAGGACTCCCATTGGGAGACACAGCCATCGTCAAACCCTCTGTCATGCTAAATGTCATCGGCAAATACCCAAAACTGGACGAAGTCCTAGCCATCGCTGGCGTGCACGTGCACAATTATGATAAAGAAGAACGCGAAGGTCGAAAAATCGCTCATATCACTGTCATGCCGAGCGATAGCAGTCAACTGGATAACACGGTTGCGCAAGTGGTTGCAAAATTACCCAATAAATTGTCTGACTAAAGCCATGTGACTAAGGCTATGTTTCAGCAAAAACACCGCACTCATGGCGGTGTTTTTTAGCCTAAAAATACCTTGTTTTTCAAAAACTTTGCTTTGCAAGAGTAGTCTTCACCAACTGACACTTTGATAGTTTTTGCTTGTTAGTTGTCATCAATTATCCTTTTATTATTACTGATAAAAGATGGTGATAAACAGTAAAAGCCGCAATCATTCGTGAGGTTGCGCATAGTCAAATCAAACGGGGATTAAAGTTTGACATTACCCAATTTCTCCTCATCAATTTGCAGCTCGTTGGCAACCTCACTCACCGTTTGGCGATTGGTGCGGTCAAGGTAGGTTTGTGCGCGGTCAACTTCTTGGGTAAGGACATTGAGCGTTTGCTGCATATTACCCAGTGCTTTGACTTTAAAGGCGTCAATCGCCTGCATGGTTTCATAGATGTGGTTAAAGGATTTTTGCAGTTTTTCCAAGTCCACTGAGCTGCCACTGGCTTGCTCATGCACTTGCGCGGTTTGGCGTTTGAGCATGACTGACGTTGATTCAATCAAGCTACTGGTCGTTGAGTTAAGCGCATTGATTTGGTCGAGTACCAATTTTTGACTGCTCAGCGCTTGTGACACCATCACCGCAGTACGTAGCGCAGCAATCGTTGTCGTCGTGGCACGGTCAACGCCTTTGATAAGCTCTAAGTTATTTTTGCGAATCATATCAAGCGCCAAATACCCTTGGATGTTCACCGCCAGTTGGGTCAAAAAGTCCATGTTTTTTTGGCGCACATAAAACAGCAGTTCTTCTTTGACCACGCGTGCTTTTTCAGGGTCAGTGGCTTCAAGCTCACCGATTTTTTGCTCAAGGCGTTCGTCAATTTTTTGACCAACATAAATATATTGACGGAGCGACTGCATGAGTGCCCACATATTGACCTTTTCTTGCTCAATGCTGGCATTGTCTTTCATCAGCTCATCTTTGCCGTGATACAGGCTTTCGATGATGGCATTGATATGGGTTTGCGAAGATTGGTATTTGCGAAAATAATCTTGCACGGATTTGCCCATCGGGATGATGCCCAAAAATTTGCGTGGACTTGACAGTGAACCTTGGCGGGTTGGATCTAGGTCTTCGACCACGCTGCGTAGCTCAGTCAAGGATTTGGCAATCGGGGAGTTGTCAAATAAGGCTTTATCCATGCTTTTGGCAGGACGATCAAGCATGCGATTTGCAATCTGTGCTGAAGCGCGAATTTCGGCACTACCCAGCTGATGAATGGCGTTGACTTTCTCATCGAATACAGACGTGTTGATAGGGGTTTGTAATACATGCATCACAAAATCGTTCACTTTGGCATCAAGCTCAGGCACTTTGGTTAGGTCAAGTTTGACCAGTTGGTCGGCTTCGTCTTGTGGCACAACGGCAACGGGTTGCGGCGCTTCAAGGCTGATGACAGGGCTGGTTTCTGGCGGGGTGAGTTCTGGCATGATATACCCTTGAGTTATCTATATTGGTGTTTGTATATTAACTTGCCTTTTAATTTGTCTTTGTATTTTAGCGGTTTGAGCTAACGCTAGTTTGATTATCTTGGTGAATTATTTCATTTGTTGTTCTATTTGGGTAATCATTTTTTCCATGCGCGTTTGACGAATGATTTTTATGATTTATCGCACGATGCGACGTCAGTATGACAGCGTGACAAAAACTTTTTTAAACACATGTTAAAAAATAAAAGCCCAACAGTTAGTTGGGCTTTTATTTTTTCAAATTCTTGGTAATAAAATATATTATTGTACCCGTGATAGGTATTCACCAGTGCGGGTATCGACTTTGATTTTTTCACCTTGTTGGACAAATAATGGCACACGTACGACTGCGCCAGTTTCAAGGGTTGCAGGTTTACCGCCGCCACCTGATGTATCGCCTTTTAGACCTGGGTCGGTTTCGGTAATCACTAACTCAACAAAGTTTGGCGCGGCAACGCTTAAAGGTACGCCATTGAATAGGGTAATGGTACATTCTTCGTTGCTATTTTCTTTTAACCATTTTGCCGCATCGCCCATTGCGTTTTTATCAGCTTGTAGCTGCTCAAAGCTTTCTGGGTGCATGAAGTGCCAGAATTCACCATCGTTGTATAGATAGTTCATTTCAGTATCAACAACGTCAGCCCCTTCAAGACTATCGCCAGATTTAAAGGTGTTTTCTAATACTTTACCCGTTTTTAGGTTACGCATTTTGACGCGATTGAATGCTTGACCTTTACCTGGTTTAACGTATTCATTTTCTAAAATTGCAAATGGGTTGCCTTCGTGCATGACTTTTAAGCCAGCTTTAAATTCATTGGTTGAGTAATTTGCCATAAAATTTCCTAATAAGGTGTTGCGACTAAAAAATAACCGAGGTAAATCAAATCTTTGTATAATAGCCAATTTGCTAAAAACGCGCTGCCTACAGGGTAACCCTATCAGCGACAGGCGTTATCAGCAAGCGGCATTGACAATTGGATAAACACTATATGATAAACTATTTGGCGACACAAAAAAACTGGCAAAATGCGTTTTCTGATACCATCACGAGCTTTGCTGAATTGGCGCAAGCGTTAGATTTGCCGATAGATAGTTTTGATAGTCAGGTCGGTCAATTTCCGCTAAAAGTGCCACGTCGCTTTGTGCAAAAAATGGTGAAAGGCGATATTAACGATCCGCTGCTTAAGCAAGTGTTGCCGACGTTTCAAGAAACGGTACAAGTCACTGGTTTTGTCACCGATCCACTCGACGAGCAACACGCCAATCCCATCAAAGGCATCATCCATAAATATGCCTCACGGGTGCTGATTCCTGTCACCGGGGCTTGCGTGGTCAATTGTCGCTATTGTTTTCGCCAACACTTTGACTACCACGAGAATCTACCAACGCAAAACGATTGGCAAGCCATCAGTGCCTACATCACAGCACACCCCGCGGTCAATGAAGTGATTTTAAGCGGTGGTGACCCGTTATCGCTGAGCAATCGTCGTTTATTGGAGATTTTCACCACCCTTGAAGCACTACCCCAAGTGCAGACCATCCGTATCCACACCCGTGTACCTGTGATGATTCCTGAGCGCTTAGATGAGCCGTTACTTGCGCGATTTGCTAACAGCCGCTGTCATATCGTCATGGTCATTCATGCCAATCACCCCAATGAAATCGACCAAGAAACACAAATATTTTTGGGTAAGGCAAAAAAAGCAGGTGTTACTTTACTTAACCAAACCGTGCTACTCAAGTCGATTAATGACGATGCAAATACGCTTGCAAGCTTGAACGAAAAATTATGGCAAGCGGGCGTATTACCTTATTATTTGCATGTGCTTGATAAAGTTGCCGGAGCGAGCCACTTTTATATTTCAGATGAGCAAGCAGTCGCTCTGTACTGGGAATTACTCGCCAAATGTGCTGGCTACTTGGTGCCAAAATTGGTACGAGAGTTACCTAATAAGCCGTTTAAAACACCGATTGACTTGTATAACCACTAAAATTTGTTGAAAAAAAACAACTAAATAATGGGTTATCTGTTATTTGTCTGTAAAATAGTGCAATTATCTTAAAATAGCTAGATAAAATATGGCTTTTGTGTTATTTATTGTTGTTAAATAAGTCGAAAAATGTTGTGCATTTGGATGCAAAAAAATGGTTACGGATCTCACACTAGACGATTTCTTACAGCGCATAAACGATACACCGACCAGTCCTATTGAACTTAAAGTGACGCAGAGTTCATTGCAGGATACAACCGATTGGCAGATGCACTTTAATCGTATGTCGGCGTGTGAGATGTATGACGAATATAAATTCGTGATAAACCAGTTGATGTTTGCCGATATTGACGACGTCAAACGCTTTGCATTGTTTGAGGAAGTTAATAAAGCCGTCAGCGTATTACTCGGCAAATTACGGATGAATTACCAAACCCAGCCAGGGATTTTGGATGAAGAAAAACAGCAAGGCTTAGATACTGTATTATCGGTGCATTATCTAAGCATCATGTTTTACCATGTCATCTGGCAACGAGCGGCGGCTTGCCCTGAAGTGGTTGATAAAAAAGGCATCACTGGCTTATTTCGCCATAAACATCAATCCCTTACTCCCACCCAAGTCATTCAGCGCTGCCTATATGGTATCATGCTATTACTGCGCCAATCGCTGTTTGAAAAATATATCGGCTATCGTAAAGATACACAGGTAGTTTGGCAATATCTGAATGCCTGCTATCGGTTTGCAGTCACCAATGATTGGCAGTCTATCACCCTGCCAGTCAAACTGCATTCTGCCAATGAATATAGCAAACAGGGCGCACCGCTATCGATTGAGGAAATTTATTTTCACTGCTTGACGGTGGCGGTCACCAATCCGTATGCTTGTCGGCGTGCCGATATTTTAGCCATGCAAAAAGTAAGTACCCAGTTGATAAAAGAGCTTATTATCAGTAAAGATTTGGTTGAAAAACCTTACCTGTATATTGATTTAGAAGGTAAACAGCCGCCCCAACTGCTGGCAGTCGATGATTTATTCAATCCCTTTGCAGCAACCAGCAACTGCCTCTTTTTGATGTTTAGTCGGTTATTTAAACGCTTGCATCAAACCATTACCCAAGGTCAAATCAGCACCGATGCTGAGATAAAAAATAGCGCGCGTCAGGCCAAATTGGTATTGAATAATCTGCAAAATGGGTTAAAACCAGCGGCAGAGTATTATCATAGCCATTCAAAATGTGAAGTCGTGCTCGGTTTTAATAATATCCACTACATGCTTGCGAATAAAACCAGTTTGGGCAATCTCATTCAGGCCAATGAGCTGCCTGAGCGGTTAAAACCCAAAGCTCAAAATACTGAGTATCTTAAAAAATACACCGTTGTTGAGTTGAACAAAGAAAATCCCCAATCCATGTGCCTGTCGCATGTGTTTAGCTACCACAATCAGCTCGTTGACCAATATCCGAGCATTAGCCGTGGTGATAGCTATCACCCGCTGAGTCAATTGCAAGTCAATTCATTAATTGCGATGCGAAAGGTTAATGGTTCAAAAACTTGGCAGCTCGGCTATATTAAAGACAACTGTCAGGGTTTTATCGATACGCCCACTGGGCAACCGACCAACAAAACCTACTTAGAAATTGAGGCACAAGTGCAAGTGCATTGTCAAAATGCGATTCCCTGTGGCGTGCGCTTTCAAAATGCCGGTAGCCGTCAGCCACATTTTGTTGCGGCATTTATAATTCCAACCGCCCCAAACAACACTGATAGCCAGACCCGCTTGCTAATGGCGCGTTTTGGCTACCAAATGGCAGACAAGCTGGTGATACGTATTGATAACAAAGAAATTAACGTGCGTTTAACTGAGCTACTTAATATGACTGATGATATCGAGGAATACGCTTTTGTAAGAATTCAGTTTTAATCGTTAAAAAATGGCAACAAAAGTTGCCAAATCAAATCTAACCCATTAAAAATAAAAGATTTTCATATCTTTATAGCCGTTTTGATTGATTAATCATATAATAAGAAATTGAATCTAATATTATAAATAATTTATCAAAAAATTCGCTTATAATAGGTCGCTTAGTGCTCTATAAACCAAGCGTTTAATGGGATAGTTAATCGATGCAAAAACAAAAACAACTCAACCTGTTAATCATTGATGATAACCAGCTGTATGCCGAGCAGTTGGTTGGGTTATTAGAAAAACATTATTATAGACAGGTTAATTTAGGGTTTTTGGATGCCAAAGACGAGCTGATAAAATTATTGCGCCAGTCTTGGGACATTATTTTAATGGGGAATGCGTATGATTTATCGTTTAAAGACGTCAAAGAGATTTTAAAAGCCCACGATGCTCAAATCCCCGTCATCGCTCTATTGCCTGATGATGCGACTGCTTACCCAGGTGCATTAACTGCCAATGAGCAAGCCCAGACCCAGCTTGTTAGCGACCCTGATAAAACCCATAAGTTATTACCTTTATATACCTATTGGGGTGCAGCGGATGCTTTGCGCAAAAATAAGTTACTGCGCATGGCCATTCGTATCTGCCGTGAACACGAGCATCATAAACTAGGGCGCGAGCTTGAGCGCCTAAAAATGGTATTGAGCGATGCCGAACAGCGTGCCAATATTCTTATCAAAAACTCCAAGAGTGCAGTGGCTTATATTGAAGATGGTTTACATATTTATGCCAATGAGCCCTATCTTGAAATGTTTGGGTTTAAAACGCTCGAGGAATTAATGGGGATACCCGTTGTTGACTTGATTGCGCGCAACAATATCCAAGATTTTAAAACGTTTTTAAAAGACTTTGAAAAAGGCAACCGTAAAAACGTCGAATTTAAATTTGAAAGTATTAGAAAAGATAATACCACCTTCGCGGCTAAGCTACAGTTAGCGGCTGCTACCTATGACGGTCAGCCGTGTCTACAAGTCATTATCCAGCCCAACGAACAAGCCAATAGCGCTGAGCTTGCCAAAAAACTTGAAGCAATGGAACGCATTGACTCAATCACAGGGCTATTTAATCGTCATGGTTTTGAAAGACTGTTTAACCGACTGCGTGACGTGATTGTTGAAAAAAACCTATCGGTGGGTTTGATGGCGTTACGCGTCGATAATATTGGTAAAATTCATGCCAGTGTGGGGATTGAAGGGATTGATGGGGTGGTGGTTGCCGTTGCCAATATTCTTGAGCAACATCTCACTGAGATTATTGGGGTAGAGCGGGTGAAAAATGGCTATTTGAGCCGGTTTAATGATAGCATGTTTATGCTAATTATCCCTAATATGCGACAACAAGATTTGACAGCATTGGGACAAAAATTGGTTGCCGACATTAATAGTACCATTATTGAAATTGGTCATCGTACGGTTAAGACTACAGTAACCATTGGTGCAACCTTAGTCAACGCCAGTGCACCTGATACCAATACTATTATTAACCGTGTCATCCAAGCCGTCGGCATGGCAGCCAAAGCCAATAAAGACAGCAACGACGATAAAGATTTATTCTATCTATATGACCCAAGTAGTTTTGCCAGCAGTGATGACGGTGCGCTGTACGAATCGCTACGTGATGCGCTAGAACACAGCAAATTTAAATTATTATATCAGCCGATTTATGACGTTGAAAACGATGTCAGTAACATGTTTGAGGTGTTTTTACGTCTGCCGCTGGCAGATGGCAGCTTAATGGCACCTGATAAATTCTTAGAAGTGGCGACCAGACATCAGTTAATGGATAAAATCGACCGTTGGGTGTTAATTCAAGCCTGTAAAGATTTAAAACGTTACCGTCATGAGGTCGATGCCAGTGCCCGATTATTAGTGCATTTAAGCCAGATATCACTAGCAGATGCCACTTTGCCAAGCTTTATGAGTCGATTGATGCAAGCATTAGGTACCAGCGAGCCCGGGGTATTGACGGTACAGTTTAATGAAACCATGGTAATGGATCATCTAGCGGTGGCAGCCAAACAAAGTAATGAGCTTAACCAAATAGGTTGTCACCTAGGTATCTATAATTTTGGCTCGGCGGTCAATGCGATGGAAGTATTGGAGTTTGTCAAACCACAGCTGGTACGACTCGATCGCAGCTATATCAAAGATTTGAGCAGCAATGAAAATGTCAATACCGTGGCAACGGTGGTGCGCGAAATCACTGAGCGCGGCTCCAGTTGTTTGATGCCTTTTATTGAAGACCCTGCCGCCATGTCAGCGGCGTGGACAGTCGGTGCGCGTTATTTGCAAGGCGCCTATTTGCAAAAAGCCAGTGACACCATGCACATCGAGACTGAACCAAGCTAAATCTAAGCGCTGAATTTATAAGATAAAAACGAGTTAGCCAACATGCACCAAACAATCATTCATAAATCAAACCGATTGCCTATGCTAGGATTGGGTCTTTGTATCGTCATTGCGACAGGTTGTCAACATCAGCCACCCGCTCAGCGCCCAGCAGTTACCTTGCCCGTTTATAGCCAAGGGGATGCCGATAACGGTAAAAAGCAATACGAAGAAGCCTGTCTCAAATGCCACAAGCTGCAGCCCGGAAATAACGAGAAAGGCCCGCAATTACTGCGTATTTATGGGGCAAAATCCGCCTTATTAACCGATTATCAATATACAGACGCACTAAAAAACAGCAATATGACGTGGACAGCGGAAAATTTGGATAAATATATCGCCCATCCAAAACAAACCATCCCAGGAACGCGTATGCGTTCTGACCCGATTGCTGATGCCAAAGTCCGCCAAGACATTATTGCCTATATTTCGACGCTTCGTTAAATCGCTTTGTGGCTATGCCTTTAAGCGATATTTTGAGTTAACATGATTGATAAACAAAATTTAAACTTTTAAAGGATAGACCACACTGTGATGGGTAACTTAGACAATCAGCCGTTACAACAACGATTGCAAGCCATGTTGGTCAGTATCAATAATATCGTCTTGGATAAACCTGCCGTGGTGAAGCTGGCGGTTGCTTGTTTTTTAGCCAATGGTCATTTACTGCTTCAAGATTTACCAGGAATGGGTAAAACCACGCTGGCGCACGCGATTGCCAACCATTTGGGGTTGTCGTTTAATCGGGTGCAGTTTACCAGCGATATGCTACCTGCCGATATTCTAGGGATTTCGCTGTATAAAACCGATACTGGCGCGTTTGAATTTAAGCCAGGTCCGATATTTTGTCAGTTGTTACTTGCCGATGAAATTAATCGCTCAAGCCCAAAAACCCAATCTGCGCTGTTAGAGGCGATGGAAGAGCGGCAAGTGTCGCAAGATGGGGTGACACGAAAACTCCCTGAACCTTTTTTTGTGATTGCCACCCAAAACCCGACGCAGCAATCAGGTGTGTTTATTTTACCTGAGTCACAGCTGGATCGGTTTTTGATGTGTTTATCGCTGGGTTATCCCTCGGTTAATGCAGAGCGAGAGTTGCTACTGGGTAAAGATAGACGTCAAATGCTCAGCCAAATTATCCCGATGTTAGATACCCAGTCATTGCAGCAGGCACAAGCGCAAGCCAAAGACGTGTATATCGCAGATGTTGTGATTGACTACTTGCAGCGATTGGTAGCAAAAACGCGTGAGAGCCGAGACTATCATGGTCTATCTACCCGTGGTGTGTTAGCACTAAAGCAAGCGGCACAAGCCTTTGCATATTTGGGTGGCTACAATGAAGTGACGCCAGAAGACATCCAAGCGGTATTTGCTGCCGTCGTTGATCATCGCTTGGGGCAACCTTTTATCCCATTTAATCATTTGGGTGGTGAGCAGCCGCAATCGATTGCGACCCAGTTATTACGCCAAGTACCGGTACTGGTGTAAACCATGATGTAAACGTGTTTTAGCGTTAAAAACTTTCTCATTGCTGTATTTTTATTATTTGATTAAATCATCCCAATTAAGAGCCCGCGCCTATCATGTTTGCCATTCGCCAGCGACTTGAAAACTACTTGCAAACATGGTTTAAGCGTCGGGCGCCGGTCAGCCGCGACATCACCCTCAACCTACGCAACGTATATATTTTTTTGAGTAAAGAAGGATTGCTGTACGCTTTTTTACTCATCATTCTCTTTGTCGCAGGGATTAATTATGCCAATAATTTGGTGTTGGGTTTGTGCTTTTTGTTGGGTAGTCTACTCGTGGTGACTATCCATTATACCTTTGCGCACTTGGCAGGGTTGCAAATCAAATTGGTGGATATCAGCGATACACAAGTGGGTGACAAAGTGCAAGTGCGACTGCAAATTAGTAGTGAGTCAAGCCAGCCGCATCGGCAAATTCGGTTAAGTTTTGCCAACAACGCCTTTGACTTTAAACAGCCGATACGCCGCAAACCCAATGCACTGTCCGAACCAAATGATTGGCTGTTGGTCAGTCAAATACAAGCACCGCAACAGGTGAGCTTATGGTTAACAGCCGACAAACGCGGCAAATTTGTGTTACCCAGACTCACGGTGAGTACCGTATATCCCTTAGGGATTTTGCAAGCTTGGTCGTATGTGTTTTTTGAAGGACACGCGTGGGTGTATCCTGCGCCACTGCGCTATGAGATGAAAGCCAGTCAGTTTGTGCCATCTGATGATGAGCAAACCGCTGCCTTACACACCCAAGCAGGGCAGGAAGATTTTGACCAGCTGGATAATTATGTCCCTGGGGAATCATTGGCACGTATTTCGTGGGCGCATGTCGCGCGCGGGCAAGGACTCATGTCAAAACGTTTTGTGGAGAGTGTGGGGCAGCAGCAATTACTTGATTACTATCAAATGCCTGCGGTGACGCACGAAGAAAAACTCAGCCAGCTGCGCTACGGGGTGGATAGTTTGACCCAAAGCCAAATCGCTTTTCAATTGCGACTGCCTGATGGTGAAGGCGCAATAGGTGAAGGACAAGCATTTCGTCAGCAATGTTTGCTAAGATTGGCAAAAACACCATGAGTCAACCTAACCCAAATCGCGCTAGCTTAACCTTATCTCAGCGCCTAAACCAAATCTCGGCGTATCAGTGGATATTGCTATCTCAACTGTTGATTGTGGCTTTTCACGTCAAAAATTTACCCATTTGGCTATCGGTGTATGCCTTTTTTATTATCCTCTTTCAATTGCAACCGCTGCGACGTTGGTTGCCCAACGCTTTGTATCGTCCGCGCTCATTACAGTTGATACAGTACACAGGATTCATTGCAAGTTTGGTGGGGCTGTATTTGACCTATCGTACCGCCTTTGGATTGGATGTCGGTATCGCGTTTTTGCTATTGTGTGCCGTCAGTAAGCTACTTGAATTGCATACCAGGCGTGATGGCTATGTAGTGCTGAGTTTATCACTGTTTATATTGGCAGGGCTGTTTTTAATCAACCAAGATTTGATGACAACGCTACAAGTAGCGATTGGCACGATGGTCGTGCTGTTTGCCATGATTGCGCAAAATGATGATGGTACGGGACGCTACCGCACGCTCGGCTTATTGGTCGGTCAAGCCATTCCTCTGACCATTATTCTGTTTTTATTTTTTCCCCGATTGCCGCCGCTATGGTCGGTGCATTTGAGCGGCGCGCAAGCAAAGACCGGCATGTCAGATAGTATGTCACCGGGCGATTTTGCCAACCTCAGTCAATCGACTGAATTGGCGTTTCGGGTGGAATTTGGCAATCAGCAGCCAAGTCAACAAAATTTATATTGGCGCGGTTTGGTATTTTCTGATTTTGATGGCACCACCTGGCGCGCCAATCCTCGCATCTCGCTTTGGACGCCCGATCAGCCGATTGCGGATTGGTTGTTGCCGACGTTGAAGCTGAGTAAACGCTTTACTTTAGCCGTTATCCCTGACTATCGGGTGATTTTGGAGCAGACGGGACAAAATTGGTTGTTTGGGCTTGATTATCCGATAACCAACCAAAAAGGCATTGGGCTGACGTCGGATTTTACCCTGCGGTATTGGGATACTGTCAATCAGCGTTTCACTTATCAAGTGCATTGGTTAGATGATGCACCTATCAATTTAGCCTTATCTACCCAGCAGCGTCAGGTCAATTTAGCATTGCCAGCAGGCGGTAATCCGCAAAGTCGCCAATTTGCCCAGCGACTCTATCACCAAGCAGGCGATGACCCAATTGCCTATACCAACGCCATCGCCCAATGGATGCGTAGCCAGCAGTTTCGCTACACCTTATCACCCCCTACCTTGGGCAATAATCGCATCGATGATTTTTTATTTGCTACCCGTGCAGGGTTTTGTGAGCATTATGCGTCAAGTTTTACTTACCTCATGCGAGCGGCAGGTGTACCTGCTCGGGTGGTAGCAGGGTATCAAGGTGGGCAGTTAGGGCGTGATGGCAAAAGTTGGGAAGTACGCCAAATGGATGCCCATGCATGGAGCGAGATTTGGGTGCAAGGGCGTGGCTGGGTGCGTGTAGATCCTACGGGCTTTGTCGCTCCCAATCGGGTCGAGCAAGGGATGCAAACGGTGGCCCAAACGGCTGGGGCGCAGCTATTTGGTGATGGCGTGGCAGGGCAAATTAGCTATCAACAGTTTCAAATGCTGCAGCAAGCGCGCCGCTTGTTTGACCAAGCTAGCTACTATTGGCAACGCGATGTGGTCGGCTATGACCAAGACCGCCAGCGGTCATCGCTGTTCAAATGGCTCAATATCCAATCTGTCTATCAGCAAGTGATGGTAATGTTTGTCACCCTTGTGAGCGTTCTTGCGCTATTGGGATTGTGGCTGTGGTGGCGTCGCCGCCGCGTGTGGGATAAGCATGATTGGATTATGGTACAGTTATCCAATCGCTTGGCAAAAAAAGACAAAACGCTTGCAAGGCAGGATAGTGAAGGGGTGCTGGCTTGGCTTACTCGACTTGAGCCAAAAGTCACCGATAGGGAAGCCCTTCAAGCACTTGCCGCGCTATATCGACAAACCCGCTATCAGCAGCCCACGGATAACAAACAGTCCATGCGGCAATTAGACAATTTGGCGAAAACCATCACGCTAAAAAAACATTAATATTCAATATTTGTTTGCTATACTCTATAGGATATAAATAAATATAGGGTTCACGAGAGATGAATAACTTACCTACGCCACCGCCACAAACCGATAATAAAAATTCATTACCGCTGATTATCTTTGGCATTATTTTGGCGCTTGGTCTTATCGCTGCGGCATTTGTACTGGGCATGCAGTTTAAGAATCTAAAACAGTCTGGCACGATTACCGTCAAAGGCTTGGCAGAAGCCCCTTACAAAGCCAATCTTGCCCAAATTCAAATGGGTGTCAGCGCTTGGGGACAAGACTATGCAGGTGCGCTCGCCAATGGTAAAAATGACTTTAAAGCGCTGCAGCAGTTTGTGGCAAGTAAAGGCTTTAGCGTATCTAGTCAAAATGTCACGCCCATAAGCGTTGAGCCGTATAATGAGGACTATGTGGATGAGCAGGGACAAACTCGCACCCGCCAAAATGGCTATAAAGCCACGCAAACGCTGTCAATTAGCAGTCAAGAACTCAATAAAATCACCAATATGCTCGCTCAAGTACAAAATTATCGTATCAGCCATGAATCAGTGACGTTTGAAAAGCCGCAATATCTGCTCAATGACCTTGAGAAAATCAAGCATGATTTGATTGCCAAAGCCACCGATGATGCCAACAAACGCGCCGAAGAGTTTGCCAAAACCGGTCATGCCAAAGTGGGGGTGATGCGCTCAGCGTCGCAAGGGTCGTTTAATATTTTGGATGCGCATAACCCTGATACCGATGATTCGGATTATGGTGGCACGTATGATAAAGATGGCGTGGATAAATTGGTGCGGCTCGTTGTCACCATTGATTATGCGATTGAGCAGTAATTGAATTATTTCTGAGCTTTAAAAAGAAAATTTTATGAACAAGTTATTAAAATTGTTGTCGCTGACTGCACTAACCTTGCTATCATCAGCAAGTTTTGCCCATGAAAATCCTGACCAAACTGGGACTTGTTATATTTTTAAAAACAATCAATTAAAAGCTAAGCAAAGCTGCGTTATAAAAACGGGTGGTGGTGCAGGAGGTATGTATACCATTTTACAAATCGGTAAAAATTCCTATCACTTTGAAACCAGTACCATGTCGGAGAATTATCCGACTGTCTACTATGAAACTGATAGTAAAACCAAAGAGGTAGTTGAATACTCACGGAATAGTAAAACGCTACGTATTTTATCGAATCAACAAATGGACAAAGCCAAAGATCCGCTATGGTGTTATAAAACCAAAGACAATAGATTAGATATTTGTTCTAATTAATACTCAGTGATAAAAAACGACAACCCTACATTGTCGTTTTTTTAGCTTTAACTTTAACTTACAAATTCGGATTTAGCCATTTTTCTGCGGTAGCTTTATCCCAACCCTTTCGTCTAGCATAATCTTCAAGCTGGTCTTGACTGATTTTACCCACATTAAAATAATCACTCTCTGGGTGACTATAATAAAACCCGCTCACGCTAGAGGCAGGGTACATCGCATAGCTTTCTGTCAAATACGTCCCAATGGCATTGGTGGTATCAAGCCAGTCAAACAGCTTGCCTTTTTCGGTATGGTCAGGGCAGGCAGGATAACCCGGCGCAGGGCGAATACCGGCATATTTTTCTTTGATGAGTTCATCGTTGGTTAGGCTTTCATTCGCTTGATAGCCCCAATATTGCTTACGAATCAACTCGTGCAAATGCTCGGCAAATGCCTCAGCAAAACGGTCGCAAAGCGCCTGTACCATGATGGCACTATAATCATCGCCTTTGGCTTTATAGTCATTGGCAAGTGCTTCTGCGCCAAACAATGACACGGTAAAACCACCGAGATAATCGGTTTTTTCAGGACTGATAAAATCCGCTAGGCTGTAATTAGGTTTACCACTGGCTTTATCAGATTGCTGGCGTAAATGCTCAAAGGTATGCGTGACATGGCCTTGCTCATCGAGTACCTGCACCGTGTCTGAGCTTGGGCGTTGGGCAGCGCTTAGTTTAAACACCGCTTTAGCTGTGACCAATTTTTCCTTGATTAATTTGTCAATCATGGCTTGGGCATTGCCGAATAAGTCTTTGGCTTCTTCCCCGACGATGCTATCATCAAAAATTTTGGGATATTTGCCGACCAATCCCCAAGAGATAAAGAAAGGTGTCCAGTCGATATAAGGCAATAAATTTTGTAACGGATAATCGTCCAAAATGACTTGTCCTAGTTGGTTGGGCTTAGGCGGCGTGTAGTTCGCCCAGTCGTATTGGAAACCGTGTTCAATCGATTCGGCATACGACAGCTTTGCCGCTTTGGGTTGGCGATTGGCAAGACGTTCACGGACTTCGCCATACTCTTGACGCAGCTCGTTGATAAAATCGACGCGTTTTTCTTTGGATAGTAAGGTTGTGGCTACGCCTACTGCGCGGCTGGCATCGGCAACATAGACAACCGCATCGTTTTGATAGTTGGGCTCGATTTTTACCGCGGTATGGGCTTTTGAAGTCGTTGCACCGCCAATCAGTAGAGGCAGATTAAAGCCTTGCTCCTGCATTTGTTTGGCGACATATACCATTTCATCAAGGCTTGGGGTAATCAAGCCTGACAAGCCAATGATATCGACATTTTCATCTTTGGCGACTTGTAGGATTTTTTCACAAGGCACCATCACACCCAAGTCGATGATGTCATAGCCATTACAGCCGAGCACCACCCCGACGATGTTTTTACCGATGTCATGCACATCGCCTTTCACCGTTGCCATGAGCACTTTGCCTTTGGTTTCGCCTGCAACTTTTTCTTTTTCGATATACGGATTAAGCCATGCCACCGCTTGCTTCATCACACGGGCTGATTTTACCACTTGCGGTAGGAACATTTTGCCTGCCCCAAACAAGTCACCGACCACATTCATACCGTCCATCAAAGGTCCTTCGATGACGTCTAAGGGACGGGGAAATTTTAGCCGTGCTTCTTCGGTGTCTTCATTGATATAGGTGGTTACCCCTTTGACTAACGCGTGTTCAATGCGTTTTTCTACGGGCAATTCACGCCATGACAAATCGACAGTGCTGTCTTTTTTCTTACCGCTTAAATAGTTTTCTGCCACTTGCATCAAATGGTCGGTGGCGTCTTGACCGGACTCGCCTTGGTTACGGTTCAAAATCACGTCTTCAATGGCGTTTCTAGCGTCTGGCTCGATATCGTCATACAGCTCTAGCATGGCTGGGTTGACAATCCCCATGGTCATGCCGTTTTTGATAGCATGGTACAAGAACACGGCGTGAATGGCTTCACGAATGGGATTGCCGCGAAATGAGAACGACACATTCGACACACCGCCTGAGACCATGGCGTTGGGCAAATTATCGGTAATCCATCGGGTGGCATTGATAAAGTCTAAGCCGTAGTTGTTATGCTCTTCAATCCCCGTGGCGACGGCAAAAATATTGGGGTCAAAGATGATGTCTTCACTCGGAAAACCGACTTCATCAACCAAAATATCGTAGGAGCGTTTGCAGATTTCGATTTTACGCTCAAAGCTGTCCGCCTGTCCATCTTCATCAAACGCCATGACGATAATTGCCGCCCCATAACGCTGACATAGCTTGGCTTTTTGCACAAACTCTGTCTTGCCTTCTTTTAACGAGATCGAATTGACCACAGATTTGCCTTGTGTGCATTTAAGACCGGCTTCGATGATGTCCCATTTTGACGAGTCAATCATCAGCGGTACACGGCTGATATCTGGCTCACTGGCAACCAAATTAACAAAGTGAATCATCGCCGCCTTGCTATCTAGCATGGCTTCATCCATGTTGATATCCACGATTTGGGCGCCGCCTTCGACTTGGTCACGAGCCACGTCTAATGCTTCGGTGTATTGTTCGTTTTTGATGAGACGCAAAAACTTCTTTGAGCCTGTGACATTGGTACGTTCACCGACATTGACAAACAGGCTATCACGGGTGATGTTGAAGGCTTCGAGTCCCGACAATCGGCAAGCTGGCTTGTAGTCTGGCAGCTGGCGTGGGGCAAAGGGTGACGTCATCTCGACAATTTTGGCGATATGTTTAGGGGTGGTACCGCAGCAGCCGCCCACGATATTGACCAAGCCAGATTTGGCATAGTCGGCAACCATGGTGGCAGTTTGCTCAGGCGTTTCGTCATATTCGCCAAACTCGTTGGGCAAGCCTGCATTGGGGTGAGCGGAGACAAAAGTTTCGCACACATCCGACAAGGTTTTGATATGCGGCTTTAACGCATCTGCACCTAGCGCACAGTTAAACCCAATCGAAATCGGCTTGGCGTGGCGGATTGAGTTATAAAACGCCTCGGCAGTTTGTCCCGACAGCGTACGTCCCGACGCATCGGTAATGGTGCCCGAAATCATAATCGGCAATTCAAACCCAATGGTCTCGAACACGCCCGTCACCGCAAAAATCGCTGCTTTGGCATTTAGGGTATCAAACACGGTTTCTATCAAGATGATATCGGCACCGCCTTCAATCAAAGCATAAGTCGCCTCAGTGTAGTTATCAACCAGTTCATCAAAGGTGACGTTACGAAAGGCTGGGTCATTGACATCGGGTGAAATCGAGCAAGTGCGAGAGGTGGGACCAATCACGCCTGCGACAAACCGCGGTTTGTCTGGGTTTGTCGCAGTGACTTCATCACACACTTGACGGGCGAGGGTGGCGGCGGATTTATTAATCTCATAGACGAGATTTTCCATGCCGTAGTCTGCCATTGAAATTTGCGTGCCATTAAAACTGTTGGTTTCAATGATATCTGCGCCTGCCTCAAGATACGAGCGGTGAATATCACGGATAATATGCGGCTGGGTGAGTACCAGTAAGTCATTGTTGCCTTTGACATCACGTCCAAAGTCTGCAAATCGCTCACCGCGATAGTCTGCCTCGATGAGTTTATAGTTTTGGATTTCTGTCCCCATCGCCCCGTCAAGGAACAAAATCCGCTGCTTTAACAGGTCAGCTAAACGGACTTTGTTAGTCGCTTGTATGGCTTTGAACGGAAAATTGGCAGGGGGTGTGAGTTGAAAATTGACTGGGTCGTGGGGTTTGTGACTGGTAGGGGCGTTACTGGTGCTAATGCTCATCGAAAGGCTTGTCCTGATTCAAATTGTCATAGGTATCTGTTAATAAGTCGATTATAACATTTTGTCGCCGCTCAATCGTTAGATTTGTGGAATAAGCGGCTCAAGTGAAAGTTTACAAAAAATTTAACTTGAGCCGGACGGCCTATCGTGGAAGGATAAAGCAAACCCAAATTTAGTTAGTGATATGTCCAATAACTTATACTCAATACTGGTCACGATTGCCAAGCTTTATAATGTCGCAGCCGTCATCATCGCTTTTTATGTTGCGCCCAATTACTTATTGGCCGTTGGTATCATTGCCGTAATCACATTTTCTATGGTGGTTGGCTATGCTGCAAAATCGCCCAAAGACCTGCCAAGCTTAAGGGTGTTTTTCACCAGCCATGCCGTTATTGCCTTGATGGCCATCGCTATTGCCCATTTTTTCTCCATCACTGACACGCCACTTGAACAAAAAGACTGGCAAACCATCACCGCTACAGTCCCCAAACAACCTACCGAATTGGTATTTGCCCAGAGCAAAACGGGCAGCAGCCGTGATGAGTTTTTGGTGTTAAATGGCAAGCGCTTTCGCTGTTTGGAAACCGACGGTTATCATTCGAGTTGCCCAAAAGCCTACCCGTTGGCCGGACATACGGCCAGCATTCACTATGCTGAGGACTACCCGTATGGGTTTATCGTCTATGAGATGAGGGTGGCCGACCAAGCGCTTTATAGCATTGCTGATTATGATAAAGGCGTTCAAGCCATCGCGGCCAGGCGTCGCAAAGGTGATCAATGGTTATTGATTCTGTTTGTGTTACCCGCTGTTATAATGTATTTATTAAACAAAATAAATAGATTAATAACGCATAAATCAAGCGTGGGCTAGTCACCAGTCAAACACTCATTAATACTGGTAGATGCAGCAATCAATAATCCATAATCAATAAGTGAACTAGTCCTAAAAATACAAAAACCAACGTTAGGGCAAATGTAAAACGGACAACGTATCATCGTTGTCCGCTTTGTGTTGGGCACTTTTTACCTTAACAATTATTTGATGGCTATTTGTTCGGCAGTCGCATCAAGCTGATTGGCGATTGGACGTTTTTTATTGAATAAATTTTCATCAAACTTAAAGCGTAGGCGTAAATAAGGCCCTTGAGTAGTGGTGTCGCTATCAATTAAGTCCTTATCTGAATAGCCAGAGAAATTATAGCCAGCTGATAACCACAGGTTTTGCGCTAATAGGTAACCCACTTCACCGCCTAATAGCCAGCGTTTACCATCGCTATTATTACCCCATAATGCGCCTGCGCTCACGCTTGCATCCCAACGATGGTTTATATCATAACTGGCTCTACCACTTAATAACTGAACAATGCCGCTAGATTCAAGCTCGTTAAAATCGACATTGAGTTTTTTGATGGCGTATTGACCAGAAAAATGCCAGTCTTGATCAGGGTGATAGTTGGCTACTGTCGAGACGATATAAGCCTCACGTTTGACAGGGCTGTCCAGTTCAGTTTCATCGTTTTCATACCGATACTCAAACTTGCCTAACGCATCAAAGCGATTTTGATCGGCATCACGGTAGGCAGCACCAAGTTGAAAACGATCCAAAGTACGATCACCGGTGTCTTTGGTGTTGCTACTAACCTGGCTAAATATATTTTTGGTGAGCAAAGTCACATCATCATTAACCTTGTAGGCAAAGCCAAACGCGCTAACGGTATTATCTGACTGTGTTGCCCATCGTTTTTCTAAGCGTCCAGTGGCTTTCCAGTTTGGGTTGGCAAGATACTCAACACCTAAAGAAGCAGCCGTAGCATCTTGTGAGGTATTGTCCTCACCTTCTAAGACCTGCACTTTTTCTAAGCTGGTATTAACAAAAACCCCTTTGTTGATTTCCCAACGATTGCGTAAACCCAACGCCGCTTCAGCTTCACGCGCAGAAATACCATCACGTACCCGATATTCACTAAAGACGCTTGCATCTTTGCCATACTTGCTATCGATACCCACTACCGTACTATTACGCTGCTGGGTGTCATTAAGCTCATAATTGCCGCCTAAACTTGAGATAAGCTCATGTCGCGCGTAAAGTCTTGCTTTATCATTAAGTTGGTAGTTACCACCCAATGCCAAAACTTTGCGGTCACTCTCTTTAATATCTTGCTCATATTCTACAAAGGCATTGGATCCTTTAGGTAACTGGGCGGTAACTTTAGCGCGAGCAGTGGTGCCACTATAAGGTGTGGCTGAAGCACTGGTTACACTGGCTGGTTGGTCGGTTTCACGGTAATAGCGCATTCCCAGCTCGAGTGCTATGATACGGTTCAGTGCGCGTTCAATACTTGCTGATAAACCATCACGCACGCCACCATTGTTGGTATCCTCAGTGCGGATCGCCTCAGCCTTAATAAAGCCTAGCTTATCAACGCGACTTTGTAGTTTTAGTCCACTTTCTTTGCGACCCGCGGTAATCACTGCATCGGTGTTGTAAAACCCTGTATCTGCTTGCTGGTGATAAGCACGCAATTGGGTATTGTTGATGCTATGCTCAAGCTCTAAGCGATATGCAGCACCAGAGGTTTCACCCGATGCATTGGCAGTGGTATCATCCTCTGGGTTGGTAGTGCGATCGCTATGCGCGGCTTCAGCCACAAATTTCGAGGTGGGCGATAGTTTGACCACGATATTGGCACTAGCCAGTGATGTCTTATTCAATGGGTCATTACTATTTACGTAGGTACCGCCTACTTTAACTTTGTCATTGAGTTTATGACTGCCGGCAATGCCCGCTACTGTGTATTCTTCACCGCCCTGATCGGTCTCTGTAGTCACACGCAGATACACAGGATTAAGCTCACTATCGACACTTGGGATTGCGGTTTTTAAAAAGATGCTGTTACTGTCAGTGTCAACCTCATAGTCACTAAAACGGGAAAGTAGTGTCCGCGAGATGATCAACCCTGGGTTATTACGATCACGGATGATAACTTCAACCTTTTCACTATTGCGCAGCACGCTATCGGTATCAACTTTGCCTAAGCTATAAGGCCCTGTGATCCCCAAGCCACGCTGTTCGTTTGTTACTTGCGTTGCAGTGGTCTTGGCGGCAAATGCTGTGACTTTATTTTGGTCATTTTCAACATTGACACTCAGACCTGTTAGCGAGCGATTGTATTGACCCAGTGAGATGCCTTCATCTTGCTCAATGCGAGTCGCGTAATCGCCGTATAGGGCATACGAACGACCTTTATCTACGCGTACATAAAGTTTACTGGTAGATTGCGCATCAAAACCTTTAGCTGCTGCATCGCCGTACACTGGGTAGTATTCATCTGGCCGGATATCACGGAATAGTCGTTGACCTTTGCTTTTATCTGAGTCATAGCTTAAGGTTAATAGATACTTCCCCTTTACCTTGCCTTTTAAAAACAGGGCCACGCGTCCATGGGCACTTTGCTTATGATTATCAGTATCTGCAATTTCATATAGCTCTTCTTCGAACCCATCACGGCTATCAACTTGGCTTAAGTTTTTTGGATCAAAGGTTTTGAAATTAACGCGACCTTCGACAATACCGGCAACGATTAAAGGACGTAGGTCAGGTAAAAATTGTACCCGCTGATTGGCATGATAACTGCCGCTTTCAACCTCTAACATCCCTTCACCTGGTTGACTTGGGCTTTGAATCGGTACCAACAAGCTACCGCCCTCAATAAAGGTTTGAATGCCCGTTTGGTCAGGGTTGACATCTTTAATTTGAATAGTACCAATAGTACTATTAAGCGTGACTGGAGTACGGCTAGAGACAGGTGTGCCAAACTGATCAACAACCTTAACCACCGCTTGATAGACATCGCTACCATTGGCAGCTACATCTTGTTTGGGGGAATCAATACTGATTTTACTCAAATTATCGGGCGCAATGACAGTGATGGCACGGGTAGCGCGGATATTCCCCATCATATCAAGCTGACGGACTTCAATTTGATTTTTACCTATCGCTAACGGCACACCGATATAGTCAAAACCTGCAACTTGAGAGTCTGGCAATACGGCTTTTTTACCAATACGACTCTCTGGGACTTGCTGACCATTGACCCATAACTGCAACTGTGCACCTGCCATTCCTTTGATTTGAATGGTGGCTTGGTTGATTGGTAGAATTTGACCATCAGTTAAATTTAAAATTTGCAGCGAGTTATTGGTTGCTTCTTCTAGGGTTTGTTCAAGGTTCAAGGTTTTGATTGCAGCAACGGGTTCAATGCTAATACGGCTTAACTGATTTTGTGCTGTTTTAGTAAGTTCAACATTACAATTACTGCTAACACCTTCAGCGGTAATACAGCCACTGGCTGGTTGTCCACGTACATCACTAACAGCGTAGTTGAGCGGATCAGTTGTTAAGTCAGCACGGATTACTTGCTCAAGATTGATGTTATCTTGTTCGATTTTTTTCTTGCGTTCAGCAACTTGTTCAAGTAGAGATTGGTTGCAGGATTCGCTGTTATTGTCATCTGTATCGACAATGGCAAAATCTGCGCGATGCAGTTCGCCACGGCGTAAGTCTACAAAGCGGCTACCTGCATCACCGGCTTGACGATTACTGATAAGGCGCAGTTTGCTTTGAGCGGGAAGGGTAGTACGGTCAAGTTTTAATACATGTGTCTTGGCACTAATACCATAAAAATCATATTTACCTTCACGATCGGTGATGATAAAACTGCCGTCTTCCAAATATAAGCGTACACCTGGTACACCTTGCTCACCATTATCTTGGATACCGTTTTTGTTGCAGTCGACGAACACTTTACCAATGATGAAACCATCTTGAATTAATGCACCGGGACGCACATCAATTTTGGCTGATGCCTCATTAGATGCTTGTCCCGCTTCATCTTTTGCCTGTACGCGGTTGACACCATCGCCATTTAATGCATTGGGCCCAATCTGTACTCGATATTGGACTTTAATTTCAGTATTAGGCTTTAAGCTACCCACACCGAGCTTGAGATAAGGTCCTTTACCGCCAGCTGGGTCTGCCACTTTGATACCGTTAACACGCATACTACCAACTGTGTAGATAAATCCACGAGGCAGTGTATCTGTCATCGCAACTGCTTCAGCGCTGTTACTGCCTCGATTAGCGATAGTTACGGTATAATCAGCAAAGTCTCCCACTTCCACGTTATTAACACTTGCTGCTTTATTAACGAATAATTGAGTATTAACCTGTTGCTGCGGGTCAATAGGAATATCGATATTTAACGCAGGATCACCACTATTTAAGCTAAAGCTACCACCATATGAGTAACTCTCATGGACAAGCTTGTCTTTTGCAAAACTGGCAATTGGATAAGTGGACTTATCACTGGTAAAAGTATACTTGATATTGCCCGGAATAGTGCTGGTGTCTACTTTAAGGCTGTAAGTCCCTACATTGACCAAAGGATAAATGAAACCACCGTCAGCATCGGTAATTTGTTTAGCGGGGATAGAAATCTGCTTGCCTGTCGTCAAATCTAATTTGAAAGCTACATTGTTGCCAACCGGTTTTCCATCTGAGCCTAATAAAGTGACTGTTGCACCCGCAACTGGTAAGCCAGTCTTGGCGTCAAATACAAAACCATAAGGGTCAATCAAGACAGTTTGGACCACATCTTCAATAGATTGGGTAGATTGTTCATTCTGATCTAAACAGTTGATTAAGGCAACATCGACATTGTCGCGACGCACAGATTGTAAAATCTGATCATTGGTATTGGCTTTGCTATTAGCCTCGGTAGGCAGTTGATATTCATAGATGCCACTGTTGGGCATTGTTTCAATAGCAATGACTTCAACAATATCACCAGTTTTTGGTGAATGGACACGTAGCTTAACTTTGTCCAAGGCGTTACGGTCAGCGTTACACATGGTTGCACTGGCTTTAATAGATAGGGGTGCACCAAGGGTACTCGTGGTAATTGGGGTGGTAAAATCTCTTGATGTAATGGCTATACTTGCTTTGCCAGCAACTTGGGTATCAATTACATTTGATTGTAAGAATTGTGTTTCACCTGCCGCATTGTTGTACTGAACACCAAACTGATTATCAATGACAGTTTGAGCGGTATTGCTATTCATGGTTACAGTTAAACTTAGACGTTCGGCTTGAGAGCTTGCTAAGGAAGGGTAACCAACAATTATTTCATTTAAAGTACTAAGATCGGCAGGTGGCTTTGTTGTATAGCTATTGTCACCAGTACGATATAGCACGAGCGCATTTGGATTTACCACTGTTAATGATTTGTATTTGGTATTTGGTGGTAACGGATTGATCAATAATATCATGGGTTGCAATTGACCATCAATCGTTACAGTAGTCGGCATAATAGCTGTTGAGCCTGTATTAGACATCTCCAAATTATATGTGATATCAAAATTTTTAGTACTATTGGGATCAATACTAGTGCGATCCGAAAATTGACGCAGTACTAAGTTCGGGGCTACTACCTGCATAGCAAGTTCAGTCTGGGCTGTTACGGTACTATCTTCAGCAATGGTGGCACGCAATGGAAAACTTAATTGTTGATTATTGCTTAAAGTAGCATTTGCAGTAGCCACTACCCATAAAACAACTTGCTGATTTGCACTCAGGGCTAAGTCTTTATCAGCTAGTCGATCATTACTGTCAAACTCGCCATTTTGATTGCTATCAACATACACTTTGATATTAGAAAGCCCAGTTTGGTTAAGCGATTCGAAACTCACATTGACTGGGGCGTTACTATTATTGGTCAAAGAAGTTGACCAAATGACCCGCGAACCTGCCTCAACTTTTTGTGAAACAGTGGGTGAAAGGTTAATCACATACAACGCATTGATATCAACGCTTACCGTATTAGATTCTATCGTTTGTTGACTGCCATCAACGTCATTAAAGGTGACATACGCAGTATTTTTAATAATTGTATTAGTATCGGGTAGGCGCGTTTGTGCTTGCGCTTGATGTGCCGTTAATATAGCTGCAGTAAGCGATGACAACAAAAAGGTTGTCTGGATACAACGATGTTGTAGAGATAAAATAACCAATGACTGCTACCTACTATAGTAATAAACTAAAAAAAGGTGAGTAATTTACATGTTTGACTAATTAATACTTAATACAAATTATGGCGCTTATACCATTTATCTAAAAACAAATTGATAATCAATCGGATAAAGTGCTATAGCCATACGATAGTAGGCTATAGCAGTTAAATTAAAAAAATGGGTTAAATAAAAGATTGGTTATTAATTATCAATTTTAACAACAAATTTCAATTGTGCTGCTGCGTTACCATTCAGGGTGCCTACATCATTCTGAATCGCACTACCAATAACAGTTACTGTACCTACTGTGGCGTTATTGCTTGCAGAGCCTGATACTAACGTCGTATAGGTTGGTACGGTATCATTGATTTTCACGACTGTTACAGGTACATTGCCTTCGTTCGTTGCAGTAATGCGATAAGCAACACAGGTACCTGGCTTGGCTGAAATGGTGTTTTGTGAATAAGCACCCGGTACGCCTGAAGTACAATCAGCAATGGCTTGTTCCTTGACTAAACGAATTTGACCATCATTCACAGTTGTCAAATCAGTATTAGACACAGGCGCAGTAGTAGTGCCAGAAACAGTTGTTGGGCTTACAGTTAGTACATTACTGTTTTGCACCCCTGCATTCGCATTGGCTGGTGCCTCGACCTTGATAAGTAGCTTGATTGATTGACCAGCTTCTAAGCCTGATATACTGTTATTATCCGCATTATAAGTAGCAATCAATGCACCCAAATCATTACCAGTAACTAGCTCGTTGTTATCGGCAAGACCATTGTTGTTGAGATCTACATATAAGGTTGTAGTCCAACCAGATTGGGTATTGGTCAGCGTATATGGCAGAGATCCTGCTGTAGTACCCTCAGTGATAGTACCATTATTGGTTAAGGTATGAGTGTAGGTTACAGTGCCACCTGGCGCTACTTGACCAACATTATCTGCAGCCAAAGACAGTGAACGTTTTGCTGACACCACGACTTGGTCAGTCATGCTATCACTCAGACCCGTCGCTGGCGAGCTTACCGTAAATACCACATTTTGAGTAATTGGTGCTTGATTGGCAGATGGTGTCACTACCGCAATCAAATTAACCGTTGAACTTGCAGGAATATTACCGGTATTAGTGATTGCCGCACCGTCTGGTACACCATCTTTATTGGCATCAACATAATACTGAACAGTCCAACCACTTGGTAATCCAGTGCTGCTTAGATTAAAGTTATCCGGTGTGGCTGAAGTATTGGTAACACTCAACGGGAAAGTAACCGCAGTACCTGGCGCGGTGGTTTTAGTATCCACCGGTATACCGGTATCTTGACCCGATGAACCGGCTGTTGGGCCACCGGTAGTTGTATTAGTGTTGTCGCCGTTGGTCAAGTCAACAGTCGCCTTAACAACATCAGTAATCACAAGCTTGATAGTATCAGTTGCTGATGGGTTAGATACAGGTGTTAATGTTAATGTTGTTACATTAGTAATACTGGCATCGGTCTCTGAATAAGTGCTTGGTAATGTTACTTTAGCGATAACATTATAGGTTCCGCCGGCTGCTATTGGACCCGTATCAACAACACCGTCGCCATTAGTATCGGTCAGTGGTGTTACACCATCAGACTTGAATAATTGAACAATGCTACCGCTTGGTAATGCTGACTTATTAATCGACACATTAAAAGTTTCTGTAGCGGTACCTGTGTTATGGACAACGATTAGATCAGGACCACCATCAGTAGAGCCATTATCATCACCAAATACTACCGGTGTACCTTGCGTCGTGCTCGAGTTGATGGTGTCATCATTTGTCGGTGTCAGTGTCGGCGGCACAGGTTTATCAGCATACACATCGGTTGCTGAGTCGTTAATGGTACCTGTATAGGTAAGCGTTGGCGTTACAGTCGTTTGGTTAGACTTGGTTGGGGTAGTGCCTGATGGGGTATTGGTTGGGTCATTATTATCATCAATGAATATTGATGCAGTGTTGTTAACGGTGCTATTGTTGCCAGCATTTGCTTTAACAGTGAATTTTACCGTACCCGTTGAGTTAGCGGGCACATTAGTTAAAGACACATAGACGGTCGTGCTATTACTATCATAACGATAGTCAATACCTACAGGGTCACCACCAGTAGCGTCAGTCAAAGCAGTTGATGAACCACTCCACAAACCAGAACCCGGATTATAGGTAACTGTATTTGGTAAAGTATCTTGAATGGTAACAAATGGCGCAGCACCATTACCGGTATTTTTATAAGTCAATGTGTAAGTGATATCACCGTTTGGTGCCACGCTAGCCACACTCGCACTCTTTTGAATCTGCATTGAAGCACCGGCACTCACGGTTACAGTGTCGGTGTTAGAGTCTTTAACTGTTGGATCAAAACCCGCGGTAGCGTTTAAGGTATACTTAGCTTTTTTACCATCAGCTTGGTCCACAGGCACCGTTGATACCACAATGATACCTACTGACTGATTCGCAGTTAAGGTTACTCTATTGCTGACATTATTGATGTCAATATTGTCGTCAGGTACGCCATCTTGATTACTGTCCAAATAAATATGGACGTTGTTTAAATCAAAGTCGTCGCCGCCCAATTGTGACACACTTAAAGTAAAGGTGTCTGTACCATTACCGGTATTGGTCAATGTATGTGATAACGTCGCTGTGCCATTTGGATTGATAGTGGCATTACGGTCAGCCACTAGCGTGAAGCTAGATACTTGTAATACTATGGTTTTGACTTGATTTGAAGTAACGGTTTTGCTAGCGCCATTACCATCAGTATAGCTTGCAGTTGCAATGTTGCTAATGTTAGAACCTGCAGTTGGCGCAGCTGCTTGTGCAGTTGGCATCAACGCAGCGCCACCTGCTGCTAGCGCAATCGAAGCAGCTAATTGATTAAGACGCGGTAAAAATTTTTGCATTAATATAGACCTCTAAAATGATGGATGTTTATGTGGCTTAAGGGGTGACGTTATTAACACGAGTTTGTGCTGAAACGCTCACTGATTTACCAGCAGGTACTTCAGCAATTGTCCATCGCAATGCACGATAGTCTTGTAAGGGTACATTAACGACTTGGTTGCCTACCTTGCGTTTTAGTGGCATAGCAGCAAAGTTCACGCCGTCTGTGCTAGCTAACGTTGCGCTTGGGGTAGATTTGGCTAAGAATTGAGTAGCTGGCGGTATAGGTAAGGTGGCCGTTAAGTTTTTTATAGATTTACCTGTATTATTGGTATAGACCGCGCGATATTCGATAACGTCATTGGGTTTTACCTTAGTGACTGGCTGTGCCACGATTATCCCTTGAGCATTCTGGGTCAGTTTATTGGCAGTAAGCGCCACACTTACAGGCTCTTTTTGGGGTGTCACTGCGACTGATACCCCTGTAATGCCAACGATGGCTGCTGTAACTAATAATGTATTAAATGCACGCACTAGACTAACTCCTGCTTTCGATAATACAAGTTATCAAAACTGTACTGATATTAAGTATATCGACATGGTATTTACTAGATAATGAAAGATAGCTATGGGCAGTAATCATAAGTTGTGGTCATTTCAGACTTAGCTTGCCCAGTTATTACCTAACAAAATAATGTTGACCTATTTATATGCCAGTATCATAAATGATGACTAATACTAAATCCACAGTTGCAAGAATTAACATTAAACAAAATGACTAAATGATTGTTTTATCGAATAAGCGGTATATCGTTAGTTAAATAAACTCGTTTTTTTAACTATTTTGCCCTAGTGAAATACCATTTATTGGGATGAATGGTGATGGATAAAAAATCAAATACCACAGGTAAAAAATACACTAATCTAATTATTTCCATGAAATAATTAAAAAAGTCAATATTATTTTTGACATTATTATTTTTTTTAAATTTAAAAGTCTGAAGAGCTTATATTCGTATCGGTTATTACAGCATAGATCTGATCTTACATTCTTACCATGTTTATGCAAAATTTCTGATTAATTACATATTGTTAATGGTTGCAAATATGAAAAGGCACCTTTTCAAAGATGCCTTTCATGGTTTCATTAACAATACTTGATAACCCTAGCCAGTGGCTTAAAAATTTCATAAGCCTTGAAATCCATTTTTTAGGGTATTGATACACAATACCTAACAGTACCACTGGTCGCAGGTGGTAACCTGCCAGACATTGACCATCTCAGTGAATTCCCTGATTGCGTAGGGGTACAGGTTATTCCTGTCGGCGTAGTGTTACAAGTTTGACTTTGAAATACCATACCCGTTGGTACGCTATCTTTCACCATGACATCAACCAAATTTTTAGTGCTGTTATTGCGATAAGTAATTTCATACTCCAAAAAGTTACCATTGCGGGCTTGGTTGGCAGTGACAAAAGCATTGGTATCGTTAACAGTTGATGGACAACTTGATACAACACGCACGCCTTTTTTCATATCTAAGCCCGCACTACCTACCAGCGTGGTATCTGCCACAGTGTTGCTAGTTACAGGGATATTACCTGAGGTTGCAGTGCCATTAGCTTGCAAGCTTAAGATTTGTTGTGCCCCAGCGCTGGCATTAATGGGTACGTTGACACGGTGAACCACACAAATCGGCTGAACCGGGTTAATAGTTCTTGCGCCTGTTAGTACAGTTTCGCCCACATCGACTTTGCCATTACAGTCGCTATCTAGATATATAACAGATTGCCAGGGTTGGTCAGCATTATTGGCAGGCTGCTGGGCGGGAATGCTATTAAGCGAATTCATAGTAATGACCGCAAGGCTACTAATTTTATGTGGATAATCAACCACGCCGCCAGCGATTGTGGTTTGTTGGTTATTCGGTGTTATCACCAATGCCAACTTAGCATCGCCAAAATTGTTATTGGGGTAATTAAAATTGCTGGTTTTATTTAGCGTGATAGTGTCAGTTGATAAATTGTAGCTGCCAGCTGAGCCCGCCGCGCCACTGACTGAGGTATAGCCTGCGGCGTTTGTGGCTACAATAGCAAAATTACTGGTTAATTTTTCTGGGGATACATTAAACGTATAATCACCTGTGGCATTGGTTAAAACTTCGGCAATAACTGTACCTGCATTATCCTTTAATTGAACTTTACTACCCGCTATGCCCGTTTCACCGGCATCTTGTACACCATTGTAGGCATTATTATTGACAGCTGTGGTGCCACTATTGTCTTCAAATACTCTCCCGCTAACAGTAATTTGTTTAAGCGTATTGGTAAAACTACAAACAAAATTTGCCCCAGGTTTTAAATAAGTAGGGTCAATGGTCAAGGTTGAAGCAGAAAGACTGCCAATGGGATTGGTAGTATTACCAGAGATACTGGCATTATTGTCTATACAACTGGCACTTGAAAGCGTAAAACCCGTGGTGGTCAACTCATTGATAACCAGGCTATTAGTGATGGTTTCTACATGGTGAATAACGTTACTGGTCACAGCGGTACCTGCTGTCGCTGTTGTCACGCTATCAGAACTTGTTGAGGCGTTAGTCACATTAAAGTTAAATGTACCGACATTGCCAATCGAGGTTTTAGCGATTTGAACCCGTGGCTGTATTTTGTCCGTATCTGATGTAGTACATGTTTGTGATGCGGCATCAAAGCTACGAGTAATATTGCTCGATGCATCGCTCACACAGGCAGTATCCAATGCCGTAACACTGGTTGGCGTCTTCACACTGGCATTATTTGTCACTGAGCTGACGGTAAGTGCATTTAAGGTGACTGGTACACTAAGAATGTATTTTTGCCCGCTAGCTAGCACTGGTAAGGCATAGCCAGCTTCAAGTTGATTGACATTTGGGGTAGTCGCTGCGGTACATTGATTGCCATCAATGGTGCTACAAACGGGCGTACCTTTGGTCATATTAGTAGCCAAAGGGTCTTTTAGTATAGCGCCTGTGACATCACTGGGTCCTTGATTTTCCACAGTTAAGGTATACGTGGTTTGGCCGATTGCATTGACCGAATCGGTATAATTGGTTTTGGTGATGACCAACGCTGCTGCATCAATGATATTGATGCGAGCGTTTTCACCAACATTGGTAATATTATTTATACCATCTGGCAAGCAACTGCCATTGGTAAGCAAACCCAAGGTGCCAAAGCCACCTGCATTGAGCTCCCCACCATCATTGGTACCCTTACCATTCCGGTTGGCAATACGATAAGTCAAAACGTTATAACCCGGTTGTAGGGTGATAGGCACTGTAAGTACATACGAGGAACTTTGCCATCCATTGATTCCCCCCAAAATTGTATTGGAAGTATTTGTTTTATTTTTTAGCATTATATAGGCACTGTCATCGATACTTTGCGAGCTAGTTCCGATACAAGCAGTAACAGGAAGATTGGCTTGGCTATCTGGCACAAGAATCCCTGTTTTGACCTCCCAACCGCGCCGATTATCAATCAAACCACTACCAATACTCAATTTGACACTAATGTTGCCCAAAGTGGGTAGTAACCGCTGTATAGTCGCTGGTTGGTTGGTCGTAGCAGCGTAGTAAGTAGAGTTGTCGCCGCCAGCGGATGAGGATTTTAAATAGCCCCCTGTTGGACTAGACTGATTAGCAGGCCAGGCTAATGCCAACTCGGAGCCTTCCCACATTGGTCCATAAGTATTGGTATTTGAGTTACCAGTCACCGTGGTATCCGTTGTACGGTTAAAACCCACAGCAAATGCACTATTTGCAGGCGCGTTGGTTAATTGTGTTTCTTCACCCCAGATACGATAGGCGCTTTCACCCACACCACTGCCGGGATTGAGTTCATCACTGCCAGCACGTACCACGCCTTCAATCTGTGAATTGTTTAAATTTGCAGTAGTGGTAGTGCTATAATTCACCAGAAAGTTAGCACTACTGCCATTGGCGAGATAGCCTAATGGGCACTTCCAAATTTTTGGCGAAGTCTGGGTCACGTTACACACTGTACCATTGGATAAAGTCACACTGGTAATGGCGACACCTGCAGTTGGCTGCTCGGTATAGGTAGCGAACGTATTGTTGGCGCCATCAGGACCATTGTTAGTGATAGTAATAGTTTGCTGTCCGCCTGCACCTCGCCGAATCGTCGGAATATTCGGACTGATGGCTAAAGCTGCCTCCCTAATATTCGATTGGAAATTTATTGAATTTGAAGCCAGTACCGTATCGGTATCGGTCGACGTACATATTCCTGTTGCCCTATTGAATATACGCACATATCCATTATTGCTGACACAGCTAGCACCACTATTGATATAATTATTGCCTACATCGACTGAAGCAGCGTTTGTGACTGAGCCACTAGTTACTGTCACAGTTGCCTGTACAGTCAATTCATAAAAACCACCATTACCCGGAATACTGGGTAATGTATAGCCGTTTGAGGATTCAAGCTGTGCAATGCTAGGTACTGAGCTAACACAGCTATTGTCTGGCGCTTTGGTACAAGTGGGTGTGCCAGTAACTTTAGTGAGACCAGCGGCAGCTGGATCCTTTAAAATTGCCCCCACTACTGGGTTGGGTCCATCATTGTGTACGCGTAATGTGTAAGTCGTTGTTGCCCCAGAAGCAACTTGGTCGAGCCCATCGGTTTTGCTGATGCTCACATCAGTAGCAGGCGAACCACTACCGAGGCGTGTCTCAACCGATGCGCTGTTGTTTGTAGTGACCGAATCTGTGATACCATTTGGTGGTGATACAGTCGCTGTATTAGTAATATCAGCATTGGATGTGGCAGTAGCTTGAATGGTCACCACACAACTTGCACCTGATGCACCAGTAAAGGTACCGTTTAACGTATTACCATTGAATGATGCACTTGCACAAGTGCTACTGGAAACCGTTGGGTTAATTAATTCTGTGGGTAACGCGTCGGTAAAGGGTGCGCCGTTGACATAACTGCCATTATTATTAATAGTTAGTTGATATTGCACCACACTGTTTAATGGTACTGTAACTTTGGTGGCGCCAAATGTGCCGCTGGTGCCGACTCGTTGAGTTTTAGTAATGCTCAAATCGGTAGCTGCATCGAGGGATAATGGCGATATGACAAAAGCATCACCTGCCTGAGAGTTATCATCATCCCAATAGCTACTACTACAAAATCCTAAAAACGTACATCCGCCTCCATTACCATCGCCCCGAAGATAAACATTAAAGGTAAGCGTAGTTACTGGTCCGCCTTTAACCTGTATACTACCACTGGCAGCGCCCGAACCGGTGGTACCAGATATCGTGCTAGCGTTATTTAAGATTTTGTTAGATTGAACCGTCAACTCACCACTACCAGAGAGTTGGTTTAAGGTATACCCTGATGTGGTTAAATCAAATTCGGTTGAAAACCCCAATCCACTACGAGAAGTGCCACCTAAACCAGAGAGATGAATGACTGGGTTGATGATTGGACTGCTATAGTTAATCGTCATAGTACCCATCAAGTGCCGCCCGTTTATGGATTTATTGGCAGCTTGTAGTCCTTGAGTTGCGATAAATACTTGAGTGCCATAGTTACTGGTGGCGCTTATACCTTTGCCAACAGTCGTAGTTGCCGTTGAGGTAAATATACTGCTGCTTGTATTGCCGAATGCATTGAGCGGTGCCCATGAAGAATATCCTGTAATAGTATCTCCACTCCCGCTATTGGCACCAAACATCATGGCATTGCCGTTTGGTGCGCCGCCTGAAACATTGGTATATTGTTGATTGCTAAATGCTACGGTCGCAGTAATCGATGGTGAAAACGCTGTGCTATCATCATCATTGGGGTTATTGGCATTAAGACGTACGGTTGATGTCTGCGCAGCAACAGTTGGACCGCTACTACTGGTCGCACTGCCACTGAACATTTCAAGTGATGAGGGCGCAGCATACGCAAAGCCACTTAAGATGAGCATAAAAACTAAACTCATTAAGGTGATTATATTATGCAAGATAGTAGGGTATTTGTTTTCTATAGTTATCATCATAATTTTATTCCTATCATTTACCCACATAACGCACCCCAAATTCAAAGTTATAACTGGTGTTTGGTGCAACGCTGGGTAGCTGACCACTTAGCGTACCGGATGCGCCTTTAGCAGGAGCAACGATACTACCACTAGTACAGCTAGCACAAGTTGGCGCAAATTCCATGGTTGTGGCTGCCGGTGTTGCATCGCGAAAATTAAATTGTCCGATTGCCGTTGCCCCTTCATTTTTAACCGTCACCCGATACAGCACGCATTGCCCCGTGCCATTGGTGTTTCGACCAATGGTTAAGCCACTGGTGGTATAGCTACTGTCAGCTTGACCATTGCAGTCATCATCTTTGGCTTGTAACTTATACAAACGTAGTTGAGTGGTGGTGACGCGTGTAATGTCAGTGGCAGTATCTAGTACGGTGCCCGTGCTGGTTTTAAACTGTATGCTGGCGGTGTCAATCATACCAACTGGCGCATTGACCGGGCTTTGTACCTTGGCAAATATACGTGTCTGACTCGTTGCAGGGAATAAACTACCGCTAATATTGGTTGGGTCAAGCAAAGTGTCTGTGCTATCAAACTGACCATTGGCATTACTATCGAGATAATAGGTGCTAGTAAAACCGGGTTGGTCATGCTGAGTTACTAATTGATAACTCCCTGTTAGAGCGGTCTTGGTGTAGTTATACAGCGTATGGGTGTAGACAATGGTACCCCCAGGGGTGATTTGTCCTCGTAAATCTGGATCAAAACTTACCGTACCAACTGCATTTAACGTATTTATATTAATCGCGTTTTTTAAGGTATCAAAGCCAAATGTATTGGTATCTTGATAAGTTGCTGAACTGACTTTGAAATAGATAGGTACATTGGTCAGTGTAGCCGTGTCATTTTTTAGTTTGACTACCGCACAATAAGCTTGGCTTTCACCGTTTTTAAGTAGCCGAGTTTGGCCAATTTCATTGCCCAGTGTGCTACAGTCAGCTGATGTGCTGTCAAAATAGCGTACACTAGCGATGCCAGTAGGTAACTCAAGCTTGCTAAAATCACCATCGCCATCAGCAGCGAACTGATAAGCAGTAGCAGCGCCCGTATGTTTGACGGTTAGAGGGAAAACCACTTGACCATTTGACTGACCCGTTAGTGTCTTCCAAGCATTACCATTGTTGGTCGTTGCGCCATTGCCTATACCGTTGTTGCTAGTCTCTGGGCCATTGGTAAGATCCACTGAGATATTGGTAGCAGCAATGCTGGTGTTATTAGTAACGGTGTCTGACTGGGTGCTATCCCCCAATGACTGGGCTTTTGGCACCACTGTATAAACGGTGCCGGTGGCTCCCTCATTGGTGGTTGGCAAACGAACCTTAACCACAATAGGCAACATTCCCCCTGCTGGCAAATTGCCTGTATCAGGAATACCATCACCATTGCTATCGAGCAGCGGTGTCACACCATCGGCACGGTAGAACTCGACCTGATGCGGGGTAGGGAAGTTGTCGCTATTGATAGTCAGGTTAAAGCGATCGTCTGTGTTACCTGTATTCCAAACATAGTTGGTAAAGCTTACCTCATCACCCGCGGTGATACTCGCGGCTGTAACCTGATCATCGCTGCCGCTGTTATTGGCATTGTTGGCATTGGCATTGAGCACCACCCGATAAATTGGCGCAATGTTCCAACGAGCAGTGTTGGAAGTAGTAGAAATATTAGCGGTGCTAGTATTATTATCATGATCGTAGTTGACATTGACAGTATTGAAAATAGCACCAGCCGTGGTCTGTACAACATTGACAGCAAATTGGATATTGCCTGTACTGTTGGCAGGGATACTGGTTAAAGTAGCCTTGACTGTGCGGCCGTCTGTATCAAGATAATAGTCAATACCGCTGGGGTCATTACTACCAGACGCGGGGTTAAGCGCGGTACCGCGCCAAGTTTCTTTGCCCGACTGATAAGACAGACTGGCATGTAAGGTGTCTGTAAGTATCACTTGACCACTATCCATTGAGCTTTGATTAGCGTAATCAAGACGCACGTAGGTAGTATCATTTTGGACAAAAAACGATTTGGTGACTGTAACAATGGCGCTATTGGACAAAGTCACAGTGTCAGTGTTATTAAGTGATAGGGTATTGTTATTGGTCGAGCTGGCAACTAAGCTTAATTTAGCACTGTTGCCCAGCACCACGCCTGTCGTGCCTGTTACGGGAACTTGGGCTTCAACGATAAGGCCTGTAGATTGACCGGGTGCCAGGGTGATGCTGCTTAAATTATTGATATTATCAGCTATGCCGTCTTGGTTAGTATCCGCATAGATTTTAATATTATTGACGTCAAAGCTATCACTCGTCAGGTTTTGGGTTGATAAATTATAGGTATCAGTGATATTACCAGTATTGGTGAGCACGTGCGGGAATTGAATGGTTTGGCCGTTTTGAGCATTTTGGCTACGATCCGCCACTAACGTTGCTGCATAGACAGGTAAAATCGTGGTTTGTACCAGATTAGAGCGGCTGGTTTGGACAACGTTTGAGCCTTCTTCCTTGTATTCCCCAACTGCCATATTACTAATAATATCTCCCGCCAGCACACCGGCGCTGGCTTGATGAGTCCACAAAATAGCCACTGTCAAACCAGCCAATTTTAGCCATTTACGGCAAGCTGTCCCCCCACTTGGTTGGACAAAAGAGGAAAGCTTGTGACGAAAATCAGTCATAGTATTGTCCTATTAGGTTAGGGGTTTACTAAAATTAAAAAATATAGAGCTGCTTTCTGACTGGCATCGAGTGTACCGACATCTGCTTTGATGCTGCCTTGATTTACTGTGACCGTGCCCTGTGTCACGCTTGGTGCTGGCGAGGTTTTTAATGTGGTAAATGCCGGAGCACTGTCAGCGATTGTCACGCTTTTAGCTTGAGTCGCGCTGTCATTGTTGACCGTTAAGCGATAGGCTACACACTGGTTTGGTTTAACCTGTACGGCTGATACGCTATAATTTAACGTGGTTAAATCACTGATGCCACAAGGTGTGCTGGCTTGCGATTTTACCAAGCGCAGCTGGTTGATACCCACAGTAGTGACATCGGTATTTTGCACTGACGTGGCGCTCAAGCCTTGTAACGTACCGACTGGTTCAACCACGAGGGTCACTTGACTGGTGATACCTTGCTTGGCAGTAGGTGGCGCTTGCACTTTAAGTAATAACTGAATGGTTTGATTAGAGGCAAGACCTGCATTGTTAGTGATGGTTGCTAAATCATTGGCAATAGGGTCTGTGCTATCTAACAAACCGTTATTATTAGCATCATAGTATAAGGTATAGTTAAAATTATCTTGGTTATTGAGCGGCGTCACCTTTAATAGCACTTGACCCGTGCTTGTGCCTTCGGTCAGGCTGCCGATGTTTTTTAGGCTGTGTAAATATACCACGGTGCCTGCAACATCTACTTGTCCTTGTTGGTCATTTTGCAGGGTAAAGCCGCGATAGGGTTCGACGTTTACTTGATTTTTTATAACATCGCCCTGTCCATTAATGGCGGATTTGACCGCAAACCAAATCGCTAAGCTAGTGTTGGTAATGGTACTGCTAGCTTGTACGACGGCGCAGTAATTCTTACTTGTCCCTGCTGCCACACTGCCTGTTTGCGTAATTTGCTTGCCTAACGTGGTACAGCTGGCATCGCCTTCATAAAAACTTACTTGCCACCCATCGGGTAAGCCATTAACTGGGTTGTTCAAATTAATAGCTTGATTGGATGCATACAAGGTGTAGTTATTAGCGATAGGCGCGCTATTATTAACGATTAACGGAAAGACGGCCTTGCCTTGCTGAAGAACTTTGTTAACAAATGCCGCGCCATTATTATCAATGTTGCCTACGCCATATCCTGAGTTATCGCTATTGTATAAATCAGTGCTACCCACGATTACAGCCGTGATTTGATTACGAACGGCATTGAATTTTGTGGTGTCAGTGACCGAAGTCGCTGTTAAATCGGCATAAATAGCTTGACTGGCGCTACAGTTGGCAGTGGTGCTGATACCTAACTTGATAGCGCGACTAGCCCCAGCTGCCAAGATGCCGGTATCGACAATCCCATCATTATTGCTATCAACTAGCGGTGTGCGTCCATCACTGGCATATAGTTTTACACTCGCACATGCTGGCAATCCTGCTGAGCTAACCGTTAAATTAAAGCTGTCCGTCGTGCTGCCAGTGTTCCAAATATAATCATCAAACAACACCTCTTGTCCAGCGTTGATAGCAGGTTTAGTAGTTAAATTGTCGGGTGCTTGATTGGGGTTGCCATTATCACTACTACCGGTTGACGTGACATTTGCAATGACGCCATAAGTATACTGATTGCGATAAATCACAGTGTTAGTCTTAGTGGTTCTAATGGCTGTAGTACCATTGACCGTATATTGACTATAATCTGCAGTATTTGCAATGGTTGCCAGCTTGATGTCATTCACTGTTGCTTTAAAGCTGATGGCGCCTGTAGTTAAAGCGGGAATGTTGGCCAATTCAAACTGTATTTGATTACCGACGACCTTGTATTTGATACCCGTATTGGCAAAGCTTTCGTTATCATCAGCCTCGGTTAATGTGCCACTACCATTGCTCCAGCGAGCGCTGCTACTTACATACGCTAACCCCGAATCTAAAATATCTGTCACAATAAGCTTACCCGGCGCACTGCCATTATTGGTGTAGCTTAATGTATATGTCACATCTTGAATACTATTGCCACTGCTTACACTTTGTGATTTAGTCACTAAAATTACCGCATCATCAATAACTTGTGCGATGTCATTGACGCTTTGGGTGACACTGCTTGAGGTTTTACTCGTTGCTGTTAAAGTAAAGTTTGCTTGATTGGTCTTGCTAGCTGTCGTGGGTATCGTACCAGCAACAACAATCGATATTGATTCGCCAGCATCTAAAGATAAAGTAGACCCCGTGTTTAGTAAGTTAATATTATCATCAGGAATACCATTTTGGTCACGGTCAGCATACACAGCCACATTAGTTAAATCAAAGTTGTCGTTCGATGCTTGTGCCACGTTAAGCGTATAGCTATCAGCCACATTACCGGTATTAGTAAGAACGTGGGGAAAGTTTAACTTAGCACCAATGAGCCCTACCTGGTTTTGATTATTGGTAAGGCTCAGCGCGCGGACTTCCTGAATCGTTAACGACACTGGATTAGAATCAATGACCAAGGTATTACCTTGTTCATCGATATAATCACCGCTGGCAATATTGATAATCTGACTACCAGGCAACGGCAGTCCTGCCCAAGCTGACGAGAACGTGGTAAATAGCACCACTAACAGTAAACATTTACTGAACACACGACAAAATTTATCTTGCGCAGATGGGCAATAAAGCTGCATATATGATTTTACCTTGTAGCAATATTTGTCAAAAAAATCGACTATTCTTATCGCAAAAATAATCAATCATTGATATGTAACAGATAATCCATGTATTAAACTAAGTTTGTAAACTAAAGTATATATCTTTACGATAAATTGCTCTATTTTAACAGTCAAGTGGTAATAAATTACCATCAACATTTTATAAACCATTGATGCCTATCATCATATCTTCATAATTTTGTCATATTATCAGCATTTTTAATGCTCATTAGAGAACGTCAATATGCCAAATAATCAGCCCACTGCTAATAGCAACTTCAGTATCAGCAATCATATCACTGATATGCTTGATGACTTACCCCAATCACATTTTTTAAATGATGAAACCCTCAAAAACAATGATAGACTGCGTCAACAAATGCATGATGACTTGATTGACAGCTATGACGAAGAGATTGAGTCCGAAATGGACGACTATATCCAAGATTTACGGTATGACGGGCAACCGTTGACCGACAGCCAAAAAATCGCTCGCCATATTTATTTCAATGAATTGATTCGTCTGCAAAAAGAATTGATCAAATTACAAGATTGGGTAGTAGCAACGGGTGAGCGCATCGTTGTCATCTTTGAAGGTCGCGACTCAGCGGGTAAAGGCGGTGCTATCAAACGTATCACCCAACGGCTCAATCCCCGCGTCTGCCGTGTAGCCGCACTGCCTGCGCCCAATGACCGAGAAAAAACCCAATGGTATTTTCAGCGCTATGTCGCGCACCTGCCAGCGGCGGGGGAGATTGTACTATTTGACCGCAGTTGGTACAACCGTGCTGGGGTTGAGCGAGTGATGGGGTTTTGTACTGACGCGCAATACGAAGAGTTTTTTGAGTCAGTACCAGAATTTGAGCGTATGTTGGTGCGCTCGGGGATTCGCTTAATCAAATATTGGTTTTCTATTTCAGATGACGAGCAAGAGTCACGCTTTATGAGCCGTATTTATGACCCGCTCAAACAGTGGAAACTCTCACCGATGGATTTAGAATCGCGTCGCCGCTGGGAGGATTATACCAAGGCCAAGGAGGTGATGTTTGAACGCACCCATATTCCTGAAGCTCGGTGGTGGGTGGTTGAGGGGGATGATAAGAAAAAAGCGCGGCTAAACTGCATCAACCATCTGCTCTCACAAATTCCCTACCAAGAAATACAACGGGACAATGTAGTATTACCAGAACGCGAGCATCACGACAATTACCAACGTGAGCCTATCGGGGAAGATATGTATGTGCCCAACGTGTACTAATTTTTTAGTTTACTCCCGCAAAAAGGATACGCTATGTATCCTCTTTTAAACGCCGCCTGTTTTTGGTAGATTAAGCTTCAGCAGTTATTACGTCAGCGCTTGAAGAGACTGACTTGAAAACCGTGAATCTGACCATTGTGTTCTAGGTTCTGCATGGTAATTTGCAAACCATGCAGCTCAGCAATGCGGCGCACAATCGACAGACCCAAACCACTACCAATCTCAGCTTGACCTGCGGGACGAAAAAACCGCTCTGACAGCCGAGCAAGGTCGATAGGTGCAACCCCGTTGCCATTGTCGATGACGGTAATCACCTCACTATCTAATACCAACCGAATCGTGGTATGGTCAGGGCTATAGCGAATGGCATTGTCCAATAGGTTGCGCAGCAAAATGCCGATTAAAGTGGCGTTACCTGTCAAAGGCAAGATAGCTTTGGCATCCACCAACACATCACGGCGTAATTGGCTATTTTTTTCGCGGGCACGGCGGTTGACTTCTGAGAGGATGTCATTGGATAGGGCTATCCAATCAATCGGTGCAAAGGTCTGCGGATCGAGCCCTTGCTGCGGTGCCAGTTTTGCCAAAATCAGCAACTGTTCGACCAGTCGATTGGCGCGCTCATTACTGTGACTGATTTGTTGGCAGTGACTCAGGAGTGCATCGGTTTGGCTATCGGTTAAATTGGCTTGCAAAATGGTTTGTTGTAGTACATCGGTCTGTAGCTTGATGGCAGTGAGCGGGCTGCGCAATTCATGAGAAGCATCTGCGGTAAAGCGTTTTTCACGCTCAAGGGTATCCGCGACTTTATCAAATAACCCATTAAGCGCGTTTAGCAAGGGTTGAATTTCTAACGGTGTATCAACCGATAAAGGGGTTTTATCTTCAGGGCTACGAGTGCTCAATAAGTCACTAATCCGTTTGAGCGGAACAAAGCCACGCCGCACTGACAGCCATGTCAGCATAATTAATAGCATCACCCCAATCAGCGAAGGAACAAGTTGAATGGTTAATGATTTATAGATAATCTCTTGACGTGAATTAAGGTTTTGCCCGATGGCGATTAGATGGTTGGTGGCGTCATCATGCGCATAAAACAGGCGCCACGAGTGACTAAAGGGATTGAGCTCTTGATAGGCACTGTTGTTTTCCAAAAAACCGTGTTGTTTGGGTAAAAAAGTAAAATGCTGACCGTCTTTGTCAGCCATCAGTAATTTACCGTTTTGATCCCAAATCGCAAAACCCATGTAGTCTTCTTCGGCATCCCCTAAATCGCCTGATAGCAAGCCATTTTCAAGATTTAAAATTTTAGGTTCATTGGCAGAGTTGGTGAGATGAAGTTTAACGTCTTGAGAAATACCAATCAGATAGCGGGCTAATTGGGTGATTTGGGTGTCATTGATTTCGTTGATTTCGTGCGAAAGCCGCCATACCGATATGAGGGTAATCGATAGCCAAATAATCGGTAGCCCGATGAGCAGGGAATTGAGTAGCTGCCTTTGGATACTATAAGCTTTTTGAGTGGTAGCGGTCATGGTGGTAACAGCTTAAAGAAGGATAGCGGGGGGATCATTCAGGGCGCTGCAAGGCAGGATTAAGATAATAACCAATACCACGCCGAGTGAGGATAAAATCATTACCGAGTTTTTTTCGCAGGTTATGAATATGTACTTCAATCGCGTTGCTTTCGATATCTTGCTGCCAACCGTATAGCTTATCCTCAAGGCTGGCACGGCTATGCACCAATTTGGGATAGCTGATAAACTGCTCAAGGACAGTGATTTCTTTGGCAGTCAAATCCACCCATTTTCCTTGATAAAAAACTTGCTGCTGCTGTGGCAAGTAGCTGACATCCCCATAGCGGATTTCAGTCTGACTGCGGCCTTGGCTACGGCGAATCAAAGCCTGCAAACGGGCAACCACTTCATCTAAAGCAAACGGTTTGACCAAATAATCGTCTGCGCCAGCATTGAGACCTGCCACGCGGTTGGCAATGGCATCGCGCGCCGTAATAATCAGTACAGGTGTGTCAATCTTTTGTTGTCGCCAATTGGCCAAAATGGTCATCCCATCGCCACGCGGCAAGGTCAAATCCAATAACACAGCATCAAACACCCCTTCATGAATTGCCATTTCACCGAGTTTGGCATCAGCAAACCAATCCACCATCATGTTTTGTTGGTTCAAACCTTTGACAATACCATCGGCAATGGTGGCATCATCTTCAATCAGTAAAATTCGGGTCATGAGGGTCTTCCGTGGGTTTTATCTTATTTTTTAGCAAAGGTATTTATTGAACGGTTTTTTCACCCGTTATCATCGATTTTACCAAGTTTTGCTGTTGTAGTCTTCCCATTATAATCGCGGCTGCCACATGTAAAGGGACTAGTATCCAAAGACTGTTGGCTAAAAATTCGTGAATCGCTTGGATGCTATCGTCTCCCCAAAATTGGTCGGTGGTTTGCAGATAGCCTGTGACACCCAGCGCGATAATAACGCCCCATAGCGCAAACATCATCAGCGCACCCAATGGATTGTGACCCAGATGACCTTGAAACTTATGCTGCTTGAGGTCGGTCATATGCTCGCGAATGCGGGTTGGGGTAGGGAAAAAATTACTAAATCTGGCGTATTGGCTACCCACCGACCCCCAAATCAAACGAAACACTACAAGCGCTACGACGGCATAGCCTATGTACTCATGAACATCACTACCGCCTTCAGTGACGATAAGGTTGGCAAAAATACCCGCAGCGACTGCCCAATGAGTGATGCGCACCCAAATATCCCAGACTTTGACGGTTTGTGCAGATTGTGGTTGTGGTAACATTGCTATTTTCCCTTGTCTAAAATATCAACACGGCTAAGTTAGCCGTGTCAAGGCATAACATTGGCAAACCTACCTCAAATTGCGTTGGTTGGACGGTTTGCTTATCCTATTATTAGTCGATTTCTGATTTAACGATTTTGCCGTCTTTGGTATCAAAGTACATTTCGACTTTTTTGCCACCTTTGCTTTTGCCATACATTTCATAGCAGTTGCCATCAGTTTTGAATTTTTTGATAGTAAAGCCATGTTTTTCTAGTGCTTTTTGAAAATCGGCTTGCGGGATTTGTTCGTTTTTTGGGTGCGCTTGGCAGTTGGCTTCGGCAAATGCGCTGTTAGCTGATAACATAGCGAGTGCCAATAAGCCTGAGGTGATTAATGATTTTTTCATAATGCCATCCTAAGTTTTTGATAAAGTTGTCAGGTCACGGGATAAGGTTGATGAGGAGGTATATCCGAGTGGCTAAGTGTATTAAAACAACCTAACCTTAACGAAAACTTAGCTGAAGATGGCGCAATAAAAATTGAAGCGAAAAATTAAAACCACTTGCAAAAGCAAAATTTTTTGGTAAAATGGCACTCCTACTTACACAAGTAGATTGTTAGACCCTTTTAGGCATATAGCTCAGTTGGTTAGAGCACCACCTTGACATGGTGGGGGTCGTCTGTTCGAGTCAGATTATGCCTACCATATTCCAAAAGCCCCAGTCGATTGATTGGGGCTTTTTTATTGCAGTGATATCAAGGGTTTACGTGGTTTTTCGAGAGTTGAAATTTTGACCACTTTTGTGATTTTGGGCACAGAAAAATCGCTTAAAAATCTTGTGTGCCCAAATTGTGCCCAAATTGTGCCTTGGTTAATTTTTGAGCAAGTAGATTTTGACCCCCACTCAAATTTAAAAGAGATGAAACTGAATTATTTTTTTTTCGAGTTTCATTGCTTATTTTAAATAGTCTTCATGTCCTAAAAAAAATCCTTTCAAAGTTATTCCCTCCAAATTAAAAACATGGCTATTAGAAACTTTAAGACATTGACACACTAGTTTAGTTAACCGTCTTGAGATTGGAAAAATAGATACAAAAGCTGTTATACGGACTATATAGAGTTTTGAGTTTTCACGGTACGACTCTAAATCCACATACTAATAAAATAATACATAAGCAAAAATTCAATATATTAAATTGCTTACCTTAACTTTAGATTAGGACTATCTCGTATAAAAATGAGAAATATTGACGAAAAAAATGCAAAGTAGATATATACTAGAAAAATTTAGTAGGGTGCATGAACAATATCAATCAAGCTCATGTTTCTAAACCATCTATGCGATGGCGAACTTCAAAGAATTAACTTAGGCACAGCACCGAGCTTTCTAAACCATCTATGCGATGGCGAACTTAACCTCCAATGACAATGGCATCATGTCATTTTTCTAAACCATCTATGCGATGGCGAACTTGATGTTCAAAATACAAATTCAATTACCGTTTTTCTAAACCATCTATGCGATGGCGAACATGACAATCAAAACTATGACATCGTTGAGTGCTTTCTAAACCATCTATGCGATGGCGAACCCAACAAAGGTATTAACAAACGGCTCGTCATTTTTCTAAACCATCTATGCGATGGCGAACCATGCGGGAGACTTAGAATACACAACGATAATTTTCTAAACCATCTATGCGATGGCGAACGTGGGCGGTCAAGTCGTGGGCGTTGGCGATAATTTCTAAACCATCTATGCGATGGCGAACTCATGAGCGTTTACAATGCCATCAACCTAGCATTTCTAAACCATCTATGCGATGGCGAACATAAAATGCTACATCTAGTTACTGGCGTTCCATTTCTAAACCATCTATGCGATGGCGAACTTGCCAAGTGGGTCGGTAATGCTGTTTCTGTTTTTCTAAACCATCTATGCGATGGCGAACTTGTCGTGCCGGTGAATTAACAAAACTCACCTTTTCTAAACCATCTATGCGATGGCGAACATTTCCACTTGGCACCGTGATATCTCATTAATTTTCTAAACCATCTATGCGATGGCGAACTGACTAATAATCCAAGGCGCTAATTTCCACTTTTTCTAAACCATCTATGCGATGGCGAACCTTTGGTACTTTAACCATGCCTTTGGTAATCATTTCTAAACCATCTATGCGATGGCGAACGTCGCACCGTAGCCGATGGTCGGTATTTTAGCTTTCTAAACCATCTATGCGATGGCGAACAAGTGGCTAGTTATGACCCTACTACTCACAATTTTCTAAACCATCTATGCGATGGCGAACTGCTCGTTAATCCAATCTTGGGCTTCTTGGTATTTCTAAACCATCTATGCGATGGCGAACGATGATGAGTTTGAATATCCGCACTATAACGATTTCTAAACCATCTATGCGATGGCGAACTCCAATAGACACGGTTTCCATTCTGTCTTTGCTTTCTAAACCATCTATGCGATGGCGAACTAACGGCTATGCGTAACCTAACAATGTCTAACTTTCTAAACCATCTATGCGATGGCGAACAAGCGTTAGCCGCAAGTCTAGGCGTGACTACTTTTCTAAACCATCTATGCGATGGCGAACCGGATAACACAGCGTTACGCGCATTTGTCGCCTTTCTAAACCATCTATGCGATGGCGAACCTCAACCCAAGCAGCGCACTGATTGGTAGCAGTTTCTAAACCATCTATGCGATGGCGAACCTAGTTCTGCTCCTGCTTCAACTGCTTTACCTTTTCTAAACCATCTATGCGATGGCGAACTGTGTGCTTTTAGCATTGGGTCATACGATAATTTTCTAAACCATCTATGCGATGGCGAACATTGCAGTAACGACACTTGTAGCGACATCAAATTTCTAAACCATCTATGCGATGGCGAACCAATGCAGTTAAAAAAAGATAGGACTTCTAAGTTTCTAAACCATCTATGCGATGGCGAACTTTGGGAGGGTAGATGTTTGCCTGCGGTTGAGTTTCTAAACCATCTATGCGATGGCGAACAAAACATATAGAAAAATGTGGTCGGACGGGCATTTCTAAACCATCTATGCGATGGCGAACTCTTAAAGTAAAACTTGAGCTTAAACTTGCGCTTTCTAAACCATCTATGCGATGGCGAACGGTCGCCTGGATAATGTTGGCTAACTGGTTTGTTTCTAAACCATCTATGCGATGGCGAACAATGTCTATAACGTCAATAAAAACTCGGTAGATTTCTAAACCATCTATGCGATGGCGAACAATGTCCCAAGAGTTGCGAGACATGATAGAGCTTTCTAAACCATCTATGCGATGGCGAACTCAACGTCGGTTCAAAGGTCGATAGCGTGGGCTTTCTAAACCATCTATGCGATGGCGAACGGAATGGATAGGCTGACAATAACCCTGCCATTTTTCTAAACCATCTATGCGATGGCGAACCCGATAACAATAGATATTGCCTTATCAAGTTGTTTCTAAACCATCTATGCGATGGCGAACGGATGGTTTTTGGCTTGCGATGCACGCGCATATTTCTAAACCATCTATGCGATGGCGAACTCTATCAAATTGGCTTGGCACTTATGCAAGTATTTCTAAACCATCTATGCGATGGCGAACGGAACTTTGGCGGTTGCCACGGTTTCGCTGTATTTCTAAACCATCTATGCGATGGCGAACGCAAACTAACCGCGACACTACCAAGTCAAGCATTTCTAAACCATCTATGCGATGGCGAACTTTTTGGCAATGCGGGCAAGTGATGTCATAGCTTTCTAAACCATCTATGCGATGGCGAACTATTAATTAGTATTTTAATAGGATCATCAAATTTTCTAAACCATCTATGCGATGGCGAACTAACGCCAATATTATTGATGATGGTGAGGGTTTTTCTAAACCATCTATGCGATGGCGAACTCGGTGTTGTTATCGGTATGATTTTCCGCAAATTTCTAAACCATCTATGCGATGGCGAACTCATATGTTTACCCTTTAGTGCATCGAATATCTTTCTAAACCATCTATGCGATGGCGAACAAAAAGCCGATGACCAGCAAATGATAACGCTGTTTCTAAACCATCTATGCGATGGCGAACCATTTTCTATATCAAGACAAGCCCAAAGTACATTTCTAAACCATCTATGCGATGGCGAACAACAACGGCTAGACCTTGAGCAACGCGCTGGCTTTCTAAACCATCTATGCGATGGCGAACCTAAAGTTGATGCAGTTGGTGACAAAGTAACTTTTCTAAACCATCTATGCGATGGCGAACGCGAACATCAGCACCAACACCAGTTACTTTGTTTTCTAAACCATCTATGCGATGGCGAACTTCTAGCTTGCATTGAAGTATTGTCTCGATTGTTTCTAAACCATCTATGCGATGGCGAACTCAATGATGGTATGCTTATATCAAGTGGCGTTTTTCTAAACCATCTATGCGATGGCGAACGGCGGTGTTGGAGCGTTTGTCGCTATGGCATTTTTCTAAACCATCTATGCGATGGCGAACACGGTCTCCAGCCATGTGAACAAGCAACGATTTTTCTAAACCATCTATGCGATGGCGAACGTATTATTGTTTGTTGTACTAAAATTTGTAGTTTTCTAAACCATCTATGCGATGGCGAACACTTCAGTTTTAAAAGTTGTAACCAAGTCAGTTTTCTAAACCATCTATGCGATGGCGAACCTGAGCAATTTATTAGGTACATGGGTGTTTTTTTTCTAAACCATCTATGCGATGGCGAACTCAATCGTTGTGATTTATAAGCGAGTGATTGATTTCTAAACCATCTATGCGATGGCGAACCTCGGTTATCTTGACGCTGTTACCACCAAAGATTTCTAAACCATCTATGCGATGGCGAACTCCCCCATTTGCTCATGCCGCCAGTCCTACGGTTTCTAAACCATCTATGCGATGGCGAACAAATCGGGTTTAAAAAGCCCTACGATTGAACATTTTCTAAACCATCTATGCGATGGCGAACAGCACAATTACAAGGTTGTGGGTTTGAAGTTTTTTCTAAACCATCTATGCGATGGCGAACGAATGTGTGGGAATTTATCGACTTTCAGCAACTTTCTAAACCATCTATGCGATGGCGAACAAAACTTGATAGAGCCAAGACTTGTTATTCGATTTCTAAACCATCTATGCGATGGCGAACGCTTTAAAACGTGGTTACAATCGTGTTGTTAATTTTCTAAACCATCTATGCGATGGCGAACGTGTCAATCTTGAGGAGTTGCAAATTCCTTTGTTTCTAAACCATCTATGCGATGGCGAACTGACTGGCATTGCGCTCGAAGCTGTCGATTGGTTTCTAAACCATCTATGCGATGGCGAACTGTTTCAGGCGCGTTTATTGTTGCGGGTGTAGTTTCTAAACCATCTATGCGATGGCGAACGTCCTGCAACTCCCTCAACGTCTTTGTCTGTTTTTCTAAACCATCTATGCGATGGCGAACGTCCTGCAACTCCCTCAACGTCTTTGTCTGTTTTTCTAAACCATCTATGCGATGGCGAACACAAGCATGGAGGAACATAGGCATTGGGGCTTTTTCTAAACCATCTATGCGATGGCGAACACCTAAGTATCTCTAACGGTTAACGCTGTTAGTTTCTAAACCATCTATGCGATGGCGAACGTTAGAGATACTTAGGTAACGCACCGTTGTTATTTCTAAACCATCTATGCGATGGCGAACATTTATGCAAATAATTCTGATTTGCGTGTGTCTTTCTAAACCATCTATGCGATGGCGAACCTTACTAACCGCTTGCCACAGGTGCAACTTTTTTTCTAAACCATCTATGCGATGGCGAACCGCGCTGTGACTTGGCTCATGATGATTTTGAATTTCTAAACCATCTATGCGATGGCGAACACTCACACCCTTCTCGGTGGTCTCTGATTTCATTTCTAAACCATCTATGCGATGGCGAACGGTTTAGGCTGCTTAACTAACTTGCGGTCTTGTTTCTAAACCATCTATGCGATGGCGAACCAGCCGACCAATTCCTGCGCTGGAATCGTGCATTTCTAAACCATCTATGCGATGGCGAACCTGCTAACCATTTTTATTGATTTTGAGGATAATTTCTAAACCATCTATGCGATGGCGAACCTTCTAGTTATTCCTTTGCACCGCCACAATCATTTCTAAACCATCTATGCGATGGCGAACCCGCAAATCCTGCACGTTTAATCGCAGCAAGTTTTCTAAACCATCTATGCGATGGCGAACCTATTAGCACTGAGCAAGAAGCGCGTGCCAGTTTTCTAAACCATCTATGCGATGGCGAACTGTCGTGTTGTCGCTACAATCTTTTCAAGCGTTTTCTAAACCATCTATGCGATGGCGAACCTGGGCGGTATCGGCTCAATCTTTGTGAAGGTTTTCTAAACCATCTATGCGATGGCGAACGCCAATCTTGAATTGCTTGCCATGATGTGATTTTTCTAAACCATCTATGCGATGGCGAACTGATTTATCGCTATCTTTTGCGTACTTGGTTTTTTCTAAACCATCTATGCGATGGCGAACGCATTGTCTAACGATATCCGCGTTACAAGCATTTTCTAAACCATCTATGCGATGGCGAACTCGCCAAATAGCACGTCAGGCGATGTGTAGATTTTCTAAACCATCTATGCGATGGCGAACTCGATGCAGTTGGCGATAAAGTAACTGGCGTTTTTCTAAACCATCTATGCGATGGCGAACAATTGCGTTTGTACTATAAGGCATGGTTACGTTTTCTAAACCATCTATGCGATGGCGAACGAAAAATCGTGCTGAAGTTCTAGCTTGGATTATTTCTAAACCATCTATGCGATGGCGAACCTCCTTTACGCGCTTAGACGTAATTTTTGAGGTTTCTAAACCATCTATGCGATGGCGAACTTAGTAATGATTGTGACAAGATGAAAAATATGTTTCTAAACCATCTATGCGATGGCGAACTATTTTAGACCAATTCTTTCTTTAACACATTATTTCTAAACCATCTATGCGATGGCGAACTGCTGAAAGCGGATAAAATCCCAAATATTTAATTTCTAAACCATCTATGCGATGGCGAACTGCGTTTTATTGCTACTGGTGGTATTTTGAAAGTTTCTAAACCATCTATGCGATGGCGAACTTGCTTTTTTTACCATGTATCTCATCCCCTTTTTTCTAAACCATCTATGCGATGGCGAACAACAGATTTTAACTGGTGCGGGGCTGACGCTTTTTCTAAACCATCTATGCGATGGCGAACGTTCGCTCTATGTACCCAAGTGCAGGGACTTTTTTCTAAACCATCTATGCGATGGCGAACGACCCAAAAGAGCCGCTAGGACTTATTTGTATCTTTCTAAACCATCTATGCGATGGCGAACATAGCCCCACCTATCGCTATTGCATCGTCACCTTTCTAAACCATCTATGCGATGGCGAACATGAATATTCAGAAATACAATACACCAATAAATTTCTAAACCATCTATGCGATGGCGAACATGTACTCATTGACCCAACTGGTGTTTTTAAGGTTTCTAAACCATCTATGCGATGGCGAACTCAATATCGGTACAAAAATTGATGCGGTTGGTTTTCTAAACCATCTATGCGATGGCGAACAACAGCCCCAAAAAAAAGCTGGGACTACTAAGTTTCTAAACCATCTATGCGATGGCGAACAATAGTGTTAGAATTTGAATTGATACCAATTTTTTCTAAACCATCTATGCGATGGCGAACGTACTGATGGTTGATGGTGTTATTAACCAATCTTTCTAAACCATCTATGCGATGGCGAACCAAATGATTTTACTTATTATGAATATGAGGTTTTTCTAAACCATCTATGCGATGGCGAACCTGAAGCTGGTAAAACTGTTGACACTGCTGGCTTTCTAAACCATCTATGCGATGGCGAACGGATTACTTTCTTTTATGGTGCAACTCATAATTTTCTAAACCATCTATGCGATGGCGAACAATTTCTGTTTGCATTAGCTGTTCTGCTGATGTTTCTAAACCATCTATGCGATGGCGAACATATAAAGACATTGGTAAAAGGCACACCAAGATTTCTAAACCATCTATGCGATGGCGAACACGGGGGTGAATATGATTATGATGGCAATGTCTTTCTAAACCATCTATGCGATGGCGAACCTGATACTGACGCCTCCCACGCTTGTGGCACTTTTCTAAACCATCTATGCGATGGCGAACCTTTTACTGGCATGGCTTTTAAAGTGCATTTATTTCTAAACCATCTATGCGATGGCGAACTGTCTTTGAGTGAATGCAAGCGATACGCCAGTTTTCTAAACCATCTATGCGATGGCGAACAAATACTTGAATGATACCGCCTTACAAGTGCTTTTCTAAACCATCTATGCGATGGCGAACATCTCAAGGTGTAACCAATGCGACGATCAACATTTCTAAACCATCTATGCGATGGCGAACATGAAAAAGCCCCGAAATCTTGGCGGATACGGTTTCTAAACCATCTATGCGATGGCGAACATTTTTTATTATTTGAATTGTATCTTATGGATTTTCTAAACCATCTATGCGATGGCGAACGCGTTAACGTCTTGATTTTTTAGTTGCTTACTTTTCTAAACCATCTATGCGATGGCGAACTACAATAGAAATATCGGGCAATCCTGCTAAATTTTCTAAACCATCTATGCGATGGCGAACGCATGAATTGTTTAACGGTGGTCAAGGTCTGCTTTCTAAACCATCTATGCGATGGCGAACGGGGTGTGTTTGCAGGGGATACACTTTATTATTTTCTAAACCATCTATGCGATGGCGAACTGGATTCGTTCAGCAGGTGATAAAACAGTATTTTTCTAAACCATCTATGCGATGGCGAACCGCCTTTGTTATTGTTGTTTTTTGGCTAGAAATTTCTAAACCATCTATGCGATGGCGAACGCTTGAATGAGTTTTCGCTCAAGGCGGTAATATTTCTAAACCATCTATGCGATGGCGAACGAATGCCCTGTGCCGTCGATATTGACTAAATTTTTCTAAACCATCTATGCGATGGCGAACCTAATTCTTTATTGTCAGTGTTTTCGGATGGGTTTCTAAACCATCTATGCGATGGCGAACGCAAACTATATGGCGGTGAATATGAGTATGATTTTCTAAACCATCTATGCGATGGCGAACTGTCGTTGCAGACGGACTGGTTACCGTAAATATTTCTAAACCATCTATGCGATGGCGAACTTTAGTCATCAATCTTGCATAACTACTGCAAATTTCTAAACCATCTATGCGATGGCGAACATTATTTATCCTCAAATCGGGTATAAGTTTTGTTTCTAAACCATCTATGCGATGGCGAACTTGATAATAATTAATGCAGTCACTAAGTTTTTTTTCTAAACCATCTATGCGATGGCGAACATTATGTTCATAAATGGCTTTATTTTTTACCATTTCTAAACCATCTATGCGATGGCGAACCGTTGGAGTATGACTGGCGATTAACGCCTGATTTTCTAAACCATCTATGCGATGGCGAACAGCTCGGTGTGTTCTGCTGGGCTATTTTTTTTTTTCTAAACCATCTATGCGATGGCGAACCCTTTACCTGTTGTTCCAAGCGGTTCAACTTTTTTCTAAACCATCTATGCGATGGCGAACATACAGGTATGGCTTTCAAAGTCCATTTAGACTTTCTAAACCATCTATGCGATGGCGAACCAGCAGTTGTAGCGGTTGTTGTAGCTGTGACTTTTCTAAACCATCTATGCGATGGCGAACGTTCTTCATAACTATGAAATTTCCACTCTTTATTTCTAAACCATCTATGCGATGGCGAACCTATCATTGACTGACACCGAATTGGTACTAATTTTCTAAACCATCTATGCGATGGCGAACGCTATTGCTGCACCGATTGCAATTATTTTAATTTTCTAAACCATCTATGCGATGGCGAACCATCTATCCAGCTTGGTGGCGTTTTATCTTTCTTTCTAAACCATCTATGCGATGGCGAACTCAATATTGGTACAAAAATTGATGCCGTTGGCTTTCTAAACCATCTATGCGATGGCGAACCCAAGCGGCGCAAAGCGGAGTGGATAAACATATTTCTAAACCATCTATGCGATGGCGAACTAAAGCGCACTTGTTTCCTTGTCTAATTCATGGTTTCTAAACCATCTATGCGATGGCGAACGGGTCAAGTCTGACCCGCCGCCTGCCGATGATTTTCTAAACCATCTATGCGATGGCGAACGTCGATAGCGTTGGCGGCAAGGTTGTCGGTGTTTTCTAAACCATCTATGCGATGGCGAACACAAAACTTTGGCAAAAGTTGCTACTGCCGCATTTCTAAACCATCTATGCGATGGCGAACTGGGCTTCAAAAGTTTGCGACTTTATAGATTGTTTCTAAACCATCTATGCGATGGCGAACGATTTTACTTGAGATGCCGAAACAGGCGGAACTTTCTAAACCATCTATGCGATGGCGAACCTTTGGCTTCCATTTTACTGCATTATTAGCAGTTTCTAAACCATCTATGCGATGGCGAACTCTTTATTAATGGCGTTCACGACGTTTCAAAATTTCTAAACCATCTATGCGATGGCGAACATAAATACTAAAGGGTTTAGGTAGCTTTGGAATTTCTAAACCATCTATGCGATGGCGAACAGCCAATCACGCTGATGTTGGCATTGCGCATGTTTCTAAACCATCTATGCGATGGCGAACCCGTTAAATACGATGGCTTAACCCGTGCTGATTTTCTAAACCATCTATGCGATGGCGAACGTCCTCGGCTTGTAATAATTTACGCTCGAGGCTTTCTAAACCATCTATGCGATGGCGAACTGGAGAATTTTCTGACAAAATCCCCAGATATCAATTATATACGTTTTAATTCAGTCAAGACACTTCGTTTTAAAGTGCTTTTTATAAGCAGCTGATTTTATTTAATTTTTTGGCAAGTGTCTACAACGAAGCCAAACATATAATCCAACACATCTTGGTCTTGGCAAATCTCGATAAGTTGCATCCGAAACTCTTTTTGATTATGCCCCAGTTTTGCCGAAATAAATGCTTGTGGCATCACCATCGCATCTTTGACCAAATCTGCTACATCAAACACCAAACCACCACGGCGGGTTTTACCATGTAGCATCGGTAGAGCAAAGCTAATACCTAACCCATGTAATGCAACTGCCGCATAGCCATAAGCGATATAATTCCCGTGGTCAAGGTAGCTATTGGCGATATCGGCGATATCATCATTGGCATTTTTGCCTTCCTCGCGGGTAAATTTAAAGCCACAGCCTTCCGCCAAGCTTTTATATAATACCTTTGCCCAGCGACCTTCGGCAGTCAATAACTGCTCTTGGTTCATTGCCGATTCTATCGCTTGTGAAAAATTAACTACCGCCGATTCATCTAGGCGAATACCATATGATGTCAGTAGTGGATTTTTTTGCCAGTATTTTTTGACAATTTCAATACGTTCTTGTAATAGCACCTTTGCCATCAACAGCCGTGTCGTATCATCAAGCCATGCTTTCATCCAAATTTGCATATATTCGGTAGGACGATACTCACTTTGTGGGGCTAGAAAGGTCAAATCTAATGCACTAAATAATGGTGAACCGCCTGAACCACAAAAACCGACCATTACATTTGATTCTGCCAAACGTCTAGCGGCGGCATCGGTAATCGAACTACCTTTACCCAGTAATAAAAAAGCGGTATTTTTTTCGGGAATATTATAAAAATGTTCAATCGGTTGCATACTTTCGGTCAGATACACGATACGGTCATCTTTTAAAATGACTCGAACTCGCTCAAGATAAAACACACACGCCCGCTTGGACAACATCAGCGGACGGCTACGTTGCTTACGTAAATGACTATTATGAGTTTGGCTCATGTTTTTCTCTTTGATAAATGAAAAAGCAGTAAGCATAAAAGCCTACTGCTTTTTTAAATTAGAATATCGGCAAAGCAAACGGCTGACTGGCACGAGCCAAACCATAGCCATCTGGCACGCCGTCACCTGCATTTTCCATCGGTACAATATCGATGGTTAAGGTAAAAACTTGTCCTGTGCTTTTACTGGCAACTTTAAGATACGGCAAGTCTTTGGCAGTGGCTAGACGACGTTCTCGTAATGGCACATTATTGTCAGACAGTTGAGTACGTTCCATTTTTGCCGTAGGAATGCGAAAACGACGATAACTTTGCCAGCCTGTGATTTTGGCTGTTGGTACAGGCGTTGGCGTACCGACCACACTATAATCCCGCACTTTCCAATGTTGGCTAATACTATCTACCAATCGCTGTAATGCCTCGCTACTATCCGAAAATACCCGAAAAATATCAAAATCAAAACGGGGCGACTTGCCATATTTTTTTTCGAAATCCGCTTGCTTTGCTTTAAGCTTTGGGGAAGGGACCAATGCTATGGCATATGGTGATTTATCCACCAATGCCAACGCTCGAAACGTGCCATGCAATACCGCATAAATCTGATTGCGAATGGTCGGTAGTGGTAAATCGACCGTATCTGCCGATTCAATCACACGTACATCCACATAAAACTCAAATGACATCTTAATCTCCCTCAGAATATACGCCACCACGAATCAGACAGGCAATCAAAAACATCCCTTTTTCGCTGTTGGGGTCTAAGTCATCAATCTCTTTTAAAATATCAAACGCTGACATTTTTTCTTTACCCACACGATAAAAAAATTGATGCTCAAGATTTGCCCCATTTGGCTCTACCGCAATCGGTTTATGGTTGTATTCTTCGGCATTGGGATACCACGTATCAATGGTACGAATCGCATTACCGATTTTTTGGTCACGTAATGCCGCTTGCCCCAAAAATTGGTTGTTGTCTGCCCCACGTTGCGGGCGAACAGGGTTAAGTTGATACAGCGAACGAGAAAAGCCTTTGGGTTTATCTTCTAGATAATTTTGTGAAGGGAATACTTCCACACCACCCATGCCAAAATCAACTACCGCTTCGATATGTAGCCCTGCATTGGTTGCGTCGCCTTTTGCCCCTGTTAATAAAATCTCGGCTAATGCCTGCTCATCCGCACTAGGATTGTCAAAACTGTTTAAATTGTAGTCTAACGCCTTAAAGGTATAAGATTTTTCCGAATTTTGACTGGGTGTTACCGTAATTACAATGCTTTCTGCCACCAAGCGATTACGCCATAACCAGCGACCGTTCACAACATTACGCACATAACGACCGACCACCGTTTTTAGCCCATCGCTGTCTTTGGCACGAGCCACAAACGCTTGAAATGCCTTGCGAAATGCTTGTTCATCGCTTTTATCTGCCCCTGCTTTAGTCGCACTGGCAAACAAAATATCCGCCAAGTCAATCAAACGAAAATCCCACGTCACCAATAATTTGGCATTGGATAATAATTTGGCAGATTCGGTTTGTTGAATATTACTGACTTCACGAGCGACTGATTCGCCCGATGCTGACCCTTTGCTTTTATTGCCTGCCACATTTTGTGTACCACGAATGCCATGATACATGACTTTTAATGATTCAGTTTTGCCATCTATCAGATGAAAAAATGCCCCGTCGCTGATAACAGTACCACGTTGTAGGGCTAGGCTTGCGGGTAATTTTTTGAAAGTTGCCATAATAAAACTCCTGTTTGTTTTTTAACATTGGTTAGGTAAAAGTTTAGTTTCAAAAGTAAGGTTAAATAGATTGTCGCAATAAAAACACATCGCCACCGTCATGGGTTTGCCATTGGTACTGCCAAAATAACTCTTGTGGGTTGTCAGATAATTGACGTAACGGCTCGGTAATCAGGTTTGGGGGCTGTTGCGGTTTTTGCTCTTCTTCATATAAATCCAAGTTATCAGAATTTTGAGCGTTAGCAACATTCAGCAGTTGCCGAATTGACACATATTGCACTAAGCCAATCAAGGGTTCGGCATAGGCGTGAGGTGTAGGTATTACAGCTTGTTCAAGCGTATACGCTTGTCGTACACCTGTTCTATCGGTTTTTGGGTCTTCAAGCAACGCATAACCTAGATTAGTCGCTGACAAAAAACTTAAGCCATGATGTTCACCAAAAGCATGATTTAAGCCGTCTCTGGTGAGTGCCAATAGCCGTGTAAAGGCTTGCAAACGATTGAGATTTTGCGATTGTTGGTACGCTAATAACACATCCTGACGGTCTAGCACCACAAAGCCTGTTTTGATGGTATTGCTTAGCACATCCTTTAGTGTTTTTTCATTATCATCTGCCCATTCAACTTCGCCATAACTGGTGATTTGCCCCCCTGCAAAACGGCTATTCATCAGCAATTTTTGCAAATCTGCCAATCTTGGTCGCCGTCTGCCATCAAATCGTATCACCAAACTAAGATGCAAATGACAGCTTGCCGTTGGTTGTAACGATAAGGCATTGGGATTTTTTGATGAATAATCGTTTTTGTTGATAAACGCAGAGCCACGGTGTTGGGCAGGGGTAAAGCGTCCATAGGCAAAGCCACCTAAATCTTGCCTGTCATGGTGAATATAAATCACGCCTGTGTCCTTCACGCTCAATTTGCGAGCCAACGCATGAGCGAACATAGTGGATGCCATCAAAGGCACGCCACCGAGCAAAATCCCGCTAGTCTGTAGATTTGCCCCTTGCACTCGAATATGCGGAATTACCGCTAAAAAACTCATGATGCCAACTCCTGTAAGTCATACAGCAAGCCACGAATTCGGCGAGCCAAGAATGGTATGATGCTATCTTCGAGTACAAAGGCGACAGGGTTGCTTTGTCCTTCGACTTCGTAGGATTGACGGACGATACTTTTTGCCAAATGCTCGGCAAACACAGTCATCCAACCTTCATCTCGTAGCTGTGTGTCAATCAGTCCTTGAATGGCTAAATCGACGCTTGGGTGTTGTAATGGTGTTAAAGCAACCATTTCTTTACTAACCATTTCACCTGTATTTTCGTCATACGCTTCATTGCTTATTTTGGTGATATTCGGCAATCTATCAGCCACTTGTTCAAGGCTATTTTTAGCTTCTCGCCCTTGAGCCAATACGATGCGTAAGATATGGGTCAAAAATTGTTGCTCGACTTCACGGCTATCCATATTGGTACTAGTGGCTTCAATGCCTTTGTTTTTCCAATCTTGGTTATTTAAATCTTTTTCGGTAGTAGCAATACCTTGATTCACCAAATCTGCCCAAGCAAGTAATGCAGGCTGAAAAAGTTTGTCTTTCGGCAATTTATTGGGGATATAGTAGTCTAAGCCTTTGTAATACAGGCTAAAGGCTTGACGTATCGTATCATTAGCAGTTGGGGCAGTTAGATAAATTGGGCGTTGCATGGCTCGTACTAGGCTACCCACATTTTGCGGATTTGCCCCACCAATACCAAATACAGCGGTGGTAATACTGTGTAAATCATTGTCGGTTTTACGAGCTTCTTTGATATCATCAACTTCATCATTTAACCAATGATTCACCCCTGCTGAGCTAATGGGACTAATTGAAAGGTAATCGTCACCTTTTGGCAATAATAACTGACGCATCCGAATGTTAATATGCTCAAGTCCCGCTTGATAAGGCATGTCAAACAAGCTGACAATATCAGGCTGAATCGTATTTACCACAGTTTTAAAATCATCATCTTGCTCTGATAAATCTTCATCTAACATCGCTGATTTGATGGCTTTAAAAATCGTAGCGGTCTTACCTGCATTGGCTTGGTAATCGGTGGGAATGGTAATATCGTCAGCCAATAATGTTCTCGCACTGATATAGGGTAAATCCAACGCTTGCGATTTTGCCAAGCGAATACCGCCTTTTTCGATATTGGAATTAATCGTTTTATTACTAAAATGCACCGATTCGGCAAGCGTTTGCCGATACTGGTCGATGGGGATGGTGGAAGCATCTGACATTCATTTCTCCTTTTTTATTTAATTCTATCTAGTTTTAGCATAGTATTGCCCAAATAAAAAGCAGGCAAAAGTGGATAAACGACAGTGAGTGCCGTTTATCTTTCTTCTTGAGTATTTATTAAGCTAAAACTTGTGTGAAATGATTAATACCTTTGTCTGTCACTCGAACTTGCATTTCAAAAGATACCTCGCCCGATCTATGCTCGATACGAATCATACGATGGGTTAGCAAATTTGAATTGACATGACTTTGATAAGCCTCCCAAGCAGATTGGGATTGGCGTTTAAAGATATAATGATTAGTAGCTAACCATTGAATAAACTTTCTAGGCGAAAGCTGAAGCATTTTGGCAACTGTACTGAGACAGTAACTAGGCGTTGTACCAGTAGATTTTACTGGCACAAAAGGTAGGTTTTGTTGTATCATAATGATACTCCTTTTTTAACTACACGGTTTTAAAAGGGAAAAAGCAAATCCAAAATGTGAGAGTGGCGGATTTGCTTTTTTTTCGTCTTCAAGAAAGTTGCTTTTAACTTTCTCTAGAACTCAACTAATATTAAATCTTTAATTGTCTTCAGTCAATAGATAATTTAAAGTTTCATCAAAATTATTATGATAACTAAGGACAATATTTTTTAAAGTTAAGGATTAACCCATCTAAGCGATGGCAAACGATTACATATCCAAAATTAGAATGATAACTAATTTCTCAACCATCTAAGCGATGGCAAACGATTACATATCCAAAATTAGAATGATAACTAATTTCTCAACCATCTAAGCGATGGTTAAACGATTATAACATAAAGCCTCTTTTTACTAATATGTTTTTAGCGTCATAAATTGACGTTTAGTTTCATAAGTCTATTAAAAAAACAAAAATCTATTTATAGTAGTTTTATATTTATTAGTCAAAGAAAAAATTATGCACGTCATTTTTATCTCTGCTTGCGAAAAAAAAGCCCTGAAAAAAACCCGAGCCGTACTCGACAGCTACGCCATCCGCACAGGTCAAAGTACATGGCAAGCCCCCATGACGATGGAAGGTCTAACCGAAGTCCGTAACGCCCTTAAACAAAAGGGTATTACTCGCCAAACTGCCGTCGCCGCCTACATTAACTACGGTATGCGACGCATGAAACTGGCTTGGGTCGTGGGCGCAAAGCATCGTTTTAATAGCGAAGGGGCATACCCTGTCGCTTCAACTGGTAAGCCTTATACCAAGCGACAAATCGACGACTGGGCCAGAGCAGCAAGCCTATTGGCAGGGGCGGCAGGCGATATGCATGATATTGGCAAAGCATCGCAACATTTTCAAAACAAACTGTCACCTAATCAAGCAAATAAAATCATCGCTGATGATATCCGCCATGAATGGCTATCCGTCAAGCTATTGCAACAACTACGGCATAATAACTTTGATTGGCAAGACGCTTGGCAACAAGTCGCCAAAGATAAAAACCGTAATATTTTTACCTTAGGTGATTTAAAACAAGTCGATGATGGCGTGGCAAACGGCATTGAAGCGGTGGATTATTTGATTGTCACTCATCATGGATTATTGGGAGCAGATGACCCAACAGGCTATGCAAGCTATCCTAACGAAGACAAACACGTACGTGAACCATTACCTCGTACCCAACAACTCACTTGTGCAGGCGAGTTACCACAAAGCATTTTTGATAGTTATCAAAAACGAATGGCACGACTTGCCAAATTATTGCCTACCAACGCCAGTCCAACTTATTATAAAGCCCTCTGTTTACATGCTCGTAATGCCTTGATTCACGCTGACCATACCATTTCTGCGGTCAATTATCTGGACATGGTGCAACCTGCCACTCCAACTCCCACGCAACTGTTTGCTAATACCTGTTTTGTTGATAGTAAAAAACAACACAATCAACCGCTAGAATGGCATTTACGCCATGTGGGCGAACGAGCCAGTTTTATCGCTTGTAACATGATGACAGAATTAAATTTGTCTGGACTATGTGAGCAGACCGTCGAATATATCAAAACACCCACGCAAAACGCTCATTTTAAGTGGCAAAATGTTGCTGGCAATGCCTTGCAAAAATTCGCCGATAAATATCCCGATGTACCGACGCTTGTTTTTAATATCGCAGGTACAGGTAGCGGTAAAACTCGGATGAATCTACGCATCGCTTGCACCTTGCGACCCAATGACCCACGCATTTGTATCGCTCTCAATTTACGCTCTTTGACCTTGCAAACAGGTGATGCTCTCAAAAAATCCATGAATCTGTCCGATGACGAATTAGCCGTTATCATCGGCGACAATATTACCCAAGAACTATTTGAAAAAGCCAAAAAAAACCAAGGGATTGACGAAGATGAAAATCCCCCAGAGCCGATATTTGATGCTAAAGGGGATGATTATGACATTCCTGCATGGCTTAACCCATTATTTGAGAAAACCACCAAAAAGGGCATTATAAGTGACAATGATGGCAAAACTTTATTGGCATCGCCTTTGCTCGTTTCCACCATTGATTATCTGATAGCAGCGGGCGAACCACACAAACAAGGACATCATGTCAAAGCCTTGCTACGATTAATAAGTAGTGATTTGATACTCGATGAAATCGATGGCTACGACCCCAAAGCCTTGATAGCAGTATTACGCTTGGTGCAGCTAGCTGCCATGTATGGTCGCCATGTGATTTGCTCATCGGCAACCCTCTCCAAGACATTAGCTATTAGCGTGCATCGTGCCTTTGAATCTGGTATAGCGATGCGACAAGCATTACTAAATGATGACAAACAAGCCTTTAATATCGCCATTATCGATAATGAAATTGACAGTAAAAATCCACCCAAAATTTGGCAACAAACGCTAACTCAAGATAGCGACACCCAAGCTGACGATAAAAATTTTAAAGATATTTACCAAACACACCTCAATGAATTACAGCTTGCTTTATCCAAAAAGACGAGCTTTCGCCTAGCCGAACTCAAACCCATGCCAAAGGCAACTATTAGCGATTGGCAACAAGCGGTACTTGAATCTGCCCAAATCTTGCATGATAGATACGCTTGGCAATGTCAAAATGGGGAAAAACGCCTATCCTTTGGCTTAATTCGGGTGGCAAATATTCACCATGCTATTAGCCTTGCTCATTATTTTGCCAATCATTGGCAACACGCCCATATCGCTTGCTATCATGCCAATGATTGGCGAATCAATCGTTTTTATAAAGAACAACGCTTAGACACTTTGCTAAGTCGTCATAAAGATGGCAAAAAACGCAAAACAGGTAATGAAACCATCGAGCAAGATAGCGAAATTATCGAACTCATGAAACACAGCCAACAAAAAAATGTACCCTTTGTCGTGATTGCCACGCCTGTCGAAGAAGTGGGGCGTGACCATGATTTTGATTGGGCAGTCATTGATGCATCAAGCGTTCAGTCCATCGTACAGACCGCTGGGCGAGTCAATCGTCATCGTCGAGAAACGATTCATGAGCCAAATATTATCATCCCCCAATTTAACTATCGGCATTGCAAAAACGTGCAACAACAAAAACCCAAACAACCTGCTTTTATCTATCCAGGTTATGAAAGTTATAGTCAAGATGAAAACTATCCAAACCATGATTTGGCAAAGTTGTTACCCTGGCAAAATAATCAACTCATAATAGATGCTAGACTGCGTTTTGATAAAGATAACTGTCTATTTGCCCAATTTGATGATAGCGAGATACAAGGGTTTTGTGAGCGATATTTTTATGATGAAGGCGATGAGCTTTTTTCAAATACAGCAGTTGAAAGTAGTCTAATGACCGAGCAACTGTATCAAAAATTCACCCCGTTACGAGATAGACAGTATCAAGCCCTGTATCGAATGAATGCAGAATCGATTACGGATAATGAACTGGTTATCGAAAAATACGTTAATACGTTTAATCCAAGTTTTAAAAAGCAACAACAAGAATGGCAAGATTATAGCGGTGATTTTACCAAACCCATCCTGCAACCTGCCAAGCCACAAGCATGGCTGTATTTGTCGCCTAGTCAAATGGTGGAACAATGCGAATTTTATGATATTGATATTGAACAAGGCTGTCAAATTTCACTAAGTCTATATAATGATAAAAATGAGATACAGTGGCTATATGATGAAGGGTTTGGTGTAGTTAAAAAATAAGTAATTATGCTTGATATCGAATGTCTCATGTAAATTTGTTTTTATGATAGAAATTAAACTTTATCAAAATAATCTTATCACTCTAAATTTCATTAAACATTAGTATTAGTATTATCTATATTATTAAATTATAGAGGCTCTGTATTCCGCCATGGTAGCGGCTTTTCACGCAGATATGTGTACAGACAGGTGAATATAAATGTACAGATAGGTGAATCAAGATGTTCAGATAGGTGAATATAAATGTACAGATGGGTGAAATACGTGTACAGATGGGTGAAGCTAGCAGTTTAACGCACATTAAAAGCGATTCGAAATAAATAATGAAAAATAACGTCTAAATCATTGAAACGAATGAGTTTTGATTAACTTTTGTAACCGAAATAGATTAACATAGATTACGATTTTACCCATCGTCGAGTGCACTTCTATAATTAGGCTCACATAAATCTGAGATAATGGATAGCAAGTCACCCTATGACGATGCAAAATTTTTACAAGCAAGGTGCTGATAAAGTAATGATTATCAAACCCAATACCTTGGTCGAAGCAGGTTTTGACTTAACTGAAGCCGAGCATGACTTGATGACGCTTGCCATTAATAAACTGCATCGATTACAGTCAGGTGGCAAACGAGTATTAATTAGTGCAAAAGAATTCGCTGCCGCCAATCGAGTCAATGAAATCTATGCCTATCGAGCCTTAAAAGATACTGCCAAAATTCTAGGCGATAGAAAACTCAAATTTACCTTATATTTTGATAAAACCATCCAAGCAGAAAATGACGCTGACAAACTCACCGTTCTCAAACCTCATCATAACAATTTCACTATGCTTCGCTCAGAATATCATTGGCTGCAAGGCGTATCGTATCAAGATGAACAAGGTTTTATTATTCTAGATTTTTCTGATCCTTTAACCTTTCTGATTGATAATACCAGTAAAGCCTACACTCGTTATGATTTTATCAAAACCGTTGAGTTTAAAGGCTGTAGCAGTAAACGTCTGTATGAGTTAATCAACAAGTGGAAAGATACAGGCGGTGTACCAGAAATGACCGTCGAAGCATGGAAAGAATTTTTTGGGGTAGCTGATAAATATCCCAAAATTGCCGAATTCAAACGCCGAATCTTAGACCCTGCCATCAACCAGATTAATAAACAAGGCGATTTTAAACTCACTTTAAATGCGAGCAAATTTGGGCGAACCATTACCCATTTCTCTATCGTAATTAAAACCATCAAAAAGCCAGACCAACAAGTAGAACAAAAAACCGAATCTGACAAGAAATGGGCTAAATTATTGACGGCTAGCCAAGCTAATATTTTCGCCAAAAAACTTGCCAATGATAGCAGTTTTGGGGGTAAATACGCTCGAGTCGGAGAAACTACCGAAAGCTTTATCTCACGTCTGAATGAGGAGTTACAAAGGGATTTGTTGAAAATTACTGAGTATCTACCTTATCTGAAAAAAATTGGTTTTAAAGCTTAAGAGAGCAAGCATTGAAAATCACCCTTGTCATCACTATCAGATTTTTTGTATATCAGAGCCGATATAGATAACCTGACCAATCACAGCCAAAAAATCACGTTCTTTGAGCTGTTCTTGTGAAATATCAAATGCAGAATATTTTTGATTATCGCTGATAATTTTTAATCCTGTTGGTAATCGTTGTATGCGTCGTATAAAAAGTTCATTATTGATTAAAAGAGCATAGACCGCCCCATCAATGAGTTGATTTTGCTGTTTATTAATAATTACAACAGCATCATTACCAATCAGTGGCGACATGGTATCACCTTTATACAAATAGCCCACCAACTGCGAAGCATCAATTGCTCGCTCATTAAGCCACCAATTAGGCAATGGATAAGACAAGTCAGTTGATTGATTATTCATGTCCAATAATGCCAACCAATGCACGTTTTGACTACTCTGTGATAACTGTTCACCCGTCATCAACGTCCATGGATGCACGCCATAGATTCTCGCCAAATCAAACAAATACTCAAGTTTAGGTTCACGGCTACTCTCCTGCTGCTCCCAATCTTGCAGGGAGCTTCGAGAAAACCCTGATGTCTGAGAAGCGAGTTGCACCACTTCATCACGAGTTAGCTGTGCATTTTTTCTAGCCTGTTCCAAACGAAAAGAAAGATTATCCATTTTTTACCTTTAAATAGGTTAAATATTCATAATTAAAAACTTTTTGTAGGTACAAATTATTTTGATAAATCTATAATCAAGTAAAATTAGAACAAAAATACCTAATTTTATTCAAAAATAGGTTGCTTTAATAACTATTAATAGGTATTATATATTCATCGGCAGTTATTAGAGATAAATAAACTTTATTAATAACCCGATAATAAGTTTTTTTAAACTAAATCAACCTATTTTTAAAAGAGGTCATTATGACATATACCTACCTAACAACGGAAGAACTATCTGAACGTATCAAATATGACAAAGCCACCATTCGCAGTTGTTTAAAAGATAGCGTGCTCATCGAAGGAGTGCATTATATTCGCCCGTTTGGCGGTCGCAAAATTCTCTATGTGTGGGAACAAATAGAAAAGGATATGCGCAACACAGTTTTAGCCGACATCAATGCCATGGCATTGCAGTAAGGAGAAATTTATGGCCAGCATTCGTACCCGTCAAGGAAGTAAATTTTTGATGATTGATTTTCGCTTTATGAATCAACGCTGTCGAGAAACAACCAACCTAATCGACACGCCCGAAAATCGAAAAAAACTGGAAAAAATCATCCAAAAAATGGAAGCAGAAATCACCCTCGGACTATTTGATTATCTCAAATACTTCCCAAAAAGTGAGAAAGGCATTGAACTGATGGCAGTCAAAGAGCGTGTGCAAAGTTTTCAATCTGACACACCCGTATTTAAAGACTTTGCTGAAACCTGGTTTGAAGAAAAGCAAATTGAATGGCGAGCAAGCTACATCGGCAAAATCAAAGATATTTTGGATAAGTATCTGGTGCCACATTTTGGCAAACGCAGTGTTATCGCTATCACAAGGGCAGATGTGTTAGCCTTCCGTACTTCTCTCGCCAAAGTGACCTACGGAACAGCTAACAAGCATCTGTCAGCAGCCAGAATTAATTCGATAATGACCACTTTGCGTATGATACTGCAAGAAGCGGCAAAACGCTATAAATTTGAAAATCCTTATGAGGATATCAAGGTTTTAAAACTTGATAAGCCCAATATTGAGCCATTCACCATTGAAGAGGTATGGAAATTTATCAATGGCGTGCGTAAAGACTATAAAAACTATTACACCGTAAGGTTTTTCACCGGCATGCGAACCAGCGAAATTGATGGACTAACGTGGGAGCATGTGGATTTTGACCGCCGTGAAATCCGGGTTCGCCAAGCGTATGTTAAAGGCGTAATTGGTAAGCCCAAAACCCAAGAATCCAATCGCGATATCGCCATGTCACCTTGGGTTTATGAAGCGCTACAAGCGCAGTACAAAGTCACACATGGTCGCTCAAAATTCGTGTTTTGCAATCGAGAAGGAGAGCCACTCGATTATCACAATGTCAATCGTAAAGTGTGGCATCCCACGCTTCGACTGTTAGGGTTAAAAGCCCGTAATGCCTACCAAACCCGCCATACGGCAGCCACACTTTGGCTTGCCGCAGGGGAGGCACCTGAATGGATCGCAAGGCAAATGGGGCATGCCAATACCACCATGTTGTTTAAGGTTTATAGTCGCTATGTGCCGAATATGACACGCCGTGATGGCAGTGCCTTTGAAGCCTTAATAGCTACCAGTCAAAAAGGGGGAGTGTAGTCATGCCAGTGATTGATTATGAACAACTGCGACAAGCCATGAAGCCTGATTTGATTAGCCAAGAAGCTTGTAATTTCGCTAACCAATTAATCGCTGAGTATCACATTATCAACAATGCCGATTTAGCAGAATGGATAAATGAGCATCATTGTAATTCTCATCGAGCATTAAGGCTTTGGGCACAACGCCAACTATCATCCATTGATAAAGATGAAACGCGAGACGAGCAATATCGGCAAATTAGGCATTTGTTTCAACATGATTTTTCAAATTTTTTAGAGAGAGTATACTAAAATGCGTATTCACTTACTGACTAATAAAATGCTCAATGGTACTTCGCTCCAGATGTGCCTAGATTACTGGCATCCATTTAATCAACATCATCCCAATCGACTTGAGTGGCATATCAAACAGCTATGTCATTACTATCAAGTAACCTTTGAAGAGTTATTCTCGAGATTATCAATGGTAAGGGCTTATGATTCAAGTATTAGCTGTAAAACTTGTGGCAAACTATACGAGCTTTACAACCCGTGCGATTTGCCCGATCCTAATTATTTTTTAGATTGGCAATGTGCGCAATGCTTAGCCTTTATCAATAGAGGTGTCGTAGATTTACAGGGATTTTTGGCATCAGTTGAGCCTGATAATGAAATACCATTTTAATTAGCCTTCGCATTTAAAAAACACCGCAATCTAGCGGTGTTTTTTTATAAAAATCAAAAACAGCATGGTCATTTATCTATTAGCAAATTTTTGAATCAATAAAGTTACCGCTAATTTTAACAAAAAAACAACTCAAAAAAATGCGTGTGGGGGTCTTTCTGTTAGAAATTTTGGCTATAATTAAAAAATCGTAATTATATTACTATTTATAAAATGCAAAATATTTTACTAAGTTATCTATCTAAACAAGATATGGATGTCCATCCTGATGTATTGGATTGGAAGGATTTTTATCTAAATTATCTCGTTTGTAATTTGAATAGTGAGCAAATAAAAACAGAATATTTGCGTGCAAAATCAATAAACACAGTGGTATTAAAGGACAAGAAGAGTTACCAGTTCACCCATAATTTAATTTTGAATAACGTCCTGACCGAATTAACTTATCAATCAATGATAAAAGGTGAAGATAATTTGAAAATTATTGAGGTAAAAGATATTGCAGCCTTTAATTTTTTATCGAATGTGATATTTGAAACGCTCGATATTATTTGTCGCAACAGCAAATCATTTGAAAATTTAAACGAAATTTATGATGCACTTGATTTGCTTATTAATCCACTTGCATGGAAAAAGATTTACCCGAATGCCAAGTTTACAAAAACTTGTTTTTACAATCTCATTAACGTAAAGATGCGTACGGCACAGCATCGTCAGCAAGAATTAGAGAATAAAAATGACTGAAAATGCTGAAGAATCTAATTCAGAACTACCACTTTTGTCACGGCATGATTTTCAAAGCTTAATAAAAGACACCTTATTGTTCGAAAATTACCCTGTTGAAGAAAAAGCAGACACAAAAGCAAAAGAGCAGCTGATTCAAAATCTGGTGATGACGTGTTTAATCGCACAAAAAATCGTGCGAGATGGCGATATTGAAACTAAAAAAATCGAAAAAATTCAAACAGCGTTCAAAATTAATATATTGGAAAGTGTAGAAGCGAAAAGAGGTGAATTAAATAAGCTGCCAAATCTCCTAAAGTTGCCTTTTTTGATTTCAAAGTTTGAATTAGCGCCACAACAAATCGGCTGGACAAAAATTGCTTTTTACTTGGCAATAGTACTGAAGCATCACAAATTAAAATCTTATTATCAACGTATCATCAAACGCTTAAAGATTGCGTGTTTTTATAAAACACCCATAAAAACTTGGATTTTAGAAAATCTCCCTCATTTTTCGGACGACCCTGCATGCGCTTTGCAAATTGATTCATTGAGGGATTTTTTGGTTGAGTTAGAAATTCAGACCAATAATAAAACGCGTCGCAATCAAGCGACTGAAATCCGATTGTGTCTTGAAGTTGCGCTTAATCCAAAGCGTCGCAAAAAAATTGATACAGAAATCAAAAAGCTAAATACTAAACGAAAACCCCGCAAAAAAAAGCCACAGCAAAATTTATCCGCTCGGGACTTTATCCAACCCACTTTTCAATCTAATCCAAGTTTGAATACCACGGATGATGTTGAAAATTATCAGCCCGCACTGCAGACAGTGTGTTTTGAAAGTAAAGATACTGAGCAATCGACAGCCAGTTCAACCGAAGTGACAGTCGATAACACGGGTGAGCCGTTACTTGAGTATCAAACCATCCCCAATGCTTTGGTTCGTTACAATGCACCGCTGCAAATGGTTGATTTATCCGTTCGGCAAATGTTTATCAGCCAGCGTGAATTGATGCTAAATTCAAGTGTTTATCTGCTTTCGCCAAAAGCCTACCAGCTCATTTTTGCAAGGCTAGTAAAAGACTGTCAGTTACAAGAAGAAATATTAAGTCGTGACCAGCTTAAGCTTAAAACATTAGCCACAATTTTACTGTTATCAATGATCACGTCTATTCCTGTCGAATCGCTTATGACAAAAGGTTTTGTGAGACAGTCTGGGATATTTAAGCTATTAAAGACCAAGGTTTATTTGCACGCATCCTTTGAAATTACTGCACGTAAAAAGAAATTTGAAGCCCACATTTTTGAAAATGAGAAAGCAGTGATTGAGCTGCCAATGCCCATTAAACTTGTAGGATTTTTAGCGAATAAACGATTATTACCCACACAGACTGATGTTCGAGACTATATCGCTCAAGTGAGAACAGAGTTGAGTTTGCCGTACCTATCAGTGCATCGTATTGAGTCAGCCTTGCAAGTTAGCTTGACTCGTTATATCGAGGGTAGTAACAGCCATATCGCTGAAATTATCTGCCGAATCCCGCCAATATCCGCACCTGCAAAATTTTATAGCAGTCATATGCTAAATGAATTAATCACCCATTATAAAAATGCGTTGGTTTGGCTGAGAAAAGATACGTCATTTGACTTGGGCTTTCTAGAAACAAAAAAAGACTATACCACAGGCTCGGGGCAAGCACTCACACTGTCATTTGTCAAATCATTACTTGATGATATTTTTCATACAGCCGTCATCACCAGTACATCAAAATTTGAACTATTTAATAACGTCAGTAGTTATGTCTGGCTGATTTTTTGTCTCACCACAGGGATTCGTCCCAATAATCGTATCACCCATATTCATGATATTGATTTAAATGAATATTCTGCTCAAATCCTTATTTCTGACAAACCCAATCGTTCCGTGAGAAATCATCGTCTAGTGCCAATCTGCCCAACGCTAGTAACAACGTTGACGTTATACCGCTGGTTTCTCGCCAAATTTGCCCAATTGCTCCATCGTAGAAAATGGGTCAACCAAGTGATCAAACCGATTTTGTATGAACATGACGATAGCGACAATATGCTAATTAACTTAATTTGTGAACAAGGCGAGAAAATAGCGACAGTAAAACGTGGTCAGATTGCAGAATTTATCAAACCTTTTTTTGACATAGATCCCTACTTTACTCGGCATTTTGTGAGAGTTCAGCTTGAAAAACGCGGTGTCGAAATGCCCATTATCAATGGTGTCATCGGTCATGAAAAACATCGCCAAGAATTTTTTGGTCGATACTCATCGGGGAGTAAATCCGCTATCTACGCACTAGCTGATGTGTTTGAGGCCATAGCCAACGATTTGGGCCTGAATGACATCAAAGCAAAATTTCAAAAAATAGACAAGTTATTACATTCATTACCAGAGCAATCTTCTAAACCCGATGAGACATTAGATGAGAAAAGCAGCAAAAAAACAAAGATTGACGCAACAACAAAAACGACAGCTTAAAAAATCTAACTATAGCCAAATGCCATCAGAATTTAGCCGCTGGGGTGTTTGGCACAAATTTTATAATCCAATTTGGCAGACATTGCAATGTTTGTGGTACCAAACCCAAGCCGATGAGTCGCTTTTGGCAAATCCTCGGCATTTGCAATCACCAATTCGCAAAATTGAAAGTATCAAATATCAATGGCAAAAGGCTCAAGCATCACTATACATCAAAAAAATCTGTTGCGATATTTCGTCAAATGCGTATTTGCAGTATTTGCGAGATTTATATCAGATTGAAAAAGACTATAAAAGCCTGTCAAATAAAGGTTTTGATATTTTTATTAAAAAAGCCAATACCTTATTATTTGCTGAGTACGGGGCGAGTGAGACAATTTATCGCTACGCTAGGCAACTATTACAGCAATTTGTAGCGTATCAAAATAGCAATTTTCGGTTAAATGAGCACTATTTTGGGGTAGTGCTAGCCCCCCAAACCATGCCCTCAAAAATTAACCCGCTACAAATTACGGAATCTTATGTCAGACACGGTAAGCAGTTTAATAAAATTTTAGATGTAGTAAAAAATCATTGGCAAACCACCAAGAAATTTAAAATCGAAGAAAAAATTGGTTGGCTGATATTCTCAGGTATTGCGTTTGGTGGTATCAATGATGCAAAAATGCTGCACGCATGGCTAATCAATTTGCTAAACAATGACTTTCAACCTTACCTAAATTATCGTTTATTGACCCAAATCCGCTACGCCAATAAAAACTACGGCAATGAACGACTTGATGATGGTGGTATTTATAACAGCCAACAAATTTGTATTGACCCGATGAGTCAATGTTGGCTGTTAGCCCTACAACATGACCCTATCGATGCGTCAATGCTAGGCAATCTCAATATTCATGTGCTTTTATTTAACGTAATTACCCCTTTACTTAAACAAGCCAATTTAACCATCCCGTCATTTTCTCGGTTGTTACAGTCAGCCAGTTCTCATTGGGAGCGATTGCGAGATGTACATATCGATCATGCGCTAACCATGGTATTACAAGGTCGGCAAGTAACCACTGGTTTAAGAATTGAGAGTTTTTTAACGATTCATGACAGCAATTTTACCAATCATGACAAGGTTTATGATATTGATGAGTTACTCACGCTGACCATCACCGCAAATAACCATAAAAATATCGACAACTTGACCCTTTCCCAGAAAGCGGAACAACGCAAAACCGATGTTTTGATCAATATTCGAAAAGTACTGCGAGAACCAAATGCCAGACTCTATCATATCACTGTCCCCAATTTTGATAGTTTATCCAAGCGAGATAAAGTGCGGTATAAGCTTGTCGATATGCAAGAAGTGGTGGCAACGCAGGCTGAAAAAGTATTATTGGCATGGGTCATTGATTTGGTTAAAGAGCGTTCAAAAACCAGTTTACAAAGTATTGAGAAATATCTATTCACCATTGGCTACGAGTGGCTATACTTTGTGGGTGACAGTGAGTTACAAGGTTGGGAGGCAGATGATTTTGAAGAGCTATATGAAGAAATCGTTGATTTTAAAAAATCAAAGCTTAAAAACAAGGACATTGCTTATTCTGCCAAATTGCTAAAACGCTTGCATAATTTTGGGATGGAAAAATTCGGTTTTGTCGAGGCAGATATTCCTGAAGCCACCGCCATGCGGTGTGTACGTGCCGAGTGGATTTCGCCCAACCTATACCAACGTATCTTATTACAAATCCGTCGCTCGATTGACCCGATGGAAGCAGACATGTTTTTGTTATTGTTTATCCTTGCTTATCGCACAGGGATGCGAAAAAAAGAGCTACTTGGCTTACGTTTTAGCGATATTGAAGCGATTGGCACCGATGAGCCGTCGCTAGTAATACGTCCGAACAATTATCGCAAAACCAAAACCGAAGGCAGTATTCGAAGAGTGGCACTTTATGCTTTATTAAGTCTACAGGAACTTGAGTTTTTTACTGAGTATGTCAAAAGCAATCATATCAGCAAGCAGCAACAATATTTATTCACGTTATCTACTGAGAATACCCCAATCCCCAGCCATACGCCCCTAAAATTATTGGATAAAATTGTCAAAGATATTTCCCCAAATGCTGATATCCAAAACACTAGTACCCAAAACGCTGACACCAAGTTTACCTTTCATGCATTTCGGCATACAGCGATTAGCAACTTAGCTCTCGCGCTAAATGCAGATGACGCATTGACGCAAACTTTAACAGGTCTAAATACCAAACATATTGATCAGATTGTCCAAAGTTTATTGGGTGTGCAAAAATACCATACTGACAAATGGTATGCCATTTCGGGGCTGATGGGGCATTTATCGCCAGAACGTAGTTTTGAATATTACAACCACTTTGCGATGCTCACGGCAACTTATGAACTTAGCAAAGCCAATATCGGCTTGCCTTACGATAGTTGGATAAACATTACCAATTTGCAACACCGCGCAATTTCAAAACGCCATGATGTACAACTCGCTGATATACGTGCATTATTATTTCGAGAAAATTTAAAACGAAAGCTACGAAAATCAACGTCATTTGCAATCGCCAATCTCAATTTTAATGATGAAATATTTGGACGCAACTTACCAAAGCACAGCGATTCACCGCTGCTCAATTACCGACCCCAACAAATTCAAGCCGTGTTAGAACATTTGGAAAAAAATACAAAGGCTGATAGCAATGTGATTGGCGATGAGACAGGAGTATCGATACAAAATATTGGCTTGATTAAACAAAAAGCATTCGCCATCCAAAAGCTAATGACAGAACGTCGTCACTATCGGTTTTTGCGAGACAATACGCGGTACAGTATGATTGACATTCAAACAAATTTTGAGCGGCGAATGCTCGGTATGATGCTCAGAAATGCCAACATCTTACGACAAGATTTACCTAATTGGCAGTTTTTTATCCGTACCCTTGCCGATAGAATGACGACCACCGATTCTTCCATACCGTTTGGTAAAAGTTATGGCGAAGTGCAAATCCTGCTGAAGTTTTTACCGATTGCGATTACAATATTGCCCAAAAATCGCTGGATGATCAGTTGTGATGAACCGATTTTGACTATCTTACAACGTCATCAACTATTTGATAGGCATGAGTTATTTAGCGATAATGATAATCAATTTGAAGATATCAATGCTCAACTAGATGCACAACTGAGTACAGAAAAACTTGAAGAAGTGCAAACGAATTTTAAGTTTCGATATAAAAATGATAACAGCCAGACTTCAATTTTAATCGGCATAGCCACGCCAGATAATCAGTTAAATCGAACAAATTCGTGGCGATTTTCGGCATTACTGCGTTATTTTACCCATTTTATGCTTATCACGGATGAAACGTTAAAAGCGATATTACCATCAACTGATGATATGTAAACTTTAAATTGGAACATTCATGCAACTAAAAGACCTTGCCAAAATTTTTGTTGGTTTAAATAAAAAGTTTATCAATCAAGGTGACAATCTCATCACCGTCAGACAACTGACCGCGCAAAATTTTACCGATTTGGGCACGCTTGAGATTGATGACAATCCCGACAGTTTGGTCGCTATTTCACCTGAGGTATTCACCACACAGCAACTACAAGTAGGCGATGTGTTATTGGTGGCTCGTGGATTTAATATGCGCTCAGTCATTGTGCGAGCGCAGGATATGGGTGATATACCGCTTGTGGTGGGGGTCAATTGTTTTATACTGAGAGCCAAACCTAATTTGCTGTTACCTGAAGTATTGGTCAGTCTGCTTAACAGCGAATACGGACAGGCTTGGCTTGCCACGCACAACCGAGCGACAGTCACCGCCACAATTTCGGTTGGTCGGCTAAAAGAGTGGCAAATTGATGTGCCAAGCCAAGAGAACCAGCAAAAATTAGCCGATTTTTTTTGGCAAAATGTAGCTACTTTGCAAGCGTTAAACCAACTGATGCAACAACATCAACGCACCGCTTCTGCCGTGTTTCATACCTTAATGCCCCAAGGTAGCCATCATGACCAGTAGGACACAATCACCAAACAATACAAAAATATCGACTTTTAATGCCGTTTTTGATAAAAACTATCAATCACTCAGACGAGAGCTCACCGCTGAAAATGCCATGTTGGTGATGATAGTATCTGCCTATGTGGCGTACCTTAACGAGGCGCAGCAAAATCCAATTGCTGATTTGGTTGGCAACTTGATGACCGCTAAAGTCGATGCCAAAGCTTTATCTCATGAACTTGCAGCAAAGGAGTTAACAGACCAGTCGTTGCTCACACCCAATGTGAAAATCGAGCAAATATTACGACAGTTTTATGATAGCCAAGATTTGGATGTTGTCATTGCATCGCTCATCAAATTGTTATCGGATACCGCCAATCCATGGCAGCGTATTCAAGCGGATTTTAGCCAACTGCAACAGCAATTTTTAACAGCACAAGCCTATGCTCAGCAAATCACGCCATTGCTGTATCAAAAATTACATGCCCTATCTATTAAAAATCAATGGGGCGACCCATTGGCAATTAGCCTGCTATTAAAAGGGATTATTGGTGAGACGCACGGCTTGACGCTATACGATGGGGCAAGTGGCGTGGCAAATAGTGGCTTTAGCCTAGCACCTGGCAAGCTTATTTTGCGAGAAATTCACATGATGCCTGCCTTGCTAAGCCGATTGTTATTAACTATGGTTGAGAGTGATGCCGAGTTAAAAATTTTAGACAGTTTGACAGCAAAAGAAGGAAGCCATCAAGCAGATATTGGTATTTGTTTACCAAGTTTTGGCAATGAGATTCAGCCGTTTGCGTTAACAGAGATTAACTATCTACAGCCTTTAAGTGTTTTTCATGCGATTCCTAGCAGTGCCTCCGAAAGTTTATGGATTCAGCTTTATTTATATCATCTCAACGATAAGGGCAGGGCATACCTAATATTGCCCATCGGCTGGTTATTTAAAGGGGGGTATGACCTTGCTGTGCGAGAAGCATTGGTGCATCACAATCTGATTGAAAGCGTGACCCTTTTGCCGCTGGGAATTTTGCAATATAGTCAAGCCAACGTATGCTTAGTGGTATTAAATACAGCAAAAACAACCGACGCGTTTTGGTTGATGACGGCAGAAAATATGCTGCTTAATGGCAAATATGGCGGTGAAGTGGCTGAGCAATCGATGGAAAAAATCATCGACTTTATAAAAAATCCAACTGAAAATAACGCTGCGGTTAAGGTGACGCAAGCACAAATTGCACAATATAAGTATGATCTTAATCCAAAACGCTATTTTAAAGACCCATTAGAGATTGCAACATTGGAATTAACGACGGAGTTACAAGCTTTAGCAGACTGCCAGCAGCAATATGACCTGGCAAAAGTACAACTAGACAAACTATTGTCGTCCATTGCAAAACAAAGCTAGGTAATGATTCTTTTAACATAGTATTTTCTGTGCTGTGATTTGAAACTGAACCGTCCCGGGATTGTCGGATCGAATCGCTTTTAAGGCTTCGTTAAAGTCAAAGTTTCGCATGGTCTAATTCCTGTCTTATTTGACAGTTTATGGGAAAGACACAGTTTTTTGAAAACTACTAAACCCTCATTTCATTTTACTCCTGAGAAAAGCCATTTCTGCCAGGAAAATCAGGAGCTAATTTTCTTGCGTTAGGCATTTTTAACCACAATCTCACTAGTTTACGCTGTTTATCTTTCTCATCATAATCTAAAAAAGAGGTCCTAGAGTGCATCACAATATAATTATTACATAACTGTATATCACCAGGTTCCAACATCATATCGATTCTTAAATTGTCTCGGTGACTTATTTCCTCAAAAATATTAAGTGCATCTATTTGAACTCTAGATAATGGAATATTTTTTCTTTCATGACCAACCTCAATATACTGTCTTAGATACCGACATGCTAGCTTGCCTTTCCAATAACTAAATATAGGACTTAATGAGGGCTCATCTCCACCAAGGTGATTATAATAGGCTGGATGATAATAGTAGGCTAGATACTCTGGATATTCTTTTAAAATTATATTATAAACTGTCGCAAAACTTACTAAACTACTTTCCCCGCCTTCTTTTGCTTTTCTTATAGATAAAAGGCCTACAACGTCTGACATATCAGAATGGTAGGGTAAATTAGCATTTGTTTGATAGACTCTCGTTTGTTTGTTTTTTATATCCCCGACATTTTCTACATAGCCTAAGAGTTGATTTTGCATATTCTGAGTTACAGGTATGCCTAAATATAAGCCCAAAATATAATAAATATCTATAAGCTCATCTTCATTAAATCGTTTGACATCTAAGCCTTTTATTACAATAAAGCCATAGCCATTCTCAAGTTGATCCGATATTTCTTCAATAAAATTTAAAAATTTTTCATCTTTAATATGTATATCATCTTTATTAAAGTGAGGAGCTTTTTTCCCCAAATTGGTGATATGCTGAAGTGCTTCATCCAAAACTGACAATAAATAATCATCAAACTTAATTATCCAATCATTATTATGGGAAATTTCACTGCCGAACCAAGCACATTTCTCTTCTATAGGGGATGTTAATATTGTTTTCATGTGATCAACCTTTGAAATTATAAGAATCCTATTAGAAAATACACAAGATTTAAATAGAAGAAGATTTTTCTACTTGAGGTGATTGATAGTTATGATATTGATGTTGAATATCAATGTAGTCAGCAATGCGTTTAGCATCATGCCATACCCCCCAAATAAAACTAGAACCTTTACTTGATAAGTACGGCAAGCCTACAAAGTAAATGCCAGGCTCATCTGTGATACCTTTATTATGCTTAGGTGCGCCGTTTTCTTGAAATATATCAAAATTCAACCAATGATAATCAAAGCCAAAACCAGAAGCCCAAATTACACTTGTAATATTATCTTTGTCAAAATCAAGATCAGTAATTGGGTTTGAAATTGAATCTGGTATTGGTAGAAAAACCTTGGCTTCTGGTTCTTCAGGTAAATCCAATCCGTTTGCTTCGATATATTTATCCATTGCTTCGAGAGTGGCTAAATAGTTTTCTTCTGCACTGGTAACGTTATCAACCAAGTCATTGTGAAAATACACTTTATTATCTTCAAATTTATCTGTCATACCAACCAAGGTAATGCCATCATGTGCCAACTTTCTAAAGTCAACAGTTTCTCCACCATTCATACCGCTTACCGCAAAACCTTTGATGGGACGTTGTGGCGGAGTACTTTCTTGCCACGTTCCCAAAACACCTAACCACCAAACATTATCTCTCTGTCTATAACGGCGAGGTGGTCGTTCATGTGGACCCACCGATAAAAATACTTTTTTACCAGAGCTATTCAATTCTTTAGCGATTTGCACACCAGATGACCCTGCACCAATAACCAATACATTGCCTTCTGGTAGTTGTTCTGGATTTTTATATTGATCTGAATGAATCTGATACAAATCTTTCCAATTTGGTGCAATAGGTGGAATAACAGGTTTTTGAAAAGGACCTGTAGCAATGACAATATTGTTTGCTATAAAATCACCCTGTGTTGTGTGGACATTAAAGCCCATATTACTAGGTATTTTTTCTACTTTTAACACTTCTATACCCGTGCGAATGGGGGCTTTAATTTTTTTGGCATAACTTTCAAAATAGTCCGCCACTTCGTTATGGGACACGAATGTTTCTGGATTATGTGGAAAATCCATATTAGGAAATTTATCGTGCCAACAAGGACCATTAGCAACTAAAGAGTCCCATCGTCTGGACCGCCAAGCTTCTGCAATTCTATTTTTTTCTAAAACAATGTGGTCAATATCTAGATTGCCCAGATGCTCACTCATTGCAATACCAGCTTGACCTGCACCAATAACGAGAGTATCCGTTTTCGTTATATTATTAGTCATGATTCGCTCCCTTCTGTAAAAAACATACAAACAATATTTAAAAATGTCACAGTCATACACTGTGTATAAATACAAGTTGAATAATAGTTTCTTTGTCGAAAAATTGAAAATCGTATCATACGAACGATTGATTCAAGAAATTCTAATTACTAGCGGTATGGAATAACCGAATCAGTGCAAAGGAAAATTCAAATTGTTATCTCACACATTTAGGGCATACTAAATTTCAACAGTTTGATTACTGGTTATTACCAGTATTTCAACCATCTTTTAGTTTTTAGAACCAAGAAAAGAGGTAAATAATGAAACATACACGCATCCGCCCCTTTAATACTAAAAATACCTATCCTGAACAAAATCTCGATAATGACCTATGTCAAGCCGTTGTAGCAAAAGGTCGTACTGTATTTTTGCGTGGACAGATTGGGCAAAACCTAGACACGAGTGAAAGTGTCTGTATTGGTGATGCCAAAGGGCAAGCTGAACAGGCAATGCATAATATTCAAATGTTGCTTCAAGAGGCAGGTGGTGAGTTAGAAGATATTTGTAAAATCACGATTTATATTACTGATCCACGTTATCGTGAAGAGGTTTACCGAGTAGTTGGTAAATGGCTAAAAGGGGTATTCCCTGTTTCTACTGGCATTGTGGTATCGGCGTTGGCTAGACCAGAATGGCTTGTTGAGATTGATGCAACAGCGGTTATTCCAGACTAATATCTAAATAAGGATACTTCTATGACTTTTTCTATTGTTGCAAGATGCCCAAAAACGGGGCAATTTGGAGCATCTATTAGCTCATCATCTCCTGCTGTAGCATCACGCTGTATCCGTGCAAAAACTGGTATCGGCGTCGTGGCCAGCCAAAATATTACTGATCCAAATCTCTCGCAGGTTTTGTTAGAGATGATGCAATACAATCTTACACCGACCGACGCTGGTGCAGAGTTGGTTAAAAGTACCGATTTTATCCAATATCGCCAGCTAATGGCATTAAATGGTCAAGATGAACCTTTTGTTTTCAGTGGAGAGCATACGCTTGGCATATTTAATGCTGTTAAAGGTAAAGAAGCGGCCTGTGCTGGCAATCTCTTGGCTAATCAAGACATTCCTAAAGTTATGCTTGATACTTTTGAAAAAAGTGAAGGTAATCTAGGAAAACGTTTACTTGATAGTTTGGTTGCAGGTTACCAAGCAGGTGGCGAAGCAGGACCTGTACATTCAGCAGGACTGTTAGTGGTTGATAAGATGACATGGCCTATCATCGACCTCCGTATTGATTGGTCAGAGACGCCTATTGAAGATTTAGAACAGGCCTGGCAAATCTATGAGCCACAAATCAACGATTATGTCATGAGAGCGTTAAACCCAACAGTTTCGCCAAGCTATGGTGTACCAGGTGATTTATAACATCTGTTAAATGAGGTTAATTGTGTTAAGTCGAATAACGTTACGCCAAATGGAGTATTTTGTTGCAGTAGCCGAAAGTGGCAGTATCATTATTGCTTCTGAGAGGATTCATGTATCTTCACCTTCTATCTCTGCGGCAATTGCACACATTGAAAGTGAATTAAACGTCCAGTTATTTATTCGACAACATGCCAAAGGTTTGGTTTTGACAGACATTGGTGAACAAATAAAGCAAGCGTGCAAGGTGATTTTAAGTCAATCATCTGGACTTTACGCATTATCTGCTGATTTTTCAGGGGCAATGCGGGGCACGCTTAAGGTGGGGTGCTTTTCCGCTTTTGCACCCATGATTTATGCAGAAATTATTCATGGTTTTTCAAATTTATACAAACAAGTTAATTTGGAAACTGTGATTGATGATCATCAAGCGCTTACCCAAGATTTGATGCAGAATACCTTAGATGTGGCATTGTTATATGATTTGCATATTGATAGTAATTATATCAACTTTATGCCACTAGCAGATTTACCCCCCTATGTTTTGCTTGCAGAATCACACCCCTTGGCAAAGCAACAGGCAGTAACACTCAAGGAATTGGTTGACTATCCCATGATATTGTTAGATATGCCTTACAGTAATGATTACTTCTTGTCTCTATTTCGCCATCAAAAACTACAGCCCAATGTTGTTGAAACGTCAAAACATGTTGATGTAATTCGTTCAATGGTGGGAAATAATATTGGTTATACCATTTTAAACGTTCGTCCAAAAATGGATTATTCGCCTGATGGCAAGAAGCTTGTGATGGTAAGAATTTCAGGCGATGTACGACCCATGAAAATAGGGATTGCAACACCCGTTAACGCCAATATAGGCAAGATATGTCAAGCGTTTATTAGTCGGTGTCAGGCTTTTATTTCAAATCAATATATCCCAGGAATGAGTGTTGCCTATTTTTCACAAGCGCATATCAAAAATCAGTCAATAGAAGTAGGTGACTAATGCAATATCAAACAGAATATCTTGAAGTGCTAGAAAAACTAATCGCATTTGATACGACTTCTTATAAAAGTAATTTATTACTCATTGACTATATTAAAGAGTATCTAGCAAGCTCAAACATTGAGATTACTCTAGATTTCAATGAGCAAAAAACCAAGGCTAATTTATTTGCAACCACAGGACCTAAAGATAAAGCAGGTATTTTGTTGTCAGGTCATACTGATGTAGTGCCTGTAGAAGGGCAGAATTGGCGAACTGACCCTTTTAGTATGACGATTCAAGATAATCTCGTCTTTGGTCGTGGTACAGCAGATATGAAAGGGTTTATAGCCTGTGCTTTGGTTATGTTTAAAAAAGCATCTAAGCAACAACTACAACGTCCTTTACACTTATGTTTGTCTTATGACGAAGAAATAGGTTGTGTTGGTGTCAGAAGTATTTTAACCAAATTAGAAAGTTTAATTATACCACCAATGTTTGCCATCATTGGCGAACCTACCATGATGGAGGTTGCTACTGGGCATAAAGGTAAAGCGGTATTTCAAGTATTCTGCTCTGGTAAAGAAGGGCATTCAGCCTTAGCCCCAAATTTTGATAATGCCATTCATACTGCCACACAGTTTGTGCAAAGCCTAATCGAATCTCAAGAGTATTTAGCCAATGTCGGTAGCCAAGACTTAGGGTTTGATGTTCCTTATTCCACTATTCATGTGGGGAAAATTTATGGTGGAAAAGCGTTAAATATTGTGCCAAATCTTTGTCAGCTAGATTATGAAATTCGTAATGTTACTCAAGATAGTATTGAACAGATCCAGCAACATATCTTAGAAAACTATTCAAAAAAAGCATCCATTGCAAAAATTCATGTAGAAAATATTAATCAATATCCAGGTTTAGACACGTCATGCCAAGAGGATGCAGTACAAATGGTGCAGGGCTTATTATCAACTCCGTCTAAGCCGACCAAAATATCCTTCGGCACAGAAGGTGGTCTATTTAAACAACAAATGCATTGTCCAATTGTTGTGTGCGGACCAGGAACGATTGAAGTCGCTCATAAACCCAATGAACATGTTAGCATCGCCCAGCTTGAGATATGTGATGTGTTTTTGCAAAAACTGTTATCCATACTGCTATAACGTGGATTTTATAAAAAGAGGAGAAAGTAATGCATTTTGATTGGGCATATACATTTGGTCTATTGAAAAATAAAGACTTTTGGCAAGCCACTTTAACAGTGATTGAACTTAGTGTATTGGTTTGGATATTAGGCATCGTCTTAGGATTTTTATTGGCACTGGGTAAAAAGTCTAAAATCAAAATCATTTCTACTTTAAGTGGCGGCTATATCTGGTTTTTTCGTAGCTTACCACTCTTGGTGTTATTGGTATTTATCTATAATATGCCACAAGTATTCCCACAAACCAGTGTTATCTTAGCTTCTTCTTTTTTGTCTGGCCTCATTGCACTAACCCTAAGTGAAGCTGCCTATATCGCAGAAATTCATCGTGGTGGACTCAACTCTATTCATAAAGGTCAAATAGAAGCAGGTAAAGCGTTAGGTATAAAAACTGCGGGAATCCAACGTTTAATTGTTGTACCCCAAGCATTACGTATCTCATTGCCTACCTTAAGCAATGAATTTGTTACGATTGTTAAATTGACGTCGCTAGTATCAGTTATCTCACTTACCGAGATCCTACTCGTCGGACAACGTCTCTACACTCAAAACTTCCTAGTTCTAGAGACCATGTTAGCCGTGGCATTCTTTTACGTGCTTATCGTGACAGTGTTTGGTTGGCTCATTGGTAAATTCGAAAAATTCATTGATATCACCCATAGGAACCCACCTTTATTAAAAGAAGATGAAATACCTATCCCCACCACCAATAAATCTCTAGCTAATTATGAATTCTTAAACAATGAAAGAATTGGTGATTATGCTTTAGAAGCTATTGATATTCATAAATCCTATGGTGATCATAAAGTTCTAAAAGGTATTGATTTGAATGTTAAGTGGGGTGAAGTTATTTCGGTTATTGGGCCATCGGGTTCTGGTAAAACGACATTTATCCGCACGCTAAATGGTTTGGAAAGTTTGAACAAAGGCACAGTCAATTTAATGGGTAAGCCATTCTTGAAAGACCAAACATTAACAGAAAACTCATCAGCATATAAAGAACAAATTATTCATGTTGGCATGGTGTTCCAAAGTTTTAATTTATTTCCTCATAAGACTGTCTTGGAAAATGTGATGCTAGCCCCTGAATATCATGGCATGAATGATAAAGGAATTAACCAGCTTACCGCTATCGCTATGCTAGACAAAGTCGGTATGAAGCTTCATGCTAATAAATACCCACATCAATTATCTGGTGGCCAACAACAGCGTGTGGCGATTGCTAGAGCTTTGGCGATGCAACCTTCCATTATTTTGTTTGATGAACCAACTTCAGCGTTAGACCCAGAACTTGTCAATGAGGTTTTAAAAGTTATGGAACAGCTAGCAAAAGAGGGCTTAACGATGATTATTGTAACGCATGAAATGAATTTTGCTTTCAAAATTTCTGACCGGGTGATTTTTATGGAAGACGGGCACATTGTTGAACAGGGCTCACCTGCTGAGCTAGAACATAGCCGAAATGAGCGATTTAAACAATTTATTAGAAAACATTGATTCGCATTAAGGTATGAATCTTAGTTTTTAATACTAAGATTCATACAGATAAGGAAACTAAATGTCAAAAACAATCAATATCGCTTTTGCAGAAGCCCACTCTCTCATCCGCACGCTAAGTTTTGATAAACAAACGTTACCTTGCTCTATTAGTTTTAACCAATTTAACCATCTCTCGCAATCTGAGTTTGAATCGGATGTCGAAAACCAACAGATTATAATTCTTAATGACCTCTGTATAACACCACAAGTTTTATCCAACAACCCTAAACTTCAATTAGTCGCTTTATGCTCAACAGGCTACGATAAACAACCCATTCAACTGCTTCAATCCAAAGGCATTCATCTATGCAATGTCAGAGAATATGCATCTCATAGCTTAGCAGAACACGCCTTTATGCTAATGATAAATTTAATTAGAAATTTTAGTGGCTACGATGAAGCAGTAAAGAGTGGCAAATGGTCTAAATGTGATAATTTTTGTTATTTAGAAACGCCAATTTATGAGTTGTATCAAAAGACCTTGGTAATTATTGGTAGTGGCACAAGTGGCAAGGCACTGGCCAATAAGGCTAAGGCATTTGGTATAAATGTGATATTTAGTGAACGTAAAAATGCGATACATTGTCGAGAAGGTTATATACCTTTTTTGCAAGCTATTCAGCTAGCAGATATTATTTCATTACACTGTGAGTTAAATGGAGATACTTATCACTTGATTGATGAAGAAACGTTATTAATGCTACAAAAGCATGCCTTGTTAATTAATATTGCCAGAGGTGGACTGGTTGATGAAAATGCTGTCATCCATGCACTATTAACAGGTGATCTAGGAGGCTATGCTGCGGATGTCTTAACTCAAGAACCACCTGCGATAAATCATCCCATGATAACTACTAGATTACCCAACTTACTTATAACTCCCCATGTCGCTTGGGCAAGCCAAGAAGCACAACATCGTTTAGTCATCGAAATTGAAGAAAATATTTGTGCTTACTTACAAGGCTGCCCGAAAAACTTGGTCTGCTAAATGTTGAAATATTAACTGTGTTTAAGTTATTTAGCGAATTCAGGCTCTTGTATCAGCAATTGTTTTTTAGCATCTTCGAAATGGGCTTCGCTGAAATCTTCAATTGACTCCCAATCTTTAGCTGTTTTCTCAGCTGTTTTTTCAGCCAAAATATTCAAGGGCTGGTTAGTTGAATAGGCTGTTGCCAAAATTTGGCAAGCACGTTCAATGGTATACATATCATCAAAGGCAACGCCAATGCTATGAGAACCAATTAAAACACCATGATTCCCCATCATTAACCGAGTATGTTGACCCAATAAATTTGCTAACCGCTCACCCTCTGCCAAAGAGTCTGCCATACCTTGATAGCACATATCATACGATACTCGATTAAAGTAACGTGCAGTATTTTGATCAATCGGTTTAATAGTTGGGTCTTTTAGCGTCGATATCGCTGTTGCATAGATGGGATGAAGATGCAACACACATTTGATATCAGGGCGTAGCTTATGTATCCGACCATGAATTGCCCACGCCGTTGGGTCGATTTTTTCCATTAACTCTTCACTTGGATCGTCGGCGTCTAAAAGAATCAAATCACTAGCTTTGATGGTAGAAAAATGTTGCCATTTTGGGTTGATTAAGAATTTTTTGCCATCAGCAGACACAGAGGCACTAAAATGATTAGCCACTGCTTCATGCATATTGAGTCTAGCAAACCAACGAAAACAGGCAGCAAGATTGATGCGGGATTGTTGCTCATCAATTAACAAGGTATTGTTTAATGAATTCATACGTTTACTCCTATCAAGATTTAGATAAAGGAATTATTACTATAGCGAATAAACTAGGAATAAATGACGATAATTAAATAGGATTTACAGTAGCAGTGAATCATTTTTTCAAAATTGCTTACAGCTCAGTTTTTTTGTATAACTATCATCATAGTCATTACTTATAGCTAATCATCAAATCATAGCATGCGTTAGCGAATACGTTACCTACGAATATGAAAACTTAATTTAATATGTTTTCACTATATCATTTTATTAAAGGAGACAGTTTGTCATGAAAATAACAGCGATGAAAAATTTTTCTGGTAGAAAATTATTGGCAATATGTTTAGTTAGTACATCATTAATAGGTTGTAGCAAATCTGCGGAGCAAACAAAAACTGACAATAGTGCAGCAAATAACTCTGAGTCATCTACCCCTGTATCTGTTACACAAGCAAATGGTGCAAATGAAGTCACAATGATGGTGGGTAGTGATATTACCTTTCCACCGTTTGAATATATGGAAAATAATCAACCTAAAGGTTTTGATATTGATATCATGGATGCGATTCTAGCTGAGAATGGTACAAAACCAAATTATATAGATACTCGCTTTTCAAATCTAATTCCAGGTCTAGATGGTAAAAAGTTTGATGCGATTATTTCTGGTTTATATATTACGCCTGAAAGACTGCAAAAAGTCGATATGATCCCTTACTTTAAAACATATGAAGCGCTATTAGTAAGGACAGAGGGGGATTTTAAACCGAAGACACGTGATGAGCTGTGTGGCAAATCGGTGGCTACCCAAAAAGGTGCCATTTACCCATTGCAAATTCAACAGTTTTCCAAAGAGAGCTGTGAGTCCAAAGGAAAACCTGCCATTACTATCAAAGAATTCGAAACGTCACCGCAAGCTATACAGGCGTTATTATCGAGTGCAGTTGATGCCCAGTATGACGATGTAGGGGTCGCCAAAGAAGCGGTCAAAAAACTCAATAATCGAGTGATGATTTCAAGTACAGATAAGTTCATACCGATTCTTGGTGGCATCGCTGTCAGAAAAGGTGATACTGAGACTTACAATAAAATTAATGAAGGTTTGTCCAAAATTAAAGCGTCGGGTAAATATGATCAATTAATGAAACAATATGATTTGGTTGCCCCAACTGATGAGGAAAACAAGGCTGCAATTGGCAAACCTTAAGCTTTAACATTTGTATGACAAGAATATCAAGAATATTAAAAAACTGTAGTGGTCAACTAATTTTAGACAGTCTTTAAGAGATTTTGATTAAAGAACGGTAGTGTTCAAAAAACTGTGTCATTTCACTAAACTATTCACAATAGAAGGAATGACACCATGCAAAACTTTGACTTTAACGAAGCCTTAAAAGCTATTCAATCTGGTAAACCCATCACAGGCAGTGATGGTGTCCTTGCCCCGCTCATAAAGCAACTCACCGAAGCGGCACTATCGGCTGAGATAGACAGCCACCTTGAGCAAAACCCAAGTAACAATCGCCGTAACGGCTACAGCAAAAAGACCGTCAAATCAGCCGTTGGCAGCTTTGAGCTTGAAACACCACGTGACCGCAATGGCGAATTTGAACCTGTCTTGGTTAAAAAGCATCAGACTAAGCTCACCCCTGAAATTGACAACCGCATCCTATCGCTGTTCTCGCATGGCATGAGCTATACCGCCATCAAAGACCACATTACCGAGATGTATCAGCTAGAAGTCTCAGAAGCCACCATTAGCAATATTACTGATAGTCTTATCCCACAGCTTAAAGCCTGGCAATCAAGACCACTCGATAGCGTTTATCCGTTTGTCTGGCTCGATGCCATCCACTACAAGGTTAAAGACGAAGGACGCTATGTTAATAAAGCTGTTTACACGCTGTTAGCACTCAATACTGAAGGTCGTAAAGAACTTATTGGGCTATACTGCTCTGAAAGCGAGGGAGCGAACTACTGGCTATCGGTACTCACTGATTTACACAATCGTGGCGTACAGGATATTCTGATTGCCTGTGTTGATGGCTTAAAAGGTTTCCCTGAAGCCATTCAAGCCATATTCCCTAATACTGAGGTGCAATTGTGTGTGATTCATCAAATCCGTAACAGTATTCGTTATGTGGCAAGTCGTGACCAAAAAGCCTTTATGCGGGATTTAAAGCCTGTGTACAAAGCTGTGAATAAAGAATCTGCTGAGTTAGCACTTGATGAGCTCGATAGGCTATGGGGCAGTAAGTACCCTGCGGTGATTGCTTCTTGGCGAGATAAGTGGCATTTGCTCAGTGCCTATTTCAAGTACCCCGAAGCGGTTAGAAAACCCATTTATACGACCAATGCGGTTGAAGCGGTTCATCGCCAATTTCGTAAGTTGACCAAGACTAAGGGAGCGTTCCCAAATGAAACTAGCTTGCTTAAATTACTGTATGTTGGTATGTTAAATGCGTCAGAGAAATGGACAATGCCAATTAATAATTGGGGGCAAACAATGATGCAGTTGTCTATCCATTTCCCTGGTCGATTAGATGATATGATTAATCTTTAATTCACTTGACACAGAGTTTTGAACGCCCTCTAAAGAACTGATTTTCTTTCTTAACGGGCGTCAAGTAATTATTAAAAGCATGTGGTCTAAATTGACAGTAATAACCTAAGATATAACTTGCTACATCAACTCTTGCTTGAGCTAAATCATCGTAACCATTTTTCGGTACTTCGCTATTGCTCGCCTTGCGAAGCAGTGCTTCTCACCATTTTGTTTTAAAGCTCCTAAAGAACCGCTCAGTTGGAGCATTATCCCTGAGGAGCAATTAGCAAAGCACTGCTTTGCAGCGACGCAAGACAAGCGCTATGCCCGCAGTGATTTTCCACGGCGACTCATATTATGTTTTATGCCTTTACACTGTGTAATCGCATCAGCAAATGCTCGGCTGGTATAGTGCATATCTTGGTCTGAATGAAACAACACATTTTGTGGACTTAGCCGAACGGTATAAGCCATTTTAAGGGCTTCTACAGTCAATCTGCTATCAGGACTATCACTCATCGTAAATCCCACGATATTGCGAGAGAATAGATCAATTACTACCGCTAAATAACAGAATCCCGCTTTAGTACGAATATAGATGACATCGCCTGTCCAGACTTGATTTGGAGCCGTTGGGGCAAATTCACGGTTAAGCACGTTATCATGAATACTGTGTCGCTTCTCAGCGTGTTTGTAACGATCTCTAGTTCGTTGACGACTCACTAGTCCTTGCTCATTCATAATTTTACGAGCTTTGTAACGAGATAACGTAATGCCGTGTTGCTGGCTGACTATCATGGCGATATTTCGTGCCCCTGCTGAGCTTTTAGAGGTATCGAAAGCTTGTTTTACCCAAGTCCTTAGATTTATTTGTTCTAAGCTGGGTAGTTTGGGTTTTTTTAGAGCGTAATGGGTGCTCCTTGGTATATTAAATAACTGACACAGTCTTACTTTGCTGATTTTGGGTTCAGATTTGGCGGTTTGCTCTATTAACGAAATCCGAGACTGTCTTGTGCTAATAGAGTTGATGCCCACTCGAGGATAACTCTCGCCTTGCGTCGGGGCGAAGCAGTGCTTCGCTTATCCCTCCTCATTTAAGATATCCCTTTCTTCAGTAACCCGTTGCAGCTCTTTTTTTAGCCTAGCAAGTTCGACACTTGAATCCTTGTCTTTGGTTGGCTTGGACTGTCCCTGATCGTACCTTTTTACCTAAGCATACATAAAGGTTATGGGTGGTCATGACTAAACGTGTAGCTACTTCTGCTACGCTATAGCCTTTCTCTGTGACTTGTTTAACTGCTTCGATTTTGAATTCTTCAAGGTATGGTTTACCGCTCATATTCACCTCATAAGTTAGCCATTTTATCTAACTTTAAGGTGTCTACAAAATCGGTGGCTATTCACTTTTTATACCACGGCCTTTTATTTTCCTGCTCTAACAAAAAAGCCCATTTTCAAAACATATGGGCCTTTTAAAGTGATTATATACTATTGTATGAAGTTCAGGATTTACTAATTGCTACTTTGCTTTCTTCTTCTTCGGTAGGTGCAACGAAATCATAGTTTTTTAACAATTGGTCATATTTGCCTGATGTTTTGATTTTTGTCAAACCATCTTTGATTTTATTATAGTTTTCGGTATCTCCTTTTCTAACTGCAATACCACCGAGAATTGAAATAAACTTATCTGTACTCGAAATTATTATTCTATTGTTTAATTTTTTAACTGCTTCTTTAGCAACTCCTATATCATCATATTGAGCATCTACAGCACTGGATAATAAAGCTTGAATTGCCTGAGGTGATGTCTCGAATTCCTTAATATTAATCGCAGGTTTACCTTTAGACTCACAGCTTTCTTTCGAGAATTTCTGTAGTTGCAATACATATATAGCCCCTTTTGTGGTTGAAACAGATTTCCCGCATAATTCATCACGAGTTTTTGGTTTGAAATTACTCTCGGATCGCACCAAAAGAGCTTCATAAGTTTTAAAATAAGGAATCATATCAACCTTTTGCAACCTTTCTGGCGTTATATATAAACCAGAAATTAAAGCATCAAATTTTTTTCCATCGAGCCCTGGAATTAAATTTGAAAAACGTGTATCTACGTAATTTGGTTTTATGCCATTTTCAGCTAAAATGGCATTCATGATATCAATGTCGAAACCTTTGGGCTGATTATTTTCCATATATTCAAAAGGTGCAAAGGTGATATCACTACCAATAGTAAGTGTTGTTGCATTCTGACTATTTGGAGAGACAGGTACTATTGAAGATGTTTCACTGTTTTTTACGCTTTTATCATTTTTTGTTTGCTCACCGGATTGACTACAACCTATTAGAATCGTGCTGGTTAAACAAACTGCAAATAAATTTGCAACAGAAAATTTTTTTATTACCTTGACTTTCATGATAGATTTTCTCCTTAGTGAGCATGGGTTATGATGATAGTTATACAAAACCAGCTTTTAAGAAGCAATTTTGAAAAAACGATTCATTAATATTGTAAATCCTACTTAATTATTATTTGCCACTGATTTATTCAGTATAGTAAGTATTTCTTTAATAGACCTCTTTCCAAACTAATGTAGCTCGAAATTATAAATTGCAGAAATCAAATTGACTCTTACTCCAAAATGTTTTCTGGGATTAAAATAACGACAAGACAATATCTTAAAGTGTTTGATTTTACCCATAACATGCTCATTTAAAACACTCTCGGATAATTGTAGTGGTAAAGTTTAATTAGACAGCCTTTAAGATATTTTGATTAAAAAACTGACTTTCTTTCTCTACTGGTGTTAATTAATCATTACAGCTGTGTGGTCTAACTTGGCAGTAATAACCGACAATATAACTTGCCACATCAACTCTCACTTGAGCCAAATAATCATAACCACGTTTAGGCATCCATTCTGTTTTAAAACTGCTAAAGAATCGCTCGGTAGGTGCTTTATCCCAACAATTACCTCTACGGCTCATGCTGTGTTTCATGCCTTTGCACTGGGCAATCGCATCAGCAAATGCTCGACTGGTATAGTCAGAATGAAATAATACATTCTGTGGCTCTAAACGCACCGTATAAGCCATTTCAAGGGCTTGGGCAGTTAATTGGCTGTCAGGACTATTACTCATGGCAAATCCCATAATATTGCGAGAGAATAAGTCAATTACTACTGCTAGATAACAACCCCCTGTTTTAGTACGCATGTAAGTCACATCACCTGTCCAGACTTGATTGGGAGCAGTTGGGCTAAATTCTCGCTTCAGTAGTTTGTCACAAATGGCGTGTTCTTTGTCAGCTTTGCTGTAGCGATGTCTAATAAGCTGACGGCTGACCAAGCCTTGTTGCGCCATGATTTTGCTTGCTTTGTAACGAGTGATTTTAACATTATGTTGTTTACTAACGATCTCTGATAGCGTTCTCGCCCCTGCCGAGCCTTAGGACTGGTCAAAGGCTTGTTTTACCCAGAGAGTTAAATTGATTTGCTCAAGGCTGGGCATTTTGGGCTTTTTTGCTAGATAGTGAGTACTCCTTGCTACGCCAAACAGCTCACATAGTTTAACTTTACTGATTCTAGGTATTGCTTTGGCTAGCTTCTCTATTAGCGGTGAAAACCGAGTGTGTCTATTGCTAATAGAACGGATGCCCACTCGAGGATAACTCTCGCCTTGCGTCGGGGCGAAGCAGTGCTTCGCTTATCCCTCCTCATTTAAGATGTCTCGCTCTAGTTTGAGCTTGGCTACTTCTTTTTTTAGTCGCTGAATTTCTCGTTGTTCTTCTATTAGGGCGTTACCCTTAGATATGGGGTTGCCTCGTTTTTCTCTGCGATAACAGGTTAGCCAGTTTTCGAGTGTGGATTCGGCTATTTCATATTGGGTTGTGACATCACTTGGTTTTTGCCCTTGTTCTTCTATGAGTTTTATCATTTCTAGTTTCAATGCGAGTGTGTAGGTTTTGCGTACTTTTGTCATGAGATTATCCCTCCATTCGGGGTATTATAATCTCTTATTGGCTGTCTAGGTTTATTATGCGACTACAGGTCTAGACATTGGGGAGTACCTTAGAACAGGTTCTTAGATTCCAAAAAAACAAACTAATACTTCTTAAATTCCTTATTTCTAATTTGAACTTTGACTCCTATAATTAATTGCAAGATCAGACTTTAAGTTTGATAAGCATTGATTTTTTCTTACTTATTAATAAGGAGTGCTATAAATGTTAGAAGAAGAGCAAAAAATTTTTGAACGAGATGGTGTTGTTGTCATACGTGGTATGTTTAAAGATTGGATGGATGTGCTAGAAGAAGGCGTTAGAGTCAACGAGCAAGATCCTGGACAATGGTTTCGAGACTACACCCCAGGCCAAGCCCAAGGACGTTTTTGGGCAGACTATTGTAATTGGCAACGCATCGAGGCTTTTCAAAAATTTGTCAAAGAAAGCCCTGCTGGTGATATCGTAAAAGCCTTAATGCAATCGCAAAGTGTTCGCATGTTTCATGAACATGTCTTAGTCAAAGGTGCAGGTTCATCCAAAGTGACACCTTGGCATCATGATGCACCTTATTACCCTGTTGATGCTAAACAAACCTTAAGTTTATGGATTCCGCTTGATCCGGTTGCACGAGAATCGTCGATTGAGTTTGTTGCAGGGTCGCACAAATGGGGTAAATATTTTAGACCCTTAAATTTCACTGGTGAATATTATGATCAACGCGACGGTAAAGAAGAAATGTTACCTGATATTGATAACCATCGGGAAGAGTTCGACATTGTAGGTTGGGCTTTAGAGCCAGGTGATGCAGTTGCATTTGATTATTCGACTGTACATGGTGCACCTGGCAATAAGTCTCAGCAACATTCTCGACGCGCCGTGTCTTTTCGTTGGCTAGGTGATGAAGCGGTGTATGTAAATCGTGGTGGAAGAACATCACCTCCATATCCTCAATACATAGACAAGCTCTCAACAGGAGATGCTTTACCTGAAGATGAGTTTCCGTTTATTGCGTAAATTTTGACATTATCACGTTACTCATCTTTAGTCATTGTTCCTCCGTTTTAATATTGGCTTTTTTAAAGCTTTAGCCAATGATAAGCAAAGGCTAGAGCGACCAAATTCTCATAATTACGTTTAAGCTTCTCATACCTTGTCGCAATACCCCGATAATGCTTGATAAGGCAAAAAGCATTTTCAACCAAATGACGAGACTTGTATAAATGCCAATCCATATGTACATTTGATAGTTTAGTGTTCCGCTTTCTTGGAATATTAGCTATGGTTTGACTCTCTTCAACTTTCTCACGAAAGCACTGAGAGTCATAGCCTTTATCAGCACCAAGTACCACAACATCACTTAAATCTAACGTATCAATCAAGTCAGGTGCTGCTTTAACATCATGAGTTACGCCATCGGTAATGATGAAACGAATGGGATTACCGTGAGCATCAACCGCTAAATGAATTTTACTGCTGTTGCCTGCGACACTTTTATCAATGCCTTGCCCTTTCATGTCACCACTACTACTGTGCTGATGAGCTTTGATATAAGTTGCATCGATAAACAGCCATTCCATGTCTGGAAAGTGAATCATCTTTTCAAACAATTTGATGAGCTTATTACTTTGTGACCATCGGTTAAATGCTTTAAATATCGTGTTGGTCTTTCCAAAATATCTGGGTAAGTCCCGCCACGGTATGCCTGTTCGCATTTTATATAAGATCCCTTCTACGGTCTTTCTTAAATTAGCATAGTCATAGATGCCAATTTCTTGTAGAATGGGTTTTAGCTTCTTCCAATGTTGATTATTTAGCATAAGACGAGGCATAGCGAACAGTCTTCTTTTTGGGTCAGAGCTTAAAGTTTACTGCTTCGCTATTTTTTTATCAAAATTTCCTCATTATGTTCTTTTGTATATTAAATGTTCAACACAACCTAGAAAATCCACTAAATTTGAAAGTATATAATTTTAATTTTTAAAAAAATATATGTGAATCATATAAAAATACTAATCATATCAACACTTCAATATCCAGTTTTTTAGATAAGAAACTGGATATTTTTTTTGAAAAGAAAACTTATATAATAATTTTTTTAAAAAATTTAAATAAAACTAAGACGAAATTGACGTTTTTTTATCAAAAATATCGAGAGAGTGGGGGTTAAAAAACACGCAATATTGCGTGACCAAACTGCAAGATAATTTTTTTAATTGTCATTAAATCACATTAATGTTATTCTTGAACGCTTAGTTAAACCCACTCGTATCAAAGCTTTGAGTATTAAAGTACATTAATATCAAATAGGGTAGATTGGTCTAGCGACTTTGACATGGTGGGGGTTGAAAGGTATTTTGAATTAAGCGAGGAAACGCCTTTTTCTGATGAGGTGCAAAACCAATATAACCCATCAGATGAACGCATTCAAAATGCCAATTATAAAGGGGATGTAGAGATGGCCAAATTGAAATGATCTCTATGAATCATACATTTAATTTAATTCCAATGCACCAATTACCGCTTTGCCCCAACTTGGTAACTCTTGACTAATCGAATACCAAATCCAAGTGCCTTTACGCTCACTTTCTAAAATACCGATTTGCTTTAGTTGGTTTAAATGCCGTGAGATGGTTGGCTGTGGTTGATTTAACTGGCTGATGATGTCACACACGCATAACGCTTGCTTCTGATTAAGTAGTTGCACAATTTTTAATCTGGTGGGGTCGCTTAACGCCTTGAGAAAGTCTGTTTTATTCATATATTTACATATCCAAATATATAGATTATAGTATAGCTCAATTTTAACAGGTTTCTATAGGCAGTCAATGATTACCGCATTACTCATTTTTCTAGTGACTTTGATATTTGTAATATGGCAACCTAAAGGCTTGGGTATCGGTTGGACTGCCAGTATCGGGGCTGGGATAGCTTTGCTATTAGGGGTAATAACGGTTGCCGATATTCCTATAGTGTGGAATATTGTTTGGAACGCTACCTTTGCCTTTATTGCTATTATCATTATTAGTCTGTTACTTGATGAAGCAGGCTTTTTCCGCTATATCGCCTTGCACGTTGCAAGATTAGCAAAAGGTAGCGGTAATCGGTTGTTTGCGTTTATTGTGCTACTTGGGGCGGTGGTATCGGCATTGTTTGCCAATGATGGTGTGGCTTTGATATTAACACCCATTGTGATTGCGATTTTAACCACGTTACGCTTTTCCCCTGCGACTACCCTTGCTTTTATTATGACAGCAGGGTTTATCGCTGATACCGCCAGTATTCCGCTCGTAGTGTCTAATTTGGTAAATATTGTGTCGGCTGACTTTTTTAAAATCCCTTTTACCGATTATGCCAAAGTGATGATACCAGTAAACGTGGTAGCGGTTGTCACCTCATTATTGGTATTGTATGGGTTTTATTATAAAGACATTCCTACAGTTTATGCGTTGGATTTAATCGAAAGCTCACAACCGGCTATCGTGGATAAAAATACTTTTATCATAGGTTGGGTGGTGTTGGTGTTACTTTTGTTGGGTTTTTTTGTGCTTGAGCCTCTAGGTGTACCCATTAGCTTTATTGCAGGGGTTGGAGCTTTGGTGTTGCTTGTGGTAGCGAAAATGGGTAAAAAAATAACGGTGCTGCCGATTGTCAAAAATGCCCCGTGGCAAGTGGTGATATTTTCATTAGGTATGTATTTGGTGGTGTATGGCTTAAAAAATGCAGGGCTGACCGATTATTTAGCTCATGAGTTAAGCCAACTCGCTAATCATGGCATGATGACAGCTACAGTAGGAACAGGGTTATTATCGGCAGGGCTTTCATCTGTCATGAATAATATGCCAACGGTGCTAATTCAGGCTTTAGCGATTGATGAGGCGACTATCCATGACCCCATGATAAAGCAAGCCATGATTTATGCCAATGTAATAGGCTGTGATTTAGGCACGAAAATTACCCCGATTGGCTCACTCGCTACCTTATTATGGTTGCACGTTTTAGCCAGTAAAAATATTACGGTGAGTTGGGGCTATTATATTAAAGTCGGTATTATTTTAACCTTGCCTGTATTGGTGGCTACATTGGTTGCATTGGCAATTTGGTTGCCAATAATTCAATAATTTTAAAACTTAAAAAGGAACAAGTATGCAAAATATCACAATTTACCACAACCCTAACTGTGGCACATCACGCAACACGCTTGCTCTTATCAAACATCAAGGCATTGAGCCTTCTGTTATTCAGTATTTGGATAACCCACCTGATGAAACAACCCTGCGTGATTTAATTACCAAAATGGGTATTACCCCAAGACAATTACTGCGTGTAAATGTGCCGCCTTACGCTGAACATGGGCTAGATAACCTTAGTTTGACTGATGATGACCTTATTCAAGCTATGTTAGCTGACCCACTTCTAATCAATCGTCCAATCGTTGTGAGTGATAAAGGCGTTAAGCTGTGCCGTCCTTCCGAAGTTGTACTAGATTTGATTGATACGCCCTTAACCAAAACCTTTATCAAAGAAGATGGGGAAAAGATTGAGCCGACAATTTAGTCAAAACACCTGTTTTTATTGAAATTGTAAGCCGTTACCGGGACTCCCCAGTAACGGCTTTCTCATTTCAGCAATAAACTATCGTATTGATTTAAACCATAACTTGTATATTAGGACTTACGCAAAAACTCTTGCTTTTGCGTAAGTCCTATATCTAACGGATTTTGCTAACATGCAATTTAGGGTAATTTAACTTAAAGGTTTTCGTCTGTTCGAGTCAGATTATGCCTACCATATTCCAAAAGCCCCAGTCGATTGATTGGGTCTTTTTTATTGCAGTGATATCAAGGGTTTACGTGGTTTTTCGAGGGTTGAAAGGTAAACATCTGACCATTCCCTGGGCTGACACCATTATTTACTATTTTTCTCAAGTAACCGCAGTTCAGTTTTTTGAATTTTGCCAACCGCGGTTTTGGGTAATTGCTCAATAAACGTATATTGACGTGGTCGTTTATACCCGGTTAATTGCTCATGACTAAAGGCTTTAAGCTCATCTATCGTCAAACTGTCATCTGATTTGACAATATAGGCTTTAACCGATTGTCCTTGAAGCGCATCTTCAACGCCAATCACGGCACATTCTTGGACTTTCGGGTGATTTAACAGCACCGCTTCAATTTCGGTTGGATAGACATTAAAGCCACTGACGATCAGCATATCTTTTTTGCGATCCATTAATTTGATATGCCCGTTTTGCATCATCATCCCAATGTCGCCTGTCTTTAAATGGCCTTCAGGTAAGAAATAATCGGTGTTGTCAATGTTATGATAACCTATAGTCACATTATCACCTTTGATACAAATCTCACCCACTTCGCCTAACGCCACTTCGTTGCCCACATCATCACAGATTTTGATATCGATACTCGGTAAAGGTAGGCCAATATCGCCAGTGTACTCATGATTGGTGAGGGGGTTACACGTGCCTGCACCGATAGTTTCGGACATGCCCCATCCTTCTATTAATGGGCAGCCAGTGAGCTCAAGCCAAGCTTTGGCCGTGGCGGGGGTGGCTGCCATACCGCCCGCGATTGATAATTTTAGTTGACGGGTATCGACACTTTTAAAATCGGGGTGGTTAATTAATGCCTGAAACAAGGTATTAACCCCAGGAAGAATGTGAAACGGCTTAGCAGATAATATTTTGATAAAACCGGCAATGTCTTTAGGGTTGGTCACCAAGGTCATGCGCATGCCAGATTTCATGCCTAACATGGAAAAGATAAAGGCAAAGATATGATATAGCGGCAACGCTAGGATACTATGGAATACTTGTTCGACATTTTTTTGTTGGTTGAGTACCGGCAAAAACCACTGATAGTATTGTTCAACTGCTGTCAAAATATTTCGATGGGTCAGCAAGATGCCTTTGGGTCTGCCAGTGGTGCCGCCGGTGTATTGGATAAAGGCAACATCATCAAGTGATTTGGATGGCTGTTGGTAAGGCATGGATTTAGCGGTTTTCATCACTTGACCCAATCGTAATGGCTGATACTTTTGGTCAATTTGGTAAGGCTCTACCATTTTCTTGACATATTTTACAGCGATATCGACTATTTTACCCTTTAATCCTAACAAGTCTCCTAAACGGATAATCACGACTTTTTTCACTGGGGTTTTATCAATGATTTTTTGTAAAATGTGAGCAAAATTTTCTAAAATAAAAATAACTTCGGTATTGGCATCAATCAACTGAAACTCTAATTCACGAGCTGTATGTAGCGGATTAATCGGCGTCAAAACATACCCTGAGCGAATCGCACCTATCATGACCGGTAAATACGCTTGTACATTAGGCAGCATGATAGCGACACTGGCATTTGGGCCCAAAAATTGGGATTGTAGCCAGCGGCTGACAAGGCGTGCGACGTTATCCGCCTGTTGATAGCTGATAGCTCGCTCCATATTACTGGTGAATTCTCGGGAGGCAAAGGCCGTTAAACGATCATCAAAAAATTCTATTAACGATTGATCTGTTAAAGCGGGAATGTGTGCGGCGGTGGCAGGGTCATAAAATTTTTTCCAAAAATTTTCCATGTTGTTATCCTTTTTCTGTCCTTAGAAAATAGGCTAATAGGCCCTTGAAAGGTTTTTTCCATGGGACTATTAGGGTGCGCGTATTGCCGCGCTTTTTGATGACTATCAATCGCTGTGCCTTGAGTTGATAGTGACGCAAATGAATAGCCTAGTTGCAATCATTATCACACCAAGGCTTAACATTACCATACTCATCTTGATTAGCAAATAGTTCATGACAGGCGGCTTCTGCCAAGGTTAAAATAGGCGTCACGCACACATCAAATTGGGTAAAGTAGTGCTGCCAGTGGCTAAGTGGCTGCGATGCAAATTTTTGGGCAATTGCTTGGGCAGCGGCTTGGCTCTGCGGATGAGTGGGCAGTATGCCCATTTGCCAATGGCTAGCCGCATGTTCATTAACATCTAACGCTTGACACAAGCCTTGCCAAAACTTTAGCTCAAGCGAGCCGACTGCCATATAACGACCGTCTTGTGTCTGATATAGCCGGTAACATGGCAGCACGCCGCCTAAAAAATCCTGCTCAGGCGTCGGTGTTACCTGTGTTAATGCTTTGACAAATTTCCCCGTCGCTTTTGGCATCACCAAATGGTTGTATAAACTATGGGTCATGCTGATGATGATATGGCGACCTTTGCCAGTTAGCTTGGCATTGACAACGGCCGCTAATAAAGCGATGACCGCCGTGTCACTCCCGCCAGCCAAGTCGGCAAATTGCACATTGGGCATGGCTTGTTCACCCGATGCGGTTTTGAGTTGGTCAAGTACGCCACTCATTGCCATAAAGTTGATATCATGCCCGGCTTTATCCGCCCAGTTGGGCGTCGTACCATAGCCAGTGATGGAAACAATCACCAGCTTTGGGTTGTCCGCCAGCAGTGCCTGTGGCGAAAGTCCCATGCCTTCTAATACGTTGGGGCGGAAACTATCAATCATCACATCAGCAGTGGCAATGTCGCTTTTAAGCTTAGCAATGTCATCGGGGTGTTTAAAGTTTATTTTGTGACAAGCTTTGCCATGATTTAAAGCATCAAATAAATTGCCTAACGCCCGTGCAGGGTCACCTGGCTTAGGTTCATATTTGATCACATTTGCCCCCAAATCAGCGAGCAGTCGTGTGGCAAATGGACCCGGCAAGTTGCGTGATAAGTCAATAACTTTTAGCCCTGTTAAGCAGTCAGCTATACCCAGCGCAGCTATGGCGTCATTCATTAACAAACTCCTTATGCGCCTTTGCCATAGCTACTAGAACTTGGGCAGGGGCAAAGCGCTCACCATAACGCTCGGCAAGTTGTTGACTGCGTGCGACAAAATTATCAACGCCATAGGCATTAATAAACTGCAAAGTACCCCCATGATGCGGGGCAAATCCCCAGCCAAAGATAGAGCCGATATTGGCATCTGCGATTGAATTAATCACGTTTTCTTCATAACAACGAGCGGTTTCATTGGCTTGGATAAACATAAAGCGGTCAATAAGCTCTTGCTGAGTAGGCTGCGTGTCTGCGACAGGGAATAAGTTTGATAGCCCGGGCCACAGTTGTTTTTCACCTCCCTCTGGGTAGTCATAAAACCCTTTGCCGACTTTTTTACCCAAACGCCCGTGGGTTTTGCCCATCAGCTCGACCACGCTATCGGCGGGGTGATGGGGCATTTCTTTGCCTTCTTTTTGTAAATCTTTTTTGGTTTGCTCATTAATATGCAGCATCAGACCTAAAGACACCTCGTCTTGCAGTGCCAACGGTCCGACAGGCATACCTGATTTGATACCGGCTACCTCAATCAGACGGGGATGGACACCCTCAGAGAGCATGGCAGAGCCTTCGGTGATATAGGTGGCAAACACACGAGACGTATAAAAACCACGGCTATCATTGACCACAATCGGCGTTTTGCCAATTTGTAATACATAGTCAAAGGCTTTGGCTAACGTAGTTTCATCGGTTTGCTCGCCCATAATGATTTCCACAAGCGGCATTTTATCGACAGGTGAGAAAAAGTGTAAGCCGATAAATTGCTTAGGACGGCCACTCGCTTTGGCTAAACCGGTAATTGGCAAGGTTGAGGTATTTGACGCAAAAATCGCATCGCTAGCGGTGACTGCTTCTGTTTGCTGGGTACACTTGGCTTTAATATCACGGTCTTCAAACACCGCTTCAATCACCAAGTCACAATCCGCTAAATCTGCATAATTCGTGGTGGTTTGAATTTTGTCCAGCAAGGATTGTTTTTTGCTATCATTGCTTCGGCCTTTGGCAATCGCTTTATCCAGCAAGTTTTCTGAATACATTTTGCCTTTATCCGCATTTTCCATCGTGGTATCGAGCAATACCACGTCAATGCCTGCCTTAGCAGAGACATAGGCAATACCTGCACCCATCATCCCTGCACCCAACACACCGACTTTTTTGGTTTGGTATGGCGGGATAGATTTTGGACGAGATTGGCCCTTGTTGATGCTGTTGAGTTGGTGCCAAAGCGTGCCAATCATGTTTTTTGACACTTGTGACATGGCACAGGCGACAAAATAGCGGGACTCAAGCGCCAGACCAGTATCGATGTCCACTAAGCTACCTTCAAACACACAGGATAAAATGTGGGTAATGGCAGGGTAGTTGCCATGCGATTTTTGATTCGCCATCGCAGGGGCAATGCTCAACATTTGGGCATTTTGCGGGGTTAAGGCGTTACCTTGAGGGATTTTAAAGCCTTTGGCATCCCAAGGCTGCTGAGCGGTTGGGTGCTCATGAATCCACTGTTTGGCTTGTTCAATCAGTGATGTTTTATCAGTAACTACCGCATCGATAATGCCAAGCTGATGAGCGGCTTGGGTGGTAAGCTTAGTACCTTGGGTCATCAACTCTAACGCTTTTTGCATACCGACAAGACGCATTAAACGCTGCGTACCACCGCCCCCAGGTAATAAGCCCAACTTGACTTCAGGCAAGCCATATTTGGCATTCGGTTGGTCAACGGCAATGCGATAATGACAGCCCAACGCTACTTCAAGCCCGCCACCTAAGGCAGTGCCTGTTAATGCAGCGACGATAGGTTTACCGCAGGTTTCAAGGTTGCGTAACACTTTTTTGAAATGTTCCACAAAATCAAAAGCTTGCTTGGGGGATTGGATATTGGCAAATTGGTCGATATCGGCACCCACGATAAAGCTATCTTTATCGCTGGTGATGATAAGCCCTTTGCTGTCTTTGTCTTGAATAAAACTTTGAGCGATTTTTTCTAAATCATTGCTAAAATACTCATCAAGCACATTCATTTTGCGAGATTGTTGAATGGTCAAAATGACAATATTATCGTCGTCAGTGGCAGAAAAATTGGCCAATTGATTCGCCGCTTGGCTGGTAAGACTGGTCATAGAAACATCCTTTTTTCTTCAGTTTTTTAATTCAATTAAATAGGCGACTTAAACACGTTCAATAATCGTGGCAATACCCATACCGCCACCGACACATAAGGTCGCAAGTCCAGTGGTCAAATCACGACGCTCCAATTCATCTAACAAGATATTAATCAAAATTGCCCCTGTTGCGCCTAATGGATGTCCCATCGCAATCGCACCACCGTTGACATTCACGATATCCATATCAAGCCCTAGGTCTTTTGCCGTTTTCATTGGCACCGCTGCAAACGCTTCATTAATTTCCCATAGGTCAATATCAGACACCTGCATATTCGCCCGGGTTAAGGCTTTTCTTGCGGCCAGTGTCGGACCTGTTAGCATAATCGTCGGTTCTGACCCCACTACTGCCGCCATCGTGACTTTGGCGCGGGGTGTTAAATTCGCTGCTTGTCCCGCTGATTGACTACCAAGCAGACATAACGCGGCCCCGTCAACGATACCTGATGAGTTACCGGCATGGTGCACATGGTTAATTTTTTCAATCGTGGCATATTTATCTAAGACCACTTTATCAAAGCCCATTTTTCCTGGCATGGCAAACGAGGGCTTTAATTCTGCCAAGCGTTCAACGCTGGTATCAGCGCGAATGGTTTCGTCATGGTCTAAAATCATCAGACCATTGATATCTTTAACAGGCATAATTGATTTCGCAAAATACCCTTGGTCGGAAGCCTGCTGGGCTCTGCGATGAGACTCGGTGGCATAGGCATCAACATCACTGCGACTAAACCCTTCTAACGTCGCAATCGTATCAGCGCCGATGCCCTGTGGGGCAAAGCCCGTGGCGGTATTGACGCGTGGGTCCATATACCAAGCCCCGCCGTCTAACCCCATTTTGACACGGCTCATAGACTCCACGCCACCTGCCACCACCATGTCTTCCATGCCTGACATGATTTTGCTCGCGGCTAAATTAATCGACTCTAACCCTGATGCACAAAACCGTGATAAAGTAACGCCTGCCACTGATTCTGCCCAACCGGCATCAATTACCGCAATTCTGGCGATATCCGAGCCTTGCTCACCAACGGGGGTGACACAACCTAGTACCACATCATCCACGAGCTGCGTGTCCAACTGATTGCGTGACTGTAAATTTGTCAGCAGTTCCCTGATTAACCAAATTGGGGCGACTTGGTGCAAGCTGCCATCGGATTTGCCTTTACCACGCGGGGTGCGGATAGCATCATAAATATAAGCGGTATTACTCATTTGATTTTCCTTAATCATGATTAAAATTTGTCAATTCCTAATGGCTAGTCCTAATAGCTAATACCAATATCTGATACCAATATCTAGGCTAGCTAAAAACTGGCTCAGCCATATAAGACGATAAGTTACATAAAACGAGACGCCAACTCTTTCATGATTTCATTGGTACCGCCATAGATTTTTTGCACTCGGGCATCGGCGTATAATCGGGCAATCGGATACTCCAGCATATAACCATAGCCACCAAATAGCTGTAAGCATTCATCCGTGACTTTGGCTTGTTTATCCGTGGTAAACGCTTTTAATAGCGCCGCATGTTGTACGGTCAGTTTTTTGTTAAGATGGGCTTCCAGTGCCGCATCACACATCGCCCTGACGGCAAGGTAGTCGGCATTACATTCGGCAAGTTTAAATCGGGTATTTTGGAATGACCACACAGGCTTGTTAAAGGCGTGGCGTTCTTTGGTATATTCGATGGTAAGTTCAATCGATTTCTTAATCGCCCCCGCTGCCGCTAACGCAATGATTAAGCGTTCTTGTGGCAACTCTTGCATCAACTGAATAAAGCCCATGCCCTCCACACTGCCCAATAAATTTTTCTGTGGGACACGCACATTATTGAAGAACAACTCTGAGGTATCTTGTGATGACAGACCGATTTTCTCTAAGTTGCGACCCCGCTCAAAGCCTGCTAAACCATCGGTTTCTAACACCAATAAAGACACACCTTGAGCGCCTTTTTCGCGGTCGGTTTTACAAGCGACGATGATTAAATTGGCTAACTGGCCATTGGTAATAAAGGTTTTAGAACCATTTAAAATGTAGTCATCACCGTCTTTAACGGCATAGGTTTTGATAGCTTGCAAATCTGAACCCGTACCTGGCTCAGTCATCGCAATCGCACCAACCAATTCGCCCGTTGCCATTTTTGGTAACCAACGCTGTTTTTGCTGTTCACTGCCATGATGCAAGATATAAGGTGCCACAATACCTGAATGCAAAAAGCCACCAAATCCGCTCAAGGCCGCATCGGCTTGGGCATAAATCAATGCCGCTTCATGACGAAAGTCGCCACCGGCACCGCCATACTCTTCAGGCATCGATGCACATAAAAAGCCCATCGAGCCTGCTTCAAGCCATGCTTCTTTATCCATCATGCCGTTTTTTCGCCACTCGATGTCTTTATCGATCCAAGTTTGAAAAAACTTCTTGGCAGTATCTTCTAGCATGGCGACTTCTTCGTTCATCCAGCTTGATTCAAAATGGTTGATCATCCTTGATTCCTCGTTCGTTATTGAGAGATTAATTAAACCGTTATAATAGTAATATTAATTACTACCTTAAAAAATTGCTCGGCTATTTATAGTTATTTATCCTTAAATTATATTATAAAGGTAATTTATATTACCAATGTAATACTAAATAAAAACCCTAAGATTATGATTAAATAGCCAAATAATGCCGCCATCATAACAAAGATAAAAAATGAGAACAATATTGTCTGCAGATATGGTAACCTATATTACTATTTTTTAAATATCTAAATAGAGAATGTTATGACTGCGTTGAAAAAGCCAATGACGCTTGGACGTCCTAGTAATACAATGGGTGATTTAACCTTACTTGCGCAGATACGACCTGCAACCTTAGATAAAATCGAAAAAAGTGTGATTACACTGTATGCCAGTGGTGAGAGTGAGGTCGCTGCGGATAGTGTGACTATGCAGTCAATTGCAAAACACGCGAACGTGTCACTGCAGACCTTGTATAAATATTTTGGCGATAAAAACACGCTGATTTATGTGATTTTAGATCGAGTGCTTAGTCGCCTAGCCGCTCGAATGATTGACCATTTGAGCGGTATTGATAGTGTCAAAGACCGGCTGCGTAAGACGCTATGGGTGATGTTTGATTTTGTTGACCACAATCCTGATGCGGTATTGTTTTTTTCTACAGCGATTCCTGTCTCCCACTATCAACATATTGCCATTTATGAAAACAAGGATTTGATGGAAGCTTTTTTGCAAGTGTTGTCGGATGGGCAGCAGCGTGGGGAGCTTAATCAAAATGTCTCGCTTAAAACCTTATTAGATGTGTTTATGGGGTTTATCACCCGATTGGGGCTGATGCACGTGTTAAGACACGCTGCCAAACCGATGACAGCTGACTTTGATCCTTTGTTTGATATCCTATGGCAAGCTATTTCACGGCATGACTAAGAGAATAACGCATTTTACAAATACACGAACAACAATCTAGGAATGTTTGTCCGCTATTATTACCCCGAATAAATGAACGGTCCAGCACTGGCTGTAGCGATTGCGCCCTATGTTTTTCTCTACGCAGAATAGCATTTATCTGTCCATACACCCTTCCGCTATCAATAAACAAAAATTAAAGCGGTTAGCAAATTCCTCTATATTCTTATCAATTATAATTATTAAGCTTTGTTATTATTCTGTGGAATAATAGCGCCATTCGATGATGTTTGATAGCGCTTGATAGCATTTCATATCGAAAAAAATGAAATTTTGAGGATAAGGACAAATTGTCCTAAATATTGCATAAGGTGTTGTAATGAAAAAAGTTTCTGCTCTACTTATTTCGGGGTTTAGTATTAGCTTGCTATTAGCAGGTTGCCAGCAAAATACCACCAAATCTGCCAATGCGGCAACCACCAATGAAGCACACACCAATGGCACTAAGACCGGTGATTCAAAACCACTCGAAGAAGTGCGTATCGGATTACAAAGTTCAGGGGCGTTGGTGTATTTACGGGAAAGTAAGCTGCTTGAAAAGTCGCTCGAAAAATCCGGCATCAAAGTCAATTGGGTGCAGTTTCAATCGGGACCGCCGATGCTAGAAGCGCTAAATACCAACAATATTGACTTTGGCACCACAGGGGACACCCCACCTATTTTTGCCCAAGCTGCGGGTAGTAATCTAGTGTATGTTGCCTATGAAAAACCTTCACCACAGTCTGAAGCCGTCATTGTCCCCGCGAGTTCAACCTTAAAGTCAGTGGCCGAATTAAAAGGTAAATCTGTGGCGGTGACTAAAGGCTCTAGTGCTAACTATACATTACTAAAAGCATTGGAACGTGACAAATTGAGTTTTGCTGACATAGATGTCAAGTATTTACAGCCATCTGATGCCCGTGCTGCCTTTGAATCGGGGAAATTGGATGCTTGGACCGTTTGGGAGCCTTATCTATCGAGTGCCAAAATTGAGCTAAAAGCGCGAGTTTTGACCGACGCTACAGGTCTTAAGCCCAATAATACATCGTTTTATTTGGCATCAACGGATTTTGCTCAACAACATCCCGATGTGGTTAAAGACATTGTCAAAGCCATTGATGAAGCGGATAAAGCGATTACCGCTGACCCAGTAACTTTTAGCAAAATGATCCAAAAAGTTACCAATCTAAAACCTGATGTGGCGTTAGCCTCGGTGAAATCAAGAAATTACGGTGTCAACTATATCACCGATGACATCATTCAAGCCCAGCAGCAAGAAGCTGATACTTTTTATAAAAATAAATTGCTGCCAAAACAAATACAGGTAAAAGATATTGTTTGGTATCCACCCAAGTAAACGCTATGGCTAGTAAAAAGCTAGTAAAAAGCTAGTAAAAAAGGGTAGGTAATCTTTATGACGCTAGCTTGCGCTTACTACCTTGAAGTGATACAGGCGACAGTTAAGCTTTTAACAGTCATTAATAAAGTTGCATTGATAAATTTGCATTGAGAGATTGTTTATGAAAACGTCAAGTTTTGTTGCGGATAATTCAGTGGTAGCGGCATCAAAGCCGCTACCGACGAAACCGATAAGGGTGAATGCGCCAGTCAAGACATTGTCAACCCGCAATGTTGTAAAAACCCTATTTGCGCGTACAGGGGGTTGGTGGTTGCCGTTACTTATGTTGGCGGGTTGGCAGCTGGTAGCAAGTTTTCAACTACTGCCTGAAGCTTACCTTAAAAATATTTCATCACCCAATGCCGTTCTTCAAGCGGGCTATGAACTCATAAAAAGTGGTGAGCTTTGGCAGCATCTCGGTATTAGTGCGCTGCGAGCGTTTGCTGGGTTGTTGATTGGCGGGTTGTTTGGGTTGGGGTTTGGGCTATTGACCAGCACTTTGCCTGTATTTCGCACGTTATTGGATACCACCTTTCAAATGCTGAGAAACATTCCACATTTGGCATTAATTCCCCTGGTCATTGTGTGGTTTGGGATTGATGAAGCGGCAAAGATTTTTTTGGTGGCAGTTGGCACATTTTTTCCGATTTATTTGAATACCTATCATGGCGTGCGTAATGTGGATAAACATCTGGTCGAGATGGCAAAAAGCTATGATTTAACAGGTTGGGCATTGTTTAAAGAAGTGATTTTACCTGGGGCATTGCCGAGTATTTTGGTGGGGGTGCGTTTTTCATTGGGCATTATGTGGCTGACGCTGATTGTCGCGGAAACCATTTCGGCAACCACAGGCATTGGGTATTTAGCCATGCACGCTCGCGAGTTTTTTCAGATTGATATCATTATGTTTTCAATCTTGGTTTATGCATTATTAGGATTTTTAGCCGATTTTATTGCCAAAAAGCTTGAGTTTGTTTGGCTCAAATGGCACCCCGCTTACCAACAAGGAGCACACTAATGTCAACGCCATTGTCAGCGCCATTGTCAGCGTCATCCAGAACGCCATCAAAAACCTCAGCAGGATTGGCTTTAAGCTTAACCAATGTGGTCAAAAAATTTGATAATCGAGAAGTCATTAAAGACCTAGATTTGCACATTCAAAGTGGTGATTTTATCGCTATTGTCGGGCACAGTGGCTGTGGCAAATCAACACTGCTGCGTTTACTTGCGCAGTTAGAAACGGCGAGTAGTGGGGAGTTGACAGCCATGTCAATTGCCAATCAAGCAATGTCGCCTCAGGCATGGCGACAATCTACGCGGCTAATGTTCCAAGATGACCGATTATTACCTTGGAAAACGGTACTGGAAAATGTGGGGCTTGGGCTAAAAACGCCAGATTGGAAAGCGCAAGCGTTGAAAGCGTTGGCAGAGGTCGGCTTGGCAGAGCGGGCTGATGATTGGCCATCGGCATTGTCAGGGGGGCAAAAGCAGCGAGTGGCTTTGGCCAGAGCGATTATTCATCGTCCCCAGCTGTTGCTACTTGATGAGCCATTGGGGGCGCTCGATGCGTTAACCCGTCTTGATATGCAGCAACTATTGGTCAAATTATGGCAAGAACATCGATTTACGGTGATTTTAGTGACCCATGATGTCAGTGAAGCGGTCATCACTGCTGATAGGGTGATTTTAATTGAACAAGGCAAAATTGGACTGGATTTGCCAATCTTATTGCCCCATCCCCGTAATAATATGACTAAAACTGCGCCATTTGAGCAAATTGTGCTGGATAAGATTTTAGCGGTGCATTGAGCCTGTCCATCGGTCAATGACAAGCCACTGACACCTTTTGGCACTCTTTGCCACCCTTTAGCATCCTTTATTTAGCAAAAGCCCATTAAAAAATTAATGGGCTTTTTTAGCGATAAGATTAATAGGGTTGATTTTCTCTAGCTATGCTATTCAACGCTGGGTTCAGCGCTTTCATACGCTCTCAGTCAGTAAAAACCACCTAAACATTATGCGCTCACAGTACGGCCTGTTAGTAGAATTTATTATATTCATATCAGTTATGGTTATTAAGTATAATCAATAATTTATGGAATAATGTCTTTTTTATTTGATGCAAATGTTATATCGATATTGGGAGAAAGGAGCGTGCGGTCATGAAATTTTTAAAAAATGAGGATAATTGGTCGGTTGTGCTGGGACTATTTATTGTGGTGGTGATTTGCACCTTGTATATATTGCAGATACCTATCGCCAACTTAAATGTCAAAATAAAACCTTGGTCAGACGTTAGTGAGCTATTTAACCTAGTTAGCCATTCAATCCTAGGACTGCTAAGCTTAGCGATTGGTTTTGGATTATTGCTATTTTTGGGTGCCAAATCCGCGCAACCTGAAATAAAATTACCTCCATTTTTAGCCAAATTTATCTTATTGTTTTTGATGGCGGCGGGCATTTTGATTTTAAGCAGTAATAAGGTCGTCAAAGCATGGCAACTAGAAAGTCCTTTAGTAGCCTTGTTCATTGGTCTGTTACTTGGCAATTTTACCTCAATTGCTGATAAATTAAAGGAAGTGCTGAGAACCGAATACTATGTCAAAATTGGTATTATTTTAATGGGGGCAACCTTACCTTTCACGACGATTTTAAAAGCGGGTCCGGCCGCCATTGTGCAAGCCTTAATTGTTTCGGTTGTGACTTTTTCTACCATTTATTTCGTAGCAACAAAAGTGTTCAAGCTTGATAACCGATTTGCAGCGACCCTTGGGGCAGGTGGCTCGGTGTGTGGGGTGTCAGCGTCGATTGCCATTGGCGGTGCCTGTAGAGCCAAGCATGAGCATGTGGCGGCGTCAATTTCGTTGGTGATTGTGTGGGCGGTAATTATGATTTTTGCGCTGCCATTTGCTTGTAAGTTATTGGATTTGCCCCCTGCGATTGCCGGTGCTTGGATTGGAACGTCTGAATTTGCAGACGCTGCTGGCTTTGCGGCGGTTGAAGCGATTGGTAATGAGTCTGCTACCCAAGCTTTTACATTAATGAAAGTGGTAGGCCGAGATATGTTTGTTGGATTATGGGCATTTTTGGCAGCTTATTTATCGGTCACTGTTTGGGAGCGTGCTTCAACAAACGAGCGAATTGATAAATCAGAGATTTGGCGTCGATTTCCTAAGTTTATTATCGGTTTTTTTATTGCCTCAATCATCACGACCTTATTTGTACTGATTGCACCCAACGCTGAAGCCTTTAATAAACAAGCATTAGGTCTTATCAAGGACTATCGCGGTTGGTTTTTTACCTTAACGTTTTTATCCATTGGTATGACAACGCGATTTAAAGCATTGGCAAGCGTGGGTATTAAACCTGTACTTGCGTTTACAGCGGGTGTTTTGGTCAATCTGCCGCTGGGCTATTGGCTCTCTAATCATGTGTTTGCAAACTATTGGATAAATTTATGATTACCCAATTAACCACTATCAAAAGTCAAATCCCATTGCCAAAGACGGTGTTAGCGCAATTTGGCTTTAGCAATCATTGCTCCCAAGCCGTCTTTGATACGTGGGAGTTAAAAAAAGCCCTCAAAGCAGCGGGTATTGATGAAAATCAATATCAGCTGACAGTAAATTATAGCCGGCAGTGGGGATATTTTTGATGGTTTGAAAAACCCTATCGATACAAATTAGCTTGGTTATTAATTTGAAATTTATCCAACAATTTACCTGTTGGTCTAAGCCCTGATATAAGCCCATTAAAAGATTGATGGGCTTTTTTTATGCTCACCCAATCAATCAAATGACATGCTGTTCATCACATTTCTTGCTATAGATAGCAAAATATCTTGGTTATATTTGCGAAAAAAAATCTTTATCATGATGCCTTATTCAAGCATTTAGCGGTAAGGAATTAGCATGACGGATTTTAATCAGCCACTTGATAAATATGCCAAAGCGCAACGTATTGTCACTGATGAGCAAGCCATTCAAGCTGCCAAGCAAGTGGCGGCTTTTGCTCTCATCAAGCGCGACGAGCGCGACCAACAGCGACAATTACCTTTTGCAGTAATGGATCTATTTAGCCAAACCGGGCTTGGCGGCATACGTATTCCCAAACAATATGGCGGCGCCGAAGTGTCAAATCGCACCTTGGCAGACGTCTTTCGCATTTTGAGCAAAGCCGATGCCAATATTGGATTGATTCCACAAAATCAAATCAGCCTACTCAATATCATCAATATTATCGGCAATGACAGTCAAAAACACTTTATTTTTGGCGAGATTTTGTCAGGCAGTCGCTTAGCCAATGGCGGGCCAGAACGTGACACCAAAGACAGCAAAACCTTGGCAACGACATTGACCATTGCCAACAATGGTTACTATGTTAACGGGGAAAAATTCTATTCAACAGGCAGCAGTTTTGCCGATTACTTGGCGATTAAAGCCTTACACCCTGAGGGTCATGTGGTACTGACCATTATTGATAAAGCCGCAATGGGCGTTGAGGTGATAGATGATTGGGATGGTTTTGGCCTGCGTACCACCTCAAGCGGCACGGTCAAACTTAACCAAGTCAAAGTCCTACCTAAGCTAATTTTTGATGAACGCTTGCTCAGCGATGCACCGACGTATCGTGGGGCTTATTCTCAGCTGATACAAGCGGCGATTGATGTCGGGATTGCAGAAGGGGCGTTTGAAGACACCTTAGCTGTGGCAAAAAAAGCCCGTCCCATTGTCGATGCCAAAGTCGAAGCTGCGCGCTTTGAGCCGTATTTGCTACAAGTAGTGGGAAAGTTAAAAGTACGCTTGGATGCGGCTATCCTATTACTGCAAGAAGCGGCTGATTATTTGGATGCGCTGGATAGATTGGATTTTGTCACCGCAGAAGAGGCAGCACTCGCGTCTATCAAAGTGGCAGAAGCCAAAGTATATGCCAATGACGCCGCTCTCACGATTTCTGAAAAACTGTTTGAAATTGGCGGTAGTCGTTCATCACTTAGCGAGCATGGCTTGGATCAGCATTGGCGAAATGCCCGCGTGCATACTTTGCATGACCCAGTGCGCTGGAAGTTACACGCGTTGGGCGATTATTACTTAAATCACAAATTGCCCAACCGTCATGCTTGGATTTAGAAAGTAAGGAGAACACCATGTCAGATACCATCACCCGTCCAGTAACGGACGCTCAAGCCTCGCTAGTCAAACCTACGCCCGTCGCCCATATCATCAAGTCGGACAACGAAGCATTAGAAATCGCCTATCAGCTTGCCCAATCGTTTAAACAAGCGCGTATAAAACGAGACCGCGAACGGCTATTACCCTTTGCAGAAATTGAAAGCTTGAGCCAATCAGGGTTATGGGCAATCACCGTGCCAAAACGCTTTGGCGGCGCTGATGTATCAAGTTGGACCGTCGCTCAAATCATTGCGCTATTGAGTGGTGCAGATGGGGCGATTGGGCAAATTCCGCAAAATCATTACTATGCGTTAGAAGTATTAAAAAACACGGGGACAGAAGCCCAGCAGCAACGCATTTTTGCTGAGGTATTACAAGGGGCGCGGCTAGGCAATGCGTTGGCTGAGTTTAAGCCCAAAAATGCCGTTGATAAAACCACCAAACTCACCTCGACGCCAGGCGGTTGTCTAATCAATGGCGAAAAATTTTACTGCACAGGCAGTCTGTTTGCGCACCGTATCCCGACCTTGGTAAAAGATGACAACGACCGCGAATTTTTGGCATTTGTGGAGCGAGACGCCAAAGGTCTCACGCTGATTGATGATTGGCAAAGCTTTGGTCAACGTACCACAGGCTCAGGCACGGTCTTATTTGACCAAGTGTTTGTGGATAAAGACGATGTCATTGCTTTTGATAAAGCCTATCAAAATCCCACGGTTTGCGGGCCGTTTGCCCAGCTGTTACACGCCGCCATTGAGACAGGTATTGCACGTGGGGCGTTTGATGAAACCTTGGTACAAGTGCGGCAAGCTCGTCCTTGGATTGATTCGGGCGTGGATAAAGCCACCGATGACCCACTTACGCTATTGCAAATTGGGCGCAGTGCGGCAGATGTGCGAGCGGTGGAGGTGTTACTCAAACACGCTGCCCAAACCATCGATGCCGCTCGTCCAACGCCCAATGAGCAAAATATTGCCCAAGCGTCATTGGCGGTCGCTGCAGTGCGCGCATTAAGCACCGAAGTGGCATTAAAAACCTCCTCACAGCTCATTGAGCTGGCAGGCAGTCGCGGTAGTCAACGTGACAAAGGATTAGACCTGTATTGGCGAAACGCACGGGTGCATACCTTGCACGATGCGGCACGGTGGAAATACTACTTTATTGCCAACTATATACTCAATGGCGTATTGCCGCCACGACGGGGGACGTTGTGATGGGTGAGAGGGTAAAAAAAGAAAACAACCCGCCAAAGCCGATTATTCTTAACGCCTTTGATATGAATTGCGCTGGACATATCAATCATGGTTTGTGGACGCACCCAAGGGATGAATCTTATCGATTCAATAAGCTTAGCTATTGGACAGGCTTGGCAAAAACCTTGGAGCAAGGGCTATTTGATGGGTTATTTCTGGCGGATATCACAGGGTGTTATGACGTTTATCAACATAACATCGATGTGACCCTTAAAGAGTCGGTGCAATTGCCAAGCCATGACCCGACCACCTTGGTGTCTGCCATGGCGTCGGTGACCGAGCATTTGGGCTTTGGTATCACGGTGAATTTAAGTTATGAGACGCCTTATCAATTTGCTAGACGTATGGCAAGCCTAGACCACTTAACCCAAGGTCGTTTGGGATGGAATATCGTGACAGGGTATTTGGACAGTGCTGAACGGTTGATTGGTAATCAAGGGCTAAAGGCGCATGATTTACGCTATGAGCAAGCCGACGAGTTTTTACAGTTGTGCTACCAGTTTTGGGAAGGCTCATGGCAAGACGATGCCGTCAAAATAGACAAACAGGCGCGCATTTTTACTGACCCTGCCAAGGTAAAAGCGATTCACCATCAAGGGCGTTTTTACCAAAGTGATGGGGTTTTTCAAGTGATGCCGTCTATTCAGCGCACGCCTGTGTTATTTCAAGCAGGGGCATCAGCTAAAGGTTTGGCATTTGCCACTCAGCACGCGGAGGCGATTTTTATTGGGGGTGGGGAAAAATCAGCGATTAAACGGCAGGTGGAGACGATTCGCCAGTTGGCAAAAGCACAGGGTCGCGATCCCAATGATATCAAAATACTGATGGGGATAACGGTAGTGACTGACAAGCGTCACGACCTTGCCCAAGCAAAACTGGCAGAGTATGAAGGCTATGCCAGTAGCGAGGCAGGATTGGCACATTACTCAAGTTCGGTGGGGATTGATTTATCACAGTATGCCGATGACGAGGTGATTGCCTACCAACAAACCAATAGCATTGCGTCGGTAAACCAGCGCTTTCAGCATCAGCAGGTTACCAAAGCGCAGCTGATAGCCGAGCATCGGTTAGGGGGTCGCTATCCGCTAATCGTGGGTGATGGACGTGAGGTGGCTGAGGCATTGATAACCTGGGTCGATGAGACAGGGATTGATGGTTTTAATGTCACTCGCACGGTCACGCCTGAGTCTTACGAGGACTTTATCCAGTATGTCATTCCTGAGTTACAACGTCGTGGACGCTTCAAAACCGAATACACACAAGGCAGTCTACGCCACAAGCTCATGGGCAAAGGTGAGCGGTTACCCAGTTCACACCCAGTGCAAAGCTTTCGATGTTAACGGCTTGTTTAGACGACACTTTTCAGTGTTATTAGTTTTATATATTTTAAGCAGCTATTTCTAAGCAACCATTTTTAAACAATTATTTTTAAGGAACTATTATGTCAACTTCAGCACAAAATCGCACCACTGTTTTGGGAGTAACCATCATTGCTGTCTTAGTGTTTCTAAGTGGCTGGGCGTTTTACAATAAAAGCCAAGCATCAAACGTCACCAAAGACAATCCATTAACCATCGGTATTAGCCCGCCTTTTGCCAATCCACTGAAGGAGGCAGTCGCGGCGGCGAAACAGCAAGGTATCAACGTTAAATTGGTCGAGTTTACGGATTGGAACACCCCAAATGTAACACTTAACAGTGGCGACATCGATGCCAATTATTTTCAACATCAGCCGTTTTTAACCAATGCACTCAAACAGCATCCAGAGTATAAGCTATCGGCATTGGATAAAGGGATTGCCACCCATGTCGGTTTGTATTCTAAAAAATACCAAAACCTAGCAGCATTGCCGACGCGTGCCCGTGTGGTGGTGCCAAATGACCCTGTTAATCAAGGGCGAGCGCTACTACTACTGCAACAGGCAAAGTTAATTGGGCTAAAAGACCCAAATAATTTTCTGTCTAATTTAAGCGATATCAGCAGCAACCCAAAACAATTGCAGTTTGTTGAAGTCGAAGGCCCACAGACCGCACGAGCGGTTGATGATGCTGATTTGGTGTTTAGCTATCCGCATTATTTGCGCTTAGCCAAAACCATTGACCCCAACCAAGCTTTAGTCTTTGATGATACCACCAACAACCGCTATGCGATTTTATTTGTCACTCGGGATGATTTTGCCCAAAAAAATCCTGAGCGAGCCGAACAGCTGAAAAAATTTATTCACATTTATCAAACTTCCCCTAACGTAAAACAAGTGCTAAACAAAGAAATCGGGGAAAAACTGTGGTTTCCAGGTTGGACCTCGTAATGCGTTAACAAGTTTTAGCCATAACAATTACAAAGGATCATGCTATGAAATCATTTAATCATATTACCCAAGATAGCAGTCATTCATCACCTCCCTATATCCGAATCGATAAGGTCAATAAGTTTTATCAAGGACAGGCGCAAGCGATTCATGCGCTAAAAGATATTTCGCTTGAGGTGCCAACAGGCAAAATTCTGGGTATTATCGGTAAAAGCGGGGCAGGCAAATCATCTTTATTACGCATTATCAACGGCTTGGAATCGATTAGTGATGGTCATGTTTATATTGATGATAACAATGTGGCAGCACTCAACCAAACACAGCTACGACAGCTTCGACAAGGTATTGGTATGATTTTTCAGCATTTTAATCTGCTGTCGAGCAAAACAGTACAAGACAACGTCGCCTTGCCATTAAAAGTCGCCAAGGTGAGTCAGGCTGATATCAAGAAACGTGTGGCGCAAGTGCTAGAGATGGTGGGGCTAAGTGATAAAGCATTGATGTATCCTTCCCAGTTATCAGGTGGTCAAAAACAGCGGGTGGGCATTGCGCGGGCGCTCGTGAATGAACCCAAAATGTTATTGTGTGATGAAGCCACGTCAGCACTAGACCCAGAAAGTACCCAGTTGATTTTGCAGTTACTCAAGCAAATTAATAAAAAACTCGGCATTACCATTGTGCTCATTACTCATGAAATGCAAGTCATTCGAGATATTTGTGACCAAGTGATTGTCATTAACCAAGGGCAAATCGTTGAAACAGGACCGGTGTGGAAGGTATTTGCCTCACCCATGCACACCATGACCCAAGAGTTACTAGGCTATAACCAGCCATCCATTGATTTGGGTGAGGATAAACTCACCGACAAACACAATGCCACTCATACCTTGCTCAACCTAAGATACGTTACCCCAAGAAAATCTGCGCCTGATTTAAAAGCAATTTTTGCGCAATTTGAAGCGCCCGTTTCTTTGTATCAAAGTCAAGTAGATACCATTCAAGGCTACTTGGTAGGCAATATCGTTGTTGGCGTCGCAACCACGGGTTTAGATGTCGCCCAATTAACCCAGCGCTTGGGTCATCAAATTTTGCATGTAGAGGTAATTGGTTATGCTTGAATTGTTACTGACGGGGTTGATTGATACGCTGATTATGGTTGGCGTATCAGCAATTTTAGCGTTTTTATTGGGACTACCGATTGCATTGGTATTGGTCAATTCAAGCGAGCAAGGTATTGCCCCATCATTTTTGACCAATCTAAGTTTGGGTTGGTCGGTGAACATTGTGCGTGCTATTCCCTTTTTGATATTGATGGTGGCTATTATTCCAGCCACTCGTATGATTGTCGGTACAAGCTATGGTGTGTGGGCAGCCGTGGTGCCTTTAACCTTAGCAGCAACGCCTTTTTTTGCCCGAATTGCCGAAGTGAGTCTGCGCGAAGTTGACCCAGGGCTCATAGAAGCGGCACAAGCAATCGGCTGCAACCGTAAACAGATTATTCAGCATGTCTTATTGCCCGAAGCATTGCCTGGCATTATTGCAGGGTTTACTGTGACGCTTGTTACCATGATTAATTCGTCTGCCATTGCTGGGGCAATTGGAGCGGGTGGCTTGGGCGATATTGCCTATCGTTACGGCTATCAGCGCTTTGATGTACAAATGATGGTATCAGTCATTGTGGTGTTAGTGGCATTGGTGATGTTGGTGCAAGCCACAGGCGATAGTCTGGCTCAATGGGTCGATAAACGCCAATTGTAGCTCTGTATTTTTACTACTCTGATATGGCAAATTTGATATAGCAAAAAATCAGCTAAATAATGCAGATATTGTTGTTTCACAAACGGCTTAATTTTTTGTTTAATGGGGTTATCGACATGTCATCGATTCATCTGATTACACTAAATTAAGGAACAAAGATGTCTATCACTCAAAATTTCATCAATCAATCAAATCCAGCCATACCACTCAATATCGTTGCGGTATCGGGTGGGCTCAACACGCCATCGAAAACCGAAAGTCTGGTGCAAAATATTGTAGATGAATTGGCACAAGCCACGCCCATCAACGTGCATTTTATCAAGCTGAGTGAAATCGGGCCTTTACTCAGTGGGGCGATTTATCGTAACCAACTGCCAGAACGTGTACAAAACGACTTGGCGGCAATTGAAGCGGCGGACGCCTTGATTGTAGGAACACCGGTGTATCGCGCGTCTTTTACCGGATTGTTTAAACACTTATTTGACTTTGTAGAGCAAACCGCGCTTGTGGATGTGCCAGTATTATTGGCAGCGTCGGGCGGTAGCGAGCGTCATGCACTGGTACTAGAGCACCAGCTTCGCCCGTTGTTTAGTTTTTTTCAAGCCCAGACATTGCCCATTGGCGTGTATGCGACGGATAAAGACTTTACCCCAGAATACACTGTCTCAAGCCAACAGTTGCGTGACCGTATTGTGTTAGCGGTGGCGCGCGCGTTGCCGATACTTGAGTGGGCACCCGCCAAAGGCAAACGCGCCCAAGCCATTAAAGAAAAATCAGCGCAAGCCAATCAGCAGTTAGGCATTAATAAACAAATCGAACAAGCCGAAATATTACCCTCTGTGGCAGTGCCAGATTTATCGAGCGCCGAAGCCAGACTACACCCGCAAATTATTCAATCACAGCCTAAAACCCATTCATCCGTTGCTTGATTTGTGTATGCTTTAGCGAATATTGGCTCATCTGACAAGGGCAGTCATCATCAATATCTCCCAAGCAATCAACAGCTTAGTTTTATTCAAAAATTTTATTTTTATCATTGCTATATGTAATTTTGGAATATTAATTTGTTTGATGGGTGTTTGTTGTCCTAGTTTGCTCGCCTTACACTAATTTGATTGATTATCGAATTATTTAGGCGAACGGACTATGAATTTTCAACAACTTCGTATTATTCGAGAAACGGTACGCTGTGACTATAATTTGACCGAAGTGGGCAATGCATTATTTACCTCACAATCAGGTGTATCCAAACATATCAAAGACTTAGAAGATGAGCTTGGGGTCGGGCTGTTTGTGCGTAAGGGTAAACGGCTCTTAGGTTTGACCGAACCGGGTAAAGAGTTATTGGTGATTGTAGAGCGGATGCTACATGATGCCAACAATATCAAAACCTTGGCTGAACAATATACCAGCCAAGATAAAGGCGAATTGACCATCGCAGCCACCCATACCCAATCTCGTTATATTTTGCCGCCCGTTGTGCAAGCGTTTAAACAGCTTTTTCCTAAGGTGCATTTGCGCTTGCTACAAGCTGCGCCGCAAGAAATTGCGGCAATGCTACTTGATGGGCGAGCAGATATTGGCATTGCCACCGAAGCCTTGTCAAGCTATAGCGAGCTTGTGACTTTTTCTTATTATCACTGGTATCATGCGATTGTGGTGCCGCCTAATCACCCGTTGACCCAGCTTGAACAGGTAACGCTTGCCGACATAGCCCATTATCCGATTATCACTTACATTAGTGGTCATACCGGGCGAACGATGATTGATGAAGCGTTCGCCAAAGCAGAATTACAGCCTGATATCGTGATGACGGCGTTGGATTCTGATGTGATAAAAACCTATGTGGAGTTTGGCATGGGCATTGGTATCATCGCGGATATGGCGTTCAATCCCAATAAAGACACCCAGTTAACATTACTTAGTTGCGAGCCGCTATTTCATCAAAATACCACCTTGCTCGCAGTGCGACAAGGGCATTTTTTACGAGGATTTGGCTATCAGTTTTTAGCCTTGTGTAACCCCACGTTAACCCAAGCAACAATGCATGATGCCATACAACCTAGCAGCTAACGCTAAATCCTGATAAGCAAGGTTGCAAACTTATCGTCTTTTACATCCGATGTAATACGCGTCAAACTTGCTTGCTATCTCGCTTGCTGTGCTATTTTTAAGATTTGGGCTTGTTTATCTGGTGTTGATATCAATTCATTTGACGATAAAACGCTTTATGGTGAAAACTGTAAAGCTTTTTTGATGGCACTGCTTTAGCGATTAAATTGATAGGGTTAGCAGCAAAACTATTAAGTAGTTTTTGTGCTAACCAAAGCAGTTTTTGTTATTTTTTATTGAGCGATATTTGCTTTAAGCTTATGGCTACTGATAAACCGCCCATGACAAAAGGCGAGTTATCTTAATCAATTTTTGAGCTTACAAGCAGGGGTTACGATGAAAATTTTTTGGTTTATACCGACACATGGCGATAGTCGTTATTTAGGCACGAGTAAAGGGGCAAGAACCGTTGACCATACTTATATGAAGCAAATTGCAGTGGCAGCCGATAACCTTGGCTATGAAGGCGTGTTGATTCCGACAGGTCGCTCATGTGAAGACCCTTGGCTGGTCGCTGCTAGTCTCATTGATGCGACGACTCGCTTAAAATTTTTGGTGGCATTACGCCCTGGGGTGACGACACCCGCGCTTGCCGCTCGTATGACAGGCACCTTTGATCGATTATCAAATGGTCGATTGCTGCTTAATCTTGTCACAGGCGGCGATGAACAAGAGCTTAAAGGCGATGGCATCTTTGAAGACCACGCCACGCGTTATCAGACAGCCAGTGAATACACCACGATTTGGCGAGAGATTTTAACCCGCTCGCACACAGGCGAATCCTTTACCTTTAACGGTGAACGCTTGCAAGTCGAGGATGCCAAATTGCTATATCCCCCTCTACAACAGCCATATCCGCCCTTGTGGTTTGGCGGTTCATCTGAGGCGGCGCAAACACTGGCTGCCGAACAAGTTGACAGCTACTTGACCTGGGGTGAGCCGCCTGCCGCCGTCAAAGAGAAGATTGAGCAGCTTAAAACCAAAGCCGCTGCCAAAGGTCGCACATTGAGTTATGGTATTCGTCTGCACGTGATTGTGCGTGAAACCAATGAAGCAGCTTGGCAAGCCGCTGATGAGTTATTGAGTCATGTCACTGACGACACCATTGCCGCTGCCCAAGCCAAATTCGCCCAAATGGACTCAGTGGGACAACAACGTATGGCGGCCTTGCATGGCGGTCGCCGTGATAACTTAGAAATTTCGCCCAACTTATGGGCAGGGATTGGACTGGTACGTGGTGGCGCAGGCACGGCACTGGTAGGCGACCCACAAACCGTTGCCGCGCGTATTCAAGAATATGCCGATTTGGGCATTGATAACTTTATTTTTTCAGGCTATCCACACTTGGAAGAAGCGTATCGGTTTGCTGAATTGGTTTTCCCATTATTACCGATTGACACCCAAAACACCTTGGTCAAGCCAAATTTGACAGGACCATTTGGTGAAATTGTCGCTAATAACTATGCACCGCCGCAACAAACTAGCGGCATTGCAGCCTCAAAAACACCCGCCACTGAAACACCCAAACACGCCATTGCCTCTTAAAGGCATATTACAGGCGTCTTAAATACTTGTGATAAAACGTGCTAACTAAGGCACGTTTTACGCCTTTTCTATATCTATCATTAGGCACCTATCATCCGACAGTGTGCGTGGAATGCACCCTAGCCATGATAAACTTTTTAACTGATAGACCTTTTTTTAAAAGTGAGAGCCATTCATACCGTGAGATTAGACCACTTCATACCAACAAGCTACTTTGCTAAAGCCTGTCTTATACCTACCTATTTGACCTATCCAATCCCCACCAGCTTTCGCGATTGCGTGCCGAATTTTATATCTAGGTGTCAATATCACAACTTTTTTTAGCAAATGCAAAGCAGGAAAAGCGACTTCTCTATAATGGGTTACATTCGCAATTTTAATAAATTATTGATAGCAATGAAAATTTTTAAATTAATACTGTTAACTTTGCAGTTTGTAGTATGTCATTTTTTAATCAATAGTTTAGTTATGTAATTTTATGGGTGATAAAAGTTAATTTAGCGCTTTTTACTTTTTACGGCTTATATAATGAAAAAGATTTAAATTTTAAATAATAAAACAATATGATAAATAAATTTAAATCATGCACGTCAATTAATGATCAACTAACTATAAGGGCAATAAAACATGGCAACTGAAAACAACGAAAAACTTTCTTTATTAGACGATGTAGCATTAAAAGCACAAATGCTCATGGCAAACCTAAAAGAGGGCGCTAATGATGGCTATGACCATTCTGTCACCAGTGCCGGTGAAAAGGGCTTAAAATCAGGCAAAGTGTCTGAACTCACCGCCATTGCACCTTTAACCAAAGATGGGGCAGCTCGTATCAAGCGAATTTTAGAGATCACCAAAGGCAATCTTGCAGGGGCGACCAATGTAGGCACCTTGCATGATTTGCGGTTGGTGTTTTTAGACAATGACACCAAGCTACTGTTTTGTACCGCCTATGATGGCGATTGGGACGCCTACATCAATGACTTTGCTACCAAAATTCCAGAACTCATGGACTTGATTTTTGGCAATGTAGAGGGTTGGCCTGGGATTAAAAGCCCGACGGTTAAGCAATTTATCCTTGACCATCAGATTACCGCTACCGGTTGGTATGTGGGTGTACCGCATCTGACGGTTCGTGATATTGCGCGTAATGACAAAATCGTGCGTGGCATTAATAAAGCCATTGAACAAGCCCAATAAGCCCGCTTAGAACCTGTATTCACCCTATCACGTTTATCAGCGTACTATTATAAGGGTACTCTGAATGGGCAAGCTTTAGGTTAAAATTTCGATACAAAAGCCATTTGTTGCGTGATTTTTACCATAAGCGATATTTAGCGTGGTGTATGGTGAACAGGCTCTTAGCATCAAATTTTTAAGATTCTCTGCTAGGAACGACCATGAATAACGACAACCCAGCGAATGAAAGCCTACTTGACAAATTAAAAACCCATCTACAAGATGGTATCGAGCATGGCATAGAGGCCATTAAAGACAAATTTGAACACAGTGATACACCCAGTGAAAAAGGTAGTGTCAAAGAACTGGTACATGAAGCGAAACAAAAAATCAGCACGCAGCTGCACAGCGTCACCACACGGGTAACGAACGCTATCTATCCCAATATCGCCACAATGGAGCTTGAGGATATTCAAGCCATCATCTTGCATGACCGCCCGGCGCCTTACTATGGCACGCTTGTCGCGCTAAAAGTCAATGACAGCAACGCCGGTCGTGAATTACTAAAAGCGGTATTACCAAACGTCACAGGCTCAAAAAATTTCCAAAAAGATATGGATGCCAATTTGACCATTGTGATGACGTATGAGGGGCTAAAAGCTTTAGGCTTACCGCAAAGCTCGCTTGATTCTTTCCCAGAAAATTTCAAAACAGGGATGGCAGGCCGCTCCGATATCTTGGGTGACAAAGGCGATAATGACCCTAACAACTGGCTTGCGCCATTTGGTGATAAAGGTGATATTCATATTTGCGGCGCGGTGATTGCCGATAGCCAAGAAAAATGGCAAGCCAAACTTGCCGAACTTAAACAGGCGTTTGCTCCTTATCTAGATACCAGCCGTAACGCGATCGAAATCTTAGTGGAACATGATTTTGGCGCAGATGGTGACGTCAAAAACGTGTTTGGTTATCGCGATGGCATCAGTAACCCAGAAGTTGATGGCAGTGGTATCAGCCTTGAAAATAACATCGAACGCCCGATTGCGGCGGGTGAGTTTGTGTTAGGTTATAAAGGTGAAGCGGGCGTGGTACCCCCCATGCCACAGCCTGAAGTATTGGGTAAAAACGGCTCGTTTATGGTACTACGAAAATACCGCAGTAATGTGGCTGACTTTCACCGCTATTGCCTAGAACAAAGCGACAATGATCCAGCTAAAGCCGATAAACTGGGGGCAAAAATGTTCGGTCGCTGGCGTTCGGGTGCCCCTATTACCCTAAGCCCAGATCACGATGATGAAGCCCTCGGCAAAGACAATGTAGCAAACAATAAATTTGACTACACGGACGACCCCTATGGCAAAGGCTGCCCGTTTGGTGCCCATGCTCGCCGTATGAACCCCCGCAATACCAAAGACTTTATTCTAAGCGATGTGCGTCTTCATCGTATCATCCGCCGTAGCGTATCGTATGGCGATATCGTGCCGCCCAATGTGACCAAAGACGATGGTCAAGAGCGGGGTTTATTTTTTATCGGTATCAACGCGCATGCCATGGACACGCTTGAGTTTTTGCAAAGCCAATGGATTAATGACGGTAACTTTATGAACCTTGGGGAAGAACGTGACCCACTGCTAGGCGTGCACGCAGGTAGTGACGCTGATAGCGATGTATTCACCGTACCCGATGAGCCAATTCGTAAGCGTCATACCAATATTTTGCAATTTAATACCCTACAAGGCGGTGAATATCTTTTTGTACCAAGCTTATCGGCACTTAAATGGATTAGTGAGCTTAACGAAAATTCATATTAGCGTAAAACTAAATAAAAAAAGGTTAGGCGTTTTTAGTACCGCTAACCTTATAAAATAATGAAAATAACAAAGGACAATCATCATGTTAAATAAATTATTCGGTCGTCGTTATGCCAAGTTTGACCCAGCCATCGACCAGCTTACTAGCGACGATGAAAAAGCCATCGACCAAATCACCGCAGATATTCGTGACTATATCGGCAAATCAGACACGGTTAGCAAAATCAACTATCACACCCGAGATGCCCACGCCAAAGGCTACTGTGCGTTAAAAGCCAACTTTGAGATTTTACCAAAACTGCCTAAAGAATACGCCCAAGGTATCTATGCCAAACCCGCTCGCCATGAAGCGGTGATTCGTTTTTCTAACGGTTCATCTCGTGTGGCTGCCGACAACAAGTTGGGACTTTCTCAAGGGTTGGCGATTAAAGTCTTTGGTGTCAAAGGCGACAAATTACTGCCAGATGAGCCAGATAGCCCAAACTTTGACTACAATCTGATTAATTTTCCTATTTTCTTTTGTAACACTATTCAAGACTATAGTTATATTTCACGGCTATTTTTACAATTAAATGATTATTTTGCCAAAGGCGTGAAAGGTCAAGCCAAATTTGCTTTTGACTGGGTTACCCAATACGGCAAAAAACTACCATCCAAAGAATCCCTCAAGACTTTTAGGGCTTTTAGTAAGTTTAAAACCATTAAACCGCAAAATAGCTTGTTATACAGTTTTTATTCACAAGGGGCGGTGCGTCATGGCGACTATATGGCGAAAATCCGTGTTGCCCCGACCAAAGCGTCACAAGCCAAAATCAAACGCCGAGATCTCGATGTCAATGCCACCAGTGAGGCGATTCGTCCTCTGATTTTACAAGAAATCCGTGAGCATGATTATGAGTTTGATGTGCAAATCCAGCTATGCCGTAACTTAAAAGACCAACCCATCAATGACTTGACCAAAGAATGGGATGAAAAAGACGCACCATTTGTGACAGTGGCAAAACTTACCATCCCTTGCCAAGATGTGCCAGATGACGGTAACTTTGACATTATGGAGCATTTGTCATTTACCCCGTTTCGTTGTATTGAAGCCAACCGTCCGATTGGTAATTTGCAACACGCGCGATTACGTGCCTATCAAACCGCCTCGACCACGCGTCATCGTTTAAATCATAAAAAACGTGCCGAGCCAACCAATCTAAAAGAAGCGTTTAATAAAGATTTTTATAACCTTTAATTAAAAGAACCTAATTAAAAAAATAAGGATAACAGACATGAAAGCACAACAAAATATTTTAGTCACTATTTTTGATGTATCAACTGAAGCCTACAAAGCCTTTACCGAGCTAAAAGCCTACAAAAGCAACGCTGAAACCTTGATTGCGCAAGCGTTACTCATTAAAAAAGAAAACAGTGTGATCACAACAGTGGATAGCCTAGACCAAGGCGAACAAATCAGTGGTGGGGCAGTTATGGGTGGTCTGTTTGGTGCGTTGCTTGGCGTATTGGGCGGACCTGCAGGCCTGTTAATCGGCGGTTCACTGGGTATGGTACTCGGTAGTGATGTCGGTGCGGTAGCATCTTTTGGTCAATCATCGTTACTTGAATACGTTGCCCAAAATCTTAAAGATGGTGAAGTGGCGATTTTAACGTTGGTTCAAGAGCAAAACGAGCAACCACTAAACGACTTTTTCGCGCAGTATAACACCCATAGTCAACGCTTCGATGTGGCTCATGTACAAAGTGAAATAATCGCAGCCAAAGAAGCACATGACCAGTCGGTTAAACACTTGCAACAAGTATGGCGTGAACAACGCAAAGCTGACCATTCGTCAAAATTGGACGCATTTCGTGATGAAATGAACCAAAAATTTCATCAATTGGGTGAAAAACTCAATCTCCATAAATAAATCAAAAACCGTTAGTGTTTGAACATGCTAACGGTTTTTTTACCTTTCAATCTAATTAAAAATAGTCGACAGCAAATACGATAATATTAAAAATAATTTACCTTAATCATCAATTATGAAATCGCGTATTTGCTCATTAACGCTAGGGGCATAGTATGTCAGAATCGAATAACCTTTCTAACTTTAAAAACATAACAGTCGCAGGTAGTGGTGTTCTAGGCTATCAAATCGCCGTACAAGCGGCGTTTCATGGTTTTAAAGTCGTTGTGTATGATATCAATGACGAGGTGCTCAATAAAGCCAAAACCAAATTTGCCGATATCGCCAAACATCATCAGGCTGATTTGGGCGAAACAGCCGAGCAAGCCAAACAGGCTGAGCAAAACTTGCGTTATAGCTCAGACTTAAGCGCCGCCTTAAAAGACGCAGACTTGTTGATTGAAGCGGTGCCCGAAGATGTCGCCATCAAAAAAGATTTTTATCAAAAAGCCTCAGCAGCCGCCCCCGAGAAAACCGTATTTGTCAGTAACTCATCTACCATGTTGCCCAGTGATTTGGTCAAATTTACCGACCGTCCTGCTAAGTTTTTGATGATGCATTTTGCCAATGAGATTTGGAAGCGCAATCTTGCCGAAATTATGTCGTATGCTGATACTGACCCTAATGTATTTGATGCGGTGACCGCGTTTGCCAAACAAATCGGCATGGTGCCTATTATCGTCAACAAAGAAACCTCGGGCTATGTACTAAATTCACTACTCAATCCTTGGTTAAATGCAGGGATGCAGCTGTATATCCAAGGCATTGCTGACATTCAAACCATCGACAAAACTTGGATGCTTGGCACAGGCTCGCCGATGGGACCGTTTGCTTTTTATGATATGCTGGGGCTGACTACCCCTTACAATATTTACAAGCTTGCTGTGGCTAAGGGCAAACAACAAGACCAAGCGGTCGTTGATATGCTCAAAAAAGAGTACATCGAGAAAAATAAACTGGGCGTACCAACGGGCGAAGGATTTTATCAATACCCCAATCCCGCCTTTAAAAATCCTGACTTTTTAAAACCACCCAAAGCGGATTTATCCAAAGTACCCTATAAAAATATTACCGTGGCAGGCAGTGGCGTATTGGGCAACCAAATTGCGGTGCAATGTGCGTTTCATGGGTTTAACGTGACTATTTATGACATTAACGATGACGCGATTGCTAAGGCGAAAACCCGCTTTACAGACCTTGCCAAGCAGCATCAGCATGACCTAGGTGAAACCGATGCCCAAGTGACAGCAGCCAGCAAAAATTTAGCTTACACCACGGACTTGAATGAGGCGTTAAAAGATGCAGACCTATTGATTGAAGCGGTGCCAGAAAGCTTAGACATCAAACAAGATTTTTATCAAAAAGCCTCAGCCGCCGCCCCTGCCAAAACCGTGTTTGCCAGTAACTCATCAACGCTATTGCCAAGCGTGTTATCGACCTATACTAACCGTCCAGAAAAATTCTTGATGCTGCATTTTGCCAATCACATCCATATCCGTAATACGGTTGAGGTGATGGCGGCAGCAAGCTGCGACCCACAAGTCTATGCTGACGTCATCGAATTTGCCAAAGCCATTGCCATGTTACCGATAGCGGTAAAAAAAGAACAATCGGGCTATGTGCTTGATAGCTTATTGATTCCTTTATTGGTGGCGGGGTTAAAACTGTGGGCAAATGGGGTTGCCGATGCCGCAACCATTGATAAAACGTGGATGATAGCCACGGGTGCACCCTTTGGACCGATGGCGATTTTGGATAAAAATGGCATGAAAACCAACTACAACATCTTTAATGAACTGGCAAAAACGGACCCTTCTTTGCAGCAGCCCGCTGAAAAGCTCAAAGCAGAACTGGTCGATACTAACAAACTGGGTGAAGCCACGGGTGAGGGGTTCTATCAATATCCTAACCCAGCTTATTTAGCGAAAGATTTTTTAAGCCTATCTGACTAAACTGCGTTTGGCAGAGGAGAATGAACAAGGGTTAATTTGCTAACTTGACGTATCTACTGTTGTCACTACCGACATGCCGGGCATCAATTCATTCAGACGACTTTGGTTGCCATCGATGTCGATGCGTACAGAAATGCGCTGTACCACTTTGGTAAAATTCCCGGCGGCATTGTCGGTTTTAATGACACTAAATTCTGACCCTGTTGCGGGGGAGATGCTTTTGACTACCCCCGTAAATTTTTGTTTGCCTAGGGCATCGACAGTAAACCACGCTTTTTGCCCGATTTTCATTTTATCAATTTGGGTTTCTTTAAAATTGGCAATGACCCACATCGATTTTGGAATGAGGTAAACCAGCTGTGTGCCTTGTGTCACCAGCTGACCGGTACGGATATTGATTTGCCCTAATTTACCTGAGGTCGGGGCGGTGATTAAGCCATATTCTTGGTTGGTATTGGCCTGATTTAACTGTGCATTGGCGCTTTTAATCTGTGCCACCAAACCAATCTTTGCTACTTCCGCGGTCTTTTGACCTTCGCGGGCGACATCGACACTGGCCATTGCTTGGCTCATCAGTGCTTCATTGTTTTTAACTGCCGCTTTGGCAGTATCGACTTCATTTTGTGACACGGCGCCAACACCGACCAGGGATTCAAGTCGTTTCAGCTGTTGGATCGACAATTCTAGCTGGGTTTTAACTTGTGCTACTTTTGCCTGCGCGGCTTTGACATCGGCTTTGCGCTGCTCGATGATTTGTTGCTGGTTGGCTAAATTAGTAGTCGCTTGTTCCAGCCCTGATTCGGCTTGTACCACTTGCTGTGAGTAGTTAGCACTGCTGACTTTAACTAACGGCTGACCTTGTTTGACGTCTTCAAAATCGGTGACGTAGACTTTTTCGATATAACCATTAATTTGTGCCGACAATAGGGTGATATTGCCTTTGACATAACTGTTTTCGGTTTGTTGCAGTGGGGAGTTAAACGGACCCAAATGCCATGCCCATAAAATTACCCCAACACCAACCAAAAAAACCAATAACATGATAATTAAGGTAAGCGGCCTAGGGTTAATAATCTTTTCAGGCGCCTGTGTGGGTTTATCATCGCTGTCATCCGCGGGCGCATCATTTTGGGTTTTTGCTTCACTACTCATGAGTTGGGTTTTCCGTAAGCATTTTATTGATGATTAAACTTCATTTATCATTAAACTGTTATCTAAAAAAACAGTTATCTAATTGGGTTGCCTTGTTATACGCATCTAGCGTATCAAGTCTATGTTTGCTTAATTGCTACTTTTTGCCGATTTTCAATGTATTTTTTGCGCGCGATATTAATCATACCCCAAGCAAATAAAAACGTGGCAATGTAACTGTTCACAGTAATGATATCGCCATACGCTTTAATCTGCGCTTCTCGCGTAACAATTTGGTTGAGGGATTGTTGGGCTTGTTGCTGCGACAAATTGTTGTCGGTGATGACGGGTTTAAACCCTGCTTGGTATTGTTGAAGCCGTTGGGTTACTGTGGCATCGGTCGATTGCATTTGCTGTAAAATACTTTGTTTGTGATACTGGGTGCGCTGCTGTTGCAGGGTGCTATAAAAAGCCGAGCCTACCAGCCCGCCGAAGTTTTGTGTCGCCCCAAACAATATGATAAAGGTGATGACATGATTGACGCTTTGTCGCAGCGTCAGCCCAAATCCCATCAGTACCAATGGACCCATAAACAGTGAGCCTGCAAACGCGACTGCAAATTGACTGAGATAAAAATTTTGGGGTCGTACGTCACTGGTGAGCATATTGGCATCATACACACCGGCAACCGCTACGAGCAAAGTCGCTACTACCATCGGCGGAATCAAATGATCGCGCGAAAAGGTCAGTGCGCTGACTATCAAACCTGCCAACATACCAAAAAATATGACCGTATAAAAACCCACAAACTGGTCGGACGTTAGACCTTGGGATTTTAAAAAATTCACCACCGCATAACTTTGCTCAGACATAATCAAACGCAGTAAAAAAGCACCGACCACAAAACGCCATAACGCAAAACTCCCCAGCCAGCGAGTCATAATCAAAGGATTTTTGCGGTAATGCTCAAAGAAAAAGCCTGACATCAACAGCGCCAAAGCACCAATGAGCATATAAGCCAATAAGGGTGAGTTTTCCCACCACAAAATTGCCCCTTGTACCAGCACCCCACACAGTAATCCAAAACCGGGCGCCAATAACAAAAAGGTGAGAATGTCTTTCTTTTCATACACTTCAATACGTAAACTTCGTGGTAACTTGACGGCGACTACCATCGCAAAACAACACAGCGCCAAGCCAAACTCAAAGGTGTAAAGCCGAGTCCAGTCATTCACATTGACCAAATAAGGGGACATTATCCAAGCCAACGGAATCGCCAGCGCACTGACCCCAAAGCCAATATACAAACCTTGCAGGCGATACTGACTGGAAAAGGCTTGCATCACATAATAAAGCCCGAGTGAGGATAACGGCGCCGCGACAAAGCCTCCTATCGCCCTGACCAATAAAGCCATCGGATAGTTTTGCACAAATATATGAATAAACATCACCAGCATGAACATCAGCAGGGATATTTCAGAAAACCAGCGTAACCCAAATTGTTGGCGCGCTTTAAACAGTAGCAGGTTGGCGCTGACATTTGCCATCACATACACAGCAGGTATCCAAGCCACTTGTGAGGGTGTCAGTGCATATTCGCCTTGAATTTGCGGTAAATTGGCGGTAATAATGCCGTTGCCCAAGCCACCACAAATTGCAATAAAAACGCCGATGACAAAGTACACAATGCTTTTTGATCGAGAGTGAGCAATACTCGGTGGGGAACCGGGTAACGCGGGTTTTTCATCCTCGGTCCAATTGGGTGGCGTTTCTAAGATTCTAGGTGATTTCAAAGGGTAGCTCGATTTTGATACTGTTAAGACAAGAGAGGTTGGCTATAGTGTAATCAAAAATAGGCTTAGCGTCAGCGACAAAATAGTTCGATAAATGTGACATAATAGATTTGAAATTGACTAGCGCTAGGCTAGTCATCATTAGCCAACTCCTCATTATCCAATCAATCATTATTTCACAGGTCATTGAAACCCATCAGGCAAGCTACGGTCAAATCCATCTAGTAAATACAACCAGTCGATTAAGGTCTAACATTTTTAAACAAAAAAATTCGATTTTTTTGCTGCATAGGTGTTTTTTAGTTGCCAAAATGCGCTAGGCTATCCATTCATTCATCACTGATTAATCACTGCTATGAACCCGCTTTATCAAACCGATTTGCCGACACTGGGGCGCAATACTGACATTGACCACCATGCTGATTTACAAGTGTTGCAGCGTATCAAACGATTCTTATTGCCCCATGATTTTGAGGTGTCAAAGGATTTATTGCAACAGATGCAGCAGGGGTATGGTGTCGCAGATCAGCCTGTCGATGCGCTGTTATCCAGCGGTATCAAATTTGCCAAACCCCTGCAGCAATTGATTTTGCATGAGCAAGGGATAGCGCAAACGAATAACGCATCGGCAGCCAAAGCGTTATTGCAACAGCCCGCGTTTGAGGCGCTGTATCAGCAGTTTTGCCAATATCCAAGTTGGTATGATGCTAAGCTTGCCGAGATTGGCGCAATTGCCTATCGGCGCTATCCGTTGATGCTGATTTGGTTACTGCGTAATGTGGCGCTAATGGCAGGGTATAGTATCCCTGCGCTCTCATTGCCACTCATCAAAACAGGGGCGTTAGTGCATGATGCACTGCCGAGGCTCATGCGAACCTATGCGTATATTTTGGCAGTGTCTGAGTACCCAGCGATTAGCCGCAACCAACAACCACCGTTGGCAATTGGCACAGAAGGCTGGCGGAAAAGTCTGCAAGTGCGTCAGATACACGGTCTGGTACGAAAACACTTATGCAGTCATGATTGGGACAGTGGCTACTGGGGGTTGCCTATTAACCAAACCGATATGGTAGCAACCCACTTGCAGTTTTCGCTACTCATTATGCGCGGGCTAAAATTACTGGGGGCAAGAATCAGCGCCGAAGAATCCCAAGGCATTATGCACTTATGGCAACTGGCGAGTTGGTGGATGGGGATTGAGCGGGCGCGCATTCCTGAAGATGAAACCGAGGCGTGGGCATGGCTTTATAGCTATTTGGCAACCCAGCAATTAGATTTTGAATTTGGTAAACCTCTCGCCAAAGCGCTGCATGATTTACCTTCGCAAATTATGGGTGAGGACAACAGACGTGGACAGCTGGTTGAGCGGGTCAATGCCAGTGTCACACGGACTTTAGTGGGTGATGATATTGGCGATGGCTTGGGACTGCCTAGACCAAAATGGCGCTATGGCGTGCTTGTCAGTGTGCCGATTCTGTTTGGGCTTGATACCGCGCGAGCGCACAATGCGGCTATTGCCAAAAGATTGGCGCAATTTCGCGCCAAACGCCAAGATAACATGAACTGGTGGCTCAAAAAGCACGACAACTATTACCAATGAGCTAGCACATACCAATGAACTAGCCCATACGACGTTACTAATTTACCAGAGTGACAGTAACGGTTATCTATGCCGAGTTATATAGGCAAAGTTATCCATACAAGGTTGTCTAGGCATTGCAATCACTAGGCTTTTAAAATCACCTTCATCATGTTCCAAAAGGTCTTGCCATACGGTGGTTGGAGCAAATGCGCGAAGTTAAGGTGACTTTGTTTAAACACCGCTTTTGGATGAGAGAAGGTGTCAAAGCTATATTTGCCGTGGTAACGCCCCATTCCTGATGCCCCGACACCGCCAAACGGCAGATTTTGCTGGGCAATGTGAAAAATCGTTTCGTTAATACAGGCGCCGCCACTCACTGTATGCGCGAGCACGTAGTCAGTGTCGGCTTTGTCCTCGCCAAACACATACAGCGCCAGTGGGCGGTCACGCTCATTCACATACGCCACTGCCTGCGTCAGATCTTGGTAGGACACCAGTGGCAATACAGGGGCAAAAATCTCCTCTGTCAGCAGTTTAGCATCGCTGGGTAAATCGGTGACAATCATCGGTGGGAAAAATCCAGTTTCGATATTCACTTCATAATCGGTCAGTGGAATGAGAGTGGCACCGCGCTGTTTGGCTTCATCGAGATAACCTTGTACGCGGCTGGCTTGTTTGGGGTTGATGACAAAGCTATAGTCAGGGTTGTCTGCAAGATTGGGGTAGTGGGCGTCAAGCCATGCGGTTGATTGTTCAATAAAGGCGTGTTTTTTATCCGCCTGTATCAACACATAATCAGGCGCAATACAGGTTTGCCCTGCGTTCATGGTTTTGCCTGTCCATACGCGGTTGACAGTTTTTGCTACATCAGCGCTTGGCGCCACCACGACAGGAGATTTGCCGCCCAGCTCAAGGGTGACAGGGGTCAAATTCTGGGCAGCGGCTTTCATGATATGTTTGCCCACTGCGGTAGAGCCAGTAAAAAACAAATGGTCAAACGGTAATTGGCTAAAGGCTTGCGCGACTTCGACACCCCCTGTAATCAAGGTCACTTCGTCTGCGGCAAAGTATTTGGGTAATGCATCAGCCAGCCACTGCTCAAAGTTCGGTGACGCTTCTGAGACTTTGAGCATCGCACGATTGCCTGCCACCAATGCGGCAGCCAGCGGCGCAATCACCAAATACAGCGGATAGTTCCAAGGTGCGATAATGCCTACGAGCCCTAACGGCTGTGGCTGGATATAGCTACGAGCGGGCAAAAACCAAATCCCAGTTTTGACGGGCTGTTTGGCAGACCAAGCCTTGCCGTGCTTTTGTGTATAACGAATGGCTTCAAGCGTTGGGAACAGTTCAAGCATGGTAGTTTCAGCCGCTGGGCGTTGTCCAAAGTCGGCATGAATAGCGGTGATAATCTCGCTTTGGTTGTCCATCACCAGCTGTTCTAGCTTTTTTAGCCGCGCACTACGAATTGACCAATCGACATGTTGGTCTTGGCGGCTAGCCGTTCGCATGATGTCGAACTGCTGCTGCATGGTATTGATAGTTGCATCCGAATTAGTTGCATCTGAGTTGTCTTGAGGTGTCATGTGTATTATCCCAATCATTTAGTTAAATTTTAACTCAACATAGCAGTTAAGTCGGTATCTTGCTAGCATCTTTTTAAACAAGCGCCACGTTTTGCCTTGTGGCATCCGCAGGGTACGGTGACTGGGTTGATTTGTGCGGAATATGGCTCATGGCATGCTCTATCAACGCTGTTATGGTGAGACTTGGGTTGACGCCCAAGTTGGTCGAGATATTGCCGCCATCGCAGACATAAAACCCTTGATAATTAAACAATCGGTGGTACTTATCGACCACGCCATCTGCTGCAGAATTGCCTAGCGAAATCCCACCCATACAATGTGCGGTGGTTGGGATATTCAAAAATACTTCCGACAACACGCCATAACCGACTCCCCCCATTTGGGTTGCCATCTGCTCGGCAAACGCGCTGGCTTCTGGGATAAAGGCGGGGATGGCAGGGCCATGGGTTTGCATCTGGTAGCGATTACCCAACCAAGCCCGCCACCACGGGCTTTTTTGATAGCGCATTTCAAGCTCATACGGCGTGCTTTGCATACATAGCAAGATAAGGCTTTGTTTTGCCATATTATGCGGTCGAAATGCACGCCACGCCTGACGGGGCTTGACGATAAACTGCACTATAAAACACCATAACCAAGCCAGTAGCGGTATTTTTTTGCCGTTTTTATAATTGCTTAACGTCGCCAAAAAGGAGGCAATATTAAAGCCTTCAGGATAGCGTGTCGCCTCAATGTGTGTGCCATCGCCCAAATAAATCCCAGAGCCAATAGCCACGCCATCGCTCATAGCGCCATGTTGGTCATCCAAAAATCGTACGCCTAGCAAAGATTCAGCGTTGGTATAGATACGCTTGCCAAGATAAGGGGAAATATGGGGCATATTGCCTTTATGGCGCTGCTCAAACAGCAGTTTTTGGCTACCGAGGCTGGAGGCTGACAACACAATCTGTTGAGTGGTGATTTGATACTCACCTTTATCCGCTGATTGCAGCGTCACCCGATAGCCTTGCGAACCGTTTTGATAGGCAGGGTCGCTTGGCGATTTGCTAGCATCTGCTATCGGTACTATATCCGTGACTTTGGTTTCAGCGAGCAGGGTAGCGCCATTTTTTTGGGCGAAATACAGGTAGTTTTTATCGAGGGTATTTTTGGCGCCATAACGGCAGCCGACCATACAGCCACCACAGCCTATACAAGGACTGCGCTTAGGACCTGCGCCGCCAAAATACGGGTCACCATTGACAGAAGGGTGAGCATACTTGTCATGGTCACTAAAGTAGGCGCCCACATCGGTGAGATAAAAACTATCGCCCACGCCGCTCAGGTTTGCCATTTTTTGTAGCATCAAATCGGCATTGCCGATTTCTTTGTTTTGGCTCACCCCTAGCATCCGTTTGGCGGTCTCATAATGTTGTGGCATCACCGCTTGCCAGTCGTGAAGCCCAGCCCAGCTACCTTGTTGCCAAATTTTGTCTTCTGGTTGTAATAAGGTGTTGGCATAAGTGATTGAGCCACCGCCCACCGCGTTACCATGCAGCACCATGACATGCTTAAATAGCTGAAGCGAAAAAAAAACCTTTGTACTTGAGCGCAGGCAACCACAAAAATTGCTTGATATCGCGCACGGTTTTGGGCATGGTTTCAGGAGAAATATGCTTGCCTTGCTCAGCGATAATCACGCGATAGCCTTTTTCGGTCAGTCGCATCGCCGAGACGCTACCGCCAAAGCCTGAGCCTATGACCAAAAAATCCGTATCAAATGATTGACCTTCCATGTATCGCTTTCCTTATTTTCCTTAATAGTTGTCCTTAATAGTTGTCCTTAATAGTTATCTTGAATAGTTGTCCTTATAGCTGACCAGCCGCGGGCTACTTTGCAGTGGCTTTTTGGCTGTATCTGTCTTTGTATAACAGCGGTTGACCGCTAAACAGTTCAACCCGCTACCTGATTAGGGTATACTAATTTTTCAGCAGGCTGCTGCAACTGTGACATTTGGGTTTGTTTTGTTTTGATAAATTAAGTAAAGGATTGAGTTGAAAGGATTAACGCGTGCCAAAGCCAACCTTCATACCGCTTTCATCGCCCACGGGTACGAGTATTGAGTCGAGTTTGAGTGATTTTGGACAGCAGGCGCATATCATGGGCAATGCCAATACCGTGGTCAGACGTTCGCTCGCCATAGCGCTGCTCAAATTCATGGAGTCCACCCCATTTGCCGATATCAGCGTCACCGAGCTGACCCAAAAGGCAGGCGTGAGTCGCATGGGGTATTACCGCAATTACGATAGCAAACTTGCGTTACTCAAAGACTATTTGGCGCAGATTGAGCATGATTTTCCTTTTATCGACTTGACGGCGGCAAGCGAGTCCGAGTTTTATGCGTTTTTGCGACAAGTGTTTGACTATCTGAGCAAGTTTGAGTTATCGACCAAGATTTTGCTCAATCAAGGCTTTGAAGGGCTGATTTTAGATACGCTGCTCAATAGCAAAATTTTTGTCGAATACCGCAAAAAGCAGTCATTGACTTGCCAAGCTACGACAGCGCCAAGTCAGGATAAAAGCGGGGAGTACAATCTGGTATTTGCCTCAGGAATGCTGTATCACACCTATATTCATTGGGTGCGGCAAGGGCAAACAGAAACGCCACAGCAACTAGCCAGTTGGCTCATGGCCGGTGGGTTCTATCGGTTATTTCATCCTGCTGATGACTAAACTGATTGGGTTTTATCAAACGCTATCACTATTCCCATACCCACTAGCATGGCGATAAAAAACACCACCCCTTGCCAGATGCCCATGCCCATGAGAACCACCGCAGGGGCAGGGCAGATACCAGCGATGCCCCAACCGATTCCAAATATCATCGACCCAATCGCCAAGCGCTTATCAATACCGCGGCGAATCGGTGGAAACGGCGCACCCGATAGACTGGTCTTTTTTAAGCGACTTAAGTTAAAACCGATGGTGGCGACAATGAGCGCGCCAACCATCACCAACATCAACGCAGGGTTCCAATCGCCTGCGAGATCAAGAAAGCTTTGCACGGTTTTTGGGTTTGCCATATCACTGACAATCAACCCCGTACCAAACACCAACCCACAGATAGCACTGATCAATAACACAATTTCTTTTCGCATAATAGATGCCCCTAACGCCTCAATTAAATCAATGACAATAAATGACGACCGATAAACACCGTCACAAACCCTGCGGACATAAAAACAATGGTTGCCACCAATGAACGGGGTGAAAAGCGCGCATTGCCACAGATACCATGACCACTGGTACACCCTGAGCCCATCCGCGTGCCCACACCGACCAATAACCCTGCGATGACATACAGCCAAGGCGATGATGATACCGTGATGGTTGGCAAGCCAAATAACTGACCAACCAGCCAAGGCGATACTAGCAAGCCCACAAAAAACGCCAATTGCCAAGCAAAATCGGGTGAGTTTGGCTGCCAGAGACTGGCGACAATGCCACTGATGCCAGCAATCTTGGCAATACTCCACCACAGCATAACCGCAGAGAGCCCAATCAACATACCACCCACCAATGGATGACTATAATCTGCAATAGAAAATAACAACATACGCCACCTAAGTATTTCACAATAATATATATTATACAATATTGTATAATGTATAGCTAGTTTAACGGATAATTTTTTTGGTAAGCGGATTTAACGATAGGGGACAAAACGGATTAGCAAATGGCTTTTTGCAAAAAAACTATGTTAGATTAAAGCTAGATTAAAACAAATACAAAACCATGATGATAGGGCTTAACGGCTTAACAGTTTAATAAGGCAACCCATGTATAAACTCACCACATACATACCGACAGATTATTTAGACGCTGTAAAGCAAGCCTTGTTTGACGCAGGGGCAGGGCAGATTGGCAATTATCAGTATTGCTGTTGGCAGGTGTTGGGTACAGGACAGTTTATGCCATTGGCAGGCAATCAAGCCTTTATTGGTACCACCAATCAATTACAAACAATCGAAGAATGGCGAGTCGAGATGGTGGTTGCAGATGAGTGCCTCAAAGCGGTGGTGCAAGCGTTAAAACAGGCACACCCGTATGAAACCCCTGCTTATGATGTGCTAAAGCTTGAAGATATTTAGTCATCCAATTTATCCTCACCCGATGACTAATTCCCTTATATACCTAAGGTTATTAAACGCCTTTTTTGACTCGACTACAAGTAAAAAGTATGACCAGAATATCGGGCAAAAAGCGATTGTGGCTTGGTTTTAAATGGTCTATAGTCAATAGTAAATAATTTGTTACACTTTACTTCAACCCAGCAACCGACCATTGAATTTAAGGAGTGAGACATGGCAAATCCCCCCAATAGCACAGCGGTAAATAGCGCCAAAACTGACAATGCCAAAACGGATAAAGCGAAGCCCCAAAATTCGCAGTCTACCAAGACCCTAGCTACCAACACCCCAGCGCGCCGCAGCACTAAAACACCATCGACCGAGCGTATTGACCAACCTTATGAGACCGACCCCACAGTGTTGCTTGAGCAGTCGCAGCAAGCAGGGGTGAGTGAAAAAGCCAACGCCAAAAAACGCGCCATCGAAAGCATCATGAATAAAGACCTAACCACAGGCAATGTCGAGAAAATGGCAGAGCACTTGCAAGCGCTGATCAATGGTATGTCCAACGATGAAATCAACGAAGTCAAAAAACTATTTGGCAGCCAAACCACTAGCGTGCAAAGCAAAATCAACAAAGACGACGAATTGGCGGACAACTGGCGTGAAGGCGGTTATCCCTACAAAAACCGTATGTCACGCAAAAACTATGAAGCCCAAAAATACGAGCTACAAGTCGAACTATTAAAACTGCAAAAATGGGTCAAAGATAGCGGGCAAAAAATCGTCATCATCTTTGAAGGTCGTGATGCCGCAGGTAAGGGCGGTACCATCAAACGCTTTATGGAACATCTAAACCCGCGCGGTGCCAAAGTCGTCGCCCTTGAAAAACCCACCGAGCAAGAAGCGGGTCAATGGTACTTCCAGCGTTATGTCCAGCATTTACCGACCAAGGGCGAAATCGTGCTATTTGACCGTTCATGGTATAACCGTGCTGGTGTCGAGCGTGTCATGGGTTTTTGTACCGAAGAGCAATACAATGACTTTATGCGCCAAGTCCCAGAGTTTGAAAAACATCTGATTAGCTCAGGTATTCATTTAATCAAATTTTGGTTCTCAGTCAGTCGTGAAGAGCAGCGCCGCCGTTTTGCCGAGCGTGAAGCCCATCCGCTCAAACAATGGAAACTCTCACCGATTGATAAAGCGTCACTCGACAAATGGGATGATTACACCCTTGCCAAAGAAACCATGTTCTTTAACACGGACAGTGCAGAGTCACCTTGGATTGTCATCAAGTCAACCGATAAAAAACGCGCGCGTTTGAATGCCATGCGCTATGTACTTAGCAAACTACCTTACGACAATAAAGACCCTAAAGTCGTGGGGACAGTTGACCCATTGATTGTGGGTCGTGCCGGGGCTTTATATGAAAAAGGCGAATATAACGAATTGGCAGTACCCAATATCTCGTTTAAAGCCCACAAATAATTACCCAGTAAAATAATGGGTCAAACACCGCAAAACAACAACACAATAACCCCAGTGCACGGCATTGGGGTTTTTAGCGTTAAAGATAGCAGCAAGTAGTTCGCTACTATTGCCGCCAAACCACTGCTGCCAAAAGGTGGGGACATATCAAAAAAGCCAAAACCACATTTTTTTATCGACAATCGCCTATTTTTCGCCAGCCAAAGTCAAGATAGGCGGCAAGCGTATTCAATACCCCCGAATTTTGTTAAAATAGGCAAAAATTTATCCAGCTGAGAGCCCCATGAATTCAAATAACTCAAACAACTCGACAACTAACCAATTACTGTTTAGACAAGCCAAAGCCCACATCCCTGGCGGTGTAAATTCACCTGTGCGGGCGTTTGCAGGCGTGGGGGGTACGCCCGTGTTTATCAGCCGTGCCCGTGGCAGCAAAATGTATGATACCGAGGGCAAACCCTACATAGATTATGTAGGCTCATGGGGACCGATGATTTTGGGTCATGCCCACCCCCATATTATCGAAGCGGTCAAAAATGCGGCAGATGACGGGTTAAGCTTTGGCGCCCCCACCACGTTTGAGACCACGGTGGCGGACAAAATCTGTGAATTGATTCCCAGTGTTGAATTAATCCGTATGACCAGCTCAGGTACTGAAGCCACCATGTCCGCCATTCGGCTAGCACGTGGCTATACAGGGCGCGACAAAATTGTCAAATTTGAAGGCTGTTATCACGGTCATAGCGACAGTCTACTGGTCAAAGCGGGTTCGGGCATGCTAGATATCGGTGAACCCAGCTCAAAAGGCGTCCCTGCAGATTTTGCCAAACATACCCTCACCATTCGTTACAACGACCCGCAAGCCATCAAAGACTGCTTTGCGCAATTTGGCAATGACATCGCTTGTGTGATTGTCGAGCCTATCGCCGGCAACATGAACATGATTGTACCCACGCAACAATTTCACGATACCTTGCGTGCCGAGTGTACCGCGCATGGCGCTGTGTTAATTTTTGATGAAGTGATGACTGGGTTTCGGGTTGGCTTACAGTCAGCGCAAGCCCATTTTGGTATCACACCAGACTTGACCACGTTTGGTAAAATCATCGGTGCAGGTCTGCCAGTCGGGGCGTTTGGTGGTAAACGTGAGATTATGGAATGTATCGCACCGTTAGGCGGCGTGTATCAAGCAGGCACCTTATCAGGCAATCCACTGGCGATGCGTGCCGGTATTGCCATGTTTGATTTGCTCACGGCTGAGGGTTTTTATGAAGCATTAAGTGAAAAAGTCGTTTATTTGACTGATAATCTTGAACAGTTGGCGAAGGATGCGGGTATTGGCCTTAAGACCACACGCTGTGGCGGTATGTTTGGGCTGTTTTTTACTGATAGCGATACATTGCCACAAAACTTTGAAGAGGTGTGCCAATGCGATGCGCAAAAATTTGCGACCTTCTTCCACGGTATGCTCGATCGCGGTGTGTATCTTGCGCCATCCGCCTTTGAGGCAGCCTTTATAAGTAGTGAGCATTCGCAAGAAGACTTGGATGCGACCTTGCAAGCGGCAAAAGAAGTCTTTGCGATAATGGCGAAAGCATAACGGTTGCACATAAAAAATTTGCCAAAGGATTTTTAATTGCGTTTGGACAGTTGCCTTTGGCAAAGTTTGCCAAAGGTCAAAGCGCAAATAGTGATTTAAAGACTATCAATTTTCGATCAAATAGATTTTAGAGACTAAAAACCACCCATGCGACAACTCCCCCAAGCGTTAACCCCAGAATCCATTGCACAGCGTAATCTTGAAGAAAGTCAGCAGCCGCAAAGCTTTTTTGATGATTTTGCCAAATCTGTTACCTTGTATCGCGATGACGACATTTGGGTCATCGACAAACCGCACGGGCTGTTATCCGTCGATGGTAAAGCGTTAAAAGTCAGCCTACAATCGCGACTGCTCAAAGCCGACCCAAACGTCAAACTCATTCACAGACTTGATATGGACACCTCAGGGATTATTATTTTTGCGCGCCACAGCGAGGCGCAAACCCATATCAGCAAACAATTTATCGACCGTATTCCGAGCAAAGAATACCAAGCGCTGGTCTGGGGAACGCCGCCGCAGCAAGGCGAAATCGATGTGCCGGTGCGCTACGACCCACCCCAAAAACCCAAGCATATCGTCGATATGAGTTGGGATAAACGCGCCTATACGAAATATGAAACCTTGCACCACGAACTGCGTGAGGGTAAGGCAGTTAGCCGTGTCGCCTTGTATCCGGTCACAGGGCGCAGTCATCAACTACGCGTGCATATGCTGCATATCGGGCATGTAATGCTTGGCGACCCTATCTATGCGCAAGATGTATTGGACGGTCAAGCGTTTGATTTATCGCCTAGGCTTTGCTTACATGCACACAAATTACGTTTAAAACATCCCAATACGGGTGTGTGGATGGAATGGGAAAGCCCCGTGCCGTTTTAACCGCGTGGGTTTTTAGCAATCTATCTTTTAAAATGATAGGGTTTAGCGTGCTGTTTTCATCCTACTGTTAGCGTCAAACAAGGGACATAATCACCATCCCTCTTGTTTAATTACCCATGTTGGTGCAACCAATCAAGGGTTTGCTGCCAAAGTAGCTGGTTTTGTCGGCTAAAAAACTTCATATGACCGATATGCTGTAAGCCATAATCTTTGGGTTTTAGCGTTTGGGTGGTGGCTTGCATGTTGGGAAACACCCGAATCATATCGGCGACATTTTTATCATTGGCGATATCATCATCTGGGGCATTCACCCACATAGCAGGCAAGTTAACCTCATTGTAATAGTGGGTTTTCACTGTTTTACCGAAGGCGGTTTTGATATAGCCTGCGCCATTGCACCAATCTCGCCACTGTTTGGCAACGTTTTTGGGCAAGTCTTCGCCCATGCCAATTTTGCTTGATTGGGTGTAGCCAAACAACACATTGGACACAGGAATAAATACATCCATAAACCACATGGCTTTGGCACGATACGGCATCGCCATATTGCGGATTCGCCCAGACGAACAGGCAACGTTAAACACGGATGTGAGCTTGTGATGATTGGGCATCAAACCAAATAATTGACCGCCCGCGCTATGACCGACCAAATGATAGGTGGTGTTGGGAAACTCTTGAATCAGCCTATCAAGCACCGCAGTCATATCGTAGCGCCCCCAACTAATCAGTGACGCATTAGAGTGCTTGATGTTGCCTTGCATCGACTCGCCAATATCTTCATTGTCATAGCTGATGACGCCATAGCCATGCTCCATTAAATACTGCGCAAAATTTTGATAAAACTGCCGTTTGATACCTGTTGCCGGCGCAATCATCACTGCTGCTTTGACCGTATTAGGTCGAAATATAGTCGCCGCCAGGGTGGCAGGGTGTTTGGTGGCTATTTGAATGGTTTGCTGCGTAGGGAGTGTGGCTAATGCTGACGGTGTTTTTAGATTTAGGTTCGACATGACTGTTATCTTCCTTGGTAATCAACTTTTTATACAAGCTTATACGAGCGCTTTTTTATACGAGCAGTAAGCCAAATGTTGACAAATGATGATAAGACTCGTTTAAAAGCGACTATAGCAAACAATTTATGGGTGCAAAAAAGTTATCATGAACATAACAGTCATAAAAAAAGCAATCAGCGGCGGCCAATTGCTTGCTTGAATCGTTGACGAAAAAACTAAGGGGTTTTAACGACAACTTTTTGGTTGGTGTCGATTAAAATCTCAGAAGGCCCATCAACGATGACGCGCACTTGGTTATTATTAGGGCGCTGTGAGCGAAAATACTGGTCTTCAGCAGGGGTACAGCCCAAGCAGCGATCGAGTGCCGCCAGTGGCTCAAGAATCAGCTTGCGTTCTACCTGATCGATTTCATCGTTATAGATGGTAAATGGCATACTGGCAATCGCCGTCACCACGCCGCCCACCACTGCCAATGCGCCCAATGGCTTACCCACAATGGTATCAGCGACCATGGAGCCATAGGTTGGACCAAAATCTTTTTCATCAATTTCGGTAGCGGCAAAGCTGCAAGTCATCGTTGCAATCATCAAGGCTACGGCTGACGCAATCGTATTTAATCGTTTCATAGCAGGTTCCTAACTGGCAGCAAGCCCCCATTAACGAGGTAACTAGCTAAATAAATAATTAGGCAACTAGATAACCAAATAACTGGGGTCGACTGACAGGTTGTACCTAACAAGTTTTGCTAGGTTTTTGCTGAATAGTTCAGGAACATTACATCAATTTTGCCAAGAATTATCAAGTAAAATTGTCTTTGCCGCAGGTTTTTTTACGTTAATGCAGACTCGTTATTTTTTGAGCGGTTTTTTGAGCGTTTTTTTGAGTGGTTTTTTCACTGTTTTTTTGCGGTTTATCAGCGGCTGGCAAGTGGGACAGAACGTGCTGGCACGCTGATTGATTTTGACGTTTTCAATGGTAGCGCCACAGCTTGGGCAATTACCGCCTTTATGCCCATACACCAATAACGTCTGCTGAAAATACCCCGTTTGTCCATCCGCTACGGTAAAATCTTTTAACGTTGAGCCGCCTTTTTCAATTGATGTTTGTAGGACTTGTCGAATATGGGCGACCAAGGTGGTCAGCTGTTCATGGCTGATGAGATAGGCAGGGGTCAACGGATGAATTTTTGATAAAAATAGGCTTTCAGTTGCATAGATATTGCCCACACCGACCACAATCTCTTGTGCCATAATCACCGATTTGATGGGGCGTTCAATCAGTTTTTTGCGATTGTGGATATGGTGATATAGATAGTCAGCGCTAAAGTCTTCTGACAATGGCTCTACACCCAAATGGGTAATCAGCTTGTCTTCATAGTCATCCAGCCACAGTAACATGCCAAACCGCCGTGGGTCATGATAATGCAGTTGGGTGAGTTTTTTGCCATCATTAAACGTCAAAATCACGTGATCGTGTTTACGCTTGTCAAACCCCACAGGATGCTGCTGTAAGCTACCCGACATCCCCAAGTGGATGAGCAGTTTTTTTTGCACCGCGCCGCCTTTACGTTTAAAGGTGAGAATCAGATATTTGGCTCGGCGCTCAATGTCGACAAGTTGATAATCTACCAAACTCACCAAGTCATCAGGCACCGCCCAGCGCAATTTGGGCTGAAAGACGCTAACTTTTTCAACGGTTTGATTGAGCAAAGGTTGCAGACTCGTCGCTGTCGTCTGCACTTCGGGCAATTCTGGCATATGCCGTGTGACTCCTATTTAAAGCATTAAGACTTGTTGTTATTGACGATACGACGCGCCAAGATAATACCATGTTGCTGCTCTAGTTTTGCTAGCAGCTTGGACAACTGACTTAGCCCCGTTACTTCTATGGTAAAATTCAACCGCGCGATATCATCATCCCCGCTTAGGGTATCAACTTGGCGGATATTGACATTTTCTTGGTCGATGATTTGGGTCAAGTCTTTGAGCAAGCCCCGCCTGTCATACGATTCAAGGTATATTTGTACCAATTGGCTTTTGCCTTTATTGCCATACCAAGCAGCACTAATAGCGCGTTCAGGCTCACGCTCCACCAGTCGCTCGTATTCGACGCAATCACTGCGGTGGACGGATACGCCATTGGACTGGGTGATATAACCCGCAATTGGCTCACCTTGCACAGGCGAGCAGCAATTTGCCAAGTGAATAGCAATGTTATCTAAGCCATCGACTTCGATTTTATACGCATCTAGCTTGCCTGTGGCTTTGGGGTGAATGCTGGGGATAAGCTCAGTATCAGTGACTTCGGGTTCTAAATCTAAATGACGACTGATATGACCGGTCAAATTATGCAATTCAACGTTGCCATTGACTAGCCCTACCAAAATATCATCACTGTTTTTGGCATTAAAAAATTTGACGTAATCATTTAAATCGATACTGTTAGGGTGTACCGACATGCGCGCCAATTCTTTGGTTAATATGTGCTTACCTGTTTCGATATTTTTATCACGGTCTTGCTTATTAAACCATTGGCGCAGTTTGCTGCGAGCGCGACTGGTATTGATATAACCTAAGGATGCCACTAGCCAATCACGGTTTGGCTCGCGTGATTGCTTGGTAATAATCTCAACTTGTTCGCCTGTTTTGAGCTGATAGGTCAGCGGCACATAGCGTTTGTTGACGCGAGCGGCTTGGGCGCGATTGCCGACATGGGTATGCACATGATAGGCAAAATCGAGCACAGTTGAGCCTTTGGGCAATTCGATGATGTCACCATCACGACTAAACACATAAATCCGCTCGAATTCACCAAAATCAACGACTTGTTCTTCTTCATCGAGCTCGCCATGCTCATGCTCAACATGTTTATCTAATACAAATTTTAAGGGGTCATGATTGTCAGCATTTTCTTGATTGAGCAATAACTGACGCAGTGAGCTAATTTTTTTGGTCAGATAGTCGTCTTTTTTGTTTTTGGTGCCTTCTTTGTAATTGACGTGTGCACACATGCCAAGTTCGGCTTCATAGTGCATGTCAAAAGTGCGAATTTGTACTTCCAGCGATTTGTTCTCGGCAATCACCGCGGTATGTAGCGAGCGATAGCCATTGGTTTTTGGGTTGGTGATATAGTCATCAAACTGTTCGGGAATATAGCGCCATAAACCATGCACCAGCCCCAATACGTGATAACAATCGGCATTGTTATGCACCAGTACCCGCAGTGCGCGGATATCATATAACTGGTCAAACGACAGTGATTTGAGTTTCATCTTACGATAAATCGAATAGATGTGTTTGACACGACCGGTGATTTCCCCGTCAATCCCTTGGGCAGCTAACGCCTCGCGCAGTTGTTGGGCAACCCGATCGATATAGGTTTCGCGCTCGCTACGTTTTTCAGAGAGTAATTTGGCGATTTCTTTGTAGCGGTCAGGCGCAAGATAACGAAATGATAAGTCCTCAAGCTCCCATTTAAGCTGTGCAATACCCATACGATGCGCTAGCGGCGCGTAGATTGTCATGACCTCACGGGCGACCCGTTGCTGACGCTCTGGGCTGGCATACGACAGCTCTCGCATCGCAAAAGTACGCTCAGCCAATTTGATGAGCACCACACGCACATCGTTGGTCATTGAGATGAGCATGTTATAAATGCCCGATAACTGCTCGCGTTGGTTGTTGTTAAAGTGGTCTTCTAAGCGCTTGTTGTTCTCTATCAAATCCGACAGTCGCCCCAGCGCTAGGGTCTCTTGGACTAGCTCTGCGACTTCATCGCCAAAGGTGGCTTGGATTTGTTTGGGGGTAAAAATTTGGATACGCGCGGCACGATATAACATCGCAGCAACAAGTGTGTCTTCATCTTGGTACAGATAACCCAAAATATCGGCAATCCCAATCCCAGTCAAAAACGCATTAGAGCGGTTGCTTTCGGTACTTAAATCTTGATTTTTGAGTAGTTGACAGGCTTTGGTCAGCTCAGGCAGCTCAGTGAGATGAGCGCGTTTTGCCATCGATGCCAGCCAAGCTTCGGTATCAATGGTATGCTCATCGATGATGTGGCTAGCAGGCTCAGAGAGAATGGGCAAGTCAGTATGGGTGAAATGACGCTGGCTGGCAGTGATACTCGCAATCATCGTGGTACTATCATGATCAACGTCTTTTCCATCCAATAGCGGCAAACTTTCTCGTATTTTTACCATGTCAATTCTACACCTTACTTACCAGATTTCCTCAAAGAGCAAAAAAACTAACCTTGTTCATTTAAAATTATCAACTCACTTTCCCTGTGAATTTTTGTGTGATTAAATTTGATTTGATACTGCGCTAGCCATAATAAAATATGACAGAGTAGTCGCTATAGCAGCGCGTTTTAGCTATGATAGTGCGTTGGTTTTGGGCGTGTTAAGCCTTAAAATAAATGTTAAAGGTTAAAATAAAGTAAATGCCATAGTCACTTTATATATCTTAACCGTTTTAGGGTTGCCCATGTTTAGCCATTTAACACTAACTTTATTACGCTTACTCATGTGTTAATTTTATTAAGATGTGTCTATTAGCAAACAATTGCAAGTCAAACCGTCGATAAAATTTTTGTATCACTCAAATGAGTGTTAGGCAACGACCCAATCAGTGATTTGAGTGAATCTCAATCCAAATTAAGATAAAACTATCTTGTTCAGTATAGGTGAGTTTAATGAAATTACCATCTCATTTTGTTACAAATGCGACTACTGTAGCGTCAGATTTTACCATGACCCGCTCAAAAAGCCTTGCGAACTTTGGTAAAACCCTGTCGATGTTGGCAATAACGCTGACTCTACCGCTTGGGTTGACAGCGTGTGATTATTTTCAAACGCAAACCGACGTTAACTCGCCCATTGGTGCCAAACAAATTGCCAAACTGATTCCCAAACGTGGGCAAGATAGCAAAAGCTGGGCACAAGACATCAACCAAATATTTGATACCCTAAAAATAGAAAAAAACGCGCAAAATATTTGTACCGCTGTCGCCATTATCGACCAAGAGTCCAATTTTAAAGCCAATCCGCCCGTTCCGAATTTAGGGCAATCAAGCCTAAAAGCGATGAATGAGGAGTTGGAAGAAAAATTAGGCTCAACGCTGGCGCCGTATTTTCGCACCATGCTAAAAACTGAGCCAACGCCCGATAACAGCTTTGAAAAACAAATTGCTAAAGTCAAAACCGAAGAAGAACTTGACGACATTTATCATCAGATGTTTGCGTATTTTTCAAGCAAATATTATGCCAGCAAGCTGAACAGCGTCACCAAATTGGTGGGCGGGGATATTGAAGAAAAATTAGACCCGATTACCACGTTAGGCTCAATGCAGGTGCAAGTAAGTTATGCGCGCGACCATCGCCGGATGAATGGCAATAACCTTGAACTGCGTAAAGACCTATATAGCCAATATGGCGGATTGTACTATGGTATCCATCGCTTACTACTGTATAAAGCCAATTATCAAGACCCGATTTATCGCTTCGCTGACTACAACTCAGGGATGTATTCAAGCCGTAATGCCGCTTTTCAAAAAATGCTAAAAGAGTTGTCCAAAGCCGAAATAGACTATGATGGCGATTTATTGATTTATGAAAAAGGCAATAAAATCAGTGCCAATATCAGCCAAAGTGAGCAGGCGCTGATATCAATGATTCAGCAAGGCATGATTAGCCTGACGGAGCGACAAGTGCGTATAGACTTGGCAAAAGAAAAAAGCCAAGATTTTGAAAATACCGAAACCTATCGCACCATTGGTAGTCTTTACAAAATGAAAACTGGCAAAAACGCACCTACTGCCATCATGCCACAGGTGGTCATCTCTGGGGCAAAACTCAGCCGCGATTACAATACCAAATGGTACGCTGATAAAGTCAACGTACGCTATATGAATTGTATGAATAAAGCCAAATTTTAGCGTCTCTCAAAGCGTGCAATACTTTCCACATGCCCTGTGTGCGGGAACATATCCATCACCCCCGCATGGGTGAGCTTGTAGCCTTTTTCAAGTAGCACGGCGGTATCGCGGGCTAGGGTTATTGGATTGCACGACACATAGACGATGCGTTTGGCATTGAATTTATCCAGATACTGCATCACTTCTAAGGCACCTGAACGGGGTGGGTCAATCAGCAGTGCATCGACTTGCCCAACCCAAGGCTCACTCGAGAAATCTTTGGTCAAATCTTGGGCAAAAAAGTCGGTATGGTGCAAGCCGTTGGCGGTGGCATTCATTTTGGCACGCTGTGTCATCTCACTGCTACCTTCCACCCCCATCACAAAGCCAGTATCACCCACTTGACGCGCCAGTGGCAGACTAAAATTGCCCAAGCCGCAAAACAAATCAAGCACTCGCTCGCCTGGCTGCAAATCTAACAAATCAATTGCCAGCTTGGTCATTTTACGATTGACTGACAAATTGACTTGGGTAAAATCCAGTGGCGAGAATTCAAACGTCACATCAAACTCGGGCAAGCGGTAAAACAAACCGCCCGTCGGTGGCACAGTCAGGCTTGATGGGCGCGCATTAGGCGTGTTCTCATATAACTGGTCAATGCGATGTACCGTGTCGCTACCTTTGGGCTGTAAAAATAACTGCCAGTTACGCTCGGCAAAAAAAGCTTGCAGTTTTGCGATATCATGCTCACCTAAATCCACCATGTGACGGACAATGACGGCGATGGATTTTTTGCTATCGATAACATCATCAAGCGTTTCACCCATCGCTAACTCAAGCTGTGGAATATGGTCACGGGCGTCAAGCGAGCTAATAAGCGCTTTTAGCGGTTCAATCTCAAAGCCGACACGCGGGTCAAGCACATGGCATTCATTTAAATTTGCCAAAAAATTGCTGGCGCGCTCACGAAAACCGACCAATGCTGTGCCTTTTTTCTCGACATAGCGCACGCCCATACGTGCCTTGGTGCGATAGCCTAAACGGTCAGCCACCAATGGAGGAAGCCAGTGTTCAGGCTGGATATGGGCTTGGTGCTCGAGCAGCTCTGCCAGTACCGATTGCTTAAATTGAATCTGTCCATCGGGTTGCCAGTGCTGTAAGCTACAGCCACCACACACCCCAAAATGCGGGCAAGGTGGGGTGGTGCGTTCAGGGTTTGGGTTTGCCAGTACGAGAGCCGCGTCACCTTCTTCCATACTTTTACGTGAGCCTGTGATTTTGACGCTCACGGTCTCGTTGGGCAGCGCAAAGCTAACGAATACTTTTTTGCCATGCTTATCGAGGTGATGGTCGGGTTGGTCACCGTAACTTGCCACGCCCCGTCCGTCATGGGCAAGATTGGTCACTGTTAGGGTAACGGGTGGGGCGTCTTGCAAACGTTTACGCACCCGCGCGGTGGGTTTGATTTTTTTGCTTGGGTTTTTGGTGAGTTGGGTAGACTGGGTTTGGTCAGCGGTAGCGTTTGACATTTATTAAAAAACCTATTTGATCGAGGGTCAGTGTAAATATTTATTACAAAATTCATCAAAATTTTGTGGTTATGATAGCTTAAAATGGATTTTTTTTATATCAATACCTGACTTTACTTTATTAGCAAACCCAAAGAGAAAATCATGCAAAAATTAAAATTATACGGATTTAAAGGCGCGTGTTCATTTGTGCCGCATACGGCGCTTAACCTGACAGGAGTGGATTACGACTTACAGCTCATCAGCCATGCAGATGCAAAAAAGCCAGATTATCTTGCCAAAAATCCACAAGGGACAGTGCCACTGCTAGCAATAGAAACGGACGATTTTTATTTGGCGCAAAACGTGGCGATTTTACACTACCTTGACGAAAAATTCCCCCAAGCCCATATTTTTGGTAAAGGCAGTGATAAACAAAAAGCCAAAGCTCACCAATGGCTCGGCTACGCCAATGCCGATGTGCATAAAGCTTTTTTACCCTTATTTTACGCAGGGGCATTTATCGACGATAAAGAGTTACAGCCTAAAGTCGCTGAAAAAGCGCAACAACGGGTCATTGAAATTTTTAAAATCGCCAATGATAACTTGGCTGATAAAGACTATATGTCAGGCGAGTTTACTATTGCTGACGTGTATCTGTATGTCACCTTGCGCTGGGCGCATTTGCTAAAATTGGATTTATCTGGGTATCGGAATTTGGCAAAACTGATTAACAACGTGGAGTCACAACCTGCAGTACAAAAATCGCTCAAAGAAGAAGGTTTGGATGTGATTGCATAACGGGTCATCACTTATCATAGGGCGTTATGTAAATGCTTTAAAATTTTACCGCTAACAAATGAGCCAAGTGGTTATTTTTAAAAAGCAAAGTTGTGCTATGATGGTGTTTTATCCGTTAGCTATATAGGTTAATCGACACCATCATGCACGAACTAGAACTCAAGTTTGCTGTCCCAAGCTATCAACAAAACGTCTTAAGAAAAAACATCGACACCAAAACTGCGCAGCAACAGCGCCTATCTGCGTATTACTTTGATACCCCCAATCAAGACCTTGCCAAAAAAGGCATTGCCCTGCGTATCCGCTTTGAAGACAGCCAGTGGGTACAAACCCTCAAAACAGCCGGTGATGGCGTTGCCAAACGCGTTGAGCTCAATACCGTGCTGAGCCTGACGGGTACCCCAGATACCCTTGATGTTAGTAGCCTTGTGCCCGATGTTTCACTAATTACAGAGCCAACAGTCGTAGCGCAGTTGACTAACATCATGCCGCTTGATGAGCTCGCTCAAGCCTTAACCGTGCAATATTTTACCGATGTGCAGCGTACTTCTCGTCAAATTAAGAAAAATAACAGCCGCATCGAAATCGCTTATGATATCGGCAAGGTTGGCATAGGTCGCCTAAACTCACAAAAACCCGCCAATAATCATGGGTTAACCCAATCGGATATTCATGAAATTGAATTTGAGCTGCTTGAAGGTGACCCAAGTGATTTGATTGACATTGCAAAAACTTGGTGCAAAAAATACAAATTATATTTATCAACCGTTACCAAAGCCCAGCGGGGTAGTTTGCTACTCGTGAATAAGCAATTTGCCGAGCCTGTCAAAGCGGATTTAGCTGTGCTGCAATTACACAAAGGCATCAGCCAATTTGCGTTTTTGCAGGCAGTGGTCAATAACTGCCTAGTGCAGATTTTGCCCAATGCCTCTGCAATTGCTGAAGGCAGTCCCGATGGCAACTTAGTGCACCAACTGCGTGTCGGTATTCGCCGTTTGCGTACTGCTCTCAAACATTTCAAATTTGCCCAAGATTATATCGACCCAAATTGGCTGATGGTACTCAAACAAACCTTTAGCTTGTTAGGGGAGTATCGCGATAAAGAAATCTTGCAAATAAAAACCCAGCCCCTACTAGAATCAGTCGGTGCACCGCATGTCGAGTGGTCAACGGCCATAGATATCATGCCGATTGATGCCGTGAGAGCCAATGACTTTCAAATTCTGCTCTTAGAGCTGATTGGTTTTACCCATTTGCCCGTACCTGCGGATAACCCAAAAGCCAAAGCCCCAGTTGCCAAAAAGTTGGAAAAACTATTTACCGCGATTGCCGCGGCAAGTGATAAATTTGCCAGTCTTGATACTGACAGCCAGCATGGTGTGCGTAAAGACCTAAAAAGCCTGCGGTATGTCAGTGAATTTGCTGCGCCGCTTTTTGCCAACCAAAACAATGGCAAAAAAGGAAAAAAAGCGACGAAGCTCAAAGCCTTTTTGCAATACTTAGAGCCTGCACAAGACGTACTCGGTGAGTATAATGACAACGTGGTCGGTCATGCTAACTATCTTGAGAAAGCCAAAACCGACCCAAATGCACTATTTGCGGTGGGTTGGTTTAGCGGACGTGAGCAAGCGAGTGCCGAGCAATGCGCGGTGAGTCTAAAAACAGTGAAAAATGCGCCAAAGTTTTGGTCATAGTTTGGCTTGATTGTATGTAAATAACAGAGAATAAAATAAAAGTGGCTGTAGTGGCTGTGTAGAAAGCACCAGTCAGTCAATCACTATATTACTAGTTGGGTCAGTCATGGACGACATCATTCAGCCGCTAATCTCGATACCGACCACAGAAACCACGATGTATATTGTCGGTTTTGTGGAATTTTTATTGAGCTTTGCTTTTGCCTTATTATGGTTTATCTGTTTTTCAAATTATGATAAGCAGTCTCGCATTGCCAAGAAAGCCATCATTGCCCATGCAGTAGGCTGGCTTGTATTAATTTCTGTAGGTCTGTTGTTGATTCCTCCCGAGCGTAATGGTAGCTACTTGGATGTTTATGCCAACCTTGCTTTAGCCAATATCGGATTTATGATGGTGTTGGCGGGTGTATGTGCTATGCTCATCGCAAGTGTTCCCAAGACAGGCGTTGCCTTGACGTTATTGTTTGCCGTCGTATTTTCTGCGATTGGCGGTAAAGGCATTGGCGATTTTTTATCGCCCATACCTATCCACGCCAAAATCGATTGGATGAGTTTTGATGACACGGATTCCAAATTAAGTAGCCTGCATGTCGGCATTGAACATAGTGATTTGCAACAAGCGCCTTCTACCCAATTGGCTAAAACACTGCAAGAAAATGGCTGGCTTGATAACATCACCTTTGCAAACCAAGAGAATTTAACAACGCCCATTGCTATGGATTTGGTACAAGCGCCGTATTCTGGGTATTTATACCTGCCTGAAGAATATGGATTTACGCGTTATGGTAAAATGCTGTTTGGCGTTTTATTGGCAAGTTGGCTGATTATTTTGCTCTCTGCCTTGATGTTACTGCTCAAAGCTAATAAACAGCTGCCGAAAAAAAAGCTTGATTGACCCAGTGTTTTAGTGATTGGCAATCAAATTTATATAAAAAAGCCAATACCGTCAGATATTGGCTTTTTGCTTTTATTGTAACCCCTATCAAAACGCGTATTGGAAAATTATTTTCCGTAAACTTTTAAGCGTTTTTCAATAGGTTCAAAGGTTTTTTCACCTGCTGGGGCGGCGATACCACCAAATACCATCTGCGCAATGAGTTTCCAGTTGCTATCGATGTTCCATGTTTCTGCCACTTTTTCATCAATCACACCATTGTAATGCTGTAAGTTTGCACCGATATTGACCGCGGCTAAGGCGTTCCAAAGCGCATATTGGTGCATCGCACTGGTGTGTTCAGCCCATACTGGGAAATTATGCGCATAAAGTGGGAATTGTTCTTGTAAGCCTTTGACCACTGATTGGTCTTCAAAATACAAGATAGTCCCTGCACCGGCTTTAAACATGGCCATTTTATCGGCAGTTGATTTGAATTTTTCATCATCATTCACCATCGCGCGTAGCAAATCTTCGGTGATTTGCCAAAGTTTTTGATGGTCTTCACCAAACAATACCACCAAGCGGCTTGATTGTGAGTTGAATGAAGAGGGGGTATGTAACACGGCATGTTCAACCAGTTTAACCACTTCATCTTTTGAGACAGGCAATTGGTCATTGAGCATATAGATAGAACGGCGAGTTTCTGCGATATTGTGTAATGTTTCGACTGACATAATCAGCTCCTTTTCATTGTTATTTGATAATCAATCTACCTTATTAAAGTTAAAGCCGATTGATGTGACACGGCTATTATATGCCTAAAACCTAAGTAAAAAAAAGCTATTTTGTAATTTTTTTTAACCAATAATAATATTTATTAATTTTTTCTAATATATTATTAAGGTTAACTTTGATAAATTTACGGCAAAATTTCGACCGCTGTACCAATATCCACTTGGTCATACAGTGTGATAATGTCTTGATTGCGCATACGGATACAACCATGAGAAAGCGGAATGCCCATCGGCTCGGTATTGGGCGTGCCATGAATGTAAATGTAACGCGCCTTGGTATCACACACGCCTTGCTCATTGGCGCCTTTGTTAAAGCCTTCTTCATAACCATCTAACCACAAAATCCGCGTCAAAATCCAGTCTCGATTGGGAAATGTATTTGCCAAATCATCGTCATAAATTTCGCCGGTAAATTGTCGTGCCACAAATACACTGTTGATAGGTAAATTATCACCAAATTTTTCGCTAATCACGTGCGCACCGAGCGGTGTACAGCCAGTATCCTGCAGTTGTCCAATACCATTTTTGGCGGTAGAGATGGGGTAAGTTTGTGATTGAGTAGGGCTCAGACATAAAGTAAGTTGTTGTTTTTCAATTGAAATGATGATTTTTGGGTAAGGCATAATCGACTCGTTCAACATTAAGCTTAGACTATCATAACAAAAAAGCCCATCATATTCATGACAGGCTTTTTAAGAAAAATTTGAAAACATACAATCAGTTATTTGATGTCAGCAGTGGATACCCACAAGGTAGAATCGGCAATGTTCACAAAGCCATTTTTGGCTAATACCCAGCTAAATTTGATGCCTTTGGGTAGGGTCTGCACGACGGGGCATAAACGATTGGGACAAGAACGTACAATCGCATCTTTGTTGGTTTGTGCTTGATGACCGCTATCGGCTTGCGCGGGGAGGGGTAAAACCACCCATACCAAAGCCGCAGCCAAATTTGTCAGTTTATACTTAGCAAGGAATGATTTAATGATCGCGCTCATGATTTTTCAAAAAATACAGTCAAATAAATACAGTCAAATAAATACAGCTAAATAGGGAGAAAATTTTATCAATAGATTATCTATCAAAACAAAAAAACTATTGTCATATTCACGTAAAAATACTGTGACAATAGGTATAAAAAAACTCAAAAAGAAAAAGGCCTACGTAACACGTAAGCCTTTTTAATTTGGTCGGAACGGCGGGATTCGAACTCGCGACCCCTTGCACCCCATGCAAGTGCGCTACCAGACTGCGCTACGCCCCGAAAGGTGTACTATTCTACCAAAAATGACAGAATTTGCAATACAAACTTATCCAATTAGTTCTTTTAACAGTTGATTAACTTGCGCCGGGTTGGCTTTACCTTTGGAGGCTTTCATCACTTGACCGACAAGACCGTTAAAGGCTTTTTCTTTACCTGATTTGTACTCATCGACCATCGCTTGGTTGTTTTTCAACACGTCTTCGACAATCGCTTTAATCGCGCCTGTATCGGTTTCTTGTTTTAAACCTTTATCGGCAATGATTTTATCCACGGCTGTGTCATCGTCACCGCCTTCGCCAGCGAATAGGGCGATAAAGGCTTGCTTAGCCAGCTTGCCTGATAGCGTATTGTCCTTGATGCGCTCGAGCAGTTTGGCAAATTGGCTCACTGAAATCGGGCTTTGCTCAATGGTTTTTTCATCTTTGTTGAGCGCGCCGAGCAGGTCACCCATTATCCAATTGGCAGCCAGTTTGGCGTTATCATGACCGACTTTTGCCACTACTTGCTCAAAGTAATCAGCGAGCGAACGGCTAGCGGTTAAGATACGGCTATCATATTCAGGTAAGCCAAGCGCCGATTGAAAACGCTCACGACGAGCCACTGGCAATTCTGGCATGGCGTTTTTGATTTGTTCAAAAGTTGCGGTATCAATATGCACAGGTAAAAGGTCGGGATCTGGGAAGTAGCGGTAGTCGTTGGCTTCTTCCTTGGTACGCATTGAGCGCGTTTCGTCTTTGTCTGGATCATATAGGCGAGTGGCTTGTATGACTTTGCCGCCGTCTTCAATCAAGTCAATTTGACGCTCGATTTCAACCGTGATGGCGCGCTCGATAAAGCGAAACGAGTTGAGGTTCTTAATCTCACAGCGGGTACCCAAGTCGGCACCGGGTTTTCGTACGGAGACGTTACAGTCGGCACGGAATGAGCCTTCCGCCATGATGGCATCAGAAATACCGAGCCAAGTGACCAACTGGTGAATGGCTTTGACATAGGCAACCGCCTCGGCAGCTGAGCGCATATCAGGCTCCGAGACGATTTCAATCAGCGGCGTACCGGCACGGTTTAAATCCACGCCTGTCATTTGTGGCACGGCATCATGCACCGATTTGCCCGCATCTTCTTCTAAGTGAGCACGGGTAATGTGAATACGTTTGGGGTATTCGTTTTTTTCACCTTCATTGACCACGATGTCGATATAGCCTTTACCGACAATCGGGTGCGCCATTTGGCTGATTTGGTAGCCTTTTGGCAAATCGGGATAAAAATAATTTTTACGGTCAAAGGCGTTCATCATGCCAATTTCAGCATTGACGCCAAGCCCAAACATTACCGCTTTTTCTACCACATCTTTGTTGAGTACAGGCAGCGCACCTGGCATGGCTAGGTCAACAATATTGGCTTGGGTGTTGGGTTCTTGCCCAAATAGCGTTGAAGCTGATGAGAAAATTTTGGTGTTGGTATTAAGTTGGCAGTGGATTTCAATACCGATAACCACTTCGTAGCCATCCACTAAAGGCGCTTGCGGTTTATTTTCGTTTGTCATAACAAGGCTCCTTAGGCTTTGGCGATGGGTGATAGTTGTTGGTGAAAATCAGTGACTTGCTGATACGCATCGGCAGTTTGCAGTAGTGTCTCTTCGTCCCATGCTTTTGCAATCAGCTGTAAGCCGACAGGCAGATTGTCACCATCAAAACCCACCGGATGGCTTAATGACGGTAAACCGGCTAAATTCACGCCAATGGTATAAACATCCCCCATATAAATTTCGGCAGGGCTAAGGCTTGCACCGATTTTATAAGCCGTCGTTGGCGCAGTTGGGGTGGCAATGACATCACAGCTTTCAAAGGCTTTGGAAAAATCTTGGCTGATGAGGCGGCGCACTTTTTGCGCTTTCACATAATAGGCATCAAAATAACCCGCTGATAGCGCATAAGTACCCATCAAAATACGGCGCTGTACTTCGGCACCAAAGCCTTCAGAACGTGAGCGGGTGTATAAATCTTCCAAGTTTTTTGGGCTGTCACAGCGGTAGCCATAACGCACCCCATCATAACGCGATAAGTTAGATGAAGCTTCGGCTGGGGCGAGCAAATAATAAGTGGCAAGGGTGATTTCAGGTTTGGTCAAATTCACATCCACCAAGCTTGCACCCAGGTCTTGGTATTGTTTTAATGCCGCTTCTACGCCAGCTTTAACCTCGCTATTTAAGCCATCGGTAAAGTATTCGGTTGGGATGCCGATGCGTAACCCTTGAAGCGGTTTATCATGGCTGGCGTTGGCTTGGCGTTTGCTGGTCAAACTAGCGACAAAATCGGGCACGTCTTTTTTGGCAGACGTTGAGTCTTTGCTGTCATGACCTGATAACACGTTAAGCAAATAAGCACAATCTTCTGCGGTTTTACCAAAGCTGCCAGCTTGGTCAAAACTTGACGCATACGCCACCATCCCATAACGTGAGACACGTCCGTAAGTTGGCTTAATCCCTGTCAAACCACAAAATGACGCAGGTTGACGAATCGAGCCGCCGGTATCTGAGCCTGTGGCAAAGGGCGCAAAACCTGCCGCAACCGCAGCTGCGCTACCGCCCGATGAGCCGCCTGGTACGCGGCTGATATCCCAAGGGTTGTGCACGGCGCCAAAGTATGATGACTCATTGTCCGAGCCCATGGCGAACTCATCCATGCTGGTTTTGCCAAGCATCACTAAGCCTGCATTTTGGCAGTTTTCAACAATGGTAGCGTTGTAAGGCGCTACAAAGTTTTCTAGCATTTTTGAGCCACAAGTGGTCAAAACGCCTTGGGTACAAAAAATGTCTTTATGAGCCAGTGGCACTCCCGTCAAGTCTGCGCCTTTGCCTTCTGCCAATAATTTATCGGCGGCAGAGGCTTGCGCTAACGCTTGTTCAGGCGTGACTGTGATAAAGCTATTAATGGCTTTATCATGCTGGGCAATCCGATTAAGAAAGTGTTGGGTAAGTTCGGTACTGCTAAAGTCTTTATTTTTTAGACCTGCTGCCAATTGGGCAACCGAAAACGTATGTAGTTCAGACATAATTTTCACTTATAATTAATTAACAAAAATTTGACGAGGTATTCGATGAGCTGTGGCTTATTCAATGACCTGTGGCACAAGGTATAAGCCATTGGCAATGCTTGGCGCAATGGACTGATTTAGCTCACGATTGACTTCGACCCCATCACCGCCAATAACATCTTCACGCAGTGGTTGGGTCATATCATGGACATTGGTAAGCGGGGCGATATTGTCAGTATTGACCTCTGCCAAAATATCCATCATCGATAGGATTTTGCTTAGGTCATTGGCATAACTATCTGCCTGCTCAGCGGTCACGCCAAGTCGAGCAAGTTTGGCGATGTTCATAATTTCATCAGTTGAAAGCGTCTGCGACATGATGACTTCCTTAAGTACAAATAAAAATAAAAAACGGACAAACAAGGCAAATGTTTGATGCGATTTTAAAATAGCTAATTATAGCAACAGGCTATAATAAAAAAGGATAAAACCTGATAAAAACAGTTGCTTTAGTTTAGTTACTTTTAATAACAAATTTGAAAAAATAGGGTGATGTGACCTAAATAATTTGTCACAAAAAATTCGTGAATAAAGATAGAATGTGATTAAATCACTATATTTTGCGATATTTTACCGCTATAATCTAGCACTATTCTTACTAAACGCAAATTAATCGCATTAAAGTCACTATCGCCTAAACCTCTTTAAAATCATCGTCACCTTTTTTATCTAAAAAGATAGCCTTTTAACTGTTAATCGTTAAGAGTTTCTTGCTATTTTTTATGTAAAATACAGCGGCTGTAAGCAGCTTGCTAAAGATTTTTTGCTAATGTGCGAATAGGGTGATTTTGAAACATAGGCATTAGAAACATCGGTATTAAAAGCTTTTAAATGAATGCTTTTAGAAAATGCGTCGTTGACTCGATGTGCGATTAAACACCCCGCTAATTTCTGCTTTGCTTGCAGTGTAGTTTTGTTATCACTGGGAAATGATACATGAGCCTTTTCGGATTTTTATCAAGTAATATCGCCATCGACCTTGGCACTGCCAACACGTTAATTTTTACCCCAGGTAAAGGTGTGGTCCTCAATGAACCAACGGTTGTTGCGCTTCGTAGTAACCGTACCCAAAATCCTACCGTTGCGGCTGTCGGTCTTGATGCCAAACAAATGCTAGGTCGTACCCCAGATAATATCACTGCGATTCGTCCACTCAAAGACGGTGTGATTGCCGATTTTGAAGTGACGCAAAAAATGCTCAAGCATTTTATCAACAAAGTGAAAGTGAAACGCTTTTTAGCCAATCCAAACGTGATTGTTTGTGTGCCTTGTAAATCCACCTTGGTAGAACGTCGTGCGATTCGTGAAGCGGTTGAATCAGCAGGCGCAAACAAAGCCTTATTGCTTGAAGAGCCGATGGCAGCTGCGATTGGCGCAGGGTTACCCGTGCATGAAGCCAGCGGTTCGATGGTGGTGGATATCGGGGGTGGTACCACAGAGATTGCGGTGATTGCGCTATCAGGCTGTGTATATGCCGACTCCATCCGTATCGGCGGTGACGTGTTCGATGAAGCGATTATTACGCATGTCCGCCGTACCCATGGCTGTGTGATTGGTGAAACCACGGCTGAACGCATCAAAACCGAAGTAGGCACGGCAATTGAAGATTCTGAAAACCCCTTGGAAGTCGAAGTACGTGGTCGTAGCATGGCAGAAGGGGTGCCTAAATCATTTGTGGTGACATCCGCCGAAATCCAAAAAGCCTTAAGCGACCCTATTACTGGTATTATCTCAGGTGTCAAAGCGGCGCTTGAGCAAACGCCGCCTGAGTTATCAGCCGATATCGCAGAGCGTGGTATTGTATTAACCGGTGGTGGTGCACTATTACGCAATCTTGATGAACTGATTTCACGCGAGACAGGCTTGCCCGTCACGGTAGCTGAAGACCCACTGACTTGTGTCAGCCGTGGGGGTGGTAAAGCGCTAGAGTTTATCAATAACAAAGCATTGAATATGATTTTTGTCTGATGTTAACTGATGCGTTACCGTTAACCGCTATTTTTTAATAGCGGTTTTATTGCTTTATTGACAAGATGATTTTACGATAGCTTTTTTTAAAAAATTTTTGCTACCCTTATCTGTGTTGTGCCGCTTGCTGTATTGACTGCCACGGATTTTACTTGGATGTTACTTATGTCACTTACCATTTTTACCCAACAACCGCTCGCCATTCGCAAGACCCTTATTGTGGTGTTTGCGGCGATTGTGCTGATGTTATTGGATAGTAAAAATAGCAGTTGGTTTCAGCCAGTACGTACCGTGACCCATGCCGCCATGCAGCCTATCTATCAAGTATCGGCTTACCCAAGTTTTTTTGCAGGCTGGCTTGATAGTACCATGACCGAAAAAGAAGCGTTACGCCGTGAAAATGTCCAGTTAAAAGCTGAGCTTGTCCATGCCAAAGCGCAATTGCAGCAGCAAGATTATCTTGTCGCGCAAAATGCTCGACTGCAAGGGATTTTATCCGCCACCACGCCAGACCAGTTCAATTTGCTATTGTCGCATGTGATTGGTACCGATAGCAATCCACTGCGGCAAATGGTGGTCATCAATAAAGGCAGCAAAGACGGGGTGATTGTGGGGCAAACGGTGATTGATGAAAACGGCATTCTTGGACAAGTCGTTAATGTTTATCCCGATACCTGCCGTGTGGTGTTAATCAGCGATGACCAACAATCGGTTGCCGTGACCATCAAACGTACCGGGCAAAAAGCCATTGTATCGGGCAAAGGTAATCCGCAGTATTTGGTACTAGATTATATCTTTAAGGCATCGGATGTACGCATTGGTGATGAACTAATTTCATCTGGGCTTGGTGGTCGTATTCCTGCCGGATTTCCTGTTGGGCGTGTGGCAAAAGTAGAAGCCGAGCAAGCAGGGGGCTATGCCAAGATTATGGTGAAGCCCGCTGCCAATTTTATCAATACGTCTTATGTTTTATTGCTTCAGCAAAAGGTTTAAAATCACTGATTATGGTCGTCGTTCAGCGCAAAAAAACCAAACAGCATTTATATATTGTGATGGCAATCAGTTTTATCATCGCATCGGTACTTAGTGTGTATCCGCTGTCGGGAGAGATTGCACTATTTCGTCCGATGTGGATGATTATGATGCTGATTTTTTGGCTGATATTTCAACCGACTTTAATTGGCATGGGATTGGCATTTGTGGTTGGTTTGTTTGCTGATTTACTCACAGATAGCCGAATCGGTCAGCAAGCCTTATGTGCGGTGCTGGTGGCGTTTTTTATCAAGTTTGTCAGTGGTTATTTACGCCAATTGTCCTCGAACTTGGTGTGGCTTTTGGCGGGCGCCTGTTTGCTGATTTATCAACTTGGGTTAATTTTTCTGCATTTATTTACCCAAGGGGTGTTTGCACCCCAATTACTTTATACCGTTGCCGTCAGTACCTTAATTTGGCCGCTGTTAGTCGCTGTCATGCTGCGTTATACGCGATAAGCGTATTGAGAAGTTATTATGTATCAATTTAATGTCACTATACCGATTATCTTGGCGTCCACCTCACCGAGGCGGCGTGAGTTGTTAGATCAAGTTGCGGTGCCACATACTTGCGCGGCAGTCAGCATTGATGAAACACGGCTAGTAGAAGAATCGGCGATTGATTATATTGGGCGTATGGTGAGTCAAAAAGCGCAAGCCGCTTTACAAGTTTTGCCAACCGCTATGACCGAGTGTGTGGTGATTACCGCCGATACCATTGGCGTATTGCCGGATGGGGTAGTACTGCAAAAACCTATAGATTTTGCCGATGCTTGTGCGATGTGGCGGCAAATGAGCAATGCCTCGCACCAAGTATGGACCGCGGTGCAAGTGAGCCGACTGGCGCAGCGTGACGGTCAATGGCAGATGGATTATGCTGAGCGCACTGTGGTGAGAACCGATGTCAAATTTATCGCACTCACTGACAGCATAATGACGCATTATTGGCATACGGGTGAACCACAAGACAAAGCTGGCGGTTATGCCATTCAAGGGCTGGGCGCTGCATGGGTCAAAGCGATTGACGGTAGCTATAGCAATGTGGTGGGACTGCCGTTGGTGGAAACGTTAGACTTGCTTTCTCAGGCAATGCAAGCCCATCAGTAAAAATAAACTTAAAAAAAGCCATAAGTGCAAATCTTATGGCTTTTTTATCATGTTTTAAAGGGTTAACCCAATGTCGCTTTGACCAACTTTGAAATCAAAGCGGGGTCAGCGCGACCTGCGGTTTTGACTTTTAACGCATTCATCACGGCGCCCATTTGCTGCATCGAAGTGGCACCTTGCTCAGCAATTTCAGCAGCCACTAGATTGGCAATTTCTGCTTCACTCATGGGTTGTGGCAAGAATTGACTAATCACATCAATCTCAAATTGTTCTTTTTGTGCCAAATCTTCCCGCCCATTGGCGGCAAAAATCGCGAGCGATTCCTGACGCTGCTTGGTTTGCTTTTGTAAGATATCTAGTACACCTGCATCATCGAGCGTTATTTGGCGGTCAATTTCGATTTGTTTTATCACCGCTTGTACGCTGCGTAGCACTTTAACTTTTTCAAGCTCACGCGCTTTCATGGAAGTTTTGACCACATCGGTCAGGGTGTCTTTTATGGTACTCATGGTTTTAACGCTCCCTAATGTTAGCTAATGGCGTTTTTAAAATTGTGGTTAGCAACATAGCATAAAAAAATCCACTTAACAAAGTGGATTTTATCATTTACTGGTATTGGGTTGTCTGTCGACAAATTACCTTAGTAAAGACGAGTCGTGCGTACTGATTCACGTGACATTTTCTTTTTGTAACGTTTTACCGCAGCTGCTTTTTTGCGTTTACGTTCTTGAGTTGGTTTTTCATAGAACTCATGTTTACGTACATCTGCTAAAATACCGGCTTTCTCACAAGCACGTTTAAAGCGGCGAATTGCGATATCTACAGGTTCGTTCTCTTTTACCTTTACTGCTGGCATGTAGACTCCTTAAGTCTAGGCTTATTGATAGACGATGAATGTGCTATCAACAAAGCGGGGTTAGTGGGTCAGGAACATTAATCCGGCTGTATAGGTGATTATTAGCCAACCTACCCATGGTTTAGCATCAGCTCAGATTAGGATAAAAATAGGTGCGAATTTTAACTAAATATTGAATGTAAGTCAATGTAAATTTTAGCTTTTTAATAAGCTGTTAAATTAAAAAATCCTTCTCTTAGCCAGTTCCCCGATTTTATCTACCCAGTAAAAAATTTTTACCCGTTAGCGTAACAAAATACACAATGATAGTAATGATTTAGCAAGGTGGCTTTAAAATGTTATTTTATTCATACCGCAGTAATGCTAATATAGTCACTAATTCTCATGTGATAACAACATACCGCTAAATGTCGTACTAGCCATTTGCCAGTCGACATTACCACGTAAAACATTACCATGCAAAAACAGTTTGTAGGGCTATTAAAAATTTATACATTGATGTGAAATTAGATTTCACCTTATTTGAAAGGAAAAGGTTATGCTACCGATATCAACACGCAATGCCACGCTAGCCAGTCTTATGCTTGCCTTGGGTCTTACCATGAGCGCATGTAGTAAGCATGAATCAGCCGAAAGCAAACCAACCGAAGAAATTGCTGCACAGCAAGGTGAAATCGCTCGTGCAAACCATCCCATGCCAGTGGCTTCACAGCCTGCTTCATTTGTGCCGCCGACAGCCGCTTCAGCCGCTGCCACCACGACCGCAGCCGCTACCCCAGTTTCTGCTGATGCTGGCGAAAAATTGTTTGGTAGTGTATGTACCACTTGCCACACAGCAGGCTTGATGGGCGCACCAAAACTTGCTGATAAAGCGGCTTGGGCACCCCGCATTGCGCAAGGTAAAGACACGCTGTATAAACACGCCATTGGTGGCTATCAAGGAAAAGCCGGTGTAATGCCAGCCAAAGGCGGTAGCCAAGCCTCGGATGATGAAGTAAAAGCTGCCGTTGATTATATGGTCTCAAAAGCAAGCTAATAGGTAGTGCGCCATTTATAAAATAAAGGCTATATATTAAAGCCTATGCAACAACTAGTATCTAGCACTTCACTAAATCCAGTCACTAGCAAAATAGTTGGCTGGTTTTTTTATACGTTTTTTATACCCAATGTGCTTTGTTTTAACCCGCAGTTTGGTTATGATGAATGACTATGTTCAATCACCAAACCCTGTTAAGAAACCGCCATGACACCTGCCGTTAATCTTGCCAAAAAACTAAAAATCAACTTCCAATTACATGAATACCATCATGACGCGCATAGTGAAAGCTATGGGCTTGAAGCGGCAGAAAAACTACAAGTTGAGCCAAAGCGGGTATTTAAAACCTTGGTGGTACAAGACGACAATGACAAACTCGCTGTTGCGATACTGCCTGTTAAGCATTTGCTAAACCTAAAAAAAATCGCCAAAGCCATCGGTAGTAAAAAAGCACAAATGGCGGACCCCAAATTGGTAGAGCGTACCACAGGCTATGTGCTAGGTGGGGTAAGCCCGCTCGGTCAAAAAAAACGCCTGCCCACGGTCATCGATCAGTCGGCACAACACTTTGCAACCATTTATTGTAGTGGCGGTAGACGCGGCTTGGAGATTGAGTTGTCACCGTCGGATTTAGCAGGCGCAGTAAACGCCAAGTTTGCAGATTTAATTCAAGAATAAAGGATAACACCATGCCCAATGTCATTATTGAAGTGAGTCACGACCGTCTTATTAGTCAGCCCGATAGCCTATTAGCACGGGTCAATGATACGTTATGGCAGTCTGGCAGTTTTAAGCTACAAAGTGATATCAAATCACGTATCTACTACCCAAATCATGTATTGGTGGGACTGACCGATAGCGGAGATGAAGCTTTTGTTATGGCGCATTTTTATCTGATGCCAGGGCGTGATGACGCCACCATTCAATCATTGGCGCAGCGCATTGCCGATGCTATCAAAGCGCATCTGCAGGAATTCGAAAGTGAGGTGCCTGTTGGCAGTTTACAGATTTGCGTCAATTCCACCACGCTAAGCGCCAATTATGTCAAGCAGTATGTCGAATTCAAATAGAGGGGTTAGTGATAAAAATTGACTACTTTAAGGACATTTTTGCTTACTTTTGCCAACTGGTAAGATAGTAAGTTTGGCAACAAAACCTGCAGCCGCCCCGTTGGTGGCCATCAAATTGCGTGCGATGCGGATGGTGTAGTTGCCTGATTGTGGCAAACAGCCTTGATAGACAATTCCGCCTTTGCCCCCATCGACGTTGCCCGTAGGGGATATGATAACACCGACATTGGCAAATTCAGCATAGCCCCTGCGATGCATCAATACTAAGGTTGCGTATTGATTTTTGCTAGCGTTGAATTGATAAAGCAGGCTGTCTTGTTTGGGCGATAATTGACCAACCCACATTTTACTGGTTTGGTTTTTGCCAAAATGGATAACGGTCTGTACGGGCGTGGCATTGAGCGGGTGGGTCATCCCCAATAAAGATAAGACAGTGACCAACTGATAACGTTTTAAAAATTTTGCCATGTTTTTAGCTTACTATGAAAAATCTGTAAAATACAAATAAGGATACACAAGGGCTCGCCAATGACTAAACAGTCATTTGCGTTATTCTCAACTTATCGCAAACATAGTAAACTAGTCAAGATTTTGTTTTGTCTGCGGTATGTAAAAATTTTAATAAGCATCTTTTAACAAGCATCTTTTAAAGACATCATATAAAGACATCGTGCAAAACATCATTTTTTCGGTTTTCCCCGTTGATTTCAACATAACTCAAGGAGTTAGCAATGATTTATCAAGGAAATAGCATCTCGGTATCGCTACTCGAAGACGGTATTGCTAAATTAAACTACGATAATCAAACTGAGAGCGTTAATAAATTTGACCAAGCCACCATCAAAGAATTTGGCGAAGCAGTCACGGCATTAGAACAATCTTCAGACGTTAAAGGTCTAATCGTTACTTCAGGAAAAAAAGTTTTCATCGCTGGTGCGGACATCACTGAATTTGTTGGTAACTTCAAAAAACCAGAAGGCGAGATTGCTTCTTGGGTATTTGACATCAACAAAACGTTCAACCGTTTTGAAGACCTGCCTTTCCCAAAAGTTGCGGCAATCAATGGCGCATCGATGGGCGGTGGTACAGAGATGACGTTGGTATGTGACTACCGTGTCATGAGTGACAAAGCTAGCATCGGTTTACCCGAAGTTAAATTGGGTATCTTCCCAGGCTTTGGTGGTTCAGTGCGTTTGCCACGTATCATCGGTATTGATAATGCGCTTGAAATCATCGCAACTGGCGAAGCACAAAAACCAGCCGCTGCATTGAAAGTTGGTATGGTGGATGCGGTTGTTGCCGCTGACCAGTTAGAGGCTTCAGCGATTGATTTAGTCAAAAAATGTATCGCAGGCGATCTAGATTGGAAAGCACGCCATGACGAAAAAATCAATCCAGTCAAATTAAACGCCCTAGAACAAGCGATGGCATTTAACTCAGCCAAAGGTGTACTGTTCTCAAAAGCCAATCCAGCCCAGTACCCAGCGCCAAAAATCGCTTTAGAGTCTATCGAAAAACACGTGAACCTACCACGTGACAAAGCGTTAGAAATTGAATCTGCAGGTTTTGCAAAAGCAGCAAAAACCCCACAAGCAGAAAGCCTAGTCGGTCTATTCTTAAACGACCAAGCGGTTCGTAAACTCGCTAAAAATCACAGCGCCAAAGCGCATGATATTAAAGAAGCTGCTGTATTGGGCGCAGGTATCATGGGTGGCGGTATCGCTTACCAAGCCGCCTCAAAAGGCTTGCCCATCATCATGAAAGACATCAAGGCAGAACAACTTGACTTGGGTATGAGGGAGGCAAGCAAACACCTATCAAGCGGTATGGCACGCGGTAAAGTAACCCCAGCACAAATGGGCGAAACCTTAAGCCGTATCCGTCCTACGCTAAACTACGGTGATTTTGGTGAGACTGACATCGTGATTGAAGCGGTTGTTGAAAATCCAAAAGTTAAACACGCGGTATTAAAAGAAGTTGAAGGTTTGGTGAAAAAAGATGCAATCTTGGCATCTAACACTTCTACCATTTCAATTACTTATCTTGCATCGGTACTAGAGCGCCCAGAAAACTTCGTCGGCATGCACTTCTTTAACCCAGTCCATCGTATGCCCCTAGTTGAAGTAATTCGTGGTGAAAAATCAAGCGAAGAAGCGGTAGCGACTACGGTAGCGTTAGCAGAAAAAATGGGTAAAGTGCCCGTGGTGGTAAATGACTGCCCAGGCTTCTTAGTAAACCGCGTATTATTCCCTTACTTCGGTGCGTTTGACTTATTGATCAAACAAGGCGCTGATTTTGTTCAAATTGACAAAGTCATGGAAAAATTTGGCTGGCCAATGGGTCCTGCTTACTTGATGGACGTTGTGGGTATTGACACAGGGGTTCACGGGGCAGAAGTCATGGCGGAAGGCTTCCCAGACCGTATGAAACCAGACTACAAAGTGAGCGGTCAGATATTGTTTGAAGCCAATCGCTTAGGTCAAAAAAATGGCGTTGGTTTCTACAAATACGAAACGGATAAAAAAGGCAAACCAGTTAAAACTGCCGATCCACAAACCGTTGAATTATTAAAACCATTTATCGATGCGCCAAAACAGTTTGAAGACCAAGAAATCATCGATCGTTTGATGATTGCATTATGTAATGAAACGGTTCGCTGCTTAGAGGACAACATCGTATCGACGCCTGCAGAAGCAGACATGGCGATGATTATGGGTATTGGCTTCCCCCCATTCCGTGGTGGCCCATGCCGTTATATCGACCAAATCGGCCTACAAAATTACCTAGCCCTTTGCGACAAATACGCAAGCTTAGGTAAAGCCTATGAAGCGCCACAAATGATTCGTGATATGGCGGCAAATGGTAAAACTTTTTACCCACAAGCGTAATCGACGATTATAAATTTTAAGGAGAATAGAATGACTACATTAAGTCCAAAAGATGTCGTGATTGTCGATGGCGTTCGTACCGCAATGGGCAAATCAAAAAATGGTATGTTCCGCAATGTACGCGCTGACAGCATGTCTGCGGAGCTTGTTAAAGCTTTGGTAGCGCGTAACCCGTTTGATACCAAGCTTGTAGAAGATGTCATCTGGGGCTGTGTCAACCAAACCCTAGAGCAAGGTATGAACATTGGTCGTAACATCGGTTTATTGGCTGAATTACCCCGTACCACAGCAGGTCAAACGGTCAACCGTCTATGTGGTTCATCCATGCAAGCACTTCACACCGCAGCGGCACAAATCATGACCGGTCAAGGTGATGTGTTCATTATCGGCGGTGTTGAGCACATGGGTCACGTGGGTATGATGCACGGTATCGACATCAACCCAGAGGCTTCAAAATACTATGCAAAAGCCTCTAACATGATGGGTTTAACCGCTGAAATGCTTGGACGTATGAATAACATCAGCCGTCAAGAACAAGATGCGTTTGGTGTAGAATCACATCGCCGTGCATGGGAAGCGACACAGCAAGGTCGTTTCAAAAACGAAATCATCGGCATTGAAGGTCATGACGAAAACGGTAACCTACAACTTTGCACTATCGATGAAGTGATTCGTCCCGATGCCAACCTACAATCATTTGCGGCATTACGTCCCGTATTTGATCCTAAAGGTGGTACAGTGACAGCCGCCACGTCATCAGCCTTGTCTGACGGTGCGTCTGCGATGCTTATCATGTCTGCACAAAAAGCCAAAGACTTGGGTTTAACACCGCGCGCCCGTATTCGCGGTATGGCAGTTGCAGGCTGTGATGCCGCTATCATGGGTTATGGTCCAGTACCTGCTACCCAAAAAGCCTTAAAACGTGCTGGCATGAGCATCGACGATATGCAAACCATCGAGCTTAACGAAGCATTTGCAGCACAAGGCTTATCTGTTCTTAAAGGCTTAAACCTACAAGACAAACTAGACATCGTTAACCTAAATGGTGGGGCTATTGCATTAGGTCACCCACTAGGCTGTTCTGGTGCACGTATCACTACCACACTATTAAATGTGATGGAACAACAAGACACCCAAATCGGTCTTGCCACCATGTGTATTGGTCTGGGTCAAGGGATTGCCACCATTATTGAACGTGTATAAGCAGTTTGTTGTAACAAAAACCCTTGATTTCAATCAAGGGTTTTTTTATGCGTGCAGTGTTTTACCCATATTTTTTACTAATTTTTTATGCTTTTTTCTTTATCAATGTTTGTTTACTACTATTGCTTTACCATAAAGTCTAAGAAATTTTTTGCCAAATCTGTTATGTTGTCTAGATAAAAATAGATAAATATAGGTGTATTGTGAGTTTATTCCAAAATCTACTAATTATTTGTATATTAGTGTTGATTTCCAGTTTTTTCTCCATTTCCGAAATTGCCTTGGCAGGTGCTAGGCGCATCAAGCTAAAGTTGTTGGCAGAATCGGGTGACAATCGCGCCAATAAAATTTTACATTTACAAGAAAATTCTGCAGAATTTTTTGCTACCTCACAAATTGGGCTAAATGCCGTGGCAATTTTGGGCGGTATTGTCGGTGAGTCTGCGCTTCGTCCCTACTTTATTGACCTTATTTCCCCCTTTTATCAAGGCAAAATGCTCGATAATATCGGTTTTATGATGTCATTTTTGGTGGTCACTTTGTTGTTTATTTTGTTTGCTGATTTGATCCCCAAACGCATTGGCATGATTAACCCAGAACGCGTGGCGTTAGCGGTGATTGAGCCTGTACTGCTGTCAATCAAAGTATTTAAGCCGCTGGCTTGGATTATCAATGGGCTGGCAAATCTGATTTTTAGAATTTTTAAAGTTAACATGGTAAGAGAAGAAAATATCACCTTTGATGACGTTTCGGCTGTGGTGGATGCAGGGGCGCAGGCGGGGGTATTGCTCAAACAAGAACATCACTTTATCGAAAACGTCTTTGAGCTTGAAGAACGTAACGTACCCTCTAGCATGACCACTCGTGAGGATGTGGTGTATTTCACCCTTGGGGAGTCTGAGCAAAGTATCCGCCAAAAAATTGCCAGTTATCCGTATTCAAAATTTTTGGTATGTAAAGATCATATTGATGAAGTGATTGGCTATGTCGATACCAAAGATATCTTGGTAAAACTTCTTAGTAACCAGTCGCAAATTTTGCTCAATGAAACTACGATTCGTAATGTATTAATCATCCCCGATACCTTAACTTTATCCGAGCTACTAGACCGTTTTCGCTCTAGTAAAGAAAAATTTGCCGTGGTGATGAACGAGTATGCGCTCATTGTCGGTGTCATTACGTTATCTGATATCATGATGACAGTGATGGGGGATTGGGTCGCACCGATTGAAGATGAGCAGCAGATTATCCAGCGTGATGAATTCTCATGGCTGATTGAAGGTACCACACCGATTGAAAATGTCAAACATGCGCTCGGTATCGAAGATTTTCCTGATTGGGACAACTATGAAACTTTAGCGGGTTTTATGATGTATAAACTGCGCAAAATTCCTCGTCCTGCAGATTTTGTTGAATATCAAGGTTATAAATTTGAAGTAGTCGATATTGATCATCATAAAATTGACCAATTACTCGTGACCCGTTATGTCAAAGACGACGAAAATCAAATTATCAGCGATAGTTAGTCAAGGTGGGTAGGTAATACGGCCGCTTTGATATTGAAATCGATTAACTTTTTTCACGTTTCTTGTTAAAGTAGTTCATGGTTTCATCAAATCGTGAACTTTTTTCTTTTGGGCTTGGCAAACGGTAAAATTATTTTATGCTTGAAATCCGCCATCTTCAATTATTGACCGCACTACGTGAGCAAGGCTCACTCGCTGCCGCGGCTGAGGACTTGTATGTCACGGCATCAGCGGTATCCCATCAGCTCAAAGAAATTGAAAATTATTATGGTGTTACCCTCGTCAATCGCCGCTCAAGACCGCTAAGCTTTACCCCGGCAGGCAAAGAAGTACTCAAGCTTGCGGACAGTGTGCTACCGCAATTTAATCGTACCACCGCCAACCTTAAAAGACTGGGACGTGGTCAAACGGGACAATTGCGATTGGCCTCGGAATGTCATAGCTGTTTTGATTGGTTGATGCCTATTCTTAATCGTTATCGCAGGGAATGGCAAGACGTTGAGCTGGACTTTAGCTCAGGCTTTGAACCTGAGCCGCACCAAATGCTGCTCGATGAAGAAATTGATGTGCTTATCACAGCCAGTCGCTTACCCTTGGAGGGAATCAGCTATCTGCCGTTATTCCAATATGAAAGTCGCTTGGTATTGTCACCGACGCACTCATTAGTCGATAAAAAATCGCCAATTTTGCCAGAAGATTTGATTGATGAAACGCTTATCGTTTATCCTGTTGAAGCCAAGCGGCTCGATATCATCGCGCATTTTTTTGCCCCTGCAGGACTTGCGCCCAAGAAACTAAGAACCACAGAATTGACCGCGATGTTAATTCAGCTGGTTGCGAGCGAACGTGGTGTTGCTTCATTACCTAATTGGGTGGTCAATGAATACGAAAAAAAAGGCTGGGTGATATCAAGGGCTTTGGGGGAGGGCGTGTTTTGCCAGCTTTATGCGGCGACTCGTACCACAAGTAAAGAGGTGGCTTATATTCAAGGATTTTTGGATTTACTGCCAGAGATTGCCCATAAATCGATATTACCCGCCCATCATCGAGCCTAATGGGTTAAACCTGATAGATTAAGAATGCTGGGTGTGACATTATGACACTTCTTATGTTGATGTATGCCACACCCAAATTATATACCAAAATACGCCAACAAATGACACGCCAACAAAAGCTAAGGCCAGCTCACCCAAAGTAGAAAGGAATTACTTTGAAACCAAGTTAACATCTTCAGGTGGGATATGCGTTGTTGCTAATACTGTTGGCTCATCGAATTCAACTTTTTCAGTGACCAATTCCTCATGACGCAGTGTCACAGGAATTTGCGTTTCATGACTGACATTTTGAGTCATTAACTGTACTTTTTCCGCCACAATGGTTTCAATATTTACTTTAGCTATTTGTTGAAGTAGAGGAATCTCAATCGGGGTATCCCCTAAAGTAATCGCTTGCCCATTCACCATCAACTGTGGCACATTGACGTTATTAGTAACCACACTAACTAAATTATCCTGAGAGGCACTAGGCTGGGTAAATACATGTTCAATCACTAAGACTTCTTGATTGAGTGTCACAGGCACATTAACCGTTTGGCTGATGATTTTTTTTGATAATTTAATATTGTCTTTAACAAATCGCTCAATTTGCACTTGGGGGCGTTCAGCTAATAGCTCTAAAGTATTTGTAGTATCTTCACGAAGATCGACGGTTTTGACAATGTTATCATGAGTGTTATCATGAGTATGATTCTCATGGATGTTTGGTTCAGGAGTATTCATCATCGGGTTTTTCATTGAGTGTTTTCCATTGCAAAGTTATTGTTCCAAAATTTTGTAATATTATATGACAACCACAAAAAAGACAGATGAAATCATCTGCCTTTTTCAAGCCAATGGCAACACCGTTGGCAGAAGTTAAACTTTATAGTAATTAATTCTAATGATATTAATTATCAAAGTTTACGGGGTGCATTTGGGTCGATTGCCGGTGTAACATTACCATCGACGGTATCAACACCCGTTACACGCTCAACGCCATCTTTTTGTACATCTAACTCTTCACGGCGAACAGTTTCATTAAACGTCTCAGTACGAGTTTGAGCCACTTTATCTACGTTCACTTCTTCAGTGACATAAGTTTGTTTATTGACATTTGCACGTTCCGCTTCCAATTCAACCTCAATAGTAGCATTGTCATTATCACCGATGCTGCGGTCAGTAGGTTTATTAACTGGTGTACGCTGGATATGCGCTTGTTCTTCAGTTAACTCAACATTGACAGTGCGTGGCTCAGACACAACGTGTTTACCCACTTTTAGTAAGCCTGCTACAATCTTGTCTTTATTGACTGAAAGGCGTTCTTCAAGCAACTGCAGTGTATTGGGTGACTGGTAGTGATTATCAGTGAGTTTAACAGGCGTTGCAGCACGGTCAAATACATGACGGTCACGAACCGTTTGCTCTTCAATACTGTAGTTGTAGTCAGGATCGTAGCTATCCATTGTTTCAACAGTATCACGGCTGAGCGAATCAAAATAGACATTGTCGTCTTGAATACGGGCTAACCCTGCTGGTACCAAAACTTCTTTTGAGCTGAACCAACCGCCTACATCAACGATGAAATAACGGATACGACCTGTGGTATCGTCAACTAAAGCACCTTGAATGCTACCTATTTTTTCACCATTTGCTCCATAAGCGGTTTTACCGGTTGGATCAAAATAATCGTTACCTAAAAGGTCAACGTGAGTGTCTTGGATATCGCGTAAACGCATTAAACTTGCCATGAGAAAATCTCCCTTATTTATCTTATCGTCTATTTTTATTAAAATCGTTAAATTAAAATTTAACAAATATAAGATAATTTTTTATAGTTAACTGAAAATTGTTATAATAAATTTTTTAAAATTCAACAAATTAAATATTTCATCACTGATGGATTGTTGAATTCGCCGATGATTAGAGTCATGAAAAACTTCATAATCTTTATCGCTCGACATGCACACAAGGTTACTCGAAAACTCGCCTATTAAATAGTAGAATTGGATAAAGTTTTGTTGGATGGGTGTAATTGGCAGTTGTCTTAAGTAACTTTTGCAACCAAGCGTAAAAGGATTTGGCTTTTAAGCAATAAAGTAAAGACATATTAAAAAAATTTGGGTACCACACATAAGGCAAACCACCATCGCAAACTCCAATAATGCCTTATAAAGAATGCATTATAAAAACATAGCACTAGGTGATTTTTAATGAAAAAATATCAGGGCAAAATAACCCGTTGGCAAGATGATAAAGGCTTTGGGTTTATTGAGCGAACGGATAATAATTTACAAGACCCAGCCATCTTTTTTCATATCAGCGAATACCGTGCGAACCAACGTCCTGTGCTTAATGAAGCGGTAGTTTTTGAAATAGGGAAAGGTAGAGATGGCAAACCCTGCGCTGTTAACGTGCAGCAAGAGACGTTCGTTAGACAAAAAATTGCCCAACAAAATGCCCGCCAAGTTCGTCAATCTCAAAACGACCTTAAAAATCAAACATTACTCACGTGGGTGGCTATTGGGGTGCTGTTTTTTGTGTTACTGACCGCTGTTGTGGTGGTTAAGCACTTACCCTTATGGATTATAGGTTGGTATTTTGCGATGAGTTTGGCGACCTATCTGCTATACGCGCATGATAAAAAAGCGGCGCAAAATGGAGATTGGCGCGTGCAAGAAGCGTCACTCCATAAATTAGCTTTTGCTGGGGGATGGGTAGGGGCGGCGTTTGCCCATTGGTTATTGCGTCATAAATCAACCAAGCCAGAATTTCGTAGGGCTTTTTACTTGACAGTGATGGGGAATCTTTTAGCTTTGGCAATCATAAGTTATATCAACATGAAAATCAGATGATTGCTTGATAGATTGATTGTTATAGGTCGATTGTTGAGCAAAAAAAATCCCTAATCTATATTAGGGATTTTTTTTGCATGAGGCAATTAGATTAATTCAATGGCTAATGCAACGGCTTCACCGCCACCGATACATAAGCTAGCAATGCCTTTTTTGCCGCCTGTGCGTTTGAGTGAGTTAATGAGTGTGACTACGATACGCGCACCTGATGCTCCCACGGGATGACCTAATGCACAAGCACCGCCTTCGATATTAACCTTAGCATGGTCAAGGTCATTTTCTTGCATAGCAAGCATAGTTACCATGGCGAATGCTTCATTGATTTCCCAAAGATCAACATCTTCTTTGTTCCAGCCAGCTTTTGCTAAAACTTTTTTCACACACTCAATGGGCGCGATGGTAAATTCGCTTGGGTGTTGTGAGTGGGTGGCTTGGGCAACGATACGTGCAAGTGGTTTTAAGCCTTTCTCTTTGGCTTTGTCTTCTGACATCAATACAACGGCAGCTGCCCCATCGGAGATTGAGCTTGAGTTAGCGGCAGTGACGGTACCATCTTTTGAAAACGCGGGTTTTAAAGTTGGGATTTTGTCTACATTGGCTTTACCGGGTTGTTCATCCGTGTCAATGACCACATCGCCTTTACGAGTTTTCACGGTGACTGGAACGATTTCGTTTTTGAAGTGACCTTCATTGATGGCGGTGTTGGCGCGTTTTAGCGATTCGATAGCAAATGCATCCATCGCTTCACGTGTGACACCCCGTTTATCTGCCATTTCTTGAGCAAATACACCCATTAACTTGCCGGTATCGGCATCTTTAAGACCGTCTAAGAACATGGTGTCTTTGATTTCACCATCACCCATGCGATAACCACCACGTGCTTTTGGTAGCACATAAGGGGCGTTGGTCATTGATTCCATACCACCTGCTACCACGATATCAAATTCGCCGCTACGAATTGAGTTGGCACCGAGCATAATGGCTTTCATACCAGAACCACAAAGTTTGTTGACATTGATTGCGCCTGTGGCATCTGGGATACCTGCTTTACGCATCGCTTGACGCGCTGGGCTTTGACCTGCACCGGCGGTTAAGATACAACCCATGATAACTTCATCAATCTCTTCTGGTTTTACGCCGGCGCGGTTGACGGCTTCTTTAATCACGGTTGCACCAAGCTCTGGCATTGATACTTCGTTCAAATCACCTTGGAATCCACCCATTGGGGTGCGAACGCCATCTACGATTACGACTGAATTTTCCATATTAAATTTCCTTTGAGTTATGGTTTTTGTTGTCACAAGCAAACTACGACATAAATCACTAGGGTCTAAACATAAATCACTAGGGTCTATAAACAAGGTTGTAAACGGCAACCATGCCAATCACAATAGATGTTTTAAGTTTAGCTAATGCGATACATTTCATATTATCATAGTTAAAATGCAAATTAAACTACTGAAAACACTGTAAAATATCTCAGTCAAGTCTACCCAAATTTTACTGCATTAACTCATCCAAGCGAATACGTATCACCTTATCGGTCACGGTATCTAACGCTTCAATTTTGGCAATCGCTTCATTCATATTGCGCTCAACAACGGGGTCAACCATAATAATGACTGGCAAATCAGTGCTAGTATCATCATGCGCTGGCTGTTGCAAAATTGCATCAATACTAATTTTAGACTCACTTAAAATGCGGGTAACTTCTGCTAATACACCCAAATCATCTTTGACTTGTAGGCGCAGATAGTAGCCTGTAATCATTTCATCGCTCGATAAAATGCGTGTGTTATTTAGTGTCTCAGGCTGGAATGCCAGATGCGGCACCAAATTGGCGGTTGAATCATTGGTCTCTGCAAGGGCGCGTACCATGTCCACCACATCTGCCATCACAGCGGATGCGGTCGCGCCTGCCCCTGCACCCGAACCGTAATACAAGGTTTGTCCGACAGGCTCTGCGTCAACCATGATGGCATTTTTTACCCCATTTACATTGGCAAGTAACACCTGTTTTGGAATCAAAGTCGGGTGTACACGTAATTCAATGCCTTCTTCGCCACTGTCTAAAATACGACGTTTGGCAAACCCTAAATGCTTGATACGATAGCCAAGCTCGTTGGCATAACGCACATCTTGCTGGGTGATTTTGGTAATGCCTTCACAGTAAACTTTGTCAAATTGTAGCGGGATACCAAACGCAATTGACGCAAGCAGCGTCAATTTATGCGCAGCATCAATCCCTTCGACGTCAAATGTCGGATCGGCTTCGGCATAACCCAGCGCTTGGGCTTCAGCGAGGACATCTGCAAAGTCCCGCTTTTTATCACGCATTTCAGTCATGATAAAGTTGCCTGTACCATTGATGATACCTGCAAGCCAATCGATTTTGTTGGCAGCTAAGCCTTCACGTAAGATTTTGATAATCGGAATACCGCCGGCAACCGCGGCTTCATACGCCACTTTGACGCCCTTGCCATCCGCCTTGGCAAAAATCTCATTGCCATGTTCTGCCAGTAAGGCTTTGTTGGCAGTCACAATATGTTTGCCATGCTCGATTGCCGCTAAAATCACCTCTTTAGCCGTGGTCGTACCGCCCATCAATTCCACCACAATATCCACATCATCTTGCTGAATGATATCGAGTAAATCGGCAGATTGTTTGATGTCTGTTGGAATATCGGTACGGTTGCGACGCGTGCCTACGTGGGTAATTTTAATCTCACGTCCTGTGCGACGCGCCATTTCATCAAGGTTGTTTTGTAGTAGTTCAACTACCCCAGTACCCACAGTACCAAGCCCTAAAATCGCTAATTGAATAGGTCGATTATTCATAAAAAAAATTCTCAAATGTCAAAAATATAAAAATAAAAGTTTAAAAATTGGCTAGCTAAATATACCATGCTAACTTGTGATTGGTAAGGTATAAAATCCAATTGCCCAAAAAAATTAAAATAAAAAAACCAGCTAATGATGACTAGCTGGTTTGTATCCCATCAGGGGTTGACTTATTTGAGGTTGAGCGCCTGTGCCAATTCGGCAGGTGGCACATAACCGCCAAGTTGATGACCTTCTGTGTCAAACACGGCTGGGGTGCCATTGATACCCAAATTTGCGCCTAACTCATAAATTTTACGCACTGGGTTACTGCAAGTCGGTGCATTGATAGGCATGCCCAATTTGGCATCGGTTAAGGCTTTTTTGCGGTCACTGCTGCACCAGATTTTTTCCATGATTGGCATGGTCTGTTCACTACGTGGCCAAGGTAGATAACGCACTTCGATACCCAGTGCATTTACTTCATCAATTTCACTGTGAAATTTACGGCAATAACCACAATCTGCATCGGTAAACACATAGATTGCTGCTTTCGTCTGCCCCTTGGCGGGGAAGATAATCATGTCTTTTTTATCGATGGTGGCAAGGCTGGCTTTCGCATCTTGCGCTTGCAAGTTCGCTGAGATGTGCTCAGGTTTGGCACCACCGACTTTGATGATATCGCCTTGTACCACATATTGACCTGTCGCATCGGTAAAAAACGCCGGTAAACCTTCGGCTTTAACCCAATAGATATTTGGCATACTGGTCGCTGTCACCGAGGTGATTTTGGCGGTGATGCCTGATTTGGCTAAATTTGCCGCCAGCATTTGCTGTAGCTGTGATTCATTTTTTGCCACGGGGGCTGAGCTGCCAGTCGCTTCGTGTTTCTGACTTTCAGAATTGGCGGGTGTGCGCGATTGGGCATTATCACAGCCTGCCAAACCTACAATGCCAGCCACTGCGATGACACTGGTAATTAAACGGGTGGTTAATGAGGTTTTAGCAGGATAAGTTGCAAAACGAATGAGCATGAGAAAACCCACAGAACGTTAATATAGGTTTTTATTTTACCATATTGTTATGGCGTATGAGTGCTACCCCTGTCAACTTATTGTTAATAATCTACCAGATCTACTAGGTCGGGGCTCACATTTTTTCCCGTCTCAATCTTTTTGCTTGCCTCAATCTTTCAATCCACTAAAAGCAATCGGCTCAAAGCCAAGTTCTAACAATTGATTGAAAGTTTATTTAAAAAAGTTTGCTTAACTGGGTTGATTGAAAAAATTCAACGTTTAAGCGAATAACTATTGATAAGTTGCGATACAATTTAGACATTGTGTTTGAATGACAAATTTGTAAACTAACAAATCGTCAGCTAGTTTAATAACTATTATTATTTTTTCATCTTTTACTATTTTTTAGGAATTTATCATGGCAATTGCTAGTTTGTTAACCTTACTCGACGATATTAGCGTCATCCTAGATGATGTATCGGTGATGACAAAAGTCGCTGCCAAAAAAACGGCGGGCGTGTTGGGCGATGATTTGGCACTCAACGCCAATCAAGTATCAGGGGTAAAAGCCGATCGCGAATTGCCTGTGGTGTGGAGTGTCGCCAAAGGTTCTCTAGTCAATAAAGCGATTTTGGTACCGCTGGCTTTGATTATTAGTGCGATTTCGCAAGCCTTGGTGACCGGGTTATTGATGATTGGTGGTTTATATCTTTGTTATGAAGGGGCAGAAAAAGTGGTGCACAAATTTTGGCCCCACTCTGGCAGTAACGACCCCGAGCAAGCCGAGCGGGTAGCAGCCAATGCCGATGAAAGTGTGGATTTGGTGGCGCATGAAAAAGAAAAAATCAAAGGGGCAGTGCGGACGGATTTTATTTTATCGGCTGAAATCATTGTGATTTCCCTCGGCACCATTGCGGCAACGGTGCCTTTACTAGATAAAGCGATAACACTGGTAGTAATTTCACTCATCATGACAGTGGGTGTGTATGGCTTTGTTGCCATGATTGTCAAGATAGATGATTTGGGGCTGCACTTGCAGCAAAAGTCGTCATCAGCGGCACAAAGTATAGGTAAAGCCTTATTAGCCTTTGCGCCTATTTTGATGAAAGTGCTGTCAATCGCCGGTACTTTGGCAATGTTTTTGGTCGGTGGTGGTATTCTGGCACATGGCTTTGGCGCGTTACATCATGGGATTGAACATTTAGGTGACTTGTCAGGGGCGTTTTCAGGCTTAACCACTAACCTATTAAATGCACTGGTTGGTTTGGTAGCAGGTTTGGTGGTGGTTTCGATCATGACAGTCATCTCAAAAATTCGTAACAAGCCGGCCCATTAAACAAGCCCGCCCATTCACTGTATCTAAAATTTGTAGCTAAAATAAAAAAGCAGTTCATGTTGAACTGCTTTTTTATTGTTATACCTACATGCAAACACGATTGAATTATTGATTGTGCTGCGGCGTTACCGACTCCTCGTGAGAGGGCGCTACGTCAGTTTGGGCGGTGGTCGTCGATTTTTTAGTGACAACCACGGCATTTTCCACCTTTTTACTGGTACGCGTTTTGGGTTTGGCTGCTGGTTTTTCGCTCGCCTTAGCTTTACGCGTACGGGTTTTCGGTGCTTTTGGGGTTGCCAAAGTCAGCATACCAACGGTTGCCGGTTTCATTTGTTCTGCCACACTTTCAATCATGTTCTTATAACTAACGGGTGTGGTTTTACGTTTTTGCGCCGCTGCTTCTGCGCTATCTTCTACGTCCGTTTGTTCAAGCGCTTCGGTGCCACTGTTATGGTCTAATGCGGGTTCATCAGCCGTTGGAACTGAGTCAACGTCTTGATTCACTATAGCATCATCAGCTATTGTTGTCGCAGAGACTGGCGCATTGTGCGCTTGCAAGTAAGCTTCGACCAATTTACCTTGCTCAATCAAAGCATGACCTTGCTCGCCCAAGCGCGCCACAATCCATGCGCCTACACTACCTGCTTGATATGACAGGTGATTGTGGCTAGGCGACGCTGATTGAGTTGAGGCTGCTTCTAATTGACCTGTGCCACTGTCAGTTGCATTGGAGGCAGGCTCAGTAACTGACGGGTTTGAGTCAGTCGGCGCTTGAGCGACAGCGGTATTAACCAAGGAACCGCGTGGATCATTGATGGCGCGTTTAGTTACCGCTGGTAGCGCAGCGTCAGTTTTGCCTGCTTGTTGTTGGAACTGATTGGCTGGCAAAATGGCCGTATGATAATCATCTAAGTTTTGCGCAGATAGACTGGCATAACCATAATTTCTAAAGTACTGCCCAAAACGCTGTTGTTCAGCCACTACGACATTATCTTTTGCTGGGGTAGTGGTGGTAGCAGCTTGATGATTAAAAGCATCGATGGCTTGGATGAAGCAGCTAACCACGCTGTCGGTTGCCATTTTTTCAGCGGCATTATCTAAGTACTGGTTAATAAACTGACTTACCGTACCTGAAATTTTTGCAACCGAAGTGGTCACTACAGAGGCAACTGGGCTAAATTGCGCTTGATAAGCCTTGTAGACTTCGCGTGGGTCATTTTTGGCACGACCTTGGCTGGGTGTCACTGTCAGCTGTGCAGTGGCTGATTCAGCTGATGACACAGATGGTGTGGATGCTGTAGAAAGCTCTGCTACCTCGTCATTGGGCACTGTAACGCTTCTAGGGTTAACTGGCGTCTGAATTGCCTGTTCTGGTGTTGTGGGTTCGGGTGTCGAAGCCGATGCTATTGGCTGCACCTCAGGTTCTGCAATTTCCCCTTTGCTAGCATCTAGCGAAAGGTGCGTTGTTTCAACCGCAGCTATAGGTTGCTGTGGTTCAGTTTTAAATACTTGAACTTGCACGCTGTTGGGGTCACGTTGTTTTGCGCCTTTCGGTTTGTCTGCTCTGGACTGGTTGTTTTTTCTACCATCGACAGGGGCAACAGCGGTATCAGTCGCTGTCACATCATTGACTGCAGCTACGTTACTATCATCGTTCGCTAGTGTAGCACGACGTTCTTTGACCCCGCGGCTGTCACGGCGACTATTCGGCTCGCGTTTTGGCAACTCACTAGTTTTGGCAGTTTTTGACGCATCGTTTGACTTGTCTTTATTGCTGTCAGTGTCCTGTGATGAAACTTCCGCCTCACTCATTTCAGATTGATAACGGTTTGATTTTTTAGCCTTTGGTTTGCGGTTACCACGTTTACGGCGCTCGGCATCTTTATCGCTTGATTCAGCCGTGGCTAAAGGTTGTTGAGACGCTTCTTGATAAGGGTTGGCGCTAGTTTCGCTGGTGTTTGCGCTCACTACAGGGATGCTTGCCGTCAATGCGGCGTGATTGATTTGACCTTGCACACCCAAGCTTTGCGCGCCGGTATTGACGAGACTCTCAATCGCAGAAGCGGCATCTTGACCACTAAAGTGTGGGGTGACTTGGGCTTGCTGGGTAGGAGCAAACAAGTTCGATAGCCAAGCGACTGCTGAAGTTGCAGGAACAGTGGCGGCCGGCTGCACCGGCTTTGGCGCGGCAGCTTTGGGGGCAGTCGTATTGTCGGTAGTTTGCTGAGATTTGTTGGATGGCGTTACAGGGCTAGGCGTGGTGTTGGCGGCATTGCTAGCATTGCTCCAAGCATTATGATTACCTGTCGGTGCTACACGGCTGACTTCATTGTCATCGGTGTGCCAGTTGCTAGTATCGTAGCCACGGTCTTTATATTCTAATTGTTGGCTTTCGGCGACACGCTCATAGCTCGATGGCGCAAATCCATCACTGTTATAAGTGATATTAAACTCGGGGGATTCAAGATGTGCATGCGGCAAGATGGTAATGCGCGTGCCACTTTCTTGCTCAAGACACACCAGCGTTTCACGCTTTTCGTTGAGTAAAAATGCCGCGATGTCAGTTGGCACTTCGGCTTGTATTTCGCCATGACGCTCTTGTAGCGCCCGTTGTTCGATTTGACGCATGATTGACAAAGCAAGTGAACGCAAGTCACGAATCATACCGGTACCATGACAACGGGGGCAGAGGTAACCTGTCGCTTCTTCAAGTGACGGACGCAAGCGTTGACGACTCATTTCCAGTAGTCCAAAACGTGAAATTTCAGCGAATTGGATACGCGCGCGGTCGTTTTTGGTGGCTTCTTTGAGACGATTTTCCACTTGTTTTTGGTGGTCATCGGTTGCCATGTCAATAAAGTCAATAACAATCAAACCACCCATATCACGCAAGCGTAATTGACGGGCGATTTCATCTGCCGCTTCTAAATTGGTATTAAACGCCGTTTCTGAGACATCCGCGCCTTTGGTGGCTTTTGATGAGTTAATATCAATCGATACCAGGGCTTCAGTTTGGTCAATCACAATCGAACCGCCGCTTGGCAAACGTACTTCACGTTGGTAGGCGGTTTCGATTTGTTTTTCAATTCCAAAACGGGCAAACATCGGCTCATAGTCAGTGTATTTGCGCAGTTTATTTGCTTGCTGCGGCATCACCGCTTCAATAAAATTCGCCGCTTCATTATAGGCGTATTCATTGTCGACCCAAATTTCCGCGATATCATCACGCAGGTAGTCGCGTACGGCACGGGTGACGACGCCCGCTTCTTGGTGCAACAGGCGAGGTGAGGGGAATTTTTGGCTTTGTTGTTGGATGCCTTTCCAGATGTTTAATAAATGGTCAAGGTCTTGTTGTAATTCATCCGTGGTTTTACCAATCCCTGCGGTACGGATGATAACGCTCATGCCTTTAGGTAGTCTTAGCTCACTTAGCGCTTGCTTCATCTCATCGCGCAGCTTGCCAGAGATTTGGCGAGAGATGCCGCCGCCACGCGCGTTGTTGGGCATCAATACCAAATAACGACCTGCCAATGAAATCAAAGTAGATAACGCCGCGCCTTTATTACCGCGTTCTTCTTTTTCCACTTGCACGATGAGCTCATCGCCTTCTTTAATCAGTTGTTTGATGTTATTGGTAGAGCGAGGGTCGCCTGCTAGATACTCTGGGGCGATTTCACGAATCGGTAAAAAACCTTGACGTTGCGAACCGTATTCCACAAATACCGCTTCAAGCGATGGCTCGACACGGGTCACATGACCTTTATAAATATTGGCTTTTTTTTGCTCGCGGGTACGGTTTTCTAAATCGAAATCATACAAGTGATTGCCATTGCACAGGGCAACACGGATTTCTTCGGCGTGGGTAGCATTGATGAGGATGCGTTTCATGTGTTTTCTCCTAAACACACAAAACATACGAGCGTAGATATGTTGCTATCAAACATTACTATCAAATATTAGATGAAACAACGTCAAACAGTCTTGACTAGACTCGCTGATACCAAGCGTAGGCGGCTTGATAACAATGTTTGTTGTTCACCAAAAATTGCATGATTAAGTTGGATTATTGCCATAGCGAGGTTGTAAGCCTGTTAGGTAAATACAGCCATCATGCTGGATTGGGGTTGTTGCCCAAAACAATGTCTGTTTTAGGACAAATGAATAAACCCTTTTTCCCTATTGGTCAAAAAGTGTTAGCGTTAGTTTTCGCTTTAAATGGCAAGCCTGATAAGTTAGGTTTTACAAAGGCGTGGGCAATTTAAAATAATAAATCGTCCAAAACCGTAAACGTTTATCTCAAAATCGCAACTACTGAGTTCATTTACCTAGGCGCATAATACGCTAATCGTTACCAGCAGTTTTGTGGTTGTAAGGCACAAAACCCACCATTTATCTGTTATCTCTATATATCACTAATCTTTACAAACTATTTGAACATGTTTTCAAATGACAATTATCTTCGTTACTCGTATGTCGTGTGCTGATATTGATTAAAATCAGTCTTAAAATCTATAAATATTGGCAGTTTAGTGCGCCCTATCGTGAGTCATACCGCCATGAATAAATTTCGGCGGTATGGGCGACAGCAAAAGCGACAGTTTAATTATCCTGCATACACTACTTTAAAATGAAGCTTAACAGGGTTTAAGTCGAATTGATGGCGCGAATTCATAGCGGCACAGGCACTAAACTGCTAAACTATAGCAAATTTTTATGTAAACGGCTATCAAAATATGACAGAGCACTCGCAGTCTCCCAAACGTCCTGCCCATCCTAACAAAAAACGCGACACTCCATCGCAACAATCGGCTCATCAACACCCCAAACGCACGCCGAGCAAACAACCGCCGAGCAAACAACCGCAGTCTGCAGATGACGATATTTTAGATTTTGCTAAAGTCAATTACTTGACCGTCACGCGCCAGCAGCATGACCAACGTGTGGATAACTTTTTGTTGGGTCGTCTTAAAGGACTGCCGCGCTCACACGTCTATAACATGATTCGTTCCGATGAAATCCGTGTCAATGGCAAACGCTGTAAACCTCACGATAAACTGCAGCGTAATGACGTGGTGCGCATTGCACCCATCAAGCTTGCCACGCGTGAAAAACCCGTGATTAGCCCTGACTTTGCCCAAAGCTTGCTTGAGCGCATTGTGTATGAAGATGATGGTTTAATCGTGCTCAATAAACCGTCAGGTATGGCAGTGCATGGCGGCAGTGGCGAGAGTTTTGGCGTGATTGAAGCCATGCGAGAAGCAACGGGTAAAAAATACCTTGAGTTGGTACACCGCATTGACAAAGATACCTCTGGCTTACTGATGATTGCCAAAAAACGCTCAACCCTTAAAACTTTACAAGAGCATTTGCGAGAAAAAACCTTGCAAAAAACCTATCTGTGTTTGGTCGCAGGTTGGATAAGTAGCGAAACACAAACCATTGATAAACCGCTACTAAAATACACGTTGCCTGCCACACAAGAAGGCAAAAGCGGTGAACGCCGTGTCAAAGTAGATGTAAAATCCGAAGACAGCAAGCCAAGTCAAACCCAAATTAACGTGTTGCAAAAATTCGAGTTAAATGGTCAAAAAGTCAGCTTAATTGAAGCCAAGCCGCTGACAGGGCGTACCCACCAAATTCGGGTGCATTTGGCGAGTATCGGGCATCCATTATTGGGTGATGATAAATATAATCCGAATGTGGCTAAAGGCGATAAAAGCGTGCGCCGTTTGTGCTTGCATGCTTATCAGCTTGCTATTCCGGAATATGAAACGATTACAGCCGAATTGCCAGTCGATATGCAAAATTTGATAGAGAATCAACATGATTAACATGAAAAACAAATCGCTAATCATTTTTGACTGGGATGGCACGCTGATGGATTCGGTTGGCTTAATCGTCGATGCCATGCGCTATGCGGCTGAAAAGCACGGTTTAACCGTCACCGATGAAGCCACAAAATCCATTATTGGCATTGCATTGGTGGATGCGTTTCCCATCCTGTTTCCCAACGACAGCGATAAATATGATGAACTTTTAGCCACTTACTCTGAGTATTATGTCAAGCATTGCGACAACGACAAACTGTTTGATGGTATTAAAGAATTGATTCAAGATTTACACGCGCAAGGCAAAACCTTAGCCATTGCCACAGGGAAAAAGCGAAAAGGGCTGCAGCGCGTGCTACCCAATTCTGGGATTCAAGCGTTTTTTACGCTCACCAAAACCGCTGACGAAACCGCAGGTAAGCCCAATCCCTTAATGCTTGAGCAAATCTTGGTAGAAACAGGTACAAGAATTGAAGACGCTGTTTTTATTGGTGATAGTATTCATGACATCCGTATGGCAAATAATATCAACATGGACAGCATAGCAGTGAGTTACGGCTGTGAAAAAGCCGACGTTTTGGTGAATGAAAATCCCGCAATGTTAGTTAATTCAGTGAGTGAATTGCATAAAACTATGCTGTAACCCTTTGAAATTAGTTACCGAGTTTTTTTGTTAAACCCCCAAACTTCGAGTAGAATAACGGCAACTAAAAATTTTAAAAAGCTGTTAATAATGACCGAAGAACTACTCATCAACATCAGTCCATCTGAGAGCCGAGTCGCCGTGCTCGAAGATGGGATACTGAACGAAATCTTTATTGAGCGCCATAGCAAACTTGGCTCAGTGGGCAATATCTACCTTGGCACAGTGGTGCGCGTACTGCCAGGCATGCAGGCGGCATTTATCGATATTGGGCAATCGCGTACCGCGTTTTTGCACGTCAATGATATGCAGACCCTGCGTCCTAAGCTCTCAGCTATTGAACCGCCCAAACCGCAAAACCCCGCGATTGACAACACCTTAGACCCTGACACCACTACGCTTGCGATGACCACAACCACCTATCAGCCACCGCCTAGCGAGTTGATAGAAAACCGCTTGTATGAAGGACAGCGTATCTTGGTGCAAGTGATTAAGGACCAGTTAGGCAGTAAAGGCGCACGACTGACGACGGATGTGTCATTGCCTTCGCGTTATTTGGTGTACTTGCCGTATGGTGAACATATCGGGATTTCACAGCGGATTGATGGCGATGAGCGAGAGCGGTTAAAAACACAGCTTGGCGAGCTGATGCACCAAGTCAATCTACAAGGCGGATTGATTGCCCGTACCGCTGCCGAAAATATCCCACAATCCAAACTTGAAGAAGATATTTACTATCTACTGCAGCTTTGGCGGATGGTACAAGCCCGCCGTGAACAAACGCCGACACATCGCCGTTTTGAGCTGATTTATCAAGATTTGTCGCTACCTTTGCGCGCGATTCGAGATTTGATTGGTGAGCAGACTGAAAGGGTGACGGTCGATAACGCCCGAGTGTTTGATGCTATTCGTCATTTTGCCAAAGAATTTGTGCCACTCATTTATCCACGTATTCAATTGTATGAAGGCGAGCAGGCGTTATTTGATGTTCACCGCGTTGAAGATGATTTAAAAGACGCGCTCAATCGCCGTGTTAATCTCAAATCAGGCGGTTATCTTATCATCGACCAAACCGAAGCCATGACCACCATTGATGTCAATACAGGCTCATTTGTCGGAGGGCGTTCTCTTGAAGATACGGTGTATAAAACCAATTTAGAGGCCACCCACGCCATCGCCCGTCAGCTGCGACTGCGTAATTTGGGCGGGATTATCATTCTTGACTTTATCGATATGCAAGAGCAACAACACCGCGATGAAGTGCTAGCAAGCCTGCAAGAACAATTAAAGCGCGATTATGCCAAAACCAACATCAGCGAAGTCTCAGCGCTTGGGCTCATCGAGATGACTCGCAAGCGCACGCGAGAGAGCTTACAACAACAGCTTTGTGAGCCGTGTCCAACCTGTGGCGGTAAAGGCTTTGTCAAAAGTGCCGAAACCGTGTGTCTGGAGATTTTCCGTGAATTGATGCGCTGTGCCAGAACCTACAACGCCCCTAAGAAATTTACCGTGGTCGCAAATAGCGGCGTGATTGATTTGCTTGAAACCATTGAAGCGGATACGGTGGCAGAGATGGAATATTTGCTGGGTCGTCCGATTAACTTGGAGAGTGATAACCGTTTTAATCAAGAACAATATGATATTTTGTTGGATTGAGAAGTTGAGGATAAAATGTTAGAGGAAAAGAATATTCTTAGATTTAATGATGCATGGAAAGGTAAAAACTACGGGTTACTTCCAGTTAGTATAGAGGGCAAAAAACTTAAAGACAGGTTTCAAAATTCAGATAAATGGAAGTTGATTTCTCAAGATAATAAATATACTGAAAAAAATGATAAACAAATAGATATTTATCGTGGTTCAGACTATATTTTTCAGAATGTAGAAGATGAAAGCAAAATTGTCACAATCATTTGCAATTCATCTAGGTCTGGCAAAAATGTACAATGGATATTTAAACTATCATTTGAAGAAGAAATTGATTTTTAATTTTGTGGAGCAGTTATAATGACTACATTTCTAGAGCAAAATAATCCTTTTGAAAAATTTGAAAAACAGAGAATTTGGAGAGAGTTTTTTTTAACACACACACTTACCGATTGCATTGAAAAAAATATTCAGATTTCTTCAGTCACACTAAGAGTTAAAGGAAAGTCATTTGACCATCTAAACATACACAAAGCATATGGAAAATTGTATCAAAGTATAAAGTTTTGGAGCGAAAATGAAAAAACACTATTGGACTTCAAGAAAGAGAGAAGAATTAAATATAGAAGAAGGGATGATACTATTTATACAGAGTATTACTATTTTAGCAATTTCATATTTAGTGCGGAGAATTGTGAAAATTATTGGGTGGATTTGAGTTTTAGTATCATACCAAATGATAAACTTGAAGAATTAAAATCTAATGCAAATTATGATGAAAAGAAATGTCCTACTCTATTACAAACTGTTTATGGATTGATGAAAAAATACCCTGAATTCGATTTGAAAATAGATGCAAGTTTTTAAGAAATTAAAATACTTATTGCAAATATTCAAAAAATCAGTATAATACAGCCCACTTAACTTATTGCAGGGCGACGAAGATGATTCGTCAGTTCATAAAAGAATAAGCCCTTTAATACAGTCGCTCCATTGATTGCGACACGAAATTAAAGAAGACAGTTTCACCGACTATTAATCATGCTATCTATGTATTGCAAGTTAATGGTTTGAGTGGGACTGAAATTTTTTTATTTTCAAAAAGTGCCTGTCAAAAACAGGTAAAAAATGCAAGTTAGGTGTTTACTCAATAACAGCTTAACACCCAACGCAAATTAACCCATATCAAACTTTATATTAGGAGCTTACTGGCATGGCTAACCAGAAAATCCGTATCAGACTTAAATCTTTTGACCATCGTCTGATTGACCAATCAGCTCAAGAGATTGTTGATACCGCAAAACGCACAGGTGCACAAGTTCGTGGTCCAGTACCGCTACCAACTCGCATTGAACGCTTCAACATCTTAACCTCACCACACGTGAACAAAGATGCCCGTGACCAATACGAAATCCGCACATTCAAACGTATGGTAGATATCGTTCAGCCTACTGACAAAACAGTCGATGCACTGATGAAGTTAGATTTGGCGGCGGGTGTTGATGTACAAATCGCATTAGGCTAACCCCTTAGGTTTCATCCTTAGGACTCAGACCTATATTGAATAACAGTAAAAATTAAGAGGTTAACAACATGGCGATCGGTTTAGTCGGAAAAAAATGCGGCATGACTCGTATCTTCACAGAAGCAGGTGTTTCAATTCCTGTAACTGTTGTTGAAGTTACTGCCAACCGTATCTCTCAAATCAAAACACAAGACACAGACGGCTACCAAGCTATCCAAGTAACAACTGGTGAACGTCGTGATTCTCGTGTTAATGCAGCTCAAAAAGGTCACTTTGCAAAAGCTGGCGTTGCTGCAGGTCGTGGCACTTGGGAATTTCGCGTCGAAGACAGCGAACTTGAAGGCCGCGAAGCAGGTAGTGAAATCGCTGCTGACTTGTTCCAAGTAGGTCAAATCGTTGACGTAATTGGTACCAGCAAAGGTAAAGGTTTCCAAGGTGGTATCAAACGCCACAACTTCCGTTCACAAGATTGGACACATGGTAACTCAGTATCTCACCGCGTTGTGGGTTCTACAGGTCAAAACCAAACACCGGGTCGTGTATTTAAAGGCAAAAAAATGCCAGGTCAAATGGGTAACAAACGTGTGACCGTACAAGGCTTAGAAGTGATTTCAGTTGATGCTGAAAAAGGTATCCTAGTTATCAAGGGTGCAATTCCTGGTGCCAACGGTGGCGACGTTTTAGTACGTCCATCAGTTAAAGCTTAATCAAGGGGATTAACGTGAATCTAAATACAGTAACAGGTTCGGCGGTTGAGCTATCAGACGTAGCATTTGGTCGTGAATTCAACGAAGCACTTGTACACCAAGTAGTTACCGCTTATTTAGCGGGTGGTCGTCAAGGTAGCCGTGCTCAAAAAACGCGTGGTGAAGTATCTGGCGGTGGTAAAAAACCATGGCGTCAAAAAGGTACTGGTCGTGCACGTGCAGGTTCAATCCGTAGCCCAATTTGGGTCGGTGGTGGTCGCGCATTTGCAGCCAAACCACAAGATTGGTCACAAAAAGTGAACCGTAAAATGTACCGTGGTGCCATGCAATGCATTCTTGCTGAATTGATTCGTCAAGACCGTTTGGTATTGGTTGATGACATCAGTATTTCAGCACCAAAAACTAAAGAGCTTATCGCTAAACTTAAAGACTTAAATGCCCCTAAAGCATTAATCGTTACCAATGAAGTTGACGAAAATCTTTACTTAGCTGCTCGCAATATTCCATACGTCAGCGTACTAGGTAGCACTGAAGTTGATCCAGTTAGCCTAATTGCGTTTGACAAAGTCATCATGTCTGTCGCAGCCGCCAAAGAAATTGAGGGAGTGTTAGCATGAATAACGCAAGACTATATCAGGTACTAAAAGCACCTGTATTTTCAGAAAAATCTCAAATCTTGGGCGATACGTTAGGTGTGCAAGTGTTCAAAGTTGACACCAACGCGACAAAAAAAGAGATTAAAAAAGCCGTAGAATTAATGTTTGAAGGTGTTGAAGTAGTTAAAGTTAACACTTTGAATGTTAAAGGTAAGACAAAGCGATTTGGTCGCACGGTAGGTCGTCGTCAAGACTTCAAAAAAGCCTATGTGACCTTAAAAGCTGGTCAAGATGTTCAAGTAGCCGACGTAGCAGAACAACCTGCTGCTGACAACGAATAAGGATTACACAATGCCTATCGTAAAAGCCAAACCGACATCACCAGGTCGCCGATTTGTCGAGAAAGTGGTGCATCCACACCTTCATAAAGGTCGTCCTTATGCAGCATTAGTAGAGTCAAAAGGCAAAACTGGTGGTCGTAACAACAACGGTCGCATCACTACCCGTCATATCGGTGGTGGTCATAAACAGCATTACCGTGTTGTTGACTTCAAACGTAACAAAGACAACATCCCTGCTGTTGTAGAGCGTATTGAGTACGATCCAAACCGTACTGCCCACATCGCACTACTTAAATATGCAGACGGTGAGCGTCGTTACATCATCGCACCAAAAAAATTGCAACAAGGCGATACCGTTATTTCTGGTGAAACTGCACCAATTCGCCCAGGTAACTGCTTACCACTGCGTAGCATTCCAGTAGGTACAGTGATTCACAATATCGAACTTAAAATCGGTAAAGGTGCACAGATCGCTCGTTCAGCAGGTGCTGCGGTTCAATTATTGGGTCGTGATGGTATCTATGCAATCGTTCGTTTACGTTCAGGCGAAACTCGTCGTATCCACGTAAATTGTCGTGCGGTTATCGGTGAAGTATCAAACACTGAAAATAACCTTAAATCATTGGGTAAAGCAGGTGCAAACCGCTGGCGTGGCGTTCGTCCTACCGTTCGTGGTACTGCAATGAACCCAGTTGACCATCCACACGGTGGTGGTGAAGGTCGTAACTTCGGTAAACACCCAACCAGCCCATGGGGTCAAAAGGCTAAAGGCCTTAAAACACGTTCTAACAAACGTACTGACCACATGATTATCCGCCGTCGTCGCGTCAATAAGAAATAAGGAATAATTTCATGCCTCGTTCATTGAAAAAAGGTCCATTCATCGATGCGCACTTGTTTGCCAAAGTTGAGAATGCGTTAGAAACTAACTCACGCAAACCAATCAAAACTTGGTCACGTCGCTCAATGATTTTGCCACAAATGGTCGGCTTAACTATTTCTGTTCATAACGGTCGTACACATGTACCTGTTATCGTAAACGAGCAAATGGTTGGTCATAAACTTGGTGAATTCGCCCCAACCCGTACATATCGTGGTCATGGCGTTGACAAGAAATCTAAGAAATAAGGTGCTCATCATGGAAGTAACTGCAAAATTACGCGGTGCCGCCATTTCGGCACAAAAAGTACGCTTAGTTGCTGACGAAGTTCGCGGCAAATCAATCGAGCGTGCATTAGATATCTTAACCTTTAGCAACAAAAAAGCCGCTAAATTGGTTAAAAAATGCTTAGAATCTGCGATTGCTAACGCTGAGCATAACAATGGTTTAGACATCGATACATTGCGTGTTTCTACCATTTATGTGGATGAAGGTATTACGTTAAAACGTGTTTTACCACGTGCCAAAGGTCGTGCTGACCGTATTAGCAAACGTACTTGCCACATCACAGTTAAGGTAGGAGCATAATATGGGACAGAAAGTTCATCCAATCGGCATCCGTCTTGGCGTAATCCGTAAATCAAACGCTAACTGGTATGCAGATCCAAAAAAATACTCTGAATACTTAATCAACGACCTACAAGTTCGTAAATATTTAGAGAAAAAGCTTAAAGCAGCGATGATCAGCGGTATTAGCATCGAACGTCCTACAGGCGCAGCTAAAATCACTATCGCCACGGCACGTCCTGGTATCATTATTGGTAAAAAAGGCGAAGATATTGAAAGCCTACAAAAAGAACTTACCAAATTAATGGGCGTACCAGCACAAGTTAGCATTGAAGAAATCACCCAACCAGACCTAGACGCACGTCTAGTAGCTGACGGTATTGCTTCACAACTTGAACGTCGTGTCATGTTCCGCCGTGCTATGAAACGTGCTGTTCAAAACAGTATGAAAGCTGGCGCACAAGGTATCAAAGTTGAGCTATCAGGTCGTCTTGGCGGTGCTGAGATTGCTCGCTCAGAGTGGTATCGTGAAGGTCGTGTACCTTTGCATACATTACGTGCTGACATTGACTACTCAAATGTACGCGCAGAAACCACTTACGGTACTATCGGTGTAAAAGTTTGGATTTTCCGTGGTGAAGTGCTTGACGGCATGAACCGTGTATATAATCCAGTCAAAGAAGAAAAGCAAGCACGTGCACCTCAAAAACGTCGTGCTCGTAATGATCGTAGCGACCGCCCACGTAGTGAGCGCCCAGCTAAAGACAGAGGTTAATCGATATGTTACAACCAAAACGTACCAAGTTTCGTAAAGTACAAAAAGGACGTAATACGGGGTTAGCTCACCGTGGTAGTAGCGTATCTTTTGGTACAATCGGACTTAAATCAGTAGAACGTGGTCGTATGACTGCACGTCAAATCGAAGCTGCTCGTCGTACGATTTCACGTCGTATCAAGCGCGGTGGTAAAATTTGGATTCGTGTATTCCCAGACAAACCAATTACCGAAAAACCACTAGAAGTTCGTATGGGTAAAGGTAAAGGTCCAGTAGAATACTGGGTATGCGAAATCAAACCAGGCAAAATGCTTTATGAAATCGAAGGGGTTTCTGACGAGCTAGCAACTGAAGCGTTCACGCTTGCAGCTGCCAAGTTGCCTTTCAAAACCACCATTGTTAAACGGACGATAATGTAATGAAGATCAGTGAACTTAAAGACAAATCAGTCGAAGAGCTGACCCAATTACTAGACGAAAAGCAATTAGAAACATTTCGTCTTCGTATGGCAAAAGCCACTGGTCAGTTAGGCAACACCCATGAGATTAAAGCAAATCGTCGTACGATTGCTCAAATCAAGACTCTTATCTCTGAAAAACAGAACACCGAAAACCAAGGGGCTTAATCATGAGTGAGCAAAATACCAACCAAGCTAACGCTACTGAACAAAGTACAGTCACTGGTAAAGTTGTCAGTGACAAAATGGATAAAACCATTACTGTACTTGTTGAGCGTCGTATTCGTCATGCCAAATATGGCAAAATGATTCGCCGTTCGACCAAACTACATGCTCATGACGAAAATAATGAGTGTGGCGTTGGTGATACAGTTCGTATCAAATCAACACGTCCACTATCAAAAACCAAATCTTGGGTGTTAGTAGACGTCGTAGAAAAAGCAGTTAATATTTAATTTAACTTAAATAGATAGTTATAATTGCAAAGCAAGTCAGTAACTGCTACAATACGCCACCTTAAAAATGGCTTATTGTGGCAAAGACTTGTTTTGCCAATTTATGGAGTAACGCGATGATTCAGACTGAAACAATGCTGGAAGTTGCAGACAACAGTGGTGCAAAACGAGTTATGTGCATTAAAGTGCTAGGTGGCTCACATCGTCGTTATGCATCAGTAGGCGACATCATTAAAGTGACTGTGAAAGAAGCAATTCCACGCGGTCGTGTCAAGAAAGGTGATGTAATGAACGCGGTAGTCGTACGCACGAAGTTTGGTGTACGTCGTCCTGACGGTTCAGTACTACGTTTTGATGATAATGCAGCTGTGTTGTTGAACAACAATAAAGCACCAATTGCAACACGTATTTTTGGACCAGTAACCCGCGAACTACGTGGCGAACAATTTATGAAAATTGTTTCATTAGCCCCAGAAGTATTGTGAGGAAAACATGGCAAAATTACGTAAAGGCGACCAAGTGATTGTAATTGCTGGCAAAGATAAAGGCAAGCAAGGTACAGTACTAGCAGTAAAAGAAGACCGTGTAAAAGTTGAAGGCATCAACATCGTTAAAAAACACCAAAAGCCAAACCAACAGACTGGCGTTGAAGGTGGTATTATCGAGAAAGAAGCATTTTTACACATTTCAAATGTTGCAATTTATAATGCAGCAACCCAAAAGGCAGATCGTATTTCTTACCAATTGAATGGCGAAGGCAAAAAACAACGCGTTTATCGTTCATCTGGTGAAGTTGTGGCGACTGCATAACCATCTAAGGGTATCAGTAATGGCAAGACTTAAAACACAATATAACGAACAGCTTAAGCAAAAAATTCAGCAAGAGCTTGGTTTAGCCAACGTTATGGAAATCCCTAAAATCACCAAAATCACCCTAAACATGGGTGTGGGTGATGCGGCTCAAGACAAAAAAGTTCTTGAGGGTGCATTAGCGGATATGACGGCAATTGCCGGTCAAAAACCTGTAGTAACCAAAGCTCGCAAATCAGTTGCAGGCTTTAAAATCCGTGAAGAATGGCCAATCGGCTGTAAAGTAACGTTACGTGGCGACCAGATGTACGAATTTTTAGATCGTTTAATCTCAATCGCTATTCCACGTATCCGTGACTTCCGCGGTTTTACAGATAAAGCATTTGATGGCCGTGGTAACTATTCATTAGGTATCAAAGAGCAAATCGTTTTCCCTGAAGTTGACTTTGACAAAATCGACCGTATTCGTGGTTTAGATATTACCATTACGACCACCGCAAAAACTGATGATCAAGGTCGTGCATTGCTTAAAGCATTCGGCTTCCCATTCAAGGGCTAACAGCAAGGATAAGGCAATATGGCAAAGAAAAGTATGATTAATCGCGAATTTAAACGCGAAGCGACTGTTGCTAAATATGCTGAGAAGCGTGCAAAGCTTAAGGCAATTATCAGCGACATCAATGCAACTGACGAAGAGCGTATGGACGCAATGCTTACATTACAAGCACTGCCACGTGATGCTTCACCCGTACGTTTGCGTAATCGTTGTGCATTGACAGGTCGTCCACACGGTTATTTCCGTAAATTTGGTCTTTCACGTAACATGATTCGTGAAAAAGTAATGCAAGGTGATGTACCTGGCGTTCATAAAGCAAGCTGGTAAGGGGAAACAATATGAGTATGCAAGATACCGTTGCTGATATGTTGACTCGTATCCGTAATGCACAAATGGCTCAAAAAGCGTCTGTGACTATGCCAAGCTCAAAACTACGTAAATCAATTGCTGATTTACTAGTGAAAGAAGGTTATGTTGCAACCGCAGAAACTCAAGAAGTTGGTACAGGTAAAGCTGAATTAACCATCGAGTTAAAATATTTTGAAGGTAAACCAGTTATTGAGACGATTAAACGTTATAGTCGTCCAGGTTTACGTCAATACCGTGGTAAAGATGCACTACCAAGCGTCCAAAAAGGTCTAGGTGTAGCAATCATCTCTACTAATAAAGGCATCATGAGCGACCGTGAAGCTCGTGCAGCTGGATTAGGCGGCGAAGTTATTGCGTTCGTAGCTTAATTAACATTGAGAGGGACAGGCATAGTTTGTTGTGCCTGTTCGTTTTTTTATCATTTTTATAGGAATTACCCGTATGTCTCGTGTGGCTAAAGCCCCTGTAGCACTACCAAATGGTACAAGTGTTACTTTGAACGGTCAGCAGGTTGAAGTTAAAGGTAGCAAAGGTACGCTAACTTTACGCCTGCATGATTTGGTCGAGCTAAAACAGGAAGATAATCAAATTATTCTTTCACCAAAATCTGACACCAAAGACGGTTGGATGCACACTGGTACAGTTCGTGCATTATTAAGCAACATGGTTAAAGGTGTTACTGAAGGCTTCGAACGTCGTCTACAATTGATTGGTGTTGGTTATAAAGCCGCTGTTGCTGGCAATAAAGTTAACCTAAACTTAGGTTACTCACACCCAATCGAATATGTATTACCTGAAGGTGTTACTGCTGAAACCCCAACTGCGACTGAAATCGTGTTAAAATCTAGCGACAAACAAAAGCTAGGTCAAGCAGCAGCAAACATTCGTGGCTATCGCCCACCTGAGCCTTACAAAGGCAAAGGCGTTCGTTATAGCGATGAGTATGTCGCTCGTAAAGAAGCTAAGAAAAAATAAGGTGAAATGACATGTTTGATAAAAAAGCTGCTCGCCTTCGCAGAGCGAAAAAAACCCGTGCACATATCCGTGGTTTAGGCGTAAATCGTCTATCTGTTAATCGTACTAACACCCACATCTATGCACAAGTTATCTCACCAACAGGTGGTGAAGTGTTAGCCCAAGCTTCAACGTTAGATACTACTTTACGTGCTGGTCAAACTAGCAACATCGAAGCTGCAACTGCCGTTGGTAAATTAATTGCAGAACGCGCTAAAGCTGCCGGTATTACTAAAGTTGCGTTTGATCGTAGCGGTTTTAAATATCATGGGCGTGTTAAAGCATTAGCTGAAGCCGCTCGTGAAAATGGATTGGAGTTCTAATCATGGCAAAAGTTGAACAAACAGACGGTTTAGTAGAGCGCTTAGTCACAGTTGGCCGTGTATCTAAAGTTGTAAAAGGTGGTCGTATCTTTTCTTTCACCGCACTCACAGTGGTAGGCGATGGTAATGGTCGCGTTGGTTTTGGTCGTGGTAAAGCACGTGAAGTGCCTGCAGCGATTCAAAAAGCACTAGAAGCTGCCAAACGTAATATGATTACCGTTGATTTAGCGGGTACGACCCTTCAACATCCTATTACTGCTAGCCACGGTGCAAGCCGCGTGTATATGCAACCAGCCTCTGAAGGTACCGGTGTTATCGCCGGTGGTGCAATGCGTGCAGTATTAGAGGTTGCAGGCGTAGAAAACGTATTAGCAAAATGCTATGGTTCAACCAATGCTGCTAACGTTGTACGTGCAACTTTCAACGGGTTAAAAGAAATGTCTTCTCCTGAAAAAGTTGCGGCAAAACGTGGCAAATCAGTTGAAGAAATCTTGGGCTAAGCTAAGGTGAGCTAACATGAAAAAAATGAAAGTTACTCAAGTAAAATCGAGTGCCCATCGCCTAGCAAGCCATAAAGCTTGTTTGAAAGGTTTAGGGTTACGTCGTATTGGACATACTGTCGAAGTTGAAGATACCCCTTCGACCCGTGGTATGGTAAACCGCGTTAACTACTTAGTTAAAGTGGAGGAAGTATAATGGGTCTACGTTTAAATGAATTGAGCCCAGCTGAAGGTTCAAGAAAAAATAAACTTCGCCGTGGTCGTGGTATCGGTTCTGGTATCGGTAAAACCGGTGGTCGTGGTGTCAAAGGTCAAACCTCACGTACAGGTTCTGGTATTCGCTCAGGTTTTGAAGGCGGTCAAATGCCTTTATACCGTCGTTTGCCAAAATTTGGTTTCACCAGTAAACTTGCAATGGTAACGGCAGAAGTGCGTTTATCAGAATTAAACCAAGTTGATGGTGACGTGGTAAGCGTTGAGTCTTTAAAAGCAGCGAATATCATTCGCCACGATATGCAACGTGTTCGTATCATCCTTTCAGGTGACGTAACCAAAGCATATACTTTTAAAGGTGTTAAAGTGACTAAAGGTGCTAAAGCGGCTATTGAAGCAGCTGGTGGTACTGTTGAGGAGTAATCCTACATGACTAAGCATTCAACATCGATGAATCCTCTAGCATTTATTCGTAAGTACGATGAATTATTTAATCGTTTACTATTTTTGTTGGGTGCTTTAGTCGTCTATCGTTTCGGTTCACACGTACCTATTCCAGGTATGGATCCAGAAAGCTTATCGAAATTTTTTCAAACCAATGAAAATACTATTTTAGGTTTGTTTAATATGTTTTCTGGTGGGGCATTAGAGCGGATGTCAGTCATGGCACTCGGGATTATGCCCTATATTTCTGCTTCAATCATTGTCCAGATGATGACAGCGGTTATACCATCATTGGATGCATTAAAAAAAGAAGGCCAAGCCGGTCAACGCCAAATCAACAAGTATACACGCCAATTAACCCTTGCATTAGCTTTGGTTCAATCAATTGGTATGTGTACAGGTCTGATTAGTCAGAATTTGACATTGACCAGTGGTCTTGGTTTTTATATTCCTGCGGTAACCTCGTTGGTTGCAGGGTCGATGTTTTTGATGTGGTTAGGTGAACAAATTACTGAACGTGGTATTGGTAACGGTATTTCAATGCTAATTTTAGCGGGTATCGTAGCGACTTTTCCACAAGTGGTCACACAGTCAATTAACTCTGTCCAGCAAGGTCAAATGAATATGATTGCCTTGTTGATATTTAGTTTATTGGCGTTAGCGGTGGTGGCGGGGATTGTGTTTATTGAGCGCGCACAGCGCCGTATCCCCGTCAACTATGCCCAAAAGCAATCGCAAGAAAGAAAAATATATGCACAGCAGCAATCGCATTTGCCATTAAAAATTAATATGGCAGGGGTTATTCCAGCGATTTTTGCTAGTTCATTATTATTATTCCCAGCGAGTTTGGGACAGTGGGTGGGTCAATCACCCAATCCAAATATTTTTCAAAGCTTCTTGCAGAATATGGCATTAGTATTGTCACCGGGTCAGCCACTGTATTTGGTAATTTTTGCAGCCTTGATTATTTTCTTTTGTTATTTTTATACTGCGTTGGTATTTAGTCCAAAAGAAGTATCAGAGAATTTGAAACGAAGTGGGGCTTATATTCCAGGTATTCGTCCAGGTTTACAAACCCAACGTTATTTAGATCATGTATTAAATCGCTTAACCTTTATTGGTGCGATTTATATGACAATTATTTGTTTGATGCCGATGATATTGCAATCTGCGTTTGGTATTCCGTTTCATTTAGGTGGTACCTCAGTACTAATTAGTGTGGTCGTAATTATGGACTTTATTGCCCAAGTTAAAGCGCACTTAATGACTCACCAATACCATGATTATTCGCTGATGCAAACAATGGAAGTCAAGCATTCATAACTACTACTAGGAGCTGAAAATGAAAGTTCAAGCATCTGTAAAAAGAATCTGCGGTAGCTGCAAAATTGTACGCCGCAAAGGCGTTGTTCGCGTTATTTGTAGTGCAGAACCGCGTCACAAACAACGTCAAGGTTAATCTAAATTGTTAGATTGGACTTGAAATCAGGTGGCGGATACTGTATTATCCGCTACTTGTCGTTATTTTGTCACATTTGTAGATAACCAAATGTCTCAAAATGCTACATCAGTAGATGATTAACTCATCTTTTCCTTATAATTGGAGAAATGTCAATGGCTCGTATTGCCGGTGTAAACATTCCGGACAACAAGCATGCTATCATTTCACTCACTTATATTTTTGGTATTGGTCGTACCACTGCTGCTAAAATTTTAGAAGCGGTAAACATTGCACCAACTACTAAAATCAGTGAACTAAATGATGCTCAGCTTGATGCTGTCCGTACCCAAGTTGCAGAATATGCGACTGAAGGTGACTTGCGTCGTGAAATCTCGATGAATATTAAACGTTTAGTAGACTTAGGTTGCTATCGTGGTTTGCGTCATCGTCGCGGTTTACCAGTAAATGGTCAACGCACAAAAACAAATGCGCGTACTCGTAAGGGTCCACGTAAAGCAATCAGAAAATAATTAACTTAGGAAGCTAAAAGATGGCAAAAGACACTCGTAGTCGCAAAAAAGTGACTCGCCGCTCGGTAGCTGAGGGCGTAGCGCACATCCATGCGTCTTTTAATAACACCATTGTAACGATTACCGATCGTCAAGGTAATGCTTTGGCTTGGGCCACCGCTGGTGGACAAGGCTTCCGTGGTTCACGTAAATCTACACCATTTGCTGCACAGGTTGCGGCTGAAGTTGCTGGTAAAGCAGCACAAGAATATGGTGTCAAGAATGTTGATGTCTTGGTTAAAGGTCCAGGACCTGGTCGTGAGTCTGCGGTAAGAGCCTTAGGTGCATTGGGTTATAAAATAAACAGCATTAGCGATATAACCCCGATTCCTCATAACGGAACTCGTCCACCGAAAAAACGTCGCGTATAAGGAGACTTTCATGGCCCGTTATCTAGGTCCAAAATTAAAACTTTCTCGTCGTGAAGGTACTGATTTACAATTAAAATCAGGCGTAAAAGCGTACGAAGAAAAAACCAAAAAAGCTGACCGTGCCCCTGGTCAACATGGTAATCCACGTAGCAAAACGTCAGAGTATTCTGCACAGCTTCGTGAAAAACAAAAAGTAAAACGCATTTATGGTGTGTTAGAGCGTCAATTCTCAAACTACTATAAAGAAGCTGCGCGTATGAAAGGCGCAACTGGCGAAAACTTGCTTCAAATGTTAGAACGTCGCCTCGATAACGTTGTTTATCGTATGGGTTTTGGTGCAACTCGCGCAGAAGCTCGCCAATTAGTTAGCCACCGTGCTATTCTAGTAAAAAAAGCGGGTCGTGATGAGTTTGTTCGTGTGAACATTCCTTCAATCCAATTGCAAGATGGTGATGTGATTGCCGTACACGAAAAAGCCAAAGAACAATTACGTATCAAAAACGCAATTGAATTGGCGGGTCAACGTGGTACACCTGTATGGTTGGAAGTTGATCACAGCAAATTGCAAGGTACTTTTAAACAAGCGCCAGAGCGTGCTGATTTACCAACCGAAATCAACGAAAGCTTAATCGTTGAGTTGTACTCTAAATAATTAATTTTACTATAAAGTCGAGGTGACAAATGATGCTAAATGCTACTGAGTTTCTTACACCGAATGCCATTCATGTGGACACGGTCAATGAAACACACGCCAAAGTCACGCTCGAACCGTTAGAACGAGGTTTTGGGCATACATTAGGTAATGCCCTACGTCGTATTCTATTATCTTCATTGCCTGGTGCAGCTGTAATCGAAGCTGAAATCGAAGGCGTTGATCATGAGTATTCAACCCTTGAAGGGTTGCAAGAAGATGTGTTAGATCTATTATTAAATTTAAAAGGTTTAGCGATCCAATTGCATGATCAAAATGAAGTATTCTTGACCCTTGACAAACAAGGTCCTGGCAATGTACTAGCATCAGATATTGAGTTACCTCACAATGTAGAGATTATCAATCCTGATTTAGTTTTAGGTACATTAAGTGATCGTGGTCATTTAAAAATGCGTTTGCGTGTAGCAGTAGGTCGTGGTTATGAGCCTGCCAATGTACGTAAAGATTCTGGTGATAACAAAGTTATTGGTCGTTTAAAATTGGACGCTAGCTATAGCCCAATCTTACGCGTGGCATACCAAGTTGAAAATGCCCGTGTTGAACAACGTACTGACTTAGACCGTTTGGTTATTGAACTTGAAACCAATGGTACCATCGATCCGGAAGAAGCGATTCGCAAAGCAGCAACGATTTTGCAGCAGCAAATTGCCGTATTTGTTGACCTTGAAGCGGAAGCTACCCCAGAACCTGTTAAGGAAAAAGAAGAAGTTGACCCTGTGCTACTGCGCCCAGTGGATGACTTAGAGTTAACGGTTCGCTCAGCAAATTGCTTGAAGGCGGAAAATATCTATTACATTGGCGATTTGGTACAACGCACCGAAACTGAGTTGTTAAAAACCCCAAATCTCGGTAAGAAATCATTAACTGAAATCAAAGACGTCCTTGCTTCTAAAGACTTAGAGCTTGGTATGCGCCTTGAAAATTGGCCACCTGCTGATTTACGTGTTGATGACCGCTTCTCTTACCGTAGCCGTTAAAATTTAAAGGAAGTTTGACCATGCGACATCGTAACAGTGGAGTTAAGTTGGGTCGTACCAGCAGCCATCGTAAGGCCATGTTCCAAAATATGACCAACTCACTATTTGAACATGAACTCATCAAAACTACTCTTCCTAAAGCTAAAGAGCTTCGCCGTGTGGCAGAGCCGCTAATTACTTTGGCAAAAGAAGATTCAGTTGCTAACCGTCGTCTAGCGTTTAACCGCTTACGTAATAAAGCGACTGTAGGTAAATTATTCACGACACTAGGCCCACGCTACAAAGCGCGTCCAGGTGGTTATTTACGTATCATCAAATGTGGTTATCGCGATGGCGATGCTGCGCCGATGGCATACGTTGAATTAGTAGACCGTGACTAATCATACTGATTAAAAAAACCCCATAGGTTCGCGCTTATGGGGTTTTTTGTTTATAGTGATAAATCCTCAATTTACCTTTGGAAAAATGATGCAATTGAGTTTTGATGTGCTAGTGATGTTAACGTTGGTCGCGGGGATTGCAGGATTTTTAGATGCCATGGCAGGAGGTGGTGGCTTATTGACCATTCCTGCCCTGTTAATGGCAAATGTTCCTACGCTTTATACCTTGGGCACCAACAAGCTGCAAGCGACTGCAGGTTCGCTTTCTGCCTCCATTACTATGATACGCAGAGGCAAAATTCACCCTAAGCAAATTTGGCGTTCAATTATCGCCTGTTTTGTGGGAGCCGTGCTAGGCGCCATGGCTGTGCAGCTTTCTCCGCCAGTGCTATTAGCCAAAGGCATTCCTTTTTTAATCGCGCTTATTGGTATTTATTATCTGTTTGCACCTAATATTGGTGAGGTCAAATCTGCACCACGAATCAGCAAAAATAAATGGCAATACGGGATGTCACCCTTGATTGGCTTTTATGATGGCTATTTGGGTCCTGGTACAGGGATGTTTTTTGCGCTAGGCGGTATCACCATGCGGGGCTTGGATATGATTACCGCGACTGCCAATGCCAAATTACTCAACTTTACCAGCAATGCCGCGTCGCTGATGTTTTTTATATTGGGTGGAAAAGTACTTTGGTCAGTGGGGTTTGCTATGATGTTGGGGCAATTTATTGGTGCTTCATTGGGCGCGCAGATGGTGGTCAAAGGCGGTACCAAGTTTATTCGACCGGTGATTGTGATGATGTGTTTTGCGATGCTAATTAAATATGTGTTTTTTTCTTAATAATTTTTATTTATGATAGCGGTAAAATTATTCATACTTTGAGTATCGAAAATATGACAACTGAAATGATTTTAAGTATCTTTCTTGGGATTGGTTTGGCGGCAAGTAGCGGGTTTCGTGTGTTTGTACCTCTGTTTGCGCTCAGCTGTGCCGCATATTTTCATATTATTTCGCTCAATGACAGCTGGCAGTGGGTAGGCTCTACGCCTGCGTTAATTATTTTGGGTGTAGCCAGTATTGCAGAGTCGATGAGTTATTTAATCCCGTTGGTTGATCATATGTTAGATACGGTTGCTGTACCGCTCGCAGGGATTGCAGGAACATTGGTCATGGCTTCGACATTGACCCATATGAGTCCTGCAATGACTTGGGCGCTAGCGATCATGGCTGGTGGCGGCGCCGCCGCTACGATAAAAGGTACAGCTGCCACCACGCGTGTGGCTTCGACTGCGACGACGGGCGGTTTGGCAAATCCCGCTGTTTCCGTGGCAGAGACCGGGACAGCGATAGGGCTGTCGGCTTTGTCGATTTTTTCACCCATTTTTGCGATGATTGCGTTACTCATTGGTTTACTGATGATGATTTGGGTGGTAATAATGGTTAAAAATCGCGTTAAACGCTAAGGCATATGCCCTGTTTCTTGTAAAGAAAGCGTGCCATCTTGACCCACGATAATATGGTCAATCAAAGTCATATCGACGAGCTGACACGCTTTTGCCAAACTGCGGGTAATTTCCAGATCTGCTTGTGACGCTGTGGCAGAGGTGCTTGGGTGATTATGGGCGATAATAAGCTGACTTGCCCCGTATTTTAACGCACAGCGCAATACTTCCCGCACGCACACCGAGCACGATGAAATACCACCTGTGAACAACACCTCATACTGGATTAAGGTGAGCTGATTGGTCAAAAACAGCACCGCAAACACCTCGCGATTGAGCGGTCGCAGCTGCGTAGTCAGATAGTCTTTGACCAATTGGCTGGCGTTAAGGGTAGGGGCTTGTTTGACTTGGCTGGCAAGGTAGCGTTTGCCCATCTCAAGGCTTGCCAAAATCTGAGCGTATTTTGCCATGCCGATACCATGACACGCCATGACTGCTTCACTGGGCGCAGATAGTAACTGAGCTAGGCTGCCAAATCTTTCAATCAAGCCACGAGCCAGTTCGATAGCGGATTGGTCTTTGGTACCTGTGCGCAGAAATATTGCCAAAATCTCGCTATCGGATAGACTCTCAGCGCCTTTTTGTAGTAGCTTCTCTCTGGGGCGCTCGTCTTGGTGCCAGTCTTTGATTGCCATGGGCATTTCCTAATAAATGATGATTAATCATACCTAAAGTGGCGGAAAATTGTTACTATAGGCGAAATTTTTTAGTGCTTTTATCTTATGAAAAATATCCTTCTTGGTATCACAGGCGGCATTGCTGCCTACAAATCCGCCTCGTTTGCCCGACTATTAATCAAAAGTGGCTATGACGTCCGTGTTATTATGACGGCAAGCGCGCAAGCCTTTATCACACCCTTAACGCTGCAGGCCTTGACGGGCAACCCAGTGCATATCGACTTGTTGGATGAGAGCGCTGAGCTGGGAATGGGGCATATTGAACTGGCAAAATGGGCGGATTTGTTGATTATCGCGCCTGCTACCGCCAATACGATTGCTAAACTGGCCATGGGAATAGCGGATGATTTACTCACTACCGTTTGCCTTGCTACCGCCGCCCCGATTTTGGTGGCGCCTGCTATGAATCAGCAAATGTGGCAACATCCATCGGTCAAACTTAATTTGCAGACGTTAACCGATTATGATTATGAGATCATCCAACCAGCCAGCGGTGAGCAAGCCTGTGGGGATATCGGTGAGGGAAGATTGCCAGAGCCAGAGCAGCTACTTGAATACGTGCAATATTTCATCGCAGCGCAAATCACCCCGCAAGTATTGGCAGGTAAAAATGTGACAATCACCGCAGGTCCGACGATTGAAGCCATAGACCCTGTGCGCTATCTATCCAATCATTCCACGGGCAAAATGGGTTTTGCGCTGGCAAAAGCGTGCCGTAATGCAGGTGCGAGGGTAACTTTGATCGTTGGGGGTAAAGTACCGCTGCCAACGCCACTACTGGTCAATCGTATCGATGTGTTATCGGCTGAAGAAATGCTAATGACCGCTCGCCAATGCGCCAGTGACGATATATGTGATTGCCATGACGATCACGACCATGACCATGATCATCACCACCATCATGACCATGATGAATTTGGCAATGATATTGAAGTTGAACCTGCCAGTACAGCGACCGATATTTTTATTGCCACGGCTGCGGTCGCTGATTATCGCACGCGTGATGTCGTGCCGCAAAAGATTAAAAAAACGCAAGATCAGATGTCGCTGGATTTGGTGAAAAACCCTGATATTTTGGCGACCATTGCCACAGAATTCCCTGAGGTTTTTGTGGTAGGATTTGCGGCAGAAACCCAAGATATCGAGAAATATGCTCGTGGCAAACTCGAAGCAAAAAATCTCGATATGATTGCTTGTAATGATGTGTCCCGCACCGATATTGGTTTTGGCAGTGATGACAATGCCATGACGGTGTTTTTTAAGGGCAAAGACGCCGCAGTCAGCCTCGAAAAAGCCAGCAAGGATATCATTGCCAGTCAGCTGGTCAGCTTAATCGGTAAGCAATTAGCGGGTAAATTCACCTTGGTAAGATAGTCGCTGATGGCGATTTTTTCCGTTCAGCAAGGTGTCATGCTTTCGATGCTCATGATCCCCGCGATATTTGCTATCGCCAGTATGTTTCATGGGCTGACAGGGATTGGCGTGACGTTGATTGCGACAACAGCATTGGCAAGTTTTTATCCGATGTCGCATGTGCTGCTGCTGACGGTCGTGCCGTGTTTGGTGATTAACTTGGTGGTGTTTTTGGAGGGTGGCAATATTGGCTACTACCTCAAAAAATATTGGCTATTGGTGTTTACTAGTTTTGTGGGCAGTCTGATCGGCACAAAGTTGGTGTTTCTCATCGCACCGCATTATTTGCTGATCGGGCTTGGGCTATTGATTGTCGGATATGTGCTGACCCAGTTTTTGGCAAGTCAAACGGGCAAAAATATTCGACTGCCCAATAATCAACCAAGTTTAATCTTCAGTGGGCTGGTGGCAGGCGTGCTCGGCGGTGCGACCAATGCCATGTCGCCGCTACTGGTGATGTACTTGCTATCGGCTACCGAAGGCAGCCTAGACCCCAAAACCGAGCTGATTAAAGCCAGTAACCTGTGCTATGTAGTCGGCAAAATTGCTCAGCTCATCGTGCTGTGGCAAGGGTTCGTGAGCCTACCAACGACAGAATTGGGCGTGATTGGCGTGGCGACGCTGTTGTCGTTGCTGTGTTTGTATATCGGGTTTTATTTTCGCCATAAAATCTCACAAAAAATGTTCAAAAATATGACGTTGGTGATTTTATTACTGTTAGGTGTTAACGCCTTATTCAAAGCTTTTAGTGGTTAATCATTATCGTCTTTTAACATCAACGCCCGCTCATACAAGGCATTTTTCTTTGCACCTGTGATATCGCTGGCGAGCTGTACGGCTTTTTTCACCGACAAATCTTGCAATAATCGTTTTAGCAATTCATCGTGTTTACCTTCATCATTGACAGAATCATTTGCGCCAGCGACCACCAGTACCATTTCACCTTTTTGCTGATTGGCATCGCTTGCAACAAACTGCTTTAGTTCACCGAGCGTTGATGGATAAATGGTTTCAAACGTTTTGGTTATCTCACGGCAAAACGTCACTTGTCGATTGTTGCCAAGCACCGTAATCATGTCATCGATACATTCAACAATACGATGGGGCGCTTCATAAAAAATCAGCGTGGCGGTTAAATCCTTGATTTTAGTCAATTCGCTTTGGCGTCCTGCGGTTTTGGCAGGCAAAAAGCCATAAAAATAAAACTTGTCTGAAGGTAATCCTGCGACCGATAGGGCGGCTATGGCAGCACTGGCGCCGACAACCGGCGAGACTTTGATACCGGCTTGGTGACAGGCGCGTACCAGTCGAAAACCAGGGTCGCTAATGAGTGGGGTACCGGCATCACTGATAAGCGCGATACTTTGCCCTGACTGTAATATCTCAATCAGTTTAGGCGTCTGTACTTCGGCATTGTGGTCGTGATAAGCCCAAGTTTTGGTGGGGATGTTAAAGTGATTGAGCAGTTTGCCCGAGGTGCGGGTGTCTTCGCAGGCGATGATAGCCACGGTTTTTAGGCAGTCGATGGCGTGGGCGGTGATATCGGATAAATTACCAATCGGGGTGGCGACGATATAGAGTGTGCCGGTTTGCTGCATGATTTTTCTCAAGTTTTGCTAAATATTGGTGGTATTATAAGGTTTTCTGCGGAAAAAAGGATTTGTGATGAAAACAATTTGCTTTGCTATTTTAAGTGTAAGTTTAATTTCAACGGCAGAGGCTTGTTTACCCTCATCCCCGGCTGATGTGTTGGTCGGACGAATTGCCAGTATCGAAAAAGGCGCTGAATTGCAACGTGAAAACCAAGCAAAGCAAGGTTTTGGCTTAAAATTCACCGATTATCACTGGGTGTTTCGCACATGGCGTCAACGGCGTATTTTGCCATCGGCGCAGCGTTTTGAAGGTGTTTTTGCTATTAGCTCACTAAAACCCAACGATATCGTTGTAGCATTAGCCAGTCATTATGATGGGGGTAAACCGCATAATTACCGCATTGATAGTGTGGCAAAGCTGACTTGTCAAAACAACAAGCTGATTTTACAAAAGCCGTTGGTGATACCGGTCAGTTGGAATCGACAACAGCAACGATGTGGGATTGGTCAAAATTACTCAGGGATTTTGGATGGCTTTATCGATAACAATCAAGCGTATTATTTGGCAAAATTACAGCAAAAATACCCAACTTGTGCCGCTTTAGAAAAAACCTTTGCAACAGTAAAATAACCCAACAATGAAACTCACCGCCCCAAAACAACGCCAAGGCGATTATTATGAAACCCTCGCCAAACACTACCTTGAAGCGCAAGGCTTAACGTTTTTTGCCAAAAACTGGCACTACAAAAACTTGGGCGAGCTTGATTTGGTGATGCTTGAGCCGACGCAAAAAACCCCTTGCTTAGTCATTGTCGAAGTGCGTCAACGAAAAGTCAGCCAATTTGGCACAAGTTTAGACAGTATCACCCCCACCAAACAACGTAAAATCATTAAAACTACCGCAGCTTTTTTACAAGCGCATCCACAATTTGATAACTTTGACATTCGCTTTGATGTGGTAAGTTATGAAGGCGCTGCAACTGCAGGGCAGGCTGGCATGCCAACGCCTACATGGATTAAGGACGCTTTTGGCGTAAATTAAGCATTTTGTATAACGTATAAACTTAGCAAAAATTATGCTATGCTACGCAGCAAAATAGTATAATTTTACCCCTCTTTTATTAGGTATTTCCCATGAACGCACAAGATTTAATTACTTTACTACAACCCCATTTTCCAAGTGGCAAAATCGAAGCCGCCAATCAAGGCAACAAATTTGATGTGCGCGTGGTGGATGACAGCTTTGAGGGTAAACGTGCTGTCGCGCGTCAACAAGCCGTGTTGGGGTTGGTGTCTGATAAATTTGCGTCAGGTGAAATCCATGCACTGAATATCCAAGCGTTGACCTATGCCCAGTGGCATGAGATGCAAGCTAAACAAGCTGCGCAGTAAGCCATTTTTAGGAGAAACACATGGATAAATTTTTAATCACGGGTGGCACTCAAGTTAAAGGGGAAGTGGTCATCTCTGGTGCAAAAAATGCGGCATTACCCTTGCTTGCGGCAATGATTTTGGCAGAAACCCCCGTCACCCTGCACAATGTACCGACACTCAAAGACGTCAATACCTTGGTCAAATTGATTGCGGGCACGGGTATCACCATTGAAAAGAACGGCGATACGGTGACTTGCGATACCAGTACCATCAATAGCTACTATGCCCCGTATGAGCTGGTCAAAACCATGCGTGCATCGATTTTGGTATTGGGACCGCTGCTTGCACGCTTTGGGCAGGCTGAAGTATCGCTACCTGGTGGCTGCGCAATTGGCTCACGCCCTGTTGACCAACATCTAAAAGCCTTGGAAGCGATGGGAGCGACCATCACTGTTGAAAATGGCTATGTCAAAGCCAAAGCACCTGCTAGCGGTCGGCTAAAAGGCTGTCATTTCACCTTTGATATGGTCACGGTTGGCGGCACTGAAAATACCATCATGGCAGCGGCATTGGCAGAAGGAACCACGCACCTAGAAAACTGTGCGCGTGAACCAGAAGTAGTTGATCTGGCTAATATGCTTGTCAAAATGGGCGCAAAAATTGAAGGCATTGGCACCGCTTATATGACCATTGAAGGCGTTGACAAATTAAATGGCTGTGAGTACTCAGTAGTACCAGACCGTATCGAAACAGGCTCATATCTTGCGCTTGCCATGATGACAGGCGGGGAAGTGACTGCCAAAAAAACCGAAGCAAGCTTGATGCAATCCGTGCTGAAAAAATTTGAAGAAATGGGCGCACAAGTTACTGTTGGCAGCGACTGGATTAATGTCAAAATGGCAGGTCGTCCAAAAGCGGTTGATATCCGCACACTACCACACCCTGCCTTCCCAACCGATATGCAAGCCCAGCTTATGACAGTATGCTGTATTGCAGAAGGCACCAGTACCATTATTGAAAATATTTTTGAAAATCGCTACATGCATGTCCCTGAGCTGCAACGTATGGGGGCAAATATCAAAGTCGATGGTCATACTGCCGTTGTTCAAGGCGTCGATAAGCTCAATGCTGCGCCTGTCATTGCAACCGATTTACGCGCCTCTATGTCACTGGTAATGGCAGCGGTGGCAGCCAAAGGCGAGACCTGTATCGAGCGCATTTACCACATTGACCGTGGTTATGAATATGTGGAAGATAAACTGCGCGGCTTGGGCGTGACCATTGAGCGGGTAAAAGGCAAATAACAGGTATAAGACAATGACACAAGCAAATGATGCCAATTATAACGGTCTTACCTTAGCGTTATCCAAAGGGCGAATCTTAAAAGATACCTTGCCTCTGCTAGAAAAGGCAGGTATCGAACTACTTGAAGACCCAGAAGAATCACGTAAACTTATTTTCCCGACCACGCATGCTGATGTGCGGATTTTGATTTTACGCGCCAGTGACGTGCCAACCTATGTGGAGCATGGGGCGGCGGATTTTGGTGTGGCGGGTAAAGATGTGCTGATGGAGCATGGCTCAAGCAATTTATATGAATTGCTTGACCTACAAATTGCCAAATGCCGTTTGATGACGGCAGGTAAAGTGGGGCTACAATTACCCAGTCGTCGTCTTCGAATTGCCACCAAATATGTCAATGTGACGCGCGCATTTTTTGCCAGTCGCGGTGAACAAGTGGATGTGATTAAACTCTATGGTTCCATGGAACTTGCGCCCTTGGTGGGCTTGGGAGATTTGATTGTGGATGTGGTCGATACCGGTAATACCTTAAGAGCCAATGGTCTAGAGCCGCGCCAAGAGATTTGCCAAGTTTCTTCGCGTTTGATTGTCAATCAGGTCAGTTATAAACGCAAATTTGCGCTGCTTGAGCCAATCATTGAAAGCTTCAAGCAAAGCGTCGCTGATAACACCCAGTAAGGTTTCAAAAATCACCATGATGCAGCATCTTTTTGTGTATGGCACGCTAGCGCCCAATCGTGACAACCACAGTATCATGACACCTATCAACAACGGCAGTTGGCAGCCTGCGACTATTCGTGGGCATTTGATGCCAGATGGCGGTTGGGGCTCGGCGCTCGGATTTCCTGCAGTCATCCCAGATGAACAAGGCGACATGGTAGCGGGCTTGGTGTTTTCGTCGGATGATTTGGCCAATCATTGGGCGCGGCTAGATGAGTTTGAAGGTGAAGCCTATCAGCGCATTGAAGTAACCGCCACGCTTGACAATGGTGCAAAAATCCAAACCTTTATGTATGCACTCGATAATCTACAGCATTATTAAAGCTGTCTTTGAAGATTAAAACATGGAATATGAAAACATTGAAAATTAAAACATTGAAGATTAAAAAAAGACGTTATTAAGACGTCTTTTTTTAACTGGGTGATTTTTAATTGGGCGAAAACTAAAAGCGGTGACGGATTGGCTTAGTTTAGTCGATTTTGATGCGCTAGCTTTGATGCACCAATTTTGATGGGTTGGCGAAGCTTTGCAGGCTAAAAAGCCGCTTTCATCCATGATAAAATTTGTTATGCTATGTGTTAGTCATTTTTATTCTTAGGGGAATACCATGCGATTGTTAAATAGCCAACAAGCCAGTTTTGAGCAGAAATTGACTGAGCTGCTTGCTTTTGAAACGGTAAATGATCCAGCGCTACTGGCTACGGTCGATGATATTATCGCGCAAGTGCGTCAGGGTGGGGATGAGGTGGTGTTAAAGCTGACCCAACAATTTGACAACCATCCTGCCAAAACCTTTGCCCAGCTAGAGATTTCACAAGAAAAGCTCAAACAAGCATTTGATGGGTTAAATCCTACAATCAAGCAAGCGCTTGAACTGGCGGCACAGCGCGTCACATCTTTTCACGAGCGCCAACGGCAAGAAAGCTGGACGTATCAAGATGCGCTAGGCAATACGCTTGGACAACAAGTTACGCCACTCGATAAAGTGGGTATTTATGTGCCAGGTGGGCTGGCAAGTTATCCATCTAGCGTCTTGATGAATGCGTTACCCGCCAAAGTGGCAGGGGTCGGGCAAATTATCATGGTGGTGCCCGCCCCTCATGGTGAACTAAATTCCTTGGTATTGGCGGCCGCTTATTTGGCGGGTGTGGATAAAGTCTTTACCATTGGCGGCGCGCAAGCGGTGGCAGCGTTGGCTTACGGCACTAACACCATCCCGCAAGTCGATAAAATCACAGGACCTGGCAACAAATACGTGGCAGCCGCCAAACGCGCCGTGTTTGGGCAAGTGGGCATTGATATGATTGCAGGTCCCTCGGAAGTTCTCGTGTATGCCGAAGGTGTGGCAAATGATAAAGCGGATTGGTTAGCCATGGATTTATTATCGCAAGCTGAGCATGACACTGTCGCGCAAGCGATTTTTGTCACCCCATCTGAGCCATTACTGAAAAAAGTTGCGCAGGAAATCGAAAAAGCCTTAGCAGATTTGCCAAAAGCTGAAATCGCTAAAGCGGCGATTGCCAACCGTGGCGCGCTGATTTTGGTGAAAGATCGCGCAGAAGGTATTGAAGTGATTAACCGCATTGCGCCGGAGCATTTGGAATTATCGGTCGATGACCCAGAAGTGATGGTCAAAGATGTTCGTCATGCGGGCGCTATCTTTATGGGTCGCTATACCCCTGAAGCGATTGGTGATTATTGTGCTGGCCCTAATCACGTGTTGCCAACGTCAGGTACCGCACGCTTTAGTTCACCGCTCGGCGTCTATGATTTTCAAAAGAAATCTTCGATTATTTATTGTAGCGAGCAAGGTAGCCAAACGCTGGCAAAAACTGCCGATATATTGGCGGTGGAAGAAAATTTGGATGCCCACGCGCGTTCAGCCCGTTACCGTGTAAAATAAGCTCAAACGCGCCTTTGGTAATTCAACAGCTTATGGCAATTCAACAGGGCGTTTAACTCATTTAACTCATTTTAACGGGGAAGTTATTAACGCTGCTTTGTCAATACATCTAGGCGTAGCCGTTCTTCAGGCGTGAACATCGTCTGCTGTAACGCCACAATTTGTTGCTGTGCTTGCGGCACATTACCCAATTTGCTCAGTATTTGGTTAGACTGTGTCTGATAAGTTGCCACACGCTGCGCAAATTGCGCTTCAGATTGGTCAAGCTGCTCAAGCCGTTTAACCGCTTCAGGGGAGACATATTGACTACGCATGGCATTGATTTGGCTTTGCGTTGCCCCTTGCTGCTGCATTTGCTGCGTTTGCGCTAATAACTTGTCAATATTGCGCTGCTCGGTTAGCTTTGTCTGTAGATGTGGGTCTTTAACACTGGCGATATAGGCAGTCTGCGCTTTATCAATGATGGCTTGGCGCTGGTCATTGCTCAGTTGCGCGTTTTGGTTAGCTTCGACGACCGTCATGTTATAGTCATTGAGGGCTTGTTCATCGCCAAAAAAGGCTTCACGGGTTTTGGCGTCAAAATAGCGGGCTTGCAGCTGTTGTACTGCGCGTAATTGGTTTTTAATCGCAGATAAATCTAATGCACTGACATTGGGATTTTGCTGTGCTTTAGGCTTATCTAGCTGGCTGACAGCAGTCAAATAGGTGAGATAATTTTGAAAAATGTTAACCGCTTGGCTTGCGGCAGGCTCAGGCGTATGTTCACGAATATACGCAATCACCCGTTGTTCAATTTGGCTTAACGGCTCTTCCCCTTGTGCGGACAAAAAATAATCAAACAGTCGGCGCAAACCGGCGGTCACCACCAATTGCTTATTTTCATCGATAATAATTTCACCATCGACTTGGGTGCCTTGTAGTGATTTGGGCAGTGATGTGGCCAGTGATGTGGGCAAGGGGGTAGCGTTCGCGCTGACGGAGGATGCATTGGCGAGCGTAATGGTTTGATTGGAGGGCAATATACCAGATGGCATCGTACTAGCGGCATCATGCTGTAAATTATTGGCTGTTTTGACAGCGTCCTTAGGTTTTAACCACAGTATGCAGGCTATCAATAATGCAATGATGACACTGGCTAATACGATTATTAGCCAGGTTATCGGTCGTTGGTTTGTGTTAGGGTTGTTTGAAGGAACCATAGGCATAAGCTTACAACGATTGACCTTTTAAGCGATTGACTTGGTTGCGATAGACAGTCAATGGATTGGTATCTAGCAAACTGACAATGCCAAATACCTGATTGACTGAATCCATGTGATTCATTTTATAGTTATCACGAATCACTGCACCCAGACGACTTGAACAGGGTGAGACAAGACCATCATTGGCTTCGCCATTGAAGGATAAACCCGTCAACCCCAACACCGTATCAGACGGATCGACAAGCATGGTCATAGTTTGGGCACCACTAAATGAGTAGTAACGTACATTATTGACCACCGTGTTTTTTGGGTATCCACAATAACTGGTCGGCATTGCTGCAGGGAATTTTTGGTTAAATTTGGCTGCATAATTGGTGGTGAGTGAATTGACGGCTGCCCAGCCATCTTGCTGCTGCAGTTGATTCAGTGGCACGCCAGATCCAATATCCATCACACCGCCCACCAATTCAAAAAACTTGATTGCCATTAAAGAGGCGGTATTAAATTCGCCAGCGGGTAAGCCATCAGCCGCGCTGCCTTCAGTCACCATTTTGACTGTCCAATCCGCCATTTTTGAGCCTTGCTCAGGGCTAGAAATCGCCGTCACAGAGGATACTAGCGATGGCGCAACCCCCGCCACATAGCGAATATCAATCCCGCCTTGGCTATGACCCATTAAGTTAACCTTCGGGCTGCCGGTGATGGCAATGATGGTTTTGACCTGTTGGAGTAGCTGCTCACCGCGCACTTCGGTGTCATTGACACTTGATGTCTTGGTCACATACACACTCGCGCCATTTTTGGTGAGATCTTGAGGAATGCCATTAAAATAATCGACCAAACCAAACAGTTTGTTCCAGCCACCAAGCCCATGAGCAAGTACGATAGGGTATTTGGTTTTTGCAAAATTTGAGGTGGCGCTCAGGGAAGTGACTGCGACACAGCCAGTGGCATTGGCACAGTTGTAATAGCTTGATGCATAAGAAGACGCAGAAAATGCGATGGAAGAAAAAAGCAATCCTTTGGCGGCACGGCGCATAAAGCGATGATGTGACATATACTGATCCTTGTAAAGTCATAATGAAGTTTCGCTGTCCTATGGATTAATTTAACCTAAATCAAGAATTTATGAATCAAATAAAATGACTGATCAGTATATTTTTTGGCAATGTCAGTCGATGCAGTATGTAGGTAAGGTTAAATATCAAGTGATGTATTGGCACAATTGGCGTGCTATCTACAAAAGCAGACACAAATTATCATTGATTTTCTGCTATGATTTGCTAAGGTAACGGCTGATTTTTCGTTTTTGCTGTTTGTTGATTTTTTGCCCCTCATAACAAGAGAATAACTGACCCACTATGTTAGAACTACTATCTGACCCGTCAGCGTGGCTAAGCCTTGCGACGCTTGTCGTTCTTGAGATTGTTTTAGGTATTGATAATCTTGTCTTTATTGCCATCCTAGCCAATAAACTCCCGCCGCATCAGCGCGCTAAAGCTCGAAATTTGGGTCTAGGTTTAGCACTACTCATGCGATTGGTGCTCTTGTCCATGATGTCATGGCTCATTACCTTAACCGATCCCGTGCTCACCTTGGGAAGTTTTGATTTATCGGTTCGAGACATTATTTTATTGGTAGGCGGGGTGTTCTTGCTGTTTAAAGCAACCACTGAGCTGCATGAGCGGCTGGAAGGAAAACCTGAGCATACCAACCAAAGTAAAGTGCAAGCTGGGTTTATGGCGGTTGTCGCACAGATTGTGATTTTAGATGCGGTGTTCTCGTTTGACGCGGTGATTACCGCTGTAGGCATGGCAAAACACCTTGAAATCATGATGGCGGCAGTGATCATTGCCATGGTATTGATGGTGGCTGCGTCTAGAGCGCTCACGGAGTTTGTCGGTCGTCACCCGACCGTGGTGATTTTATGCTTAAGTTTCCTATTGATGATTGGCTTTAGTTTAATTGTCGAAGGACTAGGCTTTCATATGCCAAAAGGTTACTTGTACGCGGCGATTGCGTTCTCAATCTTAATTGAAGCGTTTAACCAAGTAGCCAAACGCAATAAAACCAAATATGAAAATCAAATTCCGATTCGTGACCGTACCGCGGATGCGATTTTACGTTTAATGGGTGGTAAAACCGAAGAAGCGGTTACCCCAGAGAATAATTCAGAACATTTTGATTTTGATAGTATGCCATTTGCGCAAGAAGAGCGTTATATGATTAGTGGCGTATTAGCGCTTAATGAGCGCGATGTACATACCATCATGACGCCGCGCAATGATATCTCTTGGGTCAATATCAACGGTAGCCGCGAAGAAATGCGCGCGCAATTGCTTGATACGCCGCATAGCTTGTTTCCTGTGTGCCGAGATACCATTGATAAAGTGCTTGGGGTAGTACGCGCCAAAGACTTTTTGGATTTGCTCTATAACAATGTCGCAGATATTGAAACCGCCATTAAACCATTACTTAACAAGCAGCAGCCTGTGTTTGTGTCAGAGAGCATTGACAATCTAAAACTGCTCAATATGCTCAAAAAAGCCAAAGGTAATTTGGCGATGGTGATTGATGAATACGGTCAAGTCGCAGGACTAGTGACACCGCTTGATGTGCTAGAGGCGATTGCAGGTGAGTTCCCTGATGAAGATGAAACCTTAGAAATTATCCCCTATGACGATTACTGGATTGTGGATGGCACAGCAAGTTTGCACCAACTACGTTTGGAGCTTGACGATCCAGATTTTCTACTCGATGCCGATCAGTTCACCATTGGCGGGTATTTGATTTCGCAGCTGACCGACGCCCCAAAAGTCAATCAAACCATTGATATCGGTGGCTATAAGTTTACCATTCTAGAAACTTCAACATCGCGCATTTTGAAATTAAAAGTTGAACGTGAAGCCCCGATGGTGGCAACGGTGTAAACCAATGCTTGGGTAATAAAAAAGGGGTAATTAACCCCTTTTTTATTACTTTTTTAGGGATATAACAATTAAGGAATTTGCTTAATCGTCAAGGTGATAGTAGGCAGATTGCCCGTTGACGAGGCAGCAGATTGACTGGATACAGGCGCGGATGATAGCGCAGTCAAGGTAATATCCCTGTTGGCAAAACGCTGCGTTTGACGCAAGTCACCGCGCAAATCCCCAATCGATAGGTTAAGGGTTTGTGGGCGAGAGGTAGTGGTCATAGCCGTGACCGCCACCGTGGCATTCCCTGCCCAAATACACTGTACATCTGTGGCACAGCGGCTATCATTGAGCACTTTATCAAAAGTCAGATTTAGCTGGTGTTCTTTAACAAAGATGTTTTGCCCCAGTGCAAGCGTGACCGTGCGAGTGGCATTGGCGGGCTGGTTGACTGTTGAAGGTGTTGGCTTGGCGGGCAACGTAGGCGCAGTCATACAGGCGGTTAATAGGCTCGTAGTGAGTAAGGCGATACTTGTGGTTTGAATGATTTTTTTCATCGGTGATTTCCTTTTTTTCTTAACGGTTAATTTTATTTCTGGTTTTTAGTTTTGATTTTTAGTGTTATTTTTGGCGGCAAAAAAACGCTGTAGTCCCGCCAATACCAAGTCTTGCCGAATTTCCACGCTGGCTGATAGGTGCGGCTCAAAAGTATGGGCATCACCGCCTGTCATGGTGATTTCAAATTGTGGGTAGCGATGAATTGTTTCATTGATTGCCCCGACAATGGATAACATAATACCATGATGCACCGCGTCTTGGGTATTGGTGCCTGAATCTATACTATCAAAAGTGCCATCAATAATAGTAATCTGGCGCGTTCCTGAGAATAGCGACTCGCGCTGCAAATAGATACTGGGAAAAATATAGCCTCCCAAGTGATGACCCTGATCGACCAAATCAATGGTAACGGCAGTGCCGCAGCCAATCACGCATTGTTTTTTGCTAGGCTCGATGATACCGAGCATTTGTAGCCAGCGGTCAACGCCAAGTTGGGCGGGGTTATAGTCGCTCGACATCAGCGCGTGCTTGGCATGGACTTGAGCAAATTCAAACGGTTTTTGCAATCGCTCTAGACTTTCTGCGACGTGATTATTGACGGCTTGTCCAAGTACGGATGATACCCCGATAAAGTCAGGATTGAGTCGTTCAAGCCGAAAGGTCAACCCTTTGAGCAATTCGGCAGGCGCTTGCAAATGCTGCTCAGCTGCATGATCGAGCACTTGACCGCTATCGTCGGTGAGCCAATATTTTAAGCGGGTATTACCCAAGTCTAGCCAAAGTTTTGTCATAAATAATAGCCTTTGAGAGGGATGCTTTATTTGTGTTTATTTGCCTGCAATGATGAAACGGCTGAATCCAAAACTTGAATGGTGCCTGTCCAAATCGTTTGTGTGCTGCCATCTGCTTGCTCAATGGTTAGACAGCCTTGTGCATCGATACCTGCTGCAATGCCTGTGATTGATTGCTCAGATAAGGCGTTATGAATTTGCAAATGCTTGTTTTTTAATACGTCTCTTTGGGCAAAATCATGGATAAATTGCTGGCTTGCTTCAGCCGCTTGCAGCTGATTAAATTGCCCAATCGCATTAGCTATGGCATCGGTAATGGGCTGATAAAACTCACGGGGCTGTAAGCGCTGCGTTGTCAAGTCTTGCAAGCTTACCGCTTGGTAGTTTAAGCCTTCTTGGGTTTGCTCGGTCAGCACAGGAGCATGGGCAATATTGACCCCCACACCGATGACGACCCCTATCATCTGACCTGCGACATTGACAGGCTCTATCAAAATACCTGAGAGTTTTTGAAATTGGTCAGGTAGGTCGTCTTGTGGTTGATAAAAACCCACATCGTTCACCCATTTGACACCAATGGTGGGCAAATGCTTTGCCAGTCTTGTTTGGTTGATGTGTTCTATGATAGGGATTTGACTGAGCTGATAACCCACGCACAGTGACAAGCGACCATCTAATCGATAAGATAAGCAAAGATTTTGCGGCAATGCATAGGCTTGTGTCGGCACATACAGCGATAAATAAACATTGCCTAGCGGTGATTGCCATGTTCTGCCATGTTGACCACGTCCGCTAGATTGGGTGTCGGCAGTGAGTAAATGGGGGCGGCTAAAATGCGGTCGGTTATGGTCGGTGGGCGACTGCGCTTGATAGCTTAGCACCATCCACTCAATCAGCTGGCTGTTGGTTGAGTGGGTTGACGATAAATGGGTATGGCAAAGCGAATCAATTCTCATGAGGATGGGTACATAGGGTCGGGTTCATAAGCTTAGGCACAATGTTACAAACGTCAAAAAGATAAGTTTGCTATACTAACGCTATTTTTAATCAAAGGAAATGCAAAAAATGATGTATCTGTGGTTTTTGCTGGCGGGGGCATTTGCTGGCACTTGTGCGGGTCTGTTTGGTGTCGGTGGGGGATTGATTATTGTACCGGTGCTGATGGCGATTTTTAAAGCGTATGGCTATCCAAGCGATGTCATTACCCATTTGGCGGTAGGGACATCGCTTGCCACGATTGTGGTGACATCGATAAGCTCCATGCAATCGCACAATAAGCGCGGTGGCGTGCGCTGGGATGTATGGCGCAATATGTCAATTGGCTTGGTGGTGGGTAGTTTTGTTGGTGCTTATATCGCAGATTTATTGCATGGTAAGGTCTTGGCGTTTTTGATTGCTGGCATGGCGCTGTTTATGGGGCTAAAAATGCTTCTGGCTAAAAAATCTGAAGTTGTCGCGACCACTCACTTGCCATCTGTACCTGTGCAAACAGGGGTCGGTGGGTTCATTGGTGCAGCATCAGCGATTTTCGGTATTGGCGGTGGCAGTTTTACTGTGCCCTTTTTGAGCCGTTTCGGTTTGACCATGCAACAAGCGGTGGGTACGTCAGCAGCCTGTGGCTTGCCGATTGCCATTGCAGGGGCGCTCGGGTTTATGTTTTTTGGTAAAGATGTACAGGGCTTGCCCGCTGAGGCGATTGGCTTTGTGCATATCACTGCGTTTTTGTGTATTTCAGTGATGAGTTATCTATTTGCCAAAGTGGGGGCAAAATTGGCGCACCAATTGCCTGCCAACACCTTAAAGCGCATGTTTGGTGGTTTGCTGCTGATTGTGGGTGCAAAAATGATGGTGGGCGCGCTTGGCATTAATTTATGGTAAAAATAAACAATGGGTTTTGTGTCATGTCATGAGAGTGAATTTTACAATCCATTCTCAATCATATGCCCCATGCGCTCTTTTTTGGTGTTGAGGTAGGCTTCATTGTGGGGGTTGATACCCACCAACAGCGGCACGCGCGCTACCACTTCAATACCAATATCATTGAGATAGTCAATTTTGTTGGGGTTGTTGGTTATCAGCTTTACCTTATCCACGCCGACGTGCTCAAGCATCGGCTTGCACATCTCATAGGTGCGAGCATCGGCAGGCAAACCGAGCAGCAAATTGGCATCAAGCGTATCATGTCCTTGGTCTTGCAACGCATAGGCACGGATTTTGTTGGTAAGTCCAATCCCGCGTCCTTCTTGGCGCAAATATAAAATCGCCCCGCAGCCGCCATCTTTAGCATAAGCTTGAATCATCTGCATGGTGGCGTTGAGCTGAGGGCCGCAGTCGCATTTAAGCGAACTAAAGGCATCCCCTGTTAAACATTCGCTATGAATGCGTACCAATGGGATTTTGGATTTATCAGCCGTGGGCAAACCAACCGTCAGCATGACGTGTTCTTGTTTGCGATTGCCAAGCGCATCGCGTGCCGTGTCGTCGGTATCTTCAAACACATGAATATCAAATAGCCCATGCGCTGTTGGTAAGGTTGCTTGCGTGATAAATTGATACGACACCCACTACTCCAAAAAATGACCAACTGACCCAAACAACTGAACCAAGTCGGTAAACCCAAAAATAAAAGTGCCCTTTACATGAAGGCATTGATTAAAATATCAAGAAGGATAGCGTCATTACGCATCTTATCAATAAGCCGCAAGCTAGGTTGGCATGCTATCTGACGCAACTTTTTTGTCAAAATTTATCAAAAATTCAAGGCGCTAAGCTAAACTTTATAGAAGCTATAAGATACAATCTAAAATAGCGAGGTTTGATGTTTAATCAACAAAAAAATGCTATTATGCCACATTCATGCGCCACATTGGCAATTCAAAGCTGGTAATACTAGCTTAGCCACCTAGATTTTCAAGCGCCCAACGCTTTGGCAGTCTGTCAATTTTGTGCCCGTATTTTGTGCCAATTTTGTGCCAACAATAAGGTGTTAATAGTCATTGTGCGTTTTAACTATTTATTTTTTTCACCTGTGTCAACAGGGCTCATCGAGTCCCTGTAAGCAATGAAAAGTGTCAGCCAAGATATGTCAAAAACTAAAATAGCTAACCAAAAATACCCATTAAAAACCTTTGATACCATCCCTATGCTAAAGCCGCATACGCCGCTGCTCGATGGGGTGGACAGTCCTGATGACCTAAAAAAATTCAGTACCGCGCAATTGCAGCAATTAACCGATGAACTGCGCGAGTTTTTGCTGTATACAACGGGCGTCAGTGGCGGGCATTTTGGTTCTAACCTTGGCGTCGTTGAGCTTACCATTGCACTGCATTATGTCTTTAATTCACCCAAAGACCAAATTGTCTGGGACGTAGGGCACCAAGCCTATCCCCACAAAATTTTAACGGGTCGCCGTGACAAGCTTACCACCATTCGTAGCCAACATGGGCTGACCGCCTTCCCCGAGCGTCATGAGTCTGAGTATGATACCTTTGGCGTTGGGCATTCATCGACGGCGATTTCTGCAGGGCTAGGCATGTCGCTTGCTATGCGCTATTTAGGCAAACGTGACAAAGTGGTTAGCATCGTCGGTGATGGTGCTATGACAGGTGGCATGGCGTTTGAAGCGATGAATGACGCGGTGCAGCAAAATGCCGATTTGATTGTGGTGCTCAACGATAATGACATGTCAATTTCGCAGGCAACGGGCGGATTTTCTAAACATTTAGCCACCCTTTGGCAGCGTGGTTTGGCAGTCGATATCGATAAAAATGGTGATGCTATTTTTACCAAGCGCGTCATCTCCAGTGAAGACCGCCGTATTCGTCATTATTTGCACATGGCAAATGAAGCTTTAGATGATTGGACCTCGCGCCTGCCCAATAAAATTGTCGAAAAATTGGCAGAAAAAGGTATTCCCAAACCCTCTCAGTTAGAGACATTACCTGAGAAAATCGCCAATAAACTCATTGATGAAGTGTTCCCCGAAAACTTATTTAAAGCCATCGGCTTTCAGTATTTTGGACCATTTGACGGGCATGATGTTGCCAAATTGACTCAAGTGTTTGAACGGGTCAAGCAGTTAAAAGGGGCAGTACTTGTCCATGTGCATACGGTCAAAGGTAAAGGCTTTTTACCGGCAGAATGCGACCCGATTACTTATCATGCCATTACCAAACTTAAAAAAATCAACCCAGCGCAAGAAAAATCTGTGCCAGTTGACAGCCAAAAGCCAGTGCTTACTCCCGCCAAAAAATACTCGCAAGTGTTTGGTGAGTTTATCTGCGATAAAGCCGCCACTGACAAACAACTGATGGCGATTACCCCTGCGATGGCTGAAGGCTCAGGCATGACCGAATTTGCCAAGCGCTTTGCCAGCCAATTTTTTGATGTGGCGATTGCCGAGCAACATGCAGTGACCCTAGCGGGGGGCATGGCGACCCAAGGCGTCAAACCGATTGTCGCGATTTACTCCACATTTTTACAACGTGGCTATGACCAACTGATTCACGATGTGGCTTTGCAAAATCTCAACGTGATGTTCGCCATTGACCGTGCGGGCTTGGTCGGTGAAGACGGCGCGACCCATGCGGGGGTGTTTGATATCGCCTTTATGCGAACTGTGCCTAATATGGTGATTGCTTGTCCCAAAGATGAGAATGAGTGCTATAACTTACTTAATACCTGTTATGAGCATATTGGACCCTCTGCGGTGCGTTATCCACGCGGTAATGGTATTGGGGCAGAGATTAATAAAAACCAAGCGATGTATCCAATCGGTAAGGCAGCGCTTGAGCAGACTATTGATGCCAATGCTGCTGCAGGTACTGGCAACGTGGCGAAAAAAGTTGCGGTGCTTGCTTTTGGTACCATGGTAAAGACGGCGGTCACGGCGTGTCAAAACTTAGCCGAAACTTACCCAACGACGACGTTTTTTGTTTATAATATGCGGTTTGTTAAACCGTTAGACAGCGAATTACTGGATACTCTATTGGCGCAAAACTGCTCCATTGTTACCCTTGAAGAACACCAAGTCATGGGCGGTGCAGGTAGTGCGGTCAATGAATACCTCGTTGCCCAAGCAGCAAAAACAAGCCAAGCCTTGCCAACGCTACTTAATATCGGTATCCCCGATAAATATATCGCGCATGGCAGCCCTGAGCAGCAATTAGCCGATTGTGAGCTAGATGTCGCGGGTGTGGTCAAACAGATGCAAACGATTTTGTTATAAATTTTAGATTTTTATCCTTCAACAAAAGGTCAATTATGGAACCGATGGTCGTCATGGCAGCCCGCGCTGCCCAAAAAGTAGGTCAAGAGATTTTAAATGCACACAACAATCGCCACAAGCTAGAGTTCACGATTGAAAGCAAAGGCTTAGATGGTTTGGTGACCCAAATCGACCGTTACAGCGAAGAATTATTGATCGCGATGCTCAAAGAAAGCTACCCAACCCACTCATTTTTGGGCGAAGAATTTGGGCTACAAGAAGGCAAGGGCAATGATAAAGACTGGTGCTGGGTCATTGATCCATTAGATGGTACCCACAACTTTATTCATGGCTTACCGCATTTTTGTGTCTCAATCGGTGTGCAAAAAAATGGCGTCACCGAACATGGCATCATCTATGACCCTGTGCGTGATGAGATGTTCTCAGCCAGTCGTGGTAAAGGCGCGCGCCTCAACCAGCGCCGTATCAGCGTCAGTGAGCATAAAACCATTGATGGCGGCTTTTTTACCACAGGTCATCCGCTTGAGCGTAACCGCGCGGAAGGTAAAGTATCGTATGCCAAAGAGCATTTTGAAAGCTTACAAAAAATCTGCGAACAAGGCGGTCAAGTGCGCCGTGTGGGTTCAGCCGCGTTAGATTTGGCATATGTCGCAGCGGGACGGTTTGATGGTTATTTTGAAATGTCTATCAAACCTTGGGATATCTGTGCCGGTGAATTAATTGTCACTGAAGCACGCGGTACTGTGGTTGACCATACAGGCGCACACAATGCGATGCAAACAGGCTCTATCTTTGCGGCAAATATCAAACTGTTAAAACCATTGATGCAAACCGTGGTGCCAGTTTGGGGCAGTGCCGTAAAAGGCTGATGCTGTTGTGACACTAAAAACGCGCTAATCCATAGCGCGTTTTTTTTCATAATCAATTTGCAAAAAAATAGGCTAAGTTAAAGAGGTTAAGTTAAGCAGATAGACAACAACGTTGGCATAATACCAAGGCTGGCATAATAAGAGATGACAATATAAAAACGGCAATCAATATTCACTGATTGCCGTCCTCGTTCTATATGCTGTTTTTTAGCATTTTGTTTATAGCATCTTGCTAAAAATCACCTAACTGGTGTATGTTAGAAAGGCTATCTTTCAATATACTGTAATTTATTGGGTACGCCATCCCATTCTTTGGCATCGGGTAGTGGGTCGTGCATGGCTGAGATGTTTGGCCATTTTTCAGCGAGTTCTGCATTCAGTTCGATGTATATTTCTTGACCTTTTGGCACTTCATCTTCAGAAAAAATCGCATTGGCAGGACATTCTGGCTCACACAGCGCACAATCAATACATTCATCAGGATGGATGACCAAAAAATTCGGACCTTCATAGAAACAGTCCACAGGACAGACTTCAACGCAGTCAGTATATTTACAACGAACACAGTTATCAGTAACGACGAAAGTCATGGCGGTGGCTACCTTTTTTTAGTTGCACAAATGTTAAAAGCATAAAAAATACAATCGTATTATTTTAGCGCGTTACGCTTTTTTTAACAATTCCTTTAATGAATAAATAAATTCTAACGCCTGTTTCGGTGTCAGCTCATCAGGGTTTAGGGCGTTTAGTTGTTGGCTAAGTTTGTATTCATCAGTCTTCAACGTTTGATAGTCAGCCGCTGCACTTTGCAAATCCAGACCCATTTGTTTCTCATCTTTTGGTGGATAGGGTAAAGGATGGTTGGGCAAACTTTTTTGCTCGCTTTGGTTATCCAAATAATATTGCGCTTGGGCTAATAAGGCTTGCGGCAAACCTGCCATTTTGGCGACATGCAATCCAAAACTGCGATGCGTTGCCCCGGGTGCGATTTTATGCAGTAGCAGCAACTGTCCGTTGATTTCTTGGGTAACAAGGTGCTGATTAAACATTTTGGGGTGGCGCTCAGCCAGTTCAGTGAGCTCAAAATAATGGGTGGCAAATAGGGTCAAACAGCCAATTTTTTCTGCTAAATAATTCACGCACGCATGCGCAATCGCTAGACCATCTTGGGTGCTGGTGCCACGACCGACTTCATCCATGAGTACCAACGAGTTGGCATTGGCTTGGTTCATGATATTGGCTGTTTCAATCATCTCGACCATAAAGGTTGATTTACCACTTGCCAAGTCATCTGCTGAGCCAATGCGGGTAAAAATCCGCTCAATACGACCGAGCGTCACCGACTGCGCAGGGACATATGCACCACAACAAGCAAGTAGTACGATGAGCGCGGTTTGACGCATGTAGGTCGATTTACCGCCCATATTGGGCCCTGTGATAAGCATTAAGCGTTCAAGTTGGGTGGCTGTTCCCATGACACAGTCATTGGCGACAAATGGGTCAAGTGATGGCGTCTGATGGTGAGCTTGGCGCTGTTGACCTGCTTCAACCACGATATGGCGTCCGCCTTGGATATTGAGGCTTGCGGTATCATCCGTGGTATTAAACAACGGGCGGCACCAGTTTTTACTATGATGAGAACGATTCTGCAAACGTGTTAGGCTGACCCAGTTGGTAAGTACGTCCAAATACCCAATCGCTTTGGCAAGGCGCTGCACATCGCCAAGCTGCGACTTAAGCTGACCGAGCAGATTTTCATAGATACGCTTCTCAAGGGTCAACGCTTGACCTTGAGCCGATAAATAGGATTCTTCAATGGTTTTGAGCGCTGGCGTGATAAAGCGTTCAGCATTTTTGAGCGTTTGACGGCGAGTAAAGTATTCAGGTGCATTCTTGGCTTGTAGGGCGCTAAGTTCAAAATAAAATCCGCTGACTTTATTAAAGCCCACTTTGAGCATGGGCAGGTTGTTTTTTTGCCGCTCTTGCACCGCCAATGCTTCCAAAGTTTGCTCGATATTGCCATGCAGATTTTGCCATTCATCAAGCTGTGGGTCATAGCCCTTTTTTATCATGCCGCCATCACGGATGTGGGCGGGCGGCTCATCGACAATCGCTTGGTCTAGTAAGGCATGGATGTTGGCAAAGCTATCAGTTAAAGCTAAGTCAGGTAGCTGTTTGCTAAGCATGGCAAGCAAAGGCGTCTCGGCAGTTAGCGTCGTTATGGTGGTAAAATCAAAATGCTGCTGCAACTGCTTTGACAACGCTAACGCTTGCGCCAAGCTCAGACGCAATTTGAGCAAATCGGTCGGTTTTGCTGAACCCAAGCCAATGCGTCCCCCAATCCGCTCGATATCGCTGATTTCGCTTAAGGTTTGTTTAAGTAATTCAAACGCTGCTATCGGTAATGTCATCAGTTGTTCAACCGCATCAAGTCTGCGGTTAATCAGGGTGACATTGCGTAGCGGTCGGTGCAAATGATGCACTAAAGCGCGTTTACCCATCGGCGTTTGGCAGTGATCAATCACCGATAACAGCGAAATACCCGATGCCAACACGGGTTTAAAAATTTCCAAATTTTGCTGACTGATGGTATCAAGCTGTAAAAAATCGCCGTTATGCTCGAGCTGGAGGCTGCGAATATGGCGTAAATCAGCTTGCTGAGTCTGTTTGCCGTAATGCAGCACAACCGACGCCGATGAGATGGCAAGCGGTTTTTGCTCAATGCCAAACCCTGCCAGCGTGGTGACGCTTAGATGCTGGGTCAGATGTTCAAGCGCGTTATTGGGCAGAAAATAACTGTGCGGCTGTGACAAAATCGGCGGCAGGCTAGCGGTTGGACTATTTGCGCTCAAACACTCCTGCAAAAAATGTTGCCACGCCTCAGACAGCTGTTCATCTATCAGCACTTCACTGGGATCAAAGCAGGCGAGCGCGTTAGCAAGCTCGGTTTGTAGCGCAGTATGACTGTCGCAGTTAAGCTCAGTGACGCGAATTTGCCCTTGTGCCAAATCCAGCTGCGCCAATCCCACCGACATTTGCTGTTTAGCAAAGCTGATAGCGACGACCGTTGGCGTCTGCCCTTGGGTGATGAGGTTATCATCGGTCAGCGTTCCTGCGGTTAAGGTACGGACGACTTTACGTTCCATAATCTTAGCGGCATTGGCTTTTGTTTTGCTGGTTTTTTTTGCTATGCTCTTGGCTGCAGAGTCTTTTGCGGCAGTGTTTTCTTCAAGGCTGTCTTCTGGCTTTTGTTCTTCGACTTGTTCACAGACCACCACGGTTTGCCCGGCATTAATCAGCCGAGCAATATAGCCGTCTGCCGAATGAAACGGTACGCCTGCCATCGGGATGGTATTGCCCTGTTTATCCTTGCCACGTCGGGTCAAGGTGATGCCCAAAATATCGGCAGCAAGCTTGGCATCATCGAAAAACAGCTCATAGAAATCGCCCATCCGGTACAGCACCAAGGCATGGGGATAATCCGCTTTTAGCGTAAGATATTGCTGCATCATGGGGGTGTGATGGTCAAGATTGTGAGGCATGGTCTTGGGCATAATAGTTAAACGTTATGAAATTAAGCAACAGGTGCGTTTGTCGCACAATGTTGAGTGGGTGAGGTTGGTTAAGGCTGGTATGCACAAATGCACGTCAGTTCCAGCCTATTTTTTCGAGCTTGTTTCTTCCAGCTTATTTAAAATATTATTTAAAAGCTTAAAGCGATTCGATTTTTGAGATCCAATGCTGTTTTTCAGCATCATCTATAAAAGACGCGTTAAAGCTGTTGATCGCCAATTGTTTGATATCGTCATTTGATAGCGCTAACGCTTGCTCAATAGCAACAAAGTTGTCATTCATATAGCCACCAAAGTACGCCGGGTCATCTGAGTTCACCGTCACGCACACACCTTGGTGCAGCATGGTTTTGATATTGTGCTCGCCCATGTCTTGCACCACTTTTAGTTTAAGATTACTTAACGGACACACCGTCAACGGCATTTGCTCCGCTATCAAGCGTTGCATGAGTTTATCATCTTCAGCCGAGCGCACACCGTGATCGATACGATTGACCTTTAGCAAATCCAACGCTTGCCAGACATAGTCGGGATCGCCTTCTTCGCCCGCATGCGCAACCGTCAAAAATCCAAGCGCTCGCGCTTTGGCAAATACCCGTTCAAACTTAGCGGGTGGATTGCCCACTTCGCTAGAGTCAAGCCCCACGCCAATGATGTTATCTTTAAATGGCAAGGCCTGCTCAAGGGTGGCAAACGCGCTGTCTTCGCTCAAATGACGCAAAAAACACAAAATCCAATGCGAGGTGATACCCATTTTTGCTTTGGCATCTAAGCTGGCTTGATAAAGCCCTTGAAAACAGGTGGCAAAATCTACACCTCGCTCAGTATGGGTCTGTGGGTCAAAGAAAATCTCCGTATGCACCACATTATCAGCCTGGCATTTTTCAAAATACGCCCACGCTAAATCATAAAAATCCTGCTGGTTGACCAAAACGTTTGCGCCGGCATAGTAGATATCCAAAAACGATTGTAAATTATGAAAATTGTAGGCATTTTTGACGTCTTCAATGGTTTGGTAGGGTATATCGATTTGGTTGCGCTTAGCGATGGCAAACATCAGCTCCGGCTCAAACGTGCCTTCGATATGCACGTGGAGTTCGGCTTTGGGTAATTGATGAATCAGTTGTTGTGGCGTCAATGAGGCAGTCATGGCAAACTCGATAGCATAAATGGCAAAGATGGCGTTAAAATCTTCCAAGAAAATTTCAACAATGAAAATTTTGAAAATAAAGCTCAATTATGGGGATGGATTCATAAAGATAAAGGTAATAAAAATCAAGCTGCAAAAAAGGTGTAAACATCCAGTCGCTTTATCGTATCATTTCATTAGGCTGGTTATTTAACTTGCTATTTAGCTTATTATTTAATAGGGCTTGTTTTGAAGCTTGAGGGTATTGCCCGTGAATTAATCGCCTAAGAGTTAACAGGCGCATGAGTCGAGCGGTTCAAACTCACAGGCTGTCATAACCTTGTATCTAAAAAAAGCAAACCCATATATAATAGCAAAATTTATTTTGAACACCTTTATTAACCGTCATCGTATTAAAAGTCATCGCACTTATTGATTTGAGCACTTTAGGAAAACCCTCGTATGTTAGGCAAAATGATAGGCAAGGTTATCGGCACCAAAAACGACCGTGAGCTTAAGCGAATGCGTAAGTTGGTCGACAAAATCAACGCCTTAGAACCCAAAATCCAGCCCCTCTCTGACGAAGCATTAAAACAGAAAACTGCGGAATTTAAAACCCAGTTTGAGCAGGGTACTAGCCTAGATACCATTTTACCTGAAGCCTTTGCGGTCTGCCGTGAAGCCTCAAGCCGTGTCCTTGGCATGCGTCACTACGATGTACAGCTCATCGGGGGTATTACCCTGCACGAAGGTAAAATCGCCGAGATGCGCACGGGGGAAGGTAAAACCTTGATGGCAACGCTTGCGATATATCTCAACGCGATTAGCGGTAAAGGCGTGCATGTGGTCACCGTCAATGACTACTTGGCAAGCCGTGATGCCGAACTAAACCGCCCGTTGTTTGACTTTTTGGGCTTGACTGTCGGCGTGATTTACTCACAACAAGACCCGATGGAAAAATTTGAGGCCTATGCCGCAGATATTACCTACGGTACCAACAACGAATACGGCTTTGACTACCTGCGTGACAATATGGTATTTAGCCTAGATGAGAAAAAACAGCGCGGACTCAACTATTGTATCATCGATGAGATTGACTCGATTTTGATTGATGAAGCGCGTACGCCGCTGATTATCTCGGGTCAAGCCGAAGACTCATCGGCTATGTACCGGCTGATTGACACCATCATCCCGCGCCTTAAACGTTCAGAAACCGAAGAAGGCAACCGCGAAAACCGTGAGCAGGATTTTTGGATTGATGAAAAAAATCGCCAAATCGAAATCAGCGAAAAAGGCTACGAGAAAATCGAAAAATTCTTGGTGGAAAAAGGCGAGCTTGGTGAAAACGAGAGCCTATATAGCCCAGCGCGCTTGCCACTACTAGCCCATGTCCAAGCCGCGATTCGTGCGCACCATTTATTTGTTAAAAACATTCACTATATCGTGCATGAAGGCGAAGTCATCATTGTCGATGAAAACACAGGGCGTACCATGCCCGGTCGCCGCTGGTCAGAAGGGTTGCACCAAGCAGTTGAAGCCAAAGAACAGGTTGAAATCCAAGCCGAAAACCAAACGCTTGCCACCACGACATTCCAAAATTATTTCCGTCTGTATGACAAACTCTCAGGCATGACGGGTACAGCCGATACCGAAGCTGCGGAGTTTAAACAGACTTACGATCTAGATGTGGTGATTATCCCCACCCACAAACCGATTCAGCGTATTGACCTTGATGACCAAATTTTCCTAAGTAAAATGGGCAAATATCAAGGCATCATCCGCGAAATCAAACGCATTCAAGAAAAAAAGGCACCGATTTTGGTGGGGACGGCAACCATTGAAGCCAGTGAAGTGCTTTCAGAGTTACTGACGCAAGAAGGCATTCAACATAACGTCCTCAATGCCAAACAGCACGAGCGTGAAGCCGATATTATCGCGCAAGCAGGTAGACCCAATGCGGTCACTATTGCCACCAACATGGCAGGTCGCGGTACTGATATTATCTTGGGGGGTAACTGGCAAGCCGAGCTCGCCAAAATCGACAACGTCACCCCTGAAATGAAAGAGCAAGCCTATGCCGAATGGCAAGTGCGAAACCAGCAAGTGCTGGAAGCGGGTGGTTTACATATCATCGGTTCTGAGCGTCACGAATCGCGCCGTATTGATAACCAATTGCGCGGTCGTGCGGGTCGTCAAGGTGACCCTGGGGAGTCGCGTTTTTTCTTGTCGCTTGAAGATGACTTGATGCGGATTTTCGCTGGCGATCGCGTGGTGAATATGATGCGCGCCATGGGGCTAAAAGAAGACGAAGCCATTGAGCACAAAATGGTATCACGCTCGATTGAAAACGCCCAAAGGAAAGTGGAAAACCGCGACTTTGATGCCCGTAAGAGCCTACTCAAATACGATGACGTTGCTAACGAACAACGTAAGGTTATCTATAAACAGCGCGATGAACTGCTTGCCGAAAGTAATCTACAAGCAGCTATCGAAGCGATGCACTATGATGTGTACAACGCCTTGATTGACCAGTTCGTGCCACCCGGTTCGATTGATGACCAATGGGACATTGATGGGCTTGAAGACGAGCTTGAAAATGAGTTTCGTATTTATATGCCAATCAATGACTGGCTAGATGCCGATCGTCGTCTAGATGAAGAAGGCTTACGCCAAAAAATCATTGAGGCTGCGTTACTCAACTACCGCGCTCGCCGTGAGCAAATGGGTGAAGAAAATGCCGCCCAACTTGAGCGTCACTTTATGCTATCTAGCCTAGATAAGCATTGGAAAGAACATCTAAACCAAATGGATCAACTGCGTAAAGGTATCCATCTGCGAGGCTATGCGCAAAAAAATCCTGAGCAAGAATATAAATCTGAATCTTTCTCATTGTTCCAAAGTATGCTCGGTGCTATCAAGTCTGAAACCGTGCAAGATTTAGCGCGTGTGCATATCCCAACCCCAGAAGAAATCGCTGAGCTTGAGCGCCAGCAACGTGAACAAGCCGAGATGATGCGTCTGCATTTTGAGCACCAAGAAATGAATGGCGTGACCGGTGAGCTAAGTAACGATGAAGACATGATTGCGCGTAATAGCCAGCAACGCACGCGAGCCACGTATTCATTTGGTCTAAGCAGCTCAGCCGCGGCAACCGCTCGTCCTGAGATGGCTGAAAATGGTGACAATCCGTATGCCAACTTAGCGATTAGCCGAAATGCCCCTTGTCCATGTGGTTCAGGTTTAAAATACAAGCAATGCCATGGTAAAATTTAAGGTGACATCATTATCATCTTTAAATTGGCAACCTTGTTGATTGAACAATTTTTACTATATAGGCTATCAAGTACGTTGTCGGGTTGAGCGATTTATTGATAGTAGAGGAATACCCATGCAAAACACACTAGCAAAAATCACTATGCTGAGTTTAGTATCGGCGCTTACGTTGACAGCTTGTGATAAAAAGACTGACAGCACAGACAATGCCGCGGCAGCATCAGCGGCAGAATCACAAGCCGTACCAATGTCCGCTGCGCCTGCCGATGAAAAAAATAGCGCCGCTGTGACCGAAGCCAATGCCACCGTAGATGCCGGTCCTGACGCTACCAGCGCCAGTGGCACAGCGACAACTGTTGATGCGATGCCAGCGAGTACCGAGGCAGACGCTGCAGATGACGGCGGCGCGGATAATTCAGCCATGGATAAGATTACGGAAAATGATACCGTGATTGACAATGCACCTGCCTCGCCCAACGCACCAAAAGCCAGCGATGATGGAGCGCCTGCCGTCGGTAACCAAAAGGTTGGTCAATAACAACTACACCCACAAAAAAAGCTGATATCCATCAGCTTTTTTTGTTTAGATAGGTATCAAAACGAACCATGTCATTTGACTGACTGTTGTCAGCTGGCAAGTTCGCAAGAAAAGGCGCTGATTTAGGTCTTTTAACTACCACCATACCCTGTGGGGTTATTTGTGCCAACGCTGCCGACAATAATTGTTGTGATTGCGCAATCGACGGTGGGGTCGTCACAGTATGCAACATCTGCATATGTTTATTAACCGCTGATTTGTAGCTATCGGCGGGAAACATCGGATCTAGATAGATACGGTCGACTTTTGGCAATTTAGCCAGCAACTCTATCGCATCGCCATGATAAATCGTTAATCGACTCATCAATTTTTGCCAGTTGCGATGCTGCGCCATTTTTTGCTGTTCTAGTTGCAATAGCAAAAACATAAGTGGCTGCTGTTCTAGCAAAGTGACACTGGCACCGGTACTTGCCAAGATTAGGCTATCATGCCCAAATCCTGCGGTCGCATCAATGACAGTCATGTTAGCTTGTAGCTGCATGGCTTTGAGTAGCAGTTCAGTTTTTTTGCCCGCTTTGACCACACGCTGTTGTAGGCTTTGCCAATTGGGGCTGACTTTCATGCCAGCTGCGATGACAAAAACATCACCTACCTCATCAATTAGCACACTGTTATCATCGACTGATTTCAGCCATTTTTGAGTTACTTTGCTAGTAATCTTTTGTGGTTGTAAATTGACCGATAAAGGGGCGAGTATGGTTTCAACGTTTGCCAAACGCTGCTCGCTTGGCAAAGTGTCAACATAATACAGTTGGATTGATTGATGAGATAGCATGGCGAGTTAAATATAGCCCAGCATACCAGCGATGAGTACCAGTACGCCTACCACGATGCGCCACCAAGCAAAAATCGTAAAATCACGGGTACTAACCCAGTTAACCAACCATTTGATGAAAATCATGGCAAAAATAAATGAGACCACCACACCCACTGCCATGATGGTCCAGTCTTCAGTGCTGGTCAAAATATGATGGTTTTTGGTTAGATCTAATAGGCCAGCACCCACTAACACAGGAATCCCTAAGAAGAAAGAATACTCCGCAGACGCCTTACGTGATACCCCCAAAAATAGGGAGCCAATAATGGTAGAACCTGAGCGAGAAGTACCAGGAATCAAGGCAAGACATTGAATCAAACCAATGATAATCGCCGTTTTAATATCAATATCTTCCGCTTCGGCATATTTGACCGTATGTTTGTGTTGTTGGCGCTCCGCCCAAAAGATAATCAAACCACCGATAATCAATGAGATCGCCACCACGGTTGGGTTAAATAATGCCGCTTTTAACGCTTTATCAAACATCAAACCTATCAGCATAATCGGGATGGTGGAAATAATCAGCGAGATGCCCAATTGACGCGGGTTGTTACGCTCAGGGTCTTTACCCGTAATAAGTCCCATCAAGGCACGCCATAACCGTCCCCAGTACAAATAAATTACCGCTGAAATCGCACCCAGCTGAATGACGACGATAAATAAGTCAGCTTTGTCTTTGGTCCAAAAATTTAACAAGGAGTCGGCAAGAATTAAATGCCCGGTACTTGAAATCGGTAAAAATTCGGTAATGCCCTCAACCATGCCCATGATGATGGCTTTAAAAATCAAAATAAGATCCATAACGTATCCAACAATGTTAGTTATTAACAGTCAAAGCTAACAATTTTTGCGCTTATAACAAGGTAAAGGGGAGCGAGTCAAACTTAAGACAACATGAGTAATCAGCCAATAAATTAAATCTTTTGTTGTTCGGCTAGAGTTTTCCACGCATTATTTCTTAAATAAACTGGCAGCGCCAGCTCAGCAGGAACAGATTGATGCTGCTGATACAAGGTTAGCCCAAGTTTGGCAATGATAACCGCTGAGGGGCGAATATCGGCAAAGATGGCTTGACCTAGCTGCGTATTGACCAAGGTTGCGCCATTGCCTACTAAGGCTAAGTCTTTGTCTATCACACTGTCATAATCAAGCAAATGCTCAGTAGCGCCTGCCATAAGCTGCATGATACCATCGCTCATGGCGTATTCACCGGCGTACACTTGGTTCATGCGCGCATCTGTCAGCGCCAATACGTGGGGGCTTTGGTGTAGTTCAAATGCCGATTGGGCGATAGCTTGCAGGCTTGATACAGGCAAACATGGCACATCATGGGCAAAGGCGATGGCTTGCGCTACCGCCGTATTAATGCGTATGCCACTAAAAGCCCCGGGACCTCGATTAAAAGCAAGCGCAGTCAGTTGTGACCAATCAATCGATGATGCTGTCATCAGCGCATGTATCATCGGCAAAATTTGCTGGGTTTGCAGACGATTTCCCGTCAGGGTCTGTTCAGCGACGACATTACCCGCTAAATCCACGAATGCTACTGAGCATTGGTCAAACACACTTTCAAGTGCCAAAATCATAACAAATTGCCTTTACCGTTTGCAGTAATCATGCGCTTAAAGCACACAAATTTTGCCTAAAAAATTGCTTGGTATGATACCACTAAAAACAAATTTGAGCATAATTTAGTTAACAGGGATTTAAGCAAAAATGCCCTCAATCCCGTCAATAAAATGCTACAATCCTTACTATTTTTAGGGATTTAAAGCCAATGTATTAAAGTTGATAGCTAACGGTTAACAATGGTTTGCAAAGTCATTCACAGTCACTTTGCTGCACAATTTTTATAACGTGTGTTATAGCATGTTTTATTAGTGGTCTAAGTTTTATTTGTCGGTTAAATGGGTAGATAGGTATGAGTGGTAAAATAATTTTTGATAATGGCAAGCATCAGTGCATTATGTTTAGTGATTTGGTAAAAGGTGACGGTATTCAGTCCAATCAATTTTTAATTTTGCACTCAGATGAGGAAACTGTCGGCGCTGTTATCGATCCAGGTGGGGATTTGACCTATACGCCGCTAACCCTAGCACTGCTCAAACATACGGATATAAAGCATATCCGCTATGTGATTGGCTCACACCAAGACCCCGATATCATTGCGTCATTGCCGCGTTGGCTACTGCATACCCAAGCCAATATCGTCATCTCAAGATTGTGGGAGCGTTTTTTACCGCATCTTAACTCCGCGTTTACCACTGACCGTCTGCAAGAAGGGTATCTTAAGCGCTTGATTGCGCTGCCGGATGAAGGCGCGGTGTTGCCTTTGGGAAAAACCCAGTTATTTGCTTTGCCTGCGCACTTTCTGCATTCAGAAGGTAATTTTCAGTTTTATGACCCCATCAGCAAAATTTTATTTTCAGGCGATATGGGGGCTTCGTTGCTCGGTGATGCAAATGTGCCAGTGGAAGATTTTGATTCCCATATTCCGACCATGCGAGGGTTTCATCAGCGCTACATGGTCAGTAATAAAGTCACCCGTTTTTGGGCAGAAGCGGTTCGGCAGTTAGATGTCGAGATGATTGTGCCGCAGCATGGCAAATCTTTTGTTGGCAAAGCCATGATTAATCGCTTTTTGGATTGGATAGGCAATTTGCCTTGCGGGGTTGATTTGCTCACACAAAACGATTATGACTATGCAGGGCTGATTAATAGTGTTAAAGTTGACTGATTTGTTGTTTTAGTCGATGATGTCCTGTACTGTCACCCCTATTTTTGAACAATTTGCCAACTCATACGATGCCGCCACGCCGATTCAATCGCAGGCGGCAGAGCACTTGGCGCAGCTCATTGTGCGTTACCATACCGGCGTAACCGATATGTGCGTGGTGGATGTGGGCTGTGGCACAGGAAAATTGACTGGGGCGGTGATGTCAAAGTTTTTACAAAACGCAGCGTTAGCTTCCGCTCAGTTATATGGTGTCGATACTGCTGCCAGTATGCTTGCAATTTGGCAACAGCGAGTCGCGCATCTTTTGTCGATGCCGCTTTTGTCGATGCCGCTATCATCTGCCCCAGTCTCATCGCTACCAAAGTCCCCAATGATGCTGCACAGCCAAGCGCTTTGCGCCAATATGGCAGATATGGCATTGGCGAATCAATCAGCCGATTTGGTGATGAGTAGTTTTGCCCTTCATTGGACGTCGCCAAGCGTTATCGCAGAGCTTGGGCGCATTGTCAAAACCAAAGGTCAGCTGCATTTGGCGATTCCGGTGGCAGGCTCTTTTCATGAAGTCCGTCAGCGCTTTCCCAAGTTACCTGTTTTTGATTTTTTACCCAGTCACGCTTGGATAGCGGCGATAGAGACCTTGCGGCAACAGCGTCAAGGCACGCTAATGTATCAAGCTGAGCAATCGTTTGCTTTTTCTTATGATAATTTAAAAAGTCTGTTAAAAAATCTCAAGCAAATGGGCGGCGCCGTCTCTGGCAAAGGCAGCATCGACACGGCGACATTGAGACGTTATTTGCAAGACCAATCGCCGATTGGGCTGGATTACCAACTGCTGATGATTGGCTTACAGCTGTAAGGTTAAGGTAACAAATTTATCGACGATTTAGCTAACGTTTAGCGTTACACTAGCATCAACTATATCCCCCTTTTTGATTAGTTTAATTAACAACTCTATGAATACACACACTCTATCTTTTAAAGATAAGCTACAAGCCTATATTCACCTGACGCGCTTTGATAAGCCTGTGGGCATTGAGCTGGTGTTTTGGTCGACTTTATGGGCGGTGTTTTTGGCGGCAAAAGGGTTTGAGCAATTCCCACCTTGGCATGTGGTGGCAATCTTTGCGACGGGTGCGGTGTTGATGCGAGCGGCAGGCTGTGCCATCAATGACTTTGCTGACAGAAAAGTCGATGGCCATGTATCGCGAACCCAAGGTAGACCGCTGGCGGATGGTCGCTTGACGGGTAAAGAAGCAGTTTGGACGTTTTTAATTTTATCTTGGGTGAGTGCAGCGTTATTAGTTTTTTTGCCCGTGCAAGTTTTTATTTGGTCATTTGGTGCGGTGGCGCTGGCGTTTATCTATCCATTTATGAAACGCTTTACCCATTTGCCGCAAGTGTTTTTGGCGGCGGCTTTCGGCTGGGCGATTCCGATGGCGTATGTTGCGGTATCGCAAGTATTAACGGGGCAGACCGAGGTTGATATTTGGTGTTGGCTGCTGTTTGTCGGCTATATGTGCTGGACGGTGGCGTATGATACCCAATATGCAATGGCAGATCGTGAGGATGATCTAAAAATTGGGGTCAAATCCACCGCGATTTTATTTGGTAAACACGATGTGTTGATAATTAGCCTACTTCAAGGGGTATTTTTGCTCAGTTTGGCGGGCGTGTTTTGGCATTATTTTGGCGCGCTTTCAGTAGTGGCGCTGCTACCTATCGTTGCCATGTTTTACCGGCAAAATAAACAATGTCTGACCTATGACCGTAAACTTTGCTTTAACGCATTTTTAGATAACGTGTGGGTAGGGCGCTATGTATTTTTGCTAATCGTGATACTCAGTGTATCGGCACTTCGAGGCTAAACTGTGATAAACATAAAAAAACGCCTAAATTTGATTGTAGGCGTTTTTTTTGACTATAACTATAATTTGACTATAACCATAATTTTATAGGCAAATTGAGTCCAAGGCGGTTGCTGAGTTGGTTATTTTTCAGTGAAACAATCCGCTCAGCAAATAACCCCACCACCATAGGCAGCAGTTGGTGCTCCATCGCATGAACACGCTGCTGTAATTGGTCAGCGCTTTCCGCCGCGTTGACGCAGGTCACCGCTTGGGCGATGACTTCCCCTGCATCGAGTTCGCTCGTTACCAGATGCACGCTGCAACCATGATAGCGCTCGCCAGATTGTAGCACACGGGTATGGGTAGCTAAGCCTTTATAATTGGGTAGCAGTGACGGGTGCAGATTTATCATCGGCACGTTTAATCCCGTGCTACTGGTGACACCATCAATAAACAGCGGCGTTAAAATCCGCATAAATCCTGCCAACACCACCAAATCAGGTTGCCATTCATTTAACACAGCAAGGGCTTTTTGTTCAAAACCGACACGGGTATATTTTTTGCCATTATCGTCACGCTCAATCACCGCGGTTGCAATATTGGCTTGCTGCTCATTGGCAAGGCGGATGCGCTCAAGCGCGTAGGCATCGGCTTTATTACTAATCACGCCCACGATTTGAAGGTTCAATAGTTGCTGTAGCTGCTTATCAATTAATACTTGCAGGTTACTGCCACTACCAGAGACGAGGACGGCAATTTTTAACGGGGTAGGGTTTGTCATGTTCAACTTCATAATGATAGCAAAGCAATAGGTTGGAAAAAATAAGGTGCGTAAAAACGCACCTTTTAAACTAGCTCAATGGTAAATTAGCTTAATGAAAAAATAGCTCAAGAGTAAAATAGCGCAAGAGTACCGATTGAGTCGCGGATAAAATTAGCGATAGGTTACCGCATCGCCCTGTCTTTCAACGATTTCACCCAATTTCCATGCGGTTTCGCCTTGCTCATTTAATAGCTTCATCGCTTCATCGGCTTTGTCACTTGGCACAACGACGACAAAACCCACGCCGCAGTTAAAAGTGCGGTACATTTCCATCTGCTCGATATGACCTTTTTGCTGAAGCCATTGGAACACAGGCGGGAATGTCCAAGAACTCACATCAATTTGCGCCGCCAAATTATCGGGCAATACGCGTGGTAGGTTCTCCGTCAAGCCGCCACCGGTGATATGTGCCATCGCATGCAAGTTTGCGTTGCCCAAGGTTTTTTGCAGTTGTCCAATGGCTTTGACATAGATTTTTGTCGGTGCCATCAACACGTCTTTTAATGCTCTGCCGTTTAATTGTTCGGTGGCAACATCGGCACCGCTGACTTCAATGACTTTACGCACCAGTGAGTAACCATTTGAATGCACGCCGCTAGAGGCGATACCGATTAACACATCACTGTTGGCAACGTTTTTACCCGTGATAACTTCCGACTCTTCGACGACGCCCACACAAAAACCTGCCAAATCATAGTCGTCATCTTGATACATACCCGGCATTTCAGCCGTCTCGCCACCGATGAGCGCGCAATTTGCCAATTTACAGCCGTCACCGATACCACTGATAACCGTTGCTGCGGTATCGACGTCCAGTTTTCCTGTGGCATAATAATCCAAGAAAAATAACGGCTCGGCGCCACAGACTAGCAGGTCATTGACACACATCGCGACCAAATCTTGACCAATGGTGTCGTGCTGCTGAAGTTGTAAAGCCAGTTTGAGTTTGGTACCGACACCATCAGTCCCTGAGACCAATAAAGGGGATTTATAGCCTTGTGGAATACGGCACAAGGCGCCAAATCCACCCAAACCACCAACTACTTCAGAGCGGCTAGTTGCTTTGGCAACTGATTTGATGCGCTGAACTAACGCTTCGCCAGCATCGATATCGACGCCAGCATCTTTATAACTTAACGAAGTGGGTTGTGTAGTCATGGTCTTCCTATCGCCAGAATCATTGGGAAAAGTAATACGCGCATTATACCCAAATTCCCATCAAAAAGAAAAATAATCCATCGCTTTGCTACATGGCTAGCATTAGGCTGTTTATCGTTGATGACGCCTTCTAGCCCCACAAATGTGATAGGGCTTTATAACATAGCTTTGAATATTTGTATGAGTTGTGCAGTTTGCGCTATCTATTTTTGTCAAATTACCTAAAATTAGTCGAAAATACAACGATGGCAGTGACCGTCTTTTATTTGACATTACCCTTATATTTTTGGCGTATTTGGCTTTTTTGAGGAATCTATGTACAACCCATCCCCTTATCAATTTACGAAAGATGTGTTTTTCAAACGGGTATTTATATCGCTATTTTTGGTTGCAATAGGCTATATCATTTATCAATTACAATCGGTAATTTTGCCATTTTTGGCAGCATTTATTTTATCGTATGCGATTAATCCGCTGGTGCAAAAATTACAGGACAAGGCGCACATTCGCCGCTGGGTGGCGATTTTGCTGGTATATTTGTCCACTGGGCTGATGATTGGATTGATACTCTGGTGGCTCATTCCACTGGTGTGGGAGCAGTTACAATCGGCATGGAAGTATGTACCGACGGCAATTGACTATTATAACAATACGCTGCGAGGCTGGGTGCGTTCTCACACGCCTATACGCTTACCTGCCCTGCAAGTACGTGATATGTCCAAAGGCTTGGTCGATTTTCTCAAAGAACACTACAACATCATCGATGTGCGTTCATTTTTTACCAATTTAATGTTATCAGGCATGAATATAATCAACGTGGCGGGCATTGTGGTACTGGTGCCGATTTTGATGTTTTATTTTTTATATAATTGGGATGAGCGCTTGGTAAAAATGCGTCATATGATTCCCAACCGTTATATTCCATCGGTCTATCGTATCGCCAAGGAAATTGATGAAGCGTTGATGTCATTTATCAAAGGTCAGCTACTGGTAATGGTGCTGCTCGGTATGGTATATGCGGTGCAACTGCAACTCATTGGACTTAAAGTCGGTCTTATCATCGGTATGATGGCCGGTATCGCAAGTTTTGTGCCATATCTTGGCTTTACCCTTGGCTTTATTGCGGCGATTATTGCAGGGCTATTTCAATTTGGCGTGGACTGGGTACATTTAGTGCTAATTGTCGGTGCCTTTATGGTAGGACAGGCGGTTGAAGGTTATATTTTGCAGCCGTTATTGTTGGGTGATAAAATTGGTTTATCACCATTGTGGGTGATATTTGCGGTACTTGCCGGGGCGGCACTGGCAGGCATTGCAGGTATGCTGATTGCTTTGCCGCTCGCCGCTGTACTCAAAGTGCTATTCCAACATGCGTATGACATTTACCGTGAAACTGAGTTTTATAAAGGCGATGCCCAGTATAGTTTGTTTAAAGAAGAAAATTTGATGGATATCAAGCTTGAGCAGCAACAAAAACAAATCGAGGCGCAAATGAAAAAAGAAAATACCAGTTGGATGGCGCGGATAAAAAATATTTTCTAAAACAGCAAGATGTCATTCAAATGACTACAAGCGCGTAATTTTGCCGTATAATAGCCGATTATCTGATAGGCGTTTTCTATCTGATAGGCGGTTGTAGATACGCTCAATCAAGAGATACGCTCAATCAAGCATTTATTGTGAGGGGTTGGTCTGCCTTACGTTAAATGCTTTTTTTATTTGCTATTTTTCCAATAAATAACGCGTCGTTGATAGCCGATAGCGTCATCATAGGTTTATTTATTGGTTTATCATCAGTTAGGTATCTTATGCAATCAAACAATTCTGTAAGCCCAGCAGCAACCATGTCTGCCGCTGAATTAAATCCCCAATTATCAGCCCAACTATTAGACAGTGACGTAGACTCAGATAGTGACATAGATGGGCTTGATGATAATGATTGGAATGATGATGTGTCAAACAATGATGCTTTAGACAATGACGCGTTAAACGAAGCGTTAAACAATGAAGCGCAGCAAATCTTGGGCTATGCTAAAGGTAACAGCCAAGGCGATGACATCAAATCTGCGCGTTTTCGCAAGCTACAAAAAAAATTACGTAAGCTGGTCTCTTGGGCGATTCGTGACTACAACATGATTGAAGACGGTGATGTGGTCATGGTGTGTATTTCAGGCGGTAAAGACAGTTTTACCTTGCTGGATATTTTATTGTTCTTAAAGAAAATAGCACCGATTCAGTTTGATGTGATTGCCGTCAATCTTGACCAAAAGCAACCTGACTATCCTGAAGATATTTTGCCCAACTATCTGACCGAGCACGGCATTCCGTATTATATTTTAGAAAAAGACACCTATAGCGTGGTCAAGCAAATCGTACCAGAAGGTAAAACTTACTGTTCTGCGTGTTCACGTCTGCGCCGTGGGTCGTTATATGGTTTTGCCAAACAAATCGGTGCAACCAAAGTGGCACTGGGTCATCACCGTGATGATATCATGGCGACGTTTTTCTTAAATTTATTTCACGGCGGTAGTCTTAAAGCCATGCCACCAAAACTGCTATCGGATGATGGGCAAAATATTTTGATTCGTCCGCTTGCGTATGTGGAAGAAAAAGACATTATCAAATATGCCAATTACAAGCAGTTTCCGATTATTCCTTGTAACCTGTGCGGCAGCCAAGAAAACCTACAACGGGCAATGATTAATGACATGCTACGCACATGGGATCAGCAATACCCCAATCGCTTGGATTCGATATTTGGCGCGATGCAAAATGTGGCACCGTCACAGCTCGCTGACCGTGAGTTGTTTGACTTTGAAAATTTGCAGTTAAAGCGTGATGAGCATATCCGTGTATTTGAAGGGGAAAACATCCAAGCGGGGCAGATTGATGAGCAGCTTCAGCAAAAAGGGGTACCAACCGCACCTGATGTGCAAACCTTTGACCCTACCAAATCTCAGAAAAACAAAGCCCCTCAAAAATCCAACGCCAACCAAAACGCTGAGAGCCAAAAAATACCGACAATCAATCCTTTGATTTGATAACCAAGCGGGTCAAGCACATGGCTATTTTGGCTGATTTAATAAGCTACTGGTTTAATAAGAAAGTTCGGTTAAATACACCCGAACTTCTTTTTTAGTTTTAACCTGTAAATTATTGTCATCACGCAGCGAGTTGTATCGCTAAACGAGATTGCGCAACGAGATTTCAAAACAGAATTTCACGATAAGTTCGTCGCGTTGTTTCTTATCTTAGCCGCGATTATTTTTTTGAATTTATGGTTGCATCATTGCTAGGGGTAACGGGGCTAGGCGCTACAGGTTGGCTTGCTTTAGGCTGATGGGTATCGCTGTATTTTGGGTAGCGGTTGTTAGGTACAATCCGTGGATAATACGGGCGTGACCAGCCGCCGTAGCCGCCAAAACCGCCGAGCCTCCCATAAAATGGTGAATCCCAAAATGGATCGGTGTTGTACCACAGTTGATTTAGCCTTTGCTCACGTTGGTAGTTGAGATAACCTTCGTCATGCGCTTTTAATAAATCAAGCGTCATCGATTGTGGGCATACATCATTGTAGTCATAGCCCTCACGTCCCAACTGATAAGCGCGTAGCGGCGTGCAATAACGTTTTAACCCTTCTTCACGACCTTGTCGCCACTGTTGCTGGTTGGGTGTGGTATTAGCTTTAGCGCATTGCTTGATATGCTTTTGAATATAATTTTCACTGCGACCCAGTAAACCATCTTGATAACCAATGGTTTGCCAATTGCTTTGTTGGCACTGAGTGGGTGTTAATCCGCCGCCTAAGGTAGCACAACCTGCCATCGAGGCAGTGACAGCAAACAGTCCAAGCATTTTTTTTGAGGTGGTTGCTGGGTGATAGGTCTCTATGAATGAAAGCATCGTCATGGTGGCACCTTTGAGGTTTACAGTCGCTATTAGCCAGTCAAAAACTGGCTAAACCGATTAAACCGTTAATGAATTGATATTTTTTAATTTAGCAGATTATTTATATAAAAGCATTTATCAATGGTTAAAATTTTGTTAGGCTACTTAATACAACCAAATGAATAGTGTCAAATTAACAGGGTCAAAATTTGGGTTAATGTGGCGATATTGCATTAATTTTTTATCAACAGGGTGAGGGTCATGCAAAAAATTTTAATCGCCAATCAAAAAGGGGGATGTGGTAAAACCTCGATTGCGGTAAGTCTAGCGGCGGCATTGGCAAACCAAGGCAAAACAGTGGCATTGGCAGATGCAGACCCCCAAAAATCAAGCCTGCAGTGGCTAAAAATGCGCCCAGCGGACGTGCCTGCCATTATCGGTATTGACTGGCGCGATAGCAATGATATAGGTGATATCCCAAAAACCTTGGGTAAAAACGACTGGCTGATTATTGATGCCCCAGGTGCGTTATCAGGCACTAAAGCCGAGCAGCTGATTGCCGAATGCAAGGCGATTTTAATTCCTGTTTTGCCCGCTTTTTTTGATATTGACAGTACCAAACGCTTTTTAAAAAGCCTAGAAGACATCAAACGTATCCGCAAAGGCAAAGTCGATATTTATCTGGTTGCCAATCGCGTGCGTAGTCAATTGATGCACGACAATGAACCGACCGAAAAACTGATGGCGTATTTTGCTGATATTGGGCAGCAACCACTGGCTTGGCTATCTGAGCGTAGTATTTATCAAGCCTTGGCAGAGCGCGGCTTGACGATTTTTGATAAAAGCCAAAAACCGTATCGCGACATTCAAGCCCAGTGGCAGCCGATTATGGATATGCTAGCTTCCGAGCCGCAGCCGACTGACAAAATTGACGCCAAAGCCGAAAACAAAGCTGACACCAAAACTGAAGCAAAAACGTCATCTAAAAAATCCAAAAATAGCAGCTGGTACGAGTAATATAATCAATGGGAACATGGATAGCCATCGCCATCGGGGTGTTTATTGTCGGTAGTATCATGGGGTTAAAACCCTCTGCTCGCGAGACCATGCGTGATAATCTGCGCATGGCAGCCAGACGCGTCGGCGTGCAGCCAAAACTGGTCGCATGCCCTGATTGGATTATGGGCGATACAGGCGAACGCGGTAAAGGCATGATGGCGCAATACGGCGTGGTGATTGAAGACGCAAAGATGCGCCCCTGTGATTATCAGGTGATTGAGGGCAAATGGCGACCCTTTACCGGGCATTATCCTGCTAATTTTGCGCTTGATAATCGGGAGGTTGATTTACCGGCATCCATCGCAACAACCGTTAAAGGTTTAAGCTGTAAAGCCAATTTTGTGTGTATCTATTGGCAAGAAAATAGCCAACTGGGCATGAAGTCAGAACTTGAAACCACCGAAAAAGACCTAATCATGTTAAAAAGTAAATTGCATGATTATGCCAAATTGGTGCAGAATAGCTAACTTTTCGTATTTTAACTTACCCTTTTTAATGATTTTGTGAACCCAACATGAGTAAAACACCGACAGCGAGAAAATCAACCAAAACCACGGATACGGCTGATACAAAAACAGACACCAAAGCCGGCGAAAAAGCCGCAACCAAAGCCGCTGCGCCCAAATCAACAGCCACATCAAAAACATCAAAAACAGCGCCTAAAACGTCGGGGCAAGGCAAAGCCTTGGTGATTGTGGAATCCCCTGCCAAAGCCAAAACCATCAATAAGTATCTGGGAAATGATTTTATCGTCCGCTCTAGTGTGGGGCACGTGCGTGATTTACCTGTGTCGGGTTCTGGCGCAGCAAAAACCGATGATAAGTCGGATACCAAACTCACTAAAGAGCAAAAAGCGCAGCAAGCCTTGGTACGGCGCATGGGCATTGACCCCGAGCACGACTGGGTGGCACATTATGAAATTCTACCCAGCAAAGTTAAAGTCATTAAGGAATTAAAATCCCTTGCCAAAGACGCCAAAGAAATTTATCTTGCAACCGACTTGGATAGAGAAGGGGAAGCGATTGCCTGGCATCTTAAAGAAGTCATCGGTGGCAGTGATGACAAATATAGCCGTGTGGTATTTAACGAAATTACCAAAAATGCGATTCAAAATGCCTTTAAAAGTCCCACCAAGCTAAACTATGACCGTGTCAACGCGCAGCAAGCCAGACGATTTTTAGACCGTGTCGTTGGTTTTATGGTATCGCCATTGCTATGGCAAAAAGTAGCGCGCGGACTGTCGGCAGGGCGAGTACAATCTGTCGCCACGCGTCTAGTGGTGGAGCGTGAACGTGAAATTCGCGCTTTTACCCCAGTGGAATATTGGGAAATCCACAGCAATACCCACAGTCAGCAAGCCAAACAAGAGACCATTCGCCTAGAAGCGGTAAAAAAAGCGGGCAAACCCCTGTCGCTAGAAAACGAAGCACAGACCAATGCGGTTGTTGCATTGCTTGAACAGTCAGATTTTATCGTAGCAGATCGGGAAGAAAAACCTACCCAGTCAAAACCCGCTGCACCCTTTATCACCTCGACACTGCAACAAGCTGCAAGTACTCGCCTTGGTTTTCCGGTCAAAAAAACCATGATGCTGGCTCAGCGCCTGTATGAAGCAGGTCACATTACCTATATGCGTACTGACAGTACTTTTTTGTCAGCGGATGCACTCACCAGTGTGCGCGGGTTTATTGACAAGCAATATGGCGCAAAATATGTCCCAAAATCGCCCAATGTGTATGGCAACAAGCAAAACGCCCAAGAAGCGCACGAAGCGATTCGACCATCAGATGTCTTGGTGCAATCTGCCTCGCTAAAAGACATGGAGCGCGATGCCCAGCGCTTATATGAGCTGATTTGGCGCCAGTTTGTGGCGTGTCAGATGCCACCTGCGCAGTACCAATCCATGACGTTGATTGTCAATGCTGGTGAGATTGAGCTTAGAGCCAAAGGTCGTGTGATGACCTTTGATGGGTATACCAAAGTACAGCCCCCGGCCAAAAATGAAGACAATCTATTACCTGATGTAAAAATCGGGGAAAAATTGGTGGTCGATAGTATCGAGCCTACCCAACATTTTACCAAGCCGCCGGTCCGCTATACTGAAGCAAGCTTAGTCAAAGAACTGGAAAAACGTGGGATTGGTCGTCCGTCCACGTATGCCGCTATCATCTCAACCATTCAAGAACGTGGATATGTCAAGGTAGAAAACAAACGTTTATTCGCCGAAAAAATGGGTGATATCGTCACTGACAGATTGGTCAACAGCTTTCCGAATTTGATGGACTATACTTTTACCGCAGGGCTGGAAGAAAACCTAGATGAAGTCGCTGAAGGCCAAAAAAACTGGAAAAAAGTGCTGGATGATTTTTATGGCGATTTTAAAGGCAAGTTAGAGCGTGCCAAAGACGAAGACGGCATGAAGCCCAATGACCCAACCGATGTTCCAGATATTCATTGTGACTTATGTCAGCGCCCAATGCAGATCCGTACAGGCTCTACAGGGGTGTTTTTGGGTTGTACCGGCTATAATTTACCCCCCAAAGAGCGTTGTAAAGGCACTAAAAATTTGATGCCTGTGGAAGCTTTTCATAGTCAAACCAGTAAAGAGAGCCAAAATCTCGGTGAGGACGACGCGGACAACAACGACGAGATACAAGCGTTACTTGAGAAAAAACGCTGCCCGAAATGCCATACCGCGATGGATGGGTATATCGTCGATGGTGGGTTAAAACTCCATGTGTGTGGTAACAATCCTGACTGTGATGGCTATCTATTAGAAAAAGGCGTTTTTGAAACCGCAGGCAATGATGATGTGCCTACCATACCTTGTGATAAATGCGATGGGCAAATGGTGCTCAAAACTGGGCGTTTTGGTGCCTATTTTGCTTGTCAGCAGTGTGATAATACCCGTAAAGTGCTCAAAAATGGCGATGCAGCGCCACCACGCATGACCGCAATCCCTATGCCAGAACTCAAGTCGCAAAAATTTGATGACCATTATATTTTGCGTGAAGGGGCAGCAGGGTTATTCTTGGCAGCGTCAAAATTTCCTAAAGTGCGCGAGACGCGCCCACCAAAACTGTCAGAATTACGCGCGATAAAAGATCAGTTGGAAGATAAATTCCAGTATTTATTTACCGCGCCAGATACCGATAATGAGGGCAATCCTACGATTTTGCGTTGGAGCCGTAAAAATGCAGAGCAATATATCGGCTCAGAAAAAGACGGCAAAGCGACTAAATTTGCCTTGGTTTATCGAAAAGGCAAATGGGTTGAAGAGTGACTAAAGATAGTTCAGCAAAATTAGCGGTTTTAATTGATGCCGATAATTCTTCTGCCAAAAAAATTCCGTTAATTTTGCAGGAAGTGGCAAAATATGGTGTTGCTAGCGTTAAAAGAGTATATGGTGATTGGAGTAGTGAAAATCTAAAAAATTGGCGTGACGTACTTTTGCCTTATGCGATTACACCTGTACAACAGTTTGCCTATACAAGCGGTAAAGATGCTACCGATATGATGTTAATCATCAACGCAATGGACTTACTTTATAGCAAAGCGTTAGATGGATTTTGTATCGTTTCTAGCGACAGTGATTTTACCCCACTTGCTTCTCGGATACGAGAAAGTGGGCTAGTCGTTTATGGTTTTGGTGAAAAATCAAAAACACCTGAAGCCTTTATTAATGCCTGTGATAAGTTTATTTATATTGAAAACTTGGAAGATATTAATAAAACAGATACTCCTATTCAACTAATTACTTCAACGAATAATGACAATAACCAAGTGGTAAATCCTACTCAGGTTACAGAAGTGAAAAACTTTGAAAAGCTACAACCAGATAGTGTTTCAACGCAACTTACCATTGACAGTGCAACACTACAATTAATTTATAAAGCAATTAAAGATACGGCTGATGATGATGGTTGGGCATATTTAGGGAATTTAGGCAAATATTTAGTCATGTTGAAACCTGACTTCGATGTGAGAACGTTTGGCTGTAATAAGCTCTCTGAATTACTTGAAAAATTAGGATTATTTACTTTCCAAAGAAGAGGCTCACAGATTTTTGTGAGAAAAAAAGCCAGTTTTTCAAAATTTTTGAAAGCCGTGCAAGACACGATTATAGCTAAATACGGTATCAATCAATGGGTTTATTTGAATTCCTTAGCGATAGAAATTAATAAATCCTATCCAAATTTAGATGTTTCTGAATACGACTGTAAAAGTATTTATCAAGCCTTATTGAAGATTGAAAGTAAATATTTTGAGTTTTCGGATGATAAAAGACAACTTCAGTTATTACAATCAAAAAACTCGTAAAATCTTTACTAAAAAAGCCCAAATTAGGGCTTTTTTAATAGAGTTATTGGTGGGGCTATGATTGAGCTATTATTAATTTTTAAGCAAAAATCATCTCAATATCTTTGTGATCAAAACGGTAAACATGCCCGCAGAAACCACAATCCAACGCCAATTCATCCCCATGCTCATTAGCTATTTCTAATGCAGCTGGTTTGCCTAACTGAAAAATTGCCGATTCACTTTTCTGCTGTGAGCAGGTACAAGCAAAGGTCAATGGCATAGGCTCAGCCGTCACCACGTCTTCTTCATGATACAAGCGATATAAAATCTCATCAGCTGGCAAGGTGGTTAATTCTTCAGCTTTTAACGTTTTGGTTAAGATTTTTAAGCGGGGGAACAAATCATTGTCCACCGTCTCATACTCTTCTTCTGTGGTACGTGGTAGCAACTGTAGCACGATACCGCCGGCTTGCTCACCATCACAAGCCAAGTTGATTAGGGTAGGAATCTGCACGGATTGCTGTTGGTAATGTGCCAAACAATCCGCTAAGTTATCTGACACACGCTCAACAATGCCTTGATACCCTTCTGCTTGAGTACCATACGTGGCATCAGGTTGGATATTAATAAATAACACCCCTTCACCGACTTTACCAAGTTTGGCAAAGGCATCATTCGCGGTTTGTGCGGATTGCCACGCGCCCGTCCACTCTGCAAGACCGCGTATGTGACCTTGGTGATCGCACTCTGCCATCGCCCAAGTTAAGCTGTCCTGTTCAGGGTCAGTGGCTGCGCCTGAATTTTGCAATTGAATGGATAGACGACCTTCAATTTTTAAGGTGCCAATCAGCAAGCTTGCCGCGACCAACATTTCCCCAAGTAGTTTTTGCAGGGCAACAGGGTAGTCTTTTTGCTGCAATATCGTCTGCAGGCTGTCGTTAATCCGTACCACGTCACCGCGTACAGGGCTTTTCTCAAAATAAAAACGTTGGCGCATATCAAAATCGGGAAGTGCTTGAGTGTCTGTTGTCATAAATTACCTATTTTAAGTGAGTTTTAATCAATTTATTGAGCTATAAATGGGGATAAAATAGAAAATAGCAAAAAAATGGTAAAAAAATTGTCGATGGCGAAAAAAATATTTTTTGTAAATCTATTGTCACAACACAGAAAAGTAAATTACTATAAACACACATTTTAAATCTTTTGAGTATCCTAAACTATTTTTTATCAGTCATTGTGCAAGGTTTTGCCAAATTTTAATGGGTGCGATGACGGATGATAAAAGACAGGGAAGGATAAACATAAAGAGATGGGGGGAGTCTTTTTACTCGATTTGGCATTGACAGCCACACAGCGAAAAGATTAACTAAGAACGTATCATACGACAAGGATCATAGGATGATTTTAATCTCTAAAAAGCCAATCGCCTTAGCAACCGTTGCTATTATGGCATTAGGTCTTGCAGGTTGTAACAAAGCCAGCGACAACAAAGCGGCAGGGACTGAAGGTAGCCAACCAGCGGCAGCGGCGACTGGTGAAAAAACGCTCGATAAAATTAAAAAATCAGGGGAAATCGTACTGGGTTACCGTGATTCCTCAATTCCATTTTCTTATATCGCAGGTACGCCAAACCAACCTGTGGGTTATGCCCATGACCTGCAATTAAAAATTGTTGACGCAGTCAAAAAACAATTGAATATGCCAGACCTCAAAGTGCGTTACAACCTCGTAACCTCACAAACCCGTATCCCATTGGTACAAAATGGTACGGTTGACTTAGAGTGTGGTTCAACCACCAACAATGAAGAGCGCCAAAAACAAGTGGCTTTCTCAAACGGTTTCTTTGAGATTGGTACTCGCTTATTAACCGCTAAAGATTCAGGTATCAAAGATTTTGCGGATTTAAAAGGCAAAACCTTAGTGACTACCGCAGGTACTACTTCTGAGCGTTTTATCAAAAAACTCAACGATGACAAAAAAATGGGCATTAACATCGTTTCTGCCAAAGACCACGGCGAATCTTTCTTGATGTTAGAAAGCGGTCGTGCGGCAGCCTTTATGATGGATGACGTACTGCTTGCGGGTGAAAAAGCCAAAGCCAAAGATCCAAACAAATGGGTCATTGTTGGTACCCCACAATCGTATGAAATTTACGGCTGTATGATGCGTAAAGACGATAGTGAATTCAAAAAAGTAGTCGATGATGCGTTGGTTGCGACTTATTCATCAGGTGAAATCAACGACATCTACAAAAAATGGTTCATGTCACCGATTCCACCAAAAAACATCAACATGAACTTCCAAATGTCTGACAACTTAAAAGCCTTGTTAGCAAACCCACATGATGGCGCGCAACCAAAAGACGTTGCTAATGCAGCCGCATCTGCTACAGTCAATGCAGTAGCAACGGGCGCTAGTAATGTGGCAACCGCTGTGGCATCTGCAAGCAATGCAATTGCAAGTGCAACAAAACCTTAGTTGATGGGATAACAACAAACTAGGTTAGGAAGGTTACTATCCAACATAAAACTGACGTCATCACCTATCAATTGTGGTTACGTCAGTTTTAGTTTTTGGGTAAATCAATTTGCTAGACAGGATTTTGGGGGTGGCAATGAATTATAGTTGGAATTGGGGCGTGTTGCTGCAACCAACAGGCGTAGGCAACGAAGTCTACTGGCAGTGGCTATTGACAGGCTTTAAATGGCTGTTGGTCATTGGTGGGAGTGGCTGGCTGATTGCCTTAATTATCGGTACGATTTTAGGTATTATGCGTACTTTACCAAACAAAACTGCCAGAGCGATTGGTACGGCTTATGTGAGTTTTTTTCGTAACATTCCGCTATTAATACAGTTATTCTTCTGGTTTTATGTGGCACCTACTTGGCTGACACCTGCCTTGCAAAAATGGTGGTTTCAAGAGTTAGACCCAAATACCTCGGCAGTTATTTCAGCAAGTATTGGTCTTGGGTTATTTACTGCGGCGCGTATTGTAGAGCAAGTACGTACGGGCATTGAATCATTGCCAAAAGGGCAGACCAATGCTGCCTATGCGCTTGGGTTTACCTTGCCCCAGACGTATCGTCATATCGTCTTGCCACAGGCATTTCGGGTGATTTTACCACCGATGAGCTCTGAGCTTACCAACTGTTTTAAGAATGCCTCGGTCGCTTCATTGGTCGGGGTTACTGAGCTGATTAGCCAAACCAAAACTATCAGTGAATATACCCAAAACAATATCGAGGTGTATACCTTTACCACGATTATTTATTTATTGTTTAATTTGGTGTTGATTTATTTTATGACTTGGCTTGAGAAAAAATTACGCATCAAAGGTCAAATCGATGGGGGTGGCGCATGAATATGATGGAATTACAAGCCGCAATGCCAGGGTTGATGGGTGGCTTATGGATCACCTTCAAAGTGTTGTTTTTAGCTATCATTGGCGGTTTGGCGCTGGGTACGATTCTAGCCTTAATGCGGTTATCAGGGATAAAAATTTTAGCCGTGCCTGCCAAGCTGTATGTCAACTTTTTCCGTTCAGTGCCGCTGCTGTTGGTATTGCTTTGGTTTTATTTTGCTGTGCCGATGGTGTATAACTTGGTGACGGGCACGTATTTGACGTTGGATACGGCGTTTACTTCGTGTGTGGTGGCATTTATGGTGTTTGAAGCCGCATATTTTTCTGAGATTGTACGTGCAGGTATCCAGTCAATTGGCAAAGGACAGGTCAATGCTGCTAAAGCCTTGGGTATGACTTATGGTCAGACCATGCGCTTTATTATTTTGCCACAAGCGTTTCGCAAGATGTTTCCACTACTTCTACAGCAGTCGATTATTTTGTTCCAAGATACCACCTTGGTGTTTGCGATTGGCTTGGTGGATTTCTTCCGAGCCTCATACGTGCGCGGTGACTTGATGGGGCTACTCACCCCCTATATCTTGCTGGCAGGGGCGTTTTATTTTGTGGTCAGTCTAACCGCATCGACCGCTGTCAACCACCTACGCAAACGCTTTCGCATGGCTTAATCAATATTGAATAAAGGAATAATAACATGTCAGTAGTTACTAAAATTGATGAAACCACCTGGCTCAACGAATTTGGTGGCTTGGTATCAAACAGTGGACACGCCAGTCCCGATATCATGATTAATGTCAACAAAATCAGTAAATGGTATGGCGACTTTCAAGTATTGACCGACTGTACCGCGCATGTGCACAAAGGCGATGTGACCGTTATCTGTGGTCCATCAGGTAGCGGTAAATCAACTTTAATCAAAACCGTCAATGGGCTTGAAGCCTTTCAACAAGGTGAAATCTTGATTGATGGCATGTCGGTCGGCGCCAAAGAAACCGACTTGCCAAAACTACGAAGCCGGGTAGGGATGGTATTTCAGCATTTCGAACTGTTTCCGCATTTATCCATCTTAGAAAACTTGACCTTGGCACAAATCAAAGTATTGGGTCGTAGTCAGTCTGAAGCGCAGAAAAAAGGCTTGGGTTATCTCGACCGCGTGGGTCTGTCAGCGCATGCCAAAAAATACCCTGCCGAATTGTCAGGCGGTCAGCAGCAACGGGTAGCAATTGCGCGTGCGCTCAGTATGGACCCGATTGCAATGCTATTTGATGAGCCAACTTCCGCGCTTGACCCTGAGATGATTCAAGAGGTGCTTGAGGTGATGATTGAGCTTGCTAATGAGGGCATGACCATGATGTGTGTGACCCACGAAATGGGCTTTGCGCGCCAAGTCGCCAACCGTATTATCTTTATGGATCAAGGTCATATCGTTGAAAACTGTAGCCGTGAAGAATTCTTCGCCGGTGCGCGTAGCGAACGCGCGAAAGATTTCTTGTCAAAAATCTTAAATCACTAAATATAAAATAAAGTTTATTTCATTAAAAAACGGCAGTCACTGCCGTTTTTTTATTGTCAAAGTTTGCATTAGCCTAGTTGCTGATGAGCGATTCAAACTGCTTGAGTTCCTCTTCCATATAAGTGAGTAATCGTTGGCTATGGGGCAATATTTGGCTACAGGTGACGATACAAAACTCGATTTTATCCACGTAAGTACACAAAGTGATATTCATCGCTTGGTCATTGAGCACAATCGAGGCAGGATACAGTGCCTGCAGTTTTGCCCCTTGCCAATACAAAGGCTGATGCGAGCCTGGTACATTTGAGATAATCAAGTTAAAACCGCGATAATCGGGAAACAGACCCGTAAGTACCTGCAATCCTGAACGGCTATAAGCCACCCCACTATAAATAATCGATGAGGCTTGCTTCATCCGTGAAAAGCGTTTTTTACTATTTTTGGTGCTGCCATTAATCGTCTTTAACCGTGCCACAGGGTCGGCAAGGTGGGTGGCAAGATTGGCTAAAATAAAGGTAATTTGATTGCCAACGTGTTGGCTTGCGCTATCGTTGTCATCGCGCAGGGATAAGGGTACAAAAGCGATCAATGGTTTTTTGGGTAAGCCATTCATATCGAGCAAATAACGGCGTAACGCGCCCGAACAAATCGCCAAAATCACATCATTGACGGTCACAGCGTAATGTTTGGCGATGGTTTGAAAACGAATAAGCTCATAAGATTGGGCAGAGATACGCCGTGAGCTTGATACCGGTTGGTTGAGGGGGCTATCTGGCGCTTGGGTGGTGGTAATGTAGTCTTTGTGAAATCGCTCTACCACATTTTTACCTAAAGCTTTGATGGCGGGTGGGATAGCGAGCGCTTGCTCTTTGACGACACGTAGAAGGGATTTATCTTCTGGTATCAACGCATCGAGTTGGTGACGATGGCGGGTCATTAGCGACCAAATTGGCAAGCTAATACGCTCGGTTGGCGATTCTGATAGCGATTTTTTCACCAAACGAATCGCCGCTATCCCATCGACCATAGAATGGTGAATCTTAAAATACAACGCAAAACGATTGCCTTCAATCCCTTCGATGATGTGACATTCCCACATCGGTTTGGCACGATTGAGTAATTTGCTGTGCTCTTGAGATACATAGGTCAATAGCTCACGGATGCGTGCCGGTTTGGGCAGGGCGATATGGCGAAAATGATGGTCGACTTCAAAATTTTCATCGGTTTTCCACCATGCTAGATGATATAACACTTGGTTAAACGGAAAACTCGGCGGCGTCTTTTGCGTGACCATCTGCTGCACCAAATCACTGACAAAGGTATCGCTTGCGCCATCGGGAATCTCAAACAAGAACAGCCCACCAATGTGCATCGGCTGATTGCGATTTTCAAGTAAGATAAATAACTGGTCAATGGCGGTGAGCAGACGCATGCGATGTCCTTAAGTATGAAATAATAAATTAGCGGAAAAAATAGCCAGTCTGTGGCGAGCTAGCTTGTGCCATATAACGCGCTGGCATACGACCCGCCAAAAAGGCTTCACGTCCAGCCATCACCGCATGTTTCATGGCAGACGCCATCAATACAGGGTTTTGTGCATGAGCAATCGCGGTGTTCATCAGCACACCATCACAGCCTAATTCCAAGGCAATGGCGGCATCACTGGCGGTACCCACGCCTGCATCCACCAAAACAGGCACTTGGGTCTGCTCAATGATTAGACTTAAGGTATGGCGATTTAATAGCCCTAAGCCTGAGCCAATCAAACTGCCCAATGGCATAATCGCCACACAGCCCATGCTCTCTAGTTCTTTGGCAACAATCGGGTCATCTGAGGTGTACACCATCACATCAAAGCCATCATCAATCAACGTCTTAGCCGCTTTGACGGTTTCGATGACGTTGGGATACAGATTTTTTTCATCGCCCAATACTTCAAGTTTGACAAGGTTGTGCCCATCCAACAATTCACGCGCTAATTGACAGGTACGAACGGCGCTAGCCGCGTCAAAACAGCCAGCGGTGTTAGGCAAAATGGTGTATTTTTCGGGAGAAATCACATCGAGTAGATTGGGTTCATCTTTTTTCTGCCCGATATTCACGCGCCGAATGGCGACAGTGACGATTTGCGCCCCGCTGGCAGCGATGGCTTCGCCTGTTTGTGCCAAATCTGTATATTTGCCAGTACCGACGAGCAAACGAGAGGTAAACGTGCGCGAACCAATGTGTAGGAGGTCGTTTGGGGCAGTCAGCGTATTTTGGGTTTCAGGATTTTGAGTTAAAGTGGTTTGGGTCATTGTCATCCCTTTTTAGATTTTGATTGTCATGGTTATCAATCAGTAAAAAATGCTTTAGTATAACAAAATATAGCCTGACTCAGGGTCTTTTTGTGCACCTTGGTAGGATTTGTGCTGTTGATAAGCTACAATGGAACGCATCTTTTCTTGGCTTATTTCATTCGATAATACCTATGCTAAATCCGATTGCCTTGCCCTATAGTTTTGCCAAACGTCATCAACTGCTGTTGCAATACTCGCAAGAGTTGACTGCCCCGCCGACGTTGTTGATGACGGCTGATACCCCTATGGAAGCCATCAACGAAGCTAACCGTTTTGCCAGTCAAGCAGGGGTGCCGCTGCCATTGAATTTTGCTATGGCGCAAAGTGACGATTTTGAAAAGCAGTTAGCCGCTGTCTATGCAGGCAACACAGGGGAATCTCAGCATATTGCCGCTGGGCTTGAAGACCATCCCGACTTGATTAGTCTTGCTGACAGTGTCCCTGAGACGGAAGACTTGATGGACCAAGAAGATGATGCACCGATTATTCGGCTGATTAACGCGCTGCTGTCCGAAGCCATTCGCCTAAACGCCTCAGATATTCACATCGAAACCTTTGAAAAACGCCTATCGGTGCGCTTTCGGATAGATGGGGTGCTCAAAGAAATTGTCAGTCCAAAACGAGAACTGTCACCGCTACTGGTGTCGCGTATTAAAGTGATGGCAAAACTGGATATCGCTGAAAAACGGGTACCGCAAGATGGACGCATCTCACTACGTCTGGCTGGGCGAGAAGTGGATGTACGGGTATCGACCTTACCATCAAATTTTGGTGAGCGTGTGGTGATGCGGCTTTTGGATAAACAAGCGGGTCGGTTAAATATGACCTATTTGGGATTATCAGACAATGATTATAGCGAGCTTAAACGCTTAATCCATCGCCCGCATGGCATTATTCTTGTCACAGGTCCGACAGGTTCGGGCAAAACCACGACGTTGTACGCGGCTTTAACGGATTTGAACGATAACACCCGTAATATTTTGACCGCTGAAGACCCGATTGAATTTCAGCTAGATGGTATTGGGCAAACCCAAGTCAATAATAAAGTGGATATGACCTTTGCCCGTAGTTTGCGAGCCATGCTACGCCAAGACCCTGACGTGGTCATGGTGGGAGAGATTCGCGATTTAGAGACTGCGGAAATTGCGGTGCAAGCGTCACTCACAGGTCACTTGGTACTCTCGACCCTGCATACCAATACGGCGATTGGTGCGGTGACGCGACTACAAGATATGGGGGTTGAACCGTTTTTGTTGTCATCGAGCCTCATTGGCGTGGTGGCACAGCGACTAGTGCGTACCTTGTGTCCGCATTGCCACACGTGGACGCTTGCCGATGGCTATCAAACGCAGATTTTTACTGAAATAGGCGAAGTCGGGGAGATTAAACTGCCAAAACCCGTGGGCTGTGAGAAATGCAATCAATCAGGATTTCGAGGACGTACCGCGATTTATGAAGTGGTGCCTGTGGATGACAAACTGCGACAATTGATTCATAGTCAAACAGCGGAGTTTGAGCTTGAAAGCTATGCCCGCAGCAAAACACCATCCATTCGCGCCGATGGACTCAAAAAAGTATTGGCAGGGAAAACTACATTGGAAGAAGTATTACGGGTGACCAAAGAAACTGAAGTTTAAGCCTATAAAAATTTTCATGGCTTATTTTCTTTTTCTCGCTCTAAATAATGACTTAAGGCTTCATGGACAAAATAAGTTAAAGCAATAGCTTTAAGGCTATTTACCTCAGTGCCATAATTATCTGACAATCCATGAAGAATCAAATGACGGTTGAAAATTTTTTTATCTTCGGCAGTTATATATTTATCTGTGTTTTCTGTTATTTCCGTTTTTATCCTAAATAGGGTAAAAATAACTTCTTCTAATTCGTCAGTAAATGTGAAATTATCAAATAAGTCATCAGTTTTAGGGAGTCCTGATTTATTATTTTTTGCCTTCTGAGAATATTTTTCAAAAATTCCTATTTTATTAGGTAATAAATCTCTTCCAATGCCTTCAGCTAGTAAAATAAAAGTTGGAATCGAAGAGTAATATTTCCCAGTATCATGAGTGTCAAAAGCATCTTTTATTTGATTAACTCTATTAGGGTATGTTTCTATTAACTGTCTTTTGAAATCATCCGCTTTAAATCTAATATAATTTTCTAAAAATTCATCTTGTTCATCTGAAGATTTTCCTATCAATCCATTAACCTTAGATGGTAAATCTATAAAGTCACCTTCAAGAATATATATAAACCAGCCTCTATTACTTAAGTCGGTTATTAATTTTTCTAAATCAGACGGTAGCTGATTATTAAAATAATCCAATCCCTTAATGAAATTATCCCAATCAAAAGAACTTTTAAATTCTTCCAAACTCCCTTTTAAAGTATTTAAGATATTAGAAGGTTTAGATTGCTTTCTCATATTAATTTCTGAAAATTGTTACGCAAATTAAGTTAGTAATTAAGAATGGATAATAAAACATATTATCCAATTAACCCAACACTTCCATCAACTCACCTTCCACCAAATGCGGACTCATGGCACGTGTGACTTTCACCATCACCAGTTTACCAATCAACGCGTCATCGCCTTTGAACAATACCGTTCGCGTATTATCTGCCGTCCCCATCAAAAATTCAGGATTGCGGTCGCCATGTTGCTCCACCAACACACGCACAGTTTGACCCACCATGCCTTGGGTTTTTGCCCAAGTCGAATCGACAATCACCTTTTGAAACTCAGCCAAACGGGCTTTTTTGGTTGCTATATCAACATTGTCGGGCAAGTCTGACGCAGGCGTACCTGGGCGCTTAGAGTAAATAAAGCTATACGAATGGTCAAAATCCAAATCTTTGGCAAGATTGAGCGTATCTTGGAAATCTTGGTCGGTTTCATTGGGAAAACCGATAATAAAATCGCTTGATAAATACATATCAGGGCGCACGGTGCGCAGTTTGCGGATTTGCTCAATGTAAATATCAATAGTGTGGTTACGCTTCATGGCGGCTAGGATAGCGTTGGAACCACTTTGCACAGGTAGGTGCAGGTGGGATACCAGTTTTGGTATTTTGGCATACGCTTCAATGATATCATCGCTAAATTCCAGTGGATGGCTGGTGGTATAGCGAATGCGCTCAATGCCGTCAACGTGTGCCACATAATGCAATAACTCACTAAAACGGCAAATCGTACCATCGTGTTTTTCGCCGCGGTAGCCATTGACGTTTTGCCCCAATAGTGTTACTTCACGTACCCCTTGGCTAGCAAGGCTGTCAATCTCGGCAAGTACGTCATCGAGGGGGCGCGAGATTTCTTCCCCGCGGGTGTAGGGAACCACGCAAAATGAGCAGTATTTTGAGCAGCCTTCCATGATGGATACAAACGCCTTAAACCCTTCCACTTTGGGTTCGGGTAAAAAGTCAAATTTTTCAATACTGGGGAAAGACACATCGACGACGCCGATACGGTTTTTGGGTTTGACATACAGCTGTTTGGTGGATTGGTCGTACAGTTCTGGCAGGCGATGCAGGGTTTGCGGTCCAAACACCATATCGACATGCGGGGCACGGCTTTGGATTTTATCGCCTTCTTGTGACGCCACGCAGCCACCTACACCGATGACCAAATTCGGGTTTTTCTCTTTAAGCTTTTTCCAGCGTCCGAGTTCAGAAAATACTTTTTCTTGCGCTTTTTCACGAATCGAGCAGGTATTCATGAGCAGCACATCGGCTTCTTCAGGATTGTCCGTCAGCACCATGCCATGGGAGTCGCCTAGCACATCCGCCATTTTTTCAGAGTCATACACATTCATCTGACAGCCTTGGGTCTCGATAAACACGCGTTTGACACGAGTATCCGCTAGTGGCATGGTGGGTTCAACACTCACCGCTAGCGTTGGCGTTACCAAATTTTGAGTTTTGGAAATCTGTGCTTTTGGGTCAAAAGTAGCAACTGTCATGACTACACCTAAATGTTTCGCCTAAAATAAACCCTTAATTATAACAGATTTTTTTGGCAAGATGCGGTAGTGATTATTTTGACAGCACTAAATAAATAACATCGGTGCTAAAATTGCCAGCCTGATCTATCTCAAAATATTGTCTAACAGACGCGGCACAATTTTTTTGTAAGGCTCGAATCACTTGTATGCTGGTATCAGGGGTATGCATACGAGCGACCCAACTGTCAAAATTTAACGCCAGTTTTTGCATCTCGACAGTCGCCACGCTAAAGCCGGTGATTTCTGCAAAATACAACCACTCGGCAAGACTGTAATCTTTGACATGACTGGGATCGCGGATGGTTTCAATGGTCTGTAAAAAATTATTGAGCACAGGGTTGCTATTGCCCAATACATCGACAATCACTACTTTGCCGTCGGGAGCTAGGGCGCGATGCATCTCAAACAGTGCTTGTGGTACATTTTGCCAATGGTGCGCAGAATAGCGCGTGATAATGGCATCAAATTGGTGGTCGGCAAAGGGTAATTTTTCTGCCGTACCGATTTGTGTGGTGATATTGGTTAAGCCGCGTGCTTTGGCTTGGCTGGCGACAACTTCGGTCATCGTAGGGGTAATGTCATAAGCAATCACTGATGTGGCAACAGGCGCCACCTGATAACTGACGTGCCCACCGCCACAGCCCAAATCCAATATATGCGCAAGCTTATGCGCCTCAATCAACTGTTTTATTTTGTCGAACTCAGCGCCTTGCGCATGGACAGCGCTATTAAGGTAGTTCTGGGATTTGTCTTGGTATTGTTGAATATTTAGGGTGTGTTGGGTAGATGTCATGGCTTATCGCATTTATGGGTGGCTAATAATAGACTTATCATAATCCAAATAATTGATAATTTATAGTTAATTAAATTTAAAATTAAAAAACTATTTGTTATATAAAATAAGCTGCAACATTTTTATACAATTAGTTGAGATTTGGGTAAATTTTTTTTAGTCGACAATCGTTATAATCGCTTCAGCAAGGTTAACCAATTTTTACATTACTTTTGTCATTTTTTGCCTATTTATCTTATTAAAGGTCTTACCAATTATTATGAAAAATCTCAAGCTTTCGATGATTTCATGCGGTGTGATTGCTGTTTTTGCAGAATCTGCTTGTGCAAGTAGCTATTCTGTAGGGACGCCTAGCACCGCTGATAGTTATTTTAACCAAGCCGAACGTGAAGCTAGCCGCGGCAACTTATCGCAAATGGGCAACTATCAGCAAATGATGGCGGGTGGCAGTCTAGACATGTATCCAGAATATTGGCAGCTCAATAAAGACTTAGACGCTCAGCCTGCATCAGCGATTGTGAGTTTTGCTAACCGTTATCCACAAACTGCGATGGCAGAAAAATTGGCGGCGGATTATGCGGAAACCAAAGCGCGGATGGGTGATTATGATGCAGTTAGACAAGTGGCGAGCTATGTAACCAATCCTGATGCCAGTGAAGCTTGTGCCATTGCGTTAGGTTTCAATCATGGTGGCGATAGCATGCGTGCTTATACCGAAAAAGGTAATGTTTGGCTTAATACTGATAAAAAACTGCCGCAGCTTTGCCAACAGTTGGCGACAGAGCTCAATGGCAATCGCATGGTTAGCAATGATGACCGTGAGCAGCGGCTGTATCGTATGCTACGCACGGGCAACAATGGCGATATCGTGCAGCTTGCCAGCCGATTGGGCGTGCAGCTGAGCTATAATCAGCTCATGAGCATCAGTAGCAGTCCCAACGCGTTTTTCTCACAAATCGGAAGTATGCCAGCAACCGCCAGCAATCGATATTTATATCTATACGGGTTAGGGCAACTTGCTAAAAAATCTGTCAGTGAAGCGGCGATGCAGCTCAACTATGATTTGGGGCGAAATCCGCAGTTTTTTGATGCTAAAACCCGTCAATATGCCTACCGTACCTTGGGTGTGGCAAGGATGGGGGTCAATACCGATCAAGGGTTTAGTAGTGACGCGGTTGATTGGATGCAAAAAAGTCTGGGCGTACCATTTAACAATGAAGAAGCCGAAAACTATGCCCAAGCAGCGATACGCTATAGCCGATGGTCAGATTTGGCACAAGCTATTGGCGCAATGGACTATAAAAATCAGCAGCAACCGATATGGCAATATTGGCTTGCCAAAGCCTACAAATTGGGCGGCACTAACCAGCAGCGTCAACAAGCCAATCAGCTATTTAGTCAATTGGCGCAAACCAATGACTATTATGGGCTGCTTGCCAAAGACCAAATTGGACAACGTTTTGACCGATTGCCGACCACGCCACCGGTGAGCAATAGTGACTACTCACGCCTCGCAAACGATAGTTTCTTTAATCGCGCATTTACCCTCTATAAACTTGCCGCCAATCCCAGCTATACCAACCGTGAATGGAATTGGGCAGTAAAAAAAGCACGAGACCGTGGTGATGAGACAATGATTTTGGCAGCGGCGCAAACCGCATCGGACATGGGATGGTATGACCGTGCTATCTACGCATTGGAATCCACCAAAACGATTCCAAATTCGGCACTGGCATTCCCGATGCCCCATCAGTCTAGTGTTGTGCAATACAGCCGCCAAGCAGGAATCGATCCTGCGTGGGCGTATGGCATCATGCGTCAAGAAAGCCGTTTTAATATCGGCGCGCGTTCGGGTGTCGGGGCAGGGGGGTTGATGCAAATCATGCCAGACACCGCGCGCTATATCGCACGTAAATTGGGCGAACCGTATGAGCCATCTCGCGTCGCAGGGGGTGATACCAATATCCGCTACGGTACGTATTATATGGGCGACATTTTAAATAAATTGGGCGGTCAGCCTGTACTCGCCACCGCGGGCTACAATGCAGGACCAGGTAAGGCCAAAACTTGGCAACCTGAGAACGGTAGCCTGGCGGCAGATCAGTATGTTGAGACCATTCCTTATGCAGAAACGCGCAATTATGTCAAAGCCGTGATGGAAAATGCGACCAATTATGATGTGCTCCTTGGCGGCAGCAACCAACCGATTAGTGAGCGTATGGGTACCATTGCTGCTAAATATTAAATTAATCTGAATTAAATAAACCTGCTAAATTTTCGCAAAAACAACAGCTAATTGATTGATAATGGTCAATAAATTACTGTTGTTTTTTAGTATATACAGGGTTTACAAAATCTGACCTAGTTAGTATGATTTCAAAAAATTGGCATGACTCATAAACATTAGTTTCGTTTGGCAAAAATTTAGTTATTTCAAGCAAAAAATTAATAAGTCAATGACCATTTTTATCACTTCTATTTTAAAAGCTCACTGTAAACGTTAAAACAACCTGCTTGTTTTTAATTATTGACTATTTGGTTTAATTGCTATGCTGTCATCTTGTCTGAAAACATTACTCGATTTTACCACCTGGCACACGGTTTCAAACACCGCCACATTGGGGTCGTTAAAGTTTAGAGCAAAGTTTCAAGATGAGGCGGCGGCAAATTTAGCGAGTTTAGTTATCAACTCAAGTCATCAAAAAAGCACAAAGTTTAGTGGCTATTTGTCAGTTGGCTGCTTGGCGGTGATGGGTGCTTTAGCAACCCCAGCTGCCCATGCCGACAGTGTTTTAGGAGTTGAATTATCCCCTGCCATCTGCAAGCTAAACCCATACATGGGTAATCTTCGCCAATGTATTGAAGGCAATCCGATGACGGTGAATTTTTATCGGGTGGCGAACCAGTCTTGTAGTAATAGCCGCTACAGCATGTCGCCACTGCAAGAAAAGATCACCTCAAAAGTCATTCCAGACGGTAATATTCGCAAAAATATTTGGCAGCAGTATGGTCGCTGCAGTGGTCTAAGTACCCCTAATTATTTTCGTACCATTACCTCGCTTGCCAGTCAATTAAAACTGCCAAAAGAACTCAGTAGCGGTCGCAGTTATCGATTCGCATCCAGTGGCTTGAGCCGTCAATTGTTATCTTTAAACCCTGGCATGAAGCCAAACTCGTTTAATTTTTTCTGTCAAAAAAATAGTGCAGGTCAATCTGTACTGACCTATATTAACGTGTGCTATGACAACAACGGACGTTTTGCCCAATGTGCCACACGCTCTTATACCTGTCCCAGTCAGTTTTTGATTGATGGTAATTATTGAGGGATGGCGGTATCAATTTTTGCTTAGGTTTAAGCATTTTCTATCTTGGTGTTTGACGGTGTGAAACCTATCATTGTCTAGGTAACTCGCCAATTGACCCCATAAATTTATGGTCTTTGGTGGTGGCAAGTGATAAACTAGGCAAGCTTTTTTAGACAACTTTTTCTGCTTTTTTCACTGCTTTGCATTTGCAAAGGATCTTGTACTTATCTCATAATAGGAGCTTTCAATGAAACAGCCTGTTCGTGTTGCGGTGACTGGTGCTGCTGGTCAAATCAGTTATTCATTATTATTTCGTATCGCATCGGGTGATATGTTAGGTAAAGACCAACCTGTCATTTTACAATTATTAGAAATCACGCCAGCTTTAGAAGCCTTAAAAGGTGTGGTAATGGAACTTGAAGATTGTGCATTCCCATTGCTAGCGGGCGTCGTACAAACCGACGACGCTAACGTTGCGTTCAAAGATGCGGACTATGCCCTACTGGTAGGTGCCCGTCCTCGTGGCCCAGGCATGGAGCGTAAAGATTTGCTCGAAGCCAACGCCGCCATCTTCTCTGCACAAGGTAAAGCGTTAAATGACAACGCTAGCCGTACTGTCAAAGTATTGGTTGTGGGTAACCCAGCCAACACCAATGCATTAATCGCACAGCGCAATGCCCCAGACCTAGACCCACGTAACTTTACTGCGATGACACGTCTTGACCACAACCGTGGTATGGCGCAATTGGCGGAAGAAACTGAAACTACCGTGAATGACATCAAAAAAATGATCATTTGGGGTAACCACTCTTCAACCCAGTACCCCGATTTGACCTTCACCACTGTAAAAGGTCAACCCGCTCTAGAGCAAGTACAACGTGACTGGTACGAAGGTACTTATATCCCTAACGTACAACAACGTGGTGCTGCCATCATTAAAGCACGTGGTGCCTCATCAGCGGCATCTGCTGCAAACGCTGCCATTGCGCACATTCGTTCATGGGCACTAGGCACTGACGAGAATGATTGGGTATCTATGGGTGTTTACTCAAATGGTGAATACGGTATCCAAAAAGGTCTTATCTACTCATTCCCATGTACTTGCCAAAATGGCGACTGGAAAATCGTTGAAGGGCTAGATGTTTCATCGGTGTTCTCACAAGAAAAAATGAAAGCCACCGAAACTGAGCTTGCTGAAGAGCGTGATGCGGTAAGCCACTTATTGCCCAACTAATTAGGTTATAACGTTTTAACTTCACAAAAAAACCAGTCTCGTTAGGCTGGTTTTTTTACATGAAATAACCACACTATACAATCAAATCACATTTTCTTTACCCAAAGTTGGCTACAATGGTCTAACGGTAAGAATAACCCATGGCACTTTTTTGATGATTTTTGAATAAAATGAGTGCTAAAAAATAATGACATTACAATAACCATTGATACTTTTTAGAGTACGAGGAGAACCACAATGATGACAGATGGCGAAAGAAACATTAATATGTTGTTTGAGCAAATGGGTATGGATGGCGATGATGCCGCGGTTGAACAATTTATTCAAGAACATCAATTGCCTCAATCACTCGAGCTGAGCGATGCGCCTTTTTGGAGTGACAGCCAACGTAAATTTTTAAAAGACGAATATCATGCAGATGCAGGTTGGATTGAAATCATCGATGAGCTCAACACCCTTCTACACAAAGATGCCATGGATGCGCAAAAACTGACCAAATAAGTCATTTTAATACGGTTAAAGGTATTTTCTAAATGTATTAAAAACTAACTAAAAAACCCAATCACTGATTGGGTTTTTTACATTGTTAAAACAAGTGGTCAAAATAATTACGGAGCCAATTTTTGTAAATGGGCAATACGGTCATCAAGGGAGGGGTGGCTGGCAAATAACTGGGCAAAACTAAATCCCCCTTTACCTTCATTAATCGCAAAGGCTTTCATGCCTTGTGGCATATAGTCAGGATGCTGGCTGGCAGGTTTTAACGCTTCTAAGGCGGAAATCATGTTGTATTTACCCGCCAAACGCGCCCCTGCTTCATCAGCACGGTATTCACGATAACGAGAGAACCACATTACCACTGCTTGTGCGGCAATACCAAACACAATATCTAACACCATACTGGTAATGTAATAGCCCATGCCAGGTGAATTGCTGTCATTTTTAAATACCGCCTGATCTACAAATAAACCCACAATACGCGCAAAGAACATCACAAAGCTGTTAACTACCCCTTGAACAAGCGCTAAGGTCACCATATCACCATTGGCAACGTGACCAATTTCATGGGCAAGTACCGCTTCGACTTCTTCTTGGTTCATCGATTGTAGTAGCCCAGTCGATACAGCAACTAAAGCTTTGTTTTTATTCCAACCCGTCGCAAAGGCATTGGGTGACGGATTATCAAAGATACCCACTTCTGGCATATCAATATTGACGTTTTGCGCCAAACGGTGAACCGTTTCGACTAGCCAAACTTCCAACTGGGTAGCAGGCTGTTCAATAACTTGCGTACCTGTAGAACGCTTTGCCAACCATTTTGACATCAACAGCGATACGAAAGACCCTATCATACCGTAGATGAAACACATCACCAGCAGGCTAGTCGTGCCTGTGCCGCCCAAATTGAACCCTAGCATTGGCGCGATGATATTCATAACGATACCAAAAACCACCATCACCGCTAGGTTAGTTAAAAGAAATAAGCCAATTCGTAACATGACGGTTTCCTAAAGATAATCAAACGATTAAATATACTTATCAACACTAAGTTGACTATGATATTTAGTATAATAGCGTCTAATGCAACAAATTAAAGGGGAAAGTAGCATAAATTTGTAACGTAAAAAAAGCCAGTATTAGACTGGCTTTGGGCTTATAGACATGGTTGTTAGCGGACAATCGTATAAGGATTCGATGAATTATAGCTAACATTTTGAAAGCCATTGCTGCTAGTACTAGAGCGCAGGTTGGGGTCATTGCGATATAAGTTGTTGTAGCGGCTTAACACACGTTGTACGTAGTCACGAGTTTCACGAAATGGGGGAATACCGCCGTATTTACTGACGTTGCCTTCACCGGCATTATAGCTCGCTATCACATGCTGAACATTACCAAAACGGTTTTGTAAAAATTTCAAATATTTTGCCGCGCCTTCGATGTTCTCGGCAGGGTTCCAAGCGTTATACACACCAAACCGCCTAGCTGTCGCAGGCATTAATTGCATTAACCCCTGTGCCCCAACAGGTGAGCGTGCATTGGGATTAAAACCTGATTCAGTATGCATCATGGCTTTCATCAATGCAGGGTCAACCCCATGACGCAGCGCAGAAGCCACAATCATGCTATCGTAGCTATTTTTGTTGCCACGCGCACTAGCAGGTACGGCAGCTTCATTGGCGCCCCAATTGCTATAACTATGCACATTGGTATCCGCGTAATAAGTGACTTTGACTTTTTTGGTAAAATTTTGGAAATTATTTCCTGCAGGGCGATTGTTGCTGACTACATTGGTCAACAGTACCTGACCATTGCTATCTTTAAACACATACATATTGCCAGCGTTCGCTGCATCCATACTTGCCAAACTGCCCAATGACAATAGGGAAGCCGATAGCAAATAAGGTAGGCGAGGTTTCTTTGCAAACAATACCATAAATATACCTATGTTAAATTTTTGACAATACGTCACGGTAAAGCAGATGACTATAGAATTTGAGGTGAGCGTAACGTTTTAAACTGACATAAAAAGATAAAATTCGTTATGTTTCAATGACATTTGATAACAATATTATAAAAGAATTGGCATGAAATATACCATAAATCTGTCAAAAACTGGTTAAAGTTTACAAAAAATCAGATAAGGGGAAAAAAGGGAATCAATTGCCAAAAAACTTGTAGAACTTTTGGGCTGGATACGAAGGATTAGAAAGACAAGGGTTCAAAATTTTTAGCCATAAAAATTATCAAATTTTCAAGCCTTAAAACTTAAAAAAAAAAGTAAAATTTTTTGCTTGCACTTTGCAAAAAACTATAACTCTATGATTTATATAACTAAAATAATTGGTTAAAAAATAACCAATTTAGAGATAACCTATAGTGATATGCGGTTTATTGTTGTCAAGTCATAAGTTATCCACATGGTTATCCACATAAATTGGGGAAAATAACCTAAATTATTGATATTGATAAAAAATAAACTCAAATAACCCTCAAAATAACTGAAGAAAATCTGATAGCGTAATGGGCGACATGACAAAAGAATGACAAATTGACGAATATATTTTTAAGATTTAACCAACTTATAGTCAATAGGCGCAGTTTATCGGACTTTACGGTCATTTATTTAGCCAAAAAAAACCTGCATCAACTTAAATTTTGATGCAGGTCTACTATTATTATATTGTTAAATAGATAACAAGTTATGTCTCGTTGACGGTATCCAATGGCAGCTGTAGTAGTTGTTCAAATGGCTCAAGCACTGGCGCAAGCAGTTTGGCTTGTGCTTGCGGCAATACTTCTTCAGGTGCGATACCAAATTCACCCAACAACTGCTTAAGCTTGTCCACCGACATCATTGCAGTCAGTTTGGTTTGACCCGTTTCATCGTAGCTGAGGTCTTCAATCACTTCTAACTTATGCAGTTCGTGTTGCAATTGTCCAAAATTGGCCGGTAAGGTTAATTCAAACCGCTGTAATTGACCCACCAATAACTGCTGCACGGCAAGGGTAAGTTGCTCGATACCTAATTGCTCATGGGCAGAGACATACACCCGATTGGGCTTGGCTTTATCACTATAACCGATATGTGGCGGTTCACCTGTGAGATCAATTTTATTAAACACATTTAGCACAGGCACTTGATTATCAATTTCCGCTAACACGGATTGTACCGCGGCGATTTGCTCATGCATGTCTTCACGGTGACTATCAATAACATGCAGTAACAAATCTGCCTCTAAGGTTTCTTCTAGCGTGGCATGAAATGCTTCCACTAGCTCATGCGGCAAATGGCGAACAAAACCGACCGTGTCGACAAGTACCACCTTACCCACGCCCGACCATGACACACTCCGTAGCGTCGGGTCAAGCGTCGCAAATAGCTGATTGGCGGCATAGATATTTTCATGGGTCAGGGTATTAAATAAGGTTGATTTACCCGCATTGGTATAACCGACCAGTGAAATTGTCGGCACCGAGGATTTTTGGCGTTTGGCACGACCTTGTGCGCGGGTTTGTTTGACCTTATCAAGCTTGGCTTTGAGTTGCCCGACACGCACCTGTAACAAGCGTCTATCGGTTTCAAGCTGGGTTTCGCCTGGACCGCGCAGACCAATACCGCCTTTTTGGCGCTCCAAGTGCGTCCAGCCGCGTACCAAGCGAGTCGCTAAGTGATTAAGCTGGGCAAGTTCAACTTGCAGTTTACCTTCGTAGGTTCGCGCACGCTGGGCAAAAATATCCAAGATAAGACCCGTTCTATCAAGCACACGGCACTGCACCAAGCGCTCAATATTGCGCTCCTGCGATGGGGTCAAACTATGGTTAAAAATGACAATATCTGCCTCATATTGCTTGACAAGTTCCCCGATTTCTTCGGCTTTACCCGTACCCACAAAGTATTTGGCGTCAGGCTTAGACCGCGTACCTGTGACCAAGGCTTGTTTTTGTGCCCCTGCCGAATCCACCAACAATTCAAATTCTTCCAAATCGTCTGGGTCATTGAGATGGGTAATATTTAAATGGACTAAGATGGCTTTTTCACCACCTTCATAACGCTCAAAATACTCCAATGATTTATCCTTTCGTTGTGAGTGTAAAAATGTGTCTATTTATAAGTGTACTATTACTATTTAAGTCTATTAAGTTAAACATTCGCTTAAATAGTCGATAGCCGCATTAGAAAAGCGCTAGACACGATAGATGGATTATGCATATCAATATAAGGTTTTTTTGCAGAACTTTTAATCAAATTTACAATTAGTAACTTAAAACGGGGGTAAAGGCGCAGGTTTGGTCATGGTTTTGCCATGAAAACGTCATTGAAACGACACGGGTGTCACGCATACTGACCTCATGCAGACTACTATCAAATCGGATGATGGCGACTTTGTAGCGTTGAGAATGAGTCAGTGACAAGCTAAGGCATTTTTCGCTCAGCAGCTGGCTAATGCCATAGCAAAAACCACCATAGGTAACAGTAAGATGACTGATTTTGTAGAACAAACTAATTTTGTAGCACAAAATAACGGCGCCAAATTATACGAAGATATCGCCACTTATCCTGTTGATAGTCTTTTTAATACCCAGTTAATTGCGCAGTTGCTGGCACATAATTTTGCTGATATGGCTGTGGTCGAGACCCTAGCACCGCTGGTGAAGCCAACGCTTAGCCGCACAAGTGCGCGTCATCGCCCGTTATTTAAGTCAGTGATGATTAACGTGAGTGAGGATAAGTTTTCGCTACAAAACGAGCAGCATTTACTCAATGCCCAGCGCCTACGTACTTTGACCTTTACCCAAGCGTTTTCAGTAAGTTTTGCGGGATTTCATCCAAGCTCAGAGCAGCCGCTAGATCGGGATGATTTTGATAATTATTGTACCCATGTGGTGGTGTATGACGAAACTCGGCAAGATAGCTTTGGGCAACCACTCGCGGTGGCAACCACCCGATTATTGGATAAAAACGGCGCGATAAAAGCTGGGCAGTTTTATAGCGAGCATGAGTTTAGGCTGGGTCGCTTGCTCGATGATTACCCGTATAATGTGCTAGAAATCGGTCGCACCTGTGTGCACCCAGATTACCGAGGTATTACCACGATTAATCATCTGTGGGAATCCATCGCGGCAGTTGCCAAAGCTTACAATGTCAATGCGTTTATGGGCTGTGCCTCAGTTCCGATGGAAGAGAGCAATGTGCAAAACTGGTTAGATCATCAGCTTGATAGTACCAAGCTAGATGTCAAAGTGACCCGTAAATTGCCAGAAGACAAATTATCCGCTATCGATTTGGCGCAAGTGGCTGATGTGGACTTGGCGAATCCGCAAAATTTTGCCTTGCCAGCACTGTTAAAAATGTACGTCAAAATGGGCTGTAGTGTTGGCGCAGCGGCTTGTTATGACCCTGAGTTTGACTGTGCTGATGTGTTTGTTTGGTTGCCGTTTGAACAAGTCAAACCGCGCTATCAGCACTATTTGCACTAACTTGTTTATTGATAAAGGCAAAAGTGCTAATCTTAACCAAGATAAACCGGGTTTGGTCACTGTTATTGAGTGATTGATACTTAGTTATTATTAGTCGGTTATTATTACTCGGTTATTGTTACTTAGTGATTGCTATTGGGTTATTGCTAAAACTCAAACAGACGCAGTAAGCCGTGTGCCCAATAATTTGCTATACTACATCCACAATTTTTCACTCACATATTTACCTTATGCAAAAATCTAACCATAAAACCGCGCCATCGGCGTTGACGATCAGTAGCCTACTTAGCGAAACAGCAAAACAACTGCGACAACCTGCTACCTATAGTAAAAAGAATTTGGCGACCCAGTGGCAACGCAGCAAGCGCGTTGTGAATTTAATGGCAGCGATTCAAACAGGGGTAGGCTATGCGTGGCAGATTAGCCACACACCAAATCCCGATAATCAGCAAATCATCCAACTGATTCAAAAATTTTGTAAAAAATCGCTCAAAGCGTTAGGTATTGAGGTGACTGCACTTGAGCCAATACCGACGCATCACGCGCTATGGGCGAGCAACCATATCTCTTGGCTAGATATCCCTGTGGTGGGTAGTATTGTACCGACCTTCTTTTTGTCCAAAGCGGAAATCGCGAATTGGCCGGTGATTGGCTGGATGGCGACCACCGCCCACACTTTATTTATCCAGCGCGGTTCAGGCGATACTAGTAAAATCAGTGAGCAGATGAGTGAGTTTTTATCACAAGGCTCACCCGTGGTTTTCTTCCCAGAAGCGACGACCACAGACGGTACAGCGATTAAACGTATTTATGGCAACTTGTTGCAGTCTGCGATGGACAGCCAAGTGCTCATTCAACCGATTGTGATTTGCTATGTCAACCAAGATGGCGAACTTGACCAAAACATTCCGTATTATGGCGATATTGGGTTGATAGATAGCGTCAAACGTGTCCTTGATAACCGCCCTGCCAAAGCCTATGTGTTGCCATTAGCAGCCATTGACCCTACGGGTAAAACCCGAAATGAAATTACCGCTATCTTGCAGCAGCGCATGGTGGATGGACTGGCGCGTTTGCACCAACAAGTGCTTCACGCTAAACAGCCTTAATCGTTACGGTTATTGTTAACTATAAAGCCAAGCTGACATCGCCTTGGCTTTTTTTTATTATGTGAATATCACAGACGCTCACTAAAATTTTTTCAGTCTCATTGTATTGTAATAAAATGTAAAAATTTCATCAAATCTGTTATCATATGCGCAACAAAACGTTATATGACAATCACTTGCGATTAAATAGTCGCTACAGCGTCTAAACTGTTAACCCGCATCAATTACCCATGAGCGACGCTTAATCAAACCGTCACTGGACAACGTTTGTCATCTATTTGAGCACGGTTATTTTTATACGATTATTTTTGCACCATTATTTTTACACTCTGCCCGCCACAATGACGAGTGAGTTTAATACCGATTGGATGAGTGCAAGCTTGTGGGTATTTTGACCGGTAAATTTGTTCATTAACCCCTAAATTTTTCACTGACCCTCTAAATTTGTTTACTAAAAAGGTTCTTGATATGCGTACCGATATGTTCCAACAAATCTTAAATGACCTAAACAGCTCTTCAGCGGATGTAGAAGCCTCTGCGCTGATTTCAACCGATGGTTTGATGATTGCGTCAGCCTTGCCATCAGGCATTGATGAAGACCGTGTCGGTGCGATGTCAGCGGCGCTACTATCACTGGGTGACCGTGCAGGTCGAGAACTAGCGCGTGGCAGTATCGAGCGCGTTATGGTGCAAGGCGAAAAAGGCTATGTGATTATGTCGGCATCGGGTACAGAAGCGGTATTGACCATTTTGACCAAACCAAATGCTAAATTGGGTCTAGTGTTCTTGGATATGAAGCGTGCGGCTGAAGCCTTATCAAAACTTATCTAAAACTTACAAACAGTTTAACTTTGTCAGCCAATCACTAATATTAGCAACCGTGACTCAATCAAAAATTTATCCATCAAAAATTTATAAGGAGAGGTAATGAAATCCGTACAATTACCCGATATGGACCAACCTGCTGGCGGTGCCACAGCGCATCGTCTGACTTACTCAGATGGCTTAAGTCGTGTCGTTTATACCACCGAAAACGAGCTACCTTACCCCGATGGCAAACTTATCGTTTCACGCGTGGATTTAGATGGCATTATCACCCACGCCAATGACGCCTTCGTGGATATCAGTGGCTATAGCCGTGATGAATTAATTGGCGCGCCGCATCATATTTTGCGACATCCACAAATGCCAAAAGCCGCCTTTAAAGACTTGTGGCAAACAGTCGAAGCGGGCAAAAAATGGCATGGCTATGTCAAAAACTTGTGCAAAGATGGTAGCTATTACTGGGTGTATGCGACAGCTGTGCCCAATATCCGCCATGGCGAAACGGTTGGCTATACCTCGGTACGACGCAAACCATCACGCAGCAAAATCGCGCAAGCTGAAGCACTGTATCGCAAAATGCTAGAGGAGCAAGCCTAATGACAATTAATTTACTCATTGCGCCTGACTTCGCGCCTGAGCGTTTTGCAGGGTGGCATATGCTCAATACACTGCTACAAAAAAAATCCGGTATTCACATTCACTTACTGACACCCGCGTCTGCGCATGAACAAAACGACTTAATCCAAGCCCAAAACGTGGATATTATCTATGCCAATCCCTTTGACGCAGCGACAATGATTCGGGAGCAAGGTTATCGCGCGGTGGCGCGTCCACTGGGCAAATCTGATGAAATGGTGATTGCTGCAAAAGCCGACAGTGGCATTGCAGCACTTGATGATTTAAAAGCAGGCGGCACCATTGCCATGGCAGACAACCGTGATGTCAAATTGATTGGGCTTCGTCTGCTAGAAGCCGTGGATTTGTTAGAAACGGACATTACTTGGAAAGTTACCGAGACTTACCAAGCCGCTGCGCGTAATTTGATTAAAGGCGAAGCCGATGCCGCATTCTTTTTATCAGAAGTTTATCATAGCTTGTCACGCTTGACTTTATCGCAGATGCAGGTATTGATTGAAAGTGATTTGAGCGATATCAGCCATGTGTTACTGGTTAAAGAGAGTTTTGCCGACAGTGAGCCATTTATCGATGCCTTATTAAGCTTAAAGGACACCGCAGAGGGCGAACAAGTCTTACAAGAATTGGGGATGAGCGACGGTTTTGAGCCGATGACCCAAGAAGACGGCGAGTTTATGATTGATTTAATGGATACCTTATTGGATTAATCGGTCAAGCTTGTCATCTTGCCCAACAGCGCAATTCATGTTTAGATGGAATTGCGCTTTTTTTATGCTGAAGCGTTTTGATTGCAATCGGGTTTAATAGTATAGTAGGGGATAAATGCGGCAGTTTTTCACAGCGCTAGTCATTAATACCTCACCCTTGTCACATAACTTTTTATATAATTAGGCTAATTTTTTGAGGAATCAGCATGTATTCATTGTCGAATCGTAATCGTAGAAAATTTCAAAAACATTGGCTTAGTTTTCGTCTCTATAGTCGACAAGTAATTGACCAACCGATGAACATGGATATCCACACCAGTCGCATCATGGCAGCGATGGAGCTTGATGAAAAAGAGCCGTTGCAAGGTGCTTTAGCCGATATGTTTTATGGTTGTTGGTTTGACGTGCCCTATTTTGGTGACCGTATGCTCAACCAAGTTAGAGAAAAACTAACGCCAACGCTGCTACAGGGGTTTGACCAATGCGTCAATCATGGTGAGTATGTGTTTAAAGTCAGCAATCTTGCCACGCGCTGGAGCGTATTGGTATCGCCTTCAATAGTCACTTATCAACACCAACTACGTGTGTCCACCGATGACTCAAAAGTAGTGGCACAAACGACGATTGCTGCGTTATTAGATATCATGGAAGACGACGACCCTGAAGACCAAGCCGAGCAAATTGCCGAAATCGAAGAAGAATTCTTTAACCATTGTCTTGTTTGTCATGACCGATTGGCATTTAGTATGGTTTGGTGGGAAATGTCAAAAAACAAATGGGACTTTAATGACAAATGGCTTGAGACCAAAGAATATTTTGCCAAGCAAGCTGCTTAACCTTAACCGACTCGATAATTTAGCAGCCCAACCGATAAATTAGTAACCCAATTGATGAATGAGCTTTTGCATTCACCAACGCTATCATACAACATTACCTTTGCCGTCTATAAAATTTAAGGAAAACACCATGCCAGAACAAAACGACACCTATGTAATTTTAACGCCTGCCGGGGTATTGCATGGTTTTTCAAGCGCCAATCCCTCAGAGCAGCAACTAGCCTTGCAAGCGGTGCTTGCACCTGAACAAAGTATGACAGCGCGGGAATGGGGTGAGCGTTATAGTGACACTTGGCTAGATATGTTTATCGAAGAAGGGTGGATTGAGACCATTGAAAAGCGGGTGGTCGCTCCGCACGTGCAGCTGGATAATTTCTTAAAATATGTAGCAGCGAGTCTATCGGGTAGTCGCCGTGTCGTAATTGCGTCAGATGAAGGCTTTTGTCTAGCAAAAATGGGCTTTACCCAGCAAGAAGCAGAGACGCTGTCGGTAGCCGCCGCCGATTTTTATGGCTTTTTAGAACGCCAACAGCAGCGTGGTTGGGCGGTACATGGCTATGGGGTGTCATTTTTTACCAGTATTGATATGCTAATGCCCAATACCAGTATTGTGTTTTTATGGATCAATAAAACGGGCTATTTCTTGATTATCGAAGATGAGCCGCTCATCAATAACCGCGCTTTTGTGGAATTGGTGTGGGGTATTAAAGCGACGGGCGAACGGTTTGAGCAGCGTGCAACACTGGCACAACAATCAGACGCTAAACAAGGTGATGCGGCAGACGATGACACCCAAACGGTTAATTGATAGACTGTAAAAAACCGCTGAGAGTTAATCAGCGGTTTTTTATTGTCAGTGGTTTTTTATTGAAAGCTTCCATTCAGCTTAAGGTCAGTTTAATGCCAGTTGAATATCAGCTTAGTGTGATACCTTTACTATCTTTGGGGGTCACTCTAAAAATCTGCACTTTAAACAGTATATTTTGACCTGCCAATGGATGATTAAAATCCACTTTGATGGCGTCTGCAGTGACCTCACTCACCACACCCACGAGCGTGGTTTTGCCTTTGTCTTCAAATTCCATCATGGTGCCGACTTCAGGCAGATTGCCCGTCACGGCAAACTGCGCATGACTAAAAGTCTGTACGTTGTCAGGGTTCCACTCACCAAACGCTTCTTCAGGCGATAGCGATGCGGTGCGCGTGTCACCCGCTGTCAAGTTGATAAGTACCTTCTCAAACCCTTCAAGCAGACTGCCATCACCCACCACCAAGCGAACAGGTTCGCCACGCTCAAAGGTTGAGTCGATGACGGTGCCATTTTCTAAGCTGACCTCAAAATGCAAATCAACGGTTGAGTCTTGAGTGATGCGGGTTTGTTCGTTTGGCGTAATAATGTCATGATTCATGCGGTTGTTCATCCATCTAAAAATTAAAGGGTTTTACGTTTGGATTCTAATAAAAACGCATCGATTAAAATCAATGCAACGCCAATATTAATCGCCACATCAGCTGTATTAAAAATCGGGAAATGCCACGCATTGCCATAGTGCACATGCAAGAAGTCAATCACATAGCCTAGACGCACCCGATCAATCAAATTGCCCAAAGCGCCCGCCAGCACCAATGACAAGCCCAAAGCCAATAATTTGGCTTGTTGGGGTATTTTGCGTAGATACGCCATGATACCAAGGGAAACAGCCAGTGCCAGTCCGCTAAACAGCCATTTTTGCCAGCCGCCTTTATCTGCCAAAAAACTAAACGCCGCGCCATAGTTGTGACCAAGGGTAAAGTTAAAAATCGGCTCAATAATCGGCGTGGTTTGATACAGCTGGTAGTTGTGCTCAAAGTACAACTTGGTGAGTTGGTCGATAATTATTGCCAAAACCGCAATACCATACCACATCATGGCTTTGTTGCCGTTGATGGGTGGGGTAGTGGATGAATGAGTGGCAGCAGTCGTTACCTGTGTATTAGGCATAATGACGCACCTCGCCTTGACCTTCGACATTCTCGGCGCAGCGGCCACAGATTTCTGGATGGGCAGGATTGATGCCGATATCTTCGCGAATGTGCCAACAGCGGATACATTTTTCACCCGTAGCAGGCTTGACCACTACCGCAACTTGGCTGTCTTCATCGGTATAGGTCACATTGCTTGGTTTTTCGGCGAATGGTTTTACGCTTGCTTGACTTGAAATCAACACAAATTTGAGCTCATCACCCAGTTTGTTAAGTGATTGGACGGTGCTGTCTGGGGCGAATACCGTGACATCGGCTGACAAATTGGCATTAATCACTTTGTCGGTGCGCGCAATTTCATAGGCTTTGTTGACGGTTTCTTTGACATTCAAAATCGCTTGCCAATCCGATTCGCTCACGTCATCTAATACCACTGGTGGGAATTCATACCATTCTTCGGTAAAGATGTAGCCATTGCCATTGCTTGTATGCGTCCCTTTTAAGATTTCCCAGGCTTCTTGTGCGGTAAACGATAAAATCGGTGCAATCCAGCGCAGTAACGCATGGGCAATATGATAAATTGCAGTTTGTGCTGAGCGGCGCGCTTTACCATTGGCTTTGGTGGTGTATTGACGGTCTTTGATGATATCTAAATAAAAACCGCCCAAATCTTGTGAACAAAACCCCACCACCGCTTGACACACTTGGTGAAAATCCATGTTGGTATAAGATTGGCGAATGTCAGCTTGTACCGCCTCAGCGCGTTTTAAAATGTACTTGTCAAGGCTGACTAGGGTATTGGCATCCACCATGTCGGTGGCTGGGTCAAAGTCGTCTGTATTCGCCAGTAAAAAACGAATGGTGTTACGAATACGGCGATACATATCGGTGGTGCGCGCAAAGCCTTCAGTCGATACTGCCATCTCGTAACGGTAGTCACTGGAGCCGACCCATAGACGCACGATATCAATACCATATTTATTAGCAAGTTCTTGCGGCTCAAAGCCTTTGGTATTGCCTTTGGATTTTGATAATTTATAGCCTTTGGCATCTACGGTAAACCCGTGCGTCAACACTTGCTTGTACGGTGGACGACCATAAATCGCTTCACTCACCAAAAGCGACGACTGAAACCAACCACGATGTTGGTCAGAGCCTTCAAGGTATAAATCCGCAGGATTGGCTAAGTCAGGACGATTGGCAAGCACGGCAAAATTGGTCGACCCTGAGTCAAACCACACATCTAGCGTATCGGTCGATTTTTGATACGCTTTAGCATCATCCCCGATAAAGTCTTCAGCCGCAGCATCAAACCACGCTTCCACACCACCTTGCTCAATCACTTGCGCGACTTTTTCCATCAGCTCGGTCGTATTTGGGTGCAAATCGCCCGTGTCTTTGTGGATAAAAAAGGCAATCGGCACGCCCCAAGTACGTTGGCGGCTAATACACCAATCTGGGCGACCATGCATCATCGATTCGATGCGATTTTGTCCCCAACTTGGCGTCCATACGACCTTTGGAATATCGGTCAACGCTTGCTCACGCAGACCTTGGCTTTCCATGTTGATAAACCATTGGGGCGTTGAACGGAAAATAATCGGCGTTTTGTGTCGCCAGCAATGCGGATAGCTGTGAGTAATCACGTCATGCTTGAGTAAATGGCCACTGGCTTTGAGCGTTTCGATAATTTTTGGTTGCGCTTTATAAATATGCTCGCCGACAAAAACTTTGGCTTCAGGCAAATACACGCCGTTACCTGCGACTGGGTTTTCGGTAGGCAAGTGAAATTTTTGACCGACCATATAGTCATCGACGCCGTGCGCGGGCGCAGTGTGTACCAAACCCGTACCGCTATCTGCCGTCACGTGGTCGCCTGTGATAATCGGCACTTGGCGCTCGGCAATCAGTGGATGCTGCGCTTTAAGTACGGTTAACGCATCGCCTTTCACGGTTGCCAACACACTGTATTCTTTGGCGTTAAACACACTCATTAAATGCGCAACTAAATTATAAGCGACAATCAAATGGCTGATTCTTGCCTGTTGTTTTTCGCCTGCTATTTGATAAAACAAGCGCTCGCCCAAACCGTTGTCAGCGGTTTTTTGATAAGTTGCGCCAATTTTTTCTAACGCTTTGGCAGAACGCTGATTATCAGGGGCAACATGAAACCAAATCGTTTCTCGCTGCGGTTGGGCGTGGTTTAGCATAGCCGATTTAATTTCAGCATTTGCCCCTGATCCCCAATACTCACGGGTCAAAAAGGTATAGCCAATCGCAATCGAATTTTCTTCAATATTATCATCATAAAAACGGGTTGTGCCGATAATGTTATTGGTTTTTTTATCGACAATCGCAAAGGCTTTTTGTTCAAGGGCTTTTTTGAAATACGGCTCAAATACGGCAGGTTCGTGGCGTTTTTCCGGCAACATTTCCCAAATCAAAGGGTCAGATGCACTTGCCTGTAAAGCGGTTTTATCGTCTTTGGTTAAACGGCGAAGTAAATAATTAGGCGTGTCAAGCGTGGTAGGAATAGCAAATGCTTGTTTGTTAAACGTCACTTTTACCACGGAATATTCTAGCTCAGAGCTTGCGGTAATCGCCTGATTGGCAGGCAACGTCCAAGGCGTAGTGGTCCAAATCACCGCCTGCAAAGCGCCTTCAATCGCTTTAGTTGCCGCTAACGCCTCACGGTTGACGATATCAAAACCGACATAAATCGCATCGGATTTTTTATCTTCATATTCCACTTCCGCTTCTGCGAGCGCCGAACCACAATCCAAACACCAATTCACCGGCTTCATACCACGAGTGATATGACCGTTTTTGTAGATTTCTGCCAATGCACGGACGGTATCAGCTTCTTGCTTAAAGTTCATGGTCAGATAAGGATTTCCCCAGTCACCCAATACGCCCAAGCGTTTAAAGTCAACCATTTGCAGGTCAATTTGGCTTTTGGCATAGTCACGGCAAGCGCCGCGAAACTCGGTTGACGTCACGATGGCACCGTTTTTGCTTTTGTCTTTATGGGGTTGACCCACTTTACCGATAATGCCTTCTACCTTTTGCTCAATCGGCAATCCATGACAATCCCAACCCGGTACATACGGCGCGTCATAACCGTCAAGCGTCTTGTATTTGACAATCATGTCTTTGAGCACTTTATTCACCACGTGACCCAAGTGAATCTGACCGTTGGCATAGGGAGGGCCATCATGCAATACATACTTTTCGCGACCTTGACGAGCGCGACGAATTTGGGCATACACATCGTCGGCAAACCATTGTTCTAGCCATTTAGGTTCGCGTTTGGCAAGGTCGCCACGCATGGGAAATACGGTATCGGCAAGGTTTAGGGTGTCTTTATAGTCGATTGACTGATTGTCAGTGTTGTCGGTCATGTAACTCTCGGTATTCTATAAAAAGTGCAAAAGGTAAAAAATTGATAACAGGGTATTATATGTTAAAATTGGCAGATTGACAAAGCGTGGTTTGGCTTATCTCATGCTTGATTTTGGTAAGCTTGTCATAAAAAAATCTCACTCACCAAAATAGCTATAAACGCTAAATATAGTTGGGGAAGGATACAATTTTCCACCAGCCTACAAGGGTTGCCCTACCTACTGTTAATGGCAAGTGGCAACGCAGGGTATAAGGAAGTGTAGGCAAGTTATTTTTGACCCTGCCGAATCAGAGAATTTGGCTGGCTTGGGTACGCCTAGTATGTTGCTTAGAAGTAGCAGGGTGGAGGCTGAGACGCCAAAGTCATTAAGGGATTGATTTCGCAAAGGCTTGCTGCTCGCGCCAGTCAAGTAAATCCACCACGTCTTGGGCAATGCCTTGTTTTAATGCGTCAAGCCCAGCATAATTTTTTTCCCCATGTAAAAAATGCAAAAACGTCACCGTCAGTTCTTTGCCGTACAAATCCCCGTCAAACTTTGGAAAATTGACTTCCAGTCGCCATTCTATCCCATACTTATTTTTTAGCGCAGGGCGAGTACCCACATTGCAAGCGCCAAACAAACTGCCTTTGGTGAGTCCTTGCACGCCAGTTTGACTATTTTTCCCCAGTGTTGATAAATCTGTGCCATCGGTAGCGGTCACCGACACCGCAAAAATCCCATGCAGGGCAGGCTTGATGCGGTTTAGCGCAATATTGGCGGTGGGAAAATCAAGCGTGCGACCGATTTTATCGCCATGTTCCACCATGCCAGTAATCGCATAATCTCGCCCTAGCAGATGCTTTGCGGTTGCCAAGTCCCCTTGTTGCAAACAGTCTCGAATGCGGGTTGAGCTGACACGCTCATCTTGATGCGCATGGTCGGTCACGGTATGCAAAATTTGCACAGGCAAGCCAAACGCACGCAAAAACTCACTATCGCCAGTGCGGTCATGCCCAAAGCGAAAATCATCCCCCAATACCAAACGCTTCACGTTTAACTTGACCAACATTTTGGCAAAATCGTGTGCCGATAAATTGCGAAAGTCATTATCAAAATTTGCCACAATCAAGCTATCGATATTGTGTTCAGCAATCAATTGGGTTTTTTCTGCCAAATTGGTGAGCCTTGCAGGGGCGGTTTGCGGGCTAAAAAACTCACGCGGCTGTGGTTCAAATATCATCACCATACTGGCAAGTTGCTGAGATTTTGCCAAAGATTTGGCTTTATCCAGCATCGCTTGGTGACCCAAATGTACCCCATCAAAATTACCAATCGTCAGTACCGAATCAGGTAATAGGGTTGGACTTTTTAGCCAGTCAGATAAGTCAATCACGTTCATGAGCATCGCAAACTATTAATTTTATGAAATCGCTTATTATAAAGTAAAAATGTTGTTAACATACGCGCTAATGAGATTTTTCGGCAAATTTTAGCCGCATTTTTTAGTTCAATTTTGGAGTCGCTATGTCTGCAGCGCATCAAAACCTTAGTATTCGCTTAGCTGCGATTGATGATTTACCGCGCATCGTTGAAATTTATAACCAAAGTATCGCAGGTAAGCAAGCCACGGCGGACTTACAGCCTGTGAGTGTGGCAGATAGGCAAGCGTGGTTTGACGCCCATACGGGCAATCGTCCGTTGGTGGTTGCCCAAACTCGCTCCGAAACTAGCTCCGAAACTAGCTTGGGTGAAATCGTCGGTTGGGGCAGTTTATCTGATTTATATGCGCGTCCTGCCTATCATATCAGTACTGAAATCAGTATCTATGTGGCAGAGGAAGCCAAGGGGCAAGGCGTGGGTAAGGCGTTGGTCAATTATTTAATCGAAGTTGCGCCAAGTTGTGGCGTGCAGCAAGTTGTTGCGCTAATTTTTGCCCATAATGCACCGAGCCTTGCGATGTTTGGTAAGCTAGGATTTGAGTCATGGGGCAAGTTTAAGCAAGTTTGTGATATGAACGGATTTATGGCGGATGTGGTGATTTTGGGAAAAAGTATAGATTAGATAAAAAAAGGCTCAATATGAGCCTTTTTTGTGTTACACAGGTGCTGTGATTATAAGACGATAGCCTGTTGTTAGAACATTGTGTTCTCATTTGCTGCGCTATTATCGTCAGATTGCAGGGAGAAATTTAGTTCATTTTCATCAATTTTATGGGCTGATTTACTTTCAAGCTTAATGAGTAGGCGTAAATCATTGGGTGAGTCAGCGTGTTTGATGGCATCGCGGTAAGTGATTTCGCCATTTTCATACAAATCAAACAACGCTTGGTCAAAGGTTTGCATGCCAAGTTCGCGAGAGCGTTTCATGACGGGCTTAATTTCGTGGATTTCCCCTTTACGGATGTAATCCCCAATCAGTTGCGAATTGAGCAAAATTTCAATCGCAGCGCGGCGACCTTTGCCATCAGGTGTGGCAATCAATTGCTGCGCTACAATGGCTCGAAGGTTCAATGACAAATCCATCAAAATCTGCTCATGATGCTCTGCTTCAAAGAAGTGAATGATACGGTCAATCGCTTGGTTGGCATTGTTGGCGTGTAGGGTGGCAAACACCAAGTGCCCTGTTTCGGCATATTGAATGGCATAATCCATGGTTTCGCGGGTACGAATCTCGCCAATCAAAATCACATCAGGCGCTTGACGCAGGGTATTTTTTAATCCTGCTTCAAATGACTTGGTATCAATGCCAACTTCGCGTTGGGTGATGATACAGCCTTTGTGCTCATGGACGTATTCAATCGGGTCTTCGATGGTAATGATATGACCGCGCGAATTCTCGTTGCGATACCCCATCATAGCCGCCAGCGTGGTAGATTTACCCGTACCCGTCGCACCGACCAGTAGCACGATACCGCGTTTTTTCATGGCAATTTCATTCAAAATCGGCGGTAGATTGAGTTGCTCTACCGTCGGAATTTTGGTTTCAATTTTACGTAGCACCATGCCCGCACAGTCTTTTTGGACAAAGGCAGAGACACGAAAGCGGGCGTTTTGGTGTTTGTCACTAATGGCAAACTGGCATTCGAGGGTTTCGTCAAATTCTTTGATTTGACTAGGCGTCATCACGCTTTTGACCAGCGTCATCGATTGCTCTGGGGTCAACGCTGACTTGGTGACTGGCATGATAGTACCATTGACTTTCATTGATGGTGGCGCATCAGCGGTGATAAAAAGGTCAGAGCCGTTTTTTTGTACCATTAGCTGCAGTAATTTATCAAAATCCATATCAGATATCTCGCATTGTTTGTATAAATTTTAAGAAACTGTGTTTTGATAAACATTGTTTCTATAAGATAATTTCTATAAAACAGTGATTACATAAAGCTTTCCGGTTGTTTGGCATATTGGCGTGCCGATTCTTTGCTAATCACGCCTTTATTGACCAGTTCGCGAAGACTTTGATCAAGTGTGGTCATACCATCGCCCGCACTGGTTTGGATGGCAGAGTACATTTGGGCGACTTTGTTTTCACGAATCAAGTTACGAATCGCAGGCGTACCAATCATGATTTCATGCGCGGCGACACGACCACCTGTTTGGCGTTTGAGTAGCGATTGCGAGATAACCGCTTGCAGCGATTCAGATAACATCGCACGAATCATATCTTTTTCTGCGGCGGGGAACACGTCGACCACACGGTCAATGGTTTTGGCAGCAGATGAGGTATGCAATGTCCCAAATACCAAGTGACCTGTTTCAGCAGCGGTCAATGCCAAGCGGATGGTCTCAAGGTCACGCATCTCACCGACCAAAATAACATCGGGGTCTTCACGTAGGGCAGAGCGCAGCGCGGCGTCAAAGCTTAAGGTATCACGGTGGACTTCCCGTTGGTTGATAAGGGATTTTTTTGATTGATGCACAAATTCAATCGGGTCTTCAATGGTTAAGATATGTTCTTTACGGTTTTCGTTGATATAGTTAATCATCGCCGCCAGGGTGGTTGACTTACCCGAGCCCGTTGGACCGGTGACCAGTACCACGCCGCGTTTGTAATTAGAGATTTTCTCAAAAATCGGTCCCATCCCAAGTTGCTCCATCGTCAAGACCTCAGACGGGATGGTACGAAATACCGCACCTGCGCCACGGTTTTGGTTAAAGGCATTGACACGAAAGCGCGCCACATTGGGAATTTCAAACGAAAAGTCAGTTTCAAAAAACTCTTCATAATCGGCACGTTGTTTGTCATTCATGATGTCATAAATCAAGCTATGCACTTTTTGGTGATCGAGCGGCGGCATGTTGATTTTAGTAATTTCACCATCTACCCGAATCATCGGCGGTAAGCCTGCTGAAATGTGTAAGTCAGAGGCTTTATTTTTGAATGCAAAACGCAACAAATCGTCAATCGATAATTCCTTTGCCATGATAGCGAATCCTACAGGTGGGTAATGAAAATACAAAAGCAGCAATAGAAAAAAGCCGCGGGGAAAAAAGATAGTTATACTATAATCATCCGCCCACAAAAAAAACAGAAAAAACTGACTAGGGGTCATAGTTTTTTGTTGATTTTAGCTTATGTTAAACTCAATTGGAAAATTGGGGACACAAGTGCAAAAAAAACGTTACCTTAACCCAGTAGCCATCAAGCCAGTCCCCTATCTACAGAAAAAGTTCAACAGGAAAAGTTAACCATGCAAACATTCTATGAGCAACAGCCATCAGCGACAATCGCAACAGACGCTGAAAACCAAGCCTTGATAGCGCGTTGGCAACAGGTGAAAACTGACGTTGCTAGGCTCAATCCAACTGTCAAACTGCTTGCCGTATCCAAAACCAAACCCAACTGGATGATTCGCACGTTAGCGCAGCAAGGTCAGCAGGATTTTGGTGAAAACTATGTGCAAGAAGCGGTGGCAAAAATCGCCGCACTCAAAGACGTTACTGCTAACGAGCAGCCATTGGTGTGGCATTATATCGGTCATATCCAGCGTAACAAGACCAAAGAGTTGGCAGCGCATTTTGATTGGGTGCATGGGGTCGATCGCTTAATTATTGCCCAGCGTCTCAATGAGCAAAGGGGTGAGCAGCTCCCGCCACTCAATATCTGTATTGAAGTCAATATTGACGATGAAGCCAGTAAATCAGGCTGCCAGTCAGACCAGTTACCCGAATTGGTGACACAGATTAGTCAACTGCCCAATTTGCAATTACGCGGACTGATGATTATCCCTGCCAAAAATTCCGCTTCTGCCTTTGTCAAAACCCAACAGCTTTTTGAGCAAAACAAGCGCTATCATGCACATCCTGAGCAGTGGGATACTTTGTCAATGGGCATGAGCGGCGATATTGAGCAAGCCATTATCGCAGGTGCCACCATCGTTCGTATTGGCACCGCCATTTTTGGGGCAAGAGATTAGTGCAAATGATGGGGTAAAAAGACAGCAATTTAACAATTTTTAGCCGTTTTTACTCAACTATTAAGCAGGGTCAGTTACATATTGCCCCTGCTTTTTTTACATGACACTAAAATAAATACGGGGTAATAGGTAATTATTTAAGCCAATGTTATATTAAATCAATGATTTTATTACCCAATTATTGCTGTATGCTTTCTATAAACTTTCTGCAAGCAAATTAGCTTACATTGTAATATTTTTTAACATTTTATGGAAAAAAGATATCCACATCCAAAAAACTTTATTGGTATGATGGCGTTGTTTTACAGAATGTAACCAATACAATAGTTATGTAATTTTTATCCGTATATCAACTTTTTAGCTTCTAGCAATCAATTTTGATATAGCCCATATACGGATAAAAGTTCTGAACGGATTAAAGCCCTATGAACTTTCTTCAAAAAACTTTATTAACCGCTCTACCTTGTGTCTTGTTCAGCCTAGCCCCAACCGCTGCCAATGCCGACAATGGTATCACAGAATATTTCGGTAGCTTTAACTCAACTGTTTCTCAAAATCCAGAGGGTGGCTCAAAAGTAGATAGCCTCATTGCAAAAGCCAAAAACTTTATCGGCTTACCATACCGCTGGGGCGGTACGAGCCCAACAAGTGGTTTTGATTGTAGCGGCTTTATGCAATATGTTTATAAACAAACCGCCAATATCAATCTACCACGTACCTCAGGCAGCATGGCACAAGTGGGTGAACGTATTAACCGTAGTGAGCTAAAACCAGGCGATATGGTGTTTTTCTCTCACGGTGGTGGTCGTATCTCTCATGTGGGCATGTACATCGGTGAAGGTCGTTTTATTCATTCACCATCAACGGGCAAAAGTATTTCTATTACAAGTTTAGATTCTGGCTATTGGGCAAATAAATTCGTGACAGCACGCCGTGTATTGGACGCTTGAGTGTAATCAAGAACATTACTATTAAAGAATATTGTTGAAAAAACCAATAAAGTTAAAACTCTGTAAAATGTTGATCAAGGTAAGCCAATGCTTACCTTTTTTATTTTGTCGAGGAAATTTTGATAAAATAGATAAGTCAAGAATAATTAAAAAAAATTAAACATTTACTCATTGGTCATTAATAAAGTATTAGAATGAAGCAACAATACCTTATATAATCTTTAAGGTAAGTTAAATGCAAACGACTAAAACTAATCAATGAACGACAATGACTAATGACTGACATAGCTGTCTTGATTCGTTTAATGCGTGACGCCCTCTTTTAATAGATTTATTGATTTTGCAATAATCCTATGACCCAAACCGCCTTGCCAAGCTTTAAAGAACAATTGCAGCAAACGCTAAAATTTTTTAGCTTTAAACCTTCGCTATATATCAATTCGCCAAGAGTCAACAATACCAATAAATTCATGTTGTTTATTATGTTGGCGTTGGTTGAGACATTTTTTCATTTGATTTGGTATGCGACAGTTCTTGTCATCACACTACCCATAGATATCTTTCCTTTTGCGCACAAGTTTAACCAAATCTTTAATCGCAGCTTGATGATAAATATCACCTATTTGGGACTGGCGATGGTATTGTTTTGCGGGTATTCACTATGGGTCATCACCCGCATGCCTGAACAGTCAAGACTTTGGCGAGAGTACCAAATCTTTTTTGTAATCATCTATTTGATTTATGAAAATCTTTTTATCGTTTGGATTGGCAACAACAGTGCGCTTGAAGGCGTAATGCTCATCAGTGCCACCGGTCTTGGGATGGTGCTATTAAGATGGCGACTGGTCTGGGTATCGTTTGTCACTTGTATTGTTGCATTATTTATTTTTAATATGAGTAATAGCATGAACTGGTGGCAATTGTTGCCTAGGTTGTATCCAAGCTTAGCAGCGCGTAGTCATTGGCTTTGGGGATTGTCTTTTAGCTTTTTGGTAACCGCCAAAGCAACGGTCACGCTGTATTGTATTTTGCAGGGCATGAAAGTCATGAGTTTTCAGCGCCGCAAAATTTATGATTTGCTAGAAGCCGATGCGCTCACCAATATCGCCAATCGGCGTACCATTTATAGTTTTTTGAGTTATTTATGGGAACGTAAAAGCGATTGGAACACGCTTAGTGTGATTTATATTGATTTGGACAAATTTAAACATATCAATGACGAATACGGTCATGACGCCGGTGATGCGACGTTGATTTGTACCGCGAATACCTTAAAAAACTTCTTGCCGACAGGGACGATGTTTGGACGTATGGGCGGGGAAGAGTTTTGCATCATCTTGCCAAATACTGGGATTGAGCAAGCTGTCAATATGGCAGAGCAGCTGCGCCAAGCGTTTGAAAAGCAAGTGGTGAGATATGGGATTTTTGATACAGAAATTCAATTTACCGCAAGCTTAGGTATTGCCAGCGTTTATCAAAATCATGGGGGAGATAGCGACCGCACGGATGATAATCGCGGTTTTATCGAATATATGCGCGAGTATGTGCATAGTTTACCGACCATGCCTGCACTGCCGCCTGCCCTTGAGCGCATTATCAAATGCTCCGATTTGGCAATGCAGCAAGCCAAAGCCAATGGTCGCAACTGTGTGGTCAAAGGTCAATGTTATTTATTGATGACGCAAAGCAATCAGCCGTCATAACTCAGCCTTCATAAAATCAGTTAAGTACCGAGCTTGCAACAAGCGTATCAATCATCGTCGTCGCAAAACTGCCTGCCGGCAATTCAAACTCTAACACCAATGTCTGATCCTCTTGCCAAACCCATTGCAAGTTACTGGGCAGCATACGCAGGGGGCGGCGCTGCTGCTTTAAACCAAACTCAATCAGACCTTGACTTAGCTGCTGATAAATGGGATTGTCAGTGATGACTGATAGTTCTAATGCGTTAACCTTACCACTGCTTTTTAACTCACCTGCGCCCCACATCGGTGCAGTCAAATGGATATCGCCACTTTGTAGTCTTGACATCATGGTCTCATCTATATGCTGTGCCACAAAAATACTGTTCGAACCCGCCAAATTCATCACATCGCCATCAAGCGGTTGCTTCCAAAAGCCCAACGCGATACGTTTTGCCAAGATGGCATTGAATAATTCACTACGCGCTGCTGACAGATACAGACTGATTTTATCTTGGTCAAATTTGCGATGAATTTTTTTACCCCTAATTGTATGGTGGGTGAATAGTTCGATAGCGGCATCAATATTATTGGCATCATGCCCAAAGCGCTGCTCGCCAAAATAATTGGGAACACCTTGTGTTTTGATAGTCGCAAGTTGTTGCTCGATGGCGGCTTTTTCACCCACCACATTGCGTAGGGTGATGATAAACTGATTGGCTTGGTGAGTACCGCGACCCAGTTTTTTATAATGCCAATGCTGTGCCAGTAATTGCAGGGTTTCATCGCTAGCTAATTTAGTTTGGACAAATTGCTCAAAGTTTTGTTCAGGGGCAATTTTTTTTGGCAAGCGAAGACTAAACCATTGCGTCGTCACCGCATGACGATCTTTGAGACCGGAATATCCCACATCCTTGAGTGGGATGCCTGCCCATTGTGACAACACCTTTGCTACAAAATTGGTATTCATTCGGGTCTTTTGAATATGAACCCAAAGATGCTCGCCTGTATGGCTGCATTCAATGCCAAGTTTTTCATGGACAATAAAATCAGTGGGTTGTTGTTTATAAATCGCCGATTGAATCGTAGGGGTATAGGGTGAAGGCAGTTTTGGCATGCTAGGGTTACTTGCAAAAGGTTTATTTTAACAAATGGATGATTGATAAACCATCTCGATTACAGATTCGATTATAGCAGCGCTTCATTATCGGCATGCTTTATTGTCTCATACAAAAATATGACGGCAACGACAATGACGTCAAATACGGCTTGAATGCCAAAGCAATTGCCAATAAAGTAACATTCAATCAAGTGATCTTCAATAAAATAACAGTGCTTAATTTAGGTATGTTGGCTAATTTAGGTGAATTGGGTGCATTGGTTGGCAAAATCAGTCATCTTGACTTGGCAAAATGTTTAACGCATCCTATTTTTTAGCGAATGTGAGCATAAAAAGAGAAAAAACATGAAAAACCCGGATAGCGATATCGATAAAAACGCCGTGCAATTACGCGTTGCCACGCAACAAGACGTCGAAAATTTGGTAACTTTGCTCAATCGCTGTTACCGCTCAGATGAAGGCTGGACCAATGAAGCGGCTTTGATTGGTGGGATTCGTACCACGCCCGAGGAAATGACAGCCCTGATAGACAGCCCCAATGTTTATCTATTCGTGTTTGAAAATCCGCACGATAGCGATGATTTGCTCGGGTGTATTGCTGTGGATTTCTCACCCATTAACCATCAGCCAGCGGCGTATATTGGCACTTTTGCGGTTCATCCTGCTGTACAAGGTAGAGGCATTGGCGACACGATGTTGTCTGCGGTAGAAACGTTTGCTATCAGACACGCCCGTGCCAAAAACTTAAGCCATTTACCTTTAACCCATTTGTCCATGTCGATTTTAAGTCATCGACCAGAGCTGTTAAGTTATTATCAACGCCGCGGTTATCTACTGACAGGGGAGAGGATGGCATTTCCAAGGGACGGCAACAATGGCGACCCCAAACGCGATGATGTATTTTTAGAGTTTTTGCAAAAACCCATTCAAGCAAATGAAACATCCATCAAATCTAGTAATACAATCGAATAACAATAATCATTATGCTCGGCAATAGCGTCTTAAGGGCATTTTATATAATGGTTGCGATAATTTTTTACACAATAATTTTAAACAAAAGGAAAGCATGATGAAAAAATGTGCCAAAACCTATTCACTAGCGCTAAGTTGCTTGATAGCAGGAACGCTGGCAATGACAGGCTGTCAAACCATAGCGGATAGTAACTCAGGGATGTCTAACCCGACCCAAGCGCTCACCTTACCGTTAGCCGATGCCACGTTGCAAAATTATCGCTGGCAATTGGTCTCGGTGACTGATTTTTCGGGTAAGCCCACTAAACTTGAATTGTTTAACCAAGCCAAACCGCTGTTGGTCAGCTTTGATAAAGGTCGGGTTAGCTTTGACAACACCTGCAATCGCATGTGGGGCAATTATAGCCTGACCCATAACAATGTATTGATAAAAAATATCGTTTCTACGCGCATGATGTGTATGCCAGAATCGCGCATGGCATTTGATGCGGCTGCGCCATCCACACTCAATGGACAATTTAAACTGACCCAAGATAGCAAAGGCACACCGATGTTGACGGTAACCGATAACAACCAAATCAGTCTATTTAAAGCGGGTGCCAAATAAGGTTTTTCATTGAATTAAAGCTGATTAATCTCAAACGACCTCTGTGCCTGCTTCATCTTCAATAACTATATCGGTTTCTGTCAACGCCTGTTGTTGCCAAGTCTGCATGCTTGGGTGAGCAAGCATTTTTTGTATATAGATTAAAGTCATGGGTCGTAACTCTATATCGGAGGCTTTTGCGTAAGTAATGAGGCGAAAAATAATCGGGGCAAAAAATACATCAGCAACACTAAATTCGCCTAGCAAATAACCTTCAGAGCCATTTTGTTTAAAGCCTTCGGTGACGATGGCTTCAAACCGCGCCAAGTCGCTTAAACAAGGTTTGGAAGGTGCAATGTGGCGGCTAGCTCGAATATTCATTGGCATTTCATTGCGCAGGGCAGAAAATCCACTGTGCATTTCACCCAGCAAACTCATGGCTAAGTGCGGCTGTTTACCCCAGATGTTTTGCGTAATTAAGTATTTTTCCGCATATAAAGCAATGCCGACACTGTCCCAAATCGTTTTGTCTTCATGTAACAGTACAGGCACTTGACCCAGTGGCGTATAGGTCGTCAAAATCTCTTGATTGCTGGGATGAAATAGCTTAATTGGCATTTCATCGAAGGCTACACCGAAGGCATGCAGCATAAGCCATGCGCGCAAAGACCAAGTCGAGTAGTTCTTATTGCCAATAATTAAAGTGGGTTTGTGAAAACAATTTATTTGATTACCAAAAGTTTTAGCTGTCACTGTCTGATTTCCCCATGCCCAAACACAATCCATTTTTGCGATGTTAAACCTTCAAGACCCACAGGGCCGCGCGCATGGATTTTATCGGTAGAAATACCAATCTCTGCACCCAAACCATATTCAAAACCATCGGCAAAGCGGGTTGATGCATTGACCATCACGCTACTAGAGTCAACTTCACGCATGAATTTTAACGATTTTGAGTAGTTTTCGGTAATAATCGCATCGGTATGGTGTGAGCCATGGGCATTGATATGGGCAATGGCTTCATCGATATCGGCGACTACTTTAATCGCCAAAATCGGTGCCAAATATTCGGTATCCCAATCTGCCTCACTCGCCGCTGACATATGAGCGGTTAATTCAGCGGTATCGCTCAAGATGGCTAAGGTTTTTGGACAGCCGCGTAATTGCATGGCACTGTCTGCAGCGACAATGGCGCTGGCGATTGGCGGCAGCGCTTGCGCAGCGATTTGGCTATCAATCAGCAGCGTTTCCATGGTATTACAAGTCCCATAGCGGTGAGTTTTGGCATTGACGCAAATATCGGTTGCCATAGTCAAGTTTGCATCGCGATCGACAAAGGTATGACAGTTACCATCTAGATGCTTGATGACAGGCACGCGCGCTTCATTGTTGATACGCTCAATTAGGCTTTTACCACCTCGCGGTACAATCACATCGACATAGCGATTCATGGTAATGAGTTCTCCCACTGCCGCGCGGTCGGTGGTTTCGACCACTTGCACTGCGGCCTCTGGCAAACCAACCGCTTGTAAACCTTGTTTGACACACGCAGCCAATGCTTGGTTAGAATAAAACGCTTCTGAGCCGCCACGTAGGATAATCGCATTGCCAGATTTTAATGCCAAAGACGCAGCTTCAATGGTTACATTTGGGCGGGATTCATAAATCATCCCGACCACACCCAGCGGCACGCGCATTTTACCTAGCTGAATACCCGAGGGACGAAAGGTCATATCAGTGACCTCGCCAATCGGGTCAGGTAACATGGCGACATCTTTTAGCCCTTGTAACATGCCTTCAAAACGCGCATCGGTGAGCGCTAATCGGTCAAGTAGCGCGTCATCCAGTCCTTTTTGTTGACCGTTTTGCATATCGGTGGCATTGGCCGCTAACACCTGTGATTTGGCTTGTTGCAGGGCGTCATAGATAGCCAGTAGGGCGCTATTTTTGAGTGCAGTGTCTGCTTTTGCCAAAATCGCTGAAGCAGCGCGCGCTTGCTGTCCCACGGTTTGCATATAATGTTTGGTATCAGTCATGGTTTGCATAGTCAGTCCCTAATATAATCATCGCTTCATCATAACAACTTCAATCCAAAAATGGAATTTAGAAAGTTTTGAGAGACAAAAATTAATGGTTATGACTCAATCTAAAAACAAGCGCTAAAGATCGGCGCCATAAAATAAAGTTAAATGAGAGAAAAAGTTGCGTTTTAGTAGCGTTTTAAGCGAAAATAGACAGTTTTTTTCCACCTATCGTCAAATTTTGGATTGAATATCATGTCAGATGCTATGCCAAACTTACAGCGTCCTGTAGCCTTGCAACTTAACAATATCCACAAGAACTTTGGATCGCTTGAAGTACTAAAAGGTGTATCGTTGACCGCTTATGATGGCGATGTCATCTCAATTCTTGGCTCGAGCGGTTCGGGTAAATCCACCTTGCTACGCTGTATTAACTTGCTTGAAAACCCCTCACAAGGGGAGGTTTTCTTGGGCAATGAAGCATTGGTATTAAAACCGAATAAATCAGGGGATTTGGTTGCTGCCAATCAACGCCAACTTGAGCAGTTTCGCTCAAAAATGGGTTTTGTGTTCCAAAACTTTAACCTATGGCCACACCGGACTATTTTGCAAAACATCATTGAGGGGCCGACCCAAGTCCTAAAAATCGCCAAAGACCAAGCCATCAGTGAAGCTGAAGTGCTACTAAAACGCGTAGGACTACTGGATAAAAAAGATGCTTACCCAGAAAACTTATCGGGTGGGCAACGCCAGCGTATCGCCATTGCTCGTGCGCTAGCGATGAAGCCACAAGTATTGTTATTTGATGAGCCAACCTCTGCCCTCGACCCAGAATTGGTCAATGAAGTATTAGCCGTGATGAAATCGCTTGCTGAAGAAGGTCGCACCATGCTGATTGTGACCCATGAAATGCGTTTTGCGCGCGATGTATCAAGCCAAGTGGTGTTCCTGCATGAGGGACGTATCGAAGAAATAGGCACACCCGAGCAGGTGTTTGACAACCCGCAATCAGCGCGGGTGAAAGACTTTATGGCAAGCCATCAAAAATAATCCAATCAACATATCAGCCGTCAATCGCCATGCGATTGGCGGTTTTGTAGTTTTAGGCATCAGAAAAATTTATTCGATTTAATTGTTGCTGAATAAGTTTTTCACTTGCAAAAATGTTAATTTATGTTAATTTTAACTAAATTGTAAACTCGCATTTATTTTAGTCGCATTGATTTTAAATATTGAAATCGCTGAAAGCGAAACCTGATATTAAATCGCTTTTTACTCAAAAATTTCATTTGTAAGGAACATCCATGCAATCAACCTTGAATTCAACCTACTCAAAACTCGCCTTGGCAACGGTATGTGCAGTTAGCATGGGATTAACCGCCTGTCAAAAACCTGCTGAAAAAACAGAAGGTGCAGCCGCGAGCCAACCCGCTGCCAGTGCCAGCACAGGCAAAAAAATTCGTATTGCCACTGAAGGCGCCTACAAACCATTTAACTACACCAATGCCGATGGCACATTAGGCGGTTATGACGTGGATGTTGCCAAAGCCGTGTGTGCCCAAGCAAAACTCGACTGCGAAATCGTAGCGCAAGATTGGGACGGTATTTTGCCAGGCTTGATGGCGCGAAAATACGATGCGGTTGCCGCAGGTATGTCAATCACCCCAGAGCGTTCAGCGCAAGTGGATTTCACCACGCCTTATTTTAAAAACACCATGGTTTGGGTCGCTGCCAAAGGTGGTAAATTCAACCCACAAGCAATTTCAGGGCTAAAAATCGGCGGTCAACGCTCAACCACCATGGCACAGTACCTTCAAGATAAACTGAGCAAAACCAACGAAATCAAATTGTATGACAACTATGACAACGCCTACATTGACCTAAAATCAGGTCGTATCGATTCAGTGCTGTCTGAAAAAGTAACCGCTAGCGAATGGCTAAAACAAAACAGCAACTACCAAATCGTAGGCAGTGAGATGGATAATGGTGACAACATCGCAATGGCTATTCGTAAAGGCGATCCACTAAAAGCAGAATTTGACAAAGCCTTAGATACACTACAAAGCAATGGCGAGTTGGCAAAATTACAAAAGCAACATTTTGGTAATTAATTGACGTTGTATCGATCGTTTTAAAATTTAGACAGTAGATGTGGGTGACCCTCAAATTTTGACAAAAAGGTGTTGTTATGAAACAGTTATCGGTTTTGGGTGTATCGTCGTTAGCCATTTTGATGGGGGTAACTGCCTGTCAAAAACCTGCGGAAAAAGTGGCAGACACGGCAGCAGCAAGTAGCGCTACCACCGCAGCAAACGCAGATATGCCACAGATTCGTATCGCTACCGAATCAAGCTTTGTCCCCTTTAGTTATAAAGATGCCAATGGCAAATTAATCGGCTTTGAGATTGATTTGGCAGATGCGCTATGTGCTGAAGCCAAACTAAAATGTGAAGTGATTTCCCAAGATTGGGATGGATTGATTCCAGGGCTACAAGCACAAAAATACAATGCCATCATGGCGGGGATGTCAGACACCGCAGAGCGTCGCCAAGTGGTGGCATTTAGCGACCCATACTTTACCAATAACCTCGTTGTCATTGGCAAAAAAGGGGTAGAAAAAGGCGCTGATGACCTAGCGGGCAAATCCGTGGGTGCACAGCGCTCAACGACCGCCGCTGAGTACTTAGCCAAAAACTTCCCAAAAGCCACTCCCAAACTGTATGACACCCAAGATAATGCCTATCTTGACCTAGAATCGGGCCGTACAGATTTGATGATTTCTGACAGTGCCCCAGCCTTATCATGGTTAAAAACCGCCAAAGGTCAAGGCTTTGAAGTCAAAGGTCAACCGATCAATATTGATGACAAAATTGCCATTGCCCTTCGTCAAAATGATCCATTGATTGGCAAATTCAACACCGCACTGGCGGCGTTAAAAGCCAATGGTACTTACGATAAAATCAGCCAAAAATATTTTGCAGATTTACCGAAATAAGCCGTTATATAACTTATTTGCCTGTTAGTATTGTTAAAGCTTACAAGCAAAAATTGTCATGTGTTAGACGTTAAAAATTAGGAGTATCAGGTGAAAACAAATATTTCATTATTGGGTAGCTTGGCAGTGGCAGGTCTAGCGCTGGTGGGTTGTCAAAAACCTGCAGAAAAAACGGCGGCAACGACGGCGAATAGCACAGCCGCTTCTACAACGGCGAGTAGCAGCACAGAGACATCTAGCAGTATGGCAGGCAAAACCATTCGCATCGCCACTGAAGGCACCTATAAACCCTTTAGTATCACCAAAGCGGATGGCAGTTTGACAGGTTTTGATGTCGATTTTATGCAGGCTTTATGTGCACAAATGAAAGCCAACTGTGAAATCAAGCCACAAGATTGGGATGGTTTATTGCCAGGCTTGATGGCAAAAAAATATGACGTGGTAATTGATGCGATGTCTATCACCCCAGAGCGTCAAGCGCAGGTCGATTTTACCGACCCCTATTTTACCAATACGTTGGTGTTTTTGACCAAACAAGGTAGCCCTATCAATCCGGATGACCCTGCCCAAATTGACAGCCATAAAGTTGCGGCACAGCGTTCAACGCTATCTACCCAGTGGATGGAAAAAAATCACCCAAAAGCCCAGCTAAACCTGTATGAAGGGTTGGATAATGCGTTTATGGACTTGGCAGCAGGGCGTTCGGATATGATGATTTCGGATAAAGCCCCGGCCGCTTATTGGCTGACCACGCCAGAAGGTAAAGGCTTTGAAATCAAAGGTAAAGAGATTGATGTCAATGACAAAATGGGTATCATCGTTCGTAAAGGTGACCCACTGCGTTTAGAATTTAACAAAGCGATTGCCACGTTAAAATCAAATGGCACGTATGACAAAATCTATAACCAATATTTTGGCAGTGCAACGACCACAACAGCGGCGGCAAGCAGTGTGGCAGTCACGGTCTCTAGTACTACAACGACCACGACGACTGTGGCGAGTACTAGCAAATAACTCAACCAAGCGCTTGGGTTTAGTCAAAAACTGGGTGAAAAGTCACTCAGTTTTTTGTTTTTTTGATGGTTTTTGATAGGGCAATCACGTAAAATTGCACCCTGCAAAAAACAAAGCAAAAGGTTATATCCGTTATCACCTTTTGCCTATGTGACGGTAAAACTGCGTTTTAAGCATTTTTTGGGTAATAGGTCAACAAACAGAGTTAAAAAGACAGGGTATCGATATTGTGTTAGATCTACAAGGTTTTGGGCAGCTATTATTAAGTGGCGCTTGGGTCACCATCAAACTGGCACTGACTAGTTTGGTCATTGGGCTGATTTTGGGATTATTGGGCGCGACCGCTAAGATGTCACGATTTAAAGTGCTCAACGCCATCGCCACCGCTTACACTACGATTATCCGTGGTATTCCAGAACTGCTGTCAGTCATGTTTATTTACTTTGGCGGCTCGATGTTGATGGGTCTTATTCTATCGCAATTTGGCAATACGGGATATGTGGATGTCAGTCCGTTCTGGGCGGGAGTTACGGCGCTGTCTGTGGCATTTGGTGCGTATGCGACCGAAACTTTTCGTATGGCATTTCAAGAGATTCCAAAAGGTCAAGCCGAAGCGGCGCAAGCGATTGGCATGAAAAAATTTCAAATCCTTTGGCGAGTGACGTTGCCACAAGTGTGGCGTATTGCACTGCCAGGACTGGGTAATTTGTTTTTGGTACTGCTCAAAGATACCGCGTTGGTTTCTGTGGTCGGGCTTGAAGATATCATGCGCCACGCCAAAACGGCAGCGACTTCCACGCAAAGCCCGTTTACTTTCTATATGGCAGCAGCATTGTTGTATTTGAGTCTGACCGTCATCATCACCGGTGTGATTATGTGGCTAGAATGGGTCAATAACCCAGCAGAGCGTTATGCAAAACGCCTGCAAAAAATCGGCATGGCGAAATAGGGGATTCATCAATGAACTGGAATTGGCAAATTATTATTGATAGTATCCCAAAACTGCTGCAAGGCAGTATTATCACCATTGAGCTTGTGGTGTTGTCGGGTTTATTAGGGTTTATGTTGGCAGTGCCGCTCGCACTGGCTAGGCTATCAAAAAAACCTTGGGTACAGGCATTGCCGTTTGCGTATATTTTCTTTTTTCGTGGTACACCGCTACTGGTGCAAATCTTTTTGATTTATTATGGCTTGTCGCAATTTAAATGGGTGACCGAGTCTGTGCTGTGGAAATCGGGTGTTTTAGCGAGTCCATTTTGGTGCGCTATCATCGCTTTTACCCTCAATACGGCAGCTTATACTGCCGAAATCATCCGCGGTGCTATCAAGTCAATACCCAAAGGCGAGAATGAAGCTGCCGACGCCATTGGTATGTCTTATAGCCAAAAATTGCGCCGAATTATTTTTCCTCGCGCCTTTGGCATCATGCTGCCGGCTTATGGCAATGAAGTGATTTTTATGCTCAAAGGCAGTGCGTTGGCATCGACCATCACTTTGATGGATATTACCGGTGTGGCAACGACGATTATGTCAAAAACTTATACCGTTTTTGAGTTGTTCTTTGCCTCAGGTATTATTTATTTGTTATTGTCTTGGCTATTGATTGGGATGTTTCGATTGGCAGAAAAACGCATCAATCGTCATCTTTCTTATCAGCCCATCAGTAATGGGGGCGTCACTGCTTAAGCTAGGCTAAGTCAGATTAAGCTAGACAAAAAGTTTGGATATATTGGAGGCGTGTCAGTGGAACAACTAGTTATAATATCAAGTTTGCTGATAGGTGGGGTGTTACTCTCGGCTTGTCAACCTGCCAGTGATAACAAGCCAGAGCAAAACAGCACAGCAAGTGCCACAGTAAGTGCCACAGTGGCTAGCGTTCAAAGTCCGCATCACGTTGCCAGTGTAGCTGTCGCCAGTACCGTATCCCCCCAAGCCGCCCAAAACGGTGCACCCAAACACATTAACTGGGCATTGGTGGATTCGGGTGTTAAGCCAGTCGATAAGGCTAGCTTTAAATACCCGTTTGCGCTCGATAGCGAGCCTGTCAAAGCCTATGCCGAGATGTATCATGTGGATAATGAAACCTCCCGCTACAATTTAACGGTGGGTATGGCAGTCAATGAAGTCTTATCCAAAGTGCTCGACCAGTTGGGTACTGCTTATGTGTCACATGAACTCACAGCCGGTAAAAACAGCGCGTTTGTCATCTATACCACCCAGCAAATTGCCCCGAGCCAATACACTTACGTCTTTGCCGAGCCCTTTGCCAAAGGGTTAACCATTCCTGTCAAAATCATCAATGATGGCAAAAAATAACTAATTTGCCATCGGTATGTTGACGTTTATTTATCGTTTAAGGAAATACCATGCGTGTGCTAGGACTGGAAACATCCTGCGATGAAACGGGATTAGCCATTTTTGATAGTGACCAACGTCACCAACCCAATCAAGGTTTGGTCGGGCAAGTGCTGTATAGTCAAATCGCCCTACATGCGACGTATGGCGGGGTAGTTCCTGAACTTGCAAGCCGCGACCACATCCGTAAATTAGTACCCTTGTTGCAGCAACTGCTGGATGACTGCCAACTCAAAAAAACCGATATCGATGCAATTGCCTTTACCAAAGGTCCTGGACTGGTGGGCGCGTTGATGACTGGGGCATTATTTGGCCGCAGTTTAGCAATGGCATTGGGTATTCCTGCCATTGGCGTACATCACATGGAAGGACACTTACTTGCGCCGCTATTAGGCGCCAATCCGCCCGATTTTCCGTTTGTCGCGTTGCTGGTGTCGGGTGGACATACCATGTTAGTGGCGGTCAAAGGCATCGGGCAGTATGAAATATTGGGTGAGTCGATTGATGATGCCGCAGGCGAGTGCTTTGATAAAGCCGCTAAAATGCTAGAGTTACCTTATCCTGGTGGACCTAATATTGCACGCTTGGCGCAAACAGGCAATCCATTAGCCTATGAATTACCGCGCCCGATGTTGGGTAAAGGATTGGATTTTTCTTTTAGTGGTATGAAAACCGCCGTGCATAATTTGATTAAAGACCATCCAACCGATAGCCATAATCCTGAACATGCCCAGACGCGTGCCGATATTGCAGCAAGTTTTCAATATGCGATGGTCGATACGTTGGTGAAAAAATGCGTTAAAGCCTTGCAGCAAACGGGTATGAAACGTCTGGTAATCGCAGGCGGGGTGAGTGCAAATCAACAACTACGAGAATCGTTAGCTGAGGCATTAGCCAAAATCAACGCCACCGTGCATTATGCACCGCCTGCCTTGTGTACCGACAATGGCGCCATGATTGCCTTCGCCGGGTGGCAGCGCTTGAACGCCGGTCAACACGATGAGCTAGCGGTTAGCTGCTTGCCGCGGTGGGACATGACAACGCTGCCTGCTGTCAATCCAGCTAAACCGTAATCACCACGAGGACTTGAAGATGCCATGGCTGTGGATAGGATTGGGGGCGGCATTTGGGGCAATGCTGCGCTGGTGGTTAGCCAGACTCAACAGCGTACATCCTTGGTTGCCCTATGGCACACTATTTGCCAATGTACTAGGTGGGCTGTTGATGGGATTTGCCTTGATACTCACCCAAAAGATGCACCCAAACTTACGACTATTTATCACCACAGGTTTTTTGGGGGGATTGACAACGTTTAGTACGTTTAGTGCCGAAGTGTTTACTTTGTTGAATAGCGGCAGGGTAGTGCAAGGTGTCGCCTTGATTGGCATCCATGTGCTTTTAACCTTGGTTGCGACTGCCATTGGTTTTTATAGTCTTAAGCTACTAAGTTAAGAGTTAAGAAGCTGTTAAGTCAGGAAGTAGTTAAATGATTAATTGCCTCTTTCCCATGCACCGCTAAAAGTCACAAAGCTCTTCAACGCTTTGGCAATTAATAAGCGAGTTTAATGTTAAATGTAGTTATTTAGTCTCATCTATAGCGTGCGCAATCGGTCAGTCATCAAATTGTCATGATACTGTCACATTTCTTTGTAATCATATACACAATTTTTATACAAACCGAATTATGGTTATTATCATGACAGTTAAATCGGTCAGCTGTGAGCTATCATAGTGAAAATAACCAAAGAAAGTTAAATCGTACCGTTGGTGACATTTTTTCATTCAGGCAGTTTCATCGTAAACTCAAAAAAGGTTTTTAGGAGCTATCCATGCGTTATTCATTATTAAGTGTTATCGTAGCATCGACGTTAGCATTAACCGCTTGTGGCAACAAACAAGCAGACAATCAAGCAGCGGGTGCCTCAGCAACGTCAAGCACTGCAGGTAGCAACAAAAACGCCGTATTTACCATCACAGGTGCAGGTGCCTCTTTCCCACAACCTATCTATGCTAAATGGGCAGGTGAGTTCAAGAACGCCACTGGCGGTCAAGTGAACTACCAATCAATCGGTTCATCAGGTGGTATCAAACAAATCCAAGCCAATACCGTTGACTTTGGTGCGTCGGATGCGCCTTTAAGCAAAGAAGAGTTGGATAAAAGCGGTTTAATCCAGTTCCCAACCGTTATCGGTGGTGTTGTACCGGTTGTTAACATCGAGGGTGTTGCACCCGGTCAATTAAAACTAGACGGTGCCACCCTTGCCAATATCTACTTGGGTAAAATCACTAAATGGAATGACCCAGCGATTACCGCATTAAACGCAGGCGTGACACTACCAGATGCGCCAATCACGACGATTTTCCGTTCTGACGGTTCAGGTACAACCTTTAACTTTGCAAGCTACTTAGCTGCTGTATCACCAGAATGGAAAGCAGGTCCAGGTGTAGATAAATCCATTAAATGGCCAACCGCTGCGACAGGTGCAGGTGGTAAAGGTAACGAAGGCGTGGCAAGTAACGTCGCTCGTGCCAAAAACTCAATCGGTTATGTTGAGTACGCTTACGCAAAACAAAACAAAATGTCGCATACACAGCTAAAAAATGCGGCGGGCAACTTTGTACAACCATCGGCTGAAAGCTTTGCCGCTGCGGGTAATGCAGACTGGAAAGGTACACCAGGCTTTAACATCGTATTGACTAACCAAGCAGACCCAAATGCCTGGCCAATCTCTGCGGCAACATTCATCTTAGTCCATACTAAACCAACCAACCCAGAAAACGTCAAAAATACCCTTAAATTCTTTGATTGGGCGTATTCAAGCGGTGATGAGCTAGCAAAATCACTGGACTTTGTACCATTCTCAGCAGAAAGCAAAGCTATCTTCCGTGAAGAGTGGAAAAAAGTTGTAGGGGCTGATGGTAAGCCACTATTTAGCTCAGATGCTGCCACAGCAACTGCGTCAGCGGCAAAATAATCTCATGATGATGGTTAACAGTTAACAGGGTTAGGCATGTCAAACGATACGTAGAGCAATAAACAAGTTAATGCTCTACGTTTTTTTTTCAAATTTCTAGAATTAGTAAACTAAAACTATTTTTTGATGGCTGGGTTCTTATGTCGGATTTACACGCAAAACTCGCAAAGCAAAAACAATTAGACTGGTTGTTTGTCAACGCGACTCGTCTTTTTGCGTTTATCGTGCTGCTGTTGTTAGGTGGTATTTTAATCTCACTATTTCTTGGCGCATTGCCAAGTATGAAAGCGTTTGGCATTAACTTTTATACCAGTAAAGACTGGGATACAGGGATGGATGTATACGGCGCACTCGCACCAATCTATGGTACGTTGGTGACTTCTGTCATTGCCATTTTGATTGCGGTGCCGGTAAGTTTTGGTATTGCCATGTTTTTGACAGAGCTTTGCCCAAATTTTTTAAAACGTCCTTTGGGTATTGCCATTGAGTTGTTAGCGGGTATCCCTTCAATTATCTATGGTATGTGGGGATTTTTCGTATTTGCGCCTTGGTTTTCAGAACATATCCAGCCTTGGCTGATTGACCATTTGGGTGATGTACCTTATGTGGGTCGTTTATTCCAAGGTGCGCCGATGGGTATTGGTCTGTTTACTGCAAGTTTGATTTTGGCAGTGATGATTATCCCGTTTATTGCATCGGTCATGCGTGACGTTTTCTCCATTACGCCAAAGATGCTTAAAGAATCTGCCTATGGTTTGGGTTCAACCACTTGGGAAGTGATGCGATACGTGGTGTTGCCTTATACCAAAGCCGGTGTGATGGGCGGTATCATTTTGGGATTGGGTCGCGCATTGGGTGAAACGATGGCAGTCACCTTTGTTATTGGTAATGCTTATAACGTCAGTCCAAGTTTGTTCCAGTCAGGGGTGTCAATCACTTCGGCATTGGCAAATGAATTTGCAGAGTCTGAAGGCTTGCACCAATCATCACTACTACATTTAGGTTTCTTACTATTTATTATTACCTTTATTGTACTGGTGATTTCAAAATTGATGCTCAGTCGTATGGATAAAAATGCGGGTACGAAATGAGGACGCTGGGGAATACTATGACTACTATCAACATGAATCGTAATAACGCCATTTACAAACGCCGCCGTCTAAGCAATGCTTTAGGACTGATATTTGCCGGTTTGTCCATTGTATTTGGCTTGACCTTCTTAGGTTTAATTTTATTCAAATTGTTTTTATCAGGTTCGCATGCGTTATTGACCATGCCTATTTTTACTCAAGACACGCCATCGCCAAACGAAATCGGCGGTCTTCGCAATGCGATTATCGGCTCAATCATGGTGACAGGATTAGGGCTTGTAGTCGGCACCCCGATTGGTGTCATGGCAGGTATTTATCTGGCTGAATTTGCCGAAAACAGCTGGCTTGGTAAAGTCACCCGTTTTATGAACGACATTTTGCTATCAGCACCCTCGATTGTGATTGGTCTATTTATTTTTGCGTTGATGGTACAAGGTCGTAACTTCTCAGGTTGGGCAGGTGCAATGGCTTTAGCGCTATTGGTTATTCCTGTGGTGGTACGTACCACCGAAAATATGCTTCGTCTAATTCCCAATACATTGCGTGAAGCGGCTTATGCGTTAGGAACGCCAAAATGGAAACTGGTAACATCCGTTACGTTACGTGCTGCCAAAACTGGGGTATTAACAGGTATCTTACTGGCATTTGCGCGTATCTCGGGTGAGACTGCGCCATTACTATTTACCGCGCTCAATAACCAATTCTTTAGTACCGATATGGGTCAACCCATTGCCAACTTACCAAACGTGATTTATCAATACGCCAGCCAGCCATACCCTATTTCAAACCAATTGGCTTGGGCAGGTGCGTTACTCATCACCTTGGCAGTATTAACATTGAATATTTTGGCACGTGCCTTAAGTGGTAAAGAGCAATCATCACATTGATGATCAATAGAAGATTAAAGCTATTTGCTAGTATCAAACAAAATTTATTAAGGTATTCATCATGACCGCAAAAATGCAAATTCGTAATCTAGAGTTTTATTACGGTAAATTTTTAGCCCTTAAAAATATCAACATCGATATTGCTGACAAAAAAGTTACCGCGTTTATCGGACCGTCAGGCTGTGGTAAATCAACTCTGCTGCGTACCTTTAACCGTATGTATGACCTATACCCAGGCATGAGTGCCACGGGTGAAATTAACCTAGATGGACAAAACATCTTGGATAAATCGGTGGACGTCAACTTGCTGCGTGCTCGCGTGGGTATGGTATTCCAAAAACCAACGCCATTTCCAATGTCAATCTATGACAACGTGGCATTCGGTGTGCGTCTGTACGAAAGCTTAAGCCGCGCTGAGCTAGACGAGCGCGTTGAATGGGCGCTCAAAAAATCGGCACTGTGGACTGAAGTCAAAGATAAACTTAAAGCATCGGGTCTGTCATTGTCTGGTGGTCAGCAGCAGCGTCTATGCATCGCCCGCGGTGTGGCAACCCGTCCTGAAGTATTGCTACTAGACGAACCCACCTCGGCACTTGACCCTATCTCAACAGGCTCAATTGAAGATTTGATTTCAGACCTAAAAAATGATTACACCATCGCCATCGTCACCCACAACATGCAGCAAGCGGCACGGGTATCTGACTATACCGCGTTTATGTACTTGGGCGAAATGATGGAAATGGGGGATACCGATAAAATGTTCACCAACCCAGACCGTAAAGAAACTGAAGAATACATCACGGGTAAATTCGGCTAGGTTATTTTGTTATTAGGCGATCTGCGCGTCATAGCCAATCATAATACCTCGCTGCTGCGGGGTATTTTTTTGCTTAAACTTCTAAGCGCAATCAAAGCAAAATAAATATTGATAACGATTCTCATTTACACTATAATTCGCAAATTGTCATTATTTTTTTTATTATTTAATCGTGTTTACTTTTAAGGATGTTTTATGTTGAGCCGTACTTTTACTTTATCAATATTACCCCTGACGATATCTGCATTACTCTTGACGGCTTGCCAAAAAACCGAGAAAAAAACCGACGTAGCAGCTGCTGCAAGTAGTGCCGCAACAGCACCTGCAACGACTAACGCTTCTGCAGTCACAGCGTCGGCGCAGAGCTCAGTTGATTTGAGTAAAGAAACGGCGGAATACAAAGCTTGGGTACAAACCCAAATTGATAGCTTGCTCGCCGATACCCAAAAATTTGTCGCACTGCTCGAAGCGGGTAAATTAGAAGAGGCGAAGGCGTTATACCCAAAAGTACGCATGTATTATGAGCGCTCAGAGCCGATTGCTGAAAGTTTTGGCGACCTTGACCCACGTATCGATAACCGTGAAGCCGACCTTGAGCCCAATGAAGCATGGACAGGCTTCCATGCGATTGAAAAAATCTTGTGGACGCAAAATACCACCAAAGGCACCGAAAAACTGGGCAAACAACTGATTGCAGATGTCAAAGAGTTGCACGCCAAAATTCCGACGGCAGAGGTCACAGGCGATTTGATGGTGCAAGGTTCAGTAGATTTGCTCAATGAAGTATCAACGAGCAAAATCACCGGCGAAGAAGAAATTTTTTCGCACACAGACTTGTATGATTTTAAAGCCAATATTGAAGGCGCCGAGAAAATATTTGCCATTTTAAAACCAAAAATCCAAGCCAAAAACCCAGCGTTAGTCACGGAGCTTGAGCAAAAATTTGACGCAGTCAACCAACTACTTGCCAAACACCAAGTCGGGCAACAAGACTATAAATCCTATAAAGAGTTAACCCCTGCAGATACCAAAGCGCTAGCCGAAGCGGTGAATAGACTTGGCGAATCCTTAGCGCAGATGGGCATTGTATTGCAATAAGTCAAAGGTGAAGCAAAAAACTGCTTCACTTGACGGTTTTAGGGCGGCATAAAAAGGTAAGTATCAAGTTAGGGGCAGTATGAAACATAGTAAATTAGATAAGCAAGCGCAAGAAACAGGGGTGGGATTAAAAATGTCAAATCGTCGCAGTTTTTTACGCCAATTTGGTGCGCTCAGTGTCGCAGGCGCAGGTTTAGCCGTGTCAGCCTGTCAGCAAAAACCAAGTGAAAACTTACCTAACTTGCAAGCTTTGGATGGTAATCAGTCCAAAGATAGCGATAAAAACGAAAATCCTAAACATGCCGGTAGTGATGCCAATACTACCAAAAATTGTTTTGCGGATGTCAAATATGATTTTTATGGCGAACACCAAGCAGGCATTACCACGCCGTCACAGCGTAATATTTATTTTTTGGTAATGGATTTACATACCGATAAGCTCGACGATGTCAAACAGATGTTCAAAGACTGGACGACCTATGCGGCCAATTTGACGCAAGGTAAAAACATCAAAGCGTATGAAAAAAACCCGTTTGTGCCCCCGACCGACACAGGCGAAGCAGACAGCATGGGCGCGTACGGATTGACGTTGACCTTTGGCATTAGCCCAAGTTTTCTAAAAAAGATGGGACTTACCCATAAGCAGCCCAAAGAATTCCAAGACTTGCCCAAGTTCCCGCGCGATCAATTACGAGAAAATTTGACGGGGGGTGATATCTGTATTCAAGCCTGCGCCGAAGATGCCCAAGTGGCGTTCCACGCGGTACGGCAACTGGTTCGCCAAGCGCGTTCTAATATTACCATGCGTTGGAGTCAGTCAGGTTTTGTTGGGTTTGATACCGGCAATCATACGCCCCGTAATTTATTCGGCTTTAAAGACGGCACTGCCAACCAAAGCACCATCAAGTCTGCGGAAAAAAACTTATGGGCGGACGCGCCTGATTGGATGAAAGGCGGTACTTATTTGGTCACTCGCATCATCCAAATGCATCTTGAAACTTGGGATCGCACCTCGCTTAAAGGTCAAGAAGACACCTTTGGTCGACATCGTGATAGCGGCGCGGCGATTGGACAAAAAGGCGAATTTGACACCTTTGATGTGCATGCCAAAGACGCGCAGGGTAAAGCAGTGATACCTGAAATTTCCCACATGGGACTGGCAAAACGCACAGGCGTGGAGATGCTACGCCGTTCGTATTCTTACAGTAGCGGCATTAACCCAGCCACCGGGCAGTTTGATTCAGGGCTGCTGTTTATTTCCTTCCAAAAATCGCCCGAGCAATTTATCATCATCCAAAATGCCCTAGGTCGTCTTGATAAAATGAATGAATACACCACCCACATTGGCAGTGGGCTATTTGCTTGCTTCGGTGGTATCCCGCAAGGTGGCTACATTGGACAAGCATTATTTGAAGCTTAAGGTTAAAATGCAACAAGCATCAGTTAAAAATAGATGGTTAAAAATACACGCTTAAAAATAGACGGTTAAATAGAAGGTTAAAAAGTTACTCATGATAAACATCACCCAAAAAACCTTGCTAAGTTTTGGTCTAGCAAGTTCGCTGCTCATCAGTAGCCAAGGCTTACAAGCGCAGCAACCAATGCCTGCAAGTGCGCAGATAGCGACGCAAGCCAGCCAATCAGCCAGCAAAAAGCTGAATTTAAGCCCTATTTTTATCAAGCTATCAGACGCGATGGCGGCAATTAAAGCCAATGATACTTCAAAAGCCAAGGACACCCTTGCGCAAATTCAAACAGCCTTTGATGCCATTGATGCAACGGCAAAAAATTCCACGCTTGGGCAACAGACAAGCCAAGCGATTGGGCAAGCCGTCAGCAACCCCACAGAAGCCAATTTATCAGCCGTATCAAATGCATTATATGCCTTTGAAAAAGAACAAAATCCTGTAGATTACAGCGCGAAGCGAAAAGAGTTTGCCAAAAAAATGGTACCGGCGTATGACAATCTTAATCAAGTCATACAACGGGCAGCATCGACAGATGTCGAAGCGTTACGGGCGGCTTACAACCAGTTTAATGCAGTTTGGCTAGGTAATGAGCGGGTCGTACGCAATACCAGTATGGGGCACTACGGCAAAATCGAAACATCCATGGCGCTGATGCGAGTGGCGATTGAAACCCAACCCATCAATATGGCGCAAATCAAAACCCAATCTGCCGCCCTAAAAGACGCCATCGACAGTTATAACAAAGGTGACGTAGCTGCTGTACAAACCACACAAACTGTCACTCTGGCAGATAGTATCCAGCTACTGCGCGATGGTTTACAGGCGTTTAAAACAAACGATGCAGCGACTGGTCAAGCCAAGTTAGGCGAGTTTATTAGTATATGGCCAACGGTCGAAGGCGATGTCAGCACGCGTAACCCCAGTTTATATAATCGGGTGGAAAGTCAAATTCCGCTAGCCATGGCGAAGGGGCAAGACCCTAAACAGCAGCAAACACTGCAATCGATTATCAATGAATTGGCGGCAATCAATCCAACAGCGCAATATACCGCGGTTGACTCGATGCTGATTTTGCTTCGAGAAGGGCTAGAAGCCTTATTGATTGTCATCTCGCTGTTATCGGCTTTAACCGCTGCCAAACAAGTCAAAGCCAAAAAATGGGTGTATGCTGGTGTCGCTTTTGGCCTACTTGCCAGTATCGCAGGCGCGATGGCATTACAGCTATTATTCCCTGCAGTGACTTCTGCCGCCAATCGTGAGATGTTTGAAGGGGTGATAGGCATCGTTGCGGTGATTATGATGATCGGCATCGGGGCGTGGCTGCATAGCAAATCATCCGTCCAATCATGGAATGCTTATATCAAGCGTCATATGGGACAAGCCATGACGGCAGGTAGCTTTGTGTCGTTATTTGGATTGAGCTTTCTATCTGTGTTTCGAGAAGGCGCAGAGACCATATTATTTTACGTCGGTATATTACCCAATATCAGCATGAGTGATTTTTTAACCGGGATTGGTTTGGCGCTTGTAGCACTGGCAGCAGTGGCTTGGGTGATGCTAAAAACCTCGGTTAAATTACCGATTCCACAATTATTTAAAGTCTTAACTTGGGTGATTTACCTACTGGGCTTTAAGATTTTAGGCGTTAGTTTGCACGCGCTACAATTGACAGGGTATCTACCGATGACCGCCCTGAGCCGCTTGCCCGCCATTGAATCGTTGGGATTCTACCCGACGCTACAGACATTTTTGGCACAAATCGGCTATGTTATTATTGTAATCGCCATCAATCTTTGGATGAAAAACCATCAACGTCAGCAAACGGCTGCATTGGCATAACTTTTAGCCAAAGACAATTAACGGCATAAAAAAATGGGTAAAACTTGTTTACCCATTTGGTTGTAGCGTCTAGTTTATAACGCATAGTTTGCATAACATAGTCTAAACTAAGCTATAGACTATTATACTACGCCGTTTTTTCCATACGCTCGCGCTGGGATTGACCCTGCCATAAGCCTTCTAGGTCATAAAACGTGCGGGCTTGTGGCATCATCACATGCACCACCACAGCGCCCAAATCAATCAAAGTCCAATCACTGGTGCCTTGACCTTCCACACCAATCGGATTAAACCCTGCTTGCTTCGCTTTCATCGCGACATGGTCGGCAACCGCTTTAAGGTGGCGGGTAGATGTCCCTTCGGCAATCACGATACGCTCCATGACTTCAGTCATATCAGCAACATCGAGTACGGTAATGTTTTTGGCTTTTAAATCATCTAAGGCATCTTGAACGATGTCAAGGCAAATGGTTAACTGTTGGTGGGCAGGGTGTTGATTGACTAAACTAGCAAATTGGGTATCGGTCATAAATGCGTGGGTTCCATGAATTGGGTCATAATGATTGGGTTATAGGGGTAGCTTAAAATAGGATCATGACAATCCTAAAAAAAGTGCGCTATTTTAACAAAAATCTAACGCACAGGTTATCAAAAAATGTAAATCAATATCAGGCTAAACGTGTGGGGCATATAACTGATGCTCAACAATATACCGATAAACTTGACTCGGTAAACTTAGCCGTGCTTGCTGTCGTTGCCGAGCTTCTGTGCTGTATATCCAAGCTCTGATATCACGACTGGCAATATCAGGCACGACAAACTTATCAATATAAATATGGTTAGTGGTTTGATTTATCAAGTCTTTTGGCGAATGAATGATAAAAGGCACTAACCGATTATTAATATTTATACTAGGGGTTTTATCTATAGTTGCTAAAGCATTTTGGTTCAAATTTTTATTTAAATTGTGGCTTAAATTGTGGTTTAAAGTGGGGCTAAGGCTGCCCAAGGCAGGACGGGGTAGCACCCATAGATTGGTCAGCGAAAGTAGCTCAAAGCCGCGATACCATTTATCAAGTTGTTCAACACTGTCTTGTCCAAGGATAAAAATCAGTAGGTCATTGGGATAACGCTGTTTAAACTCACTCAAGGTAAGAAAGCTATACACAGGCGGCTGACACTGTAGCTCAGTTTCATCAATCGACAAAAAAGGCACATCGTCAATCGCAAGCGCAAGCATCTCAAGGCGCTGCTGGTTGGAAGTTGGCTGGGTTTTTAAGGGCGAACCTGCTGTAGGCAATAATTTGGCGATGATATCAACATTGGGGAAGGCACGCATGAGCTCATGGTACACATGCGTAATCATCTGTAAATGCGCCAAATGTATCGGATCAAATGAGCCACCCAGCCAAACACGAATACAGCGAGGCATTATCATAATCACCCGCCTAATTCAAAGTTGGGGTAAACAAAACTAAAATCCTTCATCATCACTGACACATCTTACGGTTGGTTTGGTGGTTCATCGGTTGGTACATTGCGCACAAAAATCACTTTATGCTGATTGTCATTGGGATAGCGCTCTTGTACCTCAAAATAGCGCGGATAGGCACGTAGAAAATCACTGAATTTATTAAAGTTAAACAAGCGCGCATCAAAATCGGGCTCGACTTTGAGCAGATAGTTTTTGACAGGTGCGATATTTGCCCAGCCTTGGTCATCCGCCATACTTGAGATGGCAAGTTTGACCAAAGTGATCGCGACATCCACAGGCTTCATCTGATTGCCTTTGGTGGAGAACAGCATATCAGCAGAGTCATAAAAATCTACCGTCGAAGGGGTTTGGTTTTCTTCAAAAAACTCAAGATAAGTAAAACGGTCACAGGCATGCACAAATGGCTTGGGTGTGTTGCTACGACCAAAACCATACACCAATAACCCTTGCTCACGAATACGCTGGGCAAGTCGGGTAAAATCGCTGTCAGATGACACCAAACAAAACCCATCAAAACGCTCGGTATACAACAAATCCATCGCATCAATGATTAAACTTGCATCGGTAGCATTTTTACCCGTGGTGTAACTAAATTGCTGAATCGGCTGAATCGAATAGCTCAGTAACACGTTTTTCCAGCTATTTAATTGTGGGCGCGTCCAATCACCATACGCGCGTCGAACGCTACTAATCCCGAGCGTGGCAATTTCAGACAACAGCGCATCAAGATGATTGACTGACGCATTATCAGCATCAATCAATACGGCAAGTCGGGCGTCAACGCTCGTTGAATAGTTCTGCGAATGTGCCATGTTGGTCACCCAGCGATAAAGTTAGATGTGGTTGAGCGACATTTTACCATAAAGCAATTTTTGGGGATAACAGATTGTGGCGCACTAGCCTAGTGGTGGAAAAGTAGCCTTGCATTGCATTTAAGCTGATATTCTGTGTGACAGCCAATGGCGATAGACAACAAAAAGGCGAGTGTTACACTCACCTTTTTTTAAACATAAACGCTTAAAACTCACTGCTATCGGCTTGCACGGCTGTGAGCGCAATGGTATAGACAATATCTTCAACCGAGGCGCCACGCGACAAGTCATTCACAGGCTTATTTAAGCCTTGCAGCATAGGACCGATGCTCACCACGTTGGCAGAGCGCTGCACCGCTTTATAGGTGGTATTGCCAGTGTTCAAATCTGGGAAGATAAATACATTGGCTTGACCTGCCACTGGAGAATTTGGCGCTTTGGATTTTGCCACGCTTGCCACACTGGCTGCGTCATATTGTAACGGACCGTCAATGAGTAAACTAGCCATGCCTATCTCAGCCGCTTTGGCTTTGGCGATTTCGGTGGCTTGACGCACTTTATCCACGTCCGCGCCTTCACCTGATGACCCTGTCGAGTAACTAATCATGGCAACTTTGGGTTCGATACCAAACGCTTTGGCAGATTGGGCGGATTGTAGGGCGATTTCAGCCAGCTGCTCTGCGGTAGGGTCTGGGTTGATGGCACAGTCCCCATACACCACCACTTGCTCAGGCAGGAGCATAAAGAAAATCGACGATACCAGCGAGTACTGCGGCGCTGTTTTAATTAACTGAAATGCCGGGCGCACAGTATTGGCGGTGGTATGCACTGCGCCAGACACCAGACCATCGACTTCACCCAAGTACAGCATCATCGTACCCAGCACGACGGTGTCTTTGAGCTGTTCATGGGCTTGCAGTTCATCGAGTTTGCCTTTACGGCGCTCAACCATGGGTTTGACGTACTTGTCAATCAAGCTTTCTGGGTCAAGAATCTGCAGGCCTTCAGGTAGGGTGAGCCCCAAGTTCTTGGCAACCTCTTCGACTTCACTGCGTTTGGCAAGTAAGATACAATGGGCAATACCACGAGTCTGACAGATGACAGCCGCTTCAACGGTACGGGGCTCATTGCCTTCAGGGAGTACGATGGTTTTTTTGGCAGCTTGGGCTTTTTTGACCAAGGTATAACGAAAAGCCGAAGGCGAGAGTTTGCGGTTGTTGTTGCCTTGACTAAAAGTGGCCTTGATCCAGTCCAAATCCAAATGCGCGGCGACAAAATCGGTGACTTCACAGGCGCGAGTGGTGTCATCTGCGGGGATTTCATGGCTGATGTGGTTAAGTTTGGTGACGGTATCAAAGCTGTCAGTGTCAACTAGCATCACAGGAATTCCTGTTTTTAGCGCCGGGCGACACAGGTTGATAATTTTTTGGTTTGGCATGATGCCGCCTGTCAGAATAAGACCTGCTAGCGGCACACCATTCATGGTGCTAAGCGCAGTCGCCAAAATCAAATCATCACGGTCGCCTGCGGTCACCAGTAAGTTGCCACGGGTGAAAGAATCTTCAATATTGGCAACGGTACGCGCAACCAGTAAAGTATTGAGCACACGGCGGTTTTTGGCGTCGCCTTCATTGAGCCATTTGGCATCAAGCTCACGAGCCACGTCCCAGGTACGGGGCACACTTAAGGTATTGCTAAAAGGCACTACCCCAATCAAGCGAAATTTATCGGAGTCAAAATAAGGGGAGTGGGATTTAATCGCCTGTAACTGCTCCGCTGCCAAATCAACTTTGGCTTTACCAGGCGCGACGGGTGCTTCATCATAGTGGTTGTCCACGTTTTTAACCCGCATCAAAATCGTGCCTAACGTACGCTCGCTTGCCATACCGCCAAAATCACGGGCAAAAATATCTAGCTTGTCTACCAAACTATCAGGGTTTGCAATATCACCACTACTGACCAAGATAACTTTGGCATCTAGCGCATTGACGATGGCTAAATTCACCAATTCTGCATAACTTGAATCATTGTCAGCAGCCAGACCCTCACAGACGATAACGTCATATTGCTCAGCCAATGTTTGGTGCATCGCAACCACTTCTTCCATCAAGTCATCCAACTGACCATCCCCAATCACGCGCTCTAAGCGGCTGCGGTCAATGGAGGGTGGCGGGTTTAAGTTAAAGGCATATTTTGCAAGCACACTTGAGCTGTCATCACTCTCATGATTGGCAGTGATATTTTGGCTAAAAGGTTTTAAAAATCCGGCTTTTAGCCCGATATAATCAAGTGCACGGATAAAACCCAAACAAGCTGAGGTCAAGCCAATGCCGCTACTGGTAGGCACAAATAAAATCGTTTGCATGATAGTTCCTATTTGTTGTTTTATTCAAACTAAAAACCCTGATGAGGCATCAGGGTGAGAGGGTTTATAAACCTAAGACTTCTTTGGTTTCTTTGGCGATTTGGTATTCTTCATCGGTCGGAATCACCCACAATTGCAGTTGGCTGTCGGCTTGGTGGAAGCTACCTTCTACGCCGCGAGAGAGTTCAGCATTTTTGTCAAGGTTCGCTTTGATGCCAAAATGCGGCAAGTTTTGTAAGATTTTTTGACGAATTGAGGCGCTGTTCTCACCGATGCCGCCGGTAAATACCAAGCCAGTAAAAGTCGGTAATGCACAGCTGAGAGAGGCGATATAACGGGCTGCTTTATAACAGAAAATTTCGATGGCAAGTTTGGCATCTTCGTTGCCTTCATTGGCGGCTTGCTCCACCGTGCGCATATCACTTGAGATACCTGAAATGCCCAACAACCCGCTTTGTTTATTTAAAATTGTATCAATTTGGTCAAGGCTATAGCCCAAAATACGGTGTAAGTGAATATGCAAACTTGGGTCAACATCACCACTGCGCGTACCCATGACCACACCTTCCAGTGGGGTCAGACCCATACTGGTGTCCAAGCTTTTGCCATCATACACAGCGGTTAACGAGCAACCATTGCCCAAATGTACCGTAATCCAACCATTGGCTTGGTCATGAGGGGCTAGGCTGTCAGCGCGGTGGCTGACATAGGCGTGCGAGCTACCATGAAAGCCATAGCGACGGATATAATGCTCATTGTACAAATCTTTTGGAATGGCATAGCGGTAGGCTTTGGCGGGCATGGTTTGGTGAAAGGCGGTATCAAACACGACCACTTGCGGTAAATCTGGGTAGATTTTTTCCACCGCTTCAATACCTAAGGCATGGGCGGGGTTATGCAGTGGTGCCAATACTTTTAGCCGTTTGACTTCCGCCAAGACATGGTCATTGACTTTTTCAGCATGAGAAAACTCACGTCCGCCATGCACCACACGGTGACCCACGGCAACGGGTTTGTAAGCTGCTAATAAACCCAATATTTTTTGCAGCGCCCATTGGTGATTGGCGCCTGCCAAAGAGATTTCGACTTTTTCCCCATTGAGGTCGGTGTGTTTGATACGTGCCGTGTCTAAGCCCAAGTTTTCCGCAAGACCGGCAACGCGCTCGCTGCTGTCATTGCTTAATAACGCGTATTTGATTGATGAAGACCCACAATTAAGTACTAAGATCGGATTTTGCATGGCTGTTCCTTTAGACAAGATCTTGTGCACTCCTTGCAACAAGCCCCTTCCTAACTGGATTAAATTTTAAGCTATCCTTGTCTTAAGTAATTTATTGTAGATTAAAAAAATTGTATTGTGGTAATTTTTTGCCAAATTTTTGTTGTCATCACTATAGCGAAAAAGCATATCACAACAACGATAGTTTCAACAAAATGAAAATTTAACAGAAATCATGGATTTAACGCTCATCTTTAATAAGGTGAGATAATTGCTTATAAAACGCAAAAACAGCTACAATAACCCCATCGCAAATTCTATTTTTACACTTATTTTATTCTTAAAATTAAGGGCATTCATGCAAATTTCAAAACTATCCCCAACAATCGCCGTGCTGACGGTGATGTTGGCAACCCATATGCTGACAGGATGTGGGCAAAAAGGGGCATTGTACCTACCCAGCAACAATAGCCAACAAGTAGTCGATGCTGCCGCCAAACCGACCAGCACCACTGCCAATGCCTCTGATACCAAAGTCGATGTCAACACCCAAGATCCCAATGTCATGATTGATAATAACGCAACCCAAGCGCCGCAATCAGCGCCTCACTCAGCGACCACGCCATCGGTGCCATCGGTTGGAGGTAAAAATGATTACTAATGATGCAGCCGCAAGCTTAGCGATCAATCCGACCGAACACGTCAAATCAATCAACGCTCTGAGTTATGATGGCAATGGCTTGATGATGGATGGCGTCAGTCTTGCGGATATCGCAAAGACCTTCGGCACACCGACCTATGTGTATAGTCAGCAGGCGATTTTGGCAGCCTATAAAGCTTATGATGATAGTTTTGCTGAAATTGACCATCAGATTTGTTATGCGGTAAAAGCCAATAGTAACCTTGCCGTATTAAACGCACTTGCCAAAGCAGGGGCAGGGTTTGATATTGTCACAGGTGGCGAGCTTGCGCGGGTTTTGGCTGCAGGTGGCGACCCCAAAAAAATCGTATTTTCAGGACTTGGCAAAACCGCCGAAGATATCCGCAGTGCCCTTGAAGTAGGGATTGCTTGCTTTAATGTCGAGTCAGAAGCTGAGCTGTACCGCATCAATGCAGTGGCAGGCAAACTACAGCAGCAAGCGCCAATTTCGCTACGCGTCAATCCCAATGTCGACGCGCAAACCCATCCATATATCTCTACAGGGCTCAAAGAAAATAAATTCGGCATCACCCATGAAGAGGCGCCCCGTATCTACCAAATTGCCCATGACCTACCGCACCTAAAAGTCGTCGGTATTGATTGCCATATTGGCTCGCAGTTGACCCAAGTTCAGCCTTTTATGGATGCATTGGATAAAGTCATTGAGATGATTCACGCACTTGCCAAGCAAGGTATTGCGCTTGAGCATATTGATTTGGGCGGTGGCTTGGGTGTGCAGTATATTGACGAAGACGTTGCAAGTATTGAAGAATTTGCGCAGTTACTGTTACCAAAACTGAAAACTTTAGGCTTAACCCTCTATTTAGAGCCAGGTCGTAGCATCGTTGCTAATGCAGGTGTATTATTGACCCGCGTGGATATTTTAAAACCTACCGAACACAAAAATTTTGCCATTGTCGATGCCGCGATGAATGATTTGATTCGTCCGGCACTTTATCAGTCAGAGATGGCAGTCATCCCTATACAGTTGAACTCACCGGTTGAACCCAAAGTATGGGATATGGTCGGGGCGATTTGTGAGACGGGCGACTTTTTGGCAAAAAACCGTGTGTTAGCATTGGCTGATAATGATATCCTAGCCATCACAGGCGCAGGGGCGTATGGGTTTGTCATGTCGAGCAATTATAATAGCCGCCCACGTGCTTGTGAAATTTTAGTCAAAGAGGGTCACGCCCATGTCATTCGCGAGCGTGAAACGGTTGAGAGCCTTTGGCAAAACGAAAAATTGGTAGATTAAATCTATCCTGTAAGGTTTGCTGGCAACGCTAAGCCTTATTGATTCCTCTGAGCCCAAAACCTTAGCAACTGAAACCAAAACCTTAGCAACCAAGCCCAAATTGCTTGACTTGCTAAGGTTTTTTTGTTCCCCAATTACCTTATAAAAAATCAGCTATCATGATAAGATAGCGTGCATAAATCAAAATAATTTTAAGGAATAACAATGTTAATTGAATTTACCAAAATGCATGGACTGGGGAATGACTTTATGGTCATTGACCTGGTCACACAGCGACTTCACTTGACCAAAGAGTTGGTAGCGTTGTTAGGGGATAGACACTTAGGCATTGGCTTTGACCAGTTGCTGATTGTTGAGCCGCCAAGCCGTCCTGATGTCGATTTTCGCTATCGTATTTTTAACAAAGATGGCAGTGAAGTGCAGCAATGCGGCAATGGCGCTAGATGTTTTGCCCGCTTTGTGCAGGCGCGTAAATTGTCATTTAAACAGCGTATTCGGGTAGAAACCGCCAGCGGTATTATCACCCTTAGCACCGATGATTATGGCTGGGTAAAAGTGGATATGGGTAAACCAAAATTTGAGCCCGATGAGATTCCTTTTACCCCCAAAACCATTACTAAAGTTCAAAATTCATATCGGCTCAATGTTGATGGTACGCCTGTGACACTCTATGTCGCCAATATGGGCAATCCCCATGCCATCATCAAAGTAGATGATGTATTGACCGCCGAGGTGGAAAAACTCGGTAAAGCCATTGAGAGCCACCCTGCATTTCCTGAGCGCGTCAATGTGGGGTTTATGCAGGTGATGAATAATCGCCATATCAGGCTGCGTGTGTATGAGCGCGGCGTGGGCGAAACGCAAGCTTGTGGTACGGGCGCGTGTGCTGCCGTTGTCACAGGTGTGCGTGAAGGCTGGCTAGATGAAGGCGTGGATATTCGCGCCCAGTTGTATGGCGGCAGTTTGGTGATTCGTTGGCAAGAAGGCTATCCTGTGTATATGACCGGTCCTGCGACCTTTGTGTATGAAGGCGTCTTTAGTCCTGAGGGTTTGATGGCAGGTGCGGGGCTAAAATTTGCGCCGGCACAACCAAGTGAGGAACATCGCTCAGATGAGGGACATCCTTACCATGAATAGCCCCCAACCTCGCTAACCGACACTATGACAACTAGCCGTAGCCTAAGTCAAGGCAAAAATAGTCAAGGGAAAAAGGGCAACCGTGTAGGCAAATCAGCAAACGATGATTTGCCTACCCACTTAATACCGCATGCGGCAGAAACTGCGCTCAATTCAGCAAACGATGATTTGCCTACCCACTTAATACCGCATGCGGCAGAAACTGTGCTCAATACCGATGATCAAGCTTTGGTAGATCGCTGGCTTGCTGAGCTAAGCAGTAAGCGTTATAGCGCGGCGACTATCAAAAGTTATCGCCAAGCGCTACAGCCTTTTTTGGCGTATTGCTATGAGCAACATACCGAGCTTTGTCACATCACCCGTCAGCAGTTGTCAGATTTCCTAATTCAACGATTGGATGTCGATAAAATATCCAAATCCAGTAGTCAATATGAACTGACCGTGTTGCGCCAACTTTACAAATGGTTGATTGCTCAGCAGCTGATGACACTAAACCCCACCACGACCATACGTCTTAAACGCGCCCCGAGACCCTTGCCCACATTACTTGATATCGATGTATTATCCCAGTTATTAGACCAAGCTGCGCCAGAAGATAGCCATGAAGCGCGGTTATGGATGCGCGATAAAGCCATGCTAGAATTACTGTATGGCAGTGGTTTACGGGTCGGCGAGCTCGTGGGACTTAATATGTCTGACATCGACAAATCACAGCGGCTGTTACGAGTACTTGGTAAAGGCGGAAAAACGCGCATCGTACCGATTGGCGAAAAAGCATGGCAAGCACTCATCAACTATTTGCCGCATCGCTCGCTGTGGGTGGAGGAGCAAGACCCTGCGGTATTTGTCAGTGAGCGTTATGGGACGCGTATCTCAACACGCACCGTGCAGCTGCGTATCAAGCTACAGGCCAAACGTGCCGGCATCGCACAAGATTTATACCCGCATTTGCTAAGGCACTGTTTTGCGTCACATATTTTAAGTGATAGTGGTGATTTGCGTGGTGTTCAAGAATTGCTAGGACACAGTGATATTAGTACCACACAGATTTATACCCATTTGGATTTTGGGCATTTATCGCAAGTGTATGATAAAGCGCATCCCCGCTCACGACGATAGCTCACAATAATAGGCAGGTTAAGCAGTAATATTAAACATGAAAAAAATATTAAACTTAAGCCTAGCCACATCAGCCTTAGCCATCTTAAGCATTTACCGCGCGGGTCAAATGCTCAGAAGTACGGCGAAGATTAAGGCTCAAGATAATCGCTAATCCACGCAGCATCTCAACACCGATACGAGGATAATCTGACAAAAGTCGCTCAAAGTCAGCTCGAGACAAGGTGACAAGCGCACACAGGCTGGTGGCTTTAATGGTAGCGGAGCGAGTTAATAAATCTAACAGTGCCATTTCACCGGTACTTTCGCCCGCCCGAATTTCACCGACTTTAATTTCTGCCCCTGAAGGGCTGTATTTAATGACTGATAGCTCACCAATCAGCAAAAACGCCATAAAATCGCCATGCTCGCCTTCTGTAAATAATACTTCTTGCGGACTCAACTGTTTAAAATGTAGTGAGTTTTCGACCACTTGAAACATATAAGGATCAAGACGGCTAAAAATTGGGCTATTCTTTAAATATTCAAAAAGTGGATTATCCATTTTTCGCTTACGGGTCGTTAGGTATTATTTGCTATGATAGTCAATTTTTGACATTCGAGCAACGCAATATTCTGCCGAGTTATTTGCTGCGCATCCGCATCAAAGTCGGCGAAAATCACGGTCGGGGCTTGCTGTGATGGGGTTGTTTTTACCGCAGTTTGGTCAAACTCTGGGTGACCATCTGACTTAGCCAGCCAGCTTGACGCTTTGGCAGATAAAGGTAAATGCGCTAAATTGTTTGTGATATCAAAATCTCGGGTTACTGCATCGTTTGCTATGTCGATTGTTTGAGTGAAAACGTTCTCACCATCACTGCTGATAAATTCGCTATGCCCCCAAGTGCTGCGAACGTTGCTAGGCGCTGAGGGATTGACCACATGGTCACCCGTCTGACCTGCGCCAATGACCATGCATTGACTATCGAGCGCCCTTGCGGTGAGTAGGGCGTGCCAATGTGCTTTACCTGTTTGATAGGTAAACGCCGAAGGCGCGGTCAATATATCTGCGCCTAGTTCGCGTAGTTTGACTGCAAGGGTGGGGAAACGAATATCAAAACATACCATCATGCCGACTTTGCCAAACTCGGTATCCGCCAAAATGAGCTCATTACCGGCTTCGAAGGTTCTACCTTCATCATAGTTGCCTGTGCTATCATTGACGGTGGCTTTGAACAAATGAATTTTGTCATAGCGCGCTAAGCAGTCGCCTGCAGGGTCAAATAATAGTGAGCTTTGGCGAAGTTTGCCGTCAGCCACAGGCGTGCCATCAGGTCGATACGGGCAGGGCAAGGTACCTGCCAGCAGATACACACCATAGTGGCGGGCAGCCTGTGCCGACCAAGCTTTTAAGGCGTCAAAATATTGACTGGCAAAACCCTGGTTGCCAAAACAAAAAGCGTTTTCTGGTAAAATCACCATGCGGGTGCCGCGTTCACTGGCAATTTTAATACCTAATTCAATAGATTGAAGATTTGCTAAGATATCGGTCTGGCTATTGAGTTCAACAATCGCAAATTTTGTCAATTTTGTCATGGTGTGATTTCTTAAGCAAAAAATTTAGGGAAATTTGGGGTTGCTGCAGCTAAGTAAAGTTAAGCTAAGCACAGTTAAGTAAAGCGAAGCTAAGTGCAGATAATTAATATACGGCTGAATGTCAAAAAATACTAGCATATCTTGTTGAAACAATACTAAACTAGCAACCTAGCAGAGCATGGACACACCATCTAAACTAACCTCATTAGAGTAAGGCTTAAAAAAACGCGTTATGAAAATTGGTATTGGGGCAAAGCTAACGACGGGGATGACACTCACCCCACAAATGCAGCAGGCAATTCGCTTGCTGCAATTATCGAGTCTTGAACTTGAACAAGAAGTGCAGCTTAAACTTGATAGCAACCCCCTGCTTGAGCGTGAAGAAGAGTGGGAGACGTCTTATGACGACGCCGATAACCTACCCGATGGCGAAAACTATCCAGAACAAGACATGGATAACGACTATGACTATGACGATGATGACTATCAAGTAGAAGGTGTTGAGTTGCCTGAAGTTGATGTGGATGACTATACCCATCATGAAACTGAGGGGTTGGAAGATTATCTAGCGTCGGATGATGTTTATCCTGCTTCTGCTAGCCAAGATTATCCCGAGCACAGTGAACCTTCGGCAGTGCATGAGTATGCAAGTGATAGTTACAGTTATGGGGACAACAATAGGGACAGTTATGCAGACAGCGATTATCGCTATGATGAGGAATTTGGCTTAGACGGGATAGATAGTAGTGAGCATCTTAGCAGCCAGCAAATCGATATGCCGGTGGATGCACAGTGGGATGATATCTATAGCTATGAATCTTCGGCAGCCACTGGCATTGATAGCGAAGACAGTCAGGATGATTATAAGCTTGCTACGCAAGGAAATATTCAAGATTATGTCCGTTGGCAACTGAATTTAAGACGGCTCTCCACCATCGATATGCTGATGGCGGAGTATCTGATTGATAGCATGGACGAGCGCGGTTTTATCACATTATCGAATGATGAACTATTTCAAAGTTTTGATACCATGTTGTCATTTTATCAAGTTGAAAACGTGGACTTGGCGCTTGAAGACATTGAACTTGTGGTTAAGCAAATACAAAACTGCGAGCCATTGGGCGTTGGTGCAAGAAATTTGGCAGAATGCTTGCTGATTCAGCTCAATAAATTACCGAGTGATACCCCCGCTTGGCAAGCAGCCAAGCAAATTTTGATGCACTCAGAATTTTTTGCCAACAATAACATCAATGCCCTGCTTAAATCATCCAATCTTGACGTCTCTGAGATTCAGCCTGCGCTTGCCTTATTGCGCACATTAAACCCCAATCCTGCACTGTCTTATGAGAAATCACAGCGCCAGCTCGATAATGGCATTGAAAGCTACGACATTCCTGATGTTATTGTCGTGCAGCGTGGACAGCATTGGGAAGTCAGCCTAAACCCAGAGACTTTGCCAAAACTGCGTATTAACCAAGTGTATGCCAAACTTGTCAGTCGCAATGACAACAGCGAGCAAGGCGTTTATCTAAAAGAGCAGCTGTATGATGCGCGGCTGTTTATCCGTAGTATCGAAGAGCGTAATCAAAATCTACTAAAAGTTGCAACCTGTATCGTCAAACGTCAGCAGGCTTTTTTTGAGCAAGGCGTCATGGCAATGCAGCCGATGGTACTCAAAGATGTGGCAGATGAAGTGGGCTTGCATGAGTCAACCGTTTCTCGTATTACTACCAGCAAAACCATTGTTACCCCCAAAGGGCTATTTAGCCTAAAATATTTCTTTTCCAGTCAAGTCAGTAGTGATGAGGGGGAAGGCGTTTCTTCAACCGCTATCAGTGCGATGATCAAGCAAATGATTGAGGCAGAAGACCCCAAAAAACCGCTATCTGATAGTAGTATTATGAAGCACCTGCAAGATAAAGGTATTGATATTGCCCGTCGTACCGTGACCAAATACCGAGAAGGTATGAACATCGGTTCTTCTACGCAGCGTAAAGTGCGGTTTTGACCGCAATGTTGTGATTAGAGGGTCAGTCAAAATCTTTTCTAGCTGAATTTTTAAATTTAACTAAGCCGTCAAATATAACTAAATTTTCAAATATAACTCAACTTTTAAATTTAACTGAATTTTTAAATTTAACTCAACTCTCGAACTGTTAACAAATCTCTTGGTATTTTGCTAAACAGCAATGGTTGATGGCATGCCCACCTTTTTGCATAATGGATTCATAAGGGATAAACCTTTGATGCATTAACGTGGCTTAGCAATAATTGCTCAATAGCAACTATATTTAATCCCAGTTATTTGAAGTACTATAAATCAAAATGATATAAACCAAGTTGCAAAGCTTTTTTAGCAACTTATCTTGGTACACGGGTATGCTTGAACACTATAATTTGATTTTACTTTTTTTAGGGTTGGCGTTTTTAATCGGGGCATTCTTTCCTGTGCTACCGCGCAAGCTTTCGATATCCCTACCTATGATACAAATTACCTTTGGCGCACTGCTAGGGTATTTTTTTATGGGGCTGCCTAGAATTAATCCGCTTAATTATGGCGTTCCTATCGAGAAAGTTACAGAAGTGGTGGTGCTGATTTCGTTGGTCGGTTGTGGTATCAAGCTCGATAGTCCGCTCAATTGGAAAACTTGGCAACCGACCTTAAGGCTATTGGTGATTGTGATGCCAGTGGGTATCGCCGCGATGGCATTAATGGGGCATTATATTTTTGGCCTGAGTATGGCGGCGGCTATTTTGCTCGGTGCGGTGCTAGCGCCAACCGACCCTGTGCTAGCGGCAAGCATCCAAGTAGGTCCACCCAACTCCGAACGACAAGAAGATGTGACCCGATTTACCCTCACCTCTGAGGCGGGTCTCAATGATGGACTGGCATTTCCGTTCGTGTATTTAGCGATAGCGATTGCTACGGCTGCATCACTCAATCAGGGTTTTGGTGCAGAAGATTGGCTGCATTGGTTGGGCTATGATGTGTTATGGCGAATCATTGCAGGGGTGGCTGCGGGTTACTGTGTCGGTAAGTTTTTGGCAAATTGGCTATTCACCAAGGCATACCCTGATAAAGTCGAGCAAAGTTATATGGTATTAGCTTTGATGTTACTGGCTTATAGCATCACAGAGTTTGTGCATGGTTATGGTTTTATTGCCGTATTCGTCGCTGCGTTAACCCTTCGGCGCTCAGAATGTGAACATGAATATCATGAAGGCTTGCATGATTTTGCTGAACAAATTGAAGGTTTGCTGATGTCGCTCGTGATGGTATTTTTGGGACTATTGGTGGGTCAAGCGTTAGCGAGTGATGTCACCCTTAGTTGGCAAGTGTATGTGGTATGTTTGGCGTTTATATTTTTGATACGTCCCATCGTGGGTTATTTTAGTCTAGGTAAACTGGGGATGAGTCGCAATGAACGCTGGGTAACGGCAGGACTTGGCATTCGCGGGATTGGTACATTGTATTATATCGCCTATGCGATGAATAAAGGCGTATTTACCAGTGATGAAGCGCTAAAAATTTGGGTGATTTGTGTGGTAATGATTGCGATGTCGGTGTTTTTACACGGGCTAACCGCCAATCGTTTATTAGCCATGACCAAAAATTAGTGCAACACAAAAACAAAAAGCGGGTAACTTACCCGCTTTTTTTTACGCTGATATGATTAGCCACCACCCACCGCTTGCACTACTTCAATGTTCATACCATCTTGCAAGGTGACATTTGCCAATTGGCTTTTTGGAATCAATTCACCGTTGATTTCAACGGCAAAACGACCTTGGGTTTGCCCCATTTCATTCAATAGTAGTAAGAGATTTTGATGTAACGTTTGTTTGACGTCACCATTTAAAGTCACTTGTGGCATTATTTCGCTTCCTGTTTTGTTACGCTTCCTATCATGGTTAAATACGGTTAAATTGATGAGGTGTGCTTAGCAACACTGATCGCAAGCCAAATCCATGCGATAATAAACAGTGTGCCGCCAATCGGGGTAATTGCCCCGAGCCATCGTGGCATACCCAAAGCCATCAAATATAGTGAACCTGTAAAAAACACAATACCCAGTTGCATCACCCACGCGATAGTAGGGGAGGTGAGGTTTATACGCAATAACATACCAACAATCAACAACCCAAGCGCGTGATAAAAAAAGTATTGCGTACCCGTCTGCCACCAAGCCATCTGCTCGGCTGACAAACGCGGTTTAAGCCCATGTGCGGCAAACGCCCCACAGGCGACCGCCACTGCCATATTTATCGCGCCAATACTTAGCCAATTCATGACAGTTAATCCAACTGCAAATGGGTATTGGCTAACATGGCTTCTTTGATTTTATCCATGGCATTTTTTTCAATTTGGCGTACCCGTTCCGCTGAGATATTGTACTCTGCCGCCAACTCGTGCAAGGTCGCTTTTTGCTCATTGAGCCAGCGCTGCTGTACGATATCCCGCGAGCGATCGTCTAAGTCCTCCATCGCTTCCATCAAGGCTGAATTGTTATTTTCTTCCCAATCGGCATCTTCTACCATATCGGCTGGGTCAGCCGCATCTTCTAAAAAATACTGCGGTGCATAGCGACCTTCGTCTTCATCATCACTTTGCGCTTCAAACGATGCATCATACGAAGTCAGACGACTTTCCATCTCTAATACTTGTTTGACGGTAACATTTAAGTCTTTGGCAATCGCTTCGGCTTCTTCGAGCGTTAACTGGTTGTTGGTTTTTTTCAGTGAGCGCAAGTTAAAAAACAGCTTGCGGTGCGCTTTGGTGGTCGCCACTTTGACGATACGCCAGTTACGAATCACAAACTCATGGATTTCAGCTTTGATCCAATGCACGGCAAAAGACACCAAACGCACGCCTTTGTTTGGGTCAAAGCGTTTCACCGCTTTCATCAAGCCGACATTGCCTTCTTGAATCAAATCGCCTTGTGGCAAGCCATAACCAGAATAACTGCGCGCAATGTGAATCACAAATCGCAGATGCGACATAACCAGTAGTCGGGCTGCTTCTACATCCCCTTCATCAGTATAGCGATGCGCTAGCTCCTGTTCTTGCTCTGCCGTCAAAATAGGAATTTGATGAACCGCGTTGATATACGCGCCTAAATTTACCCCAGGGGCAGATAACGCAGTCGGCATGGTAGGAACAAGGGCATTGGTCATGGCTTTCTTTTGACGGGATCGCGATGCAATCTTTCGTGGTTTTTCAACAAACTCATCGTCATAGTCGTCATCAGCCTCATCCACTAACTCATCATAGTCATCATAACTATCAGGGAGCTGTGCAAGGTCAATATCGTCGTCACCTAAGCTATCAAAGTCTGGCTCGTCAAATTCATCGAGTTCGTCGTCGTCGATGTCATCAAATGCAATGTGTGGATCGTCATCGAGCTTATCGTCAAGCTTGGTCGATTTTTTCGCGCTGGCAGTCTTTATTATTGTCGTTGTTTTGGTCTTTGTAGCCATGAAATAGCCTGTCAATTGTCCTTTAATTTATGTCATTTAGTATGCCTTAAAGCCAGCTTTTTTGTAAGAGGCGTTTAGCAATTTTTGGTTATGATCGAGTGAAAGATTGTGTCTGTTGTATTTTCAGACGGCGTGATTGATGTGTGCTGTACCAGTGTATATCCGGCATGCTGACAAAAAGCTGCGATGTCACGCTTGCTGTTAGGGTCGGTTGCAGTCACATACACTGCATGACCCAACGCAGTCTTTTTTAGTGCCATTTTAAGTTTAAGCAGCGGCATCGGGCAGGCGAGTCCTTTACCATTTACATAGTGCTCAATTTGAGCATTGATGTTGAGATTGTTATGTTCGCCTGAGCGAAACAATCCCCAATCTTGGCAAAAGGCGTCATCTGAGAGTAAGGCAGGATTTAGCGTAATCTGAGAAGAATCCGTCATGGTAATAAAATCGCTACTGGAAAATTTAAAGTGTGTTAGGTGGTTATTATAGGCTAAATTACAAGTGTAGACGATTGAGATAAATCAAAGTTAGCATTATATTTTTGAAAATCTAACCTTTATCCTGTACTTAGTGGTCGGTAGATTGTAGCAAGATATCATTACAAAATTTGGCTTTTTAAAGCTGCTGAAATTTGTATATTGAGCAGTATTATTTAGCATTTACCTTTTTTAAATATCATTTTTTAAACATCATTCTAAGCTAATTCGCTGTCAAAGGTCGCGCATGCCCATCAATCCACTTGCTAGTTATTTATCTGCTAGTTATTTATTAAGAAAAACGTCCGTAGTTGCTGTATTAAGTACCCTATCAACAGCAGTTTTTGCGGTAGATAACTTCGCCTATCAAAGTGCGCCCGCTTTTAATCCAGTCATGATTGCAAGTGCTGAGCCTACCAAGGTCAATAGCCAATTAGCCGCTATGGACAATGGGCAAGCGCTCATCGATACCGAGCAAAATCGCCAAGTCGGTGAGTGGGCGCTTCGACAAATCAACGGCAATGCAGCGCTGATAAAAGACCCTTGGTTGCAGCAATCGCTTGAACAAATTGTGTGGCAAATCAATGCAGTAGCAGGTCTCAACGCACCCATGGGGCTAGTGATTGTCAATGACAAGCAAATCAATGCCTTTGCAGTACCGTCTGGGCTTATCGGTATCAATGTCGGTTTGTTGGATAAAGCCAAAAGTCTGGATGAAATAGTGAGCGTCGTTGCGCATGAGATTGCCCATGTCAGCCAGCGCCATTATCAACATCGCAATGATGAAAAAACCAAACAGCTACTGATGCAGGCAGGCGGTCTTTTGGCGGGCGTGGCAGCATCTAAAGTCGGGGATGGTGATGCCGCTGCCGCTGTCATGCTAGGCTCTCAGGCGATGTCGGCCAACGCTGCTGCTTCCTATAGCCGTGGTCAAGAGCGAGAAGCTGACCGTATTGGCATGCAAATCATGAACCAAGCGGGCTATGATGTCAATGCCATGCCCAGCTTCTTTGCCACCCTAGACCAACAAAACCCTGTCAAAAGTAACACCTTGATTCCCAGTTTTATTTTAAGTCATCCGCTCACCGCAGATAGAATCAGTGAAGCAAGGGCGCGAGTCGCAACTTACAAGAGTGATAGTCAGGCTAATATGGCATCAAACCGTTATCAATCTATTCAACAGCAGCGTGCGCAGCTATTTGAACAAATCCAGTGGCGTGCTCGCTACTATGGCTATCTAGTCAACAAAGCCGATTTGGAACAAGGGGCAAAAACCAGTAAAGGTGCCAAGCTTGCGCTGATTAATTATTATCTCGATAACGGACAACCCAAAGCGGCACAAAGCTTAATGCAGGATTTTGACGAGGACATCAACACGCTCGCCAATCCCCTAGCAGTCGTGATATTTAGTCAGTTAGCGGCGCAGCAAGGCAATGTCGATGTGGCAATCGCTAAATTGCAGCAACTCGCCTCTGTGTATCCTGAGCGCACAGATGTGCCACGCTATCTAAGTGACATTTATTTAAAATATCGACCTACCGCAGAAAGTGGTCAAAAAGTATTAGCGCTGCTTCAACCCTTATCCAAGCAAAATCCCCGTGACGTCATGGTTTGGGATCGATTGCAGCAAGCCAGTCAACTACTCGCAAAACATCGTAGCGGTGATGAGCAACTGATTCATCGCATCAATACGTTACGCTATCGCGCGTATGGCGAGTTATGGCGCAATGAGCTAAAAGACGCGGTGACATCACTGACCCAAGCCAAATCGTTAGCAAAGCAGCTACCTAGTAACCAATCTTTGCTGGCACTGCTGAACCAGCAAATCAACCAAGTACAAGACGCCAATCAGTTTAAACCATCTTAACCATTAGACAGCTAACGTAGGTTCATTATCTGTTGGCTCATCCTGCTCGGGTAGCGCCAGCCAACTGGCAAGTTTTAATGACAGTTCTTCGAGCCCAATTCTATCTTGGGCAGAAAATAATTGGATACTAAACGGCAATTTTAATTTATTAAGCTGATTGCGGGTTTGCTGTAGTGTGTTTTTGGCAGCGCCGTATTTGAGCTTATCGGCTTTGGTTAATAGCACATGAACCTCAAGCTCACCATCTTTTGCCCAGTGTAGCATTTGCTCATCAAAGAATTTTAGTGGATGGCGAATGTCTGTGAGCAGCACTAAACCGGCAAGACTTTTACGCGAAATTAGGTATTTTTCAAGCTCTGACTGCCATTCTTTTTTCATCGCCTCGGGCACGGCGGCATAGCCATACCCTGGCAAATCCACCAACCGCTGATCCAAATTGCCCATATTAAAAAAGTTAATCATTTGGGTGCGACCTGGGGTTTTAGAGGAACGGGCTAACTGGCGCTGCTGGGTCAACGCATTAATGCAAGAGGACTTACCAGCATTTGAGCGGCCAGCAAAAGCAACTTCGCGACCCGTATCGGCAGGACACAGTTTAAAGGTAGGGGCAGACAGCATAAATTGGGTTTGATGCAACCAGCGTTTTGCTGCATCACTATCGTCAGTAATCGCAGTTGGCGCAAGGGTGTTAGTAGAATCCATCATCAGCACATAATCTTAATGTTAAAGCGCTATTGTATCAGCAAATACCCATAACCCAAAATTTTGAGCACTTGCCACCGCTGTTTTGTGAGATATTTTTTGTAGTGAAAACCGCTTGCCAACCTGCAAATGACTTTTACATGATTATCGAGTTATGGCATAATAATCAGCCATATCAATTATTCGATTATGGTTTTAATCATGACTATCACTGTAATCGACAAAACCCTCGGTGTTTCAAAGTCATTAAGCTAACTTAAATGTCGTATTAGCCATATGATTAGTATTCATTAGTGGGGTAGCCTACAAATTTTGCAGACAAGCGCATGGTTGTCTTGCTATAATATTGTAACTTAGTAGATACATTCACCAGTGTTAAAGCAATAAATATATATGATGATAACTGGGTGTTGCTTTGATATTGTAAGTAACGCCTTTGTCGCTAGCTCATTGTGAGTCATAACCAACACGCTTTAGTAGGAATTGTTACCGATGAAAAAAATACTCACTGCCGCAAGCCTTGTAATTGCCAGCGTAAGCGGTTCTGCAGCTGTTACCGTACCAAAATATGACATTGCCAAAGGTAAGGTTATTGCTGAATCAGTTTGTGGTGCTTGTCATGGCGTCAATGGCGTTAGTACTGTTCCTGCACAGCCTAACCTTGGCGGACAAAACGTCAAGTATCTCTATAAACAGCTAACCGAGTTCAAATCAGGCGCGCGTGTCAATCCTATCATGTCAGCGCAAGTAGCAAAATTAAATGACCAAGACCTGGCGAATGTGGCAGGTTATTTTGCAAGCCAACCACGTTGGGGGGTAGGTTATGCCAATCCTGCTTACGCAGCAACAGCGCAAAAATTGTATTACGGTGGTAATAGCACACGCGGTGTGATTCCTTGTGCAGGCTGTCACGGCGGTAAAGCCAATGGTAACGATTTAGCCGCTTTCCCGCGTATTGGGGGTCAGCATTCAGCTTATATCGCAACCCAATTAAAACTATTCCGTGCGGCAGGTCGTGAAGACGATGTAACCGACCCATCACAAACGCGTATGAATGATGCGTCTAAAAAAGGCGATAAAGGCATGATGCAAATCGTGGCATCAAAATTATCAGATAACGACATCAAAGTATTGTCTGACTACATCAGCGCTCTACACTAGTATTTAGCGATATGTCATTTAGCCAAGCTAGCGCTTGGCTTTTTTATTGTCTAAAACCAACCAAACCAATAGTAAATTTTATTGGCAAATTAACCGGTTAACAAAAGCTTGGGCATAAAAAAAGAGCCACCGAAGTGACTCTTTTGTATGCTTATTAACGATTAGTCGTTAACTTTAGCAACAACACCCGCACCTACAGTACGGCCACCTTCACGGATTGCAAAGCGTAAGCCTTGGTCCATTGCGATTGGGTGGATTAGCTCTACGTTCATTTCAACGTTATCGCCAGGCATTACCATCTCTGTACCTTCTGGTAATTGGATTGCGCCAGTTACGTCAGTGGTACGGAAGTAGAACTGTGGACGGTAACCATTTAGGAATGGAGTGTGACGACCACCTTCTTCTTTTGATAGTACGTATACTTCTGCGTCAAATTTGGTGTGTGGTTTGATTGAACCTGGTTTAGCCAATACTTGACCACGTTGTACGTCTTCACGTTTGGTACCACGTAATAGTACACCACAGTTCTCGCCTGCACGACCTTCGTCTAGCAGTTTACGGAACATTTCAACGCCAGTACAGGTGGTTTTGGTGGTTGGCTTAATACCAACGATTTCAATTTCTTCACCCACTTTGATGACGCCTGATTCTACACGACCGGTTACGACTGTACCACGGCCAGAGATTGAGAATACGTCTTCGATTGGCATCAAGAATGGTTTGTCAATCGCACGTTCTGGTTCTGGGATGTAGCTGTCTAGGGTGTCAAGTAGTTCTAGTACGGCTGGTTCACCGTATTTGCCTTCGCCGCCGTTTAAGGCTTCTAGGGCAGAACCTTTGATGATTGGGGTGTCATCGCCAGGGAAGTCATAGCTTGATAGGAGTTCACGTACTTCCATTTCGACGAGTTCTAGTAGTTCTTCGTCATCAACCATGTCACATTTGTTCATGAATACCATGATGTATGGTACACCTACTTGGCGTGATAGTAGGATGTGTTCACGGGTTTGTGGCATTGGGCCGTCAGTGGCTGATACAACTAGGATAGCGCCGTCCATCTGTGCGGCACCAGTAATCATGTTTTTAACATAGTCAGCATGGCCAGGACAGTCTACGTGTGCGTAGTGACGTGCTTGGGTGTCATATTCAATGTGTGAGGTGTTGATGGTGATACCACGGGCTTTTTCTTCAGGGGCTGAGTCAATTGACGCGTAGTCTTTGGCTTCACCACCGTTGTGTTTCGCTGCTACGGTTGCAATCGCAGCTGTTAGGGTTGTTTTACCATGGTCAACGTGCCCAATGGTGCCTACGTTAACGTGTGGTTTAGTACGTTCAAACTTGGCCTTTGCCATAATTTAATCCTCTTTTGTTAATATTAACCCAATGTTTTAGGTCATTTACTTTATTATCAACGCTTATAGGTTATGAAAATTTGACCCATTAAATTTAACAGGTCAAATTAGCTAACTTATAATTTTAACAGTGTCGAATAGGATTGAACAATTTGAGTGGGTTTAACCATCAAATTGCCAATCAAACTTATTCTTCATCACCTTTATGAGTGAATTTTTTGATGATTTCATCAGCGACGTTACGTGGTGTCTCAGCGTATTTTGCAAACTCCATTGAGTAGGTTGCACGACCTTGAGACATTGAACGTAATTGGGTTGCATAACCAAACATCTCAGCTAGTGGGACTTCAGCACGGATTTGTTTAACGCCGCCAAACATATCATCCATACCTTGAACCATACCACGGCGACGGTTTAAGTCACCCATGATATCACCCATGTAGTCTTCCGGTGTTTCAACTTCTACTTTCATGACTGGCTCAAGTAGAACAGGGTTTGCATTCATAAAGCCTTTACGGAATGCCATAGAACCTGCCATTTTGAACGACAACTCATCTGAGTCAACGTCATGGTATGAACCATCATACAGTGTTGCTTTAATACCAACGACTGGGTAACCTGCAAGAACACCATTTTTCATACGCTCTTGAATACCTTTGTCTACCGCACCAAAGTACTCTTTTGGTACCACACCACCAACAACTTCTTCAGCAAATTCATATTCTTTGCCGTCAGCCGTATCAAGTGGCTCAAGACGTAACCATACATGACCGAATTTACCACGACCACCCGTTTGGCGTACGAATTTACCTTCTTGTTCAACGGTGTTACGAATCGTTTCACGGTAAGCTACTTGTGGTGCACCCACGTTGGCTTCAACGCTAAACTCACGTTTCATACGGTCAACAAGAATTTCTAAGTGCAGCTCACCCATACCGCTGATGATAGTCTGACCAGATTCTTCATCAGTGTGAACACGGAATGAAGGGTCTTCTTTTGCCAAACGGTTAAGCGCGATTGACATTTTTTCTTGGTCAGCTTTAGTTTTTGGTTCAACTGCCAATGAAATAACAGGATCTGGGAATTCCATGCGCTCAAGCGTAATAATATTGTTTTCGTCACATAGGGTATCACCTGTGGTTACATCTTTTAGACCCACAAATGCAACGATGTCACCTGCGCGAACTTCTTCTACTTCTTTTTGTGAGTTAGCGTGCATCTCAACGATACGACCGATACGCTCACGTTTCATTTTCACTGGGTTATAAACAGAATCACCTTGTTTAGCAACACCTGAATAAACACGTACAAAGGTTAAGTTACCCACGTATTTGTCATTCATGATTTTGAACGCAAGACCAGCAAATGGTGCATCATCCGATGATTCACGAGTCGCTTCAGTTTCAGCTTTGTCATCTAACACACCTTTGATCGCATCAACGTCATTTGGTGCTGGTAAGAATTCGATAACCGCGTCAAGCATACGTTGTACGCCTTTGTTTTTAAACGCAGTACCACAAAGCATTGGTTGAATTTCGCCCGCTAGGGTACGTGCACGTAAACCTGCTACGATATCTTCACGTGATAAATCACCTTCTTCTAGGTATTTATCCATCAGCTCTTCTGAAGATTCAGCGGCGGCCTCAACCATGTTGTTACGCCATTCATCGACAATATCAACCAAGTTAGCAGGAATTTCTGCATATTCAAATTTCATACCTTGAGAAGCGACATCCCAAATGATGGCTTTCATCTCTAGAAGGTCAACAACCCCTTCAAAGGTATCTTCTGCACCGATTGGCACAACCACAGGTACTGGGTTACCACCAAGACGTTGTTTTACTTGGTCAACAACGCGGAAGAAGTTTGCCCCTGTGCGGTCCATTTTGTTCACGAACGCAAGACGCGGTACTTTATATTTGTTTGCTTGACGCCATACTGTTTCTGACTGAGGCTGTACACCACCAACTGCACAGTAAACCATACATGCACCGTCAAGTACACGCATGGAACGTTCTACTTCAATGGTGAAGTCAACGTGACCGGGGGTGTCAATGATGTTAATGCGGTGCTCTGGGAATTGATGACCCATACCAGACCAGAAACAAGTCGTTGCTGCTGAGGTAATAGTAATACCACGCTCTTGCTCTTGTTCCATCCAGTCCATGGTTGCAGCACCTTCATGCACTTCACCTAGCTTATGGTTTTTACCTGTATAAAACAAAATACGTTCAGTTGTTGTCGTTTTACCCGCATCAATATGTGCAGAGATACCGATATTACGGTAGCGATTCAAGGGTGTTGTACGTGCCATAGTTAATTCCTAAGGACTAAAGATTAAAATTATTCCATTATCAATAAACAGTTATGTCTTAAAATGAATAATAATTAGTTTTAACGTTTGATTGAAAGATCGACAACCAACTAGATAAAAGAAAGCCTTACTCTTGACATAAGTGCTGTATGATAAGAGCTTGCCATGACAAACGCATGACAAGCTTCTTTTTCAATATGAAATATTGGGCTGAATTTGCAAACTTCAAGTCACCCAATATCATCTATCTTATTATAAGCTAATTGCTACCTAGGTGATAGCAATCAGTATCAATTAGAAACGATAGTGTGAGAACGCTTTGTTTGCGTCAGCCATACGGTGAACTTCGTCACGTTTTTTCAGTGCATTACCTTTGCCATCAGCCGCATCTAGCAATTCACCTGCTAAGCGTAAAGCCATAGATTTTTCAGAACGTTTTGCAGCCGCATCAACTAACCAACGCATTGCTAATGCAGTACGACGGGAGGGACGTACTTCCATAGGAACTTGGTAGGTAGCACCACCCACACGGCGAGCTTTTACTTCCACCATTGGGCGAACTCTTTCTAACGTATCTTCAAAAAACTGGACAGGATCGATACCCGAGTTTTTTTCTAAAACACGGTCTAATGCACCGTATACGATTGATTCTGCAACTGATTTTTTACCGTCAACCATCACATGGTTGATGAATTTAGCAAGTGTTTTGCTACCAAATTTAGGATCTGGTAGGATTTCACGGGCAGCGATGACACGACGTCTAGGCATGATAATTTCCTTGTGTATTCAGGGTAGTCTGGTAGCTAAGCGGTTGCTTTTCACCAGCCTTACTGCATAGTATTGTAAAACTATAATCAACTATGCAAACAATGTTAAAAAATGGGGTAAAAAACGGCTAAAATTATGCTTTAGGACGTTTTGCGCCGTATTTTGAGCGGCCTTGTTTACGATCTTTTACGCCTGCACAGTCAAGTGCGCCACGAACTGTATGGTAACGAACACCTGGTAAGTCTTTTACACGACCACCACGGATAAGTACAACACTGTGCTCTTGTAGGTTGTGACCTTCACCACCGATGTAGCTTGATACTTCAAAACCTGACGTCAAACGTACACGACATACTTTACGCATCGCTGAGTTTGGTTTTTTTGGTGTGGTAGTGTATACACGGGTACACACGCCACGGCGTTGTGGGCAAGCTTTTAATGCTGGCACTTTTGATTTTTCAGTAATGGTATTGCGACCTTTACGAATTAATTGATTTGTAGTTGCCATAAGGCACTCTCTCCCGTTTGTTGTCAAAAAATCTCTAAAAACCGCTAATAAGCTATTTTTAGGACAGCGTATTATAGAGATTTTTGTTGGTTTTATCAACTAAAAAATCACCTAGATGATGTAGATGGTGATTGTTAGAAAAATTTGAAAAAAGTAGGGGAAGGCAAGTTATCAAGCATAGAGTATTGAACACACTGTAACCCATTACAACAGACTAAAATAAAAAAGACTAAAACTAAAAGAACCAATGCGCTAACTTTAAAAACCTTAAGAAACTTATCGGTTAAAAGTCAACGCATTGGTTCTAGCTCAGTTATTATTTATTGTTATTATTCAATGATCCCAAAAAATTCAATTTAATGATAGTGGTTTTAAATAATTGTAATTTTAAATTTCTTATTTTTTTTATAATTTTTTTAAATTAACAACGTGATGTACTGAAATTCTACTTTTATTTATTGGGATTATTATCGTTATTGATTATTAAGCTTGTCATCCGTTGTTGAATCTATTTTGCCAAATTTAAGCGAGTTGGTCTTTTTAGATTTGGTGAATAACGTTGATATTGATGGCTAAAAATGTGACGTTGCTAAAGAGTTGTGTAAAAGTTTGTGTAACATGACTTAAATTAACGAGCTTTATGGTAACTAACCTTAAAGTAGTCAACACTAGCTACAACTAATGAAAAAGGCAAAAGCCAGACAGCTAGCTTTTACCTTGTTACTTGTTATATGAGCGCAAGATTATTCTTCAGTCATATGCGTCAACTTTGGCGCGGGGGCAAATACCGACATCGCAATTTCAATCACTTCATTGATAATAATATTATTGTAAGCCGTACCCAAGCCCACCGCAGTGAGTGGAATGACTTTATGTAAAAAACCGAAATTAAACTGCTCAATGTTAATATTAAACTGCGTCGATAGTTCTTCTAGTTTGGTTAATATCCCCATCGCTGATTGGCTGTCTTCTTCGGCAAGCACTGCCGCTCTATATTCTTCAATCGACTGGTCGGTCATCGCTTCAAATATACCCAAGCCTGCGAGCAAGGTTTGCTTTTCTTGCAATTTATTGAGATCCACTTTAGCTAAAATTTCATAAGCAATGGCAATACCTTGTTGTCCCGTCAACGGACGGTCATAAATTGCACTGATTTGGAAAATCGTCCGTAAACACACCGCCAACAACCACATTGTATCTACCAAAATACCGGGTAAACCTGCCAAGTTACTAAGTCCACCCAAGGTAGCTAAAGCACGGTTTTGATCGCCAATACTACGGGCTAGGGCTTGTCGTTCACTAGCAACCAAAGTGTCTTTAAAACGAGCATCACGCGCCAAATCAAAATTTGCCCAATTTTGCGACAGTTTACCGACTTGGGAAAAAACCGCATCCGTTGCTTTATCAAAACTTGCCTTGGGGATTAATGTGTTCGCCATTTTGGTATAACTGCCAAATGGGGTTTTACCAAGTAGTTTTTTTGATAGTTTGGGAATATGCTCATGAAACGCGTTTTTATCATTTGATAAGGCTTGTTGAAGGCTGTCAAAATCAATATCCGCTAAGGGTTTGGTTTGTATCGTATCTTTTGCGCTCAGTTGTGCTAATTTGTGACCCAGCGCTTCAAAGATACGGCGGCTAATAGAAGTAGAGGCTGACATGAGGGTTATCCTTAATATTATGCTTTTTTTTGGAAAATACTGCTGTAGTAAAACAGCGTAAAGAAAGTGACCGCACTTTTCAACTTTAATGCGTAAAGAGACGTTACACAATGATATCTTTTGCCGATTTGTTTGAGTGATTCACATATATCGAGTTTGGGTTAAGACAAGATAATTAACTATAAACGTGATGAATAGCTGTGGCGTAAGAAATATTTTGTAACATTCTTGGGGAAAAACTAGGCAGGTGAAATCCAGAGGGGTACAATAGCGTGATATTTATCATCAATTGATTAAACCAAAAGGAATGGTATATGCAGCGCGTTGTAATCACAGGGGCAGGACTTATCTCATGTATTGGTAATGACTTAGCCACAGTCAGCGAGTCGCTACAGCAAGGAAAATCGGGCTTGGTATTTAATCCGATTTATCAAGAAAAAGGCTTTAAAGCCTGTGTCTCAGGTATTATTGATGAAGATAACCTAGATACCTCGCATATCGATCGCAAACTTAAACGCTTTTTGTCAAAAGCCAGTTTATACGCTTATCTAAGTGCGCTACAAGCAATCGAGCAAGCAGGATTGTCATTAGCAGATATTGCTCATAACACTAATATCGGCGTGGTAGCAGGTTCGGGTGGGGCATCGAGTGCCGATGTGGCGGCAGCGGTTGATGCAATGCGCGAAAAAGGCTTGCGCGGTGTCGGCGCAATGGCAGTGCCAAAAACCATGGCAAGTACAGTATCAGCCAGTGTTGCAACGGGGTTAAAGATTGGCGGGGTTAGCTACTCTATTGCATCAGCTTGTGCGACCTCAACGCATTGTGTGGGTCATGCTATGGAGCTGATTCAATTGGGTAAGCAAGACATCGTGATTGCAGGGGGCGGCGAGCAAGAAGATTGGACACAATCTTGTATGTTTGATGGTATGGGTGCGATGAGCACACAATATAATGACAACCCGCAACTCGCCAGTCGCCCTTACGATGCAGATCGAGACGGCTTTGTGATTGCAGGCGGTGGTGGTATGGTGGTGGTTGAGAGCCTAGACTCTGCTAAACAACGCGGCGCGACTATTTTGGCAGAGATTGTTGGCTATGGTGCAAGCTCTGATGGGGCGGATATGGTGGCACCCAGTGGGGTAGGTGCTATCAATTGTATGAAACAAGCGCTTAAACAAGCAGGCTTAAACTCTGTTGACTATATCAATACTCATGGTACCAGTACGCCGATTGGGGATATCACCGAGCTTGAAGCCATTCGCCAGGTGTTTGGAAGTGAGTTACCACCCATTAGCTCAACCAAATCAATGACAGGTCATAGCTTGGGCGCGGTGGGCGTGCAAGAATTGATTTATTGTTTGTTGATGCTCAATCAAGGCTTTATTGCGCCCAATATCAATATCGAAAACTTGGATGAAAAAGCCAAAGATTTTGATATTGTGCGTGAGAAACGGGATGCAAATCTTAATACGATTATGACCAATAGCTTTGGCTTTGGTGGTACCAATGCAAGTTTAATCATCAAAAAGTTTGTTGAATAAATACTGATGGACCGTCATAATTGATAAAAATAGGCGATGACAGTTACCCGATTGTTATCGCTTTTTTGACGCTAAATATAATCATAAAGGTAAAGCATGTACCCAATGCCAAGTTTACAACATCTTGCGCCCTCTCAACTCATCACCCTGTTACAACAGTTTAATACGACAAATAATCATGCAATCTATCCGCTTTGGCTCAATAACGAAGGTCAAAATGTTATTGGTTTATTGCCCAAAAAAATATTTGAAATACATTCTCAAAATCAGCTATATCAGCTTACCCAAAAGCAACGTCAAAATTGCTCATTCGATGATTTTAGTTACTGTGATACTGTGATTAATACTGGGGCTGATACTGCGACTAATACGGTGGGCAATGTTGCCACTAATAGGGCAGCTAAGGATGTTGATATTGGCGAATTAACTGCTGCGCTTGAGGCTTATCAACACCAGCAGCTATCATCTAAGCAGTCTGCTATCCAACATACGGCTAGTGTGGGCTACCAAGATGGCTTGATGGGGTTTATTAGCTACGATTTATCAGCGCATCATTTAGCAAATGCAAACCATGTGCAAGCAAGTACACATCACGGGGAATCCAGTTACTTAACGCCCAATCAGCCGCAGCTATTTTTGGGACATTATGATATTTATCTAACCTTTGAAAATAATCATTGGCAACTACATGCAACCACACAAGAAGCCATTGAGCAAATAGATGTGATTCAACATTGGCTGACGCAAACGTTAACCGTTGAAAATAACCCTGTTGTTAACCCTATAATGCTGCAGCCAATTTGGCAAACCAGCGATTATGAAAACGCCTTTTACAAAGTTCAAGACTACCTAACAGCAGGGGACTGCTACCAAATTAATCTTACCCAGTGCTGGCAAGGTGAGTTATCCAATCAGCAGTTGGTGGATTATTTGCCAAGCTTGCATCAATCCACCCAGGCACCCTTTGCAGGATATCTAGCACTCAGCAATTATGAGTTACTAAGCTGCTCACCTGAGCTATTTTTTACCTTTGCCAACAATGCCCAAGGCGAAAGTTGCATCATTACCAAACCGATAAAAGGCACGCGCCCTCGCGGACAAAGCGTAGCCGCTGACCAAGCCAATAAAAATGAACTTGCCAGCAGCGAAAAAGACATCGCCGAAAATGTCATGATTGTCGATTTGCTGCGCAATGATTTGGGCAAATATGCCAAGACTGGAACGGTAAAAGTCCCAAAACTGTTTGATATCGAAAGTTTTAGCAATGTGCATCATATGGTGAGCACCATCACCGCCACACTCAAGGACAATATTAGCCCTTGGACGGTATTGTTTGAAAGTCTGCCCGCGGGGTCAATCACGGGTACCCCCAAAAAGCGCGCGGTAGAAATCATCAATGAATTGGAAGCCAAACCGCGCGGGGCTTACTGTGGTACGATGGGGTATCTCAATTTTGATGGCACAGGGCAATGGAATGTGCTGATTCGTACGCTACAAGCTTCAGATAATAATGTCAGTCTGTGGGCAGGCGGCGGCATCACGATTGCGTCAGACTGTGAGGCAGAGTACCAAGAATGTTTTGATAAAGTAGGAAATTTATTAAAAATATTGCACCAGTAACGTTACAACAACCTGCCATCAAGCGCGGTATTGAGTTCGCCTGCACTGATGGGCGCACTTTCGTCCTCAAAGGGATTAAACACTGGCTCAATATCATAAAAGGCGATATGGGTGTCCACAATCGCCAGTTTTTTGCGACCCAGTTGCTGGCTAAATGCCAATAAATCCGCTTGATGAGCAAAGCGATAAGTCACCACCTTGCCTGTTTCGATATTTTGGCATTTGATAAAAAACTGCATGCTAGGGTCACTCACAGCGGTCAAACCAAATTTGTTAAGGTATCTAGTAATCGCTGATTTTGTTCTGCTGTACCGATGGTAATACGCAAATAACTACTAATTTTTGGTTTGTTAAAATGGCGAACAATCACCCCTTGCGCCCGCAGTTTTTCAAATACCTGTATGGTTTCCCCCATCGAAGCAGGTGGTTTGGCAAACACAAAGTTGGCTTGTGAAGGCAAGACAGTAAAGCCTAAATGGGTCAAAGCTTGCGTGACATCATGGCGTAGTTCAATGACTTTTTGGTTGCAGGCAACAAAATAATCGTTATCTTGCAAGCTAGCAACCGCGCCTGCTTGGGCAAGGCGATCTAGTGGATAGCTGTTAAAACTATTTTTATAGCGATTTAACGCTTCAATCAGTGAGTGATTGGCAAACGCCATGCCGACACGTAGCCCTGCTAATGAGCGAGACTTTGAAAAGGTTTGGGTCACCACTAAGTTATCATATTTATCAATCAAACTGACCGCAGAGGCATTGGGTGTGTCTGCAAAATCAATATACGCTTCATCAATCACAATGACCGCATTGCGATGTTCTTGAAGGAGTTTTTCGATATCCGCCAGCGGCAAAAGCACACCAGTTGGCGCATTGGGATTGGCAATAATAATGCCACTGCAAGGGCGGCGATAGTCATCGACATCAATGCTAAAATCGGCTTTGAGCGCAATGGTCACCAAATTCACGTGGAAAGTATCGGCATACACAGGATAAAAACTATAACCAATATCAGGGGTTAATACCGAACGGTCTTTGACAAAAAAACAAGCAAAAATATGCGCCAAAACTTCATCAGAGCCATTACCGACAAAAATTTGATTGGGGGCTACATCATAAACTTCCGCCATTACCGCACGTACTTCATCAGATTCTGGGGCGGGGTAGCGCTTTAAATGATCCGCTTGATTGAGCAAAACTTGTGCGATGGCTTCAGCGACTTTGGGAGAGGGTGGAAAAGGGTTTTCATTGGTATTAAGCTTACACAGATTGTCGTGCTTGGGCTGTTCACCCGGAGTGTAGGGCGTTAGGTTGCGAATCAAGGTGCTCCACAGTCGAGTGTTAATTTCGGGCGTTGCATCTGCGTTTGAAGTAAGCGTATCCACCATGACAAATCCTTACAAGATAATCAATGTGTTAAATCAATGTGGCCAATCAATTTGCTAAGTCAATTTACCAAATCAAGTTACCAAACCAATGCGCCAAAGGCTGGCACAAACAATACATAGTAGCATAAATTGGTTAAAAATTTATCTATCGCAGCCCACTGATATTATAAAATTTGGGCTAACGGTTGAGCAAAACGGATAGACAGTGAATTTTTAGCCGCTATGTGAATAAACCGTGCGCTGGCTTGGCGAATGTGTTAAAAGATAACCTTTTAAATCAAGCCCGTTAAACCAAGCCTGTTAACTCAAGCCCATGAAAATAAGCTTATTAAATCACCCGTGCTAATAGATTACCTAGTTAAAATTTTGGAAGATGTATGAAATTCTCATTGTCGCAATCGAGCGAGTCGAATATTCACCCTGCTGCTAATGCGTCTCAGATGCCGGTAGCGACTGCCCCGAGCAAGGCATTAATTGTCACGGTAGTCATTGCTATTTTACTGCTCGCTATCAATATGCGCGCGCCCATTATTGGGTTTGGTGCGGTAGCAAAACTGGTTCAGCAAGATTTGGGGTTAACGACCAAAACCATTGGTTTGATTGGTACGATTCCTGTCATGGCATTTGCATCGAGTTCGTTTGTTGCCCCTATGCTGTCACGGCGGATTGGCTTGGAAAACACCATGATTTTGGCAACCAGTTTGCTTGCCATCGGTATTTTTGTACGAGTGGCGCATCCGCAATTAGGGTTTTTGCTAGCGGGCACGGTGCTGCTATCGTTGGCGATTTCACTCGGCAATGTATTAATCCCTGCCGTCATCAAAAAATACACTCCCAATCACATTGGGCTTGTGATGGGAAGCTATTCGATGTTTTTGTCGGTGTTTGCTGGCTTTGCGTCAGGCATTGCGATGTGGCTTGTCAGCTTGTCCAATTGGCAATTTGCACTGGGGGTATGGGGCTGGGTCTCTGTGGCAGCGGTAGCAGCTTGGCTAATGGTTGCTCATTTGCGGTTACGGCAAAAAATTAGCACCCATGATGCTCAAGTCATTAATCAAGCGGTTGCCGAAGCGGGACAACCAAGCCGAAAATCGGTCTGGAAAATCCCGATGGCATGGTGGATTAGTGCCTTTATGGGCTTGCAATCACTACTTTATTATACGCTCGCCAGTTTTTTACCGTCGTTACTCATTGATAAAGGGCTGAGCAAAGCGCAAGCAGGTAACGTGGGCATGGTGTTTCAATTGGTCGCTTTTCCTTCGATTTTACTGTTGACCAAATGGGTTTCTAGCCAGTGGAATTTACGCACGTTAGCGTTGCTTGCCGCAGTGGGAAACTTGGTAGGCGTGTTTGGCTTTGGGTTTTTACCCCTGCAAGGCTGGGTATGGGTTTGGAGTATCGCATCTGGCTTTGGATGTGGGGTGATTTTTACCTTATGTATGATGATTTTTACCTTAAAATCAAAGGATAGTCAACAAGCCGCTGAACTATCGGGGATGGCACAAACCGTGGGCTATAGCATCGCAATAACCGGTCCGATTGTGACAGGGTGGCTTAAAGACTTGAGTCATACTTGGACACTATCGATGGGGTTTTTAACTATTTTGATGGCGATTAATTGTGTGTTTAGTTGGTTGGCAACGCAAAACAAAGCGATTGAATAGCGAGGAAAAATTTGGGGTCACCTTGCGCGTTTTCCCCCGTATTTTTATGTTAAAGGCTTGTGTATCTTTCAGCTAAATTGAGTAAAAAATCCTGTTTATTGCCAACTTTTTATCTATACTGTGAGCGTCATTACCAATGCAATTAACGGTAACTAACGGCAATAGTATTGATAATGCTCTGTTTTATCCTTAACAACTATATAGCCAATCTTGGTAGCCAATTAGGCGATAAAGTTGTCTAGTCAAGATTAGCCATCTTATAAAATTAGCCACAAAAAAATCATCAGAGGAAAATAACATGTCAAACGATAAACGTATTTCAGACACAATGGAAAAAGCGTTAAACAAGCAAATGATGGAAGAAGCCACGCAAGCGCAGGCGTATATTGCGCTCGGTAGCTGGGCGGAAGTGAACAATTACCCAGGTATTGCAGATTTTTTCTATAAGCATTCCGCTGAAGAACGTAATCATATGTTCAAATTTTTAGCCTATATCAATGAGCGTGGTGGCGAAGCTAAAATTGAAGCGATTCCCGCACCGCGTGATAACCCTGTCAGTCTTGAAACCTGTATCGAAGACGTTTGGCAACATGAGTTAGAAAATTCAAAAAAAATCTATGCACTTGTGGACCAAGCCATGGCAGAGCGCGATTGGGCAACGTTTAATTTCTTACAATGGTTTGTCAAAGAACAAATCGAAGAAGAATCGTTAATCAATAATCTACGTGATAAATTTGCCTTGGCATCAAAAGATAAGGCAGATAACCAAAACTTCTATGAGTTGGATAAAGACATGGCATCAGCCCCTCAAGAAGGTGATTTGCCGCGTGAAACATCGGTGGAATAATTTTTGCCTGCATAAAAAAAGCTGAGAATCAATCTCAGCTTTTTTTTACTTCATTATTATTTAATTTCAGCTTTTACTTCAGTGGCAGCTTAGCTTTTTAAGCTAGCTCTTTAAAATAGCTTTTTAAACTAGCTTTTTAAACTAATGTCACTGGCATCGACGGGTAATTGATTGGGTTTTAACGCCACAGGTTGTGATACCAAAGCGGCTTTAAATACTTCATCAATCGTTTCTACTGGCTGGATGCTTAAGCCCTGTTTGACGTTATCAGGAATATCAATCAAGTCACGCTCATTGGATTTTGGAATCAACACGTGTTTGATACCGCCACGATGCGCTGCAAGCAGTTTTTCTTTCAAGCCACCGATACGCAGCACTTTGCCACGCAAAGTAACTTCGCCTGTCATGGCAATATCGGGGCGGATAGCAATACCTGTCATCGCAGAGGCTAACGCAAGTGTTAACGCAATACCGGCGGATGGACCGTCTTTAGGGGTCGCACCTTCTGGCATATGCACGTGGATATCTGTGCCTTTGAGCTTATCATAGCTGACGCCCAAGCTATCAGCACGGGCACGAACCACCGTCATCGCCGCACGAATTGACTCTTTCATCACATCACCCAGTGAACCTGTAAAACTTAGTTCACCTTTACCTTGCACCGCAACCGCTTCAATGGTCAATAGCTCACCACCGACTTGTGTCCAAGCCAAACCTGTGACACGGCCGACTTCAGGTTCTTGCTCCGCCAAGCCATAATCGAATTGGTATACACCCAAGTAATCAGCGACGTTTGAACTATCGACCGTTAATTTGTGTGCCGCTGCTTTATCTTCCGCTTTGTCTTTGCCCGATGATTCAACGTTTTGTTTCACCACTTTGCGGGCGATTTTGTTGATTTCACGTTCAAGGTTACGCACACCTGCTTCACGGGTATAACGCTGTACAATCGCTTTGAGTGCCTCATCGGTGATATCAATTTCAGTATCACTTAAGCCGTTTTGCTGAATCGCTTTTGGTACTAAGTATTTATCCGCGATGCTGATTTTTTCATCTTCAGTATAACCTGGCAGACGAATCACTTCCATACGGTCAAGTAGTGCAGGCGGGATATCCATACTATTAGCGGTACAGATAAACATCACTTGTGATAAGTCTAAATCCATATCCAAGTAGTGATCGTTAAAGCTATGATTTTGCGATGGATCTAACACTTCAAGCAGCGCTGAAGCAGGGTCACCACGAAAATCTTGCGCCATTTTATCGATTTCATCGAGTAAGAATAGCGGATTTTTTACGCCCACTTTTGAGAGTGATTGTACGATTTTACCTGGCATAGCACCGATATAGGTACGTCGGTGCCCACGAATCTCGGCTTCGTCTCGCACACCGCCCAATGCCATACGGATAAACTCACGACCTGTCGCACGGGCAATGGATTCACCTAAGGATGTTTTACCCACCCCAGGCGGACCTACTAAGCACAGAATCGGACCTTTTAAGGTATCCACGCGAGATTGCACTGCCAAGAACTCCAAGATGCGGTCTTTCACGTCTTGTAAACCATAATGGTCAGTGTCAAGCACGTCATGGGCTTTATTGAGGTCGATTGAGACATCACTGGTTTTGTTCCAAGGCGTATCTAAAATCCACTCGACATAGTTACGTACGACCGATGACTCAGAAGAGGCGGCAGGCATGGTTTTGAGTTTACGAAACTCATTTTCTGCTTTTTTACGCACCGCTTCTGGCAAATCGGCTTCCGCTAAACGTTTTTCTAGCTCGGCAATGTCGTCGTCTTCATAATTTTCACCGCGTTCTTCATGAAGGTCAGAAAGCTCAGATTTTATCGCTTTCATTTTTTCATTTAAGAAATACTCGCGCTGGTTGTTTTCCATCTGGCGACGGACCGCTTCTTGTAATTCTTGCTCGATATTGTGCTCGGCACTTTGCTGAATCAAATAGTCTGACAACGCTTTGATATGCGCAGTCAAATCATCGACTTCCAAAAAGTTTTGTTTAATCGATAAATTGAGTGAGACACGCGTCGCAATGAAATATACCAACTCTTCAAGCGAGTTGATACGCTCTGCCACACGAATCAACTCGCGTGAGTTACGTAGGCGATTTTCCGCATATTTGCTAAACAAAGCAACTAACGCTTCTTTGTGCGATTTTTGCGTTTGAGCGCTCATATTCACGGTGATGGGCGCTTTTTCAAAATCGGCCAATAATACCGCTTCTTCCTCATCGGTGTCTTGGATATCGACCAATTTGGCACGGTACAGACCTTCAATCAGCACTTTGATACAATTTTCGTCATTTTCATGTGGCATGGTATTGACGACACGGCACACCGTACCATATTCAAATAGATTACTGGCATCAATGTCTTCAGATAGTGAATCTTTTTGTGCCACCACCAATACTTTATTGTCGAATTCATTTTGCGCAAGCTCGACTGCTTTAACTGAAGGTGCACGACCCACAAATAAAGCAATTTGCATTTGTGGATATACCACAACGTCACGTAAAGCTAACAATGGTAGCGTAGTGAAGTCTTGCGACTCAGATGATTCTGGGTTTGTCATTAAAACATCATCTTGCATATACTATGTCCCCTTAAATAACACAACAAGCAACTGACCATTTGTGAGCAAATGATGGCTTGCTGATAGACTTAAAAATATAAATGGCGTCAATGCAAAAAATTGCAAGGCTAGCGATTCAAAGGGAAAAAAAGAATATATGAAGGGATTTAAAAGGCTAAAAATTGTGGTGGCTAAGGCAATTTTCTAGCTCGGCATAGCAAAAAGACATTTAAAATAAGAGTCAAGATAATTAAAAAAAGCCCAAATTTGACGCTTGAAGGAAAAATATCTAGCATGGCGCTATAATCTTCAATTATTAAACGCTTGTATTGGGCATAAAGCTCAAACCAAATCGCCAAATTGCAAGCTGTCATACTGACAAAGATTATCAAAATAAACCAAGCCTCACCTAGCCAACACTTCAGCAAAACAGGTTGTGTTAATCCCAGTAGCGGCAACAACCAAGCCAACAATCCCAATAATATACTAATCATAAAGTCACTCTAATATTGATTCATTACTGCCTAGAAGTCATCCAAGTCTTCAGAATTCACTCGGGTAAAGGCATCCGCTTGGGTTAAAAGTTGCGTTAATCTAGCGGGATTCATGACACTGGCAATTTCTGCATCGCTTAATTCATTAAGATTTTCAGTTAATTTGGCATTATTAGTTGGTGAATCTGAAGCGGTAGTTGGAATGCTGTCATTGTTTTTTTTATCGTTCATCTAATTATTATCCATTCATTCTTTAGACACCAAATAGCGTCGGAATATCCATAGTTTACTCGGCGTGATGAGGGCATCAAGCGTGATATCCCAAGGATTAGCATTTAATTTTTCAACCAATTGAAAATCATAAGCCCAGCCAATTTTAAGCGGTTTGTTTTTAGCCTTGGCTAAGGTGCGGTCATAGTAACCGCCACCCATACCCATACGATTGCCAATTTTATCCGCTGCCACTAGCGGCATAAACAATACATCAAGCGCCGCTACGTTAAGCATTTTTCCTTTCTCAGGTTGGCGCATACCTAGCGGGTGTTTGGGTAGGCGAGATTGTCGCCAAGTTTTTTGGTTAAATTGGATAAATACAAGCGGCTGATATTTGCCGGTAACGACAGGTAAATAAATACTATAACCGCGCTGTCTCGCCCAATCCATCAGCGGTTGGGTAGGCATCTCCCCAAAGGCATCTGCAAAAATCCCGATCTTGACGTTTTTGCCAGTTAAAGCAGGATGCTGTAGTCGATTCAAACTTCGTCGTGCTTGATAAGCGGCACGATTACGGTGGCGCTTGGATAAGCGTAGACGTTGTTGACGTAACTGTTTACGCAAGTGATGAGCATTCATAGATTCATAGCGATGATGGAATGGTTATAGATTATAGTTAAGCCATTGATAATAAAGCATGATAATAAATCAAAATCGAAAAAAAGCCAAATAGCTGATTTGGCTGATTAGGTTTAGTTGCTTAGCTATTTATTCACTTATTTATTTGCTTAGACACCCAAACATCCTACCGTTATCGTATAACCCATAACAAGTGTTCACTAACTATTATTACCTGTTATGCCATTACCTTTGAAATCGTTGAAAAATAAAGCATTTTTTTGGGCGGTGACACTAGATTTTAGTAGCCCTACAGACTCAAACTTAATCAGCAGCGCCTGTAAAAGATGATATGATTGCTGATAATGAGGATGACGGTTTATGTATACGTCTTTAAATTTTTATCTCAAGTCCAATTACCAAAGTTTGGCTTGTAAGTTAGCTCGTTTGTAGTTTATGTTGCATTTTTTTAAATTGCTGTGTTAATAACTTAGGAAAAATTAATGGATGCACTCAGTATGTTGCTTGAAGATATACATTTGTATCAAACTCAGTATCACTATATACACGCCACTGGGGAGTGGTCATTTGAGTTAGATAAAAAAGATTGTATCGTGTTTTATTTGATTACCACAGGTGGGATTAGTATTAAGGTCGATGATGTATATCGCAACGCACACGCGCGCGATGTGGTCATGGTGCCAGGCGGCAAGAAACACCTTATTTGTGGTGTGGGGCAATCGGATATCCCATCAATTGACATTGCTCCCTTATTAAGCAACCAGACTGTTGAAACTATCAACTTGGGTAAACCCGCTATTCATAGCAAAGGTGATGAGCCAGCGCAAATAACCGAAATGGTCGCAATTGTGTGCCATTACGATAGAGAGATTACGCGTCCGTTACTAAGCGCTTTACCAAAAATTTTGCCAGAAAGCGAATCAAACGATGAGCAAAAAATGATTATGCTTGATTTGGGGGTCAAATTTTTGGCATTAGAGTCTGAGCAGAACCGACTTGGCAAAATGACCATTATCAATCGTATCGCCAGTATTTTGATGATTGAGTGTGTACGCAATTATATTGAGGACTTGCCTGAAGCGACAGATAATTGGCTAAAAGCTGTGAAAGACCCTTACCTTGCCAAGGCGTTGGCAGTCATGCATGATCGACCCGAGACCAATTGGACCATTCATAAGTTAGCTGAAGTCGCCGGGATGTCACGCAGTAGTTTTGCCGAGCATTTTCGTGAGGTGGTGGGGGTGCCGCCGTTAACTTATTTAACCGACTATCGACTTCGTCTTGCAGCGCGGTATTTACGGCTACAAGAAAATAGCATCAGCCGTATCAGCGAGTTAGTGGGTTATGCCTCCGATAGTACCTTTAGCCAAGCATTCAAACGCGTCTATAAAATGTCACCACGAAAATATCGCCAGTCGTTTCGAACCGATAGTGTGCATTTTGCTGACAGCTTGAGCGAGGAATGAGTCAGTAGTTGAGAACCCTGAGTAACCACAAAAAAGCAGGTTTGCTGCGGTTTTGTGGTTATCGCCACTTTTATAGCAAGCTTTATATCTTATAGCCAGTTTATCGCAACCAAGAATGACCAGTCTATTTTCATAGCAATATCTGTTAGGTTATGTCGACAGGGGTATGATATAGTGACAAGCATTGTCCCATATTTTATCAGCTGCGATTGCCAACATGGAAACTTCAACTACCAAAGGTCAACCTGTCGAAGCACATGGCTTGCAAATCAAGCCCAATCCAGAACACCCTGCGATGGACCATCGTGGTGTTAACCCAATGGATGTTACCAGTCAATACACGGCCGTGTTTCATGCGCAAGAAAATGCGGTGACCCAGTATTTTGAGCACTCCCAACCCCACCAACTTTTATTTTATATCTCCAGTAAAAAATCCCAATTTATTGAAACTAAAAAACTGCAAGTCGCCAAATATTTAAACATGCGCGATAATGTTGGGCTGATGCAACTGCAGCATTTGTTCAATAATTTACATATTGTCGATGATTTGGTGATGTCCATTAGCCATCATTTACCGCCGCAGCGACCGACTGGTTGGCAGCTTGTCAGCCAAAACAAAAATTTAATGAACCTGCCAACCTTAGGCTTGATGCCATCGTCAGCTGAATTTCGCGGTCTTGAGCATAGTTTGGCGGCGATCGTGATTCAGTTTTTGGGGGTGGCATGCTATCACAACGACCGGGGTTATTTTGTCGGGCATATTCTAGGTTATCTATTTAGTTGTTATTATTTTGCCCATCTCGGTGTCAACTATTCAGTCACCCCATTAAAAGAGGCGGCGATTCCTAATTACCCTTACCAAGTCATCAATGTGGCAGAATTAGTGAGACTATTGCAATCACTCGATGAGTCGCTCAAAGCGCAAGTTTATCAATTAGCCATCTATTGTGCGCAAATCAGTGAATACGCTGTTGACAAACGAATCGAGAAAATGCTGATTACTGAGGTCAATAGCTTTAACAAACAAGACTTGCGCGATGAGCTATCGGTATTGGTACAATATGATTCCAATGAAAACGAGTCTTTATTTCAGCCTATTAAGCCTTTAAAATAACGCTAATCTTACCCGTTGGGAATTCACATGCCCGCATTTCAGTACAAAGCCATGGATACCCAAGGCAAGTCACACCAAGGTATTCTGGAAGCCGATTCTGCTAGACTCATCCGCCAACAACTGCGCGATAAAAATTTACTGCCTGTCGAAGTCTCACCTGTAAAAAAAACCGATGTCAGTCGCAACCGATTGTGGCAAAAAGGGGTGGGCGCGTATGATTTGGCATTAATCACCCGCCAATTGTCGGTGTTGTTGGCAGCTTCCATACCGATTGAACAAGCGTTGCAAGCGATTGCCAAACAAAGCGAAAAACCGCATGTCAAAGCGTTGATGCATGGCGTGCGTGCCAAAGTATTGGAAGGCTATAGCCTAGCGAGCGCGCTACAAGACTCCGGTAATTTTCCAGCAATTTATATCGCCACCATTGCCGCAGGTGAGCGCTCAGGGCATTTGGATTTGATTTTAAACCAGTTAGCCGATTACACCGAAAATCGCTTTGCCATGCAAAAAAAGGTACAAGGCGCGATGGTGTATCCGATAATTTTGCTGGTGATGGCGGTAGCAGTGGTGGTGGGCTTGATGAGCTTTGTCGTGCCAAAAATTGTCAAAGTGTTTGAACAATCCGAGCAAGCGCTGCCATGGATCACCCAAGTGGTGTTGGCATTGTCTAATCTCTTAACCCAATGGTGGTGGCTGATATTAGGTGGGCTAATCGGTGCGGTGTTTTTATTTGTGAAGTTTATTAAAACGGCGGCAGGCAAAGCCACTTTTGACCAATTTATCTTGCGCTTGCCGGTGTTTGGTAAATTATCGCGAAACCTGAACGCATCACGTTTTGCCAGTACGTTAGCGATTTTGGTACGTTCAGGGGTGCCATTGGTGGAAGCACTAGCCATCGGCGCGGCAGTCACCACCAATACCCATATCAAACATACCATCGTGAACGCCACAGAAAAAGTCACCGAAGGCGCGAGCCTATCAAGCCAGCTTGAGCGCAGTAATTATTTTCCGCCGATGATGGTACAAATGATTAAAAGCGGTGAGAATTCAGGCGAGCTTGATGACGTGCTGACGCGTGCAGCAGCGATGCAGCAAAATGAAGCCACCAATATGATTAGCACGCTATTGTCACTACTTGAGCCGCTAATGTTGGTGCTGATGGGGGTGATTGTCATGACTATTGTAATGGCAGTGATGCTACCGATTATCAATATGAATGACTTGGCAGGCTAAACACTCATACAGCCAAATAATTAATGGCTAAATAATTAATGGCTAAATCAGCCGACAAAATTAACCAAATCGGTATGCAAATTGTCAAAAAAGCCGTGTAAAATCCTAACACCTTATCAAACGTGCTAAAAATTTAAAAAATGGAAATTCGTATGTGTTGTGCTCATGTATCAAAAAATCGTCAAGCGGGTTTTACCTTAATTGAAGTCATGGTGGTGATTGTCATTTTGGCAATTTTGGCAGGTCTTGTGGTACCCAAAGTGGTGGGTCAAAGTGACAAAGCCCGCGTCAAAACTACCGAAACGGCTTTATCTACCACCTCAAATGCCATTGATATGTTTAAGGTGGACAATGGTCGCTATCCCACCACCCAAGAAGGGTTAGAAGCCTTAAATAAGCCACCACAAGGCGCCAAAAACTGGCCAGAAGGCGGGTATATTAAAGGCGGTTTTCCTAAAGATGGCTGGGATAATGACCTACAATACGTCATCCCAGGTACAGAAGGCAGAACCTATGATTTGTTCTCATTGGGGGCTGATGGCAAAGAAGGCGGCGAAGGTCAAGACGCAGACATTTTTGCTAAGTTATAAGTTTGGTGTTTTCACTGGGTTAACGAAATCAGAGTCACGCACTCTGATTTTTTTTGCTAGGTTTTTGGACAGGGATTAGCTAAAATTAGCCGTCATAGTATAATTACGCGATTTAAAACGTATAAATCTGAAACGTATAAATCTGAAACGTATAAATTTAAAACGTATAAATTTAAAACGTATAAATTTAAAACGTATAAATTTAAAATATATGAGAAGTTGTCTTTGAAAAATATATCCCCTATGCCTACGCCATTGTTTTGTTTTCGAACCGTTAGTCGTCATGTCTCTCTACTTGGCATGCTACTGGCTGTCACTAGCCTCACTATGCCAAGCGCCCAAGCGATTAGTTTAAGCGAGGTTTTTGGCGGTAATGACAATCCCAGCTTGACCGCCAAAGACAAGCCGCTACCGGTGCATGAGGCTTTTAAAGTCTATACTGAACAAAAAGGGCAAGTAGTGACCATTCATGTGGACGTTAAAGCAGGCTATTATGCGTATCGGGATAAATTAACCTTACAATTGCCTGACGGGGTAACCGCGACGCCACTACAATTTAGTGCAGCACCGACCTATGTGGATGACCCGGATTTTGGTCGGGTGCCTGTGTTTGAACAACCCTTTACTGCCACAACTACGTTGAGCGCGGATAAAGCAATCACCTCGCAACCTGCTACGGTCAAATGGCAGGGCTGTGCCAAAGTAGGACTTTGCTATCCCCCTGAAAAGACCAAATTTGTCATCACCCAATTGCCAGCTTCCACCAAAAATGGCGCAAAAAAATCAGACGCAATGACGTCAAAAGCGGCGCAAGCCAAAGTCACCGATACTGTGGCGACGACCAATGACGCCGCCTCGATAACGACTCAGCAATCTGCTAGCTTGCCCCCTGCTAAAACCGTCAATGAGGCAACTAGCCCACCGTCTGCCAAACAAACGATTTCCGGTGGCAGTACTGCCGCAGCGGGGCAGCAAGTCGCATCAACCACAGCACCGTTAATCGCATCCGCCCCTGTCGTATCTATGGCATCCTCTCAACCTGTCCAAACAACTATCATGACTAAACCCGCGGCTTCATCGGCGGCGGTGGCAACGAGTTTGACGGCTAGCGCTAGCAATCAAGATATTTTTGGATTGACCCATCATAGCGGTGTTGCATTATTGCTATTATTTTTAGCAGGATTAGGGTTAGCTTTTACCCCTTGTGTGTTACCCATGCTGCCGATTGTAGCCAATATCGTTGCCCGTCAACATCGTCCATCCGCCAAAAAAGGATTGTTACTCACGGGTAGTTATGGTTTGGGTGTTGCCACCAGTTATGGCATTTTGGGTGCAGTGGTTGCGTTATTTGGGCAATCTTTGGGTATATTAAACTGGCTACAAAATCCTGTCATTTTATTAGTTTTTGCAGGGTTATTTATCTTGCTTGGACTGTACATGTTGGATGTCATTCGCTGGCAATTGCCGCATGCTATTCGCGTCAAGTTCCAAAAAATCAGCCAAATTGGGGAAAATCGACTCGGTAGCTTAAGTGGTAGTTATTTGACGGGCTTGTTTTCTGCACTGGTTGTCTCTCCTTGTGTGTCGGCACCCCTTGCAGGCGCGTTGGCAGGCGTAGCAGCATTGGGTGATCCTGTGATGGGTTTTGCCGCATTGTTTTTGTTGGGGCTTGGACTATCTACGCCGCTCATTTTACTCGGCGCCACCCAAGGTAATTTTATGCCAAAAGCAGGCGAGTGGATGAACTGGGTCAAAACTAGCTTTGGTTTGTTGTTATTTGGCGTCGCTTTATTGATGATAGAGCGTATATGGCTATCAAGCTGGATGCTGATGCTATGGGCGCTTTGGTTTGCTGTAATTGGCTTATGGCTGTGGCGCTGGCAAGGCAAAAAAGGTCAACTACTCACTCAAGCACTAGCATTGCTAGCATGCATCTGGTCAGCCTGTCTTGTGATAGGCACTGCCTCAGGTAGTCAAGATAGTTGGCAGCCGCTTAACAAGCTTGTGAATACCTCAGGGCAATCGGCATTAACGGCAACGAAGACCACCCATACGATTAAAATCACTAAACTATCACAGCTTGAGCCCTTGCTTGCGCAATATCCAAAGCTAGTCGTCGATGTCACTGCAGAATGGTGTATTGAATGTCGTATCATGGATAAAACACTTTTTGCCAACCCGCCGCAAAGTTTAGCCAGCTGGCAAGTTGTCAAACTCGATGTGACTGACAATACGCCGGATAGCCAAGCAATCTATAAAAAATTATCTGTGTTCGGTCCGCCTGTATTGTTGTATTACCAAAACGGTCAACTGGTCGCAAGACAAAACGGTGAGGTCAAACGCCCTGATTTTGAGCAACTCTTGTCCCAATTAAATTAAGTCCAATTAAACTTGGTTAAAGAAAACTCAGTCAAATAAAAGTAAGTTAACAGATTTACCGACTCATCCAACCATTAAGGTTAAATAAAAATTGAACTATCACTTAGCAAAGTCTATAGCCATCTCGTTAACTTTGGGGGTGCTAATTTTTGTCACTGGGTGTTCCTATGAAGGCAATGCCGACCAACGGCCAAGCCAAAATCAAAGCGGAAATAGCCAGTTAGCAAGCCCAAATTCGCCATTAACAGGCTTAAAGTCCAATCAACAGACGGTTAAAAATTCAGGAGCTTATACTGACAAAAAACGTCAGGCAACAAATCTTCAATGCAACAATGCCGTAATTAATCAAGCTTATCAAGCTAAAAATCCCAGCGTTAAACGACAGGTATTAGGATGTGGCACAGTGATTAAAGTGCTAAAAGACGATAATGAGGGTAGCCGCCATCAAAAATTTTTGGTCAAAATTGATAACTACCCAAACATCACGGTGTTAATTGCCCATAATATTGATTTGGCACCCCGCATCGAGGGCATCCAAGCGAACAATCCCATTCGTTTTTATGGTGAATATATTTATAACGACAAAGGTGGCGTTGTACATTGGACACACCGTGACCCCGCTAGCCGTCATCAAGACGGTTGGCTTGAGTATAAAGGCCAACAGTATCAATAGAATTATCCATACAAGCACCCATAGAAATACCAATAATTGACGAGCCAATAGTTGATTATAATTTTACTTTACTGTTAAAAATTATTATGCATTTGTTAACTATTTGTCATCAATTTTTGCTATCATGAACGATATTTTTGTAAGAAGGTCAACCTATGTCACAACTTACGCTTTACCGTACCTCTTTATCGCTTGCTATACTAGCCACACTAACAGTTACAGCAACGGCGCACGCAAAAACTTCAACAAAATCCTCAACAAGAGCTTCAACAAAAACTTTAATAAAAACAACTGTTATTTCTGTCGACCAACAAACGCTGCTAACCTGTTCAAAAATCACTGATAATGTCGCGCGTTTAGCTTGTTTTGACAAGATAAGCGTTGGTAAAATCGAACCTGAAGCCAAGGCGCCCCTTGATATTGCCAAAACCTTGGAAGTGAGTCTCAAAGAAGGTAAAGCGGTGCCAGTGTTAGCCGTGGATCAAACGGCAACCGTCACGACCACAACCACGACGATAACCAAAAACGAGCAAAAAAAATTAGATCATTTGGTGCCTAACAAGCAAGACAAAACAATCTTAAAGCAAGTGGGGGTTACCGCAGCGGATGTGGAAAAATATACGCCACTAAGTGTGTTATATGACTTGGATAAAAATGATCCCAAAGGGATACTGACGATACGTCCACATTTGCCCATGTATGTTATGCCGCTTTGGTACAACGCCACGCCAAACTATGACATCCATTCACCCACCCAAGATCATGTTCGCGCATCGAAAGATTATTTGCAGCATCTAGATAGCAAGCTGCAAATTTCAATGAAAACCAAGCTTGCCCAAGATGTGTTCGATACCAATGCCGATGTTTGGCTTGGCTATACCCAGCAGTCTTATTGGCAAGTGTACAATGGTAAAAATTCAAGACCTTTTCGCAGCTCAGATTACCAACCAGAGATATTTTTGACACAGCCTATCAAGGGTAATCTGCCCGGGAATGGGTCATTAAGACTGTTGGGAGCAGGGCTAGTGCATGAATCAAATGGACAGTCAGACCCGTTATCACGTTCTTGGAATCGTATCTATGCAATGGCAGGAACAGAGTGGGGCAAACTCACCGTGATTCCAAGACTATGGCTAATCGCAAATGAGAATAGTAAAGACTCGGATAACCCAGATATCGGTGACTACATGGGCTATGGCGATGTGCGTTGGTTGTATCCGCTCAATGACCAAAGCACAGTCGGCGGTGTGATGCGTTATAATCCTAGTACCAATAAAGGCGCTATACAGGTGGATTATGCCTATCCATTGACAGGCGGTATGAAAGCGATTTTACAAGTATTCCATGGCTATGGTGAAAATATCCAAGACTATAATCATAAGAGCACCAATATCGGTATTGGTATCATGTTCAATGATTTTAAAGGGCTTTAACTGCGTTTATGGCAATCGTGGCCCCCTTGCCCTGGTGGCGATTGCCCTTTGCCATGGCGTTGGTGTATCAAGCGAAAGTTCATCACCGCTGCCAACTATGTGGCATCAATGATTGCGCTGCAGCAGGCTTTGATAACTTAGCCCCGCCTCACCATGAGCATTGGTTTAATCGACAGCAATTTCTTTGTCAGCCATGCCATAGCCGGTTTGCATGGTCCGCGTCATTTTTTACTTTGCAACTAAAGCAAACGTCACTGCGTGGCGTAGCCAGCGGCTACTATCAATATCCCCTCAATCAAATCATGCTTGGGTACAAAAATGGGCAGCAGTTACATCATCTGCCCGTTTTGGTTCAAGCTATCAGACAACTGCATATTCCCAAAGGTTGTCATTCAAAAAACTCTTTAATCATTAAAGTGCCAACAAGTTTACAGCGCATTAGGCAACGCGGCTTCGATCCGCTCGCCATTTTAACCGCTTATCTAAGCTTTCATTGGCAAATCCCTGTTTTTACGGGTATGCAGCGAATGGATCGACCTCACCAGCAGGGGCTAAGCCGAGAGGAGCGTTTAGATAATATCAAAGATGCGTTTTCTCTGACAGATATGCCCCCTAGCAAAAATTTGATTTTATTTGATGATGTGGTCACCACAGGCGCCACCCTGTCTGAATTGGCTAATCTACTCACAAATTATCACCCATCTGCCCATATTCATGTGTATTCAGTCTTGCATGGTAATGTTTTGCATTAGGTTTCGCTTGTCACTGTTTTGCGACCACACTTGCACCGCCATATCGTTAAAGCTCGCAGATAAAGTCGGGCTACAAGTGGGTTTCTTGGGGGTTCTAAAGTATTCTATTCAAAATTAATTTGATAATACGTGAGCGGCCTTTCGTCTTAATTCGCTTAGCAACGATAAGTGTCTGAGGTAAACTATCGGTAGTAAGGTTTAGGTATGACAATTAACAAAAATACTGCGATAATAGGTATGTTTTTTGCTTTAATGTTAGAATGGTTTGTGCTAGCAAACATGGTATGATAGGTCGTTTATCGAGGGGTATGGGTGGGTATCGTGATGAAAGTTTTGAACAGACAGTATCATCATAACCAAGATCGTGAACAAGGTTTTACGTTGATTGAGCTTGTCATCACCATTGCGATTATAGCTATCATTGTCGCGATGGCAGCGCCAAATATGCAAAAACAAATTCGGCAAGCCAAAACAAATGATGCCGCAAACATCATTGAAGCTGCGCTAAAAGATGCTAGAACCCAAGCAATGATTGCTCAGCGATCTACTAGAGTAGTGCTAACTAACAGCTCATCAAGCAAAAAAATTACCGTACTGTATGTAAAAAGATTATCAACAGATGCCGATGAAATGCTATCTGATTATACGCTAGACAAAAAATTGACGATTACCGCTAGCCCGACTGCCTTAACTGCAGTTAGTTTTACCCCTTACAAAAAAGCTTACCAAGGGGACACCGGAACGGGCACTGCTACAGATAGCTCGACCAATTTTTCAGTGTGTTATGGCGCTGGGTCTGATAAATATACCATCATGGTCGATGCAAGCAGTAATATTGTCACTAGCAAAAATGGGACATGTTCATGAATTCACAAAAAGGCATTGGCTTAATAGAAGTGCTGGTGGCATTGATGTTGTTAGCAATCGCGGTGCTTGGATTCACTGCGATGCAGATGACCGCAGTCAAAGCCACCGATGAGAGTTTGATGCGTACCCGAGCCTTAACTGTGATGCGAGGCGCTGCCGAGATGATGCGAGCGAATATAGATGGCATACCCGCATTCAAAACCGCGATTAACGGCACCGCCACCACACTCACCAATACAGATACTAGCAATGTGGCTATCACCAAAGATAGTTGTATGACAGGGGGTACGCCTGTGTCCTGTACGATTAAGCAACTGGCAGTAAAAGACGCCTTAACTGTCAAGCAATACGCCACAGACAATGGCTTGAACGTGGGTATGGCAACTTGCCCTACCAAACGCACGACAACCACTAGCGCTAGTGGTGTTGCCACAACGACTAGTACGGTTGGACAAGACCGCCAATGCCTGATTGCGGCTTGGGGCGATACCGACCCGATTTTTTTGGATACCGCCGTTGCATCCGATACGACTAAAGACAAACCCTGCGCTAATGAAGATGCGGTCTATAATTTTGGTGCACAATGCTTCATTATGGAGGCATACTGATGATATCGAATTATCGTTCTACTTCAGGCTTTACTTTAATAGAGCTAATGATTTCATTGGTATTGGGGCTACTGATTTCTGCTGCGGTGATACAAGTATACCTGACGAACACCAAAACCGCCTCAACCCAAAAAAGTGGCAGCGAGCTACAAGAGGCGAGCGTTTTTGGTTTGCAGCAGCTAGAGAGCCATTTGCGCTTGGCAAACTTGGGCAATTCAGTAACCTCTATTACCGATACAACGGCGGGTGGTGGCATCGTCATTTCACCTAAAAATATTGGTTTGGAGAGCACAGACACTTCCAAAAATCTTTATTTTACCCGCAATGGAGGCGATTCTAATATCACAGGGATTAATAGCGACCAGTTAACGATTCAATTTAAAAATACCACGGGTGTAAAAATTGCCGATTGTGAAAGTGCTGATATTGATCCAAAAGCTACTGTAATTGAGCGATATTTTATTAGAAGTTCAAGCACCACAGGGCAAGGGCTGTTGCTAGCTTGCGATGCGGGTAGGGTTACAGATACAGGTATTACTGGTTTGAGTGACAACTATGAAAACGGTGGCAGCGAGGTAATCTTAGGGGTAGACCAATTCAAAATCTTGTTGGGTATCCAAACTGACGCACCTAGTGATGCTGGATTGATGCGTTACCTGACCGCCAGTGAGTATTTAGCATTGCCTGGCACCAAGCCGCCCATTACCGCAGTCAAAATTGGGCTGATTGTCCGAGGCAGTTCACCTGTTATCGGTAGCGATGTCGCGACCAGTTTTAAGTTATTAGGTGCAACTCAGCCATTAAAATCAGGACAGCCTAATCGGGTACGCACTACCTATGAATCTACGACCTTATTGAGAAACGCCCGAGTTATCAATATTGACACCAGTACGACATTAACTGCGGGGAGTTAGCCAATGAGCAATCCAATCCTATTGATCAGCAAGCAATCCGCGCTTATTCGTCCAATAAACAAGGCGTATAATTTGCCATCTCATCAACGCGGCGCAGCGCTCATTGTAGTATTGTTGTTTTTGGTGCTGATCCTGTTGGCAGGGGCGATAGCAGTACGTCAAAGTACCACGGATCTCAGAACTGCCACCGCTGACCAAATCAATACCCTGTTGCTACAATCAGCCGATAGTGGCAATCAAAAGTTAGAGGCGATGGTAAATGCCAATCCTAGTTCACAGGCATATAAAGATATTACTAGCGTGTCAGGGGCTATCGGGCATTTTTTACTCAATTCTGACAATGCTACCAACGAATTTATCTACTGCTATAATCCACGTGAAAAAAAATACCTTGCCAAAAACGCTAGCATCCTAAAAAAAGGCGGGGGCTACTGGAGTGGGCGTGACAGTGGCTACTGCGACTATACCAGTGCTGATAGCTACACAAGTGATAGACAAACCTCAATGACCCAGATGAATATTGCGGTCACCCCACCTGAAACCGATGCTGAACCATTTTCACAAATGGTGATTGGGAAAGAAGTAGAAAACCGCACCAGTAAAAAGTTCAAGTTTGACATTCGCGCCACTGCAGCCTTACCTGCGTATGCAGAGCCTAAGGTGGGTTCTGATAAGTGCTTCGAACAAACCGCTATCCAAGACAATGTAAAGCCAGGAAAATCTTCTCTCATTAAGTGTATGCGTGAAGCCAACACCCCAAGCAAGATGCTTTATGAGCAAGCGGATGTCGAGAATATGTCAAGCTCAACCAACTGTATTCCGTTTGGCAAAGCTACAGGGACATTATCGTCAAAATGTATTTTAACCTCATCAGGTAGATAAGGTTTGTTAACATAAAAATAATGTGGTGATAACGATGAAACCCAAATTTGGTGTTAAGAGGTCTAAAGCAATGAATCAATCGTATCAAGGTAAAATAACGACTTCAATCAAATATGTAGTTATTGCCATGTCGATGATGGTGGCGGTGAGTACCTCGCAGGCGGATGTCGTCAAAAAGCAAATTGGTGACCTAGAGATTTATGCCTTGCCCACGCCTGGCAATCCAAATATCATGATGATGCTTGATATCTCAGGTAGTATGAATTCAGCACTGAGTGGATGTAAGAAGAGTACAACACAAAATAAAGATACAAGTTTTGTTTATACAGATGCAACTGACAGCACTAAAACTTTTACTACTACTATCACAAATCTGCAAAGTTGTACTTCAAGCACGACGAATAAGACAATTTATAATCGAATCAATAGCCTTAAAGTGGCTTTGTTAACCTTACTTACCAACAATACGGTTAGTAATGATATTGGCTTAGGCGTTGGTATTTTTTCTTATAATGGTGATGGTAAAACTGGCATCATTCGCTATCCAATACAAAAGCTCACAATGGCAAATCGCCAGCTAATGGCAAATTATGTTGCAGGGTTAAGTGCTACGGGTGGTACACCGACACCGAGTGCGTTTGCGGAGGCAGGCGCTTATATGCTGGGCACTAACACATCAGGAACTGGTTCAGGCTTTACGAACTCCGATAATATTACAAAAATACCGGATAGAACTAAATATCAGCAAGGGGCTCAACAAACTACCTGTGCAGGTAATGGAATCTATTTATTAACAGACGGTGAGCCTAATACCAGTGTTACTGCTACACAAGCGCAAAAATTAATGAATACATCCCTAAGTACTACTGCCACTAAAGTAACGGATTGTACCTTATTGCCAAATGGAACGAACGGTGCTTTAGGTTGGGGCTGTATGGCGAACTATGGACAAATTTTAGCTTCAAATAGTAATGCAACTGGTCTTCCTATCAAGACAGCTACGGTGGGCTTTGGTTCAGATATGGCAGGTCTAAGTACACCCACTACGATTAATGGCAAGAAAATATATAACTGCACCTCATCAACTGATAAAGATGTTCAAAACTTATGTAGACTTGGTCAAGAATTTGGCGGAGGCGGCTATTACTATGCCGATTCATCACAGGATGTTATAGATAGCTTGGCTGCGTTTATGGATGTATTAAGTGCTGATATTCGACCAATCCCTTCAGGAACGATTGTAGTACCTGATGACCCTTATCGCGCAGATAGCCAACTTGCAGTTGCCTACTATCCGATTTTGCAAGCAGAAGTGGGTAAATCAACTGCTGTTTGGTCAGGTAACCTCAAAAAATATAACCTTAATGAAGGTACCTTATATGGTAAATCCGGTGTATCCGATGCTCCATTGTTCTCTGACATTGCGGGTAAATTAAATCCTAGTACAGAGGATTTATGGAGTGCTGTGAGTAGCACCAAAGATGGTGCTGTCGCTAATGATCTAGTGACATCAGGTGGTTTTTTTAGTAATTTGAAAACCCCTGATACGGCAGTCAATAACATAAGGACATTGTATCTAGAAGATAATTCCGCAAAGAATACACCAGTGATACGCAAATTTGGTGTTACTAGTGCAGGTAAACTCACCTTGACCAATCTGTCAGATACTAGTGGAGATGCGATTAGTGCCACTAATACCTTTAACGATACCGCTATTTACAGCCGCGATAAAATTAATTATTTGCTACAGTTTTTGGGTTTTACATTGACTGATGCGCAAAAGACGCAGTCATTGACAGATTTGGTACTTACTGCACCGCCTTCAGCTGTTAAACACTTAGGTGCAACTATTCATTCCACACCGAGTATGGTGTCTTATTCAGCAGACTTAGATGCTACTACGGGTGCAGTGACTGACACACGCGACGATTATGCGTTATTTGGTTCTAGTGATGGTATGGTTCATATGGTGAATGCTGATAACTACACTACTACAGGCAGTGGGGGGAGAGAGCTTTTGGCTTTTATGCCAAAATTAATGTTGGATAAACAACCAGAGGCATTAATTAATGGTACGAGCACAGAGGTGGGCAAACCTTACTTTGGTGTGGATGCCCCTTGGCTAGTGAGTGCTAATTATTTTTATGACCTTGATAATAACAGAGTCACTGTAACACCTTGTGCAGAAGATAAGGTTAACGACCCAAATAATACCCGTGACTGCCGTAATACCTATGTCCGTGCTTATGGCGGTCTGCGTATGGGCGGAGAAGGTATGTATGGCTTGGATTTAACGGATAAAAATAATCCTAAGATGCTATTTAGAATCGATTCTGCTAAGACAGGCTTTGACCGTATGGGACAGATATGGTCAAAACCTACCAAGGCAAAAATTGCCACAGGCATAAATTCGACAACCAAAAAAGTCAATGCTTATAAAGATGTCTTAGTCTTTGGTGGCGGTTATGATATGTGTTATGAGTATGACGATTATCAACAAGGAACAGTACCAGCAGTCATATCAAATGAAATTGCTGACCTAGAAGCACAAATCGAGAAGATTGATAATGACCCTTCACTTACTCAGGATCAAAAAGAGACACTGAAAAAAACAAAATCAGATAAAAAAACCACATTAGAGAATACTTGTAATGCTGCATATGTTCCAAAAGGTAATACTATCTATATCATCGATGCCAAAACCGGGGATTTAATTTGGTCGGCATCAAGCTCGGCAACACCCACGCCATCAACCAGTGTCAGTACGATGACTAACAGTATCGTAGGCGGCATCACCGTCCTTGACCGCAACAACGATGGTTATATGGATCAGTTATACTTTGCTGATTTAGGTGGGCAAGTGTTCCGTGCTGATTTCACCAATGCTGGATTCATCAAACCTGTGAGCAGTGGCACAGCTGAACCTGAAACTGCCTTTAATAATACGCGCGTCGTGCGTCTGCTGCAACCTGCCTTTACTGGCACAGATATCAAATATAATCACCGTTTTTATGAGCGTCCTGTCGTCAGTTTTTACCGTGGCGATAGTAGCTTTAATAATGGTCGGTTATTTGCCATGGTCAATGTCATTTCAGGTGATAGAAGTTCGCCATTGTCAAAATTACGTGCTGACAATAAGTATGCCGATAGGCTGTATGGCATCATGGACACCGATGTCACGTTGGCAGATAAAATCTTATATGCCGATGATTTTACCACCAGAACCGAAACAGGATCTACGGTTAAAGTACAAAAAATCAACGACTTAGCCACTAGTGATTTATATGCTTTTGATACCACATCCACTTCTGCATTATCTTTGGAAGATAAAAAAGATATGATGTATAAAGCAGCGACTAGTACCATGCCAGCTACAGGGGTAAAAACTAAAAAAGGCTGGTATTATCCATTAACGCGCTTTGATGGCTTTGATAGGGTAAAATATACCAAAGGCGTGGGTAAGTCTGAGGTCATTGATAGTTTCTTATACACCACTGTCTACAACCCCGATATGAACTATGGCGTCACTGAGTCTTGTTCTGCAAAAATCACGGGCGGCTCGGAGCGTCAATTGTACTGTCTACCTTACGGTATCTGCTTAAAACAAACCACTGATTCAGAAGGGGCGGCTATCGATGAGTATGCGACATCAAAAAATGGCACGGCAGGTTTTGCGCGGGCAGGGCAAGGTATCCAAGAATTGACGCTAGGACCGCGTAGTTCTACATTGTCCAATCAACGTTTATTGATTGGTACGCAAACAATTACCGATAGAGCCTCCAACCGAGTGGACTTTGGTGATGACAACGGTAAGCTGCTAGCGGGTGATACGGGGTCTAATAATATTGGACTTGATAGAATTAGCCAACCATTATCTGGTCTAAGTAAAACAACGGGTGATGGCTCAGCACCAGAGAATATCTACAATGATCGCTATACCTTAAAGCCAAATACTTGGTATGAAGTCAATAAATAACTGAGGCAATGATGAATCGTCACAAGGGCTTTACGCTGATTGAACTGATGGTAACGGTAGCGATGGTTGCGATACTCGCCAGTATCGCTATCCCATCGTATCGGCAATATGCTATCCGCAATGCCGAATCGCAAGCGCAAGCCAAAATGAAGCAGCTAGAGATTGAGCTCAATCGCTGGCGGGCGACTGCACTGACCTATAAAGGCTTTTTACCCAAAAAAATTGCCAATGACGGTACGGTCAGTTACAGTTATGATACTGGCGCAAGCGATGATGTGGCAAATACGGTGATTTATGTGCCCGCTAACAGCACAGCAGATAATTATCAATACAAGATACTATTGGTGGATGGCGACAATACTGCCAATAGTCTAGTGCCAACGGCATCTTCGAAACTCTCTAATAGCTTGACTGCAGGTAGAGCATGGGTGATGTTTGCTACCTCTAATCCCACAAAATTTAACGATGCGCATAAGATTTTGCTCACTAGCAGTGGGGCACAATGCAAAGCCAAAGATAGTGACAGTAGCGTTAGTATCATACCAACCAGCTGTGATACTAATTCGGAGTCATGGTAATGAAAAATCGATATCGCCAACAAGGCTTTACTCTAATCGAGCTGATGATCGTGGTTGCTATTATTGGCGTGCTGGCGGCGATTGCTTATCCCAGCTATCAGCGCTACGTCATCAAAACCAAACGCACTGATATGATGACTGAGTTGCAAAATATCGCCTCGCAGATTGAATCGCGTAAACTGGCACAAGGCAGTTACACGAACGCAGGCACGGGATTAGATGGGAGTTTCCCTAGAAGTGGTACAGCATTATATACCATCACCCTAGCACCCACCCCCCTCACTGACCGTTGGACAATTACAGCCACACCTATTAGTTCATCGCAGATGGCAAATGATGGTACGCTCACGCTAAACGCGCAAGGTCTCAAATGTCGCGATAAAAATAATGATGGCGATACCCAAGATACAGGCGAATGCGGGATGGCTAATGAGTGGAATAACTAGCTTATCAAGCTAGGCATTGAACAATTTTTGGCAGTATAGATAACATTCATGTTGGGTGACATAAGATACTGACTAAGGCGGTAAAAAGTGATTATGAGCAGCTGAAAGAAGATTATGAAATACTGCTGGAAAAGTGCCATTCTTTATTGATAGAAAATTTTGAATTGAGGCAAGATACTCGGACTATTTGATTGATATAGCCACTCAGTTTTAATAAATGGAGTTAAAGAATATGTCGTTAAAACTATTCCCATGGTCTTAAGTCAACTATTTTGATGATGCTTGCAGATTCTTTATTGACTAAAACCACCATATCCACTGCATTGGCTTTTAAGGGTAGCCACGCATCTGCTTTTGGATATTTGGCTAAAGTTTTTTCAACGTCTGTTTTTGGGTTGAACTGTTGCAGTTCTACAAGCGGTAATGCACGTTGTTGAATTTGGGTTTTTGCTTGAGTCAATTCTACATAACGTTCTGGACGCTGCGCAATTGAAATACCGCTAAAGACTTCTGCAAACATTTCATCATTGCGTTGTTGTGTGTCTTTGGCAAATTCAGTGGCGACATATTGCGGTTTAAACCATGAAGGTTGTTGGAATTGAGGTTGTACTTGCTGAATATTAGTGTTAATTAATTCATTTTTTCGTACCAATTCGAAACGATCTACATTATACACCAACCATGCAGGACGTCCTTGTTCAATGCTAAATACGCCATAACATAAAGCCGCGATTTGAATGAGAATAATGGTACTTAGGTCAAATTTTAGTGTTTTTTTGCCTTCTTTATAGACCAATAAACCTAAAAGTGGTCCTAAAATTACGTCAATGACCAATAGCATTAAAAAGATATGCGTTACGCCAACAGCTGTGGCAAGTGGTGATGGATACCAAATAAAAAGAACTAATAGAGTCAATAGAAAAGCAATAATTACTGAGGTGATTATGTGAACAAGAAAAAATTTAATACGAGGTGTCATATTATAGCCGTTATAAAAAAACGTATCATTAATGATACGTTTTAATTTAGCCTAAAATTTATTTACATTCAGATGGCACGAATTTAGCTGGCATTGATCCCTTTGTTACAGTAGAAAGACGAGCTGTCGCAGTTGTATTTCCTTCAGAAGAACATGCCCATTGTAAAGGAGCACCTGTAGAAACAGTTGTACTAGATAACCCTGCTGTACCTTGATAAGGTGTAAGCACAATTGTCTTAGCTTGAGCAGTGCTAGGAAGACTATTATCTTTCGAAGAAGTAATAGTAATTACACCAGTATCTGGTGTAGCTGCTACTTTAGCTACATACTTACTGGTATTTGTAGCTTGAGTCTTCTTATTATTAATATCAGCAACTACAGCATTTAGCCCAGTTATCCCGCCACTTTGAAAACCCTCACTAATAGAAGTTTTCGCAGAAGAAGCAACTGAAAGCATTTCAGTCACTTTTGCTCTAGTAGTATAATCTTGATACGCAGGAATCGCGATAGCAGCCAAAATACCGATAATAGCGATAACGATCATCAATTCGATAAGGGTAAAACCTTTTTGAGCGTTCATAAACATTCTCCACAAATGTTATTGGTTTATTTATAAGCTTTAAAAGCCTATCTTAATATTAGCACTAAACGTGCCAACTTTTATTATAGACAATTCACACAGAAAAACAGCATCTTATACATAAAAAAATTCAGACTATAAATTCATCTGCCTAGTTTTATTAAAAAGTGACAGTTATTGTCAGGTTAGATGTCATACTTTGGACAAATATTGTCATGGGGTAATTTGCATCACCTATTGTTTGTTTTTGGGTGTAGTGAGAGCGTAACTTTCTACCTTTGAGAGCTTACTAAACAGATATGGTAATTTTATTAAATGCAAAAAATAAAAAAATTCTGAAAGCCGTTGACTAGCGTCCTTGGTAGTAGCAAGATATAAATTTCATTGATGAATCGAATACTTATTTTATAAAAAATGCTAAACTATCCCGTTTAGCATTTTTGCGTTTAACCCATACGAAAATCCTATGCTGCCATCTACGCCACCCCAAACCCCCAATCAAGATATTCGACTGTTTAGCCTATTCATGGGCTTCGCCATTTTGACCTATCTGATGCCTTGGCATTCGCCACTGGGTCGAGATTTTGTCGTCAATGCCACCGCATTTGGGTTTGTGAGTTTGGCAGTTGCGGCTTTTTTTTGGCAAAACCCGATTACAAAGTTTAGCAAATCCGTGCTTACTTGGTTGCTGCTAGCCCTATTGCTTGTATGTCAGCCATTATTCAACCATATCGCTTACCCTGATGCCTTAATTTTTCCGGTGATAAGCTTGGTGGTCGTTGCCTTGACTGCGTTGATAGGCAGTAATATTGAAAATAAAGCGAATTTATTAAACCGCCTGTTTATTGCGGTATATCTCATGGCAATCGTCACCTTTATCATTCAAATGATGCAAATCCAAGGCTATCAGATTGATTATCAAGGTTGGGTGATTGCCCGCGGTAACGCCAATGGCGGACGCTATGATGGCAACTTTGGACAAGCTAATCACGCAGGCTACGCGTTTGTGTTGGCGCTGTGTGGGGTGATTTATCAACTGCAGCAGTCGTTTCAAGAAAGGTTAAATGCGCCGCAGTGGCTGATTGGTCGATACCGACAATATGCGCGGTTTGGCTTGATGCTATTGTTTGTGATATTTACCATCGGGCTTGCCTTGACACAAAGTCGGGCGGGTCTGGTGATGATGCTGGCGGTGATTCCCATTTTCTTTTTGACCCAGCCGATAGCTTGGAAAAACAAACTTTCTGCCACCGTTTTGGGGTTAGTTGTTTTTGTATTGTATTATATGGGCGCAAGCTGGCTTAGCAATTATAGCAGTGCCAATCAGCTTGGGGCGGTAAGCCGTATGGCAGGCGGTCAGGGGAACCGCTCGGCGATGAGCGAACGCGCCATGATGATATTTCATGACCATGTGCTCACAGGGGTCGGCTGGAACAACTACATGGGCGCAAGCGTTGATTATGCCCAATATTTTAAATGGCCAGAGATTGCCGACCATTCTCACAATTTTGCTACCATGATTTTGGCGGAGCTAGGGGTGTTAGGCGCGCTGTGCTTTGTGCCGATTGTTTGGCTACTGGTGCGGGCGATTCATCTACGCCATAGCAGCGAAAGCGCGATTGCACTGGCATTTGTCATCGCCAGTATCTTGTATGCCAGTGTAGAATACCCGTTATGGTATTTTCGTTATCTCGCGGTTTTTGCCTTGTTTTTGGCGTTGATTGAACAGCGCAAATGGCAGCTTGCGTGGCAACCCAAGCTAACAAAAGCCCTGTCAGTGGTCATGCTGGGTTCGGCGATGCTATCAGGCTACTATATTTGGCAATATTTTCATCTCAATTATTTGGATTATAATCGCTTTATCAAGCATACCAATCATCTAAACCAAGACAAAGCAGTTGACTATCAAAATGGCGTGTTTGGATTTAGCGCGTATCATGACCGCATCCTTGCCATGCAAGTGCCGATTAACCGCCATCAAGCAAGGGTAAAAGAAGAAATCTTTGAAGAGGTGCTAAATACCGATTCTTCCCAGTATAATATATTAGCCTATGCACAGTTCTTAGCCTATAAAGGTGACCAGCAAGCGGCATTAAAACATATCGAGGCGGCTTGTGTGATGGTCAAAGATTTATCCGATTGTGACAATGTCGAGACCGATTTGGGTAACCTTGCCAAACAAGATCCTGCGACATTTGCAGCTTTATACCGTGAGTTTAGACAATGGCGAGACGCCAATCCTGAAAAAACAGGACTTAAACCATAATGCAGCGGGTAATTTTCTTGGTATGGCAAAATCTTGTATTCCGCCTCATCGTGGGCTGGTTGGTTGTGGTAATTTTGCCGGCGTTGCTGATGTGGCGAATGCGCTTTTTGCAGGGTCGCTGGCTGATTACTGAGTTTAACAGTATGGTGTTAGCCACGTTGGGTGTCTTGCTCGTCACCCTTGGTTTGCGCAAACTCACCCAGTTTCCAGGTCAACGCTCCATCAGTTTTGTGTTGCCAACCTTGTTGTTGGTGATGATGCTGTTAGGCATGGTGATTATCGTTTTTCGGTTGCCGTATTCGCTGTATTATTTTGGCTTATCGGGCGTTATCGGGGCAGTGTTTTTCTTTTTATCGTTTTTGCTGGAGCAAAAAGCGCACCAACCTTATATGGCGTATATTCCACTGGGACATTGTCAAAACTTTGAAGCGATTTTCCAAATCCGTTGGCTACGTCTTGAAAAACCGCACTTAGATGCCATACAATCCAAAAAAGTGCAAGCGATAGTAGCAGACCTGTCATCGCCTGCACTCGATGAAGACTGGCAGCGATTTTTAACCGAGCAAACGTTACAGGGCAGACCGGTGTATAATAATCGCCAAGTGTATGAGTCTTTGACGGGTCGTCTGCCGATTCATCATTTATATGAAAACGAATTGGGCTCGCTGTTGCCATCGCAGACCTATTTAAGGTTTAAACAACTGATTGATATTATAGCGATTTTATTGGTTTCACCCTTTGTATTGCTGATTGCGGTGATCACTGTCATTGCGATACGGTTAGAGAGTCCGGGTAAGGCCATATTTGTCCAAGAGCGGGTCGGGCAAGGCGGCAAATTGTTTAAAATCTATAAATTTCGCAGTATGCGTTTTGACTCAGAAAAAAACGGGGCAAAACTGGCGCAACAAAATGACCCTCGTGTGACTAAAGTCGGTAAGTTTATTCGCAAAACCCGTATCGATGAGTTGCCGCAATTTATCAATGTGCTCAAAGGCGATATGAGCCTGATTGGACCGAGACCCGAACAGCTAAGTTTTGTCAAAACCTTTGAAAAAACCATCCCTTTTTATAATTATCGACATATCGTCAAACCCGGTATTTCTGGATGGGCGCAGGTCACACAAGGGTATGCCAGTGATACCGATGAGACAGCGCTTAAGGTACAGTACGATTTTTATTATATTAAACATATTTCTTTTGCATTAGATATCTTGATTGTGCTCAAAACCATTCAAACCATGCTGACAGGTTTTGGGGCTAGATAAACTGCGATAAATAACTTTAGCCATAATAGGTAGTGCACTATGTTAACCAATTCAACCATTTTAGTGACAGGCGGGACAGGCTCATTTGGGCATACCTTTGTGCCGATGACGCTTGAAAAATACAATCCCAAAAAACTGATTATTCTCTCGCGTGATGAGATGAAACAGTGGGAAATGGCAAAACTGTATCAAGGCGACCCCCGTGTACGTTTTTTTATCGGTGATGTGCGTGATAAAGACCGTCTATATCGAGCACTTGATGGGGTGGATTATGTGGTGCATGCCGCAGCAACCAAAATCGTGCCAACCGCCGAATATAATCCATTTGAATGTGTCAAAACCAATATCAACGGCGCAATGAATCTAATTGATGCCTGTATTGATAAAGGGGTGAAAAAAGTCGTTGCCTTATCGACTGACAAAGCGTCTAGCCCCGTGAATCTGTATGGCGCGACCAAATTGGCGTCGGACAAACTGTTTGTCGCAGGCAACGCCTATTCAGGGGAGCATGGCACACGCTTTTCGGTGGTACGTTATGGCAATGTCATGGGGAGTCGTGGCTCGGTGATTCCGTATTTTCTATCCATTAAAGACAGTGGCGTACTGACCATTACAGACCCGCGTATGACCCGTTTTATGATTTCGCTTGAGCAAGGTGTGGAGCTGGTTTGGCATGCATTTGACGACATGGTGGGCGGCGAAATTTATGTCAAAAAAATTCCATCCATGACCATGCCAGATTTGGCAACTGCCGTTTCTGCCACTGCCGAGCAAAAAATCATTGGAATTCGTCCTGGCGAGAAATTGCATGAGCAAATGATTAGTGCCGAAGATTCTTTTCACACCTACGAATATCCTGAGCATTTTAAAATCTTGCCTGCGATTAATGGCTGGGATGAGACGCCTGAGCGTATCAAAGATGGTGTTAAGGTGCCAGAAGGCTTTGTGTACGCCAGTGATAATAACAGTGAATGGATGACAACTGGGCAACTCCAAGAATGGATTGAAACCAACAAAGCAAAAATTGGTAAAATTTAATCGCTAACCTTTGATAACAAACCTACTTGATAACAACCCCCTTGGGCAAATATTATGGCAAATCAATTTATCCCTTATGGTCGTCAGCATATCACCCAAACTGATATTGATGCGGTGGTCGCCGTGCTACAGTCTGATTTTTTGACCCAAGGTAGTCAAGTACCGGCGTTTGAAGAACGAGTCGCTACCTATACGGGGGCGAAGTTTGGCGTGGCGGTGAATAGTGCCACGTCAGCACTGCATATTGCTTGTTTGGCATTGGGGCTTGGTCAAGGTGAAAAGGGCAAAGACGACTGGCTGTGGACCACGCCGATTACCTTTACCGCATCTGCCAACTGTGGATTGTACTGTGGTGCTAACATTGATTTTGTGGATATTGATCCGCTAACGCTCAATATGTCGATCGACGCGTTAGCAGAAAAGTTACAGCTTGCCGATGCTGAAAACCGCTTGCCAAAAATAGTTATTCCCGTGCATTTCACCGGTGAGCCCTGTGATATGGCAGCCATTCATGCGCTATCACAGCAATATGGCTTTAAGGTTATTGAGGACGCCTCGCATGCCATTGGTGGCAAATATCACAAGCAACCAATCGGCAATTGTGAGTTTAGCGACATTACCGTGTTTAGCTTTCACCCTGTCAAAATCATTACCACCGCAGAAGGCGGACTGGCAACAACGAATGACCCGGCATTGGCGGAAAAAATGCAGTTACTCCGTAGTCATGGTATCACCCGTGATGCCAATCTAATGACCCACGAACCTGACGGTGGTTGGTATTATCAGCAAATTGATTTGGGTTTTAACTATCGCATGACCGAATTGCAAGGGGCATTGGGGGTGAGTCAAATGAACCATTTGGATGACTTTGTCACTCGCCGTCATCAGCTTGGCAAGCGTTATGATGAATTATTAACAGATTTGCCGATTATGTTGCCTTATCGCAATCCTGCTAATTATTCGGGGTTTCATTTATATCCCATTCAACTAACAGCAGACAGTGGCAAAACGCGTAAGCAAGTGTTTGACAGTTTGCGGGCGCAAAATATCGGGGTGAATGTGCATTATATCCCTGTGCATACCCAGCCGTATTATGCCAAGTTGGGCTTTAGACAAGGCGATTTTCCCCATGCCGAGCGCTACTATGCACAAGCGATTAGTTTGCCATTGTATTATGATTTGACCGAAGCATTGCAAGACCAAGTGGTGGATGCAATTTATCAGGCATTAGCATAATGAACGTCTGTATCATCCCTGCGCGTGGGGGGAGTAAACGCATTCCGCGCAAAAACATCAAAGATTTTTGTGGCAAGCCCATGCTGGCTCGTGCCATTGAAACGGCAAAAAACAGCCAACTGTTTGAGCAGATTATCGTCTCTACTGATGATAGCGCTATTGCCGATATCGCTCAACAGCATGGTGCTACTGTCAGCCAAAGACCTGCCGCGCTTGCCGATGATTATGCCACTACCGCTGCGGTGATTCGGCATGTGCTGCAGCACGTGCCAAAAGCTCGCCATATCTGCTGTCTATACCCCTGTACGCCGTTTTTAAAACCGCAGTATTTAACCGACAGTTTTGAGCGCTGGCAGTCATCCAACAGTTTGTATTGTTTTCCGGTTTTAGGATTTGAATCCAATGTGTTACGCTCACTGAAATTAAGCGATACCGGTGAAGTATCGAGCATGTTTAGCCAACATGAGCTCACCAGAACCCAAGATTTGCCACAAGCGTATTTTGACGCAGGGCAGTTTTATTGGGGCAGTCGTGAGGCATGGCTCAGCGAGGATAAAATCCATAATCATGCGCTAGGCTATGTGTTGCCAAAATACAGTGTGGTCGATATTGATGATGATAACGATTGGCGATTTGCTGAGCGCTTATACCAAGCGCAATTGGCGCTAGCATGAAGATAGGAGCTAGCATGAAGATTGTGGTGCGAGCAGACGCAAGTTTAACGATGGGTAGCGGTCATATCATGCGTTGCTTGACCTTGGCTGACGGGTTAAAACAGCAAGGGCATGACATCACGTTTATTTGTCGGGCGCATGACGGTCATTTGGCGGATTTGATTGGGCAAAAAGGTTTTGCGGTGCAGCTGTTAGCCAAAAGTAAGACTGCAGATTTTATCAAACAGCATGCCCATAGCGAGTGGCTCGGCGCCAGTGAAAGCGATGATTTTGCCGAGTGTAAACCCATCTTGCAAGCATTAAAGCCAGATTGGCTGATTATCGACCATTATGCGATTGGCAAAAACTGGGAGCAGCAAGCCAAACGACTTTTGCCAAACCTTAAAATTTTAGCCATTGACGACTTAGCCGACCGAACGCACGACTGTGAGATTTTGCTTGACCAAAATTTTGGGCGAAAAAACGAAGATTATCAATCGCTTGTGCCAAGTCATTGCCAGCGACTACTAGGCACGCGTTATACACTATTACGGGATGAGTTTGCCAACTGGCGAGCGATGAGCCTAAACAGACGTAAAAGCGTACAGCCGCCCAACAATATATTGGTCAATCTGGGCGGTGTCGATAACGATAATGTCACGCTCAAGATTTTGCAAAGTCTCAATACCTTTGTCCAACAATCTGCCCAAGCATTTAACGTGACTGTCGTCATGGGCAAAACCGCACCGCATATCGAAAGTGTGCAAAGGTTTGCCAAACACGCAGGTTTTGCGTGTGCGGTACTTGTCAATGTGACTAATATGGCGGAGTTGATGGCAAATGCTGACCTTGCGATTGGGGCAGCAGGCAGCACCACATGGGAGCGCTGTTGTTTGGGATTGCCGATGGTGCTGATCGTGCTTGCCGATAACCAGCAGGTGATTGCCAAAGCGTTGGCAGATAAAAACGTGGTCAAAGTGGTGACTGACATGGCTACATTGGATGAGCAACTGCCCCGCTTGTTGAGCGAACTGGCCGACAATTATAAAAAATTCAGCCACCAATCTGCCAAGTTGGTCGATGGGCAAGGGGCAAAACGCGTTGCGCACTGGATTGAATTTGCGCAAAAATTTCAACATTGTCAAGTGAGGCAAGCGACCCAAGCCGATACCCAGATGATTTGGCAATGGCGTAATCACATCGACGTGCGCCGGTGGATGTTTGGGCAAGATGAAATTGCCCTTGCTGACCACGAGAAATGGTATCGCAAACAACTTGACCATGCCAATGTGCATTTGCTGATGTTTGAAGTCGCTGGTGAGCCAATGGGGCTAGTCAATGTTACCCAAATGACGGTGGATAAATACCAGACGCTGGAGTTGGCAAACACCCATGCGCCAAACCCTAATGCGTCAAGCCCGAATGAAAAAACTGCCAGTTGGGGGTTTTATTTATCCCCTAATAGCGCAAAAGGGCAGGGGCTTGGCTTGGCTTTGGGGGTTTTGGCGATTGCACAGATTTTCAACACCACAGGCATTAGCAAAATCACCGCGCAAGTGCTGGCATATAATACCGCGTCATTGGCGTTGCATCGTAAATTGGGATTTAGCGAAAAAGGTGTGTTAAAACAGCATTTTGGCGTGGGTGAAAAAGTGTATGATGCGGTAGAGTTTGAATTAAAATCGCAAGATTTTTTATTTTAGGGGTGGGTCTTAGTGGGGTATCTATGAATCAAAATATGAATCAAAATTTCAGCATTAACAATCGCCCAATCGGTATTGACCATGCGCCTTACATAATCGCCGAAATGTCCGCCAACCACAACGGCGACATCAATAACGCTTACCGTATCATTGACATGGCAAAGGCGTGCGGTGCTGATGCGGTCAAAATGCAAACCTACACCGCAGATACCATCACCCTCAACAGCACCGCCACTGACTTCCAAATTCATGGGGGATTGTGGGACGGGCGTACCTTGTATGACTTGTACCAAGAAGCTTACACGCCGTGGGAGTGGCATAAACCATTGTTTGACCACGCCCACAAAGTCGGTATCACCATGTTTAGCTCACCTTTTGACTTTACTGCGGTGGATTTGCTCGAGGATTTGAACGCCCCAGCGTACAAAATCGCCTCGTTTGAAGCCATTGATTTACCGCTTATCAAATATGTGGCAAGTACCGGCAAACCGATGATTATCTCTACAGGGATGGCTGACCAAACCGAAATTGCCGAGGCGGTTGCCGCCGCTCGTGATAGCGGCTGCAAACAGCTTGCATTATTGCACTGTGTGAGTGGTTATCCAGCCCCCGCACAGGACTATAACCTGCGTACCATTGTCGATATGCAGCGCCGTTTTGGCGTGCCGATTGGCTTATCCGACCATACGCTTGACAACACCACCGCCGTCACAAGCGTGGCATTGGGGGCGTGTATTATTGAAAAACACGTCACCCTAGACCGCAATGGCGGCGGGGCGGATGACAGTTTTTCACTGGAAAAAGACGAACTCACCGCGCTCTGCCGTGACAGTAAAACCGCTTGGCAAGCGTTGGGACAAGTTGATTATGGGCGAAAATCAAGCGAAATCGGCAATGTGCAATTTCGCCGTTCACTGTATTTTGTCAAAGACATGACGGCAGGGGATGTGATTGATGAAAGCTGTATCCGTAGCGTTCGCCCTGGTTTTGGGCTTGCCCCGAAGTTTTATGATGAATTAATGGGCAAAAAAGTGCTAACGGATATCCAAGCCAATACTGCCACCTCGTGGGATGTCCTTGAAAGGTAATGTTAAATAAAATCAAACGTTTAACACAATCTGCTTTGCTCAAAGACAGCCTGATTTATGTGGTGGGCGAGATGACTGCCAAAGCTGTGCCGTTTTTGCTATTGCCCTATTTGACACGGGTCTTAGGCACAACGGGCTTTGGTGATTTGTCCTATTATTTATCGCTCACGGCATTTATTGTAATTGCCATGAGTCTGTCGCAAAATGGCGCTTTGACCCGTTATTTTTATGTGTATGGCAGGCATGGGCTGGGCAATATTTTATTGGCGGGTGGGCTATATAGCGTGGGCGTGCTGCTGATTGGCACAGCGATTAGTTGGCTGTTACATAGCGAATTGCTTTTTTACTGCTTTTTTACCGCCTTTTTGCAAACCTTGATTCAAAACCAACTGGCACTGCGGCAATGCCAAAAACGCCCGTTTAGCTATCTGACCATCCAATTGGGCTTAGCCTTGGGCAATTTGCTATGGACGGTGCTGATTTTTCAGTTTTTTGCTGGCGATACCACGGATAAAGTTGCCCAGCGTCTTATCGCGATTATCTTGGCGCATGGGTGTACTTTTGTGGCAGCGTTGGCGTGGGCAAAATACCAATTTGCTATCAACTTTCGCTTTACCCCAGAACGGCTCAAACTGGGACTGGGCTATATTTTAACGCTAGGCTTGCCGCTGCTGTTACATGGGTTAAGCTATACCATCAAAGGGCAACTTGACCGAGTGTTGATTCACGAGCGGTTTAGCAGTCATGAGCTAGGTGTATACTCGGCAGGGGTGCAAGTCGCTAGCAGCTTGACCATTGTGATTATGGCGGTCAATTCTGCGTTGGTGCCTCACTTATATGAACGGCTAAAATCGCAGCGCATGACAGTGATGCAATTGCATCGATTATTTTGGCTGAGTTTGATGGTGCCTGTTATGTTGACTGCCATGGCTTGGGCGCTGCCGTCGTCATTGATGGCGTGGCTATTAGGGTCAGATTTTGCCCAAAGCCAGTATTATGTGGTGATGTTTGTACTGGCGTTTTCGCTGATAATTCCGTATTTATTGTTGGTGAATTTTTTGTTTTATCATGCCAAAAGTGCGCAAATCTCGCTGTGTTCCGTCATCTCAACGGTAGTGTATTTGGTTGCCTTGTGGGTGTTAAGTGGCGTATCACTGGCGGTGGTGCCGTATGCGACTATTATTAGTGGCGTGGTGATTTTGCCGTTGTTATATTATTATACGCTGCAGGTGGAAAAGGTCAAAAAAACGCCATGAATCTCATTATTTGTATCACCCCCTTGCAAGTGTTGATTGCCAAACAAATTATTAAGAAGCACAGTACCCCCTTTATTGGGCTGTATTTGCCGTATGGCGTCCATTCAAAAAGCGAGCCCAAACATCGCTATTATTTTGACCAACTTGAGCAAGTCTGCGAAAAATCCGCCTTTATCGAACTGAACAATAAAACATGGGGCGAGCGTTTTGCCACCCTAAACCACATCAAAACCACACTTAACACGCTTGATATTTGGCAAAAACCTATCGAAAACGTCTATCTTGCCAGTATTGACGTGTTGTTTTTGCAATATGTTATTTCTAAAGTAAAATTCCAACAGCTGTATACCTTTGATGACGGCACCGCTAATATTTTCCCCAATTCTAGCTATTTTCAACCGTTACCAAAATCTTTACCATTACAACTGTTTAAACGCGTCGTGGGCATTACTTATCCCAGTATCCCTAGTATTTTGGCTATCTCCAAGAAACATTTCACCATTTTTCCCCATGAAAAAAATATCATAGACACTACCGAGCCTGTTTATTTATTTGATAAAGCAGACAATCAGCCTGATGAAAATTTGCCGGTAAAACGGCTGTTATTGGGGCAAGCCCTCGACAATTTTATCGGTGACAAAGCTTATGCTGATATTGTAGAAACAATGGTCAAGGCATTTCACCTTGACGCATTTTGTCCGCATCCTAGAGAAAATTTCGATTTTAGCCATCTTTTGCCGGTGATTGATAGCGATAAAATCATTGAAGATTATCTAAGCGAGGCATTGCAACAAAACCCCCAGCAACGCTTTGAGATTTATACCTTTATCAGCACTGCCGTGTTTTCGCTCAAAGAATTTCCCCGCACCCAAGTTTTTATGGTATATACCCAAACGCTGTGGGATAAATTCCCTGATGCGTATCAGTTTCTTGCCAGTCGTGGTTTTACCCTGATTAATTTAGATGACGCAGATAATCTAGATGCGTTCAAAGGGTAACTGCATGAAAAAACACGCCTTACTTATCCAAGCCCACCAAGATATCAGTTATTTTATTAAGCTGGCGAAAATTCAGCCCAACGTCAATTTTTATGTGCATGTGGATGCAAAATCCGATTATTTTCCTGACGCTGAGACTGCACAGCTAGCCAATGTATTTTTGCTCAGCGACAGGGTATCGGTACGTTGGGGCGGGTTTAGCCAAATTGAAGCAACATTAAAATTGTTTGAAACGGCGTTTGCTAATGAGGACAATGCTTATTTTCACCTGTTAAGCGGTGAAGATGTGGTGTTACAACCATTTGAAGTGATAGAAAAACAGTGGCAACAGCGGTTTGATTTTCAAGCGATGATGACCTGCGAGATAGCGCCACAGTATGCGTATCGTTTTATTATGAACAGTCCCCATGCCGACAGCAACTGGCAACGGCAATTGATGGGCAAAATCATCACCAAACTGCAACAAGGCGTGGCAAAAGTAAAACCCTATCACTCACCCATTTATTTTGGCTCACAATGGTTTTCAGTAACGCGGCAAGACTGGGAAAAAATTGTGCCTTTCACCGATGAATACAGTGATTTTTTCCGTCACAAACTGGTACCCGATGAGCATTTTTTTCAAACTCTAATTGCTGAAAAATTAACCAATCAAATTCGCCTAAGCAATGACAATCGCCGACAGATTATTTTTGACAAAAATGTAAATAATGGCAATAGTCCGATTTATTTGGATTTATTAAAGCTGGAGCGGGCGAAATTTGACGGCTATTGGTTTGCGCGTAAAGTAAAAAAGGATGTGGCATTGACTTGGCTGGGTGAATTAACATGAAATTTTCTGTACTGATGTCGCTGTATGACAAAGAAAACCCCGAATTTCTGAGCGAATGTCTAGCCAGCTTGGTCAATCAAACACGCCAAGCCGATGAGATTATGTTGGTTTTCGATGGTCCAATCAATGTGGCATTGCAAAAAGTGGTACAAGAGTTTAAGCCGCAGCTGCCGTTAACGATTATCGCTTTAACAAACAACGTCGGACTTGGACAGGCTTTGAATGCAGGTCTAAACGCTTGTCAACATGACTGGGTCATGCGCATGGATACGGATGATATCTGTGTGGCTAACCGCTTTGAACAGCAAATCAACTTTATCCAAAGTCATCCCAAAATTGACGTGTTGGGCGGGCAAATCATTGAATTTGAAAAGCAGCTATCACAGGGGAAAAAATCTCGCACGGTGCCAACCTCACACGAGGCGATTTTTGCCTCCGCCAAGTCGCGCAATCCCATCAACCACATGACGGTGGCATTCAAAAAATCAGCGGTACAAGCGGTCGGTAGCTATCGGCATGCGCCGCTGTTTGAAGATTATGACTTGTGGGTACGATTATTGGTCGCTGGCTATCAGTTTGCCAATTTGCCAGAGGTGCTGGTGTATGCACGGGCAGGGGATGCGATGTATGAACGGCGCGGGGGCTTGGCGTATGCCCGATACGAGTGGGCTATTCAGCAAAGCTTTTATCAACAAGGGTTTTTGCCTATTGTGCAACTGCTTAAAAACCTCGCCATTCGTTTGCCTGTGCGATTATTGCCAAATAGTTTACGCAGTTTGGTTTATCAAAAACTTTTAAGAAAATAACTTAGCGTCGAATGACCTTGCGATTGGGGCTTAAACTGTTGACCATCTTGTTAGCTAACGGCAATATTTCCCCGCACAGTAAACCGGCCAACAGCTCACTACAAATCGGCGCATAAGCATAGCCCTTTGACCCCAATGCCGAAAAGCTCCAGACTCGGCTTTTGCTTTCATAACCCGCTTGCCACACCTGCCCAACTAGGGGTAGATAATCCACGGTTTGGCTGCGGATGCTGGCGCGACCCTGCCAATGGGGGATGTTTTTTTCGACAGTAAACATATCAGTGTTATTGACCAAATCGGGCACCGCATCCGCTAAATCTGCCACATTCATCTTATGGTCAACAACTGCTGGCGCAGTATCCAAGGTATCCCTAACAAAACTTGCCCCAAGCATGACATGGCGTTTACTGTTTTCATTAAAACTGGCGTAATAACTGCCATACTTTAGCGGCAGTTTTGGCAACTGTGCTTTATCATGCTCATCGACAGCAAACCACGTCACTTGCCCACGGCTGTGATTAAAGCGTTTGATGGTGGGTAAAAAATCGCAGGTGTCTAAAGCCATGCACAAAATCACATGGTCAAAAAACTGCTGACGCTCAGTGAATGTTAATAGCACTTGGTCGCAATCTTGCTGAAAATAGGTTAACTCCTCGGTTTGAAAGCTAATATTAGGGTGGCATAAAACAGCTTGGGCAAAGTTTGCGGTAGTGATTAACCCGGCATTGGGCAAAAATATCGCTTGCCCAACCTCATAACCGACTTTTGCTTTGGCTTGTTCAGCGGTCAATAAACGGGCAAATTCAATGGGAAAATCTTTGACTTCATCGAGTTGTAAGCGATTGTGTGAGAGTAAATCCAAACAGCCGGTGGTCTGTAGGATGTTAATACCGGTTTGTGCGGTCAAATAAGGGTAAAATCGACAGCTTGCCAAATAACCAATCGCATGTAGATTGGTTTCAAGGCGTTTTAGGCTGGTAAGTTTTGGCGCAAGAAAACCGCGGATATTGCCCGATGCGCCTGCCAATGGCTTAGCTTTATCAAAAATGGTAACCTTGTGTCCACGAGCGGCTAAGGCATACGCACTGCTTAACCCCGCCACCCCAGCCCCAATCACCGCGACAGACAGCGGTTTTGTGATGGCTGAAAAATTGGGTGGTTCAAAGCCTTTAACGTTATTGGCTTTTCGGCGTTGACGACGTCGGGATTCAAACGTGTCAGTAAAGGGTAGGGTGACAAAAAATGGTTTAATTTTTTTGTTATAGCGAAAATAAATTTCGCAAAAATTGGTGGATGTTAACTTAGGTTGCAAGCTTGCGGTGAGCATTTCTCGCTTTTTGCCAAAGCCTTTACGTTTGGCTAAGCTAAAACCGTGATGTTTTAGCCCCTGTTTGACTGCGCTTGCCACGCTAAATGTCGCCAAAGTCGTGTGAGGTTTGGATAATCTTGCGATTTGAGCCAATAAATCCTTTGACCAAAGTTCTTGGTTACAGCTCGGTGCAAACCCATCAAGCAGCCACGCATCGACTTTACCTTGCCCAGTCACTTGCGACAAACTACTCGTCGCATCGCCAAGCCATAAATCAATCGTCAATCGTTCATCAAACCAGTTCAAACGATGGCAGCCAGCCAGTGGCGGTGGATAGTTGTCAATGAGCTGTTGTGATAACCCAGCAAGCTCTGTCCACACGCCCAGCGCTTGTTCAAGGTCAGTTTTGCTTAAGGGAAATTTTTCGGTGGTAATGATATGTAAATGGCTGTGATTGTCAGGTCTGATTTGTTGCCACAGTTGCCAAATAGCCAAGATATTAAGCCCTGTGCCAAAACCAATTTCACCGATGACAAATCGTTCAAAGTTACGCAAATTAGCGAGGCGAGTGGCTAAGTCGTTGCCATCAATAAAAACATAGCGAGATTCTGCCAAGCCGTCTGTTTTGGAAAAATAAACATCGCCAAAGTCGCTAGAGACGGGGACAGTCACGCCGTTATCATCTAGCTGCCAGTGCAGTTTGGCGGTTTGAATGGTTGATGCTGGGCTAGTGCTTGAGACAGGAGGTTGGCTAGATTGTGGCATCAGTGACCCATAATAAATAACTAAAAGTTAGTGCTAAATAAAATATTACTAATACAAGGCTTGAAAACAGCGATTAGGGGGTATAGCATAACTGATTTTTTATCGTTGCAACATGGCATGCAGCTTTTTTTTGGGTGTGGTAACAACATGAATCAATCAAGTAACGGGCGTTATAACCTAATCACCGCATTGGCAATGATTGTGGGGATTGTGATTGGCTCAGGGATATTCTTTAAGGCAGATAATGTTTTAAAATATACCAATGGCAATGTGGCGTTGGGGGTAGGGGTTTTTGTATTGGCGGCGGTAGCGATTATTTTCGGTTCGCTATCGATTGCTGAGCTGGCAAAACGTACCGATGCGCATGGCGGCTTGATTGGCTATGCTGATGAATTTGTCAGTCCACATTTTTCTACGATGATTGGCTGGTTTCAATTGTTTTTGTATTACCCCACACTTGGCGTGGTGGTGACGTGGGTAGTGGGTATTTACACCGCCCTGTTATTTGGGGTAAAAGAGGCATCACTTGAATTACAAATGGGCATTGGGCTTACGTGGTTTGTCATTTGTTATCTGTTTAATGTGATGGCAGCGGTGTTTGCAGGGCGTTTTCAAGTCTTTGCCACCATCGTTAAATTAATTCCGTTATTTGTGCTAGGGGTGATGGCGTTTGTATATGGCGACCCTGTGACTGCGTTAACCCATCCAAGTGAATCCGCGCGTCAAGCGACCCAGTCTTTGGCATGGCTCGGTGCCATCGGTCCGATTGCGTTTTCGTTTGATGGCTGGGTGGTCTCTACCAGTATTTCAGGGGAAATAAAACATGCCAAACGTAACTTGCCTATTGCGCTAGTCGTCGCGCCTATATTGATTTTATTGGGCTATTTGCTGTATTTTGTTGGACTCACCGCGTATCTAGGCGCCGCACAAGTGATGGCATTGGGTGATGAAAGCGTGTATGTGGTGGCGACCCAGTTATTTGGCGAAACCGCTGCCAAAGCCTTTTTGGTATTTGTGGTGATTTCGGTGATGGGTACGGTCAATGGCTTGGTATTAGGGCTGATTCGTCTACCGCATTCTTTAGCGCTCAAATCATTGATTCCGTTTAGCGCGCAATTGCGTCAGGTCTCGCCCAACTATCAGCTATCGGTTGGTTCAGCGCTGCTAGGTTTTGCCTTATCTATGTTTTGGGCGGCTGTGCATTATGCGGTGATGAAAAGTCAGCTGCTTGGCGATATGGATATTTCAGAAATCGCGATTGTGGTGAGTTACTTGCTATATTTGGTATTTTACTTTGCGGTGTTTCGCTTATGGCAACAAGGTCATATCAAAAGTATGTTATTGGGTGTGATATCGCCGATTTTGGCGGCATTGGGCTCACTGATGGTAGTGTTCGGTGGTATGCAAAATCCGCTGTTTTTGCCTGTCTGCTTACCGATTTGCGCGCTCGTGCTGCTGCTTGCCTACTTTTACAGTCGCTATCTACACAGTCGATAACTGCCTTACGCCAAGTGCTTTATGTCAAGTGCATTGCGTCAACTTTTTGGATAACGCTAAAAACTGCGCCACGCCTTGTCCGGCGGCTCGACCCGTGGCAAAACAAGCCGTTAGCAGATAGCCACCCGTTGGCGCATCCCAATCAAGCATCTCGCCACAGCAAAATACATAAGGATTGGATTTTAAGGCAAAATTGTCGGTTAACGCTGAGCGTTTTACCCCGCCGCCACAACTAATCGCTTCTTCAATCGGTCGAAAACTATCGAATTCTACCGTTAACTGTTTGATTGCCTTTGTCATTTTATCGGCATCATGCCAGTGCGTTTTTGTGATGATTTCTCTGAGTAAAGCGACTTTGACCGAATCAAGTCCTGCCTTTCGCCAAAGGTTAGCCAGCGATTGTTTTTTGGGATTTTTTAAACTACTCAATAATTTTTCGTCAGCCACATCAGGTAGCAAATCAAGTTGTAGTGATACCTTGCCCGTATGATTTAATTGCTCACGCATGGCACGATTGAGCCGGTATATCAGCCCGCTTTCCATGCCATAATGGGTGAGAATAATATCACCAAAACCCTGCTCAATTTTGCCATTGGGCAATGTCACCTGGGCTTTCACCCGTTTTAACGCTTTGCCAAAATCGCGGTGCAAATGCGCCGACCAAGGCTGCGACAGTGGGCGACAGATACCGACATTACTAGCATAGAATGGCGTCAATTCTGTGTCGCTGAGCCATGCCTGCCATTTGCCATCACTACCGAGCCGCGACCATGACATCGCGCCCGTTGCCAACACAATCGCATCAAAGCTTTGGGTAACAGTCAGGTTACCGCTTTCATGTACAACGGAAAAAGTCGCTTGCTTGCCGTCAATGTTTTCACAGCCATGCCGATAAAAAAACGCTACGCCGTCCTGCTGCAGCGCTTGCAACCACGCCCGCAGCAGTGGCGAGGCTTTCATCATGGTAGGAAAGATGCGACCTGTCGAGCCAACAAAAGATTCAATCCCCAAGCGGCTCATAAAATCACGGATATGCGCCGCATTAAAATCTTGAATATGCGGCGTAAGCCAGTCGTCGGGCTGATAGCGCGTGACAAAGGTATCAACGGGCTCAGCGTGCGAGATATTGAGTCCAGATTTACCGGCCATCAATAGTTTGCGGGCAGGGGATGGTTTTTGTTCAAATACGTGGATTGTGACATCAAACTGGCGCAGATAATCTGCCACCATCAGTCCAGCAGGACCTGCGCCAATGATGGCAACGATGGGCTTTTTTGGCAAGTCGGCTTGGTTATTTGGCATCATGGCAAGTCAATGTTAGGCTTAAAATAGTAGGCTTATAAAATCGATTACCAACGACCTTTACGCCCTGCGACCAGCCAGCCCAGTGCGATACCCAATATCCCACTGAGCAGTGCAGTGACCGCACCATAGATAAAAATCTGTCCACTGCGCTCATTGACAAGCACTTTGACCTGCGTATTTAAACTATCGACTTGGTTTTGTAATTCAGCATTTTTTGCCAAGAGTTGTTGGTTGGCGTTTGACAACTGGCTGTCAGTGGGCTGGTTGAGCTGGGCAAGGGTAGGTTGTTTGGGGTTTTGCATCGGTGAGGTGCTACTGGCAACGCTCGAGGCAATCTCTGGCTGTTTGGCGAGTGGTTGTCCTGTTTTTGGGTCAGTGACGACAACTTGCGGTGCTGCATGGGTCAGGCTCGGCACCTGTAATACCGTCAATAACACTGCGCCGCTTACCAACCTGCCCACCAATTTTTTCATGCTTACCACCTATCACCACCCAGACTTGCCAATTATGTACTACAAACAACTGTTAAACCCAACATTAACTCACTGATTTAGGAAAAACTTGGATAAAAGGTTTGATATCCACATGACTATACACACCATTTAATAAGTAAGGCTCTTCACTTGCCCAAGCTTGCACCGCTTCATCGCTGTCAAAATCCACAACCAATACACTGCCACTCATTTCCGGTTCTCCATGCGCAATGGGCGTAGGGCCTGCGATGATGAGACGGTGCTGTTCATCTAACCGCGTAAGACGCTCAAGATGAGCTGGGCGAAACTGTTTGCGTAGCTCCAGGCTATCAGGGACGTCATGACCGATAATAATATAAAGTGCCATCCATATTCTCCTTTAGTTTTTTCCTTTATCATTGATTTGTTGCTGTATATCTGGATTTAGATGGTTTTTTAAGAACACAAATTGCCCGATTAAAAACACCAGCATCACCGGTATCCATCCCCAGCTTTTAAAATTAATCCAGGTATCGTTGTTGGTAAAAAACGCAAAATAATATTGCAAACCTGCCATTAGCAAGAAATACCCTGCCCAAGCGAGGGTGAGTTTATTCCAGCCCGATTGGGTCAATCGAAACACATTTTTCATTGCCAGTTCTAATAGCGGTTTACCTATCGCGACACTGATAATGAGCGCAACCGCAAACACGCTATTGATGACGGTTGATTTCCATTTTAAAAATGCTTCGTCATGGAAAATTAAGCTTAACCCACAAAATCCCACGGTTAAAATCAGCGTGACCCACTGCTGTTTATTGAGCTTGCCTTTTTGCCGGGCAAAATGCACAACATATACCACCAGAGTCGTAATCAATAACGCCGCCGCACCTGCCAATACCCCTTGCTGTTTGGAAAAGTAAAAAAATGCCAGTAAAGGTAGCAAATCCAATAAACCGCTCATAGTCATCTCTAACAAAAATCTTAGCCGCTAGTTTACACGGATATGCTAAAATCGAAAAGTAACTTTGCGATTTTCCTTGCTTTATCAATCCGTGCCCTTGTGAGTAAGCCAGCGCAGAGTTAACCCCTCTTTGTCTTAACCCCTTTTTGTCCTATTGTTGGCAACCAGCTTTTGTAATTAAGGCGTATTTGTGAATTCTTTAAATCTCGATATTTTGTCTAGCAGTCCTATTTATACCCAACTTCCGATTGATATGCACTGCCACAGTACCCGCTCAGATGGCACTTTTAGCCCAAGCGAAGTGGTGCAAAAAGCGCATGAAAAAGGGGTGAAAGTATTATCCTTAAGCGACCATGATACGGTACTTGGTATCCTTGAGGCGCGCCAAACCGCTGATAGCCTTGGTATGACGCTGATTCATGGTGTTGAAATCAGCTGCCGTCATCGTGTCATGGGCGGCTACTCCAAAAAACCTGCCCAAAATGAAAAAGTGATTCATGTATTGGGGTACGGCTTTAGTGATATCGAAACAATGCATAGCAAACTCGCTGCCATCCAAGCCAATCGAGAAACGCGCGGCTATGCGATGTGCGAGCGTGTGGCAAGTACCTTTAAACGCCCGATGGATGAGATTTGGCAGGCGGTATTAGTGCAAGCCAAAGGTAATCCGCAAGCGGTCGGTCGTACTCATATTGCCAAAGTGATGGCGGATCAAGGCTTGGTGAGTGATGTGCAAAAAGCCTTTACTGGCTATTTGGCTGACCATAAACCTTGCTATGTGGCACTTGATGGCTTATCACTTAAAGATTGCATCAATTTGATTCATGAGTGTGGTGGCAAAGCGTCTTTGGCTCATGCGACCCGTTATAATTTAACCGCCAACAAAGTGCGTAAACTAATTGCAGATTTTGCCAGTAGCGGTGGCGATGCGGTGGAATTGCCTGCCAGTAATGAACCGACTTCAACCCGTCATATGGTGGATAGAGTGATTAAAGAGCATGAGTTAAAGGTGTCTATCGGTAGTGATTTTCACGGCACGACTATGCCGTGGCGGGTGCTCGGCGGCGTACCAAAACTCCATGAAGGGCAAGTGGGAGTTTGGGAAGTATGTTAATAGTCACACGATGACCCTAAAAATACATCAAGTCTTATTAGCCATTGTACTCATCGTTATTGGGGCAAGCTTACAATATTACACCGATGGTTTGCCAATCGGTACACTGGCTTTCGTTGTTGGGTTAGTATGGTTCTTATTCGGTTTGGCTAAGCATCAAACGAGTTATCTGGCATTGCCTTTTAATCAATTAGAACAAGCCACTGTACCAGAACAATTACCTTCTCTCGCCATTCCTTTAGTCACCAAAAACGGCTCTGCAGCGTTTTTAGTCATGATGGTATTTGTGCTGCCTAGTTTGTGGCTAGGGGTTTATCTATTAGTAAAAGTCATTAATCATTGGGCATGGTTTACATTATTTATCAGCTTATTGGTATTGGGTTTTTCATGGTTAAGTATCTTGGCTATGGTCAGCGAAATGCAAAGAGATACCACTCCAACCCAACACGGCTCGCTGACTATTACGCCACAGGTTTTTCACATTAATTTTAAAGGGAGAAATTATCATTTAAATTGGTTTGAGTTGCGCGATATCGTGGCAAGCGATGGTGCAGGTAGTTCAAAACAAGTTATCCTAGTCATGTCTATTGCAGGTAATTTACAGGAATTGGTAATTCAGCAACATGAATGTAGTGTCGAAATACGTAAACTCACGACCTTTTTACAGCATTATCGAATAAAGGCACAAGGACGCCAAGTGCCTACTATTAGTTAGTTTGTCACTTCGGTTGTTTATCAAACGCGGTCAGTGGCTTAAACTCAATCGACTTTGCCATCGGCAACTCTTCAATTGCACGCAGTCGCCAGCTATTGGCTGGGTCATGCACCACAATATAGTATTTGCCTTTAGACGGGTCTAGCTGTACATTGCCCGCATAACTGCCATCACTTAACCGTTTGATAATGATGTCACGGTCTTTTTGCTTTTGGGTGGCATGGGAAATCTCCACTGCCAATTGCTCAGGTGCTTTAAACTTGTCACTAGCGGGCGCCTCAAGTTTAAAATTGACGGACTGATTATGAATCATCATTTGACCGGTTAGCCCCAAATCATGCGCCAGTTTGTCTTTTGACACATCCGCATATAAGGTCTTACCATCCATGTACCAGTCATCACGCACAGTAGAGTCTTGGATTCTCACCGAGTAAAACACGAACCAGATACAGGCGACTACCACAAATAGCGGCAGACCAATGACAAAAATCCAAACCATATAATTTTTATACCAAAGTTTGGATATCGACTGATTAGAAGTTGATGAAGCAGAAGAATTTGTCGGTGTTGCCATAGACCACTCAGCAGATAACAATCAAAAAGCTAGTATAGCAGAAAAACCCATGCCCCAATAATTTGGCACAAAAAAAGCCGATTATCAAAACCAGCTTTTTTAGACAACCAAACTTATTTATCCGTGGTAAACACGTTATCTTTTACCGCTTTATATTTACCGCCATCATCCACGCTCACCACTTGCATTTGGATAGGAATATTGCTTTTGGTAATCACTTTTGGATCGCCCAGCACAGTGACAGGGAATTCATAACTTTCGCCCGCTTCTAATGGAATGGTTTTAAAGCGGCTATCAAGTTTTAAGCCGGGTTGTGGTGTCAATGTCACCGCATACTCATGGTCTTGCTGGGTTTTATTGGTGATTTTAACGATGTAGTTATTTTCTACCAAACCTTGCGCATTGATTGACGACAACTGATTACGGTCACGGCGAATATCAATCTGCAGCGGTACACGGCTGGTTAAAAAATAAACCCCCGCCCCAATCAACAACGCAATCACCGCCAAATAAGCAAAAAACCGTGGACGCAAAATTTTACTTGGCTCATTCTCTACCAATTGGCGTTCGGTACTATACCGAATCAAACCGCGTGGTTTATTGACTTTATCCATAATGTCATTACACGCATCGATACAAGCCGCACACTGGATACATTCCACTTGCAAACCATCTCGAATATCGATACCCGTCGGACACACTTGCACACACATCAGACAGTTGATACAGTCACCTAAATTCTCATCTTCCCCGCCTCTTTTACGCGCCCCCCGTGGCTCACCACGTTTATAGTCATAGGTTACAATCAACGTATCTTTATCGAACATCACGCTTTGGAAGCGGCCATAGGGGCAAATATGGGTACAAAAGTGCTCACGCATATAGCCTGCATTGGCAAACGTCGCAAAGGTAAAAATAAGTACCGAAACCCAAGTTAATGGCGTCCAATCTGGCACAGGAATAACGCCAAACCATTGCCAATTATGATAAAGATAATCAGTCCCAACAGCATAACTAGTAAACGTCAATGCCGTCACCAACGCCATGATAAACCAAATCAGATACACCAAGCCGCGTTTCATGATTTTTTCGCCATTCCAAGGCGCTTTATCTAACTTAAACTGCTTATTACGATCGCCAATGACAAGCTTCTCAGTATATTGGTACATATGCGTCCAAATCGTCTGTGGACAGGCATAGCCACACCACACACGACCGGCATAAACGGTTACCATAAACAATAAAAAGGCCGCAACCATAAAGAAAAACGCAAAAATAAAAACGTCTTGGGGTAAAAAAGTTAGCCCAAATAGCACAATCTTAGAACCCGAGAAATCAAACCATATTGCTTGGTGTCCGTTATAGCGAATCCATGGCAACACCAAAAACAACAACAATAAAGAATACATACTGACAACGCGGATGTTTTGATAAAAACCCGTCACAAAACGAGGATGTACGCGTTTTTTAGTGGCATCTACTTGGTGGACAGGTAGTCTAAAATCATTACCAGCAGGGGAAGGAGGTTGTACAGACATTGTTTGCCCTCACATATTTTCTGACATGAACATAAAAAAATGAAAGACGACAACCGCAAAACCACCGAACATCGCCTAACGAAAAATTGTTTAAACAATATATTCAATTATATATCAAATGGCAGTAAATACCCACAAAATAAAGGGAGTTATCAACAACTGCAAAATAAATCAAAAAAATTTTCGTAGTGGTATTGACATGGGGAAAGAAAAGCGTATAATACGCACTCACTGGCAGCGACTACAGCCACAAACTGTAGTAAAAACAACAACTTAAATTAATATAGATTATAAGTTGAGCGGTCATAAAAAATTAAAGAAAAAAGTTATTGACAACACAAAATAAGCTGTTAAAATAGCGACCTTCTTAACGACATCAGCCGATGATGTTGTGAACTAAATAACAACAAACACAAGAACAACTTGTGTGGATTTTCACTTAGAGCGATAAAATTAAGACTTTAATTAATTGTATTGTCAGAGTGAAGATACTCGTAAGTTTATTTGAGCAAAGACAGTATAAATAATTGAGTCAACAAATTAAATCTATTGACATCGCGTAGCGATGACAATAGATAGAAAGATTAAACTGAAGAGTTTGATCATGGCTCAGATTGAACGCTGGCGGCAGGCTTAACACATGCAAGTCGAACGATGAGTCTCTAGCTTGCTAGAGATGATTAGTGGCGGACGGGTGAGTAACATTTAGGAATCTGCCTAGTAGTGGGGGATAGCTCGGGGAAACTCGAATTAATACCGCATACGACCTACGGGTGAAAGGGGGCGCAAGCTCTTGCTATTAGATGAGCCTAAATCAGATTAGCTAGTTGGTGGGGTAAAGGCCCACCAAGGCGACGATCTGTAACTGGTCTGAGAGGATGATCAGTCACACCGGAACTGAGACACGGTCCGGACTCCTACGGGAGGCAGCAGTGGGGAATATTGGACAATGGGGGCAACCCTGATCCAGCCATGCCGCGTGTGTGAAGAAGGCCTTTTGGTTGTAAAGCACTTTAAGCAGGGAGGAGAGGCTAATGGTTAATACCCATTAGATTAGACGTTACCTGCAGAATAAGCACCGGCTAACTCTGTGCCAGCAGCCGCGGTAATACAGAGGGTGCGAGCGTTAATCGGAATTACTGGGCGTAAAGCGAGTGTAGGTGGCTCATTAAGTCACATGTGAAATCCCCGGGCTTAACCTGGGAACTGCATGTGATACTGGTGGTGCTAGAATATGTGAGAGGGAAGTAGAATTCCAGGTGTAGCGGTGAAATGCGTAGAGATCTGGAGGAATACCGATGGCGAAGGCAGCTTCCTGGCATAATATTGACACTGAGATTCGAAAGCGTGGGTAGCAAACAGGATTAGATACCCTGGTAGTCCACGCCGTAAACGATGTCTACTAGCCGTTGGGGTCCTTGAGACTTTAGTGGCGCAGTTAACGCGATAAGTAGACCGCCTGGGGAGTACGGCCGCAAGGTTAAAACTCAAATGAATTGACGGGGGCCCGCACAAGCGGTGGAGCATGTGGTTTAATTCGATGCAACGCGAAGAACCTTACCTGGTCTTGACATAGTGAGAATCCTGCAGAGATGCGGGAGTGCCTTCGGGAACTCACATACAGGTGCTGCATGGCTGTCGTCAGCTCGTGTCGTGAGATGTTGGGTTAAGTCCCGCAACGAGCGCAACCCTTTTCCTTATTTGCCAGCGGGTTAAGCCGGGAACTTTAAGGATACTGCCAGTGACAAACTGGAGGAAGGCGGGGACGACGTCAAGTCATCATGGCCCTTACGACCAGGGCTACACACGTGCTACAATGGTAGGTACAGAGGGTTGCTACACAGCGATGTGATGCTAATCTCAAAAAGCCTATCGTAGTCCGGATTGGAGTCTGCAACTCGACTCCATGAAGTCGGAATCGCTAGTAATCGCAGATCAGAATGCTGCGGTGAATACGTTCCCGGGCCTTGTACACACCGCCCGTCACACCATGGGAGTCTATTGCACCAGAAGTAGGTAGCCTAACGCAAGAGGGCGCTTACCACGGTGTGGTCGATGACTGGGGTGAAGTCGTAACAAGGTAGCCGTAGGGGAACCTGCGGCTGGATCACCTCCTTAACTAAAGCACTAAGTGAGAATTCACAGCAAGTTGTTCTTGTGTATAAATAAGCTAATAATCGTTAATCTACAGCAGCGCAAATAGCAAGGCTAAGACTAAAATCCTTAGCAAAGGATTTTAGCTCGAACCTAAAATTGCGATGCAATTTTTTAACGGTTCTCGGGGTCTATAGCTCAGTTGGTTAGAGCACTGCCTTGATAAGGCAGGGGTCATAAGTTCAAGTCTTATTAGACCCACCACCTCTTACTTAGGGGCCATAGCTCAGTTGGTAGAGCGCCTGCCTTGCACGCAGGAGGTCAGGAGTTCGACTCTCCTTGGCTCCACCATAATTAGCTTAACGTAATAAAGCAGACAGAGTAATTTAGTAAGTATTAAGAGATTACTTCAATCTGTTTTATCAGAAATCATGACCTGACGAAGGTCTGATAATTCAATAACAACATAGAGAAATGAGTCTGGGTTAATTATCAAGTTCCAACGAAGATAATTAACCTTAGTAATCAGCCAATCAGACCCAAAGAAATGATTGGAACAACTGATTACTTAAAAGTAAAGAGAACTGAATCAAGCGTAAACATAGGTGAAGATCGTTACCATTACCTATACGACCCTTTAGGGTTGTATAGTCAAGTAATGAAGTGCACATGGTGGATGCCTTGGCAGTCAGAGGCGATGAAAGACGTGACAGCCTGCGAAAAGCGTCGGGGAGGCGGCAATATCCTGTGATCCGGCGATATCTGAATGGGGAAACCCACTTGTCATAAGACAGGTATCGTAAATTTATTTACGAGGCAAACCGGGAGAAGTGAAACATCTCAGTAACCCGAGGAAAAGACATCAATAGAGATTCCCCTAGTAGCGGCGAGCGAACGGGGAGGAGCCGACTGATTATAATTTAGAGGAATGACTTGGAAAGGTCAATCGTAGAGGGTGATAATCCCGTACTCGAAAGGTTATAAGAAGCATATTAAGTAGGGCGGAACACGAGAAATTCTGTCTGAAGATGGGGGGACCATCCTCCAAGGCTAAATACTCCTGACTGACCGATAGTGAACCAGTACCGTGAGGGAAAGGCGAAAAGAACCCCTGTGAGGGGAGTGAAATAGAACCTGAAACCGTGTGCATACAAGCAGTCGGAGCGGACATGTTCCGTGACGGCGTACCTTTTGTATAATGGGTCAGCGACTTATATTCTGTAGCAAGGTTAACCGAATAGGGGAGCCGTAGGGAAACCGAGTCTTAATAGGGCGTCTAGTTGCAGGGTATAGACCCGAAACCGAGTGATCTATCCATGAGCAGGTTGAAAGTGACGTAACAGTTACCGGAGGACCGAACCCACTGTCGTTGAAAAGCCAGGGGATGACTTGTGGATAGGGGTGAAAGGCTAATCAAACTCGGTGATAGCTGGTTCTCCCCGAAAGCTATTTAGGTAGCGCCTCGGACGAACACCATTGGGGGTAGAGCACTGTTTCGGCTAGGGGGTCATCTCGACTTACCAAACCGATGCAAACTCCGAATACCGATGAGTGATATCCGGGAGACAGACGGCGGGTGCTAACGTCCGTCGTCAAGAGGGAAACAACCCAGACCGCCAGCTAAGGCCCCAAATTCCTAGTTAAGTGGGAAACGATGTGGGAAGGCACAGACAGCTAGGAGGTTGGCTTAGAAGCAGCCACCCTTTAAAGAAAGCGTAATAGCTCACTAGTCGAGTCGGCCTGCGCGGAAGATGTAACGGGGCTCAAACTAGGAGCCGAAGCTGCGGATTTAATTGTTTCAATTAAGTGGTAGGGGAGCATTGTGTAAGCCTGTGAAGGTGTGTTGTAAAGCATGCTGGAGGTATCACAAGAGCGAATGCTGACGTGAGTAACGACAATGCGAGTGAAAAGCTCGCACGCCGGAAGACCAAGGGTTCCAGTCCAACGTTAATCGGGGCTGGGTGAGTCGACCCCTAAGGCGAGGCCGAAAGGCGTAGTCGATGGGAAATCGGTTAATATTCCGATACTTGTTTATGATGCGATGGAGGGACGGAGAAGGTTATGCCAGCTTGGCGATGGTTGTCCAAGTGGAAGGATGTAGTTAGGTTTAGTAGGCAAATCCGCTAGACTATTAATGAGATCTGATAGCAAGCTGTACTTGTACAGCGAAGTGGCAAATACCCTGCTTCCAGGAAAAGCTTCTAAGCGATAGTCATAAAGAAATCGTACCCTAAACCGACACAGGTGGTCAGGTAGAGAATACCAAGGCGCTTGAGAGAACTCTGCTGAAGGAACTAGGCAAAATGGTACCGTAACTTCGGGAGAAGGTACGCTGCCGATGGTGAGTAGACATGCTCTACAAAGCTATTGGCAGTCGCAGATACCAGGCCGCTGCAACTGTTTATTAAAAACACAGCACTCTGCAAACACGAAAGTGGACGTATAGGGTGTGATGCCTGCCCGGTGCTGGAAGGTTAATTGATGGGGTTAGCGTAAGCGAAGCTCTTGATCGAAGCCCCAGTAAACGGCGGCCGTAACTATAACGGTCCTAAGGTAGCGAAATTCCTTGTCGGGTAAGTTCCGACCTGCACGAATGGCATAATGATGGCGGCGCTGTCTCCAGCAGAGACTCAGTGAAATCGAAATCGCAGTGAAGATGCTGTGTACCCGCGGCTAGACGGAAAGACCCCGTGAACCTTTACTACAGCTTTACATTGAACTTTGACCTTACCTGTGTAGGATAGGTGGGAGGCTTTGAAGCAGGCACGCCAGTGTCTGTGGAGCCATCCTTGAAATACCACCCTGGTAATGTTGGGGTTCTAACTCAAGCTTAACAGAGCTGAGGACAATGTATGGTGGGTAGTTTGACTGGGGCGGTCTCCTCCTAAAGAGTAACGGAGGAGTACGAAGGTGCGCTCAGAACGGTCGGAAATCGTTCGAAGAGTATAAAGGCAAAAGCGCGCTTAACTGCGAGACCCACAAGTCGAGCAGATACGAAAGTAGGTCTTAGTGATCCGGTGGTTCTGTATGGAAGGGCCATCGCTCAACGGATAAAAGGTACTCTGGGGATAACAGGCTGATACCGCCCAAGAGTTCATATCGACGGCGGTGTTTGGCACCTCGATGTCGGCTCATCTCATCCTGGGGCTGAAGCAGGTCCCAAGGGTATGGCTGTTCGCCATTTAAAGAGGTACGCGAGCTGGGTTTAGAACGTCGTGAGACAGTTCGGTCCCTATCTACCGTGGGCGTTGGAAATTTGAGAGGATCTGCTCCTAGTACGAGAGGACCAGAGTGGACGAACCTCTGGTGTTTCGGTTGTGACGCCAGTCGCATTGCCGAGTAGCTATGTTCGGATGGGATAACCGCTGAAAGCATCTAAGCGGGAAGCCCACCTTAAGATTAGATTTCCCTAAAGAGCCGTTGTAGACTACGACGTTGATAGGTTGGGTGTGGAAGCATAGTGATATGTGTAGCTAACCAATACTAATTGCTCGTTTGGCTTGACTATACAACGCCTAAATGGCTTTGTAGGTAATAACGATTATCACCTCGCTTGATATAGCTCATACTTTACTTCTAAAATAACTCATTCCTCTATCCCCCTTTGCTGACGATAATAGCTTGGAGGTCCCACCTGATCCCTTCCCGAACTCAGAAGTGAAACTCCAATGCGCCAATGGTAGTGTGGTTCGCCCATGTGAGAGTAGGTCATCGTCAGCTCCCTATCCCAAAACACCCCCCTTACATCAGTAAGGGGGTGTTTTTTTGCATCCCTGAAAGACTCAGAGAAAAACTCAGAATAGAAAATTAATGTTTTTATCGCAGACTTTGGGTAAAATAGGCGAAAATTTTTGGTGTGAAATTTAAAGTGAGTGTTACCATGCAAATTACCGTTATTGACCATCCCTTAGTTAAGCATAAATTATCCTTGATGCGCGAGGCAGATAGTAGCACTTATAAATTTCGTACCTTGACTAAAGAACTTGCCCGTTTGATGGCGTATGAAGCAAGTCGTGATTTTCCTATAGAAACAATCAGCATTCAGGGCTGGGAAGGCAACCAAATTGAAGGCATTCAAATCAAAGGTAAAACCGTCACTGTCGTACCCATCTTGCGCGCAGGTTTGGGAATGCTTGATGGGGTTTTAGACCTTATTCCTACTGCAAAAATCTCGATGGTTGGATTGCAGCGTGATGAGGATACCCTTGAGCCCGTGCCTTTTTTTGAAAAGTTGGTTAAAGATATTAATGAGCGTCCTGCTTTGATTTTAGATCCTATGCTTGCGACTGGCGGTAGTATGGTAGCAACGATTGATATGATGAAAAAACACGGTTGTAAAGATATTAAAGCCTTGGTACTAGTGGCAACGCCTGAAGGGGTAAAAGCGGTGAATGATGCCCATCCCGATGTGAAGATTTTTACCGCAGCACTCGATAGTCATTTGAATGAACAGGGGTATATTATTCCAGGGCTTGGGGATGCAGGGGATAAAATTTTTGGTACAAAACAACATTGATGGTCAAAACAGTAAAAGTAGGAGAAAAGCTAGATGATTTATCTAGCTTTTTTATTGGCCGTTGTATAGTGACTATTTTTTGGTCGGTTGTAAGCTATCGGCTAAGTCGATAAGCTTGATAAATTCGCGGCGAATACCTTGTGGGTCGTTGCCAATATTGGCTTGGGCGAGTCGCTTGCTGTCGTTTAGTTGCCAATTACCAATGTATTTGCTTTGCTTGAGGGTTTCACCAAAACTTGCCACACTTAGCGCAAATGCCATTTCGCTGCTTGGCTGTTGGGTCTGATTGCTAATGGGCAGGGTCAAAAGCGTTGATGTGTTGCTATTTGGGGCTTTATAGCGAAGTTTTAAAAACCCCAGCTCAGTATTTTTGCCTGTATGGCTGATAGGGTGAGATTGATAGCGGCTATCATCTAGCCAACCTTGCTGCCCCACAGGGGTAACTTCAAACAGCGCAACCACGGATTTGCCTGCACCTAGCTCCCCTGCGTCTACTTTATCGTTGTTAAAATCTTCTTTTTCAAGGACGCGATTTTCATAACCAATCAACCGCCATTCTTTAACCGTCTGGGGATTGAATTCCACTTGGACTTTGACGTCTTTTGCCACAGTGTTAAAGGTTGCTGACATTTCATCTACCAAGGCTTTTTTGGCCTCAGACAGGCTGTCAATGTAGCTATAGTTACCGTTGCCGTTATCCGCGACTTGTTCCATCATATGGTCGTTTAAATTGCCTTCACCAAAGCCAAACGTGGAAAGTGACACACCGCTATCACGCTTACGGCGGATAATATCTAGCATTTCATCGACGTCCGATACACCGACATTAAAATCTCCATCGGTCATCATCAAAATGCGGTTGATGCCATCTTTTTTATAGTGGATTTTTGCTTGTTGATAAGCCAGCTTTATCGCTGCTTCGCCATTGGTCGAGCCACTGGCATCTAGGCTATCAATCGCGGCTAATATTTTGTCGGTATCACTGCCTTTAGTGGCAGGAAGCGTCACTTGGGTACGACCAGCATAGGTCACGATACTGATGGTATCTTGCGCTCTTAGTTGTTTGGTGAGCATTTTTAGCGAAGATTTGACTAGTGGTAATTTATCGTTGTCTGACATCGAGCCTGACACGTCCACCAAAAATACCAAGTTGGCAGGCGGTAAGGTGCTTTGTTTGGTGATGGTAGGGTCATCCGCTTTGATAGCCACTTTGATGATACGATTGGTAGCACGCCAAGGTGCGGCAACTGTTTCGGTGCTTACTGAAAAAGGGGCGTTGGCAAGGCGCTTGGCTTGTGAAAAGTCATAGTTAAAATAGTTGATAAGCTCTTCAATACGCACCGCGTCAGTGGGCGGTAGTTGTCCGTCGTTTAGAAAACGGCGCACATTGGCGTAGCTGCCCGTGTCGGTATCGATACTAAAGGTGGCAACAGCATCGGTGGCAGTTTGGTGAATGGGGTTGACTGCAAGATGCTGATATTTTTCGCTATTATCCTGTGGTATCGGCATCGGCATGATGGGTGAGTAGCGTGCCATCTTGCTCATTGCTGCCGCTTCCATCATCATGGCGGGCGCAGCAACCATGGGCTTTGGTGAGGCAATAACAGGTGTGGCAGGGCTGGTATCACGGCTATTTGACGGTGAGGGGCTACACGCCGTCAATAAGCTTTGGGCGATGACGAGGCTCAGTAGTGTTGGCTTAAAAATGTCGCGCTGCATGACTAACTCCTTTTCAATCGTGACTGGCGTAATCACAGTTTACGACATTTTTTGATAAAAAAGGCAGTTTTTTATTCATTTTACGACAGCGCTAAAAACTCATTTTTGTTTGCGCGGTGGCAAGCCTGTATGTTGGGTTTGGAAGTTACCCTTTTTCGGATTCGGTTTTTTACCAAAACTGCTTGGCGTAGGTTTCTTACCCGATTTTTGAGCCGTGTTATCCTTAGCACTACGCTTAACCGAATCACCGCCTGCTGAGCTGTTTTTCTTTCTTGCCGACTGGTAAACGTCTTCACCTTCCAGTTTTGGATTATAAGGCGGTATGAGACATTGACTACCATGCCCAATCAAATCCTCACGCCCCAAGTCTTTGAGCGATTGACGCAGCAATGCCCAATTTTTGGGGTCGTGATAGCGTAGATACGCTTTGTGGAGTTTACGCTGTTTACCTGATTTGACAATTTCCACGCCTTCGCTGTCACGGGTGACTTTATGCAGCGGGTCTTTGGCAGTATGATACATGGTAGTAGCAGTTGCCATCGGGCTTGGGTAAAAGGCTTGCACTTGGTCGGCACGAAAGCCATTGCGCTTGAGCCAAATCGCCAAGTTCATCATGTCGGTGTCGGTGGTGCCAGGGTGCGCGGCAATAAAATACGGAATCAAATATTGCTCTTTGCCTGCTTCACGGCTGTATTTGTCGAACATCTGCTTGAAGGTATCGTACCTCCCCATACCCGGTTTCATCATTTTGGAGAGTACATTGGTTTCGGAATGTTCGGGGGCGATTTTGAGATAACCGCCGACATGGTGGGTGACCAATTCTTTGACGTATTCGGGGTCTTTGACCGCCAAATCATAGCGCAAGCCTGACGCAATCAGGATTTTTTTCACCCCTTTGATATCACGAGCTTTACGGTACAGCTGGGTGAGATGACTGTGGTCGGTGAGTAAGTTGTCGCAAATATCGGGATACACGCAGGAGGGTTTGCGGCAGTTTTTCTCAATGGCATCGTCTTTGCAATGCAGACGGTACATGTTGGCCGTCGGTCCGCCAAGGTCAGAAATTACCCCGGTAAATGATGGCTCGGTGTCGCGGATTTTTTTGATTTCGCCTAAGATAGACTCTTCTGAGCGGTTTTGGATAATGCGTCCTTCATGTTCGGTAATCGAGCAGAAGGTACAGCCGCCAAAACAGCCACGCATGATATTGACTGATAATTTAATCATATCGTAGGCAGGAATTCTTGCGTTGCCGTAGCTAGGATGGGGCAAACGGGCATACGGCAAATCAAAGATATAATCCATCTCTTCCATGGTAAGTGGAATGGGCGGCGGATTGAGCCATACATCAATGTCGCCATGTCGCTGCACCAAGGCGCGGGCGTTATGCGGATTGGTTTCTAGGTGCAAAATACGGTTGGCATGGGCGTAAAGTACCGGGTCGGATTTGACTTGCTCAAAGTCGGGCAAGCGAATCACGGTTCTGTCACGGGGCGGCAACGGGCGTTTGTGTTTTAAGGCGTTTTTATTAGGGTCTTTGAGGTTGACCACTTGGATGTCTTGGCTTTCAGCGACCTTATCAGCATTGAGGACTTTGTGCTCGACTTTATCCGCCACAAACCCTTTATATTGACTCTCAAGGGTTTTTTCTTGTTCGATATGACAGTCGCCCACATCTTCCATCATCACATACGGATTGATAATCGGGTCAACGCGCCCAACGGTGTCGACGTCGTTACTGGCGATTTCTATCATATCGCGTTGCCAGTGTTTTTTGGTTTGTGTCGACAGATACGCGGTGCCACGTACTTTGGCAAGGTCTTCAAAACGGTAACCTTTGGCAAGTGCATGTACAACATCGACAATCGCCCGCTCGGCATTGCCATACAGCAAAATATCAGCGCGGCTATCCATCAAAATGCTACGACGTACTTTGTCTGACCAATAATCATAATGGGCGATACGGCGCAGCGAGCCTTCAATCCCGCCCAAGATAATGGGCACATCGGGATAGGCTTCACGGCAGCGCTGGCTATATACTACGGCCGCACGGTCGGGGCGTTTGTCGGGGGCATTGTCTGGCGAGTAGGCATCGTCACTGCGAATGCGTCTATCGGCGGTGTAGCGGTTAATCATGCTATCCATATTGCCTGCGGTGACGCCCCACGCGATGGTCGGTTTGCCAAGTGTCATAAAAGCGTCTTTGCTCGTCCAGTCAGGCTGGGCGATGATACCGACGCGAAAGCCTTGCGACTCTAACAGTCTGCCGATGATTGCCATACCAAAGCTTGGGTGATCGACGTAGGCATCGCCTGAGACAATAATGACATCACAGGCATCCCAACCAAGGGCGTCCATTTCGGCTCGGCTCATCGGCAAAAATGGCGCAGGCTCAAAGCAGCTTGCCCAGTGTTTGTCATAGTCAAATAGGGCTTTGGTACCTTGTTTAAAGGCTTTGTTGGCAATAGTTTCGGCGGACATAGGCTTGGATATTAAATAAAATGAATATGGCTCATTTTATCATGAATCAATTTTGCGATGGAGGTTTATAGGGCGAAATAACAAAAAAACCTGATTAAATTAGTCGGGTTTAATTAAAGGGTAAAGCGATTCAGTATTTTTGTAAGAATTAACGGAAAAAATGACTGTCAAATGGCTATATTATGATTAAAATGGAAGGTATTGAATATCGCCCTAGTATTTAAACCAAAATAAACCAATCGCAGCTTTTTAAGTAGATAGAAGCTTTTCAAATAACGGGTAGTTTTCAACTTTTTGCTCATTTTTATTCAGCTTTTCAATCAATAAAGCAATACTGATTCGCCCTGATTTTATGCTAGTTTAATGCTAAAATGAGCTATCAAGGTTGTTAAAATGATGCTATGACCGATACCTTTGCTGATGCCCTAGAAGCGCTTGACCCGCTAACACCTGAGCCTACTAAGCTTTCGCCGCCGCCCGAGCCGAAGCCTAGACGGCGGTTGCCCTATATGGCGTATGAACACCAGCAGCAAATCACCCGTCTGTGTGTGCGCTGTGGACTGCTACTCATGCAATATGGGGCAGAGTCGGCAACGGTAACAGATTTGTGCCGCCGATTGGGGATAGCGTTGGGGTTGGCTAGCGTGGAGTGTGGGATTGCCTATAATGGCTTGACCATCACCACAATTTATAATAACCGCTGTATTACCACCTTACGCGCGTCAACCACCCATGCCATCAATGTCAATATCATTGTGCAAATTCAGCGAATTGTACTGGATTTGGAAAGTATGCCGGTGACGAGTACCCTAGAGCACGCGACTTATCGATTTGATGAGATTGATCGGGGCACTTATCCTGCCAAGATGGTCGCGACGATGGTCGGTGTGGCGTGTGCCTGCTTTGCGTATTTGGCAGGGGGCGATGTACTGGTGTGTTTGGTGACTTTTATTGCGAGTATGATGGGGTATTCGCTGCGGCTATGGCTGAGTAACCGCAACTTTAACCCTTTTATATCCGCGCTCATAGCGGCGTGTTTTGGCTCCATTTTCGCCAGTACCGCGCTGTTATTGAGGATTGGTAACGACCCGCATATTGCTATGGCGTCGAGTGTGCTTTGGTTGGTTCCCAGTTTTCCTTTGATAAATTCGCTATCGGATATGCTAAAGGGTTATATGAACATCGGTATCGGGCGCTTTATGTTTGTGATTATCTTGACGTTATCGAGCTGTATCGGCATCGTGCTGTCATTGCTACTACTAAATATCAGTCATTGGGGCGTGGGTTGATGAAAGCGTTTGATAAAATTTTATTGCCAATATTGGGTAGGGTGAAAAATGGCTGTTGATGCGATTGCCTTGATACGCGCAGCAACTTTTGCTTGCTTGATGACGCTTGGCTGGACACTGCTTGTCAATGTGCCGCGCCGCTATATTTGGCAATGCTTATTGTTGACCATGCTGGGTTACGGACTTAGAGAGCTATTAAAACAACTGTCAGTCAATTTGATACTAGCGACGTTTGTGGCAGCGGGTATTTCATCGTTTGTGGCAATTTATTTGGCAAAAAAATATTTACTCACCCCAAAGATGATTTTGGTGCCTGCCATGCTGTGTATGATGCCAGGGATTACCGCGTACAAAGCTATGATTAGCTTTGTACAGCTAGGCTACTATGGCTATAATCCACAAGTATTCACCCAAATGATGGATTTTAGCTTCAATGCGATATTTGTGACCGCTGCGTTGGTATTTGGCATTTCGTTGCCGACGTCATTTTGGTATCGCACCAAGCCCATTGTTTGAGCCCATTGTCTGATGCCGCAGTAATCTAACTAATCTAACTAATCTAACTGGATTTTAGTGCCTACCTTGGAAAAATTCATTACAAATTGACTTTTAAAGCGTCGGACATTGTTTTCATAAGTTAAATTATCACGGGTAAAACGGTGATATTCCGCCATATTTTTGGCATGTACCAATAGCAAAAAGTCATAATCCCCTGAGATTTCATAACAACTCATCACGTTGGGCAATCGGCTCATCAAGCGCTCAAAGCCATGCTGCAGCGCGGTATTTTGTTTTTCCATTTCAATCAGCACAAACGCGCTTAAATCAAAGCCCAATTCGGTAGGGTTGACAATCACTACTTGGCGGGTAATCACCCCGGTCTCTGTCATCATTTGGATACGGCGCTGACAGGTCGCTACCGATGCATGCACTTTTTCCGCGATGTTCTTGAGTGGTAGGGTCGCATCTTCTTGCAACAAGTTTAAAATACGTTTATCGATATCATCGATTTCATGAATCATAGCCATGTCCTTCTAAAAATATACAATAAGACAAATTGAGAAAAATATAGCAAATTTATCTTATATTAATGTTAATTTATCATAAATAGGAGTATTTTGAAATAATTTACCAAAAATAATTGTTATACTTTTTGGCAATTTAACCGCAAAAGCAAAAATATAACAAGGTCAATTATGTCAGTCTCCAGCGTTTTATCACCATCGTCTATCGTTGTCCCCCCCAAAGCAACAACTTCTCAGCCCGCTACCGCTGCCAAAAAGTTGCGTTTTGGGGTGGTGTTGGCATTGATTTCTAATGTGTTGTTTGGCGTGCTGTATCTGTACAGTCACTGGCTTGCGCCATTGTCAGGTACGCAAGTTTTTTTGTGGCGCATGGTGGCGATGTGGTTTGGGTTAGTGGGGTTATTGGCTGTGACGCAAAATTTTGGGCAACTCAAAGCATTTTTGATGGGATTAAACAAACAACAATGGGTTTTATTGCTGTTGCCGACACCGATTTTGGCAAGTCAGCTGTGGCTGTTTATGTGGGCGCCTATCAATGGCCAGGCGGTCAATACCGCAATGGGGTATTTTTTGTTTCCCTTGATGATGGTACTGATTGGTTGTGTGGTGTTTAAAGAAACCTTAAATCGATTGCAGTGGGCGGCGATTATCGTTGCGGCGGCAGGGGTGGGATTGCAATTTTGGCTTGCGGGGAGCGTATCGTGGGCGACTGCATGGGTGTGTTTGACGTATCCGATTTATTATGGACTGCGCCGTTGGCAAGGGGTTCCTGCGCTGTTGGGGCTGTTCATGGATTTGTCAGTGATTGCCCCGATTGCCTTGGGTTTTTTATTATGGCAAAACAGCAGTATATCGATAGTCACTGGGTCAATGACAATAGGGCTGTTAGTGATTGGGCTGGGTATGATTAGTGCGCTTGCCATGCAGACCAATCTCAAAGCCAGTCAGGTATTGCCGATGAACACCTTTGGCATGCTCAGCTATCTTGAACCTGCGCTGATGTTTTTATTGTCCATTTTTGTGCTGCATGAAGCTGTCAATGGCACCATGATTGCCAGTTTTGCTTTAATTTGGGTAGGGGTGTTGCTGATGATTGTAAATGCAATACGAGCGTCCAAAAAAAGCCACTCAACCGCTATTTGTGACTAGGTAAGCTAATATTCTTGATTTAATGGATGGATAAGTATGTAAGAAATTGTTAAAATTGCGTTGAACAAAAATTGTACAACCATAAAGACTGAGGTGCTGCTTGGGGCAAATTCATTATCTAACTTATGTGAGCCGTATGACGTTGAAAGCTGGCGTAACCCCTAGAACGCTGTCTGATATCATGACGGTGGCACAGCGTGAGAACCTTGCCCATCAAATTACAGGTTTTTTGTGTTTTGGTAATGGCTATTTTTTTCAGTACATTGAAGGCGAAAAGTCAGCGATTGAGCAATTATTTGGTAACATTCAGCGTGATGGGCGCAACCGCGATGTCACGCTCAAGTCTAAAGGGGTCATCGAAGCACGGCTGTTTCAAAATTGGCAAATGTTGATGGTCAATATCAATAACCCAGAAACGCATGAAGATGTTATCAATACGTTTTTACCTGTATTGTCAGCTGGGTCAAAAGCGGCAGCGGCTGATAAGTTTGTTGAAGTTATGCGGTCACAGTATCATCGTCGTAGCTTGGTGGATTTTCAAAGCTATTCTCTCAAAAATGTCAGTTATTATGGGGTCAATCTGCGCGGATTGCTCAAAGTGCATCAGCATTTTTTATTGGTTCAAAGCATTTTACTGGTATTGATTTTGATTAGTTTTAGCCTATTTTGGGGTCTGTAGCATCGAGAAATCTGTAGCATCGAGAAATAGGTTATCCTTTGTTGAATATTGACCCCGCTTATCGAAAATCACACGCCGCTACATGGTCATTCACCATACCGACTGCTTGCATAAACGCATAGCAAATCGTCGAGCCCACAAATTTAAACCCGTCTTTTTTAAGCACTTTTGACATCTTATCTGAGTATTCAGTGTTGGTGGGGATATCAGCAAAGGTTTTTGGGTGGTTATCCTGTGGTAGTTTTGCCAAGCCGCTGGGCGACAAGTTCCAAAGATAATCGCTAAAAGATTGCGTTTGGGTGATTTTTAGATAGCATTTAGCATTGTTGATGATGGCTTTAATTTTACCGCGGTGGCGAATAATGCCCGCATCGGTCATGAGGCTATCGACCATGTCATCATCAAACTGCGCGATAATTGCAGGGTTAAAATCAGCAAATACTTGGTAATAACGCTCGCGTTTTTTGAGTATGGTAATCCAGCTGAGTCCCGCTTGCATGCCTTCTAAACACAGCATGGCAAATAGATGACGGTCGTCATAACTGGGCTTTCCCCATTCATTATCGTGGTAAGCTTGATAAAGTGGGTCCGTGCCGCACCATTCACAGCGATTATAGGCTTTCATCCTAGGTCTCATGGTATTGAAAGGTTTATTATAACCGCCTTGGGCAAAAAAAAACGCTAGCATTTGCCAGCGTTTTTTAGCTATCAGTTTTCAGTCTATCTTTTAATCTATGTTTTAATCCATCAAATCGATATTTTTGGTTTCTTTAATTGAGAATAAGGCGATGAGAGAAATAATACCATTAATAACAATATATATAGCCACACCTTTCATGCCATATTGCTCATTGATTTTGATGGCATAAATCGCAGGAATCGATGCACCCACAATCGCCGCTAGATTGTAAGCCAGTGACGCACCTGAATACCGTACTTCGGTGGGGAACAGCTCTGGTAATAGCGCTGCCATTGGACCAAATGACATACCCATACATGCCATGCCTAAAATGAGGAAAATAAATACCGTGGTTGGTGTACCATTGCTGAGCAGCATTGGCATAAAGCAGGCAAACACCATACATAAGATAGTCACGCCAATCAGCCATTTTTTACGACCGATTTTATCCGCCCCAATCCCTGAAATACTGGTAAAAATACCAAACACAATCGCAGCCACCAATAAAAAGCCAGTAAAAGTATTTGGGGCAATACCTAACCCAGTTGGGAAGCCAAAAGAAGATAATTTTGCCGGGCTTTTTGAATACGCTTGTACGAACGCAGTCATGATATAAAAAATCACATAAGTCATCGCCATCAAGAATGTGCCTTGCATAATCGGACGCCAATATTGGGTAATGACTTTTGACACAGGGGCATTAACTTTTTTGCCTTCGGCTTCAGCGGTAAGAAATACATGGCTTTCATGCAGGCTTAAACGTACCCAAAGACCCACACCCACAAGCACGATTGAAATAAGAAACGGGATGCGCCATGCCCACTCGACCAAGGCATCTTTTCCTAAAAAATAACTGAGTAAAAAGAACACTAAGTTGGCTAAAAATAACCCAATCGGCGCGCCTAACTGCGGGAAAGTACCATACCAAGCACGTTTGCCTTCTGGCGCATTTTCGGTGGCGACCAAGGCAGCACCGCCCCATTCACCGCCAAGCCCAATCCCTTGACCCACACGAAGTAAACATAACAATAATGGGGCAATGACGCCTACTTGGGCATAAGTCGGTAGCAAACCAATCGCTACGGTTGATAAACCCATCGTGAGCAGAGAGGCCACCAAGGTTTTTTTGCGACCGAGTTTATCACCAAAGTGACCAAATAACGCTGAACCGAAAGGGCGGGCAATAAATGCCAATGCCAACGTCGAAAGCGAGTAAAGCATCGCCGCTTTTTCATCAGTTTTATCAAAAAACTGGGTATTAAAAATCAATACCGCAGCGGCGGCATAAATATAGTAATCATAAAACTCAATAGCCGTACCAATCATGGATGCCACGGCAACCTTTTTTGGGTCATTGCGTAGCGCGATATGCTGATGATCAGGGTGCGCGGTTGAAATGGTTGTCATGATGTCTACCCTCCTTAGATAATAAAAGTTTAAGTGAAAATTAAGATACATAAAATATTGGAATGAATTATAAATCATAATTTGTCAGAAACTTGATAAAAATAGTTAAGGTGATGAAAACATTTGGTTATTAATCGCTGATTTGATAAATTTCGTCAGCTTATCCATAATAAGCCATCACAAAATAGACATTAAAAATTGAGAGGTAATCATGATTCGTGAACTAGCCATTACCGACTTTTCTGCCACCGCAAACGATACCGTTTGGGATGTGCGGGATAGTAAAGCATTTGCGCAAGGACATATTGAGTGTGCCAAAAACCAACCCTTGGATACGCTGACGGCAGAGTTATTGGCAACCACGGATGGCACCGTCTATGTGCTATGCGGTGGTGGCAGCAAAGCCGCCAAAGCTGTCGCTTTGCTCAATGAGATTGACCCAAATCGGGATATCGTCCATTTGACGGGTGGTACACGTGCGGCAAAAGCGGCAGGTATGACTATCGTGAGTGATAATCTGTCATGAGTGAGCGGCCAAAAAATATTATCTATACGGGCGTAGCAGGGACAGGTAAGACCTACCGACTGCAACAAATCGCAAAACGCTATACCGAGCTATTGCCGGTAGCCAATGCGGATGAATTGCTAAAAGCTTTGCTTAAGCCACTAAGCTGGCGAGAGGTGATTTGTTTAGTATTTTTAGATGAAAGAAAAAAGGGAAAGTCATTACTTAAAGTTGCTGAAATTACTAACAACTTATTCTTTGTTACTAAGCTAAAAATTAACCACCGCGAAAAGGCAATTGCCAATACAGCATGGTCAACGCTACAGCAATTTAGTCCTGCAGATTCCAAAAATGTATTGGTAAAAAATAAATCTAGCCAATCGTATTTTGATAAAGACGATAGCAGTAATTGGTTTTTATTAGCAGACAGCTTGCCGTTATTAGCAGATTTGCAAAACAAACTCGATGATTACCAAGCGGCGATTCATAGCCAGTTTCAGCCCAACTATTTACAGCCAAAGCTAGAACGCTTTAGTTTTGTCAGTTTTCATCAAGCGTATGGATATGAAGAATTTGTCGAAGGGATTCGTCCCCACATCGCGGACAATGGGCAGATGAGCTATCGCATTGAGTCAGGCGCTTTTCTTAGACTGTGTCAACAAGCCAAACATGACCCTAGCCACCGTTATGCCATGTTGATTGATGAAATCAACCGCGCCAATGTCGCCCGCGTGTTTGGGGAGTTGATGAGTTTGATTGAGCCGACGAAACGCGCAGGACAGACAGATAGCTTGTCGGTGAATTTGGCGTATTCGCGTCAGCCGTTTAGTGTGCCTAGCAATGTCGATATCTACGCCACCATGAACAGCCAAGATCATTCATTGGCGCCGCTCGATATGGCATTTCGCCGCCGTTTTGAATTTATTGAATGTCAACCGCAGTCACAGTTATTGGGTAAAGTGATGGTAAATGGGATTGAGATTGATTTAGCCAAATTGTTGACCGCATTGAATGAAAGAATCTCGCAGAATTTGGCAAAAGACAGTCAGTTAGGGCATAGTTTTTTGTGGGGTATTGATTCGCTGCAAGCGTTAAGCGCTGCGTTTAGCCAATCCATCATCCCACAAGTGGCGCAAGCCTGCCAGCACCATGGACAAATCTTGCAAGCAGTCTTTGGGCAACGCTTTATCAGGCTAGTTGATAACAAAAAAGCCACGGGATTTATGGCGCAGCAAGCGGGTTTTGATATTAATACCCAAGCGCTTGATGACCCAAATAGCTATCTTGCAATCTATCAAAGCGCCCAATGAAAGCCATCATCACGTTTGAACATAGTTGCCTGACCGCGGCAGATTTTGACGATAGGCAGGATTTTGACTGGCTTATCGAGCAAAATTTTGACGTTTTTCGCATTGAGCGTAAACAGCAGCGGTGGCAACTCAAAGTACGCCACTATATCGGTGTGATTGGGTTGCCCAGTGGCGGGCAAGTTGAGATTTTGCCAAAACTTGCACAAAGCCAAATCACTCATGCTGATGAAGTTACCCAAACCCGTCAATGGGTACAACAGATGCTGACAGCAGTGTGGCAAGCCTTATTGCCCAAGTCGTTACCCAATCTAGCCAATCAACTACTCATCAATCCTCCAGCCCCCAATCCTCCACCCAGCAATCATTCGCTATCGCTTAGCGAGTGGCTGCAGGCATATTTTTGGCAGGGATTTGCGCAGTATGTGCCCAATCAGCAATATCAGCAATTTGAGCAAAATCAGCCTTATCTGCAAGGTAAATTACTGGTCAAAGAGCAATTGCAGCATAACCTCCACCAGCCGCATAAGTTTTATCATCAGACTGAAAATTTTGCGATGGATACCGCTGGCAATCGTTTGGTGAAGACCACCATCGAGCGGGTGATTGGCAGCATGGCTTTCCCATTACCGAGCCAATGGCAGGCAGTGGGTACGGTTACCAAAAACTTATACGACACCTTATTTTCTCAAGCGCTGCAAGAATTGACCGCGTTGCCCAGTCTGCTTGCCCAGCGTAATTATACTTTTATCAGCTTTTGTTATGCGCTGCTCACGCTACAACAAGCCAGTAGCCAAGGGCAGTTTTTGACCCCAACTTGGCTGGTGAATATGCCATTTGCCTTTGAAAAATGGGTGGGCAGGAAAATCCAACAACAATTTGCAGCACAGAGTTTTGAGCTAGTTGAGCAAAAAAGACAGCCATTGACCGTGCAGCAAGGGTTAACCATCAAACCCGATATTTGGCTAAGGTCTGCCGATAAACTCATTATCGCCGATGTGAAATGGAAAAAAACTGCTACTTTCAACGACATAAGCTTGGCAGATATGTACCAACTACTTACCTACGCCAGTGAGTTTGATGCCGATGAAGCTTGGCTGATTGTCCCAACACTAAGCACGCAGTTAATGGCACAGCCGATTGAATTTTGCCAACCCAAAAAAACCCGATTTTATCTGATGCCTTTTGCGGTGACGCAAGGGTGTTTAAACCTTTTTCATTAAAATTATTCAAAAAAAGCGCTGATTTGTTTTATTTTATCAATGAGAAAGGTGAGAATTAACAACTTTTCTAACCACCAAAACTTGGTAAAATAACCACATATAATTTTGAAAATGACCAAAAAACAGGAAGAATTATGAGCAAACATTATGATTATATCGCGATTGGTGGTGGGTCAGGGGGCATTGCATCCATCAACCGTGCTGCCAGCTATGGTAAAAAATGTGCCTTGATTGAAGCCAAGCAGCTAGGCGGTACTTGCGTCAATGTTGGCTGTGTGCCCAAAAAAGTGATGTGGTATGGCGCCAATATGGCAGCGGCGATAAATCATTATGCGCCTGACTATGGCTTTGATTTGGATGTTAAACAATTTGACTTTGCCAAATTGGTACAAAGTCGCCAAGCTTATATCACCCGTATTCATCAGTCGTACAACAATGGCCTCAAAAATAACCAAGTCGATGTGATTCATGGTTTTGCCAAATTTGCCGATAAACATACCGTTGAGGTGTATAAAAATGACGGCACAATAGAGACCATTACCGCTGACCATATTTTACTAGCAATGGGCGGTCGGCCTGTTCGCCCAGCGATTGAAGGGGCAGAGTTGGGTATTGACTCGGATGGTTTTTTTGACTTGACCGAGTTGCCACCGCGGGTAGCGATTGTGGGGTCAGGCTATATCGGTGTCGAGATTGCAGGGGTGATGAATGCATTGGGCTCAAAAACCCATCTGATTGTGCGTAGCAAGCGGGTGCTCAAAAACTTTGATGCCGACATTGTCACCACGCTCACCCATATCATGCACGATGATGGTATTGAATTTCATTATGGATTGCTGCCACAACAAATACGCAAAAACCAGGATGGCTCATTGAGCATTGAATTGTCAAACAATGAGACCTTGACGGTGGATTGTTTGATTTGGGCAACGGGTCGCGCACCTGCAACCGATACCATTAATCTTGATAAAGCAGGCGTTGAAGTCAATGAGCAAGGCTTTGTCAAAGTTGATGCCTATCAAAATACCAATGTCGAAGGTATCTATGCGGTGGGCGACATCATCGAACATGGTATTCAATTGACCCCAGTGGCGGTGGCAGCAGGTCGTCGATTATCTGAGCGCTTGTTTAACAACAAACCCAATGAGCATTTGGACTATAACCTAGTGCCGAGCGTGATTTTTAGCCATCCACCGATTGGTACTGTAGGGCTGAGCGAAGAAGAGGCGGTCAAAGGCTATGGCATCAATGCGGTTAAAGTCTATAAATCCAATTTTACCCCGATGTATAGTGCAGTGACCAAGCATCGTGAGCCGTGTCACATGAAGCTGATTTGTGTGGGTGAGGAAGAAAAAGTGGTGGGCTTGCATGGTGTAGGTTTTGGCGTCGATGAGATGATTCAAGGTTTTGCTGTTGCTATCAAAATGGGTGCAACCAAACGTGACTTTGATGACACGGTGGCGATTCATCCGACTGGCTCAGAAGAGTTTGTCACCATGCGCTAAGCAGATTTTTAAGGTAAAAAAAGCGGACTTAATCATAAGCCCGCTTTTTTCGCTTTTAAACTATTAAATTTTTACTCTTTTACTCTTTTACTCTTTTATTCTTTTAATCTGGGATTTGTATATCAGTGATATCAGGATAAGCTTGTTTGATAAACTCAATTTGTGCAGGGGATTCGATACGTACGATATACCATTTTTTAGTGTCATCCACCTTATCTTGAATCGCCACGACATGGCTGTTGATAGTGATATCATCCATCGTGAATGTTGTCGGGAATATCACATACTCGCGCCCAGTGGTCGACTGATAGACTTTGGCTTTGCTCAAATTATAGCGATAGCTAAATTTGGCGGTAGCCATATCTTTGAAAGTGTCATCTGCTGTTTGTATCATATGGGTTTTGAGGGTAGCAGCATCCATATCAAAACGCTCACCGATTACCACAAAAATTTGCGGCGGCATCAACGCCATAATCGGCGCGATTTGTTTGGCTTTGATGCTATCCACCACGATTTGCATATGTTGGTCAATGATACGTTCATCGGCTTTATCATAAGCAACAGCTGATAACGATAGCGGTAGCAATGAGAACCCTAACATAAGCTTTTCTATTTTTGATTTCATAGATACTCCTTCATTTAGTGTATTTTTTAGTACCGCTTTTTACCAATTTGTCTGTTACATATCCACTTTGAGCCTATCCCAATACTGCTGATACAGCGCCATTATCTCATCGCCTACGTCTTCACGAAACATGGCATGTTTTAGCAAATCAGCTGGCGGATACACAATCGGATTGTTAGCAAGCTCAGGCGGCATTTCTTTTTTCGCCGCCTCATTGGGCGAGCCGTAGCCGATTTCTTCACTAATCATGGCAGCGTATTTGGGTCGCAAGATAAAATCGATAAACTTATGGGCATTGTCGTTGTTTTTGGCATTTTTGGGGATGACCATGTTATCCATCCACATAATAGCGCCTTCTTTTGGATACACAAAGTCCAGCTCTGGCATCCCTTGGTCTTGCGCCATGATGACTTCACCGTTCCAAGCCAAGCCCAAGTAAGTTTCCCCTTCCATAAACGGCATGCGCGGTGCATCTGAGTTAAAGGTACGCACATTGGGCATCAGCTTGGTGAGTTTTTCATACGCTTGTTTGATGGCTTCAGGATTTTTGGTGCTGCCGTTATAGCCAAGGGTCAATAGACTCATGGTGAACACGTCACGGATGTCATTCATCAGCATGACACGCCCTTCATATTCCGGTTGCCATAAGTCATTCCAGCTGCTCAAGCTTGCTTTAGCAATGCGTTTGGTATTGACTGCGATGCCTGATGAGCCCCACAGATAGGGGATACTAAACTTGTTTTCAGGGTCAAAAGGGGCATTGATAAAGGTTTTGCCAAGGTTGTCAAAATTGGTTAATTTGGCATGGTCGAGCGGCTCAAGCATCCCTTCTTTACGCATTTTATCGACAAAATCCGTACCCGGAAACGCCACATCATACTCACCACTGCCATTCATGAGTTTGAGCTTGGCATACATGGCTTCGTTAGAATCAAAGGTGCTATAAATAACGTCGATACCTGTCTCTGCGGTAAAATCTTTAAGCACTTGGTCAGAGATATACTCCGTCCAGTTATAGACATTGACGACCTTGCCACCTTGACTGGCAGTAGACGCAGACGCAGACGCAGACGCGGAAGCGTTAGTCGCGGTTTCGCCCGCTTTTTGACAACCCGTTAGATTACTTGCCAGACCCCCTGTTAAAACGGCACCGCCAACACCCAAGCCATACCCTAAAAAACGTCTTCTATTGAGCATCCGAGAAATCATATAAGTCTCCTTAACGTTTTTGGGTCGATGGTAGATTCATCGACTTTTTGGCAAGTAATAACTGCGAGATAATCAGACCCAGTAGCGAGATTGCGAGCAAGATTGTGCCAACGGCGTTGACTTCAGGTTTTACCCCGACACGCACCATCGAATAAATCTGTAATGGTAAAATTTCAAACTCAGGTCCTGTATTGAACGTCGATACCACTACATCATCAAGTGATAGGGTAAAGGCAAGCACCCAGCCCGCCAAAATCGCAGGCAAAATAATCGGTACAAGCACGGTACGAATCATGGTAAATTCATTGGCACCCAAATCACGCGCCGCTTCCAACACGCGGGTGTCGAGGCTAGATAGGCGCGCAGTCACCGTAATCACCACAAAGGGCAGACAAAAGGTAATGTGCGCAATTAGCAAGGTCACAAACCCCAGCTGTATCCCCACAATCAAAAATAACGCCAATAGCGAAATCGCCAATACAATCTCAGGCGACATCATCAGCACAAATAGCAAGCTTTGTAGTATCGATTTGCCTTTAAAGTCATAACGCTGTAACGCTAACGCCGTCAAACCGCCAATCGCAGTAGAAATCGTCGCAGCCACTACCGCCAATATGACCGAATTGATGGCAGCTTGTACCATCGCGGCATTACTAAATAACTCGCTGTACCAATGGGTACTAAAACCGCCCCATTGATAGCCGACTTTTGAGGCATTAAATGAGAAAATCACCATCACCGCAATCGGGGAGAACATCAGCAGATATACGATGGTCAAATACAGGCGAGACAGCCATTTCATAGTATTAGACATAGCGTCCCCCTTATGCCACTTCGTTGTAGACAGTTTTACCAATGCGTTTGCTGCTGGCTCGATATGCGATAATCAGCAATGCCATGGCAAGCGTCAATAGCACGGACGCCGCGGCACCAAATGGCCAGTCACGGGCATCCAAAAACTGCGATTTGATGATATTACCCACCAACAAGTTGCGCGAACCGCCCAAGATATCCGCCACATAAAACATGCCCATGGCAGGCAATAGCACCAGCAATACCCCTGAGATAATCCCTGGCGTAGTCAGCGGCAAAATCACGTGCCAAAAGGTTTGTAGCTTGTTAGCGCCCAAATCTTTGGATGCCAAAATATAATCGTCACGCAAATCCACAAATACCGCATATAGGGGTAGGACCATAAACGGAAACAGCAAATACACCAAACCGCCAATCACAGCTTTTTGGGTATATAAAATTTGCAGTGGCTCGTTTATAAGCCCAAGGTTAATAAGCAGGGTGCTGAGCAGACCATTGGCTGCCATAATGAGTTTTACCGCATACAGACGCACCAATGAGTTGGTCCAAAACGGAATCACTAGCATTAACATCAATAATGACTGCCATTTCTTATCCGCTTTACTGACCAAGTAGGCAAATGGATAACCGAGCAGCAAACAGATAATCGTGGTCATCCCTGCCATCGACAGCGAATGTAAAAACACTTTTAAATAAAGCGGATCAATCAATCGAATATAGTTGTCGAGGGTGACCGGCAGTGTTAAAAACTTATCTTCATCCCGAGTCAAAAAACTGGCGGCAATCACCAAGATATTGGGAATCAGGGCAAAAATAATCAACCATGCCCAAATCACAAACAGGGTCGCACGCTGAAAGCCACGTCCGCCTTGTTTTGTCATAACAGCGGCAGGCGCGGTAGCAGTCGAAACGCTAGCGGTCGAAGGTGAAGTAGTATTATTCATCTGGCAAAATCCACTCCCAACCATCGACCCAGTCAATACGCACTTCTTGCCCCAGTTTATAGTTAAAATTTGGATCGTCTTCGTTAAAGTACTCTGACGTTTTGACGATATTGCCGTTTTTTAATCGAATCACAGAATCTAAAGTACTGCCTTTATAAGCACTGTCTACCACGTTGCCGATTAAACCTTCATGCCCTTCATGGGTGTAGTACACGCGGATATCTTCAGGACGCAGCAGCAAGTTGACATTTTGACCGACTTGCACGTCAAATTTTGGACGGGGCAATTCACGAATCGGATGAAAGCCGTCATTTTGCTCAACCACTTCCACTTTGATGGTGGCTGGATTGACCTCTAACACTTTACCTTTAAACAAGTTGGTTTCACCAATAAAGCTTGCGGTAAATAAATTGGCAGGCGATTCATAGATACCAATGGGCGTATCAATTTGCTGGAATACGCCGTTTTTCATGACGGCAATCCGGTCAGACATCGACAAGGCTTCTTGTTGGTCGTGGGTCACGAAAACGAAGGTAATACCCAGTTCACGCTGTAAGCGTTTGAGTTCTGATTGCATTTGCTCACGTAGTTTGGCATCGAGCGCTGATAGAGGTTCATCAAGTAGCAGCATTTTTGGGCGATTAACCACGGCACGGGCGATGGCGATACGCTGCTGCTGACCCCCTGACAAATCTTGCGGACGACGATTGATGGTATGGTCAAGTTGTACCATTGCCAAGGCTTCACGCACCCGCTGGTCGATTTCGGTTTTGGAAACGCCTTTAAGTTTTAGTCCATAAGCGATATTGTCGTACACATTCATGTGCGGAAACAGGGCATACTGCTGAAACACTGTATTAATCGGACGTTTTTCCGCAGGTAAGCCTGCAATATCAACCCCTTCTAACTGCAAACTACCGGCATTAGGTAGCTCAAATCCGCCAATCAAGCGTAGTAGGGTAGTTTTGCCACAGCCAGAAGGACCCAGCAGCGTCAAAAACTCCCCATCATAGATATCTAGATTAATATTTTGCAAAATTTGGGTATCGCCATAAGATTTGGATAAATGACGGATTTGCAGTAGTACAGGTTTTTGGTTGGTCGGCTGGGCGCTATCAGGCATAGCTGACAGTGCGTTTAGGGTGGTTTGTGGCGTTGATGCGGACGTTGATGCGGACATAGGCACAATCTCACGGCAAGGCTAAAATAGCGGGCTAAAATGGCATATTTATGCTCGGGTCAAGCAATCAGCATGACAACATAAATACAGAGTTTTTCGATAGTTTCACCTGTGAAAATACAGTTAAAAGTTGCGTTCAGTATAACGGCTAAAATTAAAAAATGTTACTGAAAATTCACCTGCTATTCATAAAATTTTAGTGGCTGATTATTGGCTGATTAGAGGCTAATTTTAGTGGCTAATAAGGGGTTGATTTGGCACAAATAAGCAACGTAACTTTTTACCAAAGCCATTAAAATAGCAAGCTTGAACGACTTTTATGTGATGATAATTTAGCCAGTGACCGATTGAACATTTACCTATTGAATATTTAAGAGACAATATATGCCTAGCAGAAAAAAGCCTCAAAACCCAACCACTCAAACAACAAATGCCCAAACAACAACCAGTCAAACAGGTGCAAACAATACGGCTTCTCAAACCACGGCTAAAAAAATACCCGCAAAAAAACCAGCCGCTAAAGAAACAGCCATCAAAAAAACAACAACGGACACAACAGCCGCGCTGCCCATCGCTATTGCTTTACCCAAATCCTTACAGCATGCTCAGTGTGTGGATTTGACGCGCCATCGCTACCAAGGCAAGCTACTAACCCAAGCAGATAGTATTGCGCTTGGCAAACAGCAGCGTAAGACGTACCCATTAAAAACCTTGGCTGCCATCAGCCAACGTCCGACTGCCATCGACGCGCTCAGTCTTTATCATTGGTCCAATCAAGGTCGGTTGGCAGCGTTATTACCCATACGAGCCAAGCGCATGAGTGTATCGCCGTTTACTTTTTTTCGCGGGATGCCCGCTTTGATGCTGTTTGACCAAGCATGGCAGGGGCAACATTCTGGCTTATTTCAGCAGATTTGCGGCGATTGTCATGTCAGTAATTTTGGTGGTTATGCCAGTCCTGAGCGCAATTTATTATTTGGCATTAATGATTTTGATGAAACCATCGTTGCACCATTTGAATGGGATTTGCAGCGACTGGTTGCCAGTATTTTAATCGCCAGTCAAAGTTTTAAGTATGTAGAATCGGTGGGCTATAAGGCCATCGAAAAACTGCTGACCAGTTACCTTGATGGATTAGAAGCGCATTGCAGCTTGTCACCGCTACAAGTGTGGTATGAAAAAATCGACACCCATAAAATATTGGCAAATACCGAAGACATGACTGTTCGTAAACGCCGTCACGCCGATTTTGAAAAAGCCAAAAAAAATGATGCGGTAAAAATGCTGCCAAAATTGACTGAGCGTGATACTGTCACAGGATTACGCGCGTTTAAAACGGATGGTGAGTTGCAGCGACCACCACGCCGAGGACAGCCTTTTTTTAGCCGTACCGAGGCTTTTTTTGACGCTTATCGAGATACCCTAAAGTCAGATAGACAGGTGTTGTTTGACCGCTATGATTTTACCGATGTGGCGCTCAAAGTAGTTGGGGTGGGGAGTGTCGGTACCGTGTGTGCGGTGGCATTATTCCAAGATGCCGACCATGAGCCGCTGCTATTGCAAATGAAGCAAGCCAAAGCGTCTATCTTGACACCCTTATTGGCAAAACAATTTAGTCATCAAGGCAAGCGCGTGGTTGAGGGGCAACAATTGATGCAGGCATCGAGTGATATTTTCTTGGGCTATGCATCGCTCGATAACTTTGAGATGGATTTTTATGTCAGGCAGCTGCGGGACATGAAGTATTCCGCGTCTCTTGAGAGCATGGCGGCTGCCCATTTTTACGAATATATTGAAAGCTGTGGCCATGCCTTGGCGCATGCGCATACCAAAGCAGGCAATGCCGATACGCTTATGGGCTATCTGGGCAATGGTAGTGAAATCATCGCTGTCATGCAAGGGTATGCCGAGCAAACTGCGGCTCGCAATGCCCAAGATTATGCGCAATTTATGAACCAAATAGCCGATGGGCATATTGCTGTGGCAGGCGATGAGGTATTATAGTAGCTAGGAAGTTATTTTAGAAAGTCATCTTGATGTTTTAAAAAAGTTAAAATGATAAAAAATATCGCGTTGTATATCATCATACAGTTCGTTATTGTATCTGAGTGAAAGGAGAAAACCAAATGTCAAACAGTCACTTACCGCGTCCCGAAACTGCCGAGCAAGCGCTCGAGATGCTCAAACAAGGCAACGCACGATTCGTAGAGAATGTGCAAAACCCCCAATCAACCTTGCTAGCGTCTAATGCGCTCACCCATGTGCATGAACCGTTTGCGATTATTTTGGGGTGTTCTGATGCGCGCGTGCCGGCTGAGATTGTCTTTGATCAAGGGTTGGGTGATTTATTCGTCATTCGTGTAGCAGGTAACGTAGTCGCGCCCTCTCAGATTGGCTCGGTTGAGTTTGCCGCTGAAAAATTCGGTACCAAGTTAGTCGTGGTGTTGGGTCATTCCCATTGCGGCGCGGTGACGGCTTGTGTGGAGACACTAATCAATCCTGATCAGCAGTTTTCGCCCAATTTACGTTCGATTGTTGACCGGATTCGTCCCAGTGTTTACAACTTGCATGAAATTTATACCGCCAATGGACAAGACATTGACGAGCAAGAGTTGATTAATAGCGGGATTAAAGCCAACGTGCGTATGTCAGTCACCCAGCTAAAACACGGCTCTCGTATTCTTGAAGATGCGGTTAATAATGGTAGCTTAATTATTGTTGGGGCGGTGTATGATTTGGACACCGGTAAAGTGACATTTATTGAGTAGCGAGTATTGAATAGCGAATAGTGAATAGTAAATAGCGAATTGAGCAACTTACCTAAGCGTAATGTTATGAGCCATGATGTTATGAGCCATTATGTTATGAGAAATGAGGGCTATATTTTTACCCAAAAGTTAATTAAAATTAAAAAGTATTGAATTTTTGGCAAACTGTCGCTATTAATGAATTTTAGTTAACGTCTTTCTTTTAACATTTTTTCTTTTAGAGGCATATTACAATAAGGATCACTATGTCAAACTTGTCCGCTACCAATGGGTTTATCTTTAATCACACCATGCTTAGGGTAAAAGACCCGCAAGTGTCTTTGGCTTTCTATCAAGATGTGTTAGGCATGACGCTACTACAAACCAAACGCTATCCACAAGCAGAATTTGATTTATATTTTTTGGCAAAGCTCACCGATGAACAGGTGGCAAATTTGCCGACCGATACCGCCGCTTTAGCCGCATTTACCTTTAGTCAGCCAGGGGTGCTAGAATTGACCCATAATTATGGCACTGAGTCTGATGCAGAGTTTCACTATCACAGTGGCAACAGCGAACCACAAGGATTTGGGCATATTTGTTTTGCTGTGCCAAATCTGCAAGAAGCGGTTGCTTGGTTTGAGCAACATCAAGTCACCTTCAAAAAACGCCCTGAAGAAGGTGCGATGAAAGATATTGCCTTCATCTTGGATCCTGATGGCTACTGGATAGAAATCGTACAACCAAACTTAATGGGTTAATCGCCCATTAAAAAAAGGGCAACTGTGATTGCCCTTTTTTATTGTGTTTTATTAAGATTTTGTCTTATTAAGCCTTGAGGTTCAGCCAATCTCTGGGTTTTAGATAAAAATCCGTGAGTTCAAATTCAGGCGTTCCTGCGAGAGGCTCATAACGATATTCCCAGCCGGTGAGCGGTGGCAGACTGACCAAAATTGACTCAATGCGCCCGTTTGATTGCAAGCCAAACAAGGTGCCGCGGTCATACACCAGATTGTATTCGACATAGCGACCGCGACGGTACAACTGAAAATTACGCTGCGGCTCGCTATAGCGCGTGTGTTTGCGTTTCTCAAAAATCGGGATAATACCTTCAAGATAGCCGTCGCCTACCGCCTGCATAAACGCAAAGCACTTATCAAAATCCCAACCCATGCTAAGCGTGTTCAAATCATCATAAAACAAGCCGCCGATGCCGCGTTGTTCGTTACGATGCTTTAAATAAAAATACTCATCGCACCACGTCTTAAACTTGGGATAAACGTCTGCCCCAAACGGCGCGCACAAATCATGACACACTTGGTGCCAATGCACGCAGTCTTCCATCACAGGATAAAACGGCGTCAAATCAAAGCCCCCACCAAACCACCAAATCGGCTCGTAGCCTTCTTTTTCTGCGATAAACATGCGCACGTTGGCATGACTGGTTGGCACGTTGGGATTGGTCGGATGAATCACCAGCGAGACACCGAGTGCTTGTGCTTGGCGACCGGCAAGTTCAGGGTGGCGAGCGGTGGCAGTGGCTGGCAGATGGTTGATAACAATGTGGCTAAACATCACCCCGCCTTTTTCGATCACTTTGCCGCCTTGAAGTACATTGGATCGACCACCGCCCAAATTTTGATGGGTGCCTTGCTCAGTGGGTCTCTCCCAAACATCAGCGACAAATTTGGCATTGCTAGCACCTTCAGCATATAGATTAAACCCGCCAGTGGCTTCTTGGTGTTCTAGCGCTTGGCAAATACGGTCTTGTAAATCAAGTAAATAAGCGCGAACGGCTTGAATATTGGGTGAGGAGAGCAGCATAGACATAGCAATAGTTCTTTTAAAAATTTTTAGCGATTAAATTTTAGTGGTTAATTTTTAATGATTATTGTAACACATAATCGCGTGGGTAAAATTTAGTGTATTGGGCGTATTGACTGATGATACGCATAAATATTTACATAAAACCCTTAAAAAAATCGTCACAGCCGCTATCCAAACGGTCAGAAAACTCATAAAATGCTATGACGTCTAGATAACTTCATTGATAAATATTTGTTAAAGGTGTAATAAATTTATTTAATGATAGGGTTATCAGATGGATGATTACATTAACCGTTTTTGGAGAAAACTATGAATAAATTATTAATCGCATTAGTGACGGTCATCAGCCTTGTGGGCTGTGGTAAAAAAGAAGAAGCCAAGACTGAAACCACCACGACAACGACCACCACAACCGCTTCTGTACCTGCCAATACAGCAACTGCAACGGCAAATACAGCGACTGCTACTGCGTCACCGGCAAAATAATATTAACCAATAGCCTAATTGATAAAACCGCTAATCCACTTAGCGGTTTTTTATGCTATGGCAGATTTATCAACTTAAGGCTTTAGCAGGTTTAGCCTGATTTGTGTGTACCAAGTCAGTATAGATCAAGTCAGCATAGATTTAATGAATAATCGCTAAAATTTTGCTAAAATAAGCGCCTTTTTTTGATACCTACACTCTAGCAACATGCGGTTAAAACAGCTCAAACTGGCAGGCTTTAAATCCTTTGCCAACCCTACAACGTTTCATTTCCCCAAAACCATCACCGCGATTGTCGGACCCAACGGCTGCGGCAAATCCAATGTGATTGATGCCATTCGCTGGGTGCTCGGTGAATCCTCCGCCAAGCAGCTTCGCGGCGGCGCGATGAGTGATGTTATCTTTGCAGGCACACAAGACAAGTCCGCCAAAAGCTTGGCAAGCGTAGAATTGGTGTTTGAACATACCCGCGGCGAAGATGGTAGCAGCGGCATCCACCACGCGCTCAATCTCTATCAAGAATTATCGGTACGTCGGCAAATCAATAAAGAAGGTAAATCCGATTACTTTATCAATGGCACCAAAGTACGTCGCCGTGATGTGGTCGATATTTTTTTGGGCACAGGTCTTGGCGCGCGCTCGTATGCGGTGATTGAGCAAGGTATGATAGGGCGCATCATTGATGCCAATGCGTTGCAGCTACGAGAGTTTATCGAAGAGGCGTCGGGCGTGTCGCGCTACCAAAGCCGGCGTGATGATACCCAAAAACAGCTCGATACCGCAAGCGATAATTTAGCGCGGCTGCATGATATGGTCAGCGAGCTGACCAGCCAACAAAAACGCCTAGAAAAACAAGCCAAAACGGCACAACAAGCCCAGCAATGGCAACAAGCGCAGCAAGCGATCAGTGAACAGCTACTTATCGATGACTATGGGCAGGCGTGGCAAAAACAGCAAACCCTCGCGGCAGATTTTCAAGCGATGCGTGAGCGGGTGGATGCTCAGCAAGTATTTATTGAAGGATTAATCGAGCAGCAGCAACTTGCCCAGCAGGCTCTTACTGAGCAACAGCAGACTCTACAAACCAAGCAAAATCTTGCTAAGGATTATTGGCAGCAGCAGCATGAAACCCAAAGTCTACTGAAACAAGCTGAACAAGCCCTAGCCAATGACCAACAACGCCTGAATGTGCTCAATGTTGAGCTGGGGCGTTTTGCAGCGTATCAACAAGCGTTGCAAGCACAAAAACAGCAAGCACAAATGCGTATTGAAGGCTTACCCGACCAGCTTGAACAGCTCACCGCACAGTTGCGCCAATTGCGTGATGAACAAGATGATTGCAAACAGCAGCGTGAGCAAATTGCGAAAAATTTAGTGGCGTTAAATAAGCAAAAGCAAGACGTAGAAAAAAATCTTGCCGTCAGTGAAAATGCACTCAAACACCATGCCAGCCAACAACAGCGCCAACAACAACGCCAAAGTGAACATGACAAAGCCGTATTGGCATGGCAGACTGCTAACGCCACATTTGATCAGCAATTTGCAGCGTTTGAGAATAACGAACTAGACACGCAAATGACGAGACTCAGTGATGAGATTGAACGTCTTGAAGCCAATATCATTGCCCGTCAAGAGTCTATCGCTGACCAAGCCGATGAAGTTGACAGCTTAACCCGTCAGCATCGCCAAGCTGAGCAGCAGTACCAAGCGTGGCAAACCGAGCAAGCGACACTCCAAAATTTTCTAGCACAGCGGCAGTCTGCCCTTGACCAAGTTATCCGTCAGTCACCCAATCAAGAAAATAATAGCAGTTTGCCAAAACTTATCAGTCAACTGCAATTGACCGAAACAGGTAAGCGGTATGCCAATGTTTTTGATACCCTAGTTACGGTATTTGCCAAATGGTCGATTGCTGCTGACCAAGATTTTGCCCAAATCATCCATGACCATGCGCTGTTTATTGATAATCAATCCACTTTACCTAGCCCATTGAATAATCACACAGCGAACAGCCATCTAATAGAAGGTTGTTTGCCACTGTCTGCTTTGATTGCGGCGCCCAATCTGGCTATTTTTCAGCAGGTTTGGATCAGTGCGACGCCACTTGACTGGGCAGATGTGCAGGATAAAGGGCTGCTCGATAACTTACCAACGGGCGATTGGTTGCTGGTGCAGACATCAGCGCAACAACTGATACTCTGTAATCAGCAGCTGCTGATTAACCTAAGCCATTTGTTGCAAGCTGAGGGTCAGCAGGTTATCAGTTTTAGCCAGCAGTTGATGAATGAAGCCCGTATTGAAGAGCTCGATGAACACTTAGCGCAGCAACAACCGCAACTGCAGCGTCTAGCCGATCGCTTGCAACAAGCGAGAGTTAGTCTGCAAGAATGGCAAGCACAAGACCGAACCGCGCGTAATCAACTGCTAAGCCTAACTCAGCAACAACAGCAATTCCAGCAACAAAAACTACAACAACAGTATCGCTATCAATCTGCACTCGATAAACTTACGCAAGATAAAAAACGCCTCGATATCGACAGCAAACGGCTACAGGAAGAGAGGCTAGGTTTTGCGGACAAATTGCAGCAAGAGCAACAGCGGAGTTATGAGCTAAGCAATACGCTTTCGCATTTACAACCGCAATTACAGCAGCAAATCAGCGAACGCCAGTCACTCGATGAACGCTTAAACCAGTTTGCCAGTCAACAGCGCGAGCTAGAACAACAACAAAATCGCATCACCCAAACACTGGCAACCGGACAATTGCAAATCACCGCAAGTGAGCAGCAACTTGCCAAAGCTTGCCAAGACCAAGCAAGATTCACCAGTGAGCAGCAGCTGCTGAGTCATAAAATTAGCGAGCAGCAGGCACGCTTGCCACAGCTACAACAACAACTCACGATGGACTCGACGCAACTGCAAACCGCTAATGACAGCGTTACGCAATTGACAATCACCTTGAAAACCATGGAAACCGAGGTGCATCAAATGCATCTGAGTGTGCAAGAGTCTCAGCAGCAGTTAAGCCAACTACAACAGCAATATCACACCACCGACACGGCATTGGCACTAGCAAAACAAAACGTGGCATTGATTGGTGAGCAATTGACTAGTCGCAAAATTGCCGTGCCAAAAACTGACAACATTGATTTACTGGGTAGCAGCAAACGCGAGCAACTACAACGACAACTCGATGAGTTAGCATCACAAGTGCTTAATCTTGGGGCAGTCAATCATGCCGCGGTAGCCGAGCTCAGTGAAGTGAACAGCCGCTTGGCGCCCCTTGCTGAGCAAATCACGGATTTGACCTCAAGCATTGAAAAATTACAACTTGCTATCCAGCAGATTGACAGTCAGACCAAACAGCTTTTTATGGATATGTTGACCCAAGTTAATATCGAGCTTAACAAGCTATTCACCCAAGTATTTGGCGGCGGGCAAGCGCAGCTGGTATTATCAGACCATACCAATGTCAAAGATAGCAGCGGCAAAGGCTGGCAGTCAGGGCTAGAGCTTATGGCACAGCCGAAAGGCAAAAAGAACAGCCGGCTAGCCCTGTTATCGGGCGGTGAGAAGACCTTAACGGCGTTAAGTTTAATCTTTGCTATTTTTAAACAGCAGCCCGCGCCATTTTGTGTGCTCGATGAAGTCGATGCGCCGCTTGATGATGCCAATGTCGCGCGCTTTACCCGCTTAATTGAGCAGCTTGCCCAAGACGTGCAGTTTGTTTTTATCAGTCATAACAAACTTGCCATGCAAATTGCCGATGAGCTCAAAGGTGTGACCATGCCAACGGCGGGGGTGTCCAAGCTGGTCAGTGTGGATATGGCGGCGGTGGAAGCTTATTTGGCATAGGTGATTTTCACCTGTCAAATACGCAAAAAGTCAAGCCTTGTCACGGTTTTTTCTAGCTGATTTTATGAAGTCATGATAGTATAACGGCAAAAATACCGATGTAAAAATTTTTACACTACAAACAGGGTCGTTATCGTCTTTCTCAAAGGTCGTTGTTTATGTCTATCACTCAGCTTATTCTTATCATTCTTGCGGTTGTTGCTATCGTTTGGGGTATTTACACGCTACTAAAATCCATTCGTCAAAAAAACCAAGATGTATTAGCGACTGACGCGATTGAACATGATAAAGATGGTCTACCTATTATTCCACGCCATCAGCGCCCTGAGCCCCAAGAAAGCCAGTTGTTTAAAGCGGAAATTACACCCGACAATCCTAAAGGCGAAGTAAAGCTAAGCGCGGACGATACCGAACTGCACCTAGACAACTATCCAGCCAGTGGCGGTTTTGCCAATGCCAATGTCACTAAATCTGCCAATGACAAATTATTAGCAGAAACCAATACATTTGTGGAAAACGAAAACGACGCTTTTAGCATGCTTGCCAATGCCACAGAAACTATCAGCCCTGTTGTGCATACTTTCGATGAAAATCAGCTAAAAAATGACAGCTTTACCGATAACAGCCCAATTTTGGACACCCATATCCAAGCGCAAATTGACGAAGAACAAAACAGCCCACTCAACAACGCGATTCAAAATATCAACATCAGTATTTTTCCTAATCAGCAGTTTGTCGACATTAAAGGCGATTATCTGTTAGAGCTGATTGACAAGTATGGCTTGAAGTTTGGTGCGATGAATATGTTCCACCGCTACGAGAACAAAGACGGGACAGGCTTATTGTGGTTTAGTCTGATGATGATTGATAATGAAGGTATTTCACCTTTCGATCTCAATCGACTACCGATGCAAACCATGAAAGGCTTGGTATTATTTTTATCACTACCACACCCACGCCCTGTTCAAGGCTTTGATAGCATGATGAGTATCGCAGGATTGCTTGCCAATGACCTAAATGCCACAGTATATGACGACACAGGCGAGCCGATTAACAAAGAAAACACCCAAGCCATGCGCGAGCTTGCCATTAATTTTGGTCGATAGATTTTATTAAAATGAAACAAGGTACTCCTCGTGAGTGCCTTTTTTTATGGTTAAAAGTTTTATTGTTTTGACTGACCCGATGACTGAAAAAATTGACCAAGTAAGCCATCACTTTGTTGTAAAATATCCGTTATCTTTTTTAAATCATTATGATTATGAACACAGCCGCTATTACTGCGCAAATGCGCAAACTCATTGCACAGCTAAAACAACATAACCATGCTTACTACGTCTTAGATAATCCGCTGTTAGAAGATAGCGAATATGACCAACTTCGCCAAGAACTGGTAGCACTAGAAACCGCGCATCCTGAATTGGTACAAAGCGATAGCCCTACCAACCAAGTAGGTGACAAGCCGTTGCCGTTTTTTACCCAAGTCACCCACCAAATACCCATGCTGTCACTGGGTAATTTATTTACCTTTGACGATTTACAGAACTTTATGCGGCGGGTCAATGACCGTTTGGCAGACCATCAGCAAAACCCTGAATATGAAGTCGAGCTCAAACTTGACGGGCTTGCGGTTTCACTGTTGTACCAAAACGGACAATTTACCCAAGCGGTCACGCGCGGTGATGGTCAAACAGGCGAAGATATTACCCAAAACGTGCGTACTATTCGAAATCTGCCGCTACAGTTGGCGATTGATATACCGCGCTTAGAAGTGCGCGGCGAAGTGCTCATGCCCAAAGCAGGGTTTGCAAGGCTCAACCGGGATGCCCAAGCAAAAGGCGAGAAAACCTTTGCCAACCCGCGTAATGCCGCCGCAGGGAGTTTGCGCCAGCTTGACCCCAATATCGCCAAAAGTCGTCCGCTGGCGTTTTATGCCTATTCTGTCAATCAAGGCTTGCCCGCTGAGATTACCACCCAATCCGATGCGCTATTTTGGCTCAAAGCGTTGGGCTTTAGCATTAGCGATATCAAAATCGTGCAAACAGCCGCGCAGCTACAAGCATATTATCAATCGGTGATTGAAAAACGCAGTTGCTTACCCTTTGAAATTGATGGCACGGTGATTAAGGTCAATAGTTTAGCCTTGCAAGAGCAACTGGGCTTTTTAAGCCGTGAGCCACGCTGGGCAACTGCCTATAAATTCCCTGCCGAAACCGTCATGACGCGCCTAAATGCGATTGAATGGCAAGTGGGGCGCACAGGTCAGTTGACGCCCGTGGGCAAGCTTGAACCTGTCAATGTCGGTGGCGTCACTGTCAGCAATGTGACCCTGCATAATATCGGTGAAATTCAGCGTTTAGATATCCGAGCAGGGGACATGGTCAGCGTACACCGTGCTGGTGATGTCATTCCCAAAGTTACGCGCGTTTGGACGGACGAGCGCCCCGCCAATGCCCAAGTGGTGAGCCTGCCGACGCATTGCCCGGTGTGTGGTTCACCGGTTATCATGCCAGAAGGTGAAGCGCTGGCACGATGCACTGGGGGGTTATTTTGTCCAGCCCAGCAACAAGAAGCACTGATTCACTTTGTCAGTCGTAAAGCGATGGATATCGATGGGCTCGGTGAACGCTGGTTGATTAATTTTTTTGAGCAAGGTATTGTTAAAAATGTCGCAGATATTTATGCGCTTAACAATCACCGCGATGCGCTCATCAACCTTGAAAAATTGGGGGAAAAATCTGTCGAAAATATGCTGGCTGCCATTGAAAAAAGTAAAGATACGACCCTACCGCGGTTTATCTTTGCCTTGGGTATTGGTGGCGTGGGTGAGAGCACGGCGATGAATTTAGCCATGCAATTTGGCGACTTGCAGCCGCTCATGGCAGCGAGTATCGAAGCGTTACAAAAAACCCCCGATGTCGGTGAAAAAACCGCAGACTCGATTTTTGAGTTTTTTCGTGCCGAGCACAATATCGAAGTCATCAATCGACTATTACAAGCGGGTATTCATTGGCAGCCTGTCAGCCAAGTACCTGAAGGAAATCAGCCGCTTAAAGGTCAAAGTTGGGTCATTACAGGCACCCTTGAAGGCATGGGACGTGACGAAGCCAAAGCTAAGCTGCAAGCATTAGGGGCAAAAGTCTCAGGCAGCGTTTCTGCCAAGACCACCGCACTGCTCGCAGGCGAAAAAGCGGGTAGTAAACTTGCCAATGCCGAAAAACTGGGGGTAAAAGTGGTCACTGAAGCGCAATTTAACGATTTATTAAACAGTTATCATGCCTAATATATACTCGGTATTGTAGAAAAAGTTAACGCCACCTTGAGTAAGCTATTTTTTGCCCAAACTATAGCAAGGTTACTTACAAAACACGTATAAATCAGTCTTTATTCATAACAATAGGGTGAAAAATTTACGCTAATATAACTTCAGTAAGTTGCTAAAAAGACCTGACATTTTAGCAAATGGAAACCCTACTGGAGAAAAGTATGAAATCACTTAAAACACTTGCGGTACTTGCAACACTTGTTGGTTCAACGGCATTGACAGCTTGTGCTACCACTGATGCCTATGGCAACCGCGTCACTACCCAAGGCTCTTCTCGCGCGGCGATGCAAGGCGCGGTAGCGGGTGCAGCATTAGGTGCACTGGCAAAATCAGATGGCGACCGTAGCGACATCGGTAAAGCCGCGGCAATCGGTGCAGCCGCAGGTGGTGCAACAGGCTATGTATTAAGTACATCACCTAACTACCCATACCAAAAATAAGCTATACTAAAAGTTATAGCCTATCTCGACAGGATCGATGTCGGATGCTGTCAAAAGCCAAACCTTTCACGGTTTGGCTTTTTTCTTTACTCAACGTTAAGCCAGCTATTTGATACAATTAAAGATGCGTTGAAGTAGCGCAGGTAATTTTTATTTGTATAACCTAAACTGCTAGCCTAAATCATAGCGCTAAAAATCAAGGGTATAAAAAAAGCCCTTATCAATTCGATAAGGGCTTTGGATATGGTGGATCGTCCGCGACTCGAACGCGGGACCAATGGATTAAAAGTCCACTGCTCTACCAACTGAGCTAACGATCCTGAGAAGCGTTAAGAAAACGTCTGGGAGACGTTTTTAGCTTCGCAAGAGCAAATCTATGATTTGCTAAAGCATTAAAAAATTGCAAAGCAATTTTGATTTCACAAGTCAAATTCATAAAATGACATTGTCAAACTTTCAAAATATGGTGGATCGTCCGCGACTCGAACGCGGGACCAATGGATTAAAAGTCCACTGCTCTACCAACTGAGCTAACGATCCAAAACTTTTGAGGCAATCAAAAACGATTTTTCACGTTTTTATTTTGGCTATTGCCGTTAAGTGAGTGCATATTATACGCATTAAATCTTGGTTTGCAAGCCTTTTTGCACAATTTTTTTAACCAAAGATTTGCATCGAAATAGAGGCATAAATTTATCGACTTATGATACGTTTTCACCCATTTAATCTTTAACTTATCCAGCCTTAATTAAATAAATCTTGACTGGCTAAGTGTTGATTGGCTAGGTGATAAAAATTTTATTCACCACCTGATTATTCACCACCCGATAAGGCATCAACAGGATTGAGTCTGGCGGCATTGCGCGCGGGAATAAACCCAAAAACCACACCAATGAGAGTGGAACACACCACCGCCGCTACAATGGAAGTGGTTGAATAGACCACTTGGAAATTACCCCCTGCAAATTTGTTAATTAAAGCGCCGATACCAAACGCTAGGCTAATACCTAAAATCCCGCCCAAGATACACACCAAAATCGCTTCTATTAAAAACTGCTGCATGATATCAGATTGCCTTGCGCCCACTGCCATTCGCACACCAATTTCACTGGTGCGCTCGGTGACTGAGACGAGCATGATATTCATGACGCCAATACCCCCCACAATCAAAGAAATAATAGCTATCGACGAAACCAGTAATGTCATCGTGCCTGTGGTAGATTCAATCGTCTGACGAATTGAATCAGAGTTTTGAATACGAAAATCATCGGTACCGTGTCGCTGCTCTATCAAATCAGAAACGGCTTGCTCAGCGGCACTAGACGAGATAGTGTTTTTTAGTAGCACAATAAAACTATCTACATGACTAGTACCAACCATTCTACGCATCACAGTGGTATAAGGCATATACAGGGTAGGGGTATCTGAACTTGGACCAAAAGCTTGCTCAGATGGCTGCAGCACACCGATGACGCGAGCGGGCACACTACCTACCAACATCACTTCACCAATGGGGTCGCTGACATTGGCAAAAAAGGCGGTTTTTGCATTATTGTCAATAATCACATCTTGGGTCATCGAGGTGATACTGTTGTCATTAAAGGTTTGCCCAAGCGCGAGTTTTTCTCCTTTCACCGTTAAATAATCTTTGCCCACGCCACTGACATTCACAGAAGCTTCTGTCTCGCGGTAACGGGCGGTGGCGCTATTGCTGCTGACTTGTGGACTGACGCTTTGCACATAAGGCTGTTCTGCGACAGCATTCGCATCGGCATCTGTTAGATTATCATCATGGTATTTACGGCGAGGGTCACCAAATTTATAGCCATCTCGTATGGTTAAAGTATTGGTGCCTAAGGAGCTGATATCATTGAGAATTTTTTGTTGAGAACCTTGCCCTAGACCCACTACCGATACCACAGAGGCAATACCAATGATAATACCTAACATGGTTAACAATGTCCGCATTTTATGGGCTTTCATCGCCAAAACCGACATCTTAAAGGCTTCAGCTAATCGGTCTAAAAACGCGGTCACACCAGATTTTTTGGCAAAATTTAGGTGTTGAACCTCTTTGGTTTTATCAAATCTATTATCGGTATAATAATCTTTAAGAATCTGTCCGTCTTTGATTTCGATCACACGTTCGGCTTGGGCAGCGATAGAAGGATCGTGGGTCACCATAATGATGGTATGACCTTGGCTATTTAGATTTCTCAAAATTGCCATCACGTCTTTACCCGATTGGCTATCTAATGCCCCAGTCGGTTCATCAGCCAGGATAATGTCGCCACCATTCATTAACGCACGAGCAATAGATACACGCTGTTGTTGACCACCCGAGAGTTGGCTAGGGCGATTTTGGGTTTTTGCCCCAAGCCCTAAGTCGTCTAACAATTGGGTGGCGCGCGCTTCACGTTGCCGCACCGGCATCCCTGCATACACGGCAGGGACGGCGACATTGTCTTGGGCATTGAGGTCACCAAGTAAATGATAGCGCTGAAAAATAAACCCAAAATGCTCACGGCGAAGCTCGGCAAGTTCGTCTGCGGTGAGTTTGTCCACCGCTTTGCCATAGATGTGGTAACTACCTGCGGTCGCCTGATCTAGGCAGCCTAAAATGTTCATTAAGGTGGATTTACCCGAGCCTGATTGACCGATAATTGCGACCATTTCACCTTCATAAATGGTCAAGTCAATCCCATGTAAAACCCGAATTTTTTCATCACCTGCAGGGAATTCACGGATTAAATCCTTCACTTCCATAACAGGTTGTTTGGTGTCTTGCGTTATCATCAGCCGTGTATCTCAAAGTTAGCATGCGTCATAGGTTACAATCAACGTTTACAATCTAGGGTTATCATCTACCGATGACTACATCATCGGTGGACCACCGTTATTTTTAGACGATGAACGTGATTTACTCACCGTTGCTTGACCCACAACCACCTTATCACCTTGGTTGACGCCGCTAAGAATTTGGGTGGTAATACGATTGGTGACACCTGTTTTGACCGCTTGTTTTTTGGTAGTACCATCGGCTTGTACCACTTCAACATAACTGCCCATTTTTGGATCAGTTTTGATTGCTGCAGCCGGTACGCTAAGCACATTATTGACTTTGTTTTCAACAATATAGACTTGCGCTGTCATGTTGATGCGTAGCGCGCCATCGGGATTGGGGACAGTAAAATAACCAATGTAGTAAATCGCCGAATCCGTTGACGTAGATGAGTCACTGGCGGTAGTACCATCGGGCGCAGGTCCAATGGTTGACAGTGTGGCTTGGTATTTCTTATCTGGGCGTCCAATGATATTGAAATAAACAGGCAACCCTACTTTAAGGTTGACAACATCAGCTTCTGATATTTTGGCTTTCACGCGCACACTGCTCAAATCTGCCAATGTCACAATAGTGGGGGCTGATTGATTGGCGTTTACTGTTTGTCCTTGTTTGGTGGTGATAGAGATCACCGTCCCTGACATCGGGGCAACAATTTGGCTATATCCAAGATTTTTTTCAGCGGTATTGACGTCCGTTTGCGATTTTTTTATGGTTTGTTGTGCACTCACAATATCGGCTTGCGATGAGGCAATATTTGCTTGGGCAGTCGCAATCGCTTCTCTGGCGCTGTCTACATTGGCTTGGGCTGTTTTGACAGCGGTATCCGCTTGTTCCAACTCTTGTTTGGAGATGGCATTCATGGCAAGCAAGGATTTTAGGCGATTGTATTCTGTTTGCGATTGTTGCAAGGTTGCTATTTTACCTTTCAAGTCGGCTCGCGCTGTGGCAAGCGCGGCTTGTTTGGTCTGATACGCGGACTTGGTACTTTCCAAATTCGCTTTGCTTTGCTGTAAGGTAGCCTGCTGCGTGGTTAAGGTATTTTGCAGGGTAACTGGGTCAATTTGAGCAATAACATCGCCTTTTTTGACCGTATCACCCACTTCAACATACAATTTTGTCACTTCCCCTGACACCTGAGCGCCCACATCCACTTGTTTAATGCCTTCAATTTTGCCCGTGGCCATCACACTGTTTTCAATATCGCTACGCTCGACACTAGCGGTGATGTAATTGGGTTTTTGGGGTTTGGGTTTAAAGTACCAATAGGCTAACGCTGCCAGTGAAATAACGATCAAACTTAAGATTGCCCATTTGAGCCATTTTTTTTGGGTAGCGGTCATCGTGCCAAACCTTATCAAGGGATAAACAATTGAAAAAAATTAAATAAATACAGCTTTTTAACAGGGAGTATTAAAAGCTAAATGAGAATAAATTGCAATAAAAACAGGTAAGCCGAAAGGATTTTTAATTATAACCACATAATCTTGCTGGATTATAAAATAAATGTTATGAGTAAGAAAAACGCATTAAAAATTTGAGGGTAGTGGATTGTATGGTGTTTTGATGGTCGGGTTGTTTGAAGGGTTGCAAAGATTGCAAAGGTTGCGGAGCATTTTTAAAAGCAACTTTAAAAGCAATTAGTGAAATAGCGGTTGACCCGCTAGGCGAAAAGCGAGTTGGTAGAGCAGCTCCCAAGCCGGTTGTTGCACCAGACCTTTGATGGCTTGGTCGGCTTGGTACAGTGCATCCGACCAGTTTCGGGTAACGTCATGGGAATGACGATGCAGGGCTTTACTATACAGCTGTTGCTTGCTTTGCCAAATGCCGAGGCTTTGATAGCTTGCCCCTGATTGCAAGCTTAAAATATTGCGCATGTCTTTGGCTATCATCCATAACACCAGACTCTCTGGTTCTTCACTGGCTTTGAGTTGCTGCAAGATTTTTGCAACCTGCGCAGTATCACCTGCCAACATGGCATCCGATAAATCAAAGGTGGTAAACATAGATTGACTCACCAACCCATCAAACAGCTGAGACTCATCGATGGTCACAAAATGGGTAGGGGGCTTCGCATCTGTTGTAGCATAAAGATAGGAGAGCCGCCACAGACTTTGGTAAGCTGCCAGCAAATTATGCTGAGTTTGTGCCATCAGTATCTGCCAAGCGGGTTTGGTGAGTTCGAGTCCAAAATCTTGCGCGTGTTGCTGTAGCAGTTGTTCGCGTTGCTGCTCTTGATAAAGATGGCATTCGATGATGTGACCAAATTTATCGCAAAGCGAAAAAAACGCACTGCTTTGGCTTTTTTTATCGTATTTATCACTGATAATGACTAAGCAATTGCTCTGATTACTCGTCGCAAATTGCGCTAATTCTGCTAACGCTTCTTTATCGGGTTTATGATTGCCGTGAACGATAATGGCTTTGTTGTCGTCAAACAGTGACAGACTGTTCAGCTCTGCCAAAACCGCTTGCCATGATTTGGCGCTGGTAATATCCATGCGCGAAATTGCCATATTATGTTGCCGCCAATTGGGCGACATTTTTTCAATCAGCCACTGTGACAACAAATCTTCATCGCCATGCAGTAGCCACACCCCAGTAGCGGGGTCTTGCCTATTTTTGAGATGTTGAAAGGCATTTAAAAAATTGTACTGCATCAGCGTGTTACCAATTAGATTAGGTAGGTTAGGGGGTGGTGGCGGTCGGCACTTTGGTGATTTTAGGAAGGCTCAGTGCGACATATTGGTCAGCAATACGCTGCGCCAGGTTATCATACAACCATACTTTAATTTGCTCAGCTTGGGGATTGTCAGTGGCTACCACGCCTTGGTCATACTGATAGCTGCGCTGTACTTGAATCGTATTGGTCAGCGTGCGAGGTTGACCATTTTCAATGGCGCGATAGCTTACCTCTGCGCTTAGCACCATGCGAATTTCGGTCAAAATACCGCGTAGCTGGTAGTTTTGCAGGCGAATGTTTTTGACTTCAATACTGGCAGGCAAGGCGGTATTTGATTGGTTGGTTGCCTTGTTATCAATCACCCTATCTTGGGTATTGATGCTCAGCTGGTCGAGCTGTTTTTTTAAGGCATTTTTTACCGCATAATCTTCTGGGCTATTGTGAAAAATCAGCTCAGTGGTTGGGATATTTTGTGACATAGGCACATCATACCCGCGTAGATGAAAACCACAGGCAGGTAGCTGCGTCAGTAACACACTGCTTAGGAGGATACGAAGAAATGGCTTATTCATATAGTTACCTGTCTGTTAGTTACCTGTCTATGATTGTCGGTATTGCTTGTGATAGCGCTTTATTATAAAGCTTCAGGTTATTATAAAGCTTTAAGGTCAAAAAGGGCTTAGGTTGCCAATAAACCCTTGTAATCAATTAGGCTTTTACCACAATATTGACCAGTTTATTGGGCACCACGATTTCTTTGACGATATCGCCGGTAATAAATTTAGCGACGCTGTCGAGTTGTTTTGCTTCGGCTTTTAACCAATCGCTGTCACTGTTTGGCGCCACATCCATTTGACCACGGATTTTGCCGTTGACTTGCACCACCATGGTGATAGTGTCTTGTACCAAGGCGGAAGTATCAACGGCTGGATAGCTTAGTGTCATCACATCAATCCCTAACTGCTCAAGTAGGACTTCTGCCATGTGCGGCGCGTACATGGTAAGCAAGGTCAATAATGTTATGAGTGCTTCATTGGCTACCGCCAAATCGCTATCAGAAGCGATTTCAAACGCCGTGAGTTCGTTCGACAGTTCCATTAAAAATGACACGGGCGTATTGAGCGCCAAGTTTTTGCCAAAGGCGTCATCTAATTTGCCGATCGTATCATGTGTTTTACGGCGTAGATTTTTAGCGGCTTTACTCAGCGACTGGGCATCACTCACCGATAAGGTTGCTGCGGTTAAAGATTGTTGTGCCAATGTTTCAGCATGCTCGATGGTATAACGCCATACTTTTTTCAAAAAGTTATACGGACCTTTTAGTCCATCGTCAATCCATTCAAGCGTTTGGTCGACAGGCGCGGTAAACATGGTGTAAAGTCGAACCGTATCTGCGCCATATTGATCAATAGTCGCTTGTGGGTCGACACCATTGTTTTTTGACTTTGACATTTTTTCGATTTTGCCAATTTTGACAGGCTGACCATCGGCTTTTAAGGTCGCTTCGATGGGCTGACCTTTGTCGTTGTAGCGGATATCAACTTCTTCTGGAAAGTAATAGGATTTGCTACCATCGGCATTTTCGCGAAGATAAGTACCCGCCAAGACCATGCCTTGGGTGAGTAAATTAGCAAAAGGTTCATCACCCTGCACCAAGCCTTCATCACGCATAAGCTTGTGGAAAAAACGCGCATACAGCAAATGTAACACGGCGTGCTCAACACCGCCTACATATTGATCCACAGGTAGCCATTTATCGGCGGCGACTTTATTAATCATCCCATCAGTATAATTGGGTGAGGCAAAACGCGCGTAATACCAGCTTGATTCTACAAAAGTATCAAAGGTATCGGTTTCACGTTTGGCAGGCTTGCCGCAACATGGACAGTTGACATCGGTAAATGAAGCAAGATTGTTGAGGGGATTGCCGCGTCCATCGGGCACTACATCTAAAGGTAATACCACAGGCAGCTGACTTTCAGGGACAGGCACTGTACCGCAGTCTTTACAGTTGATAACCGGAATTGGGCAACCCCAATAACGCTGGCGAGATACTCCCCAATCGCGTAGCCGATAATTGATGGTTTTTTTACCCAAGCCTTTCGGCTCAAGTTGGGTTAAAATTTTGTCAAAGGCTTGTTTAAAATTTAAACCGTCTAACTCGCCCGAGTTAATAGCCACGCCATTTTGCTTATCGCCATACCAGTCTTGCCAAGTCGTTGCATCAAATTCTTGACCTTGTTTGTGGAGTTCATCTAGGTCAATCACTTGCTTGATAGGCAACTGGTATTTATTGGCAAATTCAAAGTCGCGTTCATCATGCGCAGGGACTGCCATAACAGCGCCAGAACCGTAGCTCATTAAGACGTAGTTAGCGACCCAAACAGGCACTTGCTCACCGGTTAACGGATGGGTGACAGTCAGACCCGTGTCCATACCCATTTTTTCAGCTTTGGCTAAGTCTGCCTCGGCAACTGAGCCTTTTTTGCAGGCTTCAATAAAGCTTTGTAAGGCAGGATTGGTCGCGGCAGCGTGTTTTGCCAGTGGATGCTCAGCTGCCACCGATACATAAGTCACACCCATTAAGGTATCAGGACGGGTAGTGAACACATCTAGGGTTTTTTCTTCACCATTTAAGGTATAGGGAAAATGAATTTCCATGCCTTCAGAGCGACCAATCCAGTTGCGCTGCATAGTAATCACTTGCTGTGGCCAATGACCTTCCAGCTTATCCAAATCAGTTAACAGCTCGTCTGCGTAGGCGGTGATGTTAAAGTAGTACATGGGGATTTCGCGTTTTTCAATTAGCGCACCTGAGCGCCAACCGCGACCATCCACCACTTGCTCATTGGCAAGGACGGTATTATCAACAGGGTCCCAATTCACCGTTGAGAGTTTTTTGTATACCAAGCCTTTTTTGAACAGTTGTACAAATAGCCATTGTTCCCACTTGTAGTATTCGGGCGTACAAGTGGCAAATTCACGTGACCAGTCAATCGATAGTCCTAATGATTTGAGCTGCGCGCGCATATTGTCAATGTTTGAAAACGTCCACGCAGCAGGGGCAACAGCATTGGCAATCGCTGCATTTTCTGCAGGCATACCAAACGCATCCCAGCCCATTGGCTGCAATACTTCATAACCCTTTAACCGATAGTAACGGCTCAACACATCACTAATCGTGTAGTTGCGCACGTGCCCCATATGTAGCTTACCACTGGGGTAAGGAAACATAGACAGCAAATAACGTGACGGCTTATCTGATGCCGCGTTGTTTACTTGATAGCGATTTTGCTGTTCCCATTTTTGTTGTTGGGCAGGCTCGATAACTTGGGGTTGGTATTGACTGGTTAAAGCTGAATTACTCATAATGGTCTGAATTTGCAGTATTTGAATGGGAAAATATATTAAGCCCCATAGCATAGCCTAAAACCGTAAAAATTGCGATAAAAAAAGGAGCCAATATGAGCATCACCATCTACGGTATCAAAAACTGTAGCACCATGAAAAAGGCGTTTGATAAATTAACTGCACTGGGTTTGGAGTATGAATTTTTTGACTACAAAAAACAGGCGATAGGCAAACCGATATTAGCCCATTGGGTCGAAACAGTTGGTATCGACAAAATCATGAATACCAAAGGTACAACCTACCGCAAACTTAGCGATGCGCAAAAATCCCAAATCAAGCAAGATGTGGATGCCGCGTTAGATATGATGATAGCGCAGCCAAGTATGATTAAGCGCCCGATTGTCGTCTCAGACAATGAGTTAATCATTGGTTTTGATGAAACTGCCTTTGAAAAACTAGGCATGTAAAACTAGGCAAGTAAAGAGGGGCAAGTCAATCCCCAATAAAAAAGCGAGTGATTAAAACTCGCTTTTTTAAGTGGCGGGTAAAAATTATTTTACCGCACTAGCAACCGCAGATTTTACCGCATTCGCAGTTTCAACTGGGGTAGAGGCTGCACCACGTTCTTTATTGACGATAGTTTGTGGGGTCATCACAGAAGCGTCTTGTTTGTGATCGCTTAATGAATAAACATACGCTGCCAATAACATAATACGCTCGTTACCCAGTTTGGTATCCCAATGTGGCATCACACCGGCACGCCCATTACGTATCGTAGTACGAACTGTTTCCCGGTCGCCACCATATAACCACGTGTCGTCGGTAAGATTCAACGCACCAACATCATGGTTACCTTTGGCATCTTTACCGTGACATACCGCACAGTTGGTATCAAAAATAGCCTTGCCTTGATTAACCAAAGTTTGGTTCAACTGACCATTTTCTTTTGAACCATGACCGGGTGATAGTGATAGTACGTATTCAGCTGCAGCGCGAACACCGTCTTCACCAATCTGCGCTTTCCAAGCTGGCATACCACCGACACGACCATGATTTAGGGTTAACAATATTTTATCGGGTGTACCGCCATAAATCCAGTCATTGTCCGTCAAGTTTGGATAACCCGGTGCACCATGCGCTTGTGAGCCATGACACACTGAACAGTTTTGTAAGAACAAACGCTGACCAATTTTAATCGCTTGCGGGTCTTGAGAAAGTTTCAGAACGGCAGGTGCCAGCCCTACAATACCTTTATCAATTTGCGATTTTAATTCGGCATTGGGTTCTGCATTTTTAGCTTGCTGTGCTTGTAATTTAGCAAGGCTATCAATTTGTGCAGTTACCGCTTTGTCTTTTAAGATTTTATCATTGAACGTGCGAGTAAATACGGCATTATTGCGCTCAAGATCGGATGCTAATTCATTAGCACTGGTCCAAGGAACATCTTGCCCATCTACTTTTACCGTAGTAATACCTTTCCATGAGCCTGGCAATATTGATGGGAACAATAGCATGTACAGTAGTGCCCAAGCTAATGTACCCCAAAAGATTGCTAACCACCATTTTGGTAATGGACGGTCAAACTCTTGGATACCATCGTATTCATGGCCTGTGGTACCGTCATCCGACATTTTTGGGCGATAACCCAATACACCGACTAACCAGCACAAAATCCAAGCCCAACAAGCGATGGAAAATAGGGTTATCCAAAAACTCCAAAATCCACTCATTTTTTATCCTTATTGCGTTGTGATGCATCTGTTAGGTCTTCGTCATCTAACGCAAGTTTTGCATCTTCTTCAAATCGTTTGCGATTCTTTGGTGAGTAAGCCCACCAAACAATCGCAATAAAAGCGATAAACGCTGCGACCGTTGCGATACTGTGTAATGTGCCCAACATTAACGTTGACCTTTCATTGCAGTGCCCAGTTGTTGTAAATACGCAACAACGGCATCGAGCTCAGTTTTACCTTGTACCGCATCAGGTGCACCTGCAATATCAGCATCGCTATAAGGCACACCGAAATGGTCGCGGAATAGACGCATTTTTGCTTGTACTTCGTCAGGGTTAACGTCATTTTTTGCTAACCAAGCAAATGATGGCATCACAGACTCAGGTACCAATGATTGTGGGTTAATCAAGTGTTCACGTTGCCAGTCATCAGAATAGCGTCCGCCCACACGCGCAAGATCAGGTCCAGTACGTTTGGACCCCCATAAGAAGGGATGATCCCAAGCGGATTCAGCAGCGCGCGAATAAGGTCCATAACGTTCCACTTCAGCCCGAAGAGGACGAACCATTTGGGTATGACAGACGTGACAGCCTTCACGAATATAAATATCACGACCTTCTAATTCAAGGGCAGTCCATGGCTTCATATTGGGCAAAGGTTGGTTAACTTCTTTGGTATAAATCAATGGCACGATTTCTACCAAAGTCGCAAAACTAATAGCTACAACGATTAGGATAAGAAGAAGACCCGTGTTTTTTTCAATAATTTCGTGATTGATTTGCATGAGTCTCTCCTTAAATCTGTTTTGCGGTAGCAGTTTCTACTACAGGTGTAGTGGTATCCGCTACTTCAACAGTTTTAGTGCTTGGCATCGTGATAGTTTTGTAGACGTTGTAAGCCATGACGACCATACCTGTGACATACAATAAACCACCAAATGCACGACCAATGTAAGGATAGTGCGAGAACAAGACAGTATCAACGAAACTATACACCAGCGTTCCATCTGGATTTGTAGCACGCCACATCATACCTTGACCAATACCTGAAATCCAAAGCGATACGATGTAGAAAATAGTACCTGCAGTAGCCAGCCAAAAGTGCGTGGTGATTAAGTCAGTTGAATACATTTTTTGTTTGTTCCAAATACGTGGAATCAATACATATAATGAACCAACCGTAACCATACCAACCCAGCCTAACGCACCAGAATGCACGTGACCTATCGTCCAGTCAGTATCATGGGATAACGCATTGACGGTTTTGATTGACATCATCGGACCTTCAAACGTTGACATCGCATAGAATGACAGTGCAACAATCAAGAAACGAATAATAGGGTCTGTGCGAAGTTTATCCCAGCTGCCAGATAAGGTAAGTACACCATTAATCATACCGCCCCATGAAGGCGCAAATAAAATGATAGAAAATACCATCCCTAAAGACTGTGCCCAGTCAGGGAGTGCTGAATAATGAAGATGGTGACCACCCGCCCACATATAAGACGCAATTAACGCCCAAAAGTGGATAATAGATAAACGATAGGAGTAAACAGGACGACCGATTTGTACAGGCACAAAGTAATACATCATACCCAAAAACGCGGCTGTTAAGTAAAAACCTACGGCGTTGTGACCATACCACCATTGCACCATAGCATCAGTCGCACCGCCAAACAAGGAATATGACTTCCAGAAGCTCAGAGGGATTGCCATACTATTGACAATATGCAGTAACGCAATGGTCAAAATAAATGCAGCAAAGAACCAGTTAGCAACGTAGATATGCGAGGTTTTGCGTTTCAATAACGTACCAAAAAACACAATAGCATAAGATATCCACACCACGGCAATTAAAATATCAATGGGCCATTCAAGCTCAGCATATTCTTTCGTTGAGGTTAAACCCAAGGGTAGGGTAATAATTGCGCCAACAATAACAAGATTCCACCCCCAAAAGGTGAACCAGGCTAGATAAGGTGCGAATAAACGCGTTTTACACGTTCTTTGAACGATATAATATGAAGTTGCGAATAACGCACAACCACCAAATGCAAAAATCACCGCGTTGGTGTGCAATGGACGCAAATGGCTAAATGTTAGCCAAGGGATACCAAAATTGAGGGCAGGCCATGCCAATTGTGATGCAATGAACACCCCAATTGCCATACCGATAATACCATATACTACCGCCATGATTGAGAACAACTTAATGATGTCCACTTCATAATCATCGGTAATAGGTATTGCTGTGTTTTGTAAATTCATTCGATGATTTCCTTTACAGCCTATATTATCAACAAGTTTAAGCAGAAATCTCCTTTGTGCCTGTCAATAAAACTATCCGGTCAGAGGCGTTGGCACTAGTTATTTTTTTATAAGATAGGCTAACTGTTTAGTGGCTAGTTTCACGATGAATTTTAAAGAAATTAGCGGCTAAATCTTGACGCAAAACAGTAAATTTACAAGCAGTAAAATAGGCTCAAACTCACGATTCTCACCAAGTATTGTAACTTAATCTTTGCTAAATATCATCTAATGTAACGTTCATAGCGCAAAAAAAATTACACACCAACTATTATAATATGAAAAATAAAAAAAACCATGTAAATTGTGGGGATTTTTTTAACACCCCATACACTATCTAGTAACAATGCTAAAAATGGTTAACCGAGCGCCATTATCGTTGTTCTACAAATAGGTTTATTATGCGTTAGAGAATTGTCATTCATACAAAATCTCGGTAAGATGCACAAGTTCTAAACTAACGATAAGGAGAATTTAAAATGGCTAAAATTTTAACACAAGAATGGTTTGATAAAGTTGACGAATTAACCAACAAAGCAGGTGACCTAAATCTATCACCCGCGATTAAAAATATGTCAATTAATTTACAAGTCACAGATAGCGACAATCAAGAAGTCAATGCCGCTTTTTATGATGGCACGATTCATCAAGGTTTGAAAGATGGCGCTTTAACCACCTTAAAACTGGATGCCGATACCTTAAAAGCAATCTTTTTAGATCGTGATATGAACCGTGCAATGGAAGCCTTCATGGCTGGCAAAATCCGCGTCGAAGGCGATATGGGACAATTAATGTCTATCCAAACCGCAAGCCCAAGCGCTGAGCAAAAACAGCTTTTCAAAGACATCTTAGCCAATACACAAGTGTAAATGGGCTGATTAAATAATTTAGGATATTGCGAGCATTATCCGTGTGTTAAGCGAAATATCACTAACACCCCGAGCACAAAGAAAATCATCGATAATATTCGGTGATTTTTTTTATCGCCTGCTTGGGTGGGGTACAGTAGCAAACCTGTGGTATAAACCATCAGACCATTGACCGAGCTAATTTGAGTGGCTAAGGTGGTTTGAGCAGATAGTGGGAGTGGGCTGTGATTTACCAATCCAGTCTGGGCTTGGATAGCGTCTGAAGTAGAAACTGCGGATTTAGTCGACTGATTTGGCATGGGTCATCTTCCCAAAATAACTGATAGAACACTCACAAACGTTAGCGGCTGATATTGGCTAGGCTGTTGAGCCACTATAGGATTTATGACTGAGCCGCTATAGAATTTATGACGTTGATGGGTAAAAATTGATTAAGATCAAATTTAACATAACGATAATATAAAATTATAGTCGATTCAATGAATTAAATAAAATAAAGGGCAAAATTTACATTTATTTACAAAACAACAAAGCCACTGTCATAGTCGGCAGTGGCTTCAAGAAAATTAATCAATAATCTTACAGGGGAAAGGCTTAAAATGCTCTATAATTGGTGGCTGCTTTTTTCTGGTTTTCCATAAAAATAGTCCCCTGTAGCCAAATATTGGCTTGAATATAATCGTTGACTTGAATGGTTGAGTCGATGTTATCGGCATTGACCGCTAAACGAATAACAACAGGATTATTAAGGCTTTCACGTAATATCACCACATCAAGCAATACAAAGTCAACGCCGTTAAAGCTGGCAGTTTGTTTGCCAATAATTTGACCTTGACACCAGGCTTCATCTTGTTGACCGATGGTTTCACCAAATAAATAGGCACACATGTGACCGACATTGATTTCAATTGGCTCCAGCGGTAAGTCGTTTTCGCTAGGTTGCCAAGCGGCGATTTGGGCTTCAAGGTCTTTTGGGGCAACGTTATTATTTTTGGTCAAAATATCATTAAAAGCGCGGTGATAGCGAATCGCTTCAGGCTCATCAACCACAATGGTTTCTGAGCGGTTACTCAAGCTTACACTGTAAGCAAATGCACTCAGATTGATAAAGTAGCGGTGATTTTTTTCATAGTTGTGCGCATTGATGGCATAATACTGGTCAAATACATACAGCACGGTATTGTCATCAGTTTTTAAGCGCAAAATCGCCTCTATCTGATTGTCACATTTATAGACACCTTCAATAGTGACCCATTGCCCATACGGACTATTGACACAAGGAAACGCATTAATCAAACGTTTGGGTGAGCGATTGCTATCAATTTCAATCACTTGATTGACATGAATTGGCTGATTACCCGATAGTAAAATATGCGAAGACGTGGCGTTGGTAGTCTTTAGTGGGGTAGGCATGGTGGCAGTATCGATATGAGATTGCAACCAGTTTGGGACGTCATCGGGAATATTGTTGGTAAAACATGACCAGTGATCTGCATGACCAACCACTTGATCACAGTTTAGACTAATCGTATTGGGAGCATTTGAAGAGGGGGGTTGGTGAGTATTGGTCATAAGACGTCCTTTAAGTGACAACAGGTTTATCAGTAACAACAGGCTTATGTTGCAAACCAACTTAATAAACTAAACAGCTGTCACGATATTTATCAAAATTTTAATGATTACATTATCAGCTATCAATAGGCTAATATCAGCCTTCAAATCATCCCGATTAAATTAACGAGTATCCTCTATTAACCTATCTGTTAACAATGGATTAACCCTTGATTAAGCAGGGATGAAATTTAATTCTGCTATGTTAATGGGGACATGCAGAATTTTTTCACCTTATTTTGCTTAAAACATCCACAATTTATTGCGCAGATATGTTTGATTCTGCGAATTTTTAGCAAAATTGCAAAAAAACTTTTGCCAAAACGGTAAAAAAGTGTGTCAGACTAACACGCTTTTAGCAGGCTTGAATAATAGTTTTGAAATAAGTTATTTTATTGCCTGCTTGTATCATCAAAATAGTGATAATTTTTAGGAATGCTATGTTTCGACCGTTGGCTTTGTTTTTAGGATTACGGTATACCCGTGCTGAGCGAAGTAACCGATTTATTTCTTTTATTTCTTTGATTTCAATGGTGGGTTTGACGCTTGGCGTCGCTGTGCTCATTACGGTGTTATCGGTGATGAATGGCTTTGACCGCGAACTCAAGAGTCGTATTTTGGGGATGGTGCCGCAAGCCACCGTCACTGCCAGTGAAATTATCCCAGACTGGCAGACGCTAGCGCAAACGATTCAAAAAGACCCCAAAGTTGAAGCCGTCGCACCTTTTATCCAATTACAGGGTATGCTCACCGCGAATGGACAAGTTGCAGGTATCATGGTGACCGGTATTGAACCAAGCTATGAGAAAAAAGTCTCGATTATTCATCAGCATATGGAAAGTGGTAGTGTCGATAGTCTAAAAGCAGGTCAATTTGACATTGTGATTGGCAAGCAAATGGCGGATTCACTGGGGGTGAAACAAGGCGATATGGTCACTTTGGTGTTACCAGAAGCCTCACCATCGCCTGCTGGCGTGATTCCGCGCTTTAAGCGTTTTACCGTCACTGGGGTGTATGACATCAGCCCTGAGGTTAACAATATTATGGCATTCATCCCTATGAATGATGCGGCTACGTTATTGCGTCTGCCTGCGGGAGCACAAGGTATTCGCATGAAGCTAAAGGATTTGTTTGCCGCACCACAAGTGGCTCAGCAAGCAGCGAGTCTTGCACCCAATATGCTCATGCCTAGTGACTGGACATCGACGCATGGGAATTTATTTGGTGCCATCCAAATGGAAAAAGCCATGGTGGGGTTGTTGCTGTTTTTGATTATTTTGGTTGCTGCATTTAACATCGTCTCATCCTTGGTGATGCTGGTGACTGATAAAAAGGCGGACATTGCGATTTTAAAAACCTTTGGTGCGTCGCCTAAGCTCATCACCCAAGTGTTTATGGTGCAAGGATTGTTTATCGGGGTGATTGGTACCGTCGCGGGAACTATTTTGGGCGTGATTTTAGCGTTGACCGTGAGCGATGTGGTAGGCGGCATCAATAGTTTATTTGGGTTACATTTATTTGATGCATATTTTGTCAACTATTTACCTTCACAACTTGAATGGAAAGACGTATCTATCATCGTGGCAGCCTCACTGGTAATAAGTTTTGTGGCAACCATTTATCCAGCACGCCGAGCAGCTAGCATTCAACCGGCTCAAACATTGCGTTATGAATAGGAGTGAGCCATGACGACGATTTTAACAGGCAAAAATATCACCAAGACCTATCAAGATGGTAAAACCACCACGAATGTGCTCAACCATCTGGATATCAGTATTAACAGTGGCGAGCGCATCGCCATTGTTGGCACGAGCGGGTCGGGTAAAAGTACCTTGCTACATATCTTGGGTGGCTTAGATGTGCCCACCAGTGGCGAAGTTTGGCTACATGGGCAACGCATCAATGATCTGAATGAAACCCAGCGTGGTGAGCTTCGTAACCAACATTTGGGCTTTATTTATCAGTTTCACCATTTGTTAGCGGAGTTTACTGCGATTGAAAATGTGGCCATGCCGCTATTGATGCGAAAAGCAGTGCCAATCGCAGTAGCGCGTCAACAGTCTATTGAATTATTGGAAAAAGTAGGGCTGGGGCATCGGCTCACTCACCGCCCAGGCGAGCTGTCTGGCGGTGAACGTCAACGGGTGGCGATTGCTAGGGCGCTGGTGACAAAGCCTTCATTAATACTGGCTGATGAGCCCACAGGTAACTTAGACTATGCCAATGCGCAGGCGGTGTTTGAAATCCTATCAGAACTACAAAAAGATTTTAATACCGCGCTGTTGATGGTCACCCATGACCGGCAATTGGCACAGCTGGCGGATAAACAATTGGCCTTACAAAATGGTACGTGGGTGGCTTAATACTCATCGAGTAGCCAACCGCTGATAAAAGCAAAGTATTCGCGAAACCACACATTTGGACGGATATACCAAGGCGTGTCAGACCCGACTACCTGTAAATTGGTATATCCTTGTCGTTTACCAATAAGACTTGCGCGCAAGGTGTGAAAATCACTGGTGACTGCGATTATCGGCTGATTTAAGGCAATCCCTTGCTGCGCTAAAATCTTTTTACTATGGATAAAGTTAAGCTCGGTACTGGTGCTGTGTTCTTCAAGCGCAATATGCGCCAAGCTGATACCATAGGTGTCGTGTAAATAATCCGCCATCGCTCTGGCTTCACTGACATCTTCTCCCGCATCAAAACCACCACTGGTTATCACAAGTGCGTTTGCAAAACGCTTGATGACTTCAGATGCTTTATCCAAACGCAGTTTTACCGCATCGGTCGGCTTATTATCTTTTGTTCCGCCACCTAAGACAATAATCGCTTGCGCTGCCTTAGGATGGTTATCCGTATTAAAGTGCTGTTTTAAATAGCTAACAAAGACACAAAAACTTATTAACCAGACAAAAAATAGTAGCCAAATCAGCTGCCATAATTTTTTTAATGACGGATGTGACGCCAAATAAAGTTGAATACGCTCCCAATATACCGCATGGCCTAAAAAAATTAGCCCTATGCCCAATGGCACTAGGGTGCCAATATGAAAAACACGATTGGCTAGCAATAGCCCGCAGTCAACAACCAGTATCAATCCTGCAATCCCTAGACTGATTTGAATGCTTTTTTTGCCGAACACTGAGGCATTGTCATTGCCGCTAATCAATTGAGTCAACATCGATTAATAATTTCCAAAAGTTGCTATTTGTTTTACTATATCGTTCATTCGATAATTGTAAGGGAAGAAGCGGGCTATCGCTATCTTTATCAAGGATGAAACATGATTTGGCTCATCACGGTTGCCAGTTTGTTGGGTTTTTTAGTGGTAAATACACTAGCAAATCAACCTTTGATGACAGGTTATGCGCTAACAAGCTATGAGATAACCAGTTATGATGCAAAAATTTGGCAACTGTTATCAGTGGCACTGTTGATAGCGCTGCTAATCAATGTAGGTTTATACCATGGCTGCAAGCGTAAACAGCTAAAACGAGCGTCGTCAAACCCTGAATTAGCCTACCGTTTTGCCTTACCGTTATTATCAAGCTTTATCTTTTTGCTGACACTCATGTTGAGTGCCAGTTACGGTTTATATCATTATAAGCGCTATGAAAACGCGTTATTGCCCTCAGCGCTCACAGTGGATGCTATCGTTGAATCGCATCAAATCAGCGATACGCTGAGCCAAATGAGCCCGCTATCAAATGATAATACCCTGATTGGTAATGGTTTTATCAAACAAATCCTGCAAGTCCGCGTTGACAAGGGCGGTGATGCTGATGCATCGTCAGCAACCCCCCAGCCACCGCTAACGGCACTCATTACCGCTAACATCAAAGATAACCTTGAATGGGAAGCGACCTTGTCGCAATTAAGACCTGGCATGCAGCTTAACGTAAAATTACAGCTTGCGCCCATTGCAAAGCCTAAGCCTACAAGCTTACCCAGCAATGCCAAACCGCTCATGCTAGGATTTGATGAAGCGCAATGGTTAAGACAGCGTGGGGTGCAAGCAAAGGGAGTGATAATCGGTATTGAAAAAACGAGCCTACGGGAATTTAACCCATCCCATGTCACAGACCGTATGGCTATTGCTATCGAACAATTGCGCTGGCAACTACGCCAAAAAATCCTCGCTAATTTGCATACAACCCTGCTGAAACAATCCACCTCTATAGCCACTTCTAAAAATACCGATATTGCCCAACCCGCTTTTCAAAGTTCAATTCAGAGCGCTATCCAAAGCCATGCAATCTTATTGGGACTGTTAACCGGTGATAAAAGCCTGATGGATAGCAACCTTAAGAATCGCTATCAAGTCACGGGGATTAGCCATTTATTAGCAATTTCAGGCCCGCATGTGCTGATGCTAGCTTCTATCGTATCTGTTTTTGTATTATGGCTCATTAAGTGGCTTGCGCCGCAGTTGTTGGTCAAATTACCGAGTAGTTTGTTGGTGCTGTGGGTGAGTGTGGTGATGGCAGGGTTTTATGCGCTGCTGGTGGGTTTTGAAATACCTGCGCAGCGGACATTTTGGATGCTGTTACTGCTCACGCTGTCGAAACAGTTATTGGTTAATTTTTCTGCTTATCGGCTGTTGGCTTGGGTTGCGCTAGGCATGATTTGGCTAGAACCGACGGCAGTCGGGCAAGCAGGGTTTTGGTTATCCTTTGTGGCGGTGGTTTTACTGTTAAAATTTAGCGAGACAATAGGGACAGTTAGCACCATTGAAATTAAGGATGTTAGTCAGTTACTAGCGCCTACTGCACGCGCCAACGTGCTGACCGGTTTTGTTAAAACCATAAGCCATCAATTCAAGGCGTTATTAAAACTGCAAATTTGGCTATTTTTTTGGATGCTGCCTATCGTGGTGTGGTTTTTTGGCAAAGTATCAGTCATCGGCATCTTGGTAAACTTGCTAGCCGTACCATTTTTAGGCTTGGTGGTTGTACCCTTGGATATGTTGGCAGGCGTCGTTAGCTGGCTACCTGTGATAGGGGATTGGCTGAGCCAAATCATTTGGTCGATGCTAACAACCCTGCTCAATCTATTTCATCTTTTGCTCAACCAACTTATTAACACGGGTTTTGCCAAGCAATCATTTTTCGCCTTGACACAAACGCAGCTTGCCCTGTGCTTGTTAATTGCGTTACTGGGGTTGTTAAAAGGCTTGTTGCCTAGAATGCTGATGTTGCCACTGGCTATCCTATTGATATTATTGCCACAGCAGCAGCGAAGTTTAAGTAAAAACAAGCCGACTCTGGCAGTTGGTGATAACCCTAAACTGGTAATCAGTTTGTTAAAGAAAGGCGATGATAGCTGGCTGATTTTGTCGGACAATCAAGTAAAAGCCGCTCAGGCGGATAAACGCAATTTTTTGAAAACCAAACAAGCTATTAACAATGCTCCGGCTGATGAAGAAATCAGTTCGCTGTTAAACCGTGATATTTATCCGCTGTTGGCAAATCAGCAGGTTCATCGATTAACTGGGGTGATTAGTCAAACGCCCAGTGTCCGCGTCAATGAGCTGGTGCAACAACTGGCAACCCATGTACCTGTTCAAGCCTACTGGCTGGCAGGGTATGATGTCGAACACAGCAGGCTCGATGTGACAGATAAGGCTGTATCTACAAGTTTTCGCGCGATTACACCCCGCAGTTGCCAAGCCGCCCAACGTTGGCAACAAGATGGCTTGGAAATCACAGCGATGTCGGGATGGCACTTGGATTTAGCCTTGACCGACGAGCAAAAGCTAGCGACCCAAACCTGTTATATTCACATCCGTTTCAAGCCACCAACCGGTAAACCCTACGATGTGCTGATGTTGGCAGGTAATAGCGATATCCCCATGCAAATGACTGAAAAATTATGCACGGTATCGGCGACCCATTTAATGATTCAGCCCTATAATTTATCCATTAAACCATCGTGGCTAGCGTTGACTAAACCTTCCTTACTGTATGTGGTCACAGGCGCGTATAAGTCGCAAAAACTGGGCGAAGATAGCCAATTATCGCTAGCTAGTTGGTCAGTGGATAAGCCTGCCGACCATCCGTTCGAAGTCCTGTATGCCGATCAAGTGGGCGCGTTAATTTACACGCTCACCCCAGATGATACGGACTGACAATTGACGATTTGGCTACAAGGCAGTGATTGTAATTTTGACCGCTTCCCCCTATCATGGGCGGTAAATTACATATTGCTAAGGAACTTTTATGTCAGATAATTGGCCACCCGATCCTAACCAACCCTCACAATCAAAGCCACCTGTTCAACCAAACCATACGCAAAACTTGCCACCCAATACGCCATACGCAGGCCAAGAATGGCAATTGCTAGAAAAAACGCTGATGGCAAGTCTTGTGGAGCAGCGCCGTGCAAGACGCTGGGGTATTTTCTTTAAGCTCATCACCTTGGGCTATGTGCTACTATTTGGCGCGGTGGTAGCCAAAGGCTGTAGTGGCTCTGCCAAAAGTGGCATGAGTGATATCGATATGACCAACCCGCATTTAGCCGTCGTCGATGTCAAAGGCGTTATCAGCAGCGACAATGAAGCCAATAGTCAAGCGGTGGGCGAGGCATTGACGGAAGCGTTTAACAACGACCAAGCGCAAGCGGTGGCGTTACGCATCAACTCACCGGGTGGCTCACCTGTGCAATCTGATGAAATCTGGCAAACCATGACCGAATTGAGAAAAGCCCATCCTAACAAAAAACTGTATGCCGTTATCGAAGATATGGGCGCTTCGGGCGCGTATTATATCGCATCTGCAGCTGATGAAATTTGGGTCAATCCTTCAAGCTTGGTCGGCTCAATCGGCGTGATTATGCCAAGCTACAATGTCCAAGGTTTGATGGATAAACTAGGCGTTAAAGATGGCACCATGACAGCCGGTGCGCACAAAGATATTTTAAGCATGAGCCGCCCGCTCTCCGATTTTGAGCGCCAGCATGTACAAGGTGTCCTTGATAACACCCACGCCCATTTTATCAATGCTGTCAAACAAGGTCGCGGCAATCGCCTCAAAAATCCTGACGCCAATCAGCTTTTTTCCGGGTTATTCTGGAGTGGTGAGCAAGCGATTAATCTCGGTTTGGCGGATAAAAAGGGCGGCATCAGCACCCTTGAGTCTCAGCTAAAACTAGACAATGTAGTGGAATATAACCCAGAAGACCCGGTGAAAAAAGTGTTCGGTAAATTTGCTAGCCAAATCGGCTATGGGTTTGGCGAAACGCTCTCCAAAGGCTTTGCTAGCCAATTAACCCACGCCGCTGCAAATGACAAAGGGATGCAATAACCATGTCATCTGAGACGAGCCAGCATCTGTTAGCCAATAGTTTGCCCTCTACGCCAACGCTAGCGACAGGCATAGAGGGGATAACAGCGATAGCACAGGCAGGGCAGATAGGGGAGACAGCAGGGACAGGGCAAAAACCGCTGATACACTTTGCGCATGCCAATGGGATTCCATCGCGAACCTATCAATATCTATTTGATTTGCTCAGTGATGAATTTGATATTGTCTACATCCCAGCGTTAGGCATTGACCCGCGTTATCCGGTTGATAACCATTGGCAAAAACTGACCCAACAAGTGATTGATAGCATCCAAGCGCACTTAAGCGCGCGCGGGCAAACCAAGGTCATCGGGCTAGGGCATTCGCTTGGCGCATTGTGTACGCTGCAAGCCAGCTATGAAGCGCCCGAGCTATTTAGCCAAGTGATTGCCTTAGACCCACCGCTCATTCATGGCTACTATTCGATGGCACTACATTGGGCAAAACGCTTTAGCCCACGGTTAGTAGATAGGCTCACGCCTGCAGGTCTATCAAGCCATCGCCGTGACACGTGGCCAAGCCGTGAAGTCGCCTACGAGCATCTGCGACATAAAGCATTCTATCGACACTTTGATGAGCGCTGTTTTAATGATTTTATTCGTTATGGCTTGACTGATACTGCAGATGGGCAAGTGACGCTTACCATTCCAAAAGCGGTGGAAGTAGCGGTGTTTCGTACCAATCCTTCACTATACTGGCAAAAACCTAACCATCAGCCGGCTGTCCCTGCCAAACAAATAATTGGTAAAGATAGCCTGTTTCTCAAACGTGGGTTTCCTGCGCTGGTCAAACGGCGTATGGGCATTGATTTTGAAGTGCATGAAGGCGGGCATATGTTCCCGTTAGAATACCCAGCCAGTACGGTTGAACGAATCAAAGCGCTTATTCACTCAGTCAATCATGAATCATGATATCCAGTAACAACACAAATATCCATTCAAAGGTTTAATGTGCAAAACTTATCATTACAGCCTAGCACCCCCATCTACGATTTGCCTAAGACCATTGTGCTATCTATGGTGTTATTGGCGGTGTTTTTTGCCAGTCAATTGATTGGCGTGGTGTTATTTGCACCATGGGTGCTACAAGATGCAGCAAATTTGGATATTGCTGAAAAAGTGTTGCAGGGCAGTGAAAACGGCACATTAATGAGTCTATCACTAGGCTTTACCTTAGCCATGGTGCTCGGCTGCGTTTATTTGTTTATCGGATTTAAAAACAGCCGTGTCAAAGATTATCTTGCCCTTAAATCCTTTACTTGGTATCAGTTGTTACAATGTAGCGCGCTGCTGATTGTGCTAAATGTTATCATCAATCTAGTCACCGTCTGGCTGGGTCGCGAGCCCATGATGTTTATGGACAATCTTGCCGAGTCCGCACATCCGCGGTGGCTGCTTGTGCTGGCGATGGTGGTATTTGCGCCGATTTATGAAGAAGTGATGTTTCGCGGGTTTATGTGGACAGGGCTTGCCAGCTCAAAGCTTGGTATATGGGGTGCCAGTGTGCTAACCAGTATCGTATTTGCGGTGATTCATATGCAATACGGTGTGGTAGAATTATTGGGGATTTTTTGTCTAGCGATGTTATTTAGCTATGGGCGTATCATGTCAGGGTCACTGTTATTGCCTGTGGTGTTGCATATGATGAATAATGCTTTGGCGATGGAACAGTATTTGTACGGCTAGTCTTTTTCAGCTAACTTTTAACCCGCATTTAACGCCAATACCGCTTCACCCGCTTCACGAACTTGGACGACCGAGAGGGATTTTTGCCCGCTAAGTGCCTGACGCCATTTACGACTGCCTGTCAATCCTTGGAACAAGCCTAAATAATGGCGCATAATGACCGTCAATGGTGTGCCACGCGCGTCACTGGCTGCCAAAAAATCCAGTAATTGATAAAAAATATCCGCTCGGCTAGGTACTGGCTCGTCCCACAGCTGCATGGCTTCGGCTAGAATATAAGGGTTGTGATAAGCTTCACGCCCAATCATCACACCATCGACTTTCGTCAGATGGGTTTTGATTTCATCAATAGTGGTGATACCGCCATTGATTTCCACAAATATATCGGGAAAATCCTGCTTTAAGCGGTACACATCCTCATAGCGAAGGGGCGGAATTTCACGATTTTGTTTAGGGCTTAAGCCTTGTAGCCAAGCGGTGCGCGCATGGACGATGACATGCTGACAACCTGCTTTCACCACATGATCCACAAAATCCGCCATAAACTCATAACTATCAAAATTATCAATGCCAATACGATGCTTGACAGTGACGGGAATGTCCACCGCATCACGCATCGCAGAGACAATATCTGCCACCAATTTGGGCTCTGCCATCAAGCAAGCCCCGATTTTGTAATGTTGTACCCGATCGGACGGGCAGCCAACATTTAGGTTGATTTCATCATAACCATAGTCTTGTCCGATTTTTGCACAGCGCGCCAATTCGTCAGGAGCTGAGCCGCCAAGCTGAAGCACCAAAGGATGTTCATTGGGGTAAAATCGCAGCTGATAGTCTGTATCCCCCTGCAGTATCGCAGAGGTACTTATCATTTCAGTATAAAGGTAGGTATAAGGATTAAATAATCGAGCAAAGTAACAATAATCGCGTGTACTCCAATCAATCATTGGGGCGGTGGACAATCGTTTATGCTGCATTGAGGTCATAGGCAGCGTTATAGGCAGTGTCATAGGCAAATATTCAAAAAAAGTGGTTAATCTATAGCTAATCTATCAGCTAATCAATAAAAGCGGGCGCTAAAAAAGCGATGGTAAAACAACTATCAGCGATGAAAAAACTCAAGAATTCATCAGCCGCTTATCTTCCATGCGATACAAACCATGCAAATTGGTCAACAACATACCCATGATAATGCCAATCACACAGATAAATACCAGATACAAGGCGCTTGAAAGCATTAATCTATGTGAAAAATAAACCAATAGCACAGGCAATAATGCGCCTGTCAATGCATACGCCACGTTATAGGTAAAGCTAATACCACTTAGGCGTACACTCACTGGAAACAGACGCACACAAATACTTGGGACTAAGCCAATCACGCCAGAGAAAAATCCTAAAATCGCATAGTTAATCAGTAGTAACTCGCTACTGTTTTTCAGTGAAACAAAGAAAATAACACTGGCAATGCTTAAAAATATACAGCCTAAAGTAAATACACGACCTGAGTTAAAACGATCGGCAAAATAACCATAGGTTAACGCCCCCAATCCACCAAAGATAATACCCACTCCATTGGATATCATCATCAAACTGGTATCGACATCAAAAAACTGGATGCCCAAAATCGGCAAAAGCAAATAAATCGTCAGATAAATACTGGCGGTAAACCAGGACAAACCCAGCGTCATCACCGTACCATAACGGTATTTGATAATAGCTCGGCGTATTGGCAGACGTTTAACCAAGCGATTTTTAGACTTAGCCATCAGCCAAAGCGGGGTTTCTTCAAGCTTGGCTCGTAACAGCACCGCAAATAGCGTACCGATACTGGCGAGGACAAAAGGAATACGCCAACCATACGATTGCATCTGGGTAGGGGTGAGCATATTTGATAAGGTGGAGCTTAAAATATTGCCCATCAAAGTCGACAAAATCAGTGCACTAATAAGACCGCCACACACTGACCCTAATTGACGCCGTGGCATATGCTCAGCAATGTATACCCATGAAGCGGGCACCTCAGCGCCATAGCCAAAGCCTTGAATTAAACGCAATAATAGCATGAGAACAATCGCTGCCACACCGATATGATGATAGGTAGGCAAACAGGCAATCACTAAACCAGACGCACCCACCAATAGCAAACTATACAGCAACACATGTTTTCTGCCATAGCGATCGCCGATATCACCCAATATCAAACCGCCTAGCGGCCTTGACATATAACCGGCTAAAATCAGCAGCAAAAAACAAATCGACTTTAACGACTCAGGTATATTTTCTGGGAAAAAAGCTTGATTGATACTATCATTAAAATAAAAATAAATCGTAAAATCAAAGGAAGCAAAAAAAGCCCCAAAAATCGTTAAATACACCACGTTTTTTTCGTAGCGATTTAAATCCCTAATTTCTTCGTTGGCATCATGAAAAAATGGCATAGTCGACAATATTACCTAGAAGCTGGCTAAAGGTTTGCAAGCTTTATAATCAATGGACAAATAGGTTAGTTAACGCGCTAAACAATTAAATTCGTCACTCTTCACCTGACAAATTAAATTACTTGACAAATTGAACAATAATTTATCAAAACTGTAATAAATTTAATTATTTAAATAAATATTACAAGCAAACGTCATGATTTAACAGTTGAGATATATTACTTTTTGAAACCGCATACTATAGTGATTTTGGTACTATTTTTACTACCAAAAATGTGTGTTTTTTGTAATATAGCCGCTTATAATAAGCGCTTAAATGGCAAAGCCGAAAAAATCTTTAGCCAAAGTCCATTGACAAATGTCATGTGCGGCTCTTTATCCAAAGTGATAAGCTTTTTATTGGTTTTATCATCATGGGTTTGCCACATCAGTTGTTCATTATCCTTAAGATGTACGCGGTAACTGACATTGAGCATAGAATTATCAAATGTATTATGAAAGGATTTGGCAAGCGCTTTGTCTTCAATCAGCACCCCAAGCTCGGTATTGATGTTGGCAGAGCGCGGATCTACATTATAAGAGCCGATAAACGTATATTTGTCATCCACCGCAAAAGCTTTGGTATGCAAACTGGTGCTGTATTTACTGCGATATAAGCTACGTTTTTTGCGGCGAAAGTCTGCATCGGCAGAGGATTTTAGCTCATAAAGCGCAATCCCTGCTTTGAGCATCGGCACGCGTGCCACGTTATACCCTGAATGCACGATAGGCACATCGGTTGATTCATACGAGTTGGTAAAAATATTGATTTTTACCCCGCTTTCCATGAGTTTGCTTAGTTGCAGCACGCCCAAGTCAGTGGGTACAAAATACGATGAAACAATGGTCAATTGCTGTTTTGGGGTACCAATACGGGCTCGAAGCTGTGATACCAATCGGCTATCTTTATCATCTTGATTAAGCAGTTTTTTGACATCATCTGCCAAAAATTCCATCGGTTGCCAACGAAATTGGATTTTTTTGTTATACAGTTGTTTATCGACTATTGCGCCATTTTGTACCCGATAAAGTTGCGAGCTTTTATGTAGATGGGACTGGCTGTTAATCGGTGCAATCGCAGTCAAAGTCCCCAAAAATGGCTCATCGCTTTTATTACGCTCGGGGTTTTTTGAGGCGCTCACCAAACGCTCGATATCATACGATAGAGGACTATCCCAATAATCTTCAAAACTCTCATTGATTTGGTTGACCACTTTGCCGGCAAGCAAAACATCCAAATCAGCAAACTCAGCGATGCTATCTTTACGCAGATATTCATCGCCAATATTGCGCCCACCAATGATGGATAACTGGCGGTCAAAGGTCATGCTTTTATTGTGCATGCGGCGTTGGTAGCGGGGCAGTGCTACCACAAAATTGGCGGGGGTAAAGCTGCGCACCACTTTGGGGTTAATCAATCGCACTTGGATATTAGCATGCGCAGCAAAGGCAAGCAGCTGTTGGTCAAGTTCCAGATTGGTGTTCAAATCATCGAGTAACAGTCGTACTTTGACACCACGATTGGCAGCTTGGTACAAGTCTTTGAGCATCAATTGCCCTGCTGCATCGTTGTGCCAAATATAGTATTGGATATCGATGGTTTGCTGAGCCATTTCGGTCAAAATACTGCGTGAGGCGAACGCATCACTGCTATCAATCAGCGGATAATAACCGGAAAATTTGCTCGGTGAGGGGTTTTTGCTGGCACTGATACGGCTGATTAAATAATGACCTTGTATACGCGATTTTTCGGAAAATTTTTGCGCACCTGTCAGCTGTGTTGATACAGTTGGCGTAGCGGCGATATGGGGGTTGTTAGGTAGCATTTGGCAAGCGGTAAGTAGTGTAAGTAGCAGCGTAATTAGCAATGGCAAGCAAAATGTCACAATTTTTGGCGTGAGTTTTTGCGATGCTAGTCTGACAAAGCCAACAGATACCGAATAAAATGCTGCTACCAAAGCCTGAATCCTTTTAAAAAAATCACTAATTAACGTGGCACTCACCTAAGAAAAGTTGGTTGTCATGGCGTTTTTGCATAAAATACTGACTTGAAAGCGACCGTCAAATCCAACTTATGCTATCATAATTTATTTGATGCACAAAAGATGTAACATTATGACCCAATTAGACCCCAACTGGCAAAGTGATGCACTTGATTTAAGCCTAGACTATGCCGACCAAACCATCGCCGTGCGAGGCGGTTACCACCGTACCGATGAAGGCGAACATAACGAAGCGATTTTTACCACTAGCTCCTACGTATACAACAATGCCGCCGATGCCGCCGACCATTTTAATGGCAATAAAAAAGGCAATGTCTACTCGCGCCATACCAATCCGACCGTGCGCGCTTTTGAGCGTAGATTGGCAGCTTTAGAGGAAGGCGAGCGCTGCGTGGCAACCGCATCAGGCATGGGCGCGATTTTGACCATGTGTTTGGCGTACCTTCAAGCAGGTGACCATCTGCTAGCAGCCAAGCAATTATTTGGCTCCTCGGTCGCCCTGTTTGATACCTACTTTAAAGCGTTTGGCGTCGAGGTAAGTTATGTCGACTGCTTTGACAATGACGCTTGGCAACAGGCGATGCAGCCAAATACCAAGGTGCTGTACTGCGAAAGCCCTTCCAATCCTTTGGCGCAAATTGCCGATTTAAGCTTTTTATCAAGGCTCGCGCATGACCACGATGCGCTATTAATCGTCGATAACTGCTTTGCAACCCCCGCCATTCAAAAACCTTTGATGTTGGGGGCGGATGTGGTATTGCATTCCGCCAGTAAATATATTGACGGTCAAGGTCGGGTACTAGGCGGTGCATTGGTCGGTAACAATGACTTGATGGAAAAAGCCTTTGGGGTAGTGCGTACCGGTGGGATTAGTCTATCGCCATTTAATGCGTGGGTGTTGCTAAAGGGTCTAGAAACCTTGTCACTGCGTATGAAAGCCCACTGCGAAAATGCCAATCAGATCGCTAAATTTTTGCACAGTCACCCAAAAGTCAGCAAAGTACATTTTTCAGGGTTGCCCGATCACCCATCCCATGACATCGCCAAACGCCAACACACGGCACTCAAAAATGTGCAAGGCGGTGCGTTTGGCGCCATTATTGGCTTTGAGGTGGCTGACCAAGCAGCAGCCTGGCATGTTATCGATAGTACCAAAATGATTTCGATTACCAATAACCTAGGCGATGCCAAAAGCACCATTACCCATCCTGCGACGACGACCCATTTTCGCATGACACCTGAAGCAAGAATCGAGGCAGGCGTAAACGAAGGCTTAATTCGCTTCTCGGTGGGGCTTGAAGATGTCGATGATATTATCGCTGATTTAAAACGCGGTTTGGATACACTCGCCTAACAGAAAGCCAAAATCCACTAGCCAGAACCCAAAAGCCAGTAGCAAAATTTACTGGCTTTTTTATCGCGCTGTTTTATTGCGCTTTTTTATCTGACTTTTTTATTTCAGCGCATTGACCAACAACGGCAATATTTTCCCTGCGTTGTCGGGTAACACGATGTCAACCGCTGTGGTGTTGGTCGGATTGGGATTAATCTCGATGACGGTTGCGCCCTGTTGTTTTGCCAAATCAATCAAGCCCGCCGCGGGATAGACCACGCTTGATGTGCCGATACTCACCAATACGTCGCAATTGAGCGTTGCCGTTTCTGCCGTTTGCCAAGCCTCCTGTGGCAACATCTCGCCAAACCACACAATATCCGGGCGAATCAAACCGCCGCATTCACAATGCTTTAGCTCAGTGTCTGTGATAGCAATGGCTTTGTCATACGATTTGCCGCAATCATGACAACGATTTTTGCCCAAATCCCTATGCAGTTTTGCCACCGTGGCACCGCCTTGCTCATGCAGATTGTCGACATTTTGGCTAAACAACGTCCAAGTTTTACCTTGCTGCTTTGCCAATGCTTGCCATTCACCTAAGGCAAAATGGGCAGGATTGGGCTGTTTATCGGCGATTTGTCCACGCCACCATTGGTGCCATTGCCACACCAAAGCAGGCTCATTTTCAAATGCTTGAATGCTGACCAAATATTCGGCTTGGTATTGTTGCCACAGTCCGGTAAGTTTATCCCGAAAAGTCGAAATGCCACTTTCAGCTGAGACGCCTGCTCCCGTCAGGATGGCAATATTTTGGGCGCATTTAATAACACTAGCGGCTTTATAGAGAGCGACCTCTAGCGATGGGGGTGTAGTTGTTGTCATAGTCATAGTAATAGTCATAGTTTTTTGCTGTTAATGGGTTTATGTGAGTGATGGTATCTTAGCATTTTTATGTGAGTGATTTCAGATTAGCAGTTGTATGTTAAAAATTTGGGCTAACGATTAGCAATAGACAGTTTGCGGTCAAATTCGCTACAATGAACCACCAACATTAGAAACAAACAGGAACACTCATGAACTTACAAGCTCTCATGCAACAAGCGCAAATGATGCAAAAGCAAGTCGAAAAAAACGTTGAAAACGCCAAGAAAAAACTGGCAGAAAAAGAAGTGCATGCCGAAGCGGGTAGTGGCTTGGTGAAAGTCACCATGAATGGTCGCCATGTGGTCAAACGTTTGTCAATCGATCCAAGCCTACTGCAAGACGACCCTGATATGATTGAAGATTTGATTGCGGCTGCTATCAATGATGCCGTGCGTCAGGCCGATGAACTACATGAGACTGAAATGGCGAGTGCCACCAACGGCATGGGTTTACCACCAGGCATGAATGGTTTATTTTAAACCCACTAGGCTTATACTAGGGTTATAAAGTAGGGCTATAAAATAGTGGAAAATTGCCTTGCGATTAGGCAGGCAAACCCCCATAAAAAGCTGATAATTGATTGTCAGCTTTTTTATTTTTTATCATGTTTATAAGAATGCGCCTATGCTAACGCCAAAATTTGATGAACTTGTAAAACAACTCAAAGTGCTGCCTGGGGTCGGACCCAAATCTGCCCAGCGGATGGCACTGCACTTGCTTAGCTATAAACGCCCGCAAGGTCAAGCATTGGGCGAAGCCTTGATTGTGGCGATGCATGATATCAAGCAATGCCAAGTATGCCGTGGTTTATCAGATGAAGATATTTGCCCGATATGTAGCGATCCGCGCCGCAATGAGCGCGTGCTTTGTATCGTAGAGACGGCAGCAGACATGATGGCAATTGAGCAAACCGCTGGGTTTAACGGTAAATACTTTGTGCTTGGCGGGCATTTATCACCCATTGATGGCATTGGCGTGGAGCAGCTTGGCATCAATCAGCTAATTGGGCTGTTAAAGCAACACCAAGCCGCGCAAACCCCAGTGGAAGAAATCATCTTGGCAACCAGTACCACGGTAGAAGGGCAAACCACCGCGCATTTTATCAGTGAAGCGGCCAAGCCTTACGTCACTCATATCAGCCGGATTGCCCAAGGGATTCCGATGGGCGGCGAGCTTGAGTATTTAGATAGCATGACACTGGGTCAAGCGCTGCAAAATCGTGGACGGTTATAAAATCTTTTCATCAGTTTGACAAGACAAAATCCTAGATTCATCATAAAATACGCTTAAATTATCCGTCCACAAGACCCAAGTTATGCTCAGCCAAAATCCGTTAAGCCCAGCCCAATTACAACAACTTCATGACTTGCCAATCCATTGGGTGAAAACTCAGGATGCGCTTTTTGCCCTGCTCGATGACCTAGAGCAAGCCGATACCATTGCGTTAGACACTGAGTTTATCAAGCGCGACACTTTTTTTCCCATTCTTGCGCTGATTCAAATCAATACAGGCAAAGCGATTTATTTAATTGACGCGCCCAAGCTGTATTTAGAAGAGTTTTGGGAAGTGTTAGCGGATATACCCACCGTGGTGTTACATGCGTGTGGCGAGGATTTGGGGATTTATTACTTACTCTCCAACTTGCCTGCGCTGCGTAATGTGTTTGATACCCAAATTGGTTTAGGTTTTTTGACCGGTGAAAACTCGCTTGGCTATCAAAAATCGCTGCAAGAAACCATTGCTGTGCATGTGGATAAAGGTGAAAGCCAATCGGATTGGTTGCAGCGCCCCTTAACGCCTGAGCAAGAAAGCTATGCGGTAGACGATGTGCGTTATTTATTGCCGATGTTTGCGGCCATCAAAACGCAGTTGACCGAGCAAGGTTTATGGCAATACGCGGTTGAAGACTGCCAAAGCTATACCCAAGAAATTTTTGCCAACTTTAGCACGCCTGATAACGCCTTGTATTTAAGTGTCGCTGATTACCGCGATAATCGCGAGCAACTCGCCATGCTGCAAACTCTGTGCGAATGGCGCGAACAGCTTGCCAAATCAATCAATAGACCACGCACTTTTATCTTGCGCCCGCAGGCGCTGCGTGAAATCGTCGAAAAACCGCCCTTTAGCATGAAGCAGCTAAGCTTTACCAGTATCAAGCCCAATGTGATTCGCATGTATGGGCAAGAGATTTTGACGCTGATTGATAAAGTGCGAAAAGAAGATGACGCAGCCTATCCAAGTCTATTGCCTTTGCCGTATCGAAGTCTGTCTAGCGATGTGCAAAAACAACTGGAAAAAGCCATCAAACAGCATGGGCAAACCCTGTCAATTGATGAGACAGTATTGATGCGAAAAAAATGGCTGTCAGAGCTGTATGCTTACGCTGTCGCAGCAGAAAAACCGGCATTGAGCCCTTGGCTGAGTGGCTGGCGCAAATCGTGGATAATGGCAGAGATTTTACCCATTTTAGATACGGTGATTGCCAACAACCCGCCATCTAGCGAGCATGAAACGACCGCTGAATAAATAAAAAAATCCCAACGCTGATTGGGATTTTTTACTACTAAACAGGTTAAAAATAAACCGGTTAAAAAGAACCCAACATCGTACCCAAAGCAATCACCACCGTCACCGCAATCAGCGGAATTGCCATCGTCACCATGGCGACATCTTTATAAGATTGCTTGTGGGTCAAATGACAAATGGCAAATAACGTAATCACCGCACCACTATGGGGTAGCGTGTCTAAGCCACCTGCTGCCATCACCGCGACACGATGCAATAACTCAGGATCGATGCCATGTGCCACCGCCTGCGCCAAATATTCTTTACCTAAAATAGGCAGCGCGATACTCAAGCCGCCAGAAGAAGAACCGGTGATGCCCGCTAAGGTGGTCATAGCCACGGCTTCTGAGATTAATGGGTTGTTGGGTGATAGATTTAACACACTATCACGTAAAATCGCAAAACCCGCCAATGTCGCAATCACCGCACCATAACCGACTTCTGAGCCTGTATTAAAAATAGGCAACATGGAGCTATAAGTGCCTTTATTAAGACTGTGTTGCAAGTTCGTCCATTTGCCCAAACGCAGCACAATCAAGGCAATAATCGCGGTGACTAAAGCGATAATGATTGACCAAAGTCCCAAAGCGCCCTTGATATCCAAGTCTTTGAACTGCGCTTGCAGTGCAGAGAAATCCATACTCGGAAAAACCGCATACGTTAACAAGGCATTGATGCCGATGACCAATACCAAAGGAATCATCGCCACCATAAAAGAGGTGTGATGGGGGTCTAGGTTATCAGCGTGCAGCTCATCATCTTCATGAATACCATATCCCTCGCCAGCCGTTTTGGCGCTATGGGCGCGACGTTGCAACCACAGCATGCCCAAGCCAAACATCACAAGCGAACCAATAATACCCAGTATGGGTGCAGCAAAGGCATTGGTACCATAATACGGAATGGGAATGGCGTTTTAGATGGCGGGTGTTCCGGGTAACGCTGTCATGGTAAAGGTAAATGACCCTAACGCAATCGCCCCTGGAATGAGCCTTTTTGGCACCCCTGCTGACTTGAACAAATCTTTAGCAATCGGATAAATGGCAAAAGCCACCACAAACAGCGACACACCGCCATAGGTTAAAATCGCACAGACCAAAACCACAGCTAGTATCGCTTTATTCACGCCTAATTTGCTAACCACCGTTCTGGCAATCGCTGTGGCAGCCCCAGAATCTGCCATGAGCTGACCAAACACCGCGCCCAGCAAAAATATGGGAAAAAACTTCAATAAAAAGCCACTCAACGCTTTCATAAAAACGGTGGTATAGATAGGTAGTGAGCTTAGAATATCGCCTGACAGCGCAACCGCTAGGGTGGCCATCAAGGGCGCTAAAATTAATACAGAATAGCCGCGATAGGCAAAATACATTAATAGAAAGAGCGAAATAATAATCGCAATGGTACTAAACATAATGTCATCCTTGACTTATGATGGGTTTGAAGTAATGCGTGGTGATTACAATTTTTTTGAGTCCCCTGCATCATAGCAGAATTGTTTTGACTCGCAATTGGCTTTATAGCAAAAAACCACACATTTTTGCATGGCTTTTGTAAAAAATACGGTGAGTATTGATTGAAGTTTACTCTGCGATTTCACCATTCTCATAGCTTGAGATATCAGGGCAAGAGCAGATTAAATTTTTGTCGCCATACACATCATCGATACGGCTCACCGATGGCCAAAACTTATTGTCGCGTACATAGGCGAGTGGATAGGCGGCTTCTTCACGGCTGTATGGACGATCCCAGTCACCGGTCACCACTTGTGCGGTGTGTGGTGCGTTCACTAGCGGGTTGTTATCTGCTGGCCAGTCGCCGTTTTTAACTTTCATCGCCTCAGCTTTGATTTGAATTAAGGCTGAGATAAAACGGTCTAGCTCTTCTTTGCTTTCTGACTCAGTGGGCTCAATCATCAAAGTACCTGCCACAGGGAAAGACATAGTTGGTGCATGAAACCCGTAATCCATTAAGCGTTTGGCGATATCAACTTCGGTGATGCCTGTTTCGGCTTTTAGTGGGCGAATGTCAATGATACATTCATGGGCGACGCGACCATTTTCACCACTATAAAGCACGGGATAATGGTCTTTTAATTTCATAGCGGTGTAATTGGCATTTAATAACGCAGCTTCTGTCGCTTGCACCAAGCCATCACGTCCCATCATGGTGATATACATCCATGAAATAGGCAAAATGCTGGCTGAACCAAACGGGGCAGCCGATACCGCACTCATGCCATCTTGGGCATTGGGTACTGCAGATACGACATGATTGGCAATAAAAGGCGCTAAATGTGATTTCATGCCGATAGGACCCATACCAGGACCGCCGCCGCCGTGTGGAATACAGAAAGTTTTGTGCAAATTCATGTGTAGGACGTCAGCACCGACATCCGCAGGTTGCATCATGCTGACCTGCGCGTTCATGTTAGCGCCATCCATATACACTTGACCGCCGTGTTGATGAATCAAGTTACAGATATCACGGATACCTTCCTCAAACACGCCATGTGTCGAGGGGTAGGTAATCATCAAGGCGCCCAGATTGTCACTGTATTTTTGCGCTTTTTCAGTCAAGTCGGCAATATCAACGTTACCACGCTCATCGGTGGCTACCACGACGACTTCCATACCCATCATTTGTGCCGTGGCAGGATTGGTGCCGTGTGCGGAGCGCGGAATCAGACAGATATGACGGTTAGATTGACCTAAGCTTTCATGATAACGACGAATCGCCAGTAGTCCTGCGTACTCGCCTGATGCACCTGAGTTTGGCTGCATAGAGATAGCGTCAAACCCTGTGATGGCTTTGAGTTGCTCTTGCAAGCCTTCAATCATTTCAATATAGCCGCCCACTTGTTCGCGTGGCGCAAATGGGTGCACATTGGCAAATTCATTCCAAGTAATCGGTAGCATTTCGCTAGTGGCGTTAAGTTTCATGGTACAGCTACCCAGCGAAATCATACTATGATTCATCGCTAAGTCTTTATTTTCTAGCTTTTTCAAATAACGCAGCATTTCATGTTCGGTGTGATAACGATTAAACACAGGATGACTTAAAATCGCATCGGTACGTAGCAATGACGCTGGCAAAGACAAGCTGATATCATCAGATAATTGAGCGGCTACGCCTGTGAATAACTGCGTGAGTACACCAAAATCTGCCGCATCACTGGTTTCATTAAAGGCAATGGCGATATGATTATCGTCTACTTTGCGCAGGTTATAGCCGATATTAAGGGCATTTTGATAGATTTGCTCAGTTTGACCTTCGGTATTGACCAGCACGGTATCAAAAAACTGTTCATGCACAATCGACATGCCAGCTTGTTTGATGGCTTGGGCAAAAGCGCTTGCTAACGCATGAATGCGGGTGGCGATACGTTTCACGCCTTCAGGACCATGATACACCGCATACATCCCTGCCAAATTGGCCAGTAATACTTGCGATGTGCAAATATTTGAGTTGGCTTTTTCGCGGCGGATATGTTGCTCACGGGTTTGTAGTGCCATACGCAAGGCTTGTTTACCTTGGGCATCCACCGATACGCCAATGATACGACCTGGGGCAGAGCGCTTGGCACTGTCTTTAAAGGCAAAATAAGCCGCGTGTGGACCACCAAAGCCCATCGGCACGCCAAAACGCTGGGTGTTACCCAGTGCCACATCCGCACCCATGCTACCCGGTGATTTAAGAAGTACCAGACTCATCACATCAGCGGCAACGATTGTTTGCGTGCCTTTAGCTTTGACTGCACTGATGATATCAGTTAAATCAACCACATCGCCTTGCGCGCCCACGTACTGGAAAATCGCGCCAAAAAAATCACCCTGTTTGGCAACGTCAAAATCACCGACCACTACCTCCCAACCAAAATATTTGGCACGGGTTTTGATGACATCTAAGGTTTGAGTGTAGATACGGCTATCAACAAAAAATTGGTTAGATTTACTTTTACCCACGCGTTTTGCCATCGCCATCGCTTCAGCCGCCGCCGTCGCTTCATCAAGCAAACTGGCACCCGCCAATTCAAGACCTGATAAGTCAATACAAACTTGTTGGAAGTTGAGTAATGCCTCTAAGCGACCTTGAGCAATCTCCGCTTGATAAGGGGTATAAGCCGTGTACCAGCCTGGGTTTTCAAGCACATTACGTTGAATCACCGCAGGTAGGCGAGTCGGATAATAGCCTAAGCCAATATAGCTTTTATTAACCTTGATTTTATCCGCCAACCCACGCAACTTTGCCAAGGCATCATGCTCAGTCATACTCAGGGGTAAATCTAACTCTTTGCTAAGACGTACCGAAGCTGGTACCGTCTGTTCAATAAAGCTTGCCATGCTGTCAGCGCCGACGGCTTGTAGCATTGCTTCTTTTTCATCTTGGCTAATGCCAACATGACGATGAATAAATTCTGATGATTGGAATAAATCAGCAAATGATTGAAAAGACGGTTGACTCATTCAAGTTTCCTTTAGCGTCTGATAAAACATTGAAAAAAAATAGCAGGTTTTGCCATGGCTAACATGACAAACATCGGTTGAATGGATAAAAATTACACCTTGACGATAAAGCGCTCACGCCCAAAACGGTATTGCTCACTATAGATACCACGCTCGTCGCGCTCACCTGCAGCAATCACCATACAAATATGCTGGTGGTCATTGAGATCAAGCAATTTTTTGAGTTGTGGCTCGTCAAATCCCCCCATCGGGCAACTGTCAAAACCGTGCACACGGAAAGCAAGCATCAAATTCTCGGCTGCCAGTGACGTGCTAATGAGCGCCCAGTTTTTGAGATCGTCAGCATCATAGATGGGGTCAACCATCGCACCTCTGACTTTGCGAGTGGCTTGCGTCAGCACCCATTTGGCAGGGGTGAATACATTCATCACACCGCGCGTCATGGTCAGCGGAATGAGTTTGCCATAATAATCTTGCACGGGTTTTGGTACGGGTTTAACGGGAAAATACTTGATATTGTCTTTGGCGTGTTGACGCCACGTGTCAGTACGAGCGACCACGACAATCAGCTTATTGGCGGTCTTTGCTGCATTTTGGCTCATACAATAGGTCACAGTTTTTTGGCGTTTTTCTTCTGATTCAATCACAAAAAATTGCCAAGGCTGTAAATTACTTGAGCTAGGCGCTAACATCGCCATATCGAGACAGGCATTGAGCACTTCGTCACTGATGGGCGTTTTAGTAAAGCGTCGTACCGAACGGCGAGTGCTCACCACCTCATAAAAACTGGCTTGTTTTGGGTCAGCAAGCGGGGTAAGTGTTGACATAGCAGCTCTCAGGTTAACAAAATAAAGGATGCGTTACAGTTAATTGATAGGACAACAGGCTAAGGTAATCAAGCGATTACCTTAGTGCTGGGCTCTATAAAAAAGACGAGATAAAGACCATCAGATAAAGATAATTAAATACTATCTTGGTACTCGTCTGCGTCCATCAAGCCTTGGTAATCATCGGCATTGTCTGGTTTAATTTTAAAGAACCAACCTTCGCCATAAGGGTCTTCATTAATGGTTTCTGGCGCATCTACTAAAGCTTCATTGACCGCTAGAATTTCACCAGCGATGGGTGCGTAGACATCCGAAGCAGCTTTTACAGATTCGACTACGGCAATTTCAGCATCCACGTCAACATGTTCACCCACTTCAGGCAATTCAACATATACGATGTCACCGAGCAAGTCTTGGGCGTGGTGAGTAATACCAACGGTGATAGTGCCGTCTTCTTCTTGGCGTAACCATTCATGACTAGCCACATATTTTAAATCTGCTGGAATATTGCTCATAACTATTTTCCTCAAAGCGAAAGTAGGGGTGAAAATAAAAGGCTGTTAGCCAAGCAGTCACACTTGGCGCCTTTTTACTAAACATTTTTAAAAGCCTAGTATTTAAAAGCTAAGTAATTTAACAAACTGAGTAACAAAAATTTGGTCGATACAATATATATCGACCAAACTTAAAAACCAACTTAGCAGTTTAACCCATTCAACAAGTGAATCGAATTAAATAGCATTACACACAAAGTTATAATCACGACCTTGTGAAGTCACGGTTAACGCACCTTCTGCACCCTTAACGCCCCAATCATACATGGTAGTTTTGGTGGCATTTGACAAGGTATAGCGGTTACCCGAACCTGAGACATCTTGTTTTAACACCATCGCCGCTTGGTTTAGACCGAGCATTGGCGAGGTGATTTTTAAATTTGCGACATTGCTGCCGTTTTCTTGACCGTAGAATGCCACAACTTCAGTGTTGTTGTCACATTTAAAGGTTTGTGAATTTGCTTGAACTGCCAACACTTGTGACGGACTGGGCTGTGCAACTTGGGTTGAGGTACAGGCCGCCAAACTTGCCAAAAACGGTACAACAAACAGTAATTTTTTCATGATTTTACCTTCTAAGTATGATGAATTTATTATGAGTGTTTCAAATTACGCTGACTAATTATTTGAATGTTGTTCATTAATAAGCGTTAAATCCATCATAACACGATAAAATCCTAGTTGAATTGTTTGTTGCCATTTCTAACAAACGGTAACGAAATGATACGTACTGGCGTCGGTGTGCCCCGCAAATCAACCGTGGCTGCCGTATCTGTCGTCTTTGGAATACGGGCAATCGCAATCGATTGTTTTAGGCTTGGGCTAAAAGTGCCGCTAGTGATTACCCCAGTTTTGCCATTGTCTAGCGTGACCGTCATGCCTTCACGCAGTACCCCACGTGACTCTAGCACTAAGCCTACTTGCATGACGTCATTACCCTCAGCAATCGCTTGGTCTTGTTTGGCTTGCATGGCTTGACGACCCACGAAATCCCGATCGTCTTTTACCGCTAATGTCCACGCCATACCACATTCATACGGATTGATGGATTCATCCATCTCATGACCATACAAATTCATACCCGCTTCAAGACGTAATGTATCACGGGCACCTAAGCCTGCTGGGGCGATGCCATGGTCTTTAAGTAAGGTAAAGAATGCTGAGGCTTGCGCTTGTGGTAAAATGACTTCAACGCCGTCTTCACCCGTATAACCGGTACGCGCCACAAACCAATCTGCGCCTTCAATGTCGGTCAAATCTTTGCCCACAAATGGTTTTAAGGTAGCTAGGCTATCTGCCCAATTTGGTTTGGCTTGGCTCAGTTTCTGCAGAGCATTGGGGCCTTGCACCGCAAGCATAGCAAGTTCTGGGCGCTCGGTAATGGTGACAGCAAAGTCTTTGGCGACTTTGTCAAACTGTGCCAAATCTTTATCACGGGTGGCAGCATTTGAGACGATACGATACTCGGTCTCTGCATCGTTCATTCGGTAAACGATTAAGTCATCAATCACACCGCCGTTTTCGTTTAGCATGGCAGAGTAAAGCGCTTTACCGACAAATTTGAGTTTGGCGACATCATTGGCGAGCAGTTTTTGCAGCCAAGCTTTGGCGTCTTTGCCGGCGATGTCAGTCACGACCATATGTGACACGTCAAACATGCCCGCATCCGTACGCACGACGTCATGCTCTTGAATCTGTGAGCCATAATGGATAGGCAATTCCCAACCAGAGAAGTCAACGATTTTGCCGTTGCTATCGATATGGGATTGATAAAAAGGGGTGCGGTTTAAAGGCTTGTCTGTGGCTGACATGGCAAATCCTTGAGTGGGTAAAATCAAATAACGGTTTGATGTTTTAATAGCGTCGGATAAAACGCTAAAGCCAAACATCGCACATCAATAGAGCAGTAAAACTAATCCAACTTTATGTCGGTAGCTATCAGCCCTATCTGTCCTATTACCTGAGATTTTCAATCGACTTGTCAGCTTCTTACTTCTTATAGTACAGATAGACAAGTCAATCTTTTCCCCTTCGGTGGTATTGCAAAGCAATACACTCTCCAGATTTGTTATATTTTGATGCAGTGCATACGCCACTGCCAAAAATTACGATTCCAGTCCTTTTACCTGAGCGATTATAGGGTCTTTACGCCTTCGGTGATGGTTTTGGTATTTCATAATTTGATGAAAAACAAAACAACATTCTCTCCTGAAATCTTCGGTTATTATGCTGGGTTTTTAACTTTTTGACAAGCAAATTTGCACAGATTTTATGAACGCCTGATGTTTTGACAATACTGCATTATGCGGATTATTGTGTTATAGCAAATAAAGCCAAAAGCAAGTATGATTAAAGCCATTGATGAACATGAAACTTTAAGTAGTCAAATAAAGTTAAAATGTTTAACTAAAGTGCTTAAATAATTTTTGTGGTTCTGGGTTAAATTTTTGCGCGCTGACCCCATTAAAAGCAGAATAATTTAGCCTTTAAAATTTTGAATATCTTTGAATATTAACCCCAAATACCAAAAGTTGTTATTAAAAGTTGTTAAAAGTTACTATAAACGTCAGTGCTAACATCGCTGAGTAAAAATTGGCTGATTGAGAACTGGTAGATGAGTTGGGTTGTTACCTTATAAAGATGGCATAATAAAAGGAATAAAATAACGATGGACTTGATGAATATTTCGTTGGTAGGCATTTTAACCAGTTTAGCCATGGGGGGTACGTTGCCCGATGATAGCAAAACCCAACAGCAAGTGGCGCAAGTGTCGACTCATATTTTGCCAAATATCGCAGGACAGTGGCAGCTGCGACTTGATAAAACCGACGCTGCGCAGCCAAGTTGCCAAGAGCGGTATAATTTTGGGCGCGATCAGCAATTTATCGGTTCAAGCGGTCAGGAATTTACGTACGGCAAATATTTGTACGCCGACACAGGCGATGGCTTACCTGCACTAGCGATTCAGACCCAATATGATAACAATGCCACAGATTGTTCTGGCAATCGCGTTGACCAGACCGGCGATATTTTGGTTGCTTATGTCAAACAACAAGGTGAGCAAATGCAGTGGTGCAAGGATAGTAAAGGCACCCGATGTGATATGACATTGCAGCGTGTGTTGCCCTAAATTTTTTTACTTTTTCTCTGTACATCCCCTAGCACTGTCAAGATTTGCCAGTGCTATTATTCCTGTTAAAACTTGCAACTAGTGTCAAATACTTATGATTCCACCTTTTTCAAGTGCCAATTCGCAGCAACGTCTGATTAGTCCGATGGGGCGCTCAGAAGACCAAAATGACAATAATATCCGTCCAGCCTTACTCGCTGAATATATCGGTCAGCCTGTGGTTAAAGAACAAATGGGCGTGTTTATTAACGCGGCGTTATCGAGAAAAGAAGCGCTCGACCATACATTAATATTTGGACCGCCTGGACTGGGTAAAACTACACTCGCCAACATTATCGCCCGTGAGATGGGCGGTAATCTGCGCTCAACGTCTGGCCCTGTGCTTGAACGCGCGGGTGATTTGGCAGCGATGCTAACCAATCTAGAGCCTGGTGATGTGCTGTTCATTGATGAGATTCACCGTTTAAGCCCGATGATTGAAGAAATCTTGTATCCTGCGATGGAAGATTTTCAGCTTGATATTATGATTGGCGAAGGACCTGCTGCACGCTCCATAAAGCTTGATTTGCCGCCTTTTACTTTGGTGGCTGCGACCACCCGAGCAGGTTTGTTGACCTCGCCACTGCGGGACCGTTTTGGTATTGTACAGCGATTAGAGTTTTATAATGTGGAGGACTTAACGACCATTGTTACAAGATCGGCTGGATTGCTTAACGTGCCTATGACCAAAGAAGGGGCAGTCGAAGTCGCTAGACGTTCGCGCGGTACCCCGCGTATTGCTAATCGGTTGCTACGCCGCGTACGCGACTATGCCCAAGTTAAAGGCGATGGCACCGTCACCGCTGAAATTGCGCATAGCGCACTCGATATGCTCGCAGTTGATAAACGCGGGCTTGATAATCTTGATAGACGTTATCTTGAGATGCTAGAGGAGCGTTTTAATGGCGGTCCTGCGGGGGTTGAGTCGATTGCAGCCGCACTCGCTGAAGATAGAGGCACGCTTGAAGATGTGATTGAGCCGTATTTGATTCAGCAAGGTTATATCGTACGCACCGCACGGGGGCGGATGTTGACTTAGTTTTTTGAATTTTTGTAGTGACAAACAAAAACCCCTTACATTGTGTAAGGGGTTTTTGTTAATGATTTAAAAAATTATTGTACATATATGGTTCTAGTTAAGGTGTTTGCAGCAGGTGAAGGCGCATTTGTTGTCACTTTAATTTGATCTCCTGCTCGGCAATCTTCATAAGTTATAGTGTAGTTAACACGCGGATCGATTATTTTACCATTAGCTAAACTTAGATTCATTATATTAGGCACAGTTAAAACACCCGCAGTAAACTCAGCTTTACAAGTTACGTTAGTATCTACAATTGAAGGGGTTTCAGTATTTTCCTTTGGAATATTTGTAGTAATATTTGCATTCCCTAATTTATCTGCCATTACAGTATTAGGCGCAAAATTACCAACTTTGACTGTAACTGTATTATTTGGTTCAGCTTTTGAAACTGAGAAGGTGCGAGTTGATCCTGTCGTAGTCTCAATAATTTCAGGATTATAAGTAGTTTTATCAACAGCACTTACACTAATTGTCGTACCTGCTGGCATAGACACTGTTCTAGCACTATTACCAAACATATCAAAATTATACTTTATAGGCGTATTGATTGTATTGACGGGTAAGGTGTATGTTAAGTTCTCTGGTGTAGAATCAGTTGGATAATTATCATCAGGTACAGGTACATTACCTGCAAGACCTAGTATAAACTGATAACGTAATACTGTTTCTAATTGGTTGTCACACTGGTGTGTGACGGTGGATAAGGGATTGACACTTAAAATTTGGGTAACTAAATTTGGTTGACCAAATGAAGAAGTGCCACAAGCTAATGGCGACCCCGTAATTGGGCGAATATAAACATACTCACCTAAATCATGAGCGCCATTTTCATTGTCATCACGATAGAAACTGCCAATATTGTGACTTAATGGCTCACCAATATCGAATTTGTTATTTCCATTGCTATCAATATAAGATTTATCACCTTCAACATAAGCTATAACAGACAATCTACCATCACTACGTGGATTTTGAGTAGTAAATGTAGCAGAACAGGCACCATCAACGGTTGAGCAATTAGGTGTAATTTTACCACCTTCAGAAACAAAGCTTACCACCGTACCATCAGGTACTGCATTGCCAACTCTATCAACTAAGCGTACCGTTACCTCAGTTGTGTCACCGTCCACGCCAAATGCTAAAGTATTTTTGGTTAGAGAGACACTCATGCCGTTTTGGCTAGCACGCCCTGTCGCAACTGCAACATCTTTAGAGAGTGCAGTGATAATCGAATTAGTTGCTAAAGTGGCTTTTAACTCAACAGGTCCAGGCAACGCACCAGGATAAAGCGTTACATTAACCTTACCCTTACTATCACTTTTTACTGTTTGTGCTGATTGATTGCCAAGTTTAACAAAACTGAAATCGAGTGGAGCATAGGTTTTAGTAATGATGACATCTTGGTTAGCGGCAGGTTTACCATTTGAATACACAGTAAATTCGATTTGACCTGATGTTGATGAACCACTATTACTTGCGCCTAGATTCACTGCTCCTGTCGTCGTGTAGGCGATAGAGTTACCTACTATTGGAGTCAAATTAATAGAAGTATTGGCAGAAACACCTGTAGTAGTTGAGGCAGTGATAATAACAGACGTGTCTGTACATAGGCTACCATCAGCCTTTATAGCAGAATAAGTAGTGGTTGCTACACCTTCGCTATTGGTCATTACTGAATCTTCAGTGAATGTGCCACAATTATTGGTGAAGTTAACAGTGGTATTTGGTTGCAACACACCATTTTCATCAGTCACAATTAAAGAAACATTGGTGGAGCCACCAACTTCTAGTGTAGTATTAGTAGGCACTTCAGTTTTTAACTGTGTAATTTTTAGATTGGTTTTTTGTAATGAAAAGGCATAAGGTTTGCTAGTTGCAGTGATGCTATTATACGTTGATGTGGCTGTCAGCGTATAAGTACCATTATCGTTTATATCTATAGGTTTAACAAAAATAGAAGCGTTACCTTCAGTATCAGTTAATACTGAACTATTAGTAGTACTAAAACTCACACCACCACTTGCCGAAAAAGCTACAATAGCTCCAGATATGCCCTTACCCGCGGCATCAGTTACTTTGACTTTAGCAGTTGCACCTGTACTAGGAATAAAGCTAGAACTATTCACACCTTCTAAGGAAATCGCACTTATATTGATAGCTGATGTGGGTGTTGAGCCTGTACTATCAGTAGTACCACCGCTGTTTACAGGCGGGGGCAATGTGTCATTACCGCCACCACCGCCACAACCAGCGAGGGCAAGTGCGGTCGTTAATGCAGAAAGTTGAAAGGACTTGATTAGGTTGGTAGAGATAGCCATAAAGTTATCCTAGAGAAAGTAAGTAAGGCTGCTAAATAAATCGATAGAGATAAATAGAATCAGAAAAAATTACCAATTTTTCGATGAGCAGAAAATGTTACGTGATTGATGCTAAAATATAATTTTTGATGCTATCTACTTTACTAAGTTTGCACAAAAGTTACAACAAATTCTAATCATAATTTGATGAATTTAATCGAATTGAAATGGTAAGGTATCAACAAGATTTCTAAATTTAACGCTATTTTTTTAGAGGGCGTATAAAGAAGTTGCCCTGCATCTACGATATTGCTAAAAGCTCACTAACCACCCCAATGCTAAAAAATGCAAATTAAGTGACAAAATATGCTGTCAAAAAATCCTTCAACGCCTTGTAATATCATTGACCATATATCGTTATATCATTTTTGGGTAAACGCTCTGCCGCCATTGCTACCGATAGTCGCAGATGGGTCACACGTATCAATTTGTTATCTAAAAAAAGTCGTGCCTGAGCTGTTAAAAGTCATGCTGTATCAGTTATCGGCAAAAATTCAGCAAAATCCGTCATTAATCCATCAAACTTTGCCACAGGTAACAGATAAAAATAGTTTTACCCCCGAATTTTTAACTGCTTTAGTTACAAAAAAATTGACTGAAAGCGGCATCAACTTCGTAACCCTAAAACAACTGTCTAAAAAAAGCGTATCAATTTTTGAGCAGTTGTTTGATGATGAAACCCAAAAAACCATGATTGCCGGCGTGCTACTGGAAAAAACCCATTTACCCTTAGATAACCTGTTAACTATTTGGCAGACTATCACTGCATTGGTGGTGATAAATTTGGCAGATACGATAAGTTCGCTACAAAACACCATAGACTCAGCGCAGATTACTGAGTGGCTTGCGATGCAGCCGGTTTTTTTCCTGTCACCACAAGATACAGGACTGATAAATGCAGTGGGTTTTAGGCGCGCTGTCAGTTTTCAAGCAATACAACAACAGCAATTAACATGGTCAAAAATTCAAAATATTGCGGACTTGCCTGTCTATCAACAGCATATTGTCCAACAAATAACTATTTATAAAGCGTCCAATTTTTTTAACATTGCACCAATGACCATCCCGCAGGCTTACTTCAATCAACAGGTGATTTCAAACGCTAATCGCCAAATAAATAAAGCGGTGACAACAAACGCACAAACAGCCAGCAGTATTTTTGCCAAACCGCAAGTTCGCAAACGCGCTCATTGGATAGATAAGTTACAAAAAAATTGGATTGCGACCGCCACCGTATTATCTGTCGCCGCTTTTGGCGGAATAGGCGCGTTGGTGAGCGTCAAAGATAAGCCTGCCGCCACCCAAACATCCGCAGAAATGTCAGTGGTACACCCGGTTTATCACGATGTGGCGATAGTAAAAGTCGCCTCTGTAGCGGATATGACTAATCCGATAACAATAACTGAGCGTGGCAAAAAAGCAGGTATCTCTGAATTACAAGAGAATAATAAACCGCGAGATAATCACAAATCACAAGATAATAAGCATTCAGAGCAAGCTGAAAAAGCGCGAGCTATGAAAAAATCTGATAAACAAGAGGAAAGCAAAAAAGCGGAAAGCAAAAAAGACCGCAAAAAAAATACCAACGATGATGCCAAAGCCGATGACAAGAATGAGGCTAAACAAGACCATAAGAAAAAAGCTAGCTCATCTAAAGTCGACAGTGGACAATCTGAAAAAAATTCTAGTACCACCAAAGAATCTACGACTAAGGACAAAGCGGTAAAAGAAAAATCGCCAAAAGAAAAAGACAAGTCACCATCATCAAAAACCGCCCCTGACAAAAAATCGGTCAAAAAGCCCGACGATAAGGCTAATAATAAAACAGATAAAAAACCTAGCAATAAATCCAATACAAATTAAGTTGTTTAGCACAACGACATAAATTGACACATTGTTTATGAGTCTGACTAGCTCGAAAATATTTTCATGTCGTTTTTTGCCTAAAACTGCTATCATGCACAAGTTTTTCAACGCTTCAATTATCGGTTTTTGACGTTGTTTTTTTAAGGCACTCTCAAAGCTTTTCGAGGAAATCATGAGCGCAGCGACTGCACCTATCAATACTTTTACTATTACTGCACCTGATGACTGGCATATTCATTTACGGGACGGGCAGGCGCTTGCCACCACGGTGCCACATGCTGCTGCCAATTTTCGCCGCGCCATTTGTATGCCAAATTTGGTGCCACCCGTCAAAACAGCCGCTGATGCTATCGCTTATCGTGAGCGTATTTTGGCGCAAGTGCCAAATGACAGTATATCCCAGCAATTTGAGCCATTGATGACGCTTTATTTGACCGAGTCACTGACGGCAGAAGACATCGAAGCTGCCGTTGCTTCAGGTGTAGTAAAAGCAGTCAAGTTATATCCTGCAGGTGCGACCACCAATTCTGCGGATGGGGTGAGCCATATCAATCATTGCACCGATGTATTTGCCAAGATGGAGGCATTGGGTTTGCCGCTGTTGGTTCATGGTGAAGTGACGCACCATCATATTGATATTTTTGACCGTGAAAAACGCTTTATTGATGAAGTGATGGTCAATCTCATTGATAAATTTCCAAAGCTAAAAATCGTTTTTGAACACATCACCACCAGTGATGCCGCTGACTTTGTGTTGTCACAGGACAAAAATGTCGCAGCGACGATTACCCCGCAGCATTTACTGTTTAATCGTAATCACTTGCTGGTGGGCGGCATTAAACCACATTTTTATTGCTTGCCGATTTTAAAACGCCAAAGTCACCAAAAAGTATTACTTGATGTGGCAACCAGTGGTAATCCCAAATTCTTTATTGGTACCGACTCTGCGCCCCATGCGACGCATACCAAAGAAAATGCTTGCGGTTGTGCAGGCTGTTACAGCGCATCGATTGCGCTGCCCTTGTATGCCCAGGCCTTTGAAAGCGTGGGCAAACTTGACAAGCTAGAAGGCTTTACCAGTATTCACGGGGCAAAATTTTATGGCTTACCTATCAATAGTGATAAAGTCACCTTGGTGCGTGAAGCATGGCAAGTCCCCGAGCATTATCCTTATCTTGACGGTAAAGATTTGACCCCGCTGATGGCGGGACAAACGCTAGACTGGAAAGTGATGCCATTTAATTTAGCAGTATGATTTTTCACCCTTTATTTTTCTGTTTTTTTCCGCAAGGTAACGTATGACCGCCACAACTGAATCGATGACTATTGCCAACCGTTTTCGCAATTACTTGCCCGTGGTGGTGGATGTAGAGACAGCAGGGTTCAATCCAAAAACCGATGCTTTGCTTGAGATTGCGTGTATTCCAATTTTGATGGATGATACCGGGCGTTTTTACCCAGGTGAGGCGGTCAATGCCCATATTGAGCCGTTTGAAGGGGCAAATCTTGAAGCGCGCGCCCTGCAATTCACCGGCATCAATCCGCATAGCCCGATGCGAAAAGCCATTGCCGAAGATGAAAAAACCGCCATTCGCCGTATTTTTAAATATTTAAAAACGGTGCGTCAATCGACCCAATGTACCAAGTGCATTTTGGTGGGGCACAATGCGCATTTTGACTTGGGCTTTTTAAATGCTTTAATTGAGCGTACCAATAGCAAAAATCAAAGCCAATTTCACCAGTTCTCCGTGTTAGATACCGTCACTTTATCCGCGCTTGCGTTTGGTCAAACGGTACTGGCGAGAGCGTGCAAACTCGCTGGACTAGAATTTGATGGTAATGAAGCGCATTCTGCCTTATATGACACCCAAAAAACGGCTGAATTGTTTTGTTATATCTTAAATAATTATCCGCTGCTGACGCCAAACTTGGCGAGCGATGAGCCTAATGATGAGGAGCATAAGGATAGTGATGACGAGAGCGTACTAGTGCCATCTGACGACCCAACTGGTAATTAAGTTTTTTGGTAGTTATTGAGATATTTAACCTTTTTTAATACCCAAATTACGTCATTCATCCAAATCTTTAAACTTTAACTGCTACAAATATCAGTATCATGAACATAATCAGCGCCGCAGTCGCAAGCGCCATTTTTTTGCCATAGCTAGTATCTTCTCGTTGGGTTTGCTTGAGTAATGACAGGGTGGCAATACCTTGTGAAATGCGTATGGCGTCAGGGTGACCATGTGCCGCAGCCAGCTCTAGCCAGTATTTACCCATCTCGTTATCTTGCTCGACCTCATGTCCTGCATAGTACAGTTTACTGAGTAATTTCTCCGCACGATTATCATGCTGTGAGGCTGCTTGTTGCAACAGTAGCAAAGCTTGTTGGGAGTTTTGAGAAATCTTGAGTAAGTGATTGCCTTCAAATAGCCATAGCGCTTGGCGCAGTAATGCATCCACAAGACCATTCTTGGCAAATTCATCAATCACTTGTACGGCTTTTGCCAAATTGTCTGCTGAGATATTGTCTTTCCCTACATTTTCTGCTGGTACATTGTTTTCGGGTACACTGTTTTCTAATAAATTGTCACTTGATTGCGCTGTTTGAATCAGCACAACCGCTTTTCCATACATTGCTCGGCTTTCCTCTGCCATGTCTGAATCAAGCCATTGAATGGTCTGCAAATCCTGTGCAAGCTCGCCAAAAATCGCATGTTTGTTGACCACTGCCTGTGATTCGGCAATGGATTTACGCTGATTGAGCAGTCCTTCATGCAGTGTGGGATTGAGTAGCGCGGCTTCAACCTCTGCCTTATAGCGCGCAACTTCCTCTGCTTGGCGCTGCTGTTCTTCAAGTTGCTTTTGCTGCTCAATTTGTTTGGCTTGGGCTCTTGCTTGCGCAACGACTTGGCGATTTGAGCGTGTTTTTGATGGGATTTTGCTGGTTAGCGATTGAGAGGCAAGGGGATTGTTGATCGAAGTGGGCGCCGCCGATGACGCCGTTTGTTGAGCCATGTGCAAAGATTTATCAGTAGCAGGGGTGACATTTTCTGATACTGCTTCATGATCATTGGGTGTATCAATTTCAGTGGACTTATCCATCACCGGGGTGATTTGCATCACTGTTTGGCTAAAATCTGGCACCTCGGTAAAGTCAAACCGATAAATTTGCGGCAATGCTACGCCGTCATCGGCTGCCATCTCATTGGGATATTTACGATCAATCAGCGGATTGTCTTCATCAGTGATAAATTTGGGATGAGAGAAATGAGATGCAATCATGGTGTTGGATAAATGTTGATAGTGATGTCATTATAGAGGACAAATCACCGAAAGTAAAAAAGCCAAAATCATAAAAAAACCATAAAAAAGGACAGCGTCACTGTCCTTTTTATTGTCTTTTTCTACTTTCCTTTTAATGGCAATTAAACGCTGACTTGTGACAGCGCTATTTTACAGTCGTTATCTTGCAGGTGTTATAGTGCAATTATTGTGCAATGGTTACGGGCGTTTTTGATTGTAACTCTTCAAACGTGACACCGTCTGCCAGTTCAACCAGTTTTAAACCGTTATCGGTCACATCCATGATGGCTAAATCAGAGATGATACGATTCACCACTTTTTTGCCTGTCAGGGGTAGCGTACATTCAGCCAATATTTTTGGCTCACCATGTTTGTTGGTATGTTCCATCAATACAATGACGCGTTGAACGCCTGCGACCAAGTCCATGGCGCCGCCCATGCCTTTGACCATCTTGCCAGGAATCATCCAGTTGGCAAGATCGCCACTGTCTGAAACTTCCATCGCCCCCAAGATGGCAAGGTTGACTTTGCCGCCACGAATCATGGCAAATGATTGTGAGCTTGAGAAAAAGCTCGCACCGGTCGCTGTGGTAACAGTTTGTTTGCCCGCATTAATCAAATCTGGGTCAACTTTATCGGGTGTTGGGAATTCATCAATCCCAAGCAGCCCATTTTCTGATTGTAGCCAAACATTAACACCTTCTGGAATATAGTTCGCCACTAAGGTCGGCAAACCGATACCTAGATTGACATAAAAGCCGTCTTGTAGTTCTTTTGCCGCTCTTTGTGCCATTTGTTCACGAGTCCATGCCATGGTAATCTCCTTATATCCTAGTTTGTCTGTTCTTTGGTCGTCACTTTTTCGATGCGTTTTTCTGGGTTGGCATTGACCACGATGCGATGCACATAAATACCCGGCAAATGAATTTGGTCAGGGTCTAGCTCGCCAGTTTCCACCAACTGCTCAACTTCGACAATGGTGACTTTACCTGCCGTGGCGACATCTGGATTAAAGTTTCGCGCCGTTTTGTTGAACATCAAGTTGCCTGCTTTATCGGCTTTTTGGGCTTTGACCAGTGCCACATCAGCGACTAATGAGCGCTCAAGGATATATTGACGACCATCAAATTCACGCTCTTCTTTACCTTCAGCAATTTGGGTACCTACGCCAGTTGCGGTAAAGAACGCAGGGATGCCCGCACCGCCTGCACGCAATTTTTCTGCCAGTGTCCCTTGTGGGGTCAATTCAACTTCCAATTCACCCGATAAAAACTGCCGTTCAAATTCTTTGTTTTCACCCACATACGACGCAATCATTTTTTTGACTTGGCGAGTCTCTAGTAATAATCCCAAACCAAAGCCATCGACACCCGCGTTATTGCTGATACAGGTCAAATCTTTAACGCCGCTATCTCGCAAGGCTTCAATTAAAGCTTCGGGGATACCACACAGACCAAAACCACCGACCGCAATCGTTTGTCCATCTTTGATGACTCCCTCAAGTGCCGAAGCTGCGCTGTCATATACTTTGCTGGTCATACATTCACTCCTTGTCGCTAACCAATGTTGTTAATATCAATTACCAAAAATAAAAATCACGCTCAAACCTAAAAATTCCAAAACGAAACAGATTGTATCATTATAGAATTTATATAACAAATTTTGTCTTAAGTAAATCACATTGCATGAATTTTTGCAAAAAGTAAAACCAGTTTTTCGCAAAAATAGGGCATAAAAAAAGGCATACTAGGGATGCCTTAAATTTATCAATTTTTAACAGTCAATTTTTTATCCATTGTCTAGTCATCATTGGCAGAGCGAGTGATGCGTTTGGCATTCGAGTTGACCGTCTTGGCTTGTCCGTCAATGGTCGTGCCAAATTTACCGCCGTTGTTATTTTTGCTACCAAAGCCCCCAAAAGGATTTTGTCCGCCCATACCACCAAATGGATTTTGACCACCAAACGGGTTTTGTCCACCCATGCCGCCAAGACCCCCTAAGCCACCCATTTTTGAGGGATCCATACCGCCCATTTTGCTTGCCATCATTTGCATCAATTTTTCTGGGTTTTTAGTGGCATAGTCTTTGGCAAAGGCTTTGAACTTATTTTGTACCGCAGGTAATAACACCACAAGTGCCGCAATATCACTCAAAATACCTGGCAGTACCAACAAGATACCTGCCACCGCAAAAGCAATCGCTTTCACCACGGAATTTTCATTAGGACGCATCGCAGGGTTAAGCATGGCGGCTTGCGCTTGTCCAGCCATCGGTTTTAAGGTAGCTATGCCTTTTTTAATCAGGGCGGCACCCACAAAGCCGGCCACGACAAACCACAAAAACACCCACCAGCCACTGACAAATTGTGCGATTAAATACCAAACCAGCATCTCAATAATCAACCAGACAATGGCAATCCCAACTATATTTCCCATGAAAATACGATTCCTAAATTGTGAATAAACTATAAAGAACAAACGATGCATCATTAACCAATGCAATAATGATGGGGGTAATGAATAAAACTATCAAATAGTTTTTTGAAATTCAGCAATTTTTTCGTTAAATTTTTGATAAATGCTATAATTTGACGGCATTTTTAGCTTTGATGTTTTTAGTTTCGGTGTTTTTAGCTTCGACTGCATTTTTAGCAAAATTGTTTTGTGGGTATCTTTTTTTACGAGCATGTTTTACGAGCATCTTTTACGAGCATCTTTTATGAGCATCTTTATTGGTATTGACCCAGGCTCACGTCTGACAGGCTATGGCATCATTCGGTTGAGTGGGGATAAACTTGAACATTTGGATGCAGGCACGATTCATGCTTACAGCCAAGGGGAAACAATGCCCGAGCGGCTCAAGCGGATATTTGATGGGATTAGCCGTATCGTTGAGCATTATCAAAAATATACCAATGAACCCATGACCGCCGCCATCGAGCAAGTATTTATGGCATCAAACCCCGATACCGCGCTCAAGCTTGGGCAGGCGCGGGGTGCAGCGATTGCCGCCATGGTTGCCAAAGATTTGCAAGTAGCTGAATATACCGCACGGCAAATCAAGCAAGCGGTATGTGGCTATGGCGCGGCAGACAAAGAGCAGATTCAGCTTATGGTGATGCGTTTGTTGAGCCTTGAGATACAGCCGCAAGCGGATGCGGCAGATGGCTTGGCGTGTGCGATTTGTCATGCGTATCATAGTCAGACACTGAATAAATTGCTCGGCGGTGCAGCGGTAATTGCTGGTCAAAGTGCAGGCGGACGCTCAAAGAAAAAAGGGCGCTGGCGATTGACCGAAGTTGATTTGGGTAATTTAAGTTAAAAGGCAGGTTAAAAGATAGGTTAAAAGGCAGTGGGTAAACGAATCTCAAGAAAATTTTTATATACAACAAGGCTTTTGACGGGTTTAGACTTCTTTGTCAGCACAAAAATCGCTACAATGGCATCTTTTGAAAATTGAACACAAGAAGTACCTCATGAGCCAACTAGCTACTGCAACTTTATTGATTAAATGCCAAGACCGCGCAGGCATTGTGCAAGCTGTATCCGAATTTTTTTATCGTTATGGCGCCAATATTATCAGCCTTGACCAATACTCGACTGAGCCCGAAGGCGGTCAATATTTTATGCGCCTTGAAATGGCTATCAATGATTTGGACAATATCATCGATAATATGAAAGGCAGTTTTGAACATACCGTCGCTCGCATCTATCAAATGGAGTGGAAACTATTTGACAATAGTAAACGTAAAAAAGTGGCGATTTTGGTGTCCAAATATGACCATGCACTCCTTGATTTGCTGTGGCGCTGGCAACAAGGACAACTAGATTGTGAAATTACCTGTGTCGTTAGTAATCATCATGATTTGCGCCAAGCAGTAGAAAATTTTGGTGTGCCATTTCATCACGTAGCTGTGAGCAAAGACAATAAAGTAGAAGCAGAAGCCGAGATTCAAGCATTGGTGCAAGATTGTGATCTGTTGGTGCTGGCGCGCTATATGCAGATTTTATCCGCTGAATTTACCGCAGCTTGGCACATGAAAATTATCAATATTCACCACTCATTCTTGCCAGCCTTTGTCGGCGCCGATCCATACCGCCAAGCCTATGAAAAAGGCGTCAAACTGATTGGTGCCACCGCGCATTATGTCACAGCCGACCTAGACCAAGGACCAATTATTGAGCAAGACGTGCACCGTGTCAGCCATCGCCACCATGTGGCAGAATTGCGGGCGATTGGGCAAGATGTCGAGCGTAGCGTGCTGACCCGTGCCGTGCGTTGGCATCTACAAAACCGGGTGATTGTCACAGGCAATAAAACGGTGGTATTTAACTAATTTTTCATCCGTTATTTGTTGTCATTGCAACTTATATTGTTATTAGGGCGTAGGTTTTACGCCCTTCTCATTATTATAAAAATAATCTACCTGTGGTAGTCCTATGCCGTTATCAAAGTCGCCAGCGCCACCATCCAATTCTCATTTGACTCACTATAAAACCTTAGGCTTACTGCTCACCTTATATTTGGCTCAAGGCTTGCCCGCAGGATTTATCACCCAAGCCTTGCCAGCGATTTTACGTGAATACAAAGTCTCACTGGTTGCCATTGGTTGGTCAGGGCTGATTTTGGTACCTTGGGGGCTTAAATTCCTGTGGGCTACTGTCGTGGACGGCTACTATTCACAAAAAATCGGACGCGCCAAAAGCTGGATTTTGCCGATGCAAGGGTTGTCGATTGTCATCCTGATTGCGGTGGCATTTTTTGAACCGCATAATTTGGCACAAACCCCTTCGGTGATGACATTGTACGGGATGTTATTTACCTTAAGTCTCATTGGTGCGACACACGATGTGGCGACGGATGGGCTAGCAACGCGTTTGCTTAAAGCGGCTATGGCGCCCAAAGAACCGCTGACCCATGATATGCCTGCGCCTGATTCGGTGAATCAAACGACCAATCACCATCATCGTCAAAGCCAAGGCAATGCCGTACAAGTCATCGGCTATCGGCTGGGACTTATTGTCGGTGGCGGTGTTTTACTGATGCTGCTCGAGCAATGGGGCTGGCGCAACAGTTTCCTTGCCATGGCGGCTTTGGTGGCAATGAATACAGTGCCCATTGTGTTTTTTAAAGAGCACACCGACACCCCGGTTGAATCTTCCAAAAAACAAGTACAGGCAGCAAAATCTGGTAGTTTTAAGGCGCTAAAAAATTACCTTAGCCACCATTATCAGTATTTTTGGTCATCGCGGGAGATGCTGGCTTGGCTAGGGGTGTTATTGACCTATAAAATTGCTGATGGTATTTCAAGCGGTATGGTCAAACCGATGATGGTCGATGTCGGACTCAACTTGCAGCAAATTGGCTTTTGGGCAACTATTTTGGGTTCGGCGGCCTCAGTCGCTGGGGCAGGGGTCGCCACAATTTTGATGAAACGACTCACTCGCTTTAGGTCACTGCTATATTTTAATCTTGCCCAAGCGCTGACCACAGGGTTGTACGGCTTGGTCGCTTATGGGTTTTATCATCAATTTTTGACTGATTTTTTGTGGCTATATGCCGTCAATGCGCTGGAGCATTTTTGTGCATCGTTGGCGCTGATTGCGATGCTCACGACCATTATGCATTATTCACGCCCTGCCAATGCAGGGAGTGATTTTACCGTGCAGGTTTGTCTGTTGACGGTGTTGGGCGGCTCAGCCCATTTTGCCAGCGGCTATATGGCGCATTTTTTGGGTTATCAATGGCATTTTTTGGTCAGTATGCTTATTGGCTTTTTTTGCCTCGCACCAATAATTTACTGGCATAAATTACAAAATAATGAGAAATAATTTCATTTTTAATTGAATTTTGATATTTTTGACCATATTATCTATTTATATGATAAATTGGAAAATATAGATAAAGCGGAGGGGATATGGCAAAAACATTTTGGCTGAACCAAAAATTTAATATCAATTTACCCATTTGGACGTTATTGTCACCAAGTATTGCCGCTTTAGTGCTTGCGGTGCATTTGATTTGGCATCCCTCGGGTATCATCATGAATACCGTGACGGCAATTTTTTTGATGGGGTCAGTTTTTGCTGCCGTGCATCATGCTGAGGTGATTGCTCACAAAGTGGGTGAGCCTTTTGGTACGTTGGTTTTGGCATTGGCGGTCACTGTGATTGAAGTGGCACTTATTTTGGCACTCATGAGTAGTAGCACACCCACCGATGCCGCGGTGCTTGCCCGTGATACGGTATTTGCAGCAGTGATGCTGATTTGTAACGGGATTATTGGTATTTGTCTGTTAATTGGGGGTATCAAAAATTATGTACAGCGTTATAGTTTGCATGGCAGTAAAGCAGCAATTAGTGTGTTATTGGCGATTGCATTAATCGTATTTATTTTACCCAATTTTACCACCTCTGCCGCAGGCGGTTTTATGATTGGCGCTCAGCTGCTGTTTGTAGCGATTTGCTGTTTGATTTTGTATGCCGCATTTATCTTTACCCAAACCATTCGTCACCGAGATTATTTTATTGCTGATGGGCAAGAAGACCTACATAACAGTGATAATGCGTTAACCACGGCGATGAGTGTGGGATTTTTGTTTTTCAGTTTGGTGACGGTCGTAGGTCTTGCTAAGATGTTGTCGCCCACCATGGAAGCGGCGCTGCTCGCGATGGGTATGCCAAAAATTGTGCTAGGGATTATTATTGCTGCTTTGGTACTGTTGCCTGAATCTATTGCCGCGGTAAAAGCTGCCTACAACGACCAGCTGCAAAACAGTTTAAATTTGGCGTTAGGCTCGGCTTTGGCGTCTATTTCGTTGACAATTCCTGTTATTGCGCTTTATTCAATCTTCACAGCAACGCCCGTCATGTTTGGGTTGTCTGCCAAAGAAGGGCTAATGCTGGTCATTACGCTCATGATAACCATCAATACTTTAAGTACCGGGCGTACCACTTTTTTACATGGCATTATCCATTTGGTCATGTTAGCCACTTTTGTGTTTTTCTCCATTATCCCCTAAAGGAATAAATGGCATAGAAAATTGGCGTAATAAATAAATGAAAAGACTACTTGCAATCAGTAACATTCCTTTACTAAATACTTATGCTCATCGATTTAAGTTTTTGCTAATCTAGAGGGCAACTAGAATAACCCCATCATTAACACAATTATCGTTGTAGTGATTTGAGGTCGTTCTAGTCATTTGAGGTATTGAAACGGTCATTTAGGAGTTTCAACAAACCAGACATTAAAAATCGCACATTAAAATATTACAACATAAGGAAAAACAAATGGGACTATTTAGTTTTGCAAAAGACATCGGTGATAAAATCTTTCATCGTAACAAAGACGCTGCGCCAGCATCGACACCTGCATCAAACGTCGCACCAACCGCAGCGCCTGCCGCCTCTACTGAGCCATCTGCCCAAGAGATTGCGAACTTATTGATTCAGCGCATCCAACAAAATGCCAAAATTGACAATCTATCAGTCAACTATGACGGTAATAATGACAAAGTAATCATTAATGGTTCTGCTGCTAACCAAGCAGAGCGCGAGAAAGCCATTTTAGCGGCAGGTAATGTACAGTATGTTGCACAAGTGGAAGACAATATCACGGTTGCGACGCAAGAGCCAGAATCTCGTATGTACACGGTCAAGTCAGGCGATACGCTGTCAAAAATTTCAAAAGAAGTGTATGGCGATACCAACCAATACAATAAAATCTTTGAAGCCAACAAACCATTATTATCTGACCCAAACAAAATCTATCCAGGTCAAGTGCTTCGTATTCCAGCTTAATTTTTACCAAAAGCCTGATAAACAACCAGTGACCCCTGTCGCTGGTTTTTTTATAAAAAAATTTGCATATCGACAAATAAAGTTTTATAGTATGCCGATTATTCATTAGTTTTGATAATATATCAAACTGTGAATGCACCCAAACTTTTATTTCAGTTTTGTTTTGGCATTCTGATGTTAGTACCATCGCCAAAACCGCCACCCTAGCAAAAGGGGAAAAGGAGACACATGATGTCCGTACTTACTCACAACGTAAAACGTCTAAACAACACTGTTGATGTGTCTGCCGTCTGTTTTAACTAATTAAAATTTGGTTTTGTAACAGCGTATATGCCATACGCTCTACTACCGATTTTGATTTATCAAACCCAAAGCATCACCATCAATAGTAACTGACTGAGAATAAAGCGAATATTGGCTTTTGATTGTGTTTATTGTGATGGTAATAATTTGGGTTTTTTGTTGTCTAAAATTTCCCTATTTTCCCATGTCCCTATTTTTACATGTCACAGAAATCGTCAGATAGCTAAAACGCACCTTGCGACAACAGACTTTTTCAGAGCAGTTAGTTTTTCAAACGCATTTATGTGTGTCAGTCTTGTTTGCCAGTCATGTTAAACGATTGGATGGCGTCTTATTGTTTAAATTTACTTATTAAAGTTATTTCAAAAAATTTTAATTATCATTTATTGGTCTAAATTTGCTACGCTAAAAATGTTAAGGGCGTGTGAATTTAGCATTCAAACAGAAAAAATATATGAGTATTCAATTAGTATTAAATAAATCTGCGCAACATGGCGTACCTGTCAAAGTATTTACCAAAGATATTGAACAAGAAGCCATCCAGCAGTTACGTAATCTTGCCCAGCTTGAATTTGTACATCATCACATTGCAGTGATGCCTGATGTGCATGTGGGCAAGGGTGCGACTGTGGGTAGTGTGATTCCGACTAAAGACGCGATTATCCCTGCGGCGGTGGGTGTGGATATCGGCTGCGGCATGAACGCGGTGCGACTGTCGCTCAAAGCCCACCAATTGCCCGATAACCTGGCTAAAATCCGTACAGCGATTGAAGCCAAAGTTCCTGTCGGTTTTAACCAGCACCAAGCCATTACGGTGAAAATGACTACGCTTGACCCGCTTGCCAAACGCTTAAAGCGCATCACCGATAAGCACAAGGGGCTGCTCAAAATGCTGCGCAACTTTGAGCGAACTTGGGCAAAACAGCTCGGTACGCTGGGCGGTGGCAATCATTTTATTGAGCTGTGTATCGATGAAAATGAGGATATCTGGGTGATGCTGCATTCGGGCAGTCGCGGCATTGGCAACTGTATTGGTGAGTATTTTATTACCTTTGCCAAAAAAGAACAGCAAAGCCGCTTTGGGCATGTGCCTGACCGTGATTTGGCGTATTTTGCCCAAGGCTCCCATAGTTTCGACGATTACCTCGAGGCAGTGCAATGGGGGCAGGATTATGCGTTGGAAAATCGCCGCGAGATGATGCGACTCATTGTCAGTGTGCTACAGCGTGAGTTACCGCATTTTACCTTGACTCGCGAGGCGATTAATTGCCATCACAATTATGTCAGCCAAGAACACCACTATGGTGAGGATGTGTACGTCACCCGTAAAGGGGCAATTTCTGCTTTCGAGGGTGAGCTTGGTATTATACCTGGCTCGATGGGGGCAAAATCCTATATCGTCAAAGGCAAAGGCAATAGCGAGTCGCTGTGTTCCTGTTCGCATGGGGCAGGGCGACGCATGAGCCGTGGCAAAGCGATTCGGCATTTTAACCTTGATGACCTAAGAGCACAGACGGCGGGCGTGGAGTGCCGTAAAGACAAGGGCGTGATGGATGAAATTCCAGAGGCGTATAAAGATATTGATGCGGTAATGGCGAATCAGTCGGCGCTTGTCGAAGTCGTGCATACGCTTAAACAAGTCATGTGTATTAAAGGATAAACTATGAAAAACCAAAAACAATTAATCAAATTGGGTGAGCGATTGGAGAAAAATCCGTCAATCGCTCAATCCAATTTGGCTGTTAAACCCCGTAATTACTTGGCGTTAAATCCGCTTTTGCAAAAAGGCGGACTGCATGAAAAAGACGATGTCGAAATCGCCCGCAAAAAACAACGCAGGCAGACCAAGCAGGATTTGCGAAAACAAGTTTGGCGACAAGAATCGTAATAACCAAACACCCCAGATTTTGGGGTGTTTAGTTGAAGCCTATACAATATAAACTTATTCAAATACCACATCCGCCCCATCAGCTATCGTACCATACAGACTTAGCGCATCCCAATTGGTCAAACGCACACAACCGTGTGATTTTTGTGCGCTGATTAACTCAGGCTCAGGCGAGCCATGAATGCCAAAGCTTCTTTTTGAAAGTCCAATCCAAGCGCGCCCCACAGGGTTGTTGGGTCCTGGTGGTAGCCACTTTTCTTTGGAAGAAAAATCAGTATTATAGGTGGGGTTTAATACCCGATTTTTAACTTTTAAACTGCCAGACGGTGAGGGGGTGTAGTTGGAACCCACGGTTGTTGGGTAGCTTGCAACGAGCTCACCACTAGCAGCATAGGCGTATAGAATGTTTTTCTTTTTATCGCTCACAACCTTGGTCACTTCCGTCATATTGGGCTGATAAGGATTGTAGACAGTGATAATGTTACCCGCTTTGAGTGGCGTGGTGGGGTTTAATCGACTTACCAATTTTTGGCTCATATGGAATTTTTCAGCTACCGCTTCACGCGCCGATTTGTATTGCATGTCTTTAGGCGCTTTGGTAATCACCAAATCATCGCGCGTTAGCTGATAATTGATAAAAATCGGCTGCTTATTTAACGTCTCGTTGCTGGTTAACGCCGCCCAGGTGGCTTCATCCATCGTGGTGGTTACGGGCAGATTGTGCTTTTGCTGAAAAATCTGCATCGCTTTGATGGTATTTTTATTCATTATCCCTGTCAGCGCACCCACACTATGCCCATGCCAGTTAAGCAGTGCTTGGGTCTTAAATACCAGCAGTTCATCAGGCTTAATGAATACTTGTTTTGATGGTAACGCGTCTTTGTTAGCCACGGATGACGGATTGTCATTAGCCGATTGTTTGAGCGCAGCATAGTCAATAGTTGATTGAAAACCCGTCACAGATGGGGTCGCTGAAGCAGGCGGGGTTGATGCGGCTTGTGACGCGACTACCGCAGAGGCAGGCATAGCTTTTAATTCAATAGCGCCTGTGGGTGACCAACTCACTTGGTTTACTTGCTGGGCAACCATCGGTAAATTATCAGTAGTGTAGGCAATCTCTGGCAAGGCTTGTTTCAGTCGTTGCTGCACCAAGCTTGTGCCAATAAACTGTTGACTGACATTGGCTTTTAGCGTTGGGGCAGGCGAAGAGGCAGCGACACTTGCGGTTGTACTGGCTACAGTACTAGCTGTGGTACTTGCTGTCGCAACTGTGGGTGCATCCATCGCTTGATTGGGTGACTGTTGACAGGCAGATAAACTGATAGCAAGCAAGATACTTGTAAAGCAAGGTAATATTTTATGATAAGAAGACATAGTCATTGAATTTTAAGAAAAATTTAGCAAGTGAGGATGGGATGAAAGGTCATCGAGGTTTCAGAGAAACGATAATGGCATACTATAGCAAAACTCGGTTAAAGATAAGCAGGATTTTACAAATTTTTCAAAAAAATGTTGGCAAAAATGTCGTAAAAAAAGGCAGGTTAGACGGGCTAACACTACCTTTAACGCACGATAAAAACTAGGATAATCAAAGATTATAAGTTAGCGATGACCGCATCACCCATGTCTGAGCAAGAAACCAGCGTGGTGCCTTGTTCAAAGATATCGCCTGTGCGTAACCCTTGCTGTAATACTTTTTGCACTGCTTGCTCAACTTGTGTGGCACGGGCTTCATCATTGAGGCTATAACGTAACAGCATCGCCAATGACAAAATGGTTGCCAATGGGTTGGCTTTATTTTGACCTGCAATATCAGGGGCAGAGCCATGCGATGGTTCATATAGCCCTTTGCCTGTGTCATTTAAGCTTGCTGATGGTAGCATACCAATAGAGCCAGTCAGCATCGAGGCTTGATCGGATAAAATATCGCCAAAAATATTGCCAGTGGCAATCACATCAAACTGTTTTGGGGCTTTGACCAGCTGCATCGCTGCATTGTCGACATACATGTGAGTCAATTCAACATCTGGGTATTGGGCAGCGACTTCGGTGAAAATCTGCTTCCAAAACTCTGTGGTCTCGAGTACGTTGGCTTTATCAACTGAGCAGAGTTTTTTACCGCGTTTTTGCGCTGCTTCAAAAGCGACTTTGGCAATACGGCGAATTTCTGATTCGCTGTATTTCATGGTGTTGTAGCCTTCTTTCTCGCCGTTTTCAAGCGTGCGAATACCGCGTGGTTCACCAAAATAAATATCACCGGTGAGCTCACGGACAATCAAAATATCTAAGCCAGATACCACCTCAGGTTTTAAAGTTGAGGCATTGGCAAGCTCTGGATAAAGAATGGCTGGGCGAAGATTGGCAAATAGATTTAAGTCTTTACGAATCGCCAGTAATCCACGCTCAGGGCGCACTGAGCGTTCAAGGTTGTCATACTGTGGGCCGCCGACAGCACCGAGCAATACCGCATCAGCCTTGCGGCACAGGGTTTGGGTAGCTTCTGGATAGGGTGAGCCATACGCATCATACGCTGAGCCACCTAACAGCCCATACTCATAGTCGGCGTCTAAGCCTTGCTCGATTAATTTGTCCAATACTTTGACAGCTTGTCCAATGATTTCAGGACCAATACCATCACCTTGTAATACGGCGATTTGTTTTGTCATGTTACTTCCTTCACGTTAATACACAACTTTTTGCTGACAACGCAGCTTTTAAAATTTTGTTAGTTTCTAAAAAATAATTGAATCAGGGGTTATTGAATGACGCTTTTTTGAGAGGCGCTTTTTGCGTGACGCTCTAAGGCACATCTATAAAGCCACTTTTACAAATTCATTCGATAGAGCACCTTGCTGATTGGGTTTTTTACACCATTGATTGGTAAGTTTGGCATTTTCATACAAATCAATACACAGTGGCGTTGGGGCAGATTGTGCTAGTAAACTATAATCGGTCTTTTGAATTTGGCGGTAGGCTTTAAGCTCATAGCGTTTACCGCTTTCAAAACGATGGATGAAACTAAAACTTTCAACCGTCGTCAAATCCTCATCCAAATAAAAACGGGTGGCAACCATGTGCTGACCACTGGGAAAACTTACCAAATAATTTGGTATAGTAGACTTGCTCTGCGGCTTACTCATCAAAGGGGTGACGGTCACTGGGCTAGTCACTGAGCTATGGTTGCCAAGTGTAGCGCTAGGGGTGTGAGTCGATTGATTGATAATTGACAACGTGCCAATACGATTGATTTCACAAGCATAAATACCGGTACATTTTAGTGTGCTTTTGCCTGCAGCAATCGCTTGCGGCGCTGTTACCACTGGGGCTTTGGGACGTGCGCTTGGCTGCTTTGTCATTGATTGACAGCCAGATAGCGCCACTGCCGAACAAATCGCAATGGCTACAACAGGCAAACAGTCAGAGTGAAAAAAGCGCTTCGTAAACATCATGGTCGTTATTCCCTCAAATCAAAAAAAGCAATTAAAAAATTGCAGTAACAGGGTGCCTGCCATAGTTAGACGATGATTTTCATGGCGGGTGATGCCATGATTTAAACACAGTCATAGGCACGCTAAAATGTGACTAACATAACCAATATCCCAACCTTTGTCAAAAAATGCCTTTTTTATACGCGGCTTATACGCAGATTGGGATAGATGATGGATAAGCTCTCAATGATAAATCATCAATGATGAAGCGCTACTGACATTGTAAATTTACCTAACCAAGCAGCACTTTAAGCCGCGCCTGTGCCAAATACCCAAGGGCGTGATTGTTTGGCGTTCTCTTCATACGCTTTGATACTATCAGCTTGCTGTAATGTCAGACCAATATCGTCTAAACCGTTGAGCAGGCAGTGCTTACGGAATTCATCGACGTCAAACGCATAGCTTTTACCTGAGGGTGAAATCACTTGCTGTTTTTCTAAATCCACGGTTAATTGATAGCCATCTTGGGCAAAACATTCGGCAAACAATTCACTGACTGCATCTTCACTTAAAATCACTGGCAACATGCCGTTTTTAAAGCAGTTGTTGTAGAAAATATCGGCAAAACTTGGCGCAATCACCGTACGAAAACCGTATTCTTCGAGCGCCCAAGGGGCATGCTCACGGCTTGAACCACAGCCAAAGTTTTTACGCGCAAGCAAAATGTTAGCACCTTGATAACGGGGCTGATTCAAAATAAAATCAGGGTTAATAGGGCGTTTGCTATTGTCTTGACCAGGATAGCCTTCGTCCAAATAACGCCATTCATCAAATAAATTGGCACCAAACCCTGTGCGTTTGATAGATTTCAAAAACTGTTTTGGAATGATTTGGTCAGTGTCCACGTTTGAGCGGTCTAGTGGGCAGACGATGCCCTGCTCAAGGGTATATTTTTTCATAGTTCTACCTTAATAATTTCTCACGTCAACAAAATGACCGGCTAATGCGGCAGCGGCGGCCATCGCAGGGCTGACCAAATGGGTGCGTCCGCCATTGCCTTGACGACCTTCAAAGTTACGATTGGAGGTGCTGGCGCAATGTTCTTTTGGCTGCAATTTATCCGCGTTCATGGCGAGGCACATCGAGCAGCCTGGCTCCCGCCATTCAAAACCCGCTGCAGTAAAGATTTTATCTAGGCCTTCGCTTTCTGCTTGTTGTTTAACCAACCCAGAACCAGCTACCACAATCGCTTCTTTGACGCTATCTGCGACTCTGCGACCTTTGATAACAGCCGCCGCCGCGCGAATATCTTCAATGCGTGAGTTGGTACAAGAGCCGATAAACACCCGATCGACTTTGATGTCAGTGACCGGTTGACCCGCCGTCAAACCCATATACTCATAGGCGCGTGTCCAAGCCTCTTTTTGGACGTCATCTTTTGCCGCATCTAGGGTAGGGACGTGTGCGCTGATATCCACCACCATCTCAGGGGATGTGCCCCAAGATACTTGGGGTGCGATGTCCGCGCCTGCCATCTCAATGACGGTATCAAACACCGCATCGGCATCTGAGTGTAGGGTTTGCCAGTAAGCCACGGCTTTATCCCACATTTCACCGGTAGGCGCATAGGGACGACCTTTGACGTATTCAATGGTAGTGTCATCAACGGCTACCATACCAACGCGCGCGCCCGCTTCAATCGCCATATTACACACGGTCATACGTCCTTCCATGCTCATGTCACGGAACACATCGCCTGCAAATTCAATGGCGTAGCCTGTCCCGCCCGCGGTGCCGATTTTTGCAATAATCGCTAGTACCACGTCTTTTGGGGTGACACCTTCACCCAATTTACCATCGACTTTGATAAGCATATTTTTCATCTTGGTTTGCACAAGACACTGCGTTGCCAATACATGCTCAACTTCACTGGTACCGATGCCGTGGGCAAGACAGCCTAATGCACCATGGGTTGCGGTATGTGAGTCGCCACACACCACGGTCATCCCAGGTAACACTAAACCTTGTTCTGGACCTACCACATGCACAATGCCTTGGCGCACGTCATTGATGGTAAATTCCGTGATGTTAAATTTGGCACAGTTTTCATCGAGTGTGGCTACTTGCAGGCGAGAGACGTCATCTTTAATGCCTGCCACCCCTTCTTTACGTTCGCTCGCCACCGTCGGGACATTATGGTCAGGAGTGGCGACGTTTGCTGACAAACGCCAAGGGTCACGATTTGCCAATGACAAGCCTTCAAATGCTTGTGGGCTCGTGACTTCGTGTAATAAATGACGGTCGATATAGATAAGACTAGAACCGTCGTCTCGTTGATTGACTAAGTGGTCTTGCCAAAGTTTATCATAAAGCGTTTGCGCTGCCATGACACATATCCTATGGTTTTTTTATAAAAGGGCGTAGTAATCGGGTAAACAATAACGCCATTATAACAAAGAAAAATGATAATTTTAATTGATGATTTTTATATTTTATAAAAATTTTAGGAATGTATTGGGCGATTAAATAAATTGTATTTGTACATACGTTGTCTTATAATCTTATTTAATGTATTTTTTAAAGAATGAAACTTTTATTTATATCAAATGGTAGAGTTTTAGTTTTGGGGGAAAGATGAATACCACAAATTTAAATACTTTTTTAGCGGTTATGCAAACAGGTAGTATCTCGCAGGCGGCTGATAAATTATTTATTACACAGCCTGCAGTGAGTAAGCGTATCAAAAACTTAGAAGACGAATTTGATGTAACCCTTTTTGATACCGTGGGTCGTGGTATTATCCCAACCCAAGCGGCGCATGACTTGATACCCCATGCCAAACGCTGGCTAGATGATTACGATAATCTAAAAATTAATCTTAAAAACCGCCAGCAAACGGTATCAGGCAAACTGATTATCGGTACCAGTCATCATATTGGCTTACATCATCTGCCAGCTGTCCTCAAACAATTTATCCAAAGCTATCCTGCGGTACAGCTTGAAGTGCACTTTGTCGATTCTGAGCAAGCGCATAAAGCAGTCCTTGATGGCGACTTGTCATTGGCTTTTTTAACGCTACCTCCTGTGTATGATAAACGTCTAAATTATCATATGCTATGGTCAGATCCGCTGCATTTTGTGACCGGCATTTTATCGCCACTGGCGCATAAAATGAACGTGACGCTTGAGCAATTGGCCAACTATCCAGCGATTTTACCCGCTGCCAATACCTTTACCAGCCAAATCACTTTAGCTGAATTTGCCAAATATAACTTAAAACCGTATGCCACGATGAGCACCAATCCGCTGGAGTCAATTCGTATGTTGGTATCGGTTGGGTTAGGCTGGTCGGTGTTACCGCAAACCTTAGTCAATCAAGATTTACAGCCGATTAATATGGATACCCCCGTTGAGTTGCAACGCTATTTGGGTTTGGTCACCAACCCCAATATTACGGTATCTGCAAGCATGGCAGCCTTGCTTGACATGCTAGGATTAGAGATGGATGGTAAACATCGCGATTGATTAATGGTTCGACATAAAAAAAGCCTATCGATGTGATAGGCTTTTTTTATGGGACTTACTTCTTCTGATAAGTTAAACGCAGCCCGTAAATCCAAGCATCGTTGTTTTGGAAATCCCCCACTAAGTCGCCATTGGGGATTTTTGATTTGGCATCGCCAAACATCAAGTATTTCACGCCTGCCGACACGGCGACTTCGGGTGTAACATTGTATTTGGCGCCTAGACCCACATTCCAATGACCTTCCACAGGTCCTAAGGTGGTGGTGGGATCACCCGCGCCGCTATCCCAACCCACTGAGCCTGACACCGCCCATTGGTTATTTAATTTTTTACCCAAGCCCACTTCTGCTGCCCAGCCATCATCTGAGTAATCAATCAAGTTTAAACCATTGGGGTATAGGGGTTTAAAATCCGCACCCACGGCTTTTTTGGTCGTTGCATTATACAGAGGTGGTTTGATTGAAAAATCACTCCAAGGTACCCAGCGCAGTTTTGCGGTCAATAGGGTGGTTGGGTTTAGACCTGTTTGAAAGTCAACATTCACGGATTTTGGGGTAGTGATGGTCATGTCATAAGTGCCTGATTCGCCAGTTGCAGGCATGTATTCATACGCTACGGTGTCATGATCAATTTCAGAGCGATAAGTCAATGCCGCTTTAAGCGCAATCTCAGGTTTGCTATAGGCTAAACCTGCCATCCAACCATAACCATTCGATTGGGCAAAGATACCATCATAACCTTGGGTAGAATTGTAGGCTGTACCGCGTAAATGCACTTCACCTTCTAATTTTTGTAATACCGGCCCGCCATATACTTGCCAATTATTTTTTTCGCCAAATTTGACCCCCACCAAACCCGTGAAATTTTTACTATCAACAGAGACGTTGGTACCTTCGTTGGGATGCTGAGCGATATTGCTTGCTAGATTGTAGACTGCCCCTGCTTGCTGTGCGGTTTTAACCGCGGTAGCCGCGTCATACTTGAGTGTTTGGTTGGTTGGATCTGCTTGGTAAGCAGTAGCAGCGGTTTTTGCAGCTGTGGCGGCGGCTAGCGCCGCTTGTCCTGCACCAGCAACCTGCTGCGGGCTGACTATACCATTGACAAAGTTGTTATTACCTTTAAATTCGACATCCGCGCCCCACGGCTGGTCAAAAAACACGCCCACACTGATTTTATCGTTGATGTCTGCTTTTGCCCCATAATTGATAAAATTATAGTTTAGCGCCATGTTGTTAGTATCGCGACCTTCTTCGTACGTGCTTGGCGAAGGGGTGGTGGCCGCATTGTCTTTGCCAGTAATCGATGGGTCAATGGTGATTCGTTCGATGTAAGCAAAAGTGCCATCTTGCGTAAACCCCCAACTTGGCTGAGTTGAGCGGTCGAGCCCTGCGGCTTGGGCAGCGCTAGCAAATGAAATGCTGGCAATAGCGAGTGTTAAGGATTGCAATCTTAATGACATGAAATACTCCCTTTTACATGGATATTGATATAGTGCGAATTGGAGAGCTTGCTAGAGGTTGCTAAAAGGTATGAAAAACTTAGACAGGATAATGAGGCCTTCCAATGGACCTACAAAGAATAGTTAAAAACTTACGCCTTGACAACTTATGGCTTACAAAAATGGCGCCAATTTCTGACCTGATAAGTCACTAATAGAGTATTTACAGTGACATAAAAATAAAAAAACACCGATTAATATAATCGGTGTTTGAGACAAAACATGATAAAGTATTAATTTACTCTAGCCAAATTCATTTCCATTTTTCTACCATCATTGTTTTGAACCACTTTGACAGGCAGATAATCAAGTTTTGGGGCTAACCAAAAACTGGTTTGACGGTCTTTGTCATCGTGCACGCGATCGATACGAACCACGTCGAAAGTACCCGCTGGCACGGTAATGCGAGTCATGGCAGACTTTTTAAAGGGCACCGCTTCAACGGTATTGCGATCTGCCATGTAATAATTACCACGGAATTTGCCTGCTTTTAAATCTTCCCGAATTTGAATTTCTAAACTCAAATCATCATAGGCAGGCTGTGGCAAAGCAATGACTTTGTTTTGACCTTTATAATTGGTGACCAGTTGTTTTTTTGCGTTGTTAAAGTTCAATGTGGTAGTTCGACCCGTCCCCAAAATTTTGTATTGGGTTAACGCGCTCACCGGTAAGATAGCGCCATTGGCATTGACAAAATTGGCGGTTTGCTTGGCACTGGCTAATTTACCGACACTTGCATTGACGTTATAAAAATACTGATTGCCAGTTTGGGTCAATACACGGCTTGCGGTACCATTGTATTTGCCTTCAATATTAAAATTATAGGTTGCATTAAAAGGGGCAACTGCCGCATTCGCCATAGAAGTGATAGCCATCGCTGACACGAGTGAAGTACTTACTACCAGTTTTTTTACTAAAGAATTTTTCATGTTTCATCCATCAAATAACGTTCATAAGATAAGGTTAACTCTGTTTGGTATGCATACAGTAGTATTGACGGCAAGCAAATACAAGCTAGTTAACAAAAGATTGTGATTGTGCAATAAACGACAGTCTTTATGCGGTATTTGGGTGAAGGGGTTAAAAAATTGACAACAAATTGCAAAATTTCGTAATTTTCCGCTTGAACAAATTGGCAGACATCCCCACTGTTAGACAGTGAATTGATAACATCTGATAAGCATATGATTATTTATGCAAACAGATAGTTATCATCTTTTTGTGGTCGGCAAAATAGCGGTGGTCTTTTGAGCTAACCTCTGAGCTGATCACAGCTTTCAAAGCTAACTAAGGCTTTCAAACAATAATTTAACAGTTAATTTATGGAGTAGATTATGGCAATTCGTCCTTTACATGATCGTATCGTCGTGCGTCGCAGCGAAGAAGAACAAAAAACGGCTGGCGGTTTATTACTAGCAGGCAGTGCTCAAGAAAAACCTTCTCAAGGTGAAGTCATTGCAGTAGGTAATGGTCAAATCCGTGAAAACGGCGATGTACGTGCGCTCGATGTCAAAGTCGGCGACAAAGTACTATTTGGTCAATACGCCGGCTCAACGGTTAAAGTAGATGGTGAAGAATTATTGATTATGAAAGAAAGTGATGTATTGGGTGTGATTGAAGGTTAATCAGTTATTGCTCTAAACAATCGTCTTTTACCTAAAAGCTAATTTATCTAGTCTTAATTTACCTGGTCTTAATCTAACTGGTTAAGTACTCGGTAAAGTAATTGATAGCAACCGTGGTAGCCATTTGGACTACCTTATACAAATAAAAATTTATAATTTGGAGAATTTAACATGGCTAAAGATGTAAAATTTGGTATTGATGCCCGTGCAAAAATGATTGACGGCGTCAACGTATTGGCAAATGCGGTTAAAGTAACATTAGGCCCTAAAGGTCGTAACGTGGTTATCGATAAATCTTTTGGCGCACCAACCATCACTAAAGATGGCGTATCAGTGGCTAAAGAAATCGAACTTGATGACAAATTTGAAAACATGGGCGCACAGCTGGTGCGTGAAGTTGCAAGCAAAACCAATGATGTTGCAGGTGACGGTACTACCACAGCGACTGTTTTAGCCCAAGCGATTTTGCAAGAAGGCATGAAATCGGTTGCCGCTGGCATGAACCCAATGGACTTAAAACGTGGTATCGATAAAGGTGTACGTGCCGTTGTTGCACAAATCCACGCGTTTTCAACCCCAGCCAATGACACCAAAGCCATCGCACAAGTCGGCTCTATCTCAGCTAACTCTGACCAAACTATCGGTGACTTAATCGCTCAAGCGATGGAAAAAGTGGGTAAAGAAGGCGTGATCACGGTTGAAGAAGGTTCAGGCTTTGAAGATACCCTTGAAGTCGTTGAAGGTATGCAGTTTGACCGTGGCTACATCAGCCCATACTTCGCCAATAAAGCAGATACGTTGACCGCTGAACTAGAAAACCCATTAATCTTGTTAGTCGACAAAAAAATCAGCAACATCCGTGAGTTGATTCCACTACTTGAAAACGTGATGAAATCTGGTAAAGCCTTACTGATCATTGCTGAAGATGTTGAAAACGAAGCCTTGGCAACTTTAGTTGTAAATAACATGCGCGGCGGTTTAAAAGTCTGTGCTGTTAAAGCCCCTGGTTTTGGTGACCGTCGTAAAGCGATGCTTCAAGATATTGCTATCTTAACGGGTGGTACGGTTGTATCAGAAGAAATGGGCATGAGCTTAGAAACTGCAGATTTATCAGTATTAGGTACTGCCAAAAAAGTGACGGTTGGTAAAGAAAACACCGTGATTGTGGACGGTGCCGGTCAAAAAACTGAAATCGATGATCGTGTTGCCTCTATCCGTCGCCAAGTGGAAGAATCAACCTCTGATTACGACAAAGAAAAGCTACAAGAGCGTATTGCCAAACTCGCAGGCGGTGTTGCAGTTATCAAAGTCGGTGCGGCGACTGAAACTGAAATGAAAGAGAAAAAAGACCGTGTGGATGATGCCTTGCATGCAACTCGTGCTGCCGTCGAAGAAGGCGTTGTAGCAGGTGGTGGTGTGGCATTGGTTCGTGCTATCTCTGCGCTTGATAATGTCAACGGTGACAATGATGACCAAGCCGCGGGTATCAACATTCTACGCCGTGCGATGGAAGCACCACTGCGTCAAATCGTGACCAACGCAGGTGATGAAGCATCTGTGGTAGTAAACCAAGTCAAAGGCGGTCAAGGTAACTACGGTTACAACGCAGCGACTGGGGAATACGGCGATATGCTAGAAATGGGTATCTTAGACCCAGCCAAAGTCACTCGCTCAGCGCTTGAAAACGCAGCATCTGTGGCAGGCTTGATGCTTACGACAGAAGCAATGATTACTGACTTGCCAAAAGACGATGCTGGCGCTGCTGCCATGGGTGGTATGGGCGGCATGGGTGGTATGGGCGGCATGATGTAATCGAAAGATTATATCCCACTCAAGCCATTTGGCTAAAATCAAAACCCTATTAAACTTCAGTTTAATAGGGTTTTTTAATTAGGGAAATTATCACAACTATGAAGATGGAACTACCGACCGCTTTACTACCACAAGCCAACACCATCGGTTTATTAGGTGTATTTCGTATATTCAATGAACCTGTGTTAGAAGATAGTGTGAGTGGGGATTTATGGGCGGATATTTTTTGTTAAATGGCGGCGCAGTTAATCATTATCCCGTCTAAAAACATACTCAGTTGAGCTGGAAGCATTTTCAACAAACTGATAGCCTTCCAAGTTAAAGTCTTTTAACTGTTGCGCGTTTGTCAGCTGATTTTCAGCGGCAAAACGCACCATCAACCCGCGTGCCTTTTTGGCATAGAAGCTTACCACCTTATATACACCATCTTTGCCGTCTTCAAAACGGGGCGTGATAATTTCTGCATTGATTTTTTTGGGATTGACCGACTTGAAGTATTCGTTGGAAGCCAAGTTTACCAAAACTTTATGTTTATTTTCTGCCATGCGTTGATTGATTAAATCGGCAATCGTATCGCCCCAAAATTGATATAAATTCTCACCTTTGGGATTTTTTAGTTTTGTGCCCATTTCCAGGCGATAGGGTAGCATCAAATCAAGCGGTTTTAACAAGCCGTACAATCCAGACAATATTCCTAATCGCTCATTGACATAATGGACTTGTTGTTCAGTCATTTGCTGCGCTGCCAAACCTGTATAGACATCGCCATCAAATAAATACAGCGCCGCTTTAGCAGGTATATCAGCATGATCAGTGCTAAATGGCTGGGTAGTATCCCATCGCCAATTTTGGTTGCGCACGGCATTTAATTGCCCAAGTTTACCTGAGATACTCATCAACGCCGACAAATCGGTTGGTGCTAATGTTTTTAATTCCCCCATCAATTCGCAAGCGTGCGCCATCAAAGCAGGCTGGCTATAATGCTGACTAAAATCGAAAGGTAAATCATTTTTTTCATTCAAATTTTTGGCAGGCGAGAGCACAAAGTACATGGCTATGTTCCGTTTGCTTTATCGGTTAACAATTAGAGTCGTTAAAATAATGATAATGGTAGTGCAGGGCGCAAAGATAACGCCCAGACCACATAGATTAGGCGAGTTTGATTTTATCGGTTAACAAAAATTCCATCAATGCTTTTTGGGCATGCAGACGATTTTCGGCTTCATCCCACACCACAGCGCGCGGATCCTCAAGCAAATCATAGGAGATTTCTTCGCCGCGGTGGGCAGGCAGACAATGCATAAACAAGACGTCTGGATCGGCTTTATCCAGTAATGAGCGGGTCACCATGTACTGGGCAAATCGCCGCGCACGAGTATTTTGCTCGCTTTCTTGTCCCATACTTGCCCATACATCGGTGGCAACCAAATGCGAGCCTTTGACCGCTTCATTAACATCTTCGACCAGCTCGACACAGTGCGAATACTGTTTGATGAGGTCGGCATTGGGTTCAAACCCATAAGGCGCGGAAACCCGCAATTGAAAGCCAAATTGATGGGCGGCATGGATAAAAGAAGCGCACATATTGTTGCCATCCCCAATCCAAGTCACCGTTTTGCCTTCGATGCTGCCACGGTGTTCCATAAAGGTTTGGATATCGGCTAGTAGCTGACAAGGATGCTGTTCATCGGTGAGTGCATTGATAACAGGCACTTGCGAATACTGGGCAAATTTTTCAACAATACTGTGTTCAAAGGTGCGAATCATGACGATATCGACCATGCGTGAGATGACACGTGCTGAGTCTTCAATCGGTTCGCCACGACCAAGCTGGGTATCGCGAGGTGATAAAAATATGGCATGGCCGCCAAACTGTCCCATCCCTGTTTCAAACGAAATACGGGTACGGGTACTCGATTTTTCAAAAATCATCCCCAAGGTACGACCGACAAAAGGCTGATAAATAACCCCTTCATGCTGCATCAAACGCAGTTCACTGCCGCGTTTAATCACTTGCATCAATTCTTCTTTGCTAAAATCCAATAACGTCAAAAAATGGCGGGTACTCATTGCCTGTCCTACATCCCAATTTTGTCAATAAACATTACAGTAAACTATCAGTATAGCGGATTTATCCAAACTGTCTAGCAAATTGACGCATTTGTGTCACTTTAACATCCGTCACATAGTTAACAGTTACGACTGATAAATCCACGTTGGGCGTCGGGTGACCACACTTAACAGCTCATAGCTAATGGTATCATTCCAGCTACCCACCTCATCAATGCTCGGCGCGTTACCCCAAAGCTGGACAGGGCAGTCAAGGTTTACCTCAGTAGTATGGGTCAAATCAACCATCAACATATCCATCGCCACGCGACCGATGATAGGCGCCTGTTGACCTGCGACCACGACATACGCATCATCGCTAATCACCCTTGGATAACCATCGGCATAACCCACACTGACAATGCCGATGCACGCTGGGGCTTGGGCAGTCCAGCGACTACCATAACCCACGCTATCGCCCGCTTTTAGCGTATGAATTGCCATAATACTGGCATTAAAATGCATGACAGGTTGCAGATTTAGCTGTTTGGCAGTGGCATGATTTACAGGCGTTGCCCCATACAAGATAATGCCTGGGCGTACCCAATCATAATGGCGGTCTGACCAGTTGACAATCCCTGCTGAATTACACAAAGAGCCTTTAATCGCTGGGTTTACTTGGTCACGTAGCATTTGCAAGGTTGAATCAAATAACTCAAATTGTTGTTGGTTATTGGGATGATCGATGGCATCAGCGTTGGCAAAATGGGTGGTCAAAACAATCTCGTAACCTGCCTCAGTGAGTTGCTTGGCAATTTCCCTGATTTCACCCGATGTAAAGCCAAGGCGGTTCATGCCAGTGTTTAGTTTTAGCCAGACGGTTGCCCCCGTTTTTGCAGGCTGCTGCAACGCCCAGTCTAATTGGCGTTGGTGATGCACCACGCATTGGATTTGATGCGCTGTACAATATTGCCATTCTGCTAATGAAAACGCGCCTTCAATCACTACCATTAATTTTTGCCAGCCCGCCTGTTGCAGTTCTATTGCTTCTTGCAAACAAGCGACACCTAGGGCATCGGCTTGTGCTACGGCGGGTAAACAGTTGACTGCGCCATGCCCGTAGGCATTGGCTTTGACCATGGCTAATACCTTGGCTGTCGGGGCATAATCTTTGACGCGTTGTAGGTTATGGCTAAGCGCTGCTAAATCGATGGTGATGCTGGTTTGACGCACAATCTTGACCTTGTTGCAGTAAAATTTTTATTCATCAGGTTCGCTAAAGGAAGCGGTTTGGTAAAATTCAGGGGTTAAGTTACCAAAACGGGTAAATTGCCCTTCAAAGGACAGGCGCACTGTCCCAATAGGTCCATTACGCTGTTTACCGATAATGATTTCAGCTGTGCCTTTGGCATCGCTGTTTTCATTATAAACCTCATCGCGATAAATGAACATAATCAAATCAGCATCCTGCTCAATTGCACCCGACTCCCGTAAGTCCGACATAATTGGGCGTTTGTTAGGGCGATTTTCTAAACTTCGATTGAGCTGTGATAAAGCGACCACAGGGCAGTTCATCTCACGGGCAAGCGCTTTTAAGCTTCGTGAAATCTCCGAAATCTCACCCACGCGGTTGTCGCCTAAGCCTGGCACTTTCATCAATTGTAGATAATCGACCATTACCATCCCAAGTTTGCCATCATTGTCTTTGGCAATACGGCGACAGCGCGAGCGAACCTCAGATGGCGGTAGCGCGGTACTGTCATCGATATACAGTTTTTTAGCATGCAGATGGGCGATGGCATTAGAAAGTTTACCCCATTCATCTTCGTTCATTTGACCTGAGCGCAAGTGCGTTTGGTTGATAGCCCCCCAAGAGGATAATAGACGCATCACAATTGACTCGGCAGGCATTTCCATTGAAAACACCACTACAGGTAAATCGGTATGAAATAAAATACTCTCTGCCAAATTCATCGCAAACGTGGTTTTACCCATCGAAGGACGCGCTGCCACGATAATGAGATCGCCTGCTTGTAGCCCTTGGGTTTTGTTATTGAGTTCTTCAAACGGGGTCTTAAGCCCAATCATGCCTTCAGGATGGTCTTTAAGTTCTTGGATATTGTTGACGACATTGGTAATAACATCGCTCAGTTGGGTAGGACCCTTGTGTTTAGACTGACGGCTATGGGTTTCATTGATGGCAAAAATTTCGCTTTCAACGGTGTCTAAAATATCACTGACACTTTGATTTTTTGGGTCAAAGGCAAGCTCTAGCATATGACTGCCGGCTTTGATGATTTGGCGTAAGGTCGAAAATTCCCTGACCCGCTGCGCATAAGCAGTCAAGTTAAACAGCGTCGCTGGGCTTTGTGATAGGATATCGCCTAGATAATCGCTACCCCCCGCAGGTTCAAGCAGTTTTTGCATATCGAGCCAGTCCATCACCATGGTGGCATCATACGGCTCATTGGCATTGGCAAGATGAGAGATGGCATCAAAAATATATTGATGGCGCTGGGCATAAAAATCATATTTGGTAATAATATCTGAGATGCGATCAAACGACTCTTCAAGGCTCATCAGCGACGCTAGGACGGACTTTTCTAAGTCCATACTGTGCGGTTGGTGCTGCGTCAGCGAAGTATTCTTAAGATCGTTCTCTTTGGTTTTATCGTCTGCCATGATGACCTGTGATAAAGTTATTTTAAATAGTTTGAAAGGGCAAAAGTTTGCTAAAAGTTATCGCTTGCAAATCGTGAGTCTAACACGCGCATCGAAATAGAACAGTCAATATACCGAAAAAACCATCCAAATTCTAATGAGAAAAATATAAAAAATCGGCAATTTTTTTGAATGAAATCAGCTTGAATTTTAGGCTTTTTTGTTGAATTTTTACGCCGCAAATAATAAAAAAAAGAGACAGCAAAGCCATCTCTTTTTGATAAGTCAATAATCAATTAAGCAGCTGAATCTTCTGCCAAGATAGTGACTTGAATGTTGGTCATTACATCGTGATGTAATTGGATATCAACATTGTATTCGCCAATTTGACGTAATGCACCTTCAGGCAATTTAACTTCTGAACGGTCAACAGGTAAACCAGATTTGGTTAATGCATCGGCGATATCGCGCGTACCGATAGAACCAAATAGTTTGCCTTCATCACCTGATTTTGCACGGATGATAACATTGACGTCTTGTAGCGCTTCAGCACGGGCATTAGCAGCGGCTAATTCATCAGCTTCTACTTTTTCAAGTTCTGCACGACGTGCTTCAAATTTTTCGATGTTAAAAGCAGTGGCTGGTAATGCTTTACCTTGTGGTACAAGGAAGTTACGGCCGTAACCTGCTTTTACATTAACAGTATCGCCTAGTTTACCTAGGTTAGCGATACGTTGTAATAAAATAACTTGCATATATCACTCCTCGGTTTATTTTTGGCTGTCAGTGTAAGGAACCAACGCAAGATAACGCGCTTGTTTGATTGCTACAGCCAATTGGCGTTGATATTTGTTTGAAGTACCAGTGATACGGCTTGGTACGATTTTGCCACTTTCAGTGACATACTGTTTTAGGATTTCGATATCTTTATAATCGATATGGGTAATGCCTTCAGCAGTAAAACGGCAAAATTTACGGCGGCGATAAAAACGTGCCATGATTAGTCTCCTTAATTATTCGTCGTTGTTGTCTTCAGCATCAACTTCTGACTCATCATCATTTGATTGATAGTCATCTTGAGCTGTATCGTTACGGCGTGAAGCTTTACGAGCACGTTTTTCTTCAGCACTTTTTGCTAATGGTGATTCTTCAGTAATCGCTTCGTCACGACGGATAACTAAGCTACGGATGATAGCATCGTTATAACGGAATAATTCTTCAAGCTCATCAAGCGTTTGTTGACCCGCTTCAATGTTTAATAGCACATAGTGAGCTTTGTGAACTTTGTTGATTGGGTAAGCTAATTGACGACGACCCCAATCTTCTAGGCGATGGATAGCACCACCTTGTTCTTTTACTAAGTTGATATAACGCTCAACCATGCCAACCACTTGGTCGCTTTGGTCTGGGTGAACCAATAATACCAGTTCATAATGTCTCATAAAGACTCCTCACGGATTAAACAGCCGTTGACCCCGTGTCAACAGCAAGGAGATTGAATGCACCTAAGTTAGAATCATCTAACTATATTGGTATAAACAAGGTGCGCTATTATATAGTAGCGCGCACTCAGTAGCAAGTTAATATTTACTTAACAAATTCGCCCACACATTGCTGCAAGGTATTCGATACGGCACGCGCCACAATGGCATTGCGCGCGGTCGGGTCGACTGCTGCTGTGGTCAAATCGACAATGGTGACGGACTGCGGGGCTTTTTCGCTGACGCAGCTACAGACATTGCTCGCTACCTCTGCTTGCTTGTCGGAAGTCATCAACACACTGCCCAGGCGCCAGTATTGGTTATTTTGTAATTGAGTCTGGCATTGTTGATTGACCGCGGCTTTAAATATCGCCATGCCAACATTGTTAGCAGTGCCGATGGTGCTATTAGCATCCATCACACCGGTACCTGTGGTAGAGGCGCAACCGCCCAAGGCTAGGGCTGCGCCAATCAGTGCAGCGGCATTTCCTAGGCTTAGGCGTTTATTAGCTAGGCGTTTAGTAGATTGCTTAATAGCGGCGAAAAAAGAAAATTGTTGATGCATATCAAATACTCCTATCCTTTACTGTGTTAAATAATTGATAAACATCGCTAACATAGCAGATTACAGAAAATTTTTTTACCCAAATTTTTTAGCCAAGTCATGTTATTGGGTCATAGTTACTAAAAATAGTTACTAAAAAATGTGCCATCAAACTTAAAAAACTGGGTGGAATTTTTTTTCATTAATGCTTACAAAGCCAATTAAATTCCTCGATATCGATGATATTAGTCGGAAAAAAACGCGAGTTTTTTAGATTTCTCAATAGATTTGATTCAAATTAAACCTTACTAAAAATGTGGAATTGATAACCAATTGTTTTAGATTGTGCATTTGTTTAATCTTTTTTTTCCTTGTTTTGAGTGTGGAATTGGACTATAACTATACGTAACAAATACATCTATTTACGCAATGATAAGGAGTTGTTATGAACTGGCAATTATTTAGCGCAATTTTTACAATCGCTTCTGGTGTGACTATCGGCGTTTTAATGACCATTGCATTGGTAACAGGTTTTGATGAGGCGCCACACATTGTGACGGCAGCCATTATAGGGCTGGTGCTGTCAATTCCGATTGCTTGGATAGTGGTAAAAAAACTACAGAGTATGGGTATGAATAAAACTCCTGTCACACCATAACTGTCATACCCTAAATGGCGCATTTGATAATGCAGCAGCTCACTAGATAACTAATACATAGCAAAAACCGTTTAACTAAAAAAACCGCTTAACTAACAATAGCTAAGCGGTTTTTTTATGGCTAATAAGGTTAAAAGTGTATAGCACTCACGCTAAACTGTGGTGCTAACCCCTGTGGCTCAACAGCTACTGTAAATCTACTTTGGTGCCGGTATTAACATTTGCATACACTTCAAGCACATCCCAGTTGGTTAAGCGAACACAGCCATGCGAGGCTTGACGGCTAATGCCTTCAGGAACGGGCGAGCCATGAATGCCGTATGATGGCTTACTCAGTCCCATCCATACCACACCGACTGGACCGTTGGGTCCTGGCGGCAACATAAACACTTTTTTATCTTTGCCTTCACCGCTACTGGCGCGATACCAAGGGTTTTTGACGCGATTGACAATCGTCAAACTGCCAGTGGGTGATGGGGTGTCGCTACTACCTACCGTGGTAGGATAAGTGGCAATAAGCTTGTCACCGTTATAAGCGTACAAGATATTGTCCGCTTTTTTGGCAACCAAATGGGTGATTTTCTCATTGAGCGGCGTGCCTGGGTTAAATACGGTGATGGTTTCACCCACGGTGAATTTTTTATCGCCATTAAGCTTTTTAAGATAGCGAATATCCATGTGGAAACGTTCAGCCAACATTTCTTGGACGTCTTGATAGTATAGACCTTTCATTTTAGATTTGGCTTCACTACCACTCGGTGTTGGCTGATAAGGACCTTTAATGTCTTCTTGCGTCAAGGTATAACCGACCAAGACAGGCTGATTGGCAGGGATTTTTGCGTTTAAGCGTTGCCAAACTTCTGCACTCATACGACCATCTTGGGGTAGTCCGTGCATGGCTTGGAAATTTTTGAGCGCTTTTTTGGCATTCATACCCCAGCCGCCATCAATCGGACCCGGTGAAGCATGATTCCAATCTAACAAGGCTTGAAGTTTTAAGGTCGTTGCTGAATTAACATTTTGACCGGGTTTCCAGTCGGCACTATTGACTAGCTGTGCGTAGTCAGACAAATTTAGGTTAGAAAAACTGGCAGGTGTCGTTGCTGTTTTATTGTTACCCACTGTTGTCGGGTCAAAAGTTGGCGCAGCCGTCGTGGTACTGTTGAGCTCTTCAGAGCTCGCGCCTGCGACACCTGCCCCCGAGGTATAGTCACTGTCGATACCTGTTTGGGTGGCATCTTCTTTAATGCCCAATGCCGTGGTAGTGGCTGGGATTGCGGTCAAAGGAATATCGGTTGCTGCTGGCGTTGGTTTTGCCGCCGTCACCGCAGTAGCCGAGGCGACTTTCGGCATGGTGGTAGATTGTGTGACGCTAGCTGCGGGCTTGGCTGTTTGCGGTTTTTTAGCAGTAGTCGTTGCGGTTTTGCTTTCTGGTTTTTTAGCCGTTTTGCTATCGGTGGTGGTTTTTTTAGCAGTCGCGGCTGCGGTAGAGGCGCTAGCCGCTTTCGTGGTGGCAGTTTTAGTCGTGGTGGTTTTTTTGGTCACAGCTTTGGTGGCGGGTGCCGTTTTGGCGGTAGTGGTGTCTGAGACCGTGTTGGTGGCTGCAAATGCTTGATTGGCAATCAGACAAGCTAGGGTAGATAGTACAAATTTTTTCATAGATTGACTCAATAATGGGCAATAACAAATAAAAATAAGGGACAATATAACGTACAATAAAAGCATAAATTGGCAGCAATTATACTATAAAAACCAACTTTTCGGGCGATGGCTCATTTGTTGGTAGCACGGCAATCTAAGTAGCGTTTGCCAAGGTGTTTAACAACCTTGCGCCATAGAACCTCGCTGCACACCTAATTTTTACGCCGTTAAATTGTTGTATAGATAAATTGTCCCATAGGCGAATTTACATGCTTTAAGTCTAACATTAACAAATCGCACCATAGACAATGGTAAAATTTTTTAACCAAGCGGTATTTTTATAGTAAGGTTAAGCTAAAAAAGTGTTTAAAATGTTTTGTATTGTTTGGAATAGGCATGCTTGCAATGTTTATTGGATAACTCAATGATTAAACATTCAACGGTACAAATCTGCGAAGCTTTAGGTTGTTAAATAACTTTAGCTCGTTAAATAATTTGTAAAAAAATCAAAGTATATTATAATTTTAATTTAAAATTTTTTAGGTTAACCACTATGTCATCATCGCCATTTGCATCAGCCAATGTTTCTCACACGCCATCTTTTGACCAAAATCAAGATTCACAAAACTTTGACGATTTGCAAATCGATTTGCAAGCACTTGATATGGATGAAGAAAGCGAATCAGATGACATCTTTGACACCATGCAACAAGAGTTTGCTGAAGCCCACCAAACTCTAAAAACGATTCGCGATTTTATCCGTTTTGGGGTCAGTAAATTACGCGAGCATGATGTGGTAGTCGCGCAAGGCACCACAGATGAGTTTGCTGAAGCTTCTGCCATTGTGTTACAAACCTTGTCGCTTGATTGGTCTGCCGATGAGCAAATTTTAGATTGTCGCCTGACCAATAGCGAAAAATCAGAAGTGTTGACATTGTTGCAGCGCCGTATCGTAGAACGTAAACCCTTGAGTTATTTAATTAATTTATCTTATTTTTGCGATTTGCCATTTTATGTGGATGAGCGGGTATTGATTCCACGTTCACCGATTGCTGAGCTGATTCGCCAGCAGTTTTATCCGTATTTTGAGCCGAATGATTTGGTTGAAAAAATCAGTGGCACTACTAATGACAAAAAATTTCATGACCACGGATTGTATGATAAGCAGTTAGCACAACCAGAGCGTATGCTCGATTTGTGTACAGGGTCAGGCTGTATTGCCATTGCCTTGGCAAGCCGTTTCCCTGATGCAATGGTCGATGCCAGTGATATCGATAAAAACGCCCTAGAAGTGGCAGCGGTCAATGTGGAACATCACCACATGAACCATCAGGTCAATTTGATTGAGTCAAACTTATTTGAAAAAGTGCCTGCAGAAAATCAATATGATTTGATTGTGACCAACCCGCCGTATGTCGATGCGGCAACGATGGCAGATTTACCACCCGAGTTCTTGCATGAGCCAGACCATGCGTTGGCAGCGGGACAAGATGGCTTGGATTTGGTGCATCATATTTTATACAACGCCCCAGATTATCTGACTCGTGACGGCTTGCTAGTGTGCGAGGTGGGGGATAGTGAATGGGCACTGCGCCAAGCCTATCCTGAAATCCAGTTTGATTGGTTAACCTTTGCACATGGCGGGCATGGGATTTTTGCCATGGATTATGATGAATTGATGGAAAATCGGGCATATTTTGAGCAGTATGTGAGTGCTTCTTAAGTAAGCAGTTGTTTGGGGTTGCTATCTTTAACTTGTTGATTGGGCTTGTTGATTTAATAAGTTAGATAATGGCTAAAAAAACAATATATGAACAGGGTGCAACAAACCTATTATTTTATTTGTAAGCATTCATGAAATAGTAAGCGGAGCGTAAATGGCAGGCAATACCATCGGGCAAGTTTTTACCGTCACCACCTGTGGCGAATCACATGGCGCAGGACTTATGGCAATCGTTGACGGTGTGCCACCAGGGTTGCCTTTAACCGAAGCAGATCTGCAAATAGACCTGGATCGTCGTAAGCCCGGTACCTCAAAATTTGCGACCCAGCGCCGTGAAGACGATGCAGTTGAAATTATCTCTGGCGTGTTTGAAGGTAAAACGACAGGCACTTCTATTGGCTTACTCATTCGCAATACCAACCAAAAATCCAAAGATTATAGCGATATTAAAGACACCTTTCGTCCCAACCATGCCGATTATACCTATAGCATGAAATATGGGTTTCGCGATTATCGTGGTGGTGGCCGCTCATCAGCGCGCGAAACGGCAATGCGAGTGGCAGCGGGTGCGATTGCCAAGAAATATTTGAAACAACGGCTAGGGGTAGAAGTTCGCGGTTATGTGACCCAGATTGGTGATGTGGTTGCCAAACAGATACCTGAAAATACGATCGATTGGGAATTTGTCAACAGTAACCCATTTTTTTGTGCGGATATAGACGCCTTACCAAAGTTTGAGCAACTGATTACCCAATGCCGTGAGCAAGGGACAAGTTGTGGCGCAAAGCTTACCATATTGGCATCTGGTGTACCTGTGGGATTGGGTGAGCCTGTGTTTGACAGACTTGATGCCGATATCGCCCATGCGATGATGAGTATCAATGCGGTCAAAGGTGTTGAAATTGGCGATGGCATGGCAGTGGCGGGACAGTTTGGGCATGAATCTCGCGACGAGTTAACCTTGCACGGCTTTAATGCCAACCATGCCGGGGGAATTTTAGGGGGAATTTCATCGGGTCAGACGATTGTAGTAAGTATTGCGCTAAAACCTACTGCCAGTATCACTACGCCTGGTCAAAGTATTGATATTCACGGCAATGCAGTAGAGATGCTAACCAAAGGTCGGCATGATCCTTGTGTCGGTGTGCGTGCTACGCCGATAGCAGAAGCCATGCTTGCCATTGTGCTGTTAGACCATTATCTGCGTCATCGTGGGCAAAACGCAGATGTCACTGTGCCGCTCGCTCCGATTGTATAATTTTTTACTAGGGGTATTTGGTTGCCATAAGGTTGCCACAATGCGTTGCCCCATTCAACTTGAGTTAACATTGGTATGACTGTATCTGACCTTACCCTTGATGAGCAGCAGTACGATGCTTGGCAAAGCGAAATACTGGCGCAGATGGGTGTTACGCGTTGGGTGCGCCAAGATTGCCCTGTCAAAACGTTTGCTAATCTAGAAGATTTTGAGGTTGTTTCTTCCTATCAAGCGGTTGAGACGCTTGCTGCCATGCCACAGCAGTTACAGCCCGCTCAAACTGGGTTAACGAGCAAACTTGCGCCCATTGATATAACGTCAGACATCAATCATCCTGTTATTGCGGATGATGCCGTTGGGGGCGTAGCAGAATTACCCCCAGCGAGTCTGGCAAATTTTCACCCCCATGATGTAGCTTTACCCCATCATTCACCTTTAAAAAGCGACCCTGCGCCAAATAGTGATAGGTACAGTGATGACGGGCATAGTGATGAACGGTTCAATAATGAACAGCTCAATGATGAATTACTCACTGCCAGTTTTGATCTGCAGGCGATAGTGGTGGGTGAGTGGACACTGGTGCTTGACAGTCATTTTTTGCAGACAGACAGCCGCCAACAGTATTTATGGCAACAAATCATCAGTGGGTTCAAAGCGTCAGTGCATTTTTTCAAGTTTCCCTTGCTCACCGATAGCCAGCATTTACCCAAAGCGACGGTGCAATTAATGAGCAGCTACCCGATGGCAGTCGCAGGGTTTTCAGGATTTTTATACCGTATCAATCAAGGCAATCCTAAGGTGGGGGCATTGACGCCATTGCCTGACTGTTTGGATGAACAACCGATACAGCGTCTGCCTTATCTGCTAGATATGCTTGATGATTATCGCCTAAAACGCCAACTTTGGCAGTTGCTATCAAGTTGAGTGCAATGAGCTGCCGATTGATGACTCATCTTTATGATTCATCGACTAGCCATATTGTGGTAAAGTATTTTTTTATTTCATTTCACACGATAACATTTCACACGATAAAAAGGAACGTGCTATGAGTGTCAGCTTTGATCAACGTGTTGCTAACTTTTGTGCAGGCCCCGCATCTATGCCGACTGCGGTGCTGCAAAAAGCGCAAGCCGAATTGTTAAATTGGCAGGGCTCAGGAATGTCGGTGATGGAGATGAGCCACCGTAGCAGTGAATTTGTGGGCATTGCCTCAAAAGCTGAGCAGGATTTGCGCAAGCTGATGAACATTCCTGACAATTATAAAGTGCTATTTTTGCAAGGTGGCGCAAGCCTGCAGTTTTCAGCCATTCCATTGAATTTACTTAAAGGGGAAGCTGATTATTTAGACACCGGCATTTGGTCTAAAAAAGCTATCAGCGAAGCCAAACGCTATGAGCAAGCAGGGCTAGGCAAAATCAATGTCGTCGCTTCTGCCAAAGACAGCAACTATACCACTGTGCCTCCACGTGATAGCTGGCAACTTAATGACAACGCCGATTATTTCCATTATTGCCCCAACGAGACCATTAATGGTTTGGCGATGTTTGATGTGCCAGCGGTGAATGTACCCATCGTGGCGGATATGTCATCTTGCATCCTCTCTAGCCCAATAGATGTATCAAAATTTGGACTGATTTATGCCGGTGCGCAAAAAAATATTGGTCCTGCGGGTTTGACGCTTGTGATTGTCCGTGATGATTTGATCGGTCATGCCAACTTGGTTTGCCCAAGTATCTTGGACTATAAAAACCAAGCCGACAATGATTCGATGGTCAATACGCCAGCAACTTTTTCTTGGTATTTGGCAGGTTTAGTGTTTGAATGGTTGCTTGAGCAAGGGGGTGTCGAGGCAATCTATCAACAAAATTTGTTAAAAGCGCAAAAGCTGTATGAATTTATCGACCAAAGCGATTTTTACCAAAACCCTGTCAACAAAGACAACCGCTCAATCATGAATGTACCCTTCACCTTGGCAGATAGTCAACTTGATAAAACCTTCTTAGCTAAAGCCGACGAAGCAGGATTTTTGAATCTTAAAGGGCACCGTACAGTGGGCGGCATGCGCGCCAGTATTTATAACGCGATTGATTTGGCGACCGTTGAAAAATTAATCAAATTTATGCAGCAGTTTGAACAAACTAGCGTATAAAAAGATTTAACAATCATGCTACATTAAGACTTAACAGCTAAAATGCTTGTTAAGTCTTTTTTATAGTTAGCGGGTGTGGGGCATATGAGGGATAACAGCTAGCAATACCAAGGTTTTCTGAAAAATAGTTGAAGGGGTCAGGGGGATGCAAGTGAAAAAAGACAGGATGATAAAACCAGCCCACTGGATGAGGGCAGTCACTCGCCAGACATTCGGCAAAAAATACTGGGTGCTGGGCTTATTAGTGGTCGCGTCCGCTGCCAATACCGCTATCATTACTGGCACATCTATCGCTCACAATAGCACCGCACAATTTGCCCATGTCTCTCATTTACCTTATGCCAATCCCAACGCCCCCAAAGGCGGTGTGCTGAGCCTATCTGCCATCGGCACCTTTGACAGTATTAATAAATGGATTGATGTCGGTACACCTGTGACCGGCACCGATTATTTGTTTGAAAGTTTGATGACAGGCTCGCTTTCTGAAGCGTTTGTGCAGTACCCACTACTGGCGGATAAAGTCACTTATGACCCAGATGACCCAAGCTGGGTTATCTATCACATCAACCCCAAAGCCTATTTTTGGGATGGCACGCCTGTGACGGCGCAAGATGTCAAAGCCAGTATGGATGCCCTACTCACAAAAGGCGTGATGAGTATGCGTAGCTATCTGTCGGATGTCAAAGAAACCCAAGTGATCGATCGACAAACCGTCAAATTTATTTTTAAATCCAAAGACAACCAAGAAATCAAACTGACCGTCGCGCAAATGCCGATTTGGTCAAAAAAATCGATTGATGGCTATTTTGATAAAGTCGGACTGACGCCACTGATGGGCAGTGGGGCGTATAAAGTCGGCACAATCGATGCAGGACGCGCCATTACTTATGTGCGTGACCCCAATTATTGGGGTGCCAAACCTGATGCAGGCGTGGTGGTGAATGTCGGTCGTTATAATTTTGACCAAATTAAGTATGTATATTATCAAAATCCCGAAGTGGCATTTGAAGGTTTTAAATCAGGCGAATATTTTTTCCGTGCCGAAAACAAGGCGCGGACATGGTCGACGGGTTATAACTTTCCTGCCGTCAAAGCAGGCATGATCACCAAAGCGCAAATCGCCAATAACAACCCCGTACCGATGCAAGCGATTGTGATGAATTTGCGCCGACCGATTTTTCAAGATATCCGGGTGCGCCAAGCGATGACACTGGCGTATGATTTTGAATGGCTCAATAAAACCATGTTTTATGGCCAATATGAACGTTTGCAAAGCTTTTTTCATGGGTCAGCGCTTGCCGCAACCGGCACACCGACACCCCAAGAGCTGGCGGTTATCAATCCGCTATTACCTGACCTTGAGCCCATTCAAAGACAGGCTGTTTTAAGCGATTGGCAGGCCCCCAAATCAACTGGCGATGGATTTAATCGCGACAATTTGTTAAAAGCGCGTGAATTGCTGCTGCAAGCGGGTTTTAAATACCAAAATATGAAGCTGTATCAGCCCAATGGTCAGCCGGCCAAACTGGAATTTTTATCCACCGATGACAAGAATGCGCGCATTGTGCTACCTTTTTTACGTAACCTGCAACGACTCGGGTTTGATGCCAGCTTTCGCCAAGCCGATGTCCCCCAGTACCTGGAGCGCACTCGCAGATACGACTACGACATGATTATCGATATGTTTGCCCAAAGTTTGTCACCTGGCGCAGAGCAGACCTATATGTGGGGCTCACAAGCCGCAGACGAAAAAGGCAACCAAAACTCGGCAGGTATCAAAAACAAAGCCATTGATGTGGTGATTGCCAAACTCATAGTGTCGAAGAATCGTGACGATATTGTGCTATACAGCAAGGTATTAGACCGTCTGCTACGGGCGGGCTATTATGTCGTGCCGACTTATGGCAAGCATACTGACAATGTGGCGTATTGGAAATTTTATGAGCATGGGCCGCTGCCAAGCAATGCCATCGGTATCGATTATTGGTGGGCGAACAAAGACAAACAAGCACAAGTCATGCAGTACTTAGGAAAATAATAAGTTAGGAAAATAATAAGGAATAAAACAATGCTAAAAATTCACCCAATCCCAGCTTTCACTGACAACTACATTTGGGCAATTATCAATGATGAAACACACGAAGTGATTATTGTCGATGCTGGCGATGACAAGCCTGTTTTAGAGTTTGTCAACCGTGAAAATCTAACCATCACCCAAATATGGGTGACCCATCATCACAGCGACCACATCGGCGGCGTAACAGCATTGGCAAATGCGTTTCCAAACGCACAGATTTTTGCGCATGCCAATATTCACCCGTTAATCAATGCCACACAGTTAATCTCCGTGGCTGAAGGGCGCGAATTAACCGCTTGGGGTAGTCCTGTGCAGGTGTGGCAGGTGGCAGGGCATACCGAAAATCACTTAGCATACTTAGTGACGCTTGATAACCGTCTGCATATCTTTTGTGGGGATACGCTATTTCGGGCAGGGTGTGGCCGTGTTTTCACCGGCACGATTGAAACGTTGTTTGAAAGCTTTGAGCGTTTTGCGCAGTTACATGATGATGAAACGCTATTTTATCCTGCCCATGAGTATACTTTGTCAAATCTTAACTTTGCCCAGTTTATCGAGCCCAATAACCCAGCCATTGCACAGGCAATAGCGCATGACAGTGAGTTACGCCAGCAAAATACGCCAACCTTGCCGACCACGCTTGCCGATGAAAAAGCCATCAATCCGTTTATGCGTGCAGTGATTGAACCCAGTGATGAGATGATAAAAACCGTACAAACGCAGACAGGAATTGAGGATGACAGCCCGTTTGAGATATTTAAAGCCTTACGTCAACTAAAAAATAACTTTTAAGGCTAACGATTCAGGCTAATAATGAGGGATAACCATGGGCAAATATATTCTTAAACGACTGTTATTAATCATCCCTACCTTGTTTTTGATTCTGCTCACCAATTTTGCCATTGTTCAATCGGCGCCTGGCGGTCCTGTCGAGCAAAAAATATCTCAAATTGAAGCAGAACAAAAACAGGGCGCCACCCAAACCCAGCTGTCAACGACCACTTATCAAGGCAGTCGCGGTTTATCGCCAGACATGGTCGAGGCTATCAAAAAACAATACGGCTTTGATAAATCCGCGCCCGAGCGATTTTGGCTCATGCTGACAAGCTATGCCAAGGGCGATTTTGGCACCTCGTTTTTTAAAGGCAAACCTGTGGGCGAGTTGATTTTGGATAAAATGCCCGTGTCGATTTCGCTAGGGCTTTGGAGTACGCTACTGATTTATTTAATCGCTGTGCCGCTTGGGATTGCCAAAGCCAGACGACATAATTCACTGATGGATAAAACCACCGCATTGCTGCTTGCGGTGAGTTATGCCGTGCCTGTGTTTGTGCTTGCGGTGGTGTTATTGGTGATGTTAGCAGGGGGGAGTTATTGGCAGATTTTTCCGCTGCAAGGCTTGGTGAGTGAGAATTTTGATAAGCTGTCCACGTTTGGCAAAATCAAAGATTATTTTTGGCATTTGGCATTACCCATCACAGCAAGCACGATTGGCGGGTTTGCAGGTCTTGCGTATTTGACCAAGTTTAGTTTTATGGAAGAATTGAACAAACAATACGTGTTGACTGCTCGCAGTAAAGGGTTAAGCGAGAAAAAAGTGCTATACGGTCATGTATTTCGCAATGCGATGATGATTATTATTGCAGGCTTGCCGTCGGCGATTGTAGGAATATTTTTTACCGGCAATTTTTTGATTGAAGTAATTTTTAATTTGGATGGTTTGGGACGACTGGGGTTTGAAGCGATTGGGCAACGCGATTATCCGGTAATTTTTGGCACGCTGTTTATTTTTACCTTGATGGGGCTGATTTTACAGTTGATAAGTGATGTGACGTATCATCTCATTGATCCCCGTATTGATTTTGAGGGTCGCTAATGCTGATAAAACATCCTGTTTGGCAAGCCCGCATTCACCGCTTTCAGCGTAATCGGTTGGGATTTTTTTCGCTCATCATGTTTAGCCTGATTTTCCTTGCCTGCATGGGGGCAAACCTTATCGCCAATGACAAGCCGATGCTGGTTAATTATCAAAATCACTGGTATTTTCCCATCGTCAAGTCTTACCCCGAAACCACCTTTGGCGGTGTCTTCGAAACCGAAACCAACTACCAAGACCCTGTGGTCAAAAACCTAATCAACCAGCATGGCTACATGATTGAGCCGGTGATACCATTTGCCGACCAAACGCCAAGTGTGAGTCGTGATGTGCCGTTTCCTGCGCCGCCAAATGCCCAAAACTGGCTCGGTACCGATGACCAAGGTCGAGATGTGCTGGCAAGGGTATTGTATGGCTTGCGTGTATCGCTATTATTTGGGTTGGCGTTGACGGTGGCAGGGTCAATCATTGGTATTGCGGTGGGGGCGGTGCAAGGGTATTTTGGCGGCTGGACGGATTTAGTCGGGCAGCGGTTGATGGAGGTATGGGGTGGTCTGCCACAGCTGTTTATGATTATTATTTTGGTCAGTTTGTTTAGCCCGAGTGTGTTTGTGTTGTTTGGGCTGATGCTGCTCTTTGGCTGGATGGGGCTGGTTGGTCTGGTGCGTGCCGAGTTTTTGCGAGCGAGAAATTTTGATTATGTGCGGTCGGCAAAGGCGATGGGGGTGTCAGATGCCAAGATTATGTTTCGCCATATTTTGCCCAATGCGATGTCGTCGAGCCTGTCGCAGTTGCCGTTTATTTTGACGGCAAATATCACGGCACTCACCACGCTTGATTATTTGGGCTATGGCTTGCCTGCAGGGTCGCCGTCTTTGGGGGAGCTAGTCTCACAGGGAAAAGATAATTTGGATTCACCGTGGTTGGCTTTGGCAGGGTTTTTTAGTTTGACGATTGTGTTGTCGTTGTTGATTTTTATTGGGGAAGCGCTGCGAGATGCGTTTGACCCACGGCAATCGTGATTTGATAAAAAGGAGAAAAATATGAGTTCGGGTTTTGCGGCGGGTACGTTGGTGCATACGGATAAAGGTTTAATTCCAATTCAAAATTTAAAAGTTGGGGATTTAGTTTTATCCCGACATAAAAGTGATTTAAGCATAGAACCGATTTTTAAAAAAGTTTTACAAGTTTTTAAAATACCTAATCAGGAAGTTTTCAGAATGACCTATTGTGCTGACGACCAATGGGATAATGTTGAATCAACTTTAAGTTATCTGATAGTAACTAAGGAACAATTATTTTGGACAAAATCACAAAATAAATGGTCTGAAAATAAAAAATTAGTAATGGGAGATGCAGTTGTATTATCTAAAAAGAATGAACAACGACATTTTTTTTTAGCTAATAATCAAATTTTCCAAACGCATAATAGTAAAGGTGAAATTTTTGGCTTTTGCGACGCCCCATTAAGTTCATCATCACCAATTAAAATTGAAACGATATTTAAAATTTCATCTGATTCAATCATTAGTTATTTTGATCCCTTTATCTTTGCTAAATATAAGCCAAATAATGGAATTACCTTAACTTATGAAGAAAAAGGAGATATTGGAAAATATGCACAAGATAAAGTCTTATTAACTGATGTCTATAATATCGAAGTTGAAGAATTTCATACTTATTCTGTTGGTGAACAAGGCTTATGGGTAGGCGATTCAACCATTCAAGGAAACAATGAATGAGTGAATTGCTAACCGTTGAAAACCTAACGATAAAATCCGCCAATCAAATCTTAGTGGACGATTTATCCTACACACTCCACACAGGTGAAACGCTCGCCATCGTTGGCGAATCAGGCTCGGGCAAATCCATCTCAAGCCTTGCCTTACTCGGACTGCTACCAAATAGCCTAAGCATCACAGGACAAGCCACTTTAACTGATGTTAGCGATAATGTTAGTCATACGCAAAACCCCAAACCAATCATTTTACCCATTGAAAACGATACCCTAAGCACTTATTCCAAAAGCAGAAAGCAAAACGAAAATATCTTCCGCCAAATCCGTGGCAAACGCATCGGCATGATTTTTCAAGAGCCGATGACCGCCTTAAATCCCTTGCACACGGTGAGCAAACAAATCGCCGAATCGTTAAGTTTAGCTGGCGTGGCAAAAAAATACTGGCGACAGCGTACCCTAGCGCTGCTTTCCCAAGTCAATATTACCGACCCTGAAAGCAAACTTGCGCGCTATCCGCACGAGCTCTCGGGTGGACAACGACAGCGTGTCATGATAGCGATGGCACTGGCGCAAGACCCTGACATTATTATCGCAGACGAGCCAACCACCGCCCTAGATGTGACTTTACGCCATGAGATTTTGCGGTTACTGCATCGACTAAAAAAAGAGCGGGGCATGGCGATGATTTTGATTAGCCATGACTTAAACCTTGTCAAACGCTACAGCGACAACCTCATCGTCATGCAGCAAGGCAAGGTCATGGAGCAGGGGGCGACCCAAGCGATTTTTGACCAGCCACAACAGGATTATACGCGCTCATTGATTTATCAAGATTTTGGACAAAGCTTGCCAATCATTGACAATTCACCCAGCGTTTTAGAAGTTAAACAGTTAACCATCGCTTTCCCCCAAAAAAACAATATATTGGGTCAAACCACCCAATGGTTTGAGGCGGTCAAAGGGTTAAATTTGACCCTTGCGCAGGGGCAATCCTTGGGTATAGTGGGCGAGTCTGGGTCTGGCAAAACCACCACGGCTTTGGCGCTCATCAAATTATTGGCGAATGCTGCCAAGGTGCAAGGTCAGATTTTGCTGTCAGCCAATGCTCACATGACGGACGTTTTAGCGTTGTCGAATAAAGCCTTTTTGCCGTATCGCTCGGATATGCAAATGGTATTTCAAGACCCGTATGCCAGTATCAATCCACGGTTTAGTGTATTTGAAATAATTGAAGAAGGGCTAACCATCCAAGGTATGGCAAAAACGGCGCGTGAAAAAGCGGTATTAGCGGCCTTAGACACGGTGCGGTTGCCACGAGATTTTATCAGCCGTTATCCGCATGAGCTTTCAGGCGGTCAGCGTCAGCGGGTGGCACTCGCGCGGGCGTTGGTGATGAAGCCCAAAATTTTGTTACTCGATGAGCCCACATCAGCGCTTGATAGCAGCACCCAAGTGGCAATGGTCAAATTATTGCGAGATATTCAAGCAAAATTCGGCTTAAGCTATATTTTTATCAGCCATGATTTGCAGGTGGTTAAGGCATTGTGCCAAACGATACTGGTATTGAAAAATGGCGAAACACAAGCGTATGATACGACAGACAATATCTTCAGCCAACCACAAAATCAGTATGTGACTGCCCTAATTGCGCACAGCGGTGAAAACTAGACGGTTTGCTGTCAAAACATTAGAAAGCCAACAATTATCGTGAAACACGTTGTTACCTAAGTTTGCTTGGTTATAGCCAATTTATCCTAGTCATTTAACCCTAGTGATTTTATAACAAGCACTTAATTACAGCCCCTTTAGCCATTGTTAAAAGTTAACCATGCCAAATTCCATCATTACCGAAGACAAAAAGCCACAGCATGAGCTATTTGCTATAGCGCCCTTGACCCCCGCGCAAACCAAATATTTGCCAATCGTGGTGGCAATCGCCTTGTTTATGCAAATCTTAGACTCAACGGTGCTCAATACCGCTTTGCCTGCGATGGCGCATGATTTGAATCAGCCTGCGTTATCAATGCAGTGGACAGTGATTAGCTATGCGCTCACTTTGGCAATTTTTACCCCGATTAGTGGTTTTATTGCCGATAAGTATGGCACTAAGACCACCTTTATGGTGGCGATTGGCGTGTTTACCGCAGGCTCGATGATGTGTGCGGTGTCACCAACGCTCAATAGCCTAATTTTTTCTCGCGTGGTGCAAGGATTGGGCGGTGCGATGCTCATGCCTGTGGGCAAGTTAACGCTGATTAAAAGCTATCCACGAGAGCGTATGCTGTCGGTGATGAATTATGCGGTGATGCCTGCGATGATTGCGCCAGTGATTGGACCTTTGGTCGGGGGGGTATTTGGTGGAGCTTGCAAGCTGGCATTGGATTTTTTTGATTAATATTCCCATGGGGGCGTTGGGGATGTGGGCAGGGTGGAAACTGATGCCCAACTATCTACAGCGCAATCCTAGCATGGATTTGCTTGGATTTTTGCTGTTTGGTGGCGCGATGGCAAGCTTTACCTTTGCGCTCGAATTTGCCAATAACATTCATGCCGATAATCTGGCTTCAGCGGTTTTTCCCGTGATGGTTGCTTTATTGGCGATTATGCTGCTTATTGGCTATTATTATCACGCCAAATACTCAGAATCGCGTAATGGACAACAACCGCTATTTGGCTTGGATTTGTTTCAAGTGCGTACCTTTCGCGTGGGCATCGTTGGCAATTTGCTAACCCGTTTGGGGATGAGTGCGATTCCTTTTTTACTGCCGCTACTGCTACAAGTGGTGCTGGGCTATTCGCCGTCACAAGCGGGTTGGATGTTGGCACCGATTGCGGTGGGCGCGCTGTTGACCAAGCCGCTAGTCACGCGTATTGTGAAGCGATTTGGCTATCGTAGAACATTGGTGGGCAATACCTTGTTGATTGGCGTCAATATCATGCTGCTATCACAACTCAATCAAACCACGCCGATTTGGCTAAGTGTGCCATTTTTGACTTTTATGGGGGCGTGTAATTCGCTACAATTTAGCACGATGAACACCATCAGTATCGCACGGCTTCGCCCAGGTCAAACCAGCAGTGGCAATAGTTTATTGGCGGTCAACCAGCAATTGGCGATTAGTTTTGGGATTGGCTTTGGGGCGATGCTGCTACATTTACTGACGCCCGCTCGCGCTTCGCTGGCACAGACGCAAACCGCATTTTCATACAGTTTTATCATATTGGGTATCATGACGATTTTATCTGGGCTGTATTTTTTGCGGTTGCACCGATTTGATGGCAAAGGACTATACCAGTAGTCGCGCTTATATTCTTGCCCATATTGTTGATACTATATTGTCAGTATAAGTTGCCAAGCCATAACGATGGGTAGCGTGGTGATTTATTTCACTCAATTTTATGATAATTTTAATCCTTTAACCCGATTGCCCCTAATTGCTATTCTATGGGCGCAATCGTTTTGGAAACCCTATGCTATCCAATGCTTTTTCAATGATAATTGATACCCGTTGGTGTCTTGATGAACTGCTAAAAGATGGCATCATTGACCAACGTGATTATAATTTGGTGATGACCCATAACCGCAAAAGCTTGCATCCCCTGCAAGTGATTGCAGGCTTTCATCTGGTCGACAAAACCACGCACATGGCGCTCAGTCTTGACCAGCTCAATCGCTGGTTGGCACAAAAAGTAGGCGTTGATTATGTACGTATTGACCCGCTGAAAACCGATGTGCCCTCAGTGACATCAATTATGTCATTTGAATATGCGCGCTCGCAGCACATTTTGCCAGTCGCCGTCACCCAAGATACGGTGGAAATCGGCACTGACCAGCCATTTTATCAAGATTGGCAGCTCAATATTGCGCATATCGTGTCGCCCAAAAAAATCAAAACCGTATTAATCAGTCCTGAGCAAATCAACCGCTATCGCCAAGAATTTTATCAAGTCACCAAAGCCATTGCGGGGGCAAACCATCAGCAAAAACGCGCGGATGCCGATATCACCAATGTCGAAGCATTATTACAACTGGGCAATGCCGCCAATATTGAAAATCCCGATGCCAATGACCAACACATCGTCAAAATTGTTGATTGGCTATTACAGTACGCTTTTGACCAGCGTGCCAGTGATATTCACTTAGAGCCGCGCCGAGATAAAAGCAACGTGCGTTTTCGTATCGATGGTATTTTGCATACCGTTTATCAAATGCCGACTGGGATTATGACCGCGGTAGTGGCTCGGATAAAAATTTTAGCAAGACTCAATGTCGCTGAAAAACGTAAACCGCAAGACGGACGGCTCAAAACACGTACCCCTAAAGGTCAAGAAACCGAGCTGCGGTTATCGACACTTCCCACTGCATTTGGCGAAAAATTGGTGATGCGGGTATTTGATCCCGAGGTACTGGTGCGCTCTTTTGAACAGTTGGGGCTGACAGGGCGAGATTTACAAAAATGGGATGACATGACCCGTAAACCCAATGGTATTATTTTGGTCACAGGTCCGACAGGCTCAGGTAAAACCACGACGCTGTACAGTACCCTCAAAAAACTGGCGACAGAAGAAGTCAATGTCTGTACCATCGAAGACCCCATTGAGATGGTGGAGCCGTCGTTTAACCAAATGCAAATTCAAAACAACATTGATTTGACCTTTGCTGATGGTATTCGCTCGTTGATGCGTCAAGACCCTGATATTATCATGATTGGCGAGATTCGCGATACCGAAACCGCAGAAATGGCGGTACAAGCCTCGCTAACTGGGCACTTGGTGTTATCGACCTTACATACCAATGATGCACCCAGTTCGTTAACAAGGCTGCATGATTTGGGCGTTGCGCCGTTTTTAACCTCAGCGACTATCTTGGGCATCATGGCACAGCGTTTGGTGCGTACCCTTTGCCCACATTGTAAATCCAATAAGCCCATGAGTGACATTGAGCAGCAGACTTGGCAGGCGTTAGTCAGTCCTTGGAAAGCCGCAGCCCCAGATACCATCAATCATGCTGTCGGCTGTGAACACTGCCGTAACACTGGTTATCTTGGACGAGTAGGGTTGTATGAAATCATGGTGCTTAGTAATGCGCTTAAAAAATTGATTAGCGAAGGCGCTGACTTGTCGCAAATCGCGCAAAAAGCCTATCAAGATGGGTTGCAGCCGTTAAGACTGGCAGGCGCGAAAAAAATTGCCGAAGGGGTGACCACGTTTGGAGAAGTGATGAGAGTGGTGCCGTTAACTTAGGCGGCTACTCATTATTTGAAAGACAATAAGTAAAATTTGAAAAGCAACAGGTAAAATTCAAAAATAACCGGCAACAAAAAAGCCCAAACATTAAATTGTTTAGGCTTAATCAATGGTGCCCGGGGCCGGACTTGAACCGGCACGCTCGTAAGAGCGAGGGATTTTAAATCCCTTGTGTCTACCAATTTCACCACCCGGGCAGGGTAGTCACAGCACTGACGCTTGGCGTCGTGTGGTGTCTGTGTCAGAAGTGGGTGCTATTATAATCAGTTTTGTTAACTTTGCAAGCAATTTTTTTACGATATTTTTTCGCGTTTATCGCTTACTCATAATAACAAAACACCCATAATAACAAAATAATAGTACCGCAAAATGAAAATGGAGGCTGAGGCCGGAATCGAACCGGCGTCCGCGGATTTGCAATCCGATGCATGGCCACTGTGCTACCCAGCCATTTCATTTAGGTTTGCTATGATAGCAAAAATTTTTAAAAGTGCAAGGACTTTTTTAGCCATTTAAGCGATGTAATGAAGGATTGTGAAGGGTATTTGAGCGCTAAATTAGCGGTTAAACATTTTCAATGGATGTTATCACACCGCAAAATCGGTTAAAATAACGCAAATTTTTTGCTAACCGACTTTTTGTTGACCGATTCGTTATTGATTGAGGAACCACCATGACTGCGACAGTGTTAGATGGCAAAGCGTATGCCAAACAAATGGAAGCTGAACTTGCCGAGCGGGTTGCCAAGTTAAAACAAGACTCTGGACGCACGCCGATTTTGGCAACGATTTTGGTGGGCGATGACCCTGCCTCTGCAACTTATGTCAAAATGAAAGGCAATGCCTGTCAACGTGTGGGTATGGATTCGTTAAAAGTTGCCATGCCACAAGCGACCACCACCGAGCAGCTATTGGCAAAAATTGCCGAGCTTAACAACAATCCAGACGTGCATGGGATTTTGCTACAACACCCTGTGCCCAGCCAAATTGATGAGCGTGCCTGTTTTGATGCCATTGCGCTGGCAAAAGATGTGGATGGTGTGACTTGTTTAGGCTTTGGCAATATGGCAATGGGTGAGCCTGCGTATGGTTCTTGCACCCCACAAGGCATTATGTATTTATTAGAAAAAAACGGCGTCGAGCTTGCTGGTAAGCATGCGGTGGTCGTGGGTCGTAGCGCGATTTTGGGTAAACCGATGGCGATGATGCTATTAAACGCCAACTGTACCGTGACCATTTGCCACTCACGTACCCAAAACTTGGCAGAATTGGTCAAACAAGCGGATATCGTGGTGGGTGCTGTGGGCAAACCAGAACTTATCAAAAAAGATTGGATTAAATCGGGCGCCGTGGTGGTGGATGCAGGGTTTCATCCGCGTACCCATGCGGATGGTACGAGCGGTGGCGTGGGTGATATTGAGCTGACAGGTATCGAAGCTATTGCCTCAAGTTATACCCCAGTGCCCGGTGGCGTAGGTCCAATGACCATCAATACACTCATCCGTCAAACGGTAGAAGCGGCAGAAAAAGCAGCTGCAAAATAATGGGTTTGAATTAAAAAAGGAAGTGTTTAAAGCTTCCTTTTTTTTGTACATTTTTTTGTATTCATTTTTTCACCATGACTGGAAATCTTTACGTGACTGATGCTAAAACTTCCGCTTATAAAACTTCTCCTTATAAAATTTCAAAGCCATCCAATGCTTCTGACGCATCAACCGTTTTTCATCAACTGATTACCGCATTGCAGCAAGTCTTGCCTAGCGCTAATCTTGCCAAGACATATGTGCCGCTATTATCTAAGCCGAATCAACCTTTTTATTTATGGCTCATTGATCCAGATTTTTGTCATGAAGATTTGACGCCAGCGGTGATAGAAAATCTGTGGAATAATTGTCCATATTGGGTGTTTGCATGGGCGTCCGGGCAAGTATTGGCGCAGTATATTTTGCGGCAGCCACAGATGGTGCGCAATAAAGTGGTGATGGATTTTGGCGCAGGGTCGGGGATTGTCGGTATTGCCGCAAAAATGGCGGGTGCCAAACGAGTCATTTGCTGTGATATTGATAGCGTGAGCCTAACTAGCTGCCAAGCCAATGCGCAATTAAATGGGGTAACGGTTGAGCTGCTAGATAATTTATTTGAGTTAAAACAGAACTTTGGCATGGATAAGGTCGATGTGCTATTGGTCGCGGATGTGCTGTATGACAAAGCCAACTTGCCGTTATTAGATGTGTTCTTACAATACGCGCATGAGGTTTGGGTGGCTGATAGCCGCGTCAAAAATTTTGCTCACCCGCGCTACCACAAGGTAACGACGTTGGATAACACAACCACCTTGCCCGATATGGATGAAGCCAAGCAATTTAACCAAGTAGTGCTTTATCGCAGCACCGATTGACTGAGAAAGTAGCAGGGGAACAGCAGTATGGGTAGTATATGGTCGCAAAAAACCCTCGCATTTGTTTTCTGTACTTTTAAGGCTATGAAATAATTTGTAACATAGTTATCGCATTATCGCTATTTTCAAGGCATAATAAGCCACACCCCTATTTTTAATCATCTGTTTGTTCAATACCATTCCCGATGGCTTGCACCGCGGCATCATTATTGATGACAACAGCTAGATGATTACCTTGCCGTTTTACGTTTAGAAAAGGAATCCTAATATGAGTATTTGTATCACTGCCACAGGATTATATACCCCGCCTTACAGCATCAGTAACGAAGAGTTGGTCGCTACTTTTAACCAATATGTTGACAACTATAATGCCAAAAATGCCGATGCCATCGCCCGTGGTGAGAAGACGGCACTTGTGCACTCGACAGCTGAATTTATCGAAAAAGCTTCAGGTATCAAATCCCGCTATGTGATGGAAAAAGACGGAATTTTAAACCCAGATATCATGGCGCCTGTGATTCCTTATCGCAAGCTTGGTGAAGAGATGTCCATCATGGCAGAAATGGGTCTAGATGCACTCAAACAAGCACTGGACAATGCAGGTCTACAAGGTAAAGACTTAGACGGTATTATTGTTGCTTGTTCAAACTTCCAGCGCGTGTATCCTGCCATCGCCATCGAAATTCAGCAATATATTGGTATGCAAGGCGGTTTTGGCTTTGATATGAACGTCGCCTGTAGCGCCGCAACCTTTGGTATCGCCCAAGCGGTCGGTCTGATCAAATCTGGCACCGCCAAACGTGTCGCCATGGTCAATATCGAAATCACCTCAGCGCACCTCAACTGGCGCAACCGTGACAGCCACTTTATCTTTGGTGATGTGGCAACCGCGACGATTATCGAAGAGCTCGCTACACCCAAAGGCTATGAAATTTTAGATAGCCATCTGTTTACCCAGTTTTCCACCAATATTAAAAATGAATACGGCTTTTTGGATCGCAGTGAATTCTTAGCCGCTGGCACGCCGATGTATCCTGATATCGACGCACCTGTGACCGACAAATTGTTCTTGCAAGAAGGTCGCAAAGTATTTCGTGAAGTGTGTCCTGCCGTGTCCAATTTAATCCTTGAACTGCTCCATAAAAACCACATTGAGCCACAACAGCTCAAAAAAATGTGGCTACACCAAGCCAATGCCAACATGATTGATTTGATTTTACGCACCGTGTTGGGCAAAGATGCGGATAAATCGATCGCGCCTATGGTGTTAGCAGAATATGCCAATACCAGCTCAGCCAGTCCTATGATTGTGTTTCACAAGCACCAAGAAAATATGCAATCGGGTGATTTGGGTGTGATTTGCTCGTTTGGCGCAGGTTACTCAATTGGGGGTGTGTTGGTCAAAAAAGTCTAAGCTTTTTATTGCCTCTCACGAAACCCATGCAAATCCCCCCAAAATGTGGCAAAATATCCGATTATTTTGCCATTTTCTATTTTTAAGCCCTAAATTAAGCCAAAACTTTTAAGCCATCATTATGAAAGAATCTTTACGTTTTCGCCTTGACCAAATGTCTGACCGTTTCGAAGAAGTCACCGCCATGCTGTCTGAGCCAGAAACCATGAATGACAACAAAAAATTCCGTGAATTATCGGTTGAGCACAGTGATTTATCAGCATTGGTCGATGTCTGGGGCAAATACCGCCAAGCGGAAGAAGATTTGGCAACCGCTGAAGAAATGCTGTCGGATTCAACGGGCGATGGCGACATGAAAGAAATGGCGCAGGAAGAAATCCAAGCCGCCAAAGACACCATCAATGAGCTTGAAGACGTGCTTAATGTAATGATGCTGCCTAAAGACCCGAATGATAAAGTGCCTGCCTTCTTAGAGATTCGAGCAGGGACGGGCGGCGATGAAGCGGCGATTTTTAGCGGTGATTTGTTCCGTATGTATGAGCGTTATGCGGCAACCCAAGGTTGGACAGTAGAAGTATTGTCCGAGAACGAAGGTGAGCATGGCGGCTATAAAGAAATCATCAGCCGCGTATCGGGCACGGGCGTATATGGCCGCTTAAAATTTGAGTCGGGCGCACACCGGGTGCAACGGGTGCCAGAGACTGAAAGCCAAGGACGGGTGCATACTTCGGCTTGCACGGTTGCGGTGATGCCAGAGGTTGAGATTGATGATACCGTCGATATCAACCCTGCCGACTTGCGTATCGATACTTATCGTGCCAGTGGGGCAGGTGGTCAGCATATTAATAAAACCGACTCTGCGGTGCGTATTACCCATATTCCAACAGGCACGGTGGTCGAGTGTCAGCAAGAGCGTAGCCAACACGCCAACCGCGATAAAGCCATGAAAATGCTGGTATCCAAAATTCAGCAAGAAAAAGTGCAAAAACAAATCGATGCGTCAAGTGATATGCGTCGCAATTTGGTCGGTAGTGGTGACCGCTCGGAGCGCATTCGCACTTATAATTTTCCCCAAGGGCGTATGACCGACCACCGTATTAATTTAACCTTGTACAAACTCGATGCCATTATGCAAGGTGACTTAGATGAGCTTCTTGACAGCCTACTGCGTGAGCACCAAGCCGATTTGATGGCATCGGTGAGTGGGGAAGAATAAGATGGCAAAATTTTTAAATACCAGTGGCACGACATATCATCTTGAAGAAATGATAAAGAAGGCTTCTGACCGCCTTATTTTAATTAGCCCTTATCTAAAGCTCAATGAACGAGTTAAAGAATTACTCGAAGACAAAAATCGCCTAAAAATTGATATTCGCATTGTATATGGTAAAAGTGATTTACAGCCCGAAGAGATTAATTGGCTAAAAGGCTTGGATTTCGTGCGTACCAGTTTTTGCAAAAATTTACACGCCAAATGCTATCTGAATGAAAATGAATGTATTATCACTAGCTTAAATCTTTACGAATTTAGCCAAGTCAATAATAATGAAATGGGCGTATTGATTAGTCGTGATAGCGATAGCCAGCTATATGCCGACACTTACGAAGAAGTGCAACGCATTATCCGCATTAGTGAAGAAATCAAAGTATCTGCCGATAAAGTAGAACCCAAAAAAGTCGAAATTCAGCCAAGCGAATCGCCGAAAAACGAACTGGCAAGTGAGCCAAAAAAACCACGCAATTTTGACAAATTAACTATCAGTAAACTTGCCGATAAGCTCGGTATAAAGTCGAATGAGTTAAGCGAAAAATTAGAGCAATTAGGGTATATCGAAACCAAAGGTAAAAATATTTTCTTAACGGAAAAAGGTAAACAAGCAGGCGGTGAAACCAAAAAAGAGCAGTATGGCTATTTCACCGTTTGGTCAGTGGATTTAGACGTGTCCATTCAAGACGATAAAGGCACATCCTTAGCTGACAAATTATTAAAATTGTTTAGTTTTTAAATAAAAGGTAATATCATGTCAAACCAATCGCAAACTTCCGAAAACGAACATCCAGCCGAAGACGTCAACGAACTTATTAAACAACGTCACAGCAAACTTGATTTAATCAAACAAGCAGGCAAGAATCCTTACCCAAATCAATTCAAACGCAAAGAATATGCCCAAGACTTGCAGCAGCAATTTGCCGATAAAGACAAAGAAGCATTGGCAAACAGCGATAAAGTCATGGTAACTGTCGCCGGTCGTATCATGCTCAAACGGGTAATGGGTAAAGCCAGCTTTGTGACCATTGCTGACATGACAGGTCGTATACAAGCCTATGTCAGCAAAAACGACTTGGGCGAAGAAATTTATAATGACTTTAAAACGTGGGATATCGGTGACATTATTGGTGTGACAGGTTATGTATTTCGCACCAACACCGGTGAATTATCTGTGCATGCCACCGAAGTACAGTTATTGACCAAATCACTACGCCCACTACCAGACAAATTCCATGGGTTAAGCGATACGGAGGCTCGTTATCGTAGCCGTCATCTTGACCTGATGACCAATGAAGACAGCCGTAACGCCTTTATTATCCGTAGTAAAGTCATTGCTGGTATTCGTGAATATATGCTAAATGAGCGTTACATGGAAGTCGAAACCCCGATGATGCACGTCATCCCAGGCGGTGCGGTGGCTCGCCCATTTGTCACCCATCACAATGCGCTTGACATGCCGCTTTTCTTACGCATTGCGCCAGAGCTGTACTTAAAACGTCTAGTCGTGGGTGGTTTTGAGCGTGTGTTTGAGATTAACCGTAATTTTCGTAATGAAGGGGTGTCGGCGCGTCACAACCCAGAATTTACCATGATTGAGTTTTATCAAGCCTATGCCGATTATGAAGATCTGATGAAACTAACCGAAAATATGTTTGAAAAACTGGCAAACGATATTTTAGGTACCACGGAGATTGATTATCAAGGTGAAGCAATTAGTTTTAAAGCACCATTTGAACGCTTGCCAATGACCAAAGCGATTGAGAAATACGCGGATAATTTTGACATGAGCAAAATCGCAGACCGTGATTATCTAGCGGATTATGCCAAAAACGTACTCAAACAGGACGTTAAAGACATCTTTGGGATTGGTAAACTGCAAACCATTATCTTTGAAGAAACCGCAGAAACCAAACTGCGTCAACCAACCTTCGTCACAGAATATCCTGCCGAAACCTCACCGTTAGCACGCCGTAACGATGACAATAGCGAAATTACTGACCGTTTTGAACTGTTTATCGGCGGGCGTGAAATTGCCAACGGCTTTAGCGAGCTCAATGACCCAATCGACCAAGCCGAGCGTTTTAAACAACAAGTGGCTGAGAAAGACGCAGGCGATGATGAAGCGATGCATTATGATGCAGAGTTTATTGAAGCATTGTCCTATGGCTTGCCACCGACTGCAGGCGAGGGTATCGGTATTGACCGTTTAGTGATGTTATTTACCAATGCACCGAGTATTCGTGACGTGATTTTGTTTCCGCATATGCGCCGTAAAGACATTTAAAAATGCCAATACAGCGTTAATTTAGCAATAGCTTTCAAAACCGCAGTCACAATAATGACTGCGGTTTTTTTATGATAATCCAGTCCTCAACAAAGCCAACCCTTACCCTTATTGAAGCCAGTAATATCAAAGATATCTTTTGAAACAAAACTAATAAAAAATCGGCTCAACTCACCAAATAATCAGTGTTAGACTAAACCGTATTTTTCGCTCAAACCCGTCTATTTTCTGACCTATCGTTGAGAAACGTTGACTATGACAGACCCACATTCAGACAAGCCTTTGGAAACCCCGCCCGTTTTGCCGCCTACGTATCGTAAACCTAACAAATTTACTCTAATACTACCCTGGATTTTGTTACTGCTACTGCTACTGCTGTTGGCGGGCTTGTGGATGATGACCAAGCCACAGCTGCCTTGGCAAAAAAATCAAGCGATGGTAGCCAGTCAGCCCGGTTGGCAGCCGCCGAAATCTGAGCCTGTCGATACCAAAAAACTCGGTGACAATCCAAATGCTGCGGTGGCATCTTATCACAATGCTGTGGCTGTCGCTGCCCAGTCAGTCGTCAATATCTATACCACGCAAAAAATCGAGGAGCATCCCTATATGAGTGACCCGATGATGCGCCGCTATTTTGAATATCACGGTATCCCTAATGGCGAGAGCGATAATACCAATTTAGGCTCGGGTGTCATTATTTCGCAAGATGGCTATATCGTCACCAACTCGCATGTGATTTCCAAAGCCGATAATATTATTGTGATGCTTAATGATGGTCGCAAGGCAACGGCAAAAGTCATCGGCAACGATGTGGAAAGTGATTTGGCGGTGATTAAGGTTGATTTGACAGGGCTAAAACCCTTAGGATTTCGTGAACAGTCGACCCAAGTGGGCGATGTGGTGTTGGCAATTGGCAACCCGTTTGGGGTCGGTCAAACCGTTACCCAAGGTATTATCTCGGCAACGGGGCGCACGGGACTGGGTATTAACACGGTGGAAGATTTTATCCAAACCGATGCCGCTATCAATCCCGGTAACTCAGGGGGTGCGCTGGTCGATGCTTATGGTCAGCTGGTTGGTATCAACACCGCGATTTTTTCACGCTCGGGCGGCTCAATGGGGATTGGATTTGCCATTCCTACTGAGATTGTTAAGCTTGTGATGAATGGCATTATTAAAGATGGTAAAGTGCATCGCGGCTGGCTTGGGATTGAATTACAAAGTTCGATGAAAGACCCAACCAAGCTAGGTGATGACACGCAAGGCGTTGAAGTGATGAACGTGATGCGTGATGGTCCTGCCGCCAAAGCGGGCTTGCAAAAAGGGGATATCATCACCGCAATGGATAATAAACCTGTCAATGATGCCAATACACTGATTCAAATGGTCGCACGTAAAGCACCCAACAGTGTGGTCAATCTACAAGTGATGCGTAATAAAGCGCAAAGCAGCGTCGATGTGACCCTAGGTGAAAGACAACCCCAAGAGGCTTTGACCGAGCTACCCACCTCACAAAACTTTGACCAAAACAATGACAGCGCTAATCAAAATGGCACCACCAATGAGGATGACATTCGAGCAGAATTAATGGAATTACTGAAAAAACATCATTAAACGTTATTCAAAACTTCAAAAGTTTGCTGCGTTGCGGTTAATTGGGTACTTTACCCGCTCTGGCTGCCTGCTGTTATTACCTGTTTTCATTACCTGCTAAGGTCAAACCACGCCCGCCATCCACTGCAATAATCTGCCCTGTGATATACGGGGCAGCTGCCAAAAATACCGCCACTTGTGCGATATCTTGCGGTGTGCCAATTCTTTTTAACGGTACGGCGCGGCAGATTTTGTCAATCGTTTCAGCGGTGAGCGCTTGCTCAGAGCCCTCTATGGGTAAAATGTTAATACCCGGCGCGATACCATTGACGCGGATATCGGGCGCTAGTTCGATTGCTAGCGACTGCACCATCATTTGGTGCGCGGCTTTTGCCATGTTATAGACCGTATAACCCCCAAATGGCTTGCCATTGGCGTGAATGTCCAAAATGCTGATAATGCAGCCTTGTGATTTTTTTAGATAAGGGTATAAATACTGGCTGATAAATAACGGGGTTTGCGCATTGGTCAAAAATAAATTTTGCCAGTCTTGCTGAGAGATTTGACCAAAGGGCGTCGGGTAAAAGCGTGAGGCATTATGAACCAAACAATCCAATCGACCAAAACTGTTGATTATGCGCCAAGTCAATTGTGGCAGCGTTTCAAAGTTCTCTAAATCCCCTTGCACGCTTTTTGCTGATTGTGGGCGAATGGCATTACAGTAATCAACAAGTTCCATGGCGTCTGATTCACTGGTGTGGTAATGGATAATGATATTATAATTGGCTTGGTGCAGTGCCAGCACAAGCGCCCGACCAATTCGTTTGGCGCCACCTGTGACACACGCCACACGGCACGGATGGGATACTTCGCTTATCGCGGCTGGATTCAACATCATTTGCTACCTATGTCTATTTGATTAAGCGTTTATTTGATTAATCGGTTTGTCGTTTTAATCATACAGGCTTTAATCCATATAAGCCCAATTGGTTGGGATTGGAAAACCCCATGATTATCACACACCTTGAACGAGCGACACAACTTTATCAAGCGCTGCAGGATTATCAGCAAAGCACCCATGCCTTTAGCCAAAGCCTCACCGAATCATGCGCCAAGTCCTAACGATTTACCTTAATTTCACATAAAAAAAGAGCAGGGCTTATCCTGCTCTTAATTTTCGACACTTAAAAATTAGTTAGCTTTAAAATAGTTAACTTTAAAAAAAATTAGTTACCTTGCTCAAGCGTTTGTTGATAGGCTTGGTCAAAATTGACTGGCGCAAGTAACAATTGTGGGAAGCTACCACGGGTCACAATGTCACTGACCACTTCACGGGCATAAGGGAACAATACGTTTGGACAATACGCACCTAAAATTGCTCCCAATTGTTCTTCAGGGATATTTTGCAACATAAAGATACCCGCTTGGTGTACTTCTGCGATAAACGCGGTTTCACCACCGTTATTGGCAGTTACATTAACGGTTAATACCACTTGGTAGTGGTCATCGTCCAATTTTTCAGCGGCACTTGATAGGTTAATATCAAGCTCTGGTTGCCATTCACGGGTAAATACCTCTGCACCCGGTACTTCTAATGACATATCTTTAACATAGATACGTTCTAGCGCCAGTTGTGGTAAGTTTTGTTCGTCTGCCATGGTAGTGTCCTCAATTAACTGTTCTTACGGGAATTATAACAATATGACAGCTTTAACTTTTTCTAAAAACTATCAACTGTATTTATAATGGGGTTATTTATGTAGTAAAGTTTTTTAATCTGCGAACGATTAATCCGCTAATAAACCGTCAAGTTTGCCTTGACGCTCAAGACCAGCGAGTTGGTCATAACCACCAATAAAATTATCGTCAATAAAAATTTGCGGTACTGTGCGGTAGTTATTGGTTTTTTGCGCCAATGCCTGACGTTCTTCTGCGGTCACATCATACATGTTAACTTCTTCAAATGCTTGGCCTTTGTTTTTTAATAACATTTTAGCTTGCATACAGTAGGGGCAAGTCGGTGTGGTATAAATTTTTACCATAGCCATAACAATCTCCTTATTTCTGGATTTTTCAAAATGGGTTAAGAGCTTATTATCAGATACCGATGAGATAATAAAGCGTTATTGATGGTTATGGGGCTTGGCGATTTAAATTTCAAATTGTGAACAGCCAACCAATCTTATTTGGTTTTGCCGGGCACGGTTTTTTCTACCACTAAAGGTAAACCTGCGGCTTGCCAATTGGTAATACCACCATCAAGACGATAAACGTTGTCGTTACCAATCATTGCCACGGCGGTACCCGCCGTCATACCCATTTGGCAAACGATGATAATAGGATGGTCAGCGCTGCGAAGTGCGTCAACGTGGTCTTTTAGCTCAGTAAACGGGATATTGCGGCTGCCTTTGATATAGCCTTTTTCAAAATCTTTTCGTGGTCGGATATCAATCAGCTGAGCGTTTTGGTTGTTAACCATCAAGCCCACTGCATTTGGATTGATTTTTTTGCCGCCGCGTTTGTTCTCAAGCATAAAAAATAGCACAATTAGCACAAACATGGTGCCAAATAAAAATGGGTGATGACCCATAAACTCAAACCAACGTTCCAAGATATCCTCCACAGGGGCATTGCGTCAAAATTATCGTTTGATTGCCCATAAAAAATTGACTGTATTATAACGGTAGTTGTCAATTTTAAGAAACTTTTATTTAGTCTAATATTTACTCTAAAACCGCAAGCTTAAAAATCCTGCGTCGCCGCTTCTTGTTGCAGAAGCACCAAATTATCCACCCGCCTTGCTAGCACTTGCCCGTCTGTCACCGCCTGCCACATCGCACAATTGGGCGTGGACTCAGTGTGTTTGCAATCGCGAAAACGGCAGTAGGGCGCAAGCGGCGCAAGCTCGATAAAGCCTTGCAAAATATCATCAGGGGTCAAATGCCAAAGCCCATATTCGCGAATACCGGGTGTATCAATAATGGCACCTTTGCTAAGCGCCATCGGGTCAAACGCTAAAAATCGGCTGGTGGTGGTGGTATGTTGACCCAACTGTGAAATGGTTGAAATTTCATTGACTGATTGTCCCGCAGCAGGCAATAACTGGTTGACCAAGCTGCTTTTACCAACCCCTGATTGACCGGCAAAAATCACGTTCTTGCCGGCAACGGTGTTTTTTAGTTGGGTTAAATCACCATTTGATTGGGTCACCAAGGTGGCATAGCCAAGCTGTTGATAAGCTGACAGTAGCTCTGACACGTCGCTATGACTGCCATCTGCCAACAAATCGGCTTTATTTAAAATCAGCAATGGGGTGATGTCTGAGTGATGGCAAGCCACCAAATACCGATCAATCAGCTGGGCAGACGGCAGCGGCAGCGGCGCGAATACGACTGCTAAAATATCGACATTGGCGGCGATGGGTTTGAGCTTGTGGTAACGGTCAGGGCGGTTGATGATGCTTTGTCTATCATAAATCGCTTCAATGCGTCCAAGTCCTGTATTTGGGTCAGCGATAAAGCGGACTTTATCCCCAGTGGCAATCAGTGGCAAGTTGGTACGGGTGTGACAACGCCAAACACTGTGCAGAGTGATGGGTTGCCAAAACGGTTCTGGCTCGTCAGCGGCGACAATCGGTTTTTCAGGCAGGGTTTGCGGTAGGCTAGTGGCCTGGACTTCGAGCTGCTTGCCAAAGTTTGCGACAACAATGCCATCCATCAGCTGGGCATCGTCCAGCACTTGCTGGGATTTTTGTTGTTTTTGGATGCGGCGGGTTTGCTGGTCAGTGAGTTTACGTTTACGGATTAACGCCATACGCTATCTACTACCTCAGCCACTAGGGGATTTTTTACCATACTAACACCTTATAAAATTTTACAATACTTTTAGACTCGCTACATGAGCACGCATGAGCAATCGCCAACAAAACCGATATTTTACCTGTAAAATCTGCTAAGATGGCGGATTATTTGTTAAAGAGTATGAAAAGGCAACAGTATGGCGGTTGATAAAAAACATCTGATTTGGATTGACCTTGAGATGACAGGTCTAGATACCCTCAACGATACCATCATCGAGATAGCGACGATAGTGACTGACAGTGAACTCAATATCTTAGCCGAAGGTCCTGTGTTTGCCATCCATACCCCTGACATTGTGCTCAACAGCATGGATGATTGGAACACGCGCCAACATGGGCAATCAGGACTGATAGACCGTATTCGCCGTAGTAACGTGACGATGGCTCAAGCAGAAAGCGAAACAATTGCATTTTTGAGTAAATATGTCGAATCAGGACGCTCACCGATGTGTGGCAATTCGATTTGCCAAGACAGACGGTTTTTGGCACGTCAAATGCCAACGCTTGAACGGTTTTTTCATTACCGCAATTTAGATGTGTCAACGGTCAAAGAGCTGGCTTATCGCTGGCGCCCCGATATTTTGTCAAGCTTTGAGAAAAAAGGAAGTCATTTGGCACTTGATGATATCCGTGATTCGATTCGTGAACTGCGCCATTATAAAGAGAACTTTTTTAAGTTTATTGGTTAACAGTAAAATTTTTAAAACGATACAATTCATATCATAATACTTGAAATTATCCAAAATTTTAGGCATCATAAGCTAACAAAAGGAATTTGTTAGCTTGACTTGGTACAAGTAAATCGAGATACAAGTAAATCAGCGTGAGTGTAAATCAGCAATAATTGCGAGCCCATCGTCAAAAAACTGGTTGTATCAACTCAAATTTATTTCAGGCCAGATTTATTTGAAGTCAGGGTTATTTTAAGCCAGTGGGTGACCGTTGGCACTGGCACTTATTCCTATCTCATGGACGACATTAGGAGCCTATCATGGACAATCTTGACACCCAAACCCCGCAATCTACCCATCCTGATTATCAAAACTACCGCTATCAAAGCTACATCGACCAATTCAATATCGACGAACTTGAACAGCAAATCCTGCAAGGTTGCCGTATCAATGGTATCAACGCCTATGTGGAATGTGTGGGTCGTCACGCCCAGTCTGATAAGGCAAATAAAGTCGCGCTAGTGCATGAAGACACCCAAGGCAATATCCATAAAATCACTTACGCGCAGCTCGATAAACTAAGCGGTAAAATGGCAAATCTGCTGACTTCTTTGGGAGTGAAAAAAGGCGATCGGGTATCAACCATGCTGCCCCGTACACCGACTTTGTTAGCGGTGATTGTGGGTGCATGGCGCATCGGTGCAGTATATCAGCCATTGTTTACCGCATTTGGTGTCGAAGCGATTGAATACCGCCTTGAAAAAGCCGCTACTAAAGTGGTTTTCACCGACAGCCATAACCGTGAAAAATTCAATGACATAAACCTACTACCAAACATGGTGATGGTGGGCAGCGAGCAAGCCGCCAAACAATATGGCGATTGGCATTTTGATAGCTTAATGGCAGCGCAAAGGGAAGACTTTGAACCTGTGATGCTAACAGGGGAAGATCCTTTCTTGCAAATGTTTACTTCAGGTACCGTGGGCAAGTCAAAAGGCGTGGCAGTACCAGTTAAAGCGCTAACCGCATTTTATTTGTACATGGTACACGCAGTGGGTCTAAGCGATAATGATCGGTTTTGGAACATGGCTGACCCAGGTTGGGCCTATGGCTTGTATTATGCGATTACAGGACCTTTGCTAGTGGGTGCGACCACCCACTTTAATGAGTCAGGATTTGATGCCAAGCATACATTAGATTTTATCAAAAACCATAAAATCACTAATTTAGCCTCATCGCCCACCGCATTTCGTATGATGAAATCAAGCGGTGTTTTTGACAACAAAGCTGATGAGTTACCGCTATTGACGCGTATTAGCTCAGCGGGTGAGACGTTAAATACTGAAGTGGTGACGTGGATTAATGACAATCTTGGTGCATCTATTCTTGACCATTATGGACAAACCGAATTGGGGATGGCGTGCTGCTGTCATCATAAGTTAACCCATGATCAGCCAATTGGTTCAATGGGTATGCCATTGCCAGGTTATCGTTTGGCGGTACTGGATGAAAACTTTAATGAAGTAGGCGCAGGCGTACAAGGTCAGCTAGCTGTTGATGTGGCGAATTCGCCATCCTTATTTTTCCAAGGCTATACGTGGAACGAAAAAAACCCGTTTGAAAAAGGCTATTATCTAACGGGTGATATGGTCGAGCAGCATGATGATGGCACTTTTTGGTTTGTCGGGCGTGATGACGATATTATTACCACCGCAGGGTATCGCGTCGGTCCTACCGATGTCGAGAACACGGTAATGGAACACCCGTCGGTAGCCGAGACCGCGGCGATTGGCGTGCCAGATGACATACGCGGTCACATCATCAAATCCTATGTTGTACTCAAAGACGGATATACCGCTAATGACGAGTTAGCCAAAGACATCCAAAGCTTAGTGCATGCACGGTTATCTGCCCATGCGTATCCACGTATCGTTGAGTTTATCGATGCCTTGCCAAAAACGCCAAGTGGTAAAGTGCAGCGTTTTATGCTGCGTAGCATGAGTGAGGCGCACTAACAAAAATTTTATCCCTATGCAAAAGAGTAGCTAGCGTTAGCTATGCTTTTTTTATCAACAAAAAATAACAGGTTAACGGAAAAACAATGCAAGTACAAAATAATACCTTTTTGGTCACAGGCGGCGCGTCAGGTCTAGGTGAAGCCACAACCCGTTATTTGGTGGCGCAAGGCGCAAATGTTATCATCGCCGATCTCAATCAAGAAGCAGGTGAGAAATTAGTGGCTGAATTGGGCGACAACGTGATTTTTGCAAAATGTGACGTCACCAGCGAAGCGGATGTCAAAAATGCAATTGAGGCGGGTGTGACCAAATTTGGTAAATTATCAGGGTCAATCAACTGTGCTGGTATCGTGGTGGTACAAAAATTACTGGACAAAGAAGGCAATCCAGCCGATTTAACCACCTTCGCCCGTGGTATCCAGATTAACCTCATCGGCACTTTCAATGTAGCGCGACTGGCGGCGGCGGCGATGGCAAAAAATACTGCAGACAGCAACGAAGATAAAGGTGTGATTATCAACACCGCTTCAATTGCCGCATTTGATGGTCAGGTCGGGCAGGGCAGTTACTCGTCATCCAAAGCAGGTGTGGTGGGCTTAACCTTACCACTCGCGCGTGAGCTGCAGCGCCATCAAATACGTATCATGACCATCGCCCCAGGGGTGTTCGGCACACCGATGATGGCAAGCCTGCCAGAAGCTGCCCGTACCAGTCTTGAGCAAGCCGTGCCTTTTCCAAAACGTTTGGGCAACCCAGAAGAATTTGCTAAATTGGTGGCACACATCATCGAAAATAGCTATCTCAATGGCGACGTCATTCGTTTGGACGGCGCTATTCGCATGGGTTAATTCAGGTGATTGTTAACAGTAACTAGGCAAGGTGACGGGCAACAGTGACTATTAACTTAACCATTTAAAAAAGCCAATCTGAGGAAGATTGGCTTTTTTATTAACAATTTCACCGGGACTATTTGGTAAGTCACTATTTGGTGAGTATTAGGCGGTTATTACGGGTCAATCGAAGACGGTATTCTTCGCCGTCATGCTGAATACGAATCTCTTTGGTCAGCGCAAATAAATGATTGGAATATAGCGTAGGCAAGGAACTTTGTTGGATGAGATTGGCGCGATTTAATAAGTGTAGCATGGGATACTCCTTTTCTCTATAAGATGGACGAATAGTGTTTTTAATTGATAATGATTATCATTTATATTTAATGGGTCGTCAAGTGACTTTTTTCACTTTTTCATCAAATTTAATGCTTTATAATGGGTGATAATCAATAGTTTGAGAAAAATATGTCAAAAGTCGTCAATGTGGCAGTCGCGGTGATACATTTTAACAATCAATATCTACTGGGATTTCGCCATGCCAGTCAACACCAAGGCAATCGCTATGAGTTTGTTGGGGGAAAAATTGAGCCAAATGAAACCCCAACACAAGGGTTAATCCGTGAAGTCTATGAAGAGATTGGCTTGGATATCGCGCAAAATACCGCAGTCAAAATGGGGGTAATACGCCATGATTATGCTGATAAAACCGTGGCATTGCACGTTTTTAAAATTCAAGTGAGTCAAGCGCAGTTTGATGGTTTGCAAGAAGGTAAAGGCAAGGAAGGTCAAGCCGTCACATGGGTGCACCAGTCAGACTTAGTCGCCAATCAGTACCCGCTGCCCGATGCCAATGCCCGCATTTTAGATTGGTTAAAATTGCCTAATACGATTTATATCACCCAGCCTTTAGATAGCTTCGTTAGTGTGGATAAGTGGGTTGATTTTTATAGCCAAAAACTGCCCCAAAGTGCTCATTGTTATCTTCGCCCGCAAACCAGCGATGAAAATGCCACCGCTATGATTGATGGCTTGCTAACGATAAGGGCGGATATCACCCCGATTATTCAATATGCAACACTAGCGTGCTTACTTGAGCGCTTGCCTGAACGATTAGATGCGTGGTTAAAAAACGGCATGGTGCATTTGAATCACCAACAACTCATCACGCTTAATTTCTTAAACCTATCAAAAAATTATCGCTATTTTGGCAGTTGTCATGATCAACATAGCCTAAGCGGATTAAATACCTTGGCAACCTCGCATACTGTCATGGGCTGTTTTTTATCCCCGGTGAAAGCCACTCCGACACACCCAGAAACCTTTCAAAATGGGGGCATGGGCTGGCAAGCGTTCGGCGAATTAGCAAAGCTTAGTGATGTTCCTATATTTGCGCTGGGCGGGGTGGGGCAGGCAGATTTAGCCACCGCCTATGAACATGGGGCGATGGGAATCGCGGGTATTCGGTTATTGGCCGACAAGGTATAAAAACTAGCCAACAGGTTGATTTTTTGTTACAATTTTGTTACATATTTTGTGGCTAGTGCTAGCGAGATGCCAATCCTATGGTTTAAATTCGCCAAACATCATTTTTTATCGTCCCACGTTATGGCGATGGGGATGCTATTGGCGTGTTTTGCGTGGTTAATGCAGCTGTCACCGCTGCTTGCCCCTTTATGGCTGGATGTCAAAAAACTGCAATCATTTTTTGGGTAGCTGTTTTTAACTTAGTCGGTTTGTTGTTTATGCTGTGTACAATCTTTAACCCAATGAAAAACGCCCATAACTGTTTGGGCGTTGCTATTTGACAATAACGTATTAACTGTAACAACTGGCTGACAAAAAAACGCCCCAATAGTCACCGTTTGAGTGTTTATTTTGGGCTAAAATGAGTACTTTAATGCGCAATAAGAATGAGCAAAATAAGGTGATATAGACAATGAAAATAATGAGTAAAAAAACGCTAGCAGTGGCAGGTATTGCAGGTACATTATTTGCGATGAGTGCTTGCTCTACCACCCCCACCAAAAATATCGCAACCGAAACCACCGCCAAGCCCACAGGCGTTGGCAAAGCTCAGGCGGTACAAAGCGTTGATTTAAACCGTTATGCGGGGAAATGGTACGAAATCGCCCGTTTGCCGATGTTTTTTCAGCGTAACTGTGCCAGTGATGTCACCGCCACTTACATCCTACAACCGACTGGCAAGGTGGAAGTCAATAACCAATGTATGGGCAAAGATGGCAAACCCATGCAAAGCATTGGTGAAGCCACCAAAAATGGCGACAGTGGCAGTAAACTCAAAGTTACTTTCTTGCCGCAAGGACTGCGTTGGTTGCCTATGGGTAAAGCCGACTATTGGGTGCTTGCTTTAGACCCCAATTATAATCATGCGTTGGTGGGTACGCCAAATCAAAAATACTTGTGGATTTTGTCACGCACACCCACGATGGATGAAGACACTTATCAAACAATGGTCGCTACCGCAAAATCTCAAGGCTACGATGTCAGTAAATTGCAAAAAACCGTACAAAACAGCCGATAATCTAGGTAGTTGAAACACCCTGCTTTAAAATTGCTAAAACGCCTAAATTCCGTTACAATTTAGGCGTTTATTTCTTGCTGCATTTTCTACAGATTTTATTTTTCCTTCACAAAAAAAGGTCATACTATGTCTGCCAATCTCTACCGAGACCACCTCACTACTCGCAAAAATCAAGAAGCCCAAGCGGTTCAGTTGTTAATTGAGCTAAATACCCTAGCCAATAAAGGCGTCAATGTGTTGTTTTTTGGCAACCGCATTGCGCTAAATCTTGTTGATATCATCGCTCATCATGACAAAAACGCCCTTAACATCGCTGATACACTCGCTTTCGCCACCGCGTTAAACGACCAAAATCTAAGCCATACCACGGTGGACTTGGGTCAAGCGCTCAAAGCAGGCAAACAAGCCGGCAGCTTTACTAGCGGTGAGGAAGTGCCTGCGACAGATGTCGTGTTGTACGGTTTTGGTCGTATCGGTCGTATCTTGGCTCGTTTGCTGATGAGCCGTCCTGCCTCAGACAAAGGCTTACAATTAAAAGCCATCGTCGTCCGTCCAGCCGGTGAAGCAGATTTGGAAAAACGTGCAAGCTTGCTTGAGCGTGACTCGGTACATGGCTGGTTTGATGGCTCCGTGGTGGTGGATAAAGCAAACAGCGGTATCATCGCAAATGGTCGTTTTATCAAAGTCATTTATGCCGCTGACCCAAGCGAAATCGACTACACGTCTTATGGTATCGACAATGCCTTAATCATCGACAACACTGGTAAATGGAAAGATGAAGCAGGTCTTGGCAAACATTTACAGTCAAAAGGTGCCAAAAAAGTGCTATTGACTGCGCCAGCGTCGGGCGATATCAAAAACATCGTTTATAATGTCAATGATGACACCATCGGCAGTGATACCATCGTATCAGCGGCAAGCTGTACTACCAATGCGATTACCCCTACGCTCAAACTCTTAAACGATAAATACGGCATTGAAAACGGTCACATGGAAACCATCCATGCCTTCACCAATGACCAAAACTTGGTTGATAACCACCATAAAGCCGAGCGTCGTGGGCGTGCTGCAACCTTAAATATGGTAATGACAAGCACAGGTGCTGCCAAAGCGGTCAGTAAAGCGATTCCAGAATTAAAAGGCAAATTATCAGGCAGCTCGGTACGTGTACCAACGCCAAACGTGAGCCTTGCGATTTTGAATTTGAATTTCAAAAACCCAGTCAATTCAAGCGATGAACTCAATGCCTTTATCAAAGAAGCCAGTCAGAGCGAACAATGGCAAGCGCAAATTGCTTATTCAGATTCGGATGAAGCCGTTTCTACCGACTTTGTGGGCTGTGAAAAAGTAGCGATTTGGGACGCCAAATCTACGCTTGCTCAAGACAACCGTGCCGTGATGTACTTATGGTATGACAACGAAATGGGCTATAGCACCCAAGTTCTACGTGTCGCTGAAACCATGGCAAAAAATGCCTAAATGTTCCTAAGCGCTAAGAACGATTACAAGACCGCTCAAGTTTGGGCGGTTTTTTATTGGATAAAATTTCAAACATCAATTATGTTCAAATTTTTCTTGCTAAAATTCATGCTATAATATTTGGTTATTCAAGAATTTAAGGAAAGTCTTCAATGCGTTTTATCGATGAAGCAATCGTAACAGTCAAAGCAGGCGACGGCGGCAATGGTATCGTCAGTTTTCGCCGAGAAAAATACGTCCCCAAAGGCGGCCCCGATGGCGGTGATGGCGGCAAAGGCGGTGATGTATACGTGGTGTGCGACGACAACACCAACACCCTCGTCGATTACCGGTTTACGCGTCGCTATGATGCCAAACGCGGTGAAAATGGTGGTGCCAAAAACTGTTCAGGTCGTGGGGCAGATGATATCTATCTATCCGTACCCATCGGTACCACCGTGGTTGATACTGAAACAGGTGAGGTCTTAGCGGACTTGACCAAAAAAGGGCAAACGGCGAGGATTGCCAAAGGCGGTGACGGCGGGCAAGGCAATACCCATTTTAAAACCTCCACCAATCAAGCACCACGACGTGCCACCCCAGGTTTTCCAGGCGAATTAAAAGTCTTGAAGTTTGAGCTAAAAGTGGTGGCTGACGTGGGTCTTATCGGTCTGCCAAATGCGGGTAAATCCACCTTTATTCGTCAAGTCTCTGCTGCCAAACCCAAAGTTGCCAATTATCCGTTTACCACTTTGGTACCGAATTTGGGTGTCGTGGATGTGGGTAAACACCGCTCATTTGTCATGGCAGATATCCCAGGTCTGATTGAAGGGGCCTCTGAAGGGGCTGGACTGGGTATCCGCTTTTTAAAACACGTCGCTCGTACCCGTCGATTATTGCATCTTGTCGATGTACAGCCCATTGATGGTAGCGACCCTGTGGCAAACGCCCAAGTGATTTTTAATGAGTTAGAAAAATTTTCGCCAGAGCTGTCAAAACTGCCACAGATTTTGATTTTAAATAAAATCGACCAAGTGCCTGAAGAGTCATTAAACCAACTTTGCACCCACATCGTGGCAGAGCTTGGTTGGACAGGGATGGTTTTTCGTACCTCTACGCTCACAGGAGAAGGGGTTGATGCCGTCGTTTGGCATTTGATGAACGAAATCGAGCAAGAGCGCGAGATGGAAGAAACCGATCCTGATTTTGCTGAAAGTCAGCGTTTGCGTTTTGAACGACTGGAAGCGGAAGTGCGCGCCAATACGGAAGAGCAAAAAGAAGCGTATCGTGCCAAACGTAAAGCTGAGCGTGAAGGTCGCGCATTGGATGAAGATGATTTTGATGACGACGACTACGATGACGATGATGGCGTGGAAGTGGTCTACGCACCTTAGCGGTGATTCTTAGCGGTGATTGGAGTAGCTTTAAAAAGGTTAGCGCAGGCTAACCTTTTTTATTAGGTGAATGTAGATAAGGACCGGTCATTTTTTTAATGCTTTGACAATATGGGGTAATTCACCATAAAACACCCCAATGCCTGTTCCCATCAAGCCATGATTGGCAAGTGAAATAGTCGACACGCGAATGACAGGCAAATCATGCCAACCAAAATGCGTCGCCAATATTTTTTTAAAAAATTCGGTGCTTTCATGATGTCCCGTATCTGTCAAATAGATAAACGCGGGTTGATTGGCGGCAAATTTTTCGACGGTTTTTGCCATGGTGATCAGGGTTTTTTCAAGCTTACGCACTTTTTCCACCGCGATAATCTCGCCAATTTGATTAATTTGCATAATCGGTTTGATATCAAATAAGTTGGCAACAAATGCGGCAGGGGCGGACAATTTTTTGTTGCGAATAATATAGTCCAAGTCACTGAGGGTAAATAAAAACTCACTGCGACGTCGCAAATCGTCAAGTTTTTTTGCCACGTTTTCAAACGATTCACCTTGTTCAATCAACACTTTTGCCTCGTACGCCAGCGCCCCTTCAGCAATATTGAGTGTTTTGGTGTCATACACAAAGATGTGCAGACGATTGGCATAATGTACTTTGAGTTCTTCTAGCATGGGCAAGGTTTGGCTAAATTTGGACGAAATACCGCAAACAAATACCTCAGTGACCCCGCGAGCAATCAAATCATTAAACAACAGATGCATCTCATGGATGGATGGCGGAAATGTCCTCGCCACCGATTTGAGGTTGGTTTTCATGATGGTTGCCAGACGCTCACTGGTGATATTTTTACCATCGATAAAATCAACGTTATTGATGTTTACGTGTAAGCGCAGAATGTCTATGCCTTGCGACAATCCGAGGGCTTCAAGACAAGATGAGGAAGTGGTGACAACAGCTCTTTTCATAAATTTGATAAACCCAGTAGCACATGAAGATGAGCAAATTTATATAAAAGCAATGTTGATAGCAAGTTATCCTCATCTAAATTGAGAAAACTTCAAGTCGATATTTTTTAGTTGACAATGTCAATTTGTTTTTTCAATGGTTGCTATTTGATTGGGATAAAAATGCGTATGATAAAAACGTGTGATATTTAACGGCTACCGGCATCGAATTAGCATTTATAAAGCCGGTAAAAATTGTTACAATGCTCAGCCAAGCCATTATGGCATTTAATTTGATTAAAAAATTGCACTTGACTGATTATGACTGCCACCGCCTCACCTAGCTCAACTAAAAAAGCCCTTAAGTCCAACACCATTGTGGTAAAAATTGGCTCATCGCTACTGACCAATAATGGTAAAGGCTTGGATCGCACCGCAATTTATGAATGGGCGAAGCAAATTGCCAAGCTGCATAATGAAGGCTACCAAGTATTGCTAGTGTCCTCAGGGGCAGTGGCAGAAGGGGTGGTGCGGATGAATTTGGAGGAACGCCCCAAAAAACTACAAGCCTTGCAAGCCTGCGCCGCCATTGGGCAGATGGGCTTGATTGAAACTTGGTGGTCGGCGTTGATTCAGTATGGTGTACAAAGCGCGCAGTTGCTACTGACACATGACGATCTTGCCAATCGAAATCGTTATCTCAATACCGCCAGTACGTTAAATCAGCTACTTGAATGGCGCGTGCTACCGGTCATTAACGAAAATGACACCGTCAGTGTCGATGAAATCAAATTTGGTGATAATGACAGTCTAGGTGCGATGGTGGCAGCCATGGTCAAAGCTGATTTATACATTATATTGACCGACCAGCAAGGCGTATTCACCGATAATCCTCGCACCAACCCGGATGCGAAGCTGATTAAGACTGAGCGGGCAATGGCAGATTATTTGTTTGATGTGGCGGGAGATGGCGGTAAATTGGGTCGTGGCGGGATGATTACCAAAATTCGTGCGGCAAGGCTTGCGGCAATGGGTGGTTGTCCCACCGTGATTGTCAGCGGCAGCATCGATAACGTGATTAATCGCGTGGTCAAAGGGGAATCGTTAGGTACGATGCTCACCACCAATGACGAGGATAAACGCATTGCCAAAAAACAATGGTTAGCCGCTCATCTGCGTATGGCAGGTCGCTTGGTGATTGACGATGGTGCAGTGGATGCCATCATTAAAAATAACAAAAGCTTATTGCCTGTCGGGGTGATTGAAGTGCAAGGTGATTTTGATGAGGGCGATGTGGTGGAGTGCGTTGATAAAACAGGGGTGCGTATCGCGGTCGGTCAGGTGGATTTCTCATCAAATGAAGCTAAGCGCATCGCTCGCAAACGCAATAGCGACATCGAAGCGATTTTGGGTAAAAATGAGGAACGCCACGTGATGGTCCATCGTGATAATATGGCGATTATCGTATAATTTTCGACAATTCTTGATTGAAAATTTGACTACTTTTAGACTGATTCAATAGTATTTTTATCCAAGATTATTTTTAAAGGCAATGACATGACCCATAACTTTCCGATGTTAAAAAATGACCGTATTTTAAGAGCCATGCGTTTTGAATCTGCGGATGTGACGCCTGTGTGGATGATGCGACAAGCCGGTCGATATTTGCCTGAGTATAAAAAAACCCGTGCCCAAGCCGGTGACTTTCTATCGCTTTGCAAAAATACCGATTTGGCGACGGAAGTCACCATTCAGCCATTTCGCCGTTTTGAGTTGGATGCGGCGATTTTGTTTAGTGATATTTTAACCATTCCTGATGCGCTCGGTTTGGGTCTGTATTTTGAAGCAGGGGAAGGTCCAAAATTTCACAAAACTGTCAGAAGCATGGCAGAGGTTGAAGCCTTGCCAACCGTCGCGATGGCAGATGCACTCGACTATGTGATGAAAGCGGTGACCAGTATTCGTCATGCGCTGGCAGGCCGTGCGCCATTATTTGGCTTCTCAGGTAGTCCGTGGACGTTGGCGACCTATATGATTGAAGGCGGTAGTTCTAAAGAATACCGCTATGCCAAAGCCATGTTGTATGGCGAACCTGACACCTTGCATGCGCTGCTCGCTAAAATCACCGATGCCGTGATTGATTATTTGCTAGCGCAAATAGCCGCAGGGGCACAGTTAGTACAAATTTTTGATAGTTGGGGCGGGGCATTGGCGCATCGTCAATTTGTTGAATTCTCACACCATTACAACACTAAAATTGTCGCGGCGATCAAAGCAAAATACCCAGAAGTACCTGTGGTATTATTTACCAAAGGTGGCGGCTTGTGGTTAGATACCCAATGCCATAGTGGCGCGGATGCGCTAGGGCTTGATTGGACAATGCCCCTAGATAGAGCCCGCAGCATCGTCTTTGAACAGCAAAAAGCATTGACCAAATTGCACAACAAGCGGCATACAGGCATCGCGCTGCAAGGTAATCTTGACCCCGCGACATTATTTGCATCGCCTGAGCATATTCGCCAGCAGACGCATTTGATGTTACAGGACGCCTATAGCCTCGGTGACAAAACAGGTTATATAGCAAACTTAGGTCACGGCATTAACCAATGGGTTAATCCTGACCATGCCAAAGCTTTTATTGATGCGGTGCATGAGTACAAACTTTAATAATAATATCAGGAGACGACCATGATCAAAGTAGGTATTGTCGGTGGCACAGGCTACACGGGCGTAGAGCTAATTCGACTATTGAGTCGTCATCCACAGGCACAAGTGACGATGCTGACATCGCGCTCAGAAGCGGGCAGGCGCGTCGATGATATGTTTCCAAGTTTGCGGGGCGTGACCGATTTAACATTTTCGGATTTGGATGAAAAAAAATTAGCCGCATGTGATGTGGTATTCTTTGCTACTCCCCATGGCGTTGCGATGAAGCATGCCAGATTTTTAACCGACAATGGCACTAAAGTCATTGATTTGGCGGCGGATTTTCGTTTGCAGTCGCTACAAGATTTTGAAACTTGGTATAAACTTGAACATGCTTGCCCTGATATTTTAAAAGACGCTGTGTATGGATTGCCCGAAGTCAATCGTGATGCCATTGCCAAAGCCAAGGTTATTGGCAACCCAGGTTGTTATCCCACCACGGCGATTTTGGGGTTAAAACCGCTAATCGATGCCCAAAACAGCCAGCAGCAGGCATTGATTGAACCTTGGATTATTATTGATGCCAAATCAGGCGTCTCAGGAGCGGGTCGCCAAGCCAAAATGAATTTGTTATTTAGCGAGACCTCCGATAGCTTTAGTGCCTATGGCGTGGCAGGTCATCGTCACGCTCCAGAGATTACCCAAGGGATTGACCAAATATTGGGTCAAAGCAAACGCTTTCAGCCGCATGATATCCGCTTTGTACCCCATTTAGTACCCATGATTCGCGGTATGTTTACCACCATTCATGTTCGGTTGACGGCGGCAGGTCAAGCGTTAGATTTACAATCCTTATATGAAACCAGCTATCAAAATGAATATTTTGTAGACGTCATGCCAAAAGGGATGTACCCAGATACCCGTAGTGTACGGGGTAGCAACTATTTAAGAATTGCGGTGCAAACACTAGAAAATAGCCCGATGGCGACGATTTTGGTGGTACAAGATAATTTGGTCAAAGGTGCGGCAGGACAAGCTGTGCAAAATATGAATGTGATGTTTGGGCTTACAGAGCAAACAGGGTTGGCGTTGGTCGCCGTAGTGCCTTAAGTTATTTCTTGAATAAGTTGTCTGCTTAAGTGGTTTTCTTAAGCTATTTATGGTTAACCTGTTTAGAAATTTTAATGCCATAACAAGCATTGCTTTATTATCTTTAGCCAAAAAAATATGACGCTATGATGAAATGGGTTAACTTTATTATTTTTTTGGTCAATAAATTTAGCTGAATTCATCATAATTTTTGTTTATAATGGGGTTCGCTTTAATGGATGTCATATTCATCAACCCTTTTTGAGCTATCATCAGTACTGTGATTATCCATGTTTTGATCGTTTTTCAATTTGAGTATCTCTATGGATTTGCCCGAAGATAATAACTCTTCTCAATCTTTGCCAGAAGCACAACGCAATTATATTACCCAACCCAACAAGGTGTCTGGGTGGTTGATTGCGTTTGGGGTTAGCTTGTTGTTAGTTGCCATCATTGCACTGGTGTTAGGTCAACGCATTGGTTATCATCGCGGCTTAAGCTTTGCCGCTGAAGAAGCGAAAAAAACCGCCGCAGGTCTTGAAATCTCAGCAGAAAACATCAAATCATTAAAGCTAAAATCTGATACGTTGCAAAGCCAATTAACCACCGCGCAGCAAGAGCGTGATATCAGCTTGGCGAACCTATCAGCACTGCGTACCGATATTCAAGACCTAAAAGTCACCAACTTACAGCTGGAACAAGGTCAGCAATTCTTAACCACCTCGCTTGCCAAAAAAGGCGGTATGAGTTTACAAGTCATCGGGGCAAAAATCGCACCGTTGCCAGAAAATGCCTATGAATACCGCTTTGATGTCGGTATGGTCGATCCGTCAAATCAGCCAAAAAATTTGATACCAAAATTGACCTTGCTCGATGAAGTTAATATGGTCGAGGTACCATTGCAACCCAAAAGTTACTCGATTCATGGGATTGCAAGAATTCGCGGGCGGTTTTTGATGCCCAAAAACTTTGTACCCAAACAAGTGAAACTTGAATTAACCGCCGGCAACCAAAAAACTGAGCAAGTGTATGATTGGCAACTCGGTCAGCCGATTGATAACATGCCATACACGCTTGAAGAAACGCCTGAAGCGGATAAACGACCTGTGAGTTCGACCGATAGCACGCCAGTGGCCAGCACAGCCAATACGCAAAAATCTGCTGCAAAGTAGTATAATCAATGTTTAATCTAATCTTAGGTAAATGTTCAATTAATGATGCTTCAAACACTTAATTTTTCTCGTCAATCAGTTGTGTCACAGCCAACCACTACGAATATGGATTGGCATCTGCCGTCATGGTTGCCAACACAACTACCTAAACAGCTACCTAGCCAATCACCAAATTCATTGCCAGCCCGTTTGACCGACATAGAAGGCGAGCCAAATACCGACCCCGTCGAAGATGTGCTATTGGCTGACCCTGAACTGAAAAAACCACAGATGTATGCCGTGGTCATGTATAACGATGATTATACGCCGATGGAATTTGTGGTGGATGTTTTACAAAATCATTTTAAACATACGCTAGACTCGGCTATCAGTATTATGCTTGCCATTCATCAACAAGGCAAAGGCATTGCCGGTATATACCCTAAAGATATCGCAGAAACCAAAGCGCAAGCCGTCAACCGTGAAGCGCGTCAGGCAGGCTATCCGTTACTGAGTCAAATCGAACCCCAAGGTTAGGGGCAGTTTGCTAATTAACCCAGTTTTATTTTTGGTGGCACCTCCTTTCTATTTTTTATTCATCATTGAATTTTTTGCCATTTTAAAACCCGCCATTAACTACGTTTTATCACTTGAATTTATTAGCAATGTCATTATATTAAACGTAATGATTTTGATTTTTCCCATTTTGTCATCTTTCATTTTTACTTCCTTTTAACTGAACTTAGCATGATTAGCCAGATATCCATAAGATATTTGGTGCTGAGGTGACGGCAAATGAAACTTGAGAAAACATCAACGCAAATAACCATCAACACCTATAACGACGTCAAACCAATCAATTAGATAACGCATGATTTTTCAAGTAGGGCAAAATCAAAAACCGTCGGTGACAAGTATTAAGGACATCTTATGTTAAGTTTAGAATTACAAAGCACGTTGCGGTTGGTAGTGACACTCGCAAAACAACGTGCACATGAATATTTAACGGTCGAGCATTTGCTATTAGCACTGCTAGAAAATGAAAATGCGGTAGAAGCCTTGGTGGCTTGTGCAGTCAATGTGGATCAGCTTGGCAAAGATTTGACCCAGTATATTGATGAGCATACCCCAACGGTCGATATCAACGAAGATTACTCGCCACAACCAACGCGCAGTTTTGACCGTATCTTGCAGCGTGCGATTTTTCATGTGCAATCGGTTGCTAGCAGCCGTTTGGTGGAAGGCTCAGATTTGCTAGTTTCGATGTTCTCAGAGCATGACACCTACGCGGTGTACTTGCTTAAAAAACAAGGGGTTACGCGACTTGAGTTAACCCAGTATCTATCGCATGGTCAAGACAAAAAAGTGCGCGACAAATTAACCAGCGTGGAAACTGAAGAAACGGGTGAAAAAGCCAATAAAGACCCATTGACTGAATTTACCATTAATCTCAATCAAAAAGCCTCTACGGGTGGTACCGATCCGTTAATTGGTCGCCAAGCAGAAATCGAGCGTACCGCGCAGATTTTATGCCGTCGCCGCAAAAACAATCCGCTACTGGTGGGTGACCCAGGGGTGGGTAAAACGTCGATTGCGGAAGGCTTGGCATGGCTGATTGTCAATGACAAAGCACCAAAACCATTATCAGGCTGTGTGGTATATAGTTTAGATATTGGTGCGCTGATTGCCGGTACAAAATACCGTGGCGATTTTGAAAAACGGATGAAAGCGCTATTAGATGCGTTAAAAGCCAAGCCCAATGCGATTTTATTTATTGATGAAATCCATATGATTATTGGCGCAGGCTCATCGATGAGCAGCAATATGGATGTGTCAAATTTAATCAAACCTGCGTTGGCATCAGGTGAGCTGCGTTGTATCGGCTCAACCACCTTTACTGAATACCGCCAAGTGTTTGAAAAAGACCATGCTTTAAGTCGTCGTTTCCAAAAAGTTGATGTTAACGAGCCATCGATTGATGAAACGATTGATATTCTACGTGGTCTGAAAAAACAATATGAGAAATTCCATAACGTAAGCTATACCGACCAGGCACTACAAAGTGCGGTGCATCTGGCGGTAAAACACATTCACGAACGCTTTTTGCCTGACAAAGCCATTGATGTGATTGATGAAGCAGGTGCATTTGTTCGCCTGCAAAAACAAGCCCAAGCCGAAAATCAGGTTGAATCTAATGTGGACAGCAATCAATCCGTTGATGCCGTTGCAAATGACAAGCTATCAAATCAGCCTGTGGTGGATGAAGACGCGCTTGTCGATGATTTGGATGTTAGCCATGCAGCAGATGGTGTTGTCGAGCCTGAAGCTATGTTAAGCGAAGCCGATAATAAAGTGATTGATGCGGCACAACAAGATGGCGAGGTGGTGATTGATGTCCCGCAAATTGAATATATTATTTCAAAAATTGCGCGCATCCCGCCAAAATCAGTCTCAACGGATGACAAATCGGTGCTGCAAAATCTTGAAAGCAACCTAAAACATCTGGTGTTTGGTCAAGATGAAGCCATCAAAAACTTGGCAGATGCCATCAAGTTGTCACGTGCAGGCTTAAAACCAGATGATAAACCGATTGGTTCGTTTATGTTTGCGGGTCCTACCGGTGTCGGTAAAACTGAAGTCAGTCGTCAGTTAGCGAATTTATTAGGCATTGAGCTGGTTCGTTTTGATATGTCTGAGTATATGGAAGCACATACAGCGTCCCGCTTGATTGGGGCACCACCAGGCTATGTGGGCTTTGATCAGGGTGGTTTATTGACCGAAAAAATCAATCAATTTCCGCATTGTGTGCTATTGCTAGATGAGATTGAAAAAGCCCATCCTGACGTATTTAACTTGCTGCTTCAAGTGATGGATCATGGCTCGCTCACCGACAATAACGGTCGCACATCAAGCTTTAAACAAGTGATATTGATCATGACCACTAACGTCGGCGCTGATAGCATCAGTCGCAACAGCATGGGCTTTACCAAACAAGACCATAGTCGCGACAATAGTGAAGCGATGAAACGGATGTTTACCCCAGAGTTTCGCAATCGTTTGGATGCCATCATTCAATTTAACCCATTGGATCAAAATGTCATCGTATCCGTGGTTGATAAATTCTTGGTTGAGCTGCAAGCCCAGCTCGATGACAAGAAAGTGGTGCTTGAAATTGATGATGAGGTCAGAAATTATCTAGCAGAAAAAGGTTACGATCGTCTCATGGGTGCACGCCCAATGAACCGCTTGATTCAAGATGAAATCAAAAAACCATTGGCAGAGCAGATATTATTTGGTGATCTGGTCAATGGCGGTACGGTTTCGATTCGTATGAATGCAGATAAAACAGTAATTGAGCTTGTGCCCATTGATGAAAAGCAAATCGACAATGTCTAGGTCTAGGTTTAGTAATGTCTAGTATAAAAAAAGGAGCCAATTGCGCTCCTTTTTTTTATGCCTACTGATGATACTCAACGACTATACTTAATAAATGGGCTTAATAATTATACAAAACCAAATTTGGGTTTTTCTGCTTGTTTCTCTCGATAGGACAGATGATCCATGTTGGTTAATTCTGCCAATGAGTGCGGTTTATTGACGGCGATAGCTTTATCAATGGATGCCAAAAACGCGTTGGATTTTTCAATGGACAGTTCTTTGAATTTATACTCAGCTATCAATCGACCTTTACGCAGCAGCGCGGGGTCAATTTTCGAGATATCTGAGTTAAAGGTACAGATAAACTGACACTCCAACACATCCGACAGCATACCATCAGCAATGTTCAAAATCGCTGATACCACATCGGTATTGGCGTTATCAATGCTACGTTCGGCAATGTAGTTTTCACAGTCTTCAAGCACTAATACCGAGTTTTTGTTATCTACCAATAGTGACATAAATTCAGGGTTGGTCAAATACCCAATCATGGTAGTGGGTACAAAGATGAATTTTTTATTAGGCACTTGGCTGGTTAGCCATTTGATATAGTTGGTTTTACCTGAGCCCGCCACGCCATGCAACAGTACCACACCTTTACCATCGTGATTGAGCGATTCTTTGATATGCTGATGCACTGGCAGAAAATCCTCGTGATACATGGTATCTAAATTGATGGGAAATGGCTTAATACGATGAGTTTTAAACACAAAACCATGGACTTCTTTGAGTAAAATCGATACTTTAGCCTCTTGCGACACATACTTTTGCAAGTATTCATCAAACACGTTTTTGACACTCGCCGCAGAATGCGGATTGGTCGAAATATAGTAAATACTGACGACTTTTAACAGACCTGATTCAAAGATGTATTCGTCATAGTCATTAGACAAATCTTCATTGGTGAGCATGAACACTTCATATTTGGGATGAAAATAACAAGCTTCACGCTCATACAATGTATTATTTTTATGCGAATAGGCGACGGTGGTAAAATCAGTGCAACGCTCAAAATCTTTAAGCTGCTCTTTGCGAATCACCATGTCATGGTTGCCAACATGTACCCCAGGGAAAATATCATCGAGTAGCGACTCAAAAGGGTTATATTTGCTAGCGTATTGGATGTTGTCTTCAATGAGTTGAACAGTATAGGGCGGCTCAGACGAGGCGCTGAGCAGCTTTCGCGGTTGATAATAAGGCGATTGTAAAATTTTCATAGGAATATAGGCTTATAAAAGGCAGTAGAAAAATTAACATAGTTAGCAGTAAACAAGCTAACTATAGAGATGGGGTGGTTAATACTAGATGCAAGCTAAAAAGTAGCTACTTGGCAATCAGTTAAAAAATTTTTAGCAACACAGTGAGCAACATACTGGCTAACAGTAAGCCAGTAAGGCAGTAAGCAATAGTGAGATAAGATAGACAGGAATTTTGGGCATAAAAAAACCTGCAAGAGGCAGGTTAATTTAACTAATACCGATTTGAGTGGTGGGGCTGAAGAGACTCGAACTCTTACACCTCGCGGCGCTGGAACCTAAATCCAGTGCGTCTACCAATTTCGCCACAGCCCCATGAGTTGCCTCAAAGTGTTGACTCAATATTTGTATCAGTGTCTTTGTGGTTGGCTATTATATAGAAAAATTTCGCTTTGGCAAGGGGTTTTTTAAAAAAATCGCATTTTTTTATTGATTAAGTAAAATTTTTAGGGCATTGATAATATTTGCCAAGTCATTAATACGGTTTTCCACGCGTTTTGCCAGCAGCTTGTCGATAAAAGGCTGGCAAGCTTGGCAAGCAAATTCTGATAGCTGATGATTTGGGCATAGAAAAGGCACGGGCTGTTGGCAATGCGCGATTGCCCAATCAGGATAATCATTTGCCATAAAAGGCAGACATCCCATTAATAATTCGTACCATACCACCCCTAAGCTATAGTAGTCGCTAACCTTGTCAACAGGCTGTCCTGTGAATTGCTCAGGACTCATATAGGCAGGCGTACCAGCAGTGTAAGTTTTGCAGTTCAGTGAGGCATTTTTTGCCATAGCATCGCTAAGACCAATATCACTAAAACTAAAATCACTCAGACCAAAATCAATTAACACCACCTCAAAATTGGGTTTTACAATAAAGTTGGCGGGTTTGAGATCCAAATGCATCAGCCCAATTTGATGTAAACGGTTGACCACTTGGCAACTATGTAAAAAAATGGTCATTTTTTGCTGAAGATTAAGTATGGGCAATTTAGCATTCGCATATATCAAGGATTTTAACGTCTCGCCTGAATGATAGGACATGACCAGACAGGGACTAACAGATTGCTGCGGCTGCTGTTGGTCAAAGATGAGGGTATCAGGTAGAAGGTTTGAAGCGTACAGCGTGGGAATGCCGCTTGTCGCATGGGTGCTGTCAATCGCCAGGCTTTGGCAGTGATGAAGGGCGTTAATTTCTTGCTCAAAATGGGCGAGATTGGTTGCGCTAAAGTGAGGTAGTAATTGTTTAACCACAACGGCTGTAGGCGGGGAGTGAGTTGAATGCCATACCCCATACCAAAGCTCGGTATGGTTGAGTGGATTTGAAGCTGATAGTGGCTGTAAGTCAGTCACGATTGACTGACAGCCATTTTTTATGATAACCAGTGCGGGGTGAGTTGACCTTGTCTCAATCATGATGGCTTAACGGGTCTGCCTTCAATCAACTGCTGATATTTTCGGGTCACGGTATTGCGCCCCCAACCCAGTAGGTCAGCCGCTTGTCCTTTATGCTGAGCAGTATGGGCAAGTGCCACTTCAAGCAAACATTTCTCAAACATCGGATAAGCGGTTTGCAAAATGTCATACTGTCCTTCAGCCAGTGCTTGCTGTGCCCAAACTTGCAGCGGCGTGATCCAATCTGCGGTTGCGACAGTTTGTGGTGCGTGCAAGGTCGGTATGACCGTCGTAGTGGACAAAGGCGTTGGCAGCTCACTCGAATGGGTACTCAAATTGGAACTAGCACTGGGGGTGTTACTCGGAGCTGGTAAAGATGACAGATGCTCGCTAGCAGGTGCCTCAAACTGAGTGTCGGGCTGATAGGTATGTGTCTTATGTGTATTGGGCTCACGCGCAGTTACAGGCGTGCTATCTTGCGATTCAAACGCTTGTAAAATCTCGGGTGGCAAATCACTGGGCTGAATGGTTTGCCCTGTTGTCATCACACTGAGCCAGCGGCAGGTATTTTCAAGTTGACGCACGTTACCTTGCCAAGGATAGCTTTGTAAAATATGCATCGCAGACGGCGTGATGGTTTTGGTGGGGGTATGCATGCTTTTGGCGATATTTTGCATAAAAAAATCGATTAACAGCGGAATGTCTTCGCGGCGCTCACGTAGGGAAGGTAGCGCCAGTCGAATGACATTGAGCCGATAAAACAAATCTTCACGAAACTTGCCTTGCTGCACAAGGGTTTCTAAGTTTTGATGGGTCGCTGCGATGATACGTACATCGACTTTAATGGGTTTGAGACCACCGACACGGTAAAACTCACCATTTGCCAAGACGCGCAGTAAACGCGTCTGGGTCGGTAAAGGCATATCGCCGATTTCATCCAAAAACAAAGTGCCGCCATGCGCCTGCTCAAAACGCCCTTGGCGCGTGGTAGTCGCACCCGTAAACGCGCCTTTTTCATGACCAAATAGTTCAGCTTCAATCAAATCATGCGGAATCGCCGCCATATTGAGCGCGATAAATGGTTTGGACTTGCGTGGTGAATGTTCGTGTAAGGCACTGGCAATCAGCTCTTTACCCGTCCCTGATTCGCCGGTGATGAGTACTGTCATCGGCATATGCGACAAACGACCAATCGCACGAAATACTTTTTGCATGGCAATCGATTGCCCGATGATGCCCGATGGGTTGGTGGGGGTTTTTTCTGGCTCGGCTGCCACGGGTTCAGTTGGTGGCTGCTGTGCGCCACGAATCAGAGAGTCATTGTAGTTCTCAGACTTACTGCGCTTTTGTGTTTGGTTTGACTGGCTTTGCAGGCAAGCTTTTTTTACCATGGCAATGGCATCATCCAACTCAAACGGCTTGGGTAAGTAATCAAATGCGCCTGATTGATAGCTATCCACCGCAGATTGCACATCGGCATGCGCGGTCATGATGATGACAGGAATTTGTGCAAAGGCTTGTTTGATTTTACTGCTAAAGTCCAATCCGTTCATCATCGGCATTCGAATATCGGTGACGATGACGCTTGGCAAGGAGGTACTATTGTCACTCTTCGCTTGGCTGTCTTGCCCGCTATCTTGTAGTAGCCGCCACGCCGATTGCGCATTGCCAAAGGTTTGCACTTGAAATCCACTATCTGTCAGCGTATCTTCCAAAATCATGCGTAGCGCTTGGTCGTCATCGATGACCCAAACAATAGGCTCGGTGGTTGGCGTTTTATTATTGGTATAAGTCATATAAAAACCCTATATGGGAAACTGTATTGGTTTAAACATTATTGATTGAAAAATTGATTGAAAAATTCATAGCCGATCAGTCATGATGCTGTGGTGTATCACGCTTAAACTATCATTTGGTTATTTGCCGAATTTGCCAAGGTAAAAAAATCGTAAATAGGGTTTCACCTGGCTGAGAGGTCACACTGATTTGCCCTTGATGGCGCTGAATAATGTCATGAGCAAGTGCCAGTCCCAACCCTGTACCATTGGCGCGTCCTGTGACCAAAGGATAAAAAATTTGCGGTAACAACTCACTCTCAATGCCCAAGCCATTATCAATAAAATCGACCCGCAAGACGCTTTTATGTCGTATATCACCAATGGTTTGTTGGTGCTGAATACGGGTCTTTACCGTGATCATAGGCGACACAATGTCGTTTTCATTGAGCGCTTGTATCGCATTATTGACGATATTCATAAATACTTGTACCAGCTGGTCTTTATCAGCGGTGATTTCTGGCAACGATAAATCAAAGTCTCTGACTAGACTAATATTGGGGTTTTGTATTTCTGCCAATGTTAGCACATGCTGCAGTGGCTCATGTACGTTGATTACTTGCCAGTTGGGCAAATTTGGCGCGCCCAGCAATTGGGTCACCAAGTTATTGAGTCGTCTGGTCTCATCCATGATGATACTGAGATAATTAGCAAACTTTTGCGCCTTGGTGTCGTTAATATAGCGGACAATCCCATCAGATTTCATAATTTGATTAAAATTCTTTTCAAGCAGTTGGCTTGCCCCAAGGATGCCGGCTAAAGGGTTTTTGACCTCGTGTGCCATACTGCGAATCATTTGACGGGTTATCAAATGTTGGTGATTTTGATACTGTTCTTGTTGAATACGACTTTCGCGATCTTTTGCCCAAATTTCAATTAAATAAAAAAACCCCGCCTCGGTTTCTAATGGGGAAACCCCATAATCGACCAATAATGGTGCACCAATCCCTTGGGTGCTTAGCCCTAAAATGGTGCAATCATGATGGATAAAGGCTTGGTACATTTTTTTGGTATGTTCAAATTGGTTTTGTAGCGCCACTTTGACCTGTGCTTTGGTTTTTTTATGGGTTATCGGGTCATCATCCGTGGATGATTGCTCTGATGCTTGCGTTAGTAATTTTTCATAGTTTGCCGGGGTTAAAATATCGATAACATTTTTATGCAATAAATGGTGCTGACTGACTGACAAAATCTGCTCAGCCGTCGCATTTATATAGACGCACTCATAGCTGCTGTCAGCGACAATTAACCCCGTTAGTAGGTTGTTGAACATATCATCAAACAGGTTCTGGTTGGATTCAAGACTATGTAAAAAAGTAGGATGGGTCATTGGATAACTACCACAAATTTGAGCAATGGTTAAAGTGCAATTTAAATGCCAATAACCTATTGGATAATGTTTGGATTATTGTCATAGCAGATAAATAATAGAACGATGGGCATCAAATCAGTTATTTGATATTAAAAAATCACTGATTTATAGCAACGGATTGATTGTAGTATGATATATTTTGAACCAAAATAGTGCAAAATTTAAAACGTAATTGCTAAAAAAAGAAGTATAAAAAAAGGGCATAAAATTTATGCCCTCTGATGTACTGCAAATATAAAAATTAGAACCATTGGTAGGTTAGTGAGATGAAGGAATTAATGCCTTTTTGACGGTAACCATAAACGGTCTCATAATCTTTATCGGTGAGATTGTTAAGACGACTGCTGATAGTCAAATATGGGTTGATGTAATAATTACCAGTTAAGTTTAGAAGTGTATAGCTGTCTAGTACTTTATCGGTATAATAACCATCATGACGCTCATCTACATATTCAAGTTCACTGCGGATATCAAATTTTGGTTGTTTATAACCTAAATATAGTAAACCTGTGTTTTTTGGAATCGTATTATCTGTTGTATATTCACCTTGAGTGGCATTACGACCTTCAACAGATTGGTTGGTATAGCTTAGACCAAATAGGGTATTATTCACTGTCCAATCTGAAACTAAAGTAACACCTTTAACTTTTGTTTCTGCACGATTAGTGCGAGTTTTATCACCTGAGGCTAACGTCAAAGGAATGATACCATCTTCAATTTTTGATTGAAAACCTGTTAAGCGAGTCGTTTGGTAGGCATTACCGTGTTCAATAAACGCTTCCCAATTTTTACTTGTTTCAGCTTTAAGATTTTCATTCCCAACATAGCCTGGATAATAGACGCCATTCCAACTAGAGCCTTCTGAATGTCCATATAAGTCATTAAAGCTAGGCATTCTAAAGCCAGTAGCGTAAGAAGCGCCGACACGAGTATTAGGTAATACGTGATAGGCACCCCCTAAATTATAGGTTGTCTTATTACCATATTGGGTGTTTTTATCATATCGAATATTTGCTTGGGCATCATATTTGGGTTGCGAAACTTGATAGCCAAGAAAACCACTTTTAGTATTTCTGTCATGATTAGTATAGCTAGCATCGCCATCAAAATTTTGTTTGAGATATTCTGCGCCACCAATAATCTGACCCACAGGCAGTTGATAGCCTAATTGTAGATTGGTTTGCTTTTGTTTGGTATTAAATTCACTTGGTGTGCTTGAAAAATAACTTTTTGATTCATCAATACTTTCACCGTATTTAACACTGGCAGAAAATTTATCTTGTTGATAATTAATAAAACCATTAGCTGAGCCATTTTCTTGTTCAGCATGGATATCTTGATAATTGCCACCATCAAGGTCAGAATTTGATTTGGCTTTCATTCCTGTTATGCCAACTTCAATATTGTCGTTGTAGCGATGCTTAGCGACAAAACTAATATTTTTAGAATTAAACCCATCCTTATCGCTATCAATCGAAGAGGCATATGAATTATTTGGACTACTGATATTAATCCCATTCGTTTTATCATAACCTGTGGATAAACTAATCGTAGTGCCATTATTAACATATTGACCCGTTAATTGACCTTTGTAGCTGTCCTCTGAACCTGCACCCAAGGTCAAGGCTATATTTGATTGTTGGGCATTTTGACCTTTGGTAAAAATTTGAATCACGCCGGCTGTCGCATCAGCACCATATAAGCTAGAACCACTTGCGCCATATAGAACTTCAATACGGTCAATTTGATCGGCGGGTAATAAAGCAAGCTCTGCATAGCCATTACTCAAAGATGTATAACGAATACCATCAATCAACACGGCAACATTTTTGGCAGATAAGCCACGAATACTAAAGTTACTTAATGTACCATCGCCACCATTTTGCTTGATATAGAATCCAGCCTTACCTCGTAACACATCCAGTACGCTTTGACCGCGATAACGTTGTAATTGTTCTTCATCGATCACGGTGGTTTGGGCGATGGTATTCTTGACAAGCGTCGGCGTTTTGGTTGCCGTGGTGGTAAAAGTAAGACTCGGCAAGGTGGATTCAGCTTCGCCATTAGCAGCTTCGCTAGTCGCTGCATGAGCGCTAACACCAGTCATGGACATACCAATAATCACCAAAACGCTTTGCGTTATTGGATGGATATTAAAAAATGGCTTTTTGATAAAACGTGGTGATGTCTGACAGGTATAACGCATAACTTGACCCAAAAAAATAGTTTAAAGACACATTGTAGAAAAATATCGTTACATTAGCTATTACTTTCGCTTGGTCATTGCTCATCAAAGCCTGAGAATTTTTCAATAAAAAACCCCTCTAGTAACTAAAGGGGTTTTAATACAATCCTTGGTATCAACAATTAGCTGGTTTGTTGCTGTAATTTTTTAGCTTTTTGGTAGCATTCATTGATGTGATTTTCAGCAATTTTTTTAAACATCAAATAACCGATCGTACCTGCCACTAATTGACCGCCAAATGGTACAAATTTGGTCACTTGCTTGGCGATAATACGGCTACCAAAACCTTGAAAAGTTTTTTTGGCAATACTGCGCGTGACCACTAACTTTGCAAGATCTACTGCTTTATCTTTTAACTGGTTAACTTGCGTGCCGTTGTTCAAATCTACGGCTGCTTCGGCGGGTTCAATTAAACCAAATTTAGCAGAAATTTCAGGTAGCAATTTTGATAATAGACCTGCGTCAACCGCAACGTCTAGGAGCGGCACAGGGACAACCGCTGCTACGGCAGAAATTTTGGCTTTACTTTTAATCATCGCCTCGCATTCGCGTTTGATTTTTTCTAAGTCAAGTTTTGGGTCGATGGTTTTGGTCGAATTTTCTGCTGACATAATGGTTCCTTCTAAAAAATTTCAATTATCAATAGTAAAGGTCGTATTGCAAAACACTTGCAACAAGAGATGATTACTCATTAATGGTCGGTGATACTGTTTCATTAATGGTAAGTGATGACTCTTTGGTTTGATTATAACTGAGTCTAAACATATGAATTAGCATCTTTTTGCAAAAAAATGCTAATGGTTTGTAGTGGCATTATTACGATATGCAAAACGCACAAATAGCTATGAAAGCTAATGCGGTGTTTTTCACTGTTTCACTGTTGTAATTTTGCCTATTCACTATCATTATGCTAGTTTGTTCTCTCTACTTTATTTGACAACCATGATAAGTTTATGTTGACTGTGACTCCCCGTTTTATTGCGAACCATATTGACGAGATTCCCCGTGATTTACAGCCCTTGGCGCAAACATCGATGACATTAGCACGTATTTTGGCTGGGCGAGGCGTGCAAGATGTGGCAAATTTAGACACCGCCTTTAATAAGATGTTACCTGCAAGTTCGCTGACTGGCATTACCAAAGCAGTGGCGCTGCTTGATGAGGCGATTGATAAGCAGCAAAAAATATTGATTGTGGGTGATTTTGACTGTGATGGCGCGACCAGCACGGCACTGATGGTAAGGGTGCTCCGTGAAATGGGCGCGCAGGTTGAGTTTTTGGTGCCCGATCGCTTTAAGTACGGTTATGGACTGACGCCAGAAATTGTTACGCTAGGTATTGAAACCTATGATCCTGATGTGATTGTCACGGTTGATAATGGTATCTCTAGTCATGCGGGGGTCGAGCTTGCCAAAGCCAAAGGGCTAACGGTGATTATTACCGATCACCACCTGACGACGCAGGCGACACCAAACGCCGATGCCGTGGTCAATCCCAATCAGTTGGGCTGTGATTTTGCTAGTAAATCATTGGTAGGGGTTGGGGTGGCATTTTATGTGCTAGGCAATCTGGCCAAAGTCAGACGCCAAGCCAATAAATCCACCACCCAAGTGAGTCGCTATATTGATTTGGTGGCACTTGGCACGGTGGCAGATGTGGGCGTATTAGACCAAAATAATCGTATTTTGGTGCACCAAGGTATCCAAGCCATCAAGCAAGGTCGTTGCTGTGTGGGTATTTTGGCGTTGTTAGAACAGGCGAGTCGGCAGGCGGCTGATATCACGGCTCAAGATTTTGGTTTTATTTTAGGACCCCGCATCAACGCCGCAGGTCGTATGGATAGTATGCGGATTGGCATTGACTGCTTACTCACCGATGATTGGGGGGAGGCACAGCGGCTTGCGCATCAGCTTGATAAACTCAATCAAGAGCGCCGCCAAGTCGAGCAGGGCATGCGACAACAAGCCGATAGTGTATTAAGGACGCTTGAGAATCCATCTGAGCAAAGCGCTGTAAATCAAGTAATGCACCGCAAACGCAGTATTATTTTGTATCAAGATGAGTGGCATCAAGGGGTGATTGGTATCGTCGCAGGCAGATTAAAAGAAAGCTACCATGTGCCCGCTATCGTGTTTGCCCCTGCTGATACGGACATGATTGAAGATGATGATGCTATCAAAGGCTCCGCACGCTCCATTGAAGGCATTCATATCCGTGATGCCATTGAATCAGTCGCGCAAACCTACCCCGAACTCATTAGCCACTTTGGCGGGCATGCGATGGCGGGAGGTCTGACAATCAAACGAAAAAACTTTGAGCCGTTTTGTAAAGCGTTTGATGAGGTAATTGCAGCGGTGGCTGATGAGGTATTTGCAGAGACGTTATATAGCGATGGCGAGTTGACAGCCGGTGAATTCACGGTCGATTTTGTAGATAGCTTACAGACGTTGGCTATTTGGGGACATGGTTTTGTGCCACCGATATTTGATGGGGTGTTTGTGGTGCAAGATTATCGGGTGTTAAAAGAGCGGCATTTAAAATTATGGTTATCGTATCCCGATGTCCCTTTTACTATCGAAGCGATTTGGTTTAATGCTGATTTTGAAGCTATAGCTTTGTCTGCTATCAATCGCAGTGTGTCAAAAGTGCATTTACTTTATGAGCTGGAGAAAAATTTATTTAATGGACAAACTAAATTGCAGTTAAGGGTAAAAAAGGGCGTGCTCCTCTAGACAAGCGTTTTTGCTGATTCATATACAATCTGATAACCATAACACCCAATAAAGATGATAAACGACATAAAATGACATGTTAATATAATTTATCACCTATACCGCCCCAAATTTTGATAAATTAGGCAAGGTATCAAGGTGTTAATTATTGGCGTTAATTTTTTAAATTTTGAATAAAGCTTTGGCGCTTAGCTGGCTATTATTTATTATTTAACCGTTTGTCTTTTAACTAGATATCTTTTAACTGGCTGTTTTTTAACTATCTGTCTTTTACCTGCCTATGGAGAATTGCCATGAGTAAATCGCTTGCCAACAATGCAACCGCAACGACGGCTCGGCAATGGCAAATCCTCTCACAGCTGGATCGCAAGCGTTGGCTCGGTACAACCCATATCAAAGAGCAGCTTGATTTGATGGGTTTTGATATCAGTTTGCGAACCATTCAGCGAGATTTAAACGCTTTGGCAACGCGTTTTCCGATTGAAAAAAACAACACCAATCCACAAGGTTGGCGCTGGCGTGAAGATGCACCGATGCAAAGCTTGCCGCACATGAATTTGTCGCAAGCGGTGGCGTTTAGTATGATGCGTCATAATTTGACCCAGCTATTACCGCCAGCTATTTTGGATGAATTGATTCCGTGGTTTGACCTAGCGAATCGGCAACTTAAAGAAAGCAAAGTGGCAAACACTTGGCTCGATAGAGTGCGTATCCTGTCAGCCAATCAACCGCTCATTCCGCCATCGGTCAATCCAGCCGCCAAAGACGCCGTCTATGATGCATTGTTTCAAAATAAAAAACTCATCGCCTGTTATAAAGCGCGCGGGCGAGAGGAAGCGCAAAAATACACCTTAAATCCGCTAGCCATTGTGCAGCGTGGTGTGGTGATTTACTTGATTGCCTCGCGAACTGACAGAGCGTCTGACGATGTGCGCCAATTTGCTTTGCACCGTTTTGAAAGTGCGGAAGTGAGCGCAAGCGACGCACAAACCCCGAAAGATTTTAATTTAGACAATTACATCAATACAGGCGCGATGGGGTTTAATTATCCGTTATTCCAAAAACTCATGCCTGACAGTGAAAAAAACAACCACGAGCCGCCCACACAGCAAGTGCAGTTACTGTTTCATCCGTTATCGGGGGCAAGTTTGCTTGAAAGCCCATTATCAACCGATCAGCAAAGCTGGGAAGATGATGAAGGATTGCATATCACAGCCACAGTGAACATGACCTCCCAACTGGTATGGTGGCTACGCGGTTTTGGTAAAGGACTGCGAAAAATCGAGCCTGAGATTTTATCAATCGCTGTCTTTGAAACCCAAACGCCAAATCGACAAATGCCTAATCAGCAACTACCCAGTCGACAAGCGTTCGACCAACAACCCACTGTCCAAACAATAAGCGAATAACTAACAAACGCCCAAGCAAACTAACTAACTTGTCCGATTTTTCGAGAATCTTATGAAACATGCTGATAATAACACCCTTGAGGCCACTGCCACCGACACCAGTTCACAGCAGCCTAGCAAGCCAAAAACCACAATTTTATACAGTGATTTGACGGACGATTCGCCGATTGTTAACGCTGTCAAATCGCCTGATAATCTGACGCCCAGCACTACCACAGAGACCTACCAGATTATTTCGGCGCAGTTTGCCGACCCAACGCCATCGGCAACAGTTGAAATACTAGCGCCTGTCAACTCATCCAATTTGACCGATAAAAACAGCAATGACGCGGTAGTGACAAGTACCTCGCCGCTACACCATTCACTACAGAAGGCGCCAACAATCAAACCCATGACTGATGATAAGATTTTGCAAAAAAGTCATCAGCTAGCAATTACCCAAGACGATCAGCTTGAAGATGATAAAACAGCGTCAGGTATAGCCGTCGAGCATATGGATGTGGTACTTAAGCAGTGGTATTTTACCGTGCAATGGCAGCAAACACAGATACCAAAAGCAGGGCTGTACAATAAATTTAAAAAACGCACGCAAGCTATGGACCTAGACTTATCCTGCTTACTTTGTAACCGATATGGCGAGGTAATCGAAACCGTTTGGTTCAAAAATGTCCGTGATAAAGCGCAATCCGTACGCCATCAAGGCGATGAATTATTGGGCAAAAAGCCATTTAGCGCTATCGATGACCGCAAAGAAGACCCTTACAACAATCAAAGCACCAAGGTCAATGATGCCAACCTCAATCAAGAAAGTATGGTGCTTTTTTTAAGTAAGCTTCCGCCGCAAGTATTTCATGTGGTGATGATTGTGTCATCTTATCACGGCTATGCGCTTAGCAAAGCGAAAGAAGCGTCTTGTCAGCTCAGTGATGATGAAGGTAATGTGATTAGTGAATTAGCTTTGGCCAAACTGCCGACTGATACTAAGGCATTATGGTTTGCCAGTCTTACCCGTTCTGCCGATAGCTGGCGCTACAACACCGAGCATCAACCTTTAGATAATAATAAGATGGGGCTAATTGAAAAAGAAGTGAGTGAAAAATTGGTACGTACGGCCAGATGACTTGGGTGTAGCGTAAGCTTACTCTCTAATTCTCCTGAGTAAAATCACCAAGCATTTTGAGCGCCAAATATTTATACATTTGAGGGTGTTGCCATAGCGTCTGTCAGTGATTGGATATATTCGCCACCGTGATACTGTGGTACACTATGAGCAACAAAAGGGATTGTGTTAATCGATAGGGATACATCGTATCTGCATTATTTTTCTTCTAAATATAGGTATTCCTAGATACATTATTGACTCATTATTCGGTAACCGTATACTTTGCGTTTAAAATGGTCAATCACATTTTATCCCCTAATTAGTAATACTTACTGTGAAATTTCTCACGCTGCTAGATGCATCATCTAGTGTCTCAATTAACATTCATATAAAAGAGGTTCTCTATGGCTAGTGGAAAGTCAAATATTATCTATACCTTAACTGACGAAGCACCGCTACTGGCGACTTATTCACTACTTCCTATCATTGAAACATTTACCAAACCCGCTGGCGTTGACATCACTAAAACCGATATTTCCGTTGCCGCGCGTGTATTGGCAGAATTCTCCGACTACCTAACCCCAGAACAACAAGTGACTGATAATCTTGCTGAGCTTGGGCGGTTGACCCAAGACCCAGACACCAATATCATCAAATTGCCTAATATCAGTGCCTCAGTGGCTCAGCTGCAAGAATGTATTGAAGAGTTACAAGCCAAAGGCTACCACATTCCCAATTACCCAGAAAACCCAACCACAGACGAAGAAAAAGCCCTCAAAGCCCGTTATGGTAAATGTTTAGGTTCTGCGGTAAATCCCGTATTACGTGAAGGTAACTCCGATCGCCGTGCCCCCGCTGCCGTAAAAAACTATGCCAAAAAACACCCGCATTCAATGGGTGAATGGAAACAATGGTCAAAAACCCACGTCTCTCACATGGAAGAAGGGGACTTCTACCATGGCGAAAAATCAATGACTCTTGATAAAGCGCGCAAAGTCAAAATGGAACTCATCACCAACAGTGGCAAAGCTTTGGTGCTAAAACCTGAAGTTGCCCTACAAGACGGTGAAGTGATTGACTCAATGTTTATGAGCAAAAAAGCCTTAATCGAGTTTTATGAAAAAGAGCTAGAAGATTGCCGCGAAGGTAAAATCCTGTTCTCTTTACACGTCAAAGCCACGATGATGAAGGTATCACATCCTATCGTATTTGGTCACTGCGTAAGAGTGTATTACAAAGATGCATTCGAAAAATGGAACAAAACCTTTGATGAATTAGGTATTAATGTTAACAACGGTATGGCAGGACTATACGAAAAAATCGAAACCCTACCGACCACTATCCGTGAAGAAATCGTCCGTGACCTGCATGCCTGTCAAGAACATCGCCCGGCATTGGCGATGGTAGACTCAGCAAAGGGAATTGATAACTTCTATTCGCCAAATGACGTCATTGTAGATGCCTCAATGCCAGCGATGATTCGTAATGGTGGTAAAATGTGGGCAGCGGATGGCAAGCCTTACGACTGTAAAGCCGTGATGCCAGAATCGACCTTTGCCCGTATTTACCAAGAAGTCATTAACTTCTGTAAAGGGCATGGCAACTTTGACCCAGCGACCATGGGTACTGTACCAAACGTAGGTTTGATGGCACAAAAAGCGGAAGAGTACGGCTCTCACGACAAAACTTTTGAAATCCCAGAGGCAGGCGTTGCCAATATCACTGACATTGAGACAGGCGAAGTATTGATGTCGCAAAATGTTGAAGAAGGCGATATTTGGCGTATGTGTCAAGTCAAAGATGCGCCAATTCGTGACTGGGTAAAACTGGCAGTTACGCGTGCACGTAACTCAGGCATGCCAGCTATCTTCTGGCTTGACCCATACCGCCCACATGAAAATGAGCTCATCAAAAAAGTTAAAAAATACTTACAAGAGCATGATACCACGGGGCTAGATATTCAAATCATGTCCCAAGTTCGTGCGATGCGTTATACCCTTGAGCGTGTGGCGCGTGGTTTGGACACCATCTCAGTCACAGGTAACATCTTGCGTGACTACTTAACTGACTTGTTCCCAATTCTAGAATTAGGCACGTCAGCCAAAATGCTATCAATCGTCCCATTGATGAAAGGCGGTGGTCTTTACGAAACAGGGGCAGGCGGTTCAGCCCCGAAACATGTCGAGCAGTTGGTTGAAGAAAACCACTTGCGCTGGGATTCACTCGGCGAGATGCTTGCGCTTGCGGTATCTTTAGAAGACTTGGGGATTAAAGAAAACAACCCACGGATAAAATTACTGGCAAAAACCCTAGACTTGGCGACGGGTAAATTGTTGGATAACGACAAATCACCATCACGCCGTACCGGTGAGCTCGACAACCGTGGTAGCCATTATTATCTAGCCAAATACTGGGCAGAAGAATTGGCAAACCAAGACCAAGATGGCGAGCTTAAAACCAAGTTTGCGCCACTGGCTCAAGCATTGTCAGAAAATGAAGACAAAATCGTTGCTGAATTAAATGATGTTCAAGGTCAAGGTGTAGATATTGGCGGTTACTATCAACCGGACCAACAAAAGCTAAGCCAGGTGATGCGCCCAAGTGCCACATTTAACCAAGCATTGGCTGCGTTTGATGCCTAATTCAATAGTATAAAAAAAGCCGAAGCTGAATGCTTCGGCTTTTTTAGCTTATGTAAACGGTTCAACATAGATAAGCTAAAAATATAGCTGAGTTAAAAAAATGGGTGAGCCAAAACCGTCAACATCATTATTTTTGCTTTTCTTCAACAAGCGCCAATGCAGATTTTAGCTGGTTAGTAATATCATTCTTATCATAATTACGAATATCATGAAAATTTAAATGCAGGTTAAACCCAGGTAAATTAAAGTTCACCCAATCGGTTTGTTGCATGGATTCACTTTTAGGCTCTAGCAATTGCCACACATTCATGGCATCTTGAAAGCCTTTAAATTTAAATTGCCCCACGGCTTGGCAATGATGGACATGACCAATTAAATTAAACGTACTTTCACTGATCAAAATTTGATTGTTTTGCGCGGCAGATTCAAGGCGAGAGGCAAAATTGGCTTCTTTTCCAACCACGGTATAAGTCATACGATTGCGGCTGCCAAAATTACCGACATAACAATACCCTGTATTGATACCCATACGTACATGCAGCCCTTCAAAACCGAGTAATCGCCATTGGTGGCGCAGCACTTCCATTTCACGGCGCATCTCAATGGCCATACTGGCACAAGCAATCGCGTTATCACGGTCATTACCACCCATATCACCAAAATAGCACAATAACCCATCTCCCAAAAACTTATCGAGGGTCGCACCATATTTTTGGGTAACTTGGGTCATACGGTCAAGATAAGTGTTTAAAATATTGGCTAAATGGTCGGGGCTAATATGATCCGACAAATCGGTAAAGCCAACAATGTCCGAAAACAAAATAGTTAGCTTGCGACGTTGATTAATGACTTCAACCTTGGTGTTATTTTTGACAATGGGCTGCCAAATCTGGGGCGGCAAAAAACGGGTTAATTTATTGGTGACATTGACCAAGGTATCAATCCGTGCTTGTTGCTGCGCAAGCATTTGGTTTTTTTGGCGTAAGCGAATCACCAGAGAACAAATATGATAACCAACAATCAAGATATCGGTAAATACGATGACAAAATTTAAAATATCTTCTTGTTTGGCGGTCAAACTAATGGCGGGTAATAAAAAATGCGCAGATATCAGACTAAGTAGACCCACTGCTACGGTTAATAATACCAACGAAACAGTATGTTTGGTATCTGAAAAAATCAAGCGAATTAAAATCAACAACCATAACGCAAGGCTTGGGATATAGTTAAACTGCAACATACCCGTTGCCAACGCCATCAGGGTTAATACACTTGCCGAAGTAATGTAGTGATGGGGCCGGATAACACTCAAAGCAGTGACAATAACGCCTGCTACCAACAGCAAAATACTGAGCGTATGATAAATAGGCGGTACATCAAGAGAGGTTAAGGTAAGCAATAAAATAAAAAATGCCGCCAGTTCAATGAATTTCGGACTTTTTAGATTGGTCGAAAGACCTTGAATGGATTCACGCAATTTAGTTTGTCTACCTCGTGCCTCGTGGTAAAATTTTTTTAGACGTTCATTTGCCAATCAAATGGCATATCACGATGACCCCGCAGTGCCATCATCAGTGTCTGCTGCATATGGCTGAGCACTTCAGGGGTATAAGGGATGGCTGGATTACCCCATACTGGATTGGGCCAAGCAATGTCATTTTGGTAGCGCACGATATGATGAAAATGCAATTGCGGCACTTGGTTGCCAAGCGCGGCGATGTTCATTTTGTCGGCTTGAAAAGTTTTGGCAAGCTGACTTGATAGCCAGCTGGATTCACGTAAAAACTGGGCTTGGTCACTGGCGGATAGTTCGTATAATTCTTTGATACCGGGTACACGCGGGATTAAAATCAACCAAGGAAATTGACAGTCGTTCATCAAGCGGCAAGTAGATAACGGAAATTCGCCCACCAAAAAAGTATCTTTTGCTAGTTGTGGATGTAAATTAAACATAATAACTCAATGCATTTAAAAGTGTTTTTGGAATTTAAAACTGATAAAATCAAATAATTCGCGTATTTTAGCAGTTATACCTACAAGACGAAATACTTTATTCAGAATAAGCGCATTGCAATTTAAGATTTCTTAAAGCATAAAGCAAGGCCGTTATCATCTAGCCTAACTATTAGCCTAATTATGTCTGAGCGTTTTACAAATTTTGGGAAGTTTATGCAGTTGTCAAAGTCTCTTAACCAATGTCAGCGTCATGCTGATGCACCATCTTTATATCGCCGTTGTTTTATGATGGCATTGTTTGCCTTACTCATGGTTATCACCAGTGTCAAACCCACCGCTGTATGGGCGGCTGATAGCAGCAAATCAGCCAGTAGCGCCAGCAGCACAGCAACCCCACAAGACACCTTTGGGCGTGATACCCCGCGTGGTAGCGTGCAAGGCTTTATTCAAGCATTAGCAAAAAGTGATTGGATGCTTGCCAGCCGTTATGTAGATTTAAGCTCTACCAAAGACCCTAGTGGCACGCTCAAATCTTTAAAATCGGCACTCGATAGCGGCGGACGTATCAACGAGCAGCTACAAATTAGCAATGACCCTACCGGCAATCTCGATGACAAACTAGCGCCCAATCTCGATAAGGTCGGGGAAATCAACAATCCTGCCGCTAACAAAAAGAGTATCGACATCTTAATGCAGCGTGTCAAACAATCTAACGGCACCCATATTTGGCTGATTTCACAACAAACCTTGCAAGAAGTTGCGTCGTTATCACTCGTTACCCAGCCGACACTGGTAGAAAAGTACATTCCCAAACAATGGATTGAGAAAGATATTAAAGGCTATAGTCTTGGGCACATCGGGGCAGTGATTGCGCTCATGATAGCGACTTATCTCGCCTGTCTATTAATTAGCCAAATCTTATATATGATTATCACGCGGATTTATCTAGCGACCCACCCAGATAAAGAAAAGCAATTTCCGATTGATGGGCGCGTGGTCGTACCCGCGGCAATGGTGCTGACGGCACTGATTATCAAAGAAGCCATGATTTTGGTGGGTATTAATTTGGTTGTGCGCAATATGGCGTCCAACCTTGCCGACATTTTATCTTGGGTATCCATGGTATGGTTGATTTTACGAATTTTGGATTTGATTTTTAAACGGGCAGAAAACTATGCCAGTAATAACCATCATCCAGAGCGGCTATCTGTCCTAAATCTGCTGCGAAAAGTGGTAAAATTGATTTTGATTGCGATTGCGACCATTGTGATTTTGGGTAATCTAGGCTACGACTTAACCACAGGTATTGCCGCATTGGGGATTGGTGGTGTGGCGTTGGCCTTGGGTGCACAAAAAACGGTTGAAAACTTGGTGGGCAGCGTATCGGTCGTTGCTGACCAGCCTGTAAATGTGGGCGACTACTGCCGCTTTGGGACGCAAGAAGGTACGGTTGAAGACATCGGTATTCGCTCCACCCGTCTGCGCACCACCGATCGCACGGTGGTAACGATTCCCAATGGTAACTTCTCATCGATGAGCATTGAAAATGTCTCGCAGCGCGATATGTTTCATTTTTCGCAAGTGTTCTATATCTCGCGCGATAGCGATATCGAGAAATTACGTGAATTTATGGAGCAAACACAAATTTATATCACCAATCATCCGGACACCAACAGTGTGTGGAATCAAGTGCGTATCTCTGGCACTCAGCAAGACGCGTATCTTATTGAAGTGCGATGCTATCTCAATGTGAAAGGCGCGATGGATTTTAATCAAAAACAAACTGATATGATTTTAAAAATCGCGGAGATGATGAAAGAGGTGGGACTCAAAAATGCGTTACCGACCAGCCGTGTGATGATGGGCAAACCGATTGATGTTACCTATTCAAATTTTGCTAATACTGTACCTGTAAAAGATAAAGTAGCGGCGTCAGAAAAACTGGCACAATCGGACAAGCCTGATACCAAGCCTTAGTGACTCATAGTTTTGACATTGGCTTTTGAATTTGAATTGGGCAGTGTGGTGGCAGGTGTGGCATCACCCAAGTCAACATACACAGGAATCGGACTGTCGTATGTTTGCGGCAAAGAAGCACACGAGGTAAGGTTCATCAGTAAAATGGCATAAACAATCAACGGGTTTTTCAAGTTCAAACATCCTATGTAAGAAAAATTTCTAGGCTTTTAATAATAAAAGCCTAGATGTTACATCAAAATAATTTAAGTAATCAATTTAATGGGTTATGCCATTTTTATTTGTTTTTACAAAAGATAAATCACTGAATAAAAAACTAGGGATAATCCATCAGTATTATCCCTAAATAATCTTTTATAAAGTACAAGCACCACCAGCACAGCCATTTTCAAGGTCGTCTTGGGCATCATTTGCGCCATCACGGGTGTTATGATAATACAGCGTCTTAACACCTAATTTGTACGCCATCAACAAGTCTTGAATCATCACCTTCATCGGTACACGGCTATCTTCAAACTTGGTTGGGTCGTAGTTGGTATTCGCTGAGATACTTTGGTCAATGAATTTTTGCATAATCGCTACTAGGCTTAAATAACCTTTGTTATTCGGCATTTGCCATAATAGCTCGTATTGATCTTTGAGCTTATCAATCTCAGGCACTACTTGTTTTAAAATACCGTCTTTTGACGCTTTCACAGATACCAGACCGCGAGGTGGCTCAATACCATTAGTTGCGTTAGCAATCTGGCTAGAGGTTTCTGATGGCATCAAGGCGGTCAAGGTTGAGTTGCGAAGACCGTGGGTTTTGATATCGTGACGCAGTGCTTCCCAGTCGAGTTGTAGCGGCTCATTACAAATCGCATCAATGTCTGCTTTATAGGTATCAATCGGTAAAATACCTTGTGAATACGTGGTGTCGCCAAATGCAGGACACGCGCCTTGCTCTTTAGCCAGTTTATTGGACGCCACCAACAGATAATATTGTAAGGCTTCAAAAGTGCGATGGGTTAAACCGAGCGCCGTAGGATCTGAATATTTGGTACCATTTTTGGCAAGATAATAGGCGTAGTTGATGACACCAATACCCAGCGTGCGGCGTTTCATAGAGCCATTTTTAGCAGCGATGACAGGATAGTCTTGGTAGTCAAGCAAGGCATCTAGCGCACGCACGATCAGTTCCGCTGGCTCTTTGATGTCTTCTAATTGGTTGATTTCACCCAAGTTAATGCCTGACAACGTACAAAGGGCGATTTCACCGTTTTCATCATTGATGTTGTCAAGCGGTTGGGTCGGTAGCGCAATTTCCATACACAGGTTAGATTGGCGAATGGGCGCGACACTTGGGTCAAACGGACTGTGGGTGTTGCAATGGTCAACGTTTTGCACATAGATACGACCCGTGCTGGCACGCTCTTGCATCATTAGGCTAAACAACTCTTGCGCCGGCACACTGCGTTTGCGAATGGATGCATCTTGCTCATATTGCTCATACAAACGCTCAAACTCGGCTTGATCGGCAAAAAAAGCATCGTACAAACCTGGCACATCCGATGGTGAAAACAGGGTTACGTTTTGATTTTTAATCAAACGTTGATAGATGGTTTTATTGATTTGTACGCCATAATCCATGTGGCGAACACGATTGTCTTCCACGCCGCGGTTGTTTTTGAGCACCAGCAGATTTTCCACTTCCAAATGCCAAATCGGGTAGAACAAGGTCGCTGCACCACCGCGCACGCCGCCTTGTGAGCAGCATTTAACAGCAGTTTGGAATAGTTTATAAAAAGGAATACAGCCGGTGTGCTGCGCTTCACCGCCACGAATTGGGCTACCTAATGCGCGAATACGACCCGCATTGACACCAATGCCAGCACGCTGTGACACATAACGCACGATGGCACTGGTAGTGGCATTGATGCTGTCTAAGCTATCATCACATTCAATAAGTACGCATGAGCTAAACTGACGCGAGGGAGTACGCACGCCTGACATGATTGGCGTTGGTAGTGAGATTTTGAAAGTGGACGTGGTGTCATAAAAGCGCTTGATATAATCTAATCGCGCAGCCTTGTCATATTGTTTGTCGTAACTGGCAAACAGACACATACCGACGAGCATATACAAGAATTGTGGGCTTTCAAAGACTTGTTTGGTGACGCGGTCTTGCACCAAATATTTGCCTTCCATTTGTTTGACAGCGGCATACGCAAAGCTTAAATCACGGTTGTGATCAATATAGTCATTGAGTGTATCAAACTCTTCTTTGCTAAAGTCTTGCAAAATATGGGCATCGTAACGACCTTCTTGGGTCAGTTTAGTGACATGGTCAAACAAATGCGGCGGCTCAAACTGACCAAACGCGATTTTGCGTAAATGAAAAATTGCCAATCGCGCTGCCAAATACTGATAATCAGGCGTTGCCGCAGAAATCAAATCCGCGGCTGATTTAATGATGGTTTCATGGATGCTTTTGGTGGTGATTTTGTCATAAAACTGGATATGTGAGCTGATTTCTACTTGTGAGACAGACACATTATCGAGCCCTTCTGCTGCCCACTCGATGACTCGGTGAATCTTATCCAAATCAATTTTTTCCAAACGCCCGTCGCGTTTTTGCACGAGGATGTCTTCAGTACGAGTCATAATACGTTCCTTTTTTTACCTGTTTATCAGCGTCATATGTGTATGTATTAAAAAGGCGCTGAGTGAGAGGTGGTGAGATAAAAATGTCAAATAAAACAGCTAACCAAAAGTATAGTGAGTGTGTATGCCGCTTTTAAATACCGCTTTTGAGCCAAAGCTACATCACGTATGTAGCATCGCAAAGTCAATGCCGTATTATTGCAAGGTTTTGCAAAAAACTACTATATCTAGGGGTTATTTTATTATTTCGCACAATATAGCCTAAAAAAATTTGTAATTCTAGCTTGTATTTTTTTCAATTTTTTGCCTATTTTTTTGCAAAAATCCTAGACGCTTGATTTTATTAGCAGTTCATCAAGTCAAGCAAAAAGATAAAAAATTTGTAATTGTTAAAGTCAGATGGATTCATGAATGCGTAGTCATTGTCATAAAAATTTGAAAAATTTATGCTATAGTCAAACTATAGTCAAACCATTAAAACGATTTTGCAATCGTGGTTTTTTATGAAATCAATCAACAAAAAAAGGACGGACAATGACAACTTTTAGTAATTTTACCTATGATGAATTAACTATCGGGCAAACTGCCAGCATGACCCGCCAAGTGACCGCAGATGATGTCAAAGCATTTGCGCTTGTTACCCATGACTACAACCCAGCGCATCTCGATAATGAGTATGCCGAGCAAAGCCAGTTTAAAGGCGTGATTGCGCATGGTATGTGGACAGCCGGTCTATTATCAGCCTTGATTGGTACCAAATTCCCAGGCTTGGGGACAATTTATCTGAACCAAAGCTTGTCGTTTCGTCGTCCTGTGCATATCGATGATACCTTAACCGCGACCTTGACCGTGAAAAGTAAAGACGATAGCAAAAAATGGGTGGTGTTAGATTGCCAAGTGACCAATCAAGACGGTAAAGCGGTAGTGACAGGTGAAGCGCAAGTAATTCCCCCCACTGAAAAAACCAGCCGTGAAGCGGTGAAATTAGACGATTTTACCCTACGTCAAACTTTTTCAGAATAATCAGTCGGTATAAAATAGATAGCATGAAGTGTTGCAGTTATTGACGACAATTATTTGCTACAATAAAGCCAAGAAATTCTTTGGCTTTTTTTATAATTTTTTGATAGCAGATAACCCATGAAAACATTAACGCCTGAACAACAACAAATTTTAGCCAATGTCAAAATGCCGGACGATTGGAAGCACGCCTTGGCGACAGAGTTAACGAGCAGCAATATGGATAAAATTCGCCAGTTTTTGCGAGATCAATATCATGCGCAAAAAGTGATTTATCCCTCGGGCAGTCAGATGTTCAATGCGTTTAATTTGACGCCTTTGTCGCAGGTTAAAGTAGTGATTTTGGGTCAAGACCCGTACCATGGCGCGGGACAAGCGATGGGGTTATCTTTTTCCGTACCCAAAGCCATTCCCAAACCGCCGAGTCTACAAAATATTTTACGAGAGCTCTCCGCCGATTTGGGTATCGCGCCGTCAAAACATGGCGATTTGACCTATTGGGCAACCCAAGGGGTGCTGCTACTCAATAGTATGTTATCGGTAGAAGCAGGGCAGGCCGGCAGTCATCAGCGTATTGGCTGGGAAACGTTCACTGATGCGGTGATTGAGGCAGTCAATCAGCACTGCGAGCACTGTGTCTTTATCCTATGGGGGAGTTACGCGCAGAAAAAAGGCCGTTTTATTGATACATCTAAGCATTTAATCATTACAGGCACGCATCCATCACCGCTTGGTGCCAATCGGGGTGGTTTTTTTGGCACCCGTCCTTTTTCCAAAGCCAATGATTATCTGATAGCCCATGGCAAAAGCCCGATAGATTGGCAATTGCCACAGTAGTTTGGGTGGTATCATAAATGAATGCTAGTGAGCATGACTGTTGTGAAACAGGCTTTTGTGACAGCGACTTTTGTGACAGCGATGACGCCTTTATGCAAGCGGCGCTTGACGTTGCAGCCGAGGGCGGACAGCTGGGGGAAGTGCCAGTGGGCGCGGTGATTGTGCATCAAGGCACCATCATAGCCAAAGGCTACAATCAACCGATTTTAAGTCATGATGCCACGGCCCACGCCGAAATAGTGGCAATAAGGCGAGCGTGTCAATATTTTGACAATTACCGTCTGCCAGCGGATTGTGAACTGTTTGTCACGCTTGAGCCTTGCACCATGTGTCTAGGAGCGATTATTCACGCCAGAGTGTCGCGCTTGGTATTTGCAGCGACAGAGCCGAAAGCAGGCATGATTGTCAGCCAGCAGGATTTTAGCCAAGTGGCGTTTTATAATCATTTTTTGACAGTAAAGCAAGGCGTAATGGCAGAGCAAAGTCGCGCGTTGTTGCAGGATTTTTTTCGCCATCGCCGTGAGCAAAAAAAACAACTGCGCGAGCAGTTAAGGGCAAACCAATAACCAATGAGTCTCTCAAAACCATTTTTTAAAATCAAAACTATGCTTTAAAATAAAAAATATTCGATAAAAAAAGGCAACCCATCGGCTACCTTTTTTGACGCAAAAAACGGTTAGATTTTAAGACTTAAATATTTTCAATGAGGTTATGACGCTTTTGGCGTTAACGCTTTTGGTACTAAACAGTTACGCTGCATCAAAAAGCCTTGCCAGCCAAAAAATCTAAAGTTACGGATATTGGCATGGTTTGTACCTTTTGGCTCTGCTTTAACACTGTCATAGTGCTCAGCAAACAGTTTTAGCGTATCTTGTTGGGTCAAATGGTTAAGTAGCGCAAAGCCGAATACTTTTGCACTGCCTTCATTGTCACCCGCCGCATTGTGCACTTCGCCATTAACAAACTCAGTTGGGCGATAGTCATAGTAACTATCGATGATAGCTAGCACGGAAGCAAAATCTAGCGATTTGTTTTCTAATTTAGCTAATAGTTTTGATAGTTCTAGCTTATCAATAGCGCTCATAGTTACTCCAAAAGTCAAAATAGCAACCGTCATTACCGATTAAAATAATCGTCCTCAAACGGATCAAAAGCTGGGTTAAAATTATTGTTGGTCTGACCAAAACCGCGGTTTTCCACACGGTTTTCTAAATGCCCCATTTGCTGACCGCTGTTGCGCGGTTGAGAGGGTTTACTGCGCTCTTGGGGAAAAGCCTCATGATTGGCTGCCCCAAAACCACTGCGGTCTTGACCCATTCTATCATGGGCTGCAAAATCGACTGGGTGATTATCATAACCCATGCGTTCATGCCCAGTACGTTCATGCAAAATTCTTTGATAAATCTCTTCACGGTGTACGGCAATGTCTTTTGGCGCATTGACGCCCAGTCTAACTTGGTTACCTTTTACACCCAGTACGGTGACACTCACTTCGTCACCTATCATTAACGTTTCGCCAACACGGCGAGTCAAAATTAACATGCGTCACACTCCTTATGTCGCAACAAGTACCATCAATGTCCTATGATGATTCAACGATAAATTAGCTAAATTCGTCAAATATATTATCATGTATCATTGCCCAATGATACGTTAAAGACAGACTGCAAGGGCATAATTTAAGCGAACTCATCATGCTTGGCGGCTATTTGCCAACAGTCAAAATAGGCATTGAGGGTTCAGTTGCGTTTGTGCCCAATAAACGAGATGCCATTATAAACGAAATGCGGAAGTAAAAAAAAGGTTAACACCCGCAAAACGCGGATATTAACCTTGTTTTTGTGGAGAATTACAAATTTCTTATAATCCAGCAACCTTGCTTTCACCGTCTTCACGGTCAAGACCAAAAGCGGTATGTAACGCTTTAACCGCTTTTTCCAGTTGTTCTTCTTGAATCAGTACCGAGATTTTGATTTCGCTGGTAGAAATCATTTGGATATTGATGTTGTTTTCTGCCAGTGTTTCAAACATTTTGCTTGCCACGCCTGCATGTGAACGCATCCCAACACCCACGAGTGATACTTTAACCACATTGTTGTTGCTCATGATTTCTTTGCCACCAATCTCAGTAAGATTGTCACCCAAAATCGCTAGGGTTTTATCAAAGTCACCACGGTTAACGGTAAAGGTAAAGTCGGTCAATCCATTTTCTGCGATGTTTTGGATAATCATATCGATTTCGATATTGGCAGCACTGATTGGGCTTAAAATCGATGATGCAATACCAGGACGATCAGGCACTGCTAAAATAGATACTTTAGCTTCGTCACGGTTAAAGGCGATGCCCGAAATAATTGGTTGTTCCATGCTGTCTCCCTCATCGGTGGTAATTAATGTACCTACATTCTTTTTAAAATCATCATCGAATTTACCATCGGCGTTTTCATCAAAACTGGATAAAACACGCAGTGGTACTTGGTATTTTCCGGCAAATTCAACCGAGCGGATTTGCAACACTTTTGAGCCAAGGCTTGCCATTTCTAGCATTTCTTCAAAGGTAATTTTTGATAATTTTTTGGCTTTTGGTGTCACCCGTGGGTCAGTAGTATACACGCCGTCAACATCGGTATAGATTTGACATTCATCGGCAGATAGGGCAGCAGCCAGTGCAACGCCTGTGGTATCCGAGCCACCCCGACCTAAGGTGTTGATGTCACCTTTTTCATCCACCCCTTGGAAACCTGCCACCACAACGACCATGCCAGCATCGAGTGCGGCGCGAAGCTGACTATCATCGATATGTTGAATACGGGCTTTGGTATGACTGTCATCGGTACGAATCGCCACTTGTCCGCCCGTCATTGACTTGGCGCTCACACCGATTTCATTTAATGCCATGGCAAGTAAAGAAATCGATACTTGCTCACCGGTTGACACCATTTGGTCGTATTCACGAGCGTTTGGTTCTTTGCTGATTTGACGTGCCAAATCAATCAAGCGATTGGTCTCACCACTCATGGCAGAGACGACAACCACCACTTGATGACCATTGTCATGCCAACGTTTGACGCGCTGTGCCACATTTTTGATACGTTCGACACTACCCATCGACGTACCACCGTATTTTTGTACGATTAAAGCCATTGTCAATACACCCTATAATATCGTGCACGTTGTTTGCCATCGCTATCCAAGACTTGCCATACCAAGTCCTAATGGATTACTTAGCAGATTGTTTACAATGTCACGAAACGTAAATTAAACGGTACTTTATACCATATTTCCCAATTTTGGGGCAAGGCAAAATTGCCAAAAATCCCCAAATGACTGGCTGAAAATTGGATGGGTAATGTGAACAAAACGTTATCAGTTTAGGCAATCGGTTGTAGCGGTAAGGTTACAGCGCGTTGCACGGCAGGACGGTCATGCAGGTTTTTTGCCCAGCGTTGTAGATGGGTGTAGTTTTGCACTTGTAAAAACTCGCCAGCGTTATACAATTTGCCCAGTGCCAACTGACCATACCATGCCCAAATCGCGATATCCGCGATACTGTAGTCATTACCTACCATAAACGTGTGAGTCGCTAAATGTTGATCGAGTAAATCTAATTGGCGTTTGGTTTCCATGGTAAAGCGATTGATAGCATATTCAAACTTCTCTGGAGCATACGCATAAAAATGCCCAAAGCCGCCACCGACATACGGCGCAGCGCCCATTTGCCAAAACAGCCATGACAAACATTCGGCACGTTTGGCGGTGTCTGCTGGGATAAACTGCTCAAATTTTTCGGCAAGGTATAACAAAATAGCCCCTGATTCAAACAGTTTAATCGGTGGATTAACGCTGTTATCCACCAGTGCAGGGATTTTCGAATTGGGATTGATGTCAACAAAATCTGAGCCAAATTGGTCGCCATTCATGATGTCGATTTTGTAGGCGTCATACTTTGCACCTTCAATACCGAGCTCTGCCAATTCTTCAAGTAACATATTGATTTTGATGCCGTTTGGGGTATTTAAGCTGTAAAGCTGCAAAGGATTTTTACCAGTCGGTAAATGTTGCTCGTGTGTCGCTCCTGCGGTAGGGCGGTTGGTACTGGCAAATTTGCCACCGTTTTGGCTATCATGTGTCCAAATTTTTGGGGGCTGATAATGATTGTCCATGATGTTTCCTTATTGATTATGAGTATTTTAAAGCTTTTTTGGTTGATAAGATGTTAGATATGATTATAGACATGACTATAGATGCGATTATAGAAACGATTATACACAATGTGCTTTAGGCTTTATGATACCGAATGTTTGGCTAAAGTAAATGATGCTTTGATTAAGCCTGATTAAACTCATGCTTTATATAGCCGCATAAAAAAATAACCGCATAAAAAACGCCGAATAAGTCATTCGGCGTTTTTTAGGGGTCGTTTTAATTAGGCAAGTCGCTCAGCCAACCAATTTGGTAGCGCTTCTAATACGGTTGGCAATCCTGCCACATCAGTTGCGCCGCCTTGGGCAAAGTCAGGTTTACCGCCGCCTTTACCGCCAAGCTGCTCGCTTAAGTGTTTAATGATATCGCCCGCTTTGATTTTGCTGGTTAAGTCTTTGCTGACACTGGCAGTCAGCGCAATTTTATCGTCAGCCACGCCAGCGAGCACCACAATGCCATCATGCAATTTTGACTTCATGTCATCGGCAATCGTGCGTAATGCTTTACCATCCATGCCTTGTAAGCTTGCAATCAGCACTTTTTGTCCATTGATATCTTGCACGTTGTTGATTAAGTCTTTGGCTTGGCTGCTGGCGAGTTTTTGCTGCAAACGCTCAAGCTGTTTTTCAAGGTCGCGTGTTTTGTCGGTCAGTTGATTGACACGGTCGGCGATTTCGTCGCGCTTTGCTTTGAGCTGACTGGCAAGTTGATTGAGCTGTTTTTCACCTTGCTGCACATATTTGACTGCGCCCATGCCTGTCACCGCTTCGATACGGCGAATGCCTGCCGCGATACCTTGCTCACTGACGATTTTGAATAAGCCGATATCACCCGTGCGTTGTACATGCAGACCACCACATAGCTCGATGGAGAAAGGCTTGCCGTCTTTATCTACCGTACCCATCGACAACACGCGAACCGTGTCACCATATTTTTCACCAAACAGTGCCATCGCGCCTTTGTCTTGCGCTTGCGTCATGCTGAGCATTTCTACAGTGGCAGGTTGGTTGGCAAGGATTTGTTGGTTGACGATGTTTTCAATGGTGATAATGTCTTGCTCAGTCAGGGCTTTGTCATACGAGAAGTCAAAACGCAACACCTCACTATTGACCAATGACCCTTTTTGGGTGACGCCTGTGCCAAGATGCTCACGAAGGGCAGCGTGCAGTAGGTGAGTGGCGGAGTGGTTTTTGGCACTCATGGCGCGTACTTGACTTGCGACGCGTGCTTCGCTTGACTGACCTTGACGGATACTGCCCATTTTGACCACGCCATGATGGATGATGGCTTGACCAGATTTTTTGGTGTCTTGGACTTCAAATACGCCGGTTTCGGTTTGGATGTCACCCAATTCACCCGCTTGACCACCGCCTTCAGCATAAAAAGGCGTTGCCGATAATACAATGACCCCTTCATCACCTTCCTGCAATTGTTCAGCAGGTTTGCCCTCAAGGTATAAATGGGTGATAGTGCTACTGTGTTCTGCTTTGTCATACCCCAAAAATTCAGTGGCACTATCGACTTGAATCAATTGGTTATAATCAACGCCAAATTTACCCGCTTCACGGGCGCGGGCGCGTTGCTGCGCCATGCCTTGTTCAAAACCGGCTTCATCAATGCTGATGTCGCGTTCACGCACGATGTCGGCCGTCAAATCGGCAGGGAAACCGTAAGTGTCATACAGTTTAAACACGGTTGCACCCGATAAAGTATCGCCGGATTTTAAGCTGTATAATTCTTGTGATAGCAGTTTGAGACCTTGTGATAAGGTTTTGGCAAATTGTTCTTCTTCTTTTAAGATAGCTTGCTCAATGTTGGCTTGCTGTTCCCGAAGCTGTGGGTAGGCGTCGCCCATGATTTGGGTAAGGGGCGCGACGAGCTTATAAAAGAAGTTGTCATTAGCGCCTAATTTGTTGCCATGACGAACCGCGCGGCGGATGATACGACGCAGCACATAACCACGACCTTCATTGCTTGGCAGCACGCCATCTGCAATTAAGAAGGAAACCGAGCGAATATGGTCAGCAAGCACTTTGAGTGATGGCTCAGACTGTAAGTCGATATCGTTAGGCAAGCCAATCACTTGCGCCGCGTGCTGCATCAGATGGGTAAACATATCGATTTCATAGTTGCTATGCACGCCTTGCATGATGGCACTAATACGCTCAAGCCCCATGCCCGTATCGACACTTGGTGCAGGCAGTTTTTCAAGTGTGCCGTCTTTTTGGCGGTTAAACTGCATAAAGACGTTGTTCCAAATCTCGACAAAACGGTCGCCGTCTTCTTCAGGTGTACCTGGCAGACCGCCCCAAATATGCTCGCCGTGGTCATAAAATACTTCGGTACAAGGACCACAAGGACCTGTGTCACCCATTGCCCAAAAGTTATCCGATTGGTATTGACCGCCTTTATTATCACCAATACGGATGATGCGTTCGGCAGGCAAGCCCACCACGTTATGCCAAATCTCAAAGGCTTCATCATCGGTGTGATACACCGTCACGTAAAGTTTATCTTTGGGTAATCCAAGCCACTCATCCGATGTCAAAAACTCCCAACAAAATGGGATGGCTTGTTGTTTAAAATAATCGCCAAACGAGAAATTACCGAGCATCTCAAAAAACGTATGGTGACGCGCGGTATAGCCGACGTTGTCAAGGTCATTGTGTTTACCGCCTGCGCGCACACATTTTTGCGACGATACCGCACGTTTATAATCGCGTTTGTCTATCCCTAAGAACACATCTTTAAATTGGTTCATACCGGCATTGGTGAATAGCAGGGTAGGGTCATTGTGTGGAACTAGGCTCGATGATGCCACTGGAGTATGACCATTTTCGGCAAAATAATTGATAAAAGCTTGACGTATATCGGCTGAAGAAAACGGACGGCTCACAGTGGCTCCTTAAGAGTTTTCAAAATTAAATTTGGCATATATGATCAAAAAAATGTAAACATTGTATTTTAGCAGAATTCATTCGATGTGGATAATGCTTTTATAAATAGCACCTTTTATAAACCACACCTTTTAACAACTGCACTTTTTATAAAACGCACCTTTTAAAAACCTTACATGGCATCTAAAACCGTGGGGGTCAAGTATGGGGTTTGCAACGTTTTTCATGGCGCTAAAAAAAAGACCGATAAGTAGCATCGATCTTTTTTGATAATTCTTTTCTGACAATTTTTTTAATAGTAATGTAGTTTGGAGTAAAAAATTAGCGCTCTACTTGACTGACATCACGCACCGCGCCGGTATCCGCGCTGGTTGTCATCGCTGCATACGCCCGCAAGGCAGCTGAAACTTGGCGCTCACGATTGACAGGTTTCCAAGCTTGGTTGCCACGGCTCACCATCGCTTCTCGGCGTTTTTCAAGTTCGGCAAAATCAACCGCCAAATGAATCGAGCGATTAGGGATATCAATCTCGATGGTATCGCCTTCATTGACCAAACCGATGGTACCGCCTTCAGCGGCTTCTGGGCTGACGTGACCGATGGATAAACCTGACGTACCCCCTGAAAAACGACCATCAGTAAGTAGCGCACAGGCTTTACCCAGACCTTTTGATTTTAGGTAAGAGGTCGGATACAACATCTCTTGCATACCAGGACCGCCTTTTGGACCTTCATAGCGAATCACCACGATGTCACCTGCGACAATTTGGTCTGCCAAGATGGCAGCCACGGCATCGTCTTGACTTTCAAACACACGGGCACGACCGGTAAATTTTAGGATGCTGTCATCCACGCCCGCTGTTTTGACCACACAGCCACGTTCAGCGATATTACCAAACAATACCGCCAAACCACCGTCTTGTGAGTAGGCAAATTCTTTGCTGCGGATACAGCCAGATTCGCGATTGACATCAAGATTTGACCACGCATTGTTTTGGCTAAAGGCTTGCGTGGTGCGTACCCCACCTGGGGCTGCAATATAACGCTCACGTGCCTCGGTATTATCAGGATTCATGATATCCCATTGACTCAGCGCTGCTTTAAGTGAAGCACTATGAACGGTAGGGACATCGGTTTGCAGTAGTTTTGCGCGATCAAGCTCGGCTAAAATTGCCATCACACCCCCAGCACGGTGCACGTCTTCCATATGGTATTTTTGCGTCGCAGGGGCAACTTTCGATAGGCAAGGCACACGGCGGCTTAAACGGTCAATATCCGCCATTTTAAAATCTACTTGGGCTTCATGGGCAGCGGCAAGCAAATGTAGAATCGTATTGGTTGAGCCGCCCATGGCGATATCAAGGCTCATGGCGTTTTCAAATGCTGCTTTGGTCGCAATTGAGCGTGGCAATACGTTGGCGTCATCTTGCTCATAATAACGTTTGGCAAGTGCTACGATACGGCGACCTGCTTCTAAGAATAAATCTTTACGTTTGGCGTGAGTGGCAAGTAACGAGCCATTACCAGGCAGGGATAAGCCTAAGGCTTCGGTCAAACAGTTCATCGAGTTGGCGGTGAACATACCTGAGCATGAGCCACAGGTTGGGCAAGCAGAGCGCTCGGTTTGTGCCACATCTTCGTCACTAATCAAGTCATCTGCTGCATCAATCATGGCGTCGACTAGGTCAAGTTTGCGAATTTTTTCACCCAATTCATTCATCACGGTTTCATGGGTGGTATGTCCATCCCCCAAGGTGGATGCCAATACTTTGCCCGCTTCCATGGGACCGCCCGACACAAAAATCGTTGGGATATTGAGGCGCATCGCTGCCATCAGCATACCAGGGGTGATTTTGTCGCAATTGGAGATACAAACCAGCGCATCGGCGCAGTGGGCATTGACCATATATTCCACGCTATCAGCAATTAAATCACGGCTGGGCAAGCTATAAAGCATACCCAAGTGACCCATGGCGATACCATCATCCACCGCAATGGTGTTAAATTCTTTGGCAACACCACCTGCCGCTTCAATCTCACGGGCAACCAGCTGACCCAAGTCTTTTAGGTGTACGTGACCGGGTACAAACTGGGTAAACGAGTTAGCAATCGCGATAATCGGTTTATTAAAGTCCTCATCTGTCATACCCGTTGCACGCCAAAGTGCGCGTGCACCCGCCATATTGCGGCCAGAGGTGGAGGTTTTTGAGCGATATTGTGGCATGGTTGTTCCTTATTTCTAACAGTCAATACAAGTGATAAATTTAGCACTTAGTGTACTCTGTCTCGACCAAAAGGGCTAGTCATGGCTCATGATAGATAGTTATAATTGGTTTTAAAGAATGGCATATTAGCCATCCTTATCATTGCTATATCACGGCTATCACTCAGCAGTATCTATCAACAGTATCTAATAAAAACTCATCAAAAGGATTTTATTTTGACCAATCTCACCTTAAGCATTACTGATGTCGTCCGACAAAGTCTGGCATTTTTAAGTAAAGATAGTCTAAGCAAACATGATTTGAGCAAACACGATTTAAGCAAAGATAAAAATGCCGCATCAACAAATCAACCGTTCACTGGGCTGATTATTGGTAATGACAGGCAGTCGGTTTTTAGCCAAATTCAAGCCATTGATCAAGCCGTAAGTTGGGAAGCGTTTGATTATCAACAGTTTATCGCGCATCGATTTGCCAAGCGCTATGACTTGGCAGTGATAATATTATCAAACGATAGCGCTATCGATACCCAAATCATTCAGCGCTGTCGCGACTTGTTTGCCAAGCATTGTTTGGTGGTGCAAAACTTATCCGAGCCAGCAACAGGTGTGGATGTGGCGAGCTTTGGCTTTAGCCGATTACATGAGCAGCCGATTGTGGAGCATGACCAAGATCACCATATAACCAGCTACCAAGTATGGCAATTTAATCTGTTTGACTATAAATATTTGCCAGATTGGTTTAATAGTAAGTTTTGGGCAAACCCTGAATTATGGAATAAGTTTCGCTGGTAGCGGCTGTAGACACAACTTTAGACAGCGCTGTTTTAGAAATTACTATTTTAGACAGTTTGTGTTGTTATCACTTATCTTATAAGCGGTAAATTTTTTTAAGCTACTTGTTTAATCCAAAAATTAAACTGCTTTGAGAGCTTTGAGAGCTTTGAGAAAAAGTTGGTTAAAATTTACAGTAACACTGTTTACAAAAAGCGCGAGATTGATTTACTCTATCGAAAAGTAACAAACAAAATAGGTAAACGCGTTAAATAATAATTTTTGAGGAAAGACTATGAAATTAACGATGCTAAAAGTAGTAAGCACTGCTGCGATGATGGCAACCATCGCCTTAACAGGGTGTTCTGCCAAACGTACTGGCACGTCTGAAGTAGTGGTTGCGCCGATGGGCGTGCCCGGTGGCGTAGGCTACTATAACGGTGGCGCTGTGGTAACAAACTCAACATCAGTCATCACCGCCGCGGGCGGGAATCCCAATGTGGTGTATTTTGACTTTGATAGCAGTGAACTCGACGCTCAAGATCAAGCCGTGTTAAATCAACAAGCGCAATTCTTACAAGCCAATCCAAGCGCCCGTGTCGCCATTGCGGGTCACACCGATGAGCGTGGTAGCCGTGAATACAATTTGGCATTGGGTGAGCGCCGTGCCCAAGCCGCACAGGCCTACTTAGCTACGTCAGGGGTATCAGCTTCACGCATGGAAGCCATCAGCTATGGTGAAGATCAACCTGCCGATCCCGGTCATGACGAATCAGCATGGGCAAAAAACCGCCGTGCAGAAATTTCTTACTAAGTATTTCTTAGTGAGTAAAAGACAAACAAAAAAACCTGTTGATTCAACAGGTTTTTTTTGTGGTTAAAATCGACCTATTTTACCAGTTGTACGGTACCGTTGGCAGTGACCGTAATGGTGCTATCGCCCGCTTGGAAGTTTTGGTCAGCGACTTTGGCACTGGTGGCCTCTAGCATCATTACACTGCCATACGCGCGCGGTGCACGATAATCGCCCCCTTGACTAAAATCCAACGAGACTAACTGATAGCCTTTTGCGCCCCACACAGGCAGCAGCGTTTGCGCTTGGCGCTGGAAGTTTTTGGAAGCTTCTATCATCAATTCTTGCTCGGTGGCTTTGCGCGCGGCATCGGACACACTAAAGTCTAATCCATCAAGCGTCATAAAACTTTGCAATTCGGCAATCAATTTGCTCGCGGCGACTGTGTCGGTGCTTTTTAAATTCAAGCTTGCAGTCCCCGTCCAACCAATGATTTTTTGGTTTTTGTCATATTGCGGATAGGTGCTTTGGTTGCCCGTACTCACTTGCACTTGTGGGTATTTTTTGGCAATGGCAACCGCTTGGTTCAAGGTGGTAGCGATTTGATTAGCCAACTCACTGCTTGATTTGTTTTGCACAGTTTTGCTAAGGGTAGCATTGATTTGATCATTGCTGACTTTTTTACTCGCTGAGGCAGCAAAATTAAGCAAGCCGTAGTTTAAAGTATTGGTCATTGATGGGTTCGCAGGGGATGGGTTCACAGGGTAGGTAGCGGCTGAAACACTGGTAAAAGGTAATAGTGTCGCCATAGCAAGCAAGCTGGCTGCAATACCTTTGGTCACTGTATGATTGGGATGATTGTTAGTTACGGTGCTTAATTGTGTCATAGTGTTTCCTATTGTTTTTTTCCTAGTTTTTTCTAGTGCTTCTTTAGATGGGTTGGCATGAATCTGTTGCTGATTAAACTGCTATTTAGTTCATTCAATATGTTGCTGAATGGGCATTATAAAATATTTTGTAACATTTGCAGCGCAAGAATTGTAGAAAAAGGGTAAAAAGGTGGACAAAAATTTACCCAAATGTTGCTTGCTGTGATGGTTTAGCGTGTGAAAAAGTGAAATAAATACAAAAATTTGGTGTATATGATAAAAATAGTTTGCATTTGGTCGCCAAATTCTCTAGAATACCGCTTCGGTAACCCCATTGGTAGCTTCGCAACTAGCTGCTGTGAACCCCGCCAGGACCGGAAGGTAGCAACGGTAGCAGCCAGCCAGTGTGCCGAAGATGTGCTAGTGGGGTTATCACTTTTTTAAGTAGGTGTTTTTGATACCTATTTCACTTGGTAAGTTTTTTAATTGCGAAAGAAAACTGACCAATAATGACTCATATACGCTACCTAAACGCTAAGAGCAACGTCAATTTTCCAATTAATCTAGCTTATCCATCTGCCTATATATCAAGCGCGCCATTATAAGCGCTGATAATCTTCCGATGATAACCTAATATTTAGCATTGTATTTTTTTAAGCATTCTTGTGAGTGCCGCGATACGAACTTTTTGATGGTTTTACTGTTTCAAAAGTTTTGATAAGTCTGACAGTAGGTTTTGTCGCTATTTTTATAGTGAAAAAAATAAGTCTTACAGACACGATTACAATGCTTTAAAGCGATTAACACGATATTTGTGATTAATGATAGCTGATAATTTTGCCTATTCATTTTGCTTATCCATTTTGAAAGTGCAGTCAGCTTGAGGGCTTTTGCTTGTTGCGTGTTTTCAATCAAGGTTACCACCGACACTTTGATTAACTTATTTTTTAAGGACTTACATGACTGATTTTAATTCAACCACAGATTTTACTGATAACTCAATCGATAATTTTTTTAGCCATAGCCAAGCCAACAGCAATCAGCCTACTGACAACACCCCAGTTGATGACACAGAAGCAACTGCGACAACGGATGTTGTAGCGACTGATACTGTAGCAACGGATGCGCCAACGTCTGACGATGCTAACCCTAGCGAAAATGGTTTTACCGCACTAGGTATTTCAGGTTCATTACTAAAAAGTATTGTGGCAACGGGTTATATCACACCAACGCCTATCCAAGCGCGCGCGATTCCTGCTGCATTAGCGGGTCGTGATTTGCTATTATCCGCACAAACAGGTAGTGGTAAAACTGCCGCGTTTGTATTACCAATTTTGCATCAATTAAGTGAACTACAAGCCAAAGAAAAAGCGGCAGAAAAAACCGCAAGTGGCAAACGTGGTCGCCAACAGCCAAAAGTCGTACAAGCGTTGATTTTGACACCGACGCGTGAGCTGGCTAACCAAGTTCAAGACAGCATCCGCAAATATGGCTCAGCCATGAAAGATTTGTACAGTGTGCCACTTGTGGGCGGTGCGGCATACAGTGGTCAAATCCGTGCGCTAAAAAAAGGCGTGCAAATCATCGTGGCGACGCCGGGTCGTTTGCTAGATCATATCAATGCCCAGCGTGTGAATCTCTCTGATTTGACTATGTTGGTACTTGATGAAGCAGACCGTATGCTAGACATGGGCTTTGCCGATGACATCAATGCGATTTTGGAAGCCACACCCGCGCATCGCCAAACCATCATGTCATCTGCGACATGGGATGGTCCAGTCGGTAAAATCGCTGAAAGCTTTACCAAAGACCCAGAGCGTATCAACATCAAAGTTGAAACCGCACACATTGATGAAAAAGTGTACTTCTGTGACAACTTTGACCACAAAAATAAATTATTAGAGCACCTGATCTGTGACCCAGAGCGTGGTCAAGCGATTATCTTTACCGCGACCAAACGCAGCAGTGAAGAAGTCGCTGAGCGCCTACAACAATGGGAACACAAAGCCTGTTATCTGCATGGTGACTTGCCGCAAAGCAAGCGTAATCGTATCGTCTCAGATCTACGCAGTGGCAAATTTGACATCGTGGTAGCAACAGACGTGGCAGCGCGTGGTCTTGATTTACCCAACATTACCCATGTATTTAACTATGATTTACCGCGCCAAGTAGAAGATTATGTGCATCGTATCGGTCGCTCAGGTCGTGCCGGTCGTACCGGTATTGCCATCAACCTATGTAGCCGCGATGACCGTCGTCAATTTGGCAATATCGCCCGTTACCTAAAACGTGATATCAATGAAGCGCAAGTTGAAGGCTTAGAACCGCGTTTTGTGGAAAAATTTGAAGGTCGTGGTAAGCCTAATGGTCGTGATGGTCGCGGTCGTGGTCGCAGCGGCAGTGATAGCCGTGGCGGTCGTGATGACCGTGGCAGTCGCTCACAACGTTTTGGTGGTTCAAGCGAGAGACCTTCAAGCGAGCGTCGTTTTGCGGACAAGCCACGTTTTGACAACCAAGAACGTTATGGTAAATCAGCGAGCAACGATAGTTCGGCACGTTTTGAAAAACGTGAGCGTTTTGACAAAGGTCACCAAGGCAACAGCGATAGTCGTTTTGGGCGTGATGATGCGAGTGCGCCGCGTCGTCACCGCGATTCAGATAACCGTCAGGGCGATTTTCACCGCGCCGCTAAATCATCGGACAAACCAAATTTTGACCGTGATTCACGCCAAGGCAATCGTGAGCCTCGCCAAGGTGAGTATGCAGATCGTCGCCGCGATGATAACCGTAGCTTTAACAAAGATGGCTTTAAAGGCTATCAAGGTGATAAACCACGTAACAACACGGACCGTAACAGCAGTGAGCGTCATGGCGAGCGTCCTAACCGCTTTGAAAAAAATGACCGTTTTGGTGACAAACCTTTTGCCAAAAAGACCGACCGCTCTAGCGAGTTTCGTGGCGATGACCGCGCTCGAAAGCCACGTCCAATCGTAGAAGAAACCTTTGGTCAACCGCTTAAAAAACGTAGCGACAGACCGTATCCGGCAAAAGATGGTCAACGTGCTGGCGATTCACGCTCAAACGGGTTTAAATCTGAGGGTTTCAAAAAATCAGATAAACCATTTGCCGGTAAATCGTCAAGATCGGAAGGATTTAAGTCATCGTCTGACCGTTATGCTTCATCAAGCAAGCCATCCGCTAAACCGGCTGGCAAACAAGATGGTTGGGATGCCCCAAAACGTAGCCGCCGCAATAGCACAGGCAAACCGCTATAAGTTTTCGTAAATCTAAAAAAAGCACCTAACTGGGTGCTTTTTTTATGAGTGTTTTTCATGAAACTTAAAACTATTTAACATCATCGCCTGATTGGGTATAAATAGCGTCAAGCTGCTCAGAGGTAAGTAACTCTTGAGCCAATGGAAAAACTTCACGCTCTTCAAAGCGAATATGCTCGTATAAGGCATCGCCCAAATCGCGTAAATCTTCAATAGTCGGTTTGGCTTTATCGGCTAATCGTTTTAATTCTTCGTGTTGAGCCGTCAGTTGCTCACTTAACTCTATCACTTGTGGATTATCTTTGTGGTAAGTCATTAAAGGTTTCACCAAATAGTCTTCTTCCACCCCAAAATGCGCAGTAAGTTCATCACGGATAAAAGCGGTTATTTTTTGCCATTGGTCTTGGATGTCTGCTTCAGAAGATGACATAGGAAATTGACCGGCTTTTAAGCCAAGATTGAGTCCCAAGTGATGTTGTCGTGATAGGGGGCGAAGTTGTTCAGCACGTTGCATATTTATTCCTTAGAAGTTAAAAGTTAAGCTTGGCAGAATTCACCAATTTTTTGGTATAAAGCTTTACATTGCTCTGGGCACAGATTTTCCATATTCAAAAACGCGTGCGGCATATCGGCAAAATGGACGAGTTGGGATGGCGCGCCTGCGGCTTGTAATACGTCATGATAGCCGATATCTTCATCACGCAGCGGGCAATAACCAGCCGTTAGGTGCAGTGTGCTTGGGGCTTGATACGGCGAATGATGCAGTAGGGTAGCCATATCAGTCCAAAACGGTGAGATGAGTTCACGGTCATCATATGCTGAAAAATAATTGTCAAAATACCAGCGGATTTTGCTGGATTCTAGTAAATAACCCGTGCCATTTTCCTCAATCGAGGGCTGTGACATGGTGTAGTCTAGACTGGCATAAATCAAAATTTGATGGGTGATAGCTAAGTCTGTGCTCACACGGTTGGCAAGCCAATCTTGCACCAAGCTAGCAGTAATCGCCCCGCCAGCGCTATCACCTGCTATGATAAGCTTGCCGTTACAGGCATAACCGACTTGCTGTAGGGTCGCCGTTAAATGCGTTAAAATCGCATTGGCGTCATCAATCGCGGCAGGGTAACGATTTTCTGGCGCAAGGCGATATTCGGGCGCTACCACCACACAGCCTGTGGCTTCGGCCAATTTTTTATAGAGTTTATCATACACAGTGACGCTACCTGCCATGCCACCACCGCCATGAAAATACACCATTACCGGCACGTCAGACGTTGCTTGTTCATTTGGCATGGGGCAGTTACTCGGTACAAATAGCCTAAGTGGTACGTTGTAACCCCGAAAATTGCTTGGCGTCACCAACACCGTATCGATGATTTTTGCCATATTGGGTGCGTCAGTGACAAATGCGGTTGTCAAATTGGCTAACGCTTCACGTGCGTTGATGGCATTGGGCTTAACACCTTGCGCTAACAGAGACGGAACAATCACTTGATGCAACTGTGTCAAATACGCTTGCATGGCAGCGGGCATTGGCTGTTTTAAATTCTCCGGCATAATTCAATCCTATTGATTTTAAGGTTAACTTCCACAATGTGCTAAATATTACTGCAATTTTGTCATGGCTGGGTAGTTATGTTTTGAAAAATACTGATGTTTTGACAAACAGCCATGTGTTAAAAATATTACACTCTAGGGTGCCAAATTTGGCATTGAAGGGCTTGCGAATACCTTTAATTCACGTGATTGGCTTGAAAATTACAGCTTAAGGTTAAACTTCTTTTAACAATAAATAGCACGCTTTAGTGCTAGTATAGGCATTTCTTTGACGGGCACTACTCTGTAAAAAGGTCACCTATGACGTCTCAACCACAATATGCCACTGGGCATTTGGATTCTTCCAATCATTCCACTGACACCGATACTGATACTCACACACTAATATCCAGTAACTTAACTAGCTGCAAACCACCCCATAGCCAACCGCAAAATCAACCGCCCTCTCAACAACCGAATGCTAAACCACCGACAATGCCACCCTCATTGATAGTCAAAATCATGATTGGCATGATTGGCGCGTTTGCATTTTTGCAGGTTTATTCGATTCAAGCGATTTTGCCAATTATAATGCAAGCATTCTCAGCGACTGAAACGCAAGTGGGCATGACAGTTGGGGCGACAGTGATTGCCATTGCCATCATGTCACCGTTTATGGGGATGTTGTCCGATGCCGTGGGTCGTAAAAATATCATTGTGGCATCCATTGCCTTTATGGCCATACCCACGATGATGATTGGGCTGTCTGATTCACTCTCTAGCATCGTTATTTGGCGATTTATGCAAGGGTTGGCGGTACCTGGCATTACAGTGGTGACGATTGCCTATGTCGGGGAAGAGTACGCAGGCAAAGAGATGGCAAAAATGATGTCCTACTATGTCTCAGGTACGGTATTTGGGGGATTTTTAGGGCGCTTTATCTTGGGGCATTTAGAAGAGCTTATCGGCTGGGAAAAAGGCTTTGTGTTCATGGGCATGTTGACGGTGCTAGGCGCTGCCTTGGTGGCTTGGTTATTACCGCGCTCACGTCATTTTCATGCCAACCCAAATTTTACATCGGCGCTGCACATGCTGAGTAAACATGTGCGCAACCGTTATGTGGTGACCGCAGGACTGCTTGGCGCGTGCGTGTTGTTTTCATTAGTGGGCTGTTTTACCTATGTCAATTTGCACTTGGCAGACGCACCCTATCATCTATCGAGTGCAGGGCTTGCTAACATTTTTGCGGTGTATTTGATTGGGGTCGTGGTCACACCGATTGCAAGTAGTTTAATTGCCAAATACGGCGCTGCGCGTATGGTGCGCGTGGCCGTGATGATTTCGATGATGGGTGTGCTGATGACACTGGCTGCGCCTATCTCTTTGGTGATTGTAGCGCTTGCAGTGATGTCAACCGGGGTATTTATTACCCAATCGGCGACCATTACTTATATCGCGGTGAATGTCAAAGAAGGGCGGTCGCTGGCGTCAGGTTTATATTATATGGCGTATTATATCGGTGGTAGTATCGGTGCGTGGGCGTGTGGTCTGGCATATGCACAAGGCAAATGGCTATATACAGTCTATACGCTGCTGGCTGTACAAGTCATCGCGTTACTGATTGCGTTTTTTGGGTTAATTAAAATCCCAATCAAAAGATAATCATTCATCACAAAAATAAACCCCAATCAATGGGGCTTATTTTTTAACGGCTGTCAAGTGAACGCATTAAAGCAGTCACATATTAAAATTAGGGTACAAAGCGATCATGGTTGGGATGTTCACCAAATTCTTTACGGTATTTGGCTGAAATTTCATCCCAAATTGGCGCATTGTGTACACCATTGGCGCGCGCATCATAGATCGGATCTTTGCCTTGTTTGACCTGTGCTTCATAATCGCGCAGTGCAGCAAACGCAGGTTTTTGCAAGAATAAGATACCAATGATGTTTAGCCATGCCATCAAACCAACGCCCAAGTCACCCAGTGCCCATGCCAAGTCGGCGGTTTTTAAGCAGCTATAAATTACCACAAATAAAATCACTACTTTGAGTACAGGGATTGCCCAATTTAGCTTCATGGTACGAGTGAGATAACGGATATTGGTTTCTGCAATATAGTAGTAAGCCATGATGGTAGTGAAGGCAAAGAAGAATAGAGCAATCGCCACAAACACTGAGCCAAAACCCGGCATGATGTTTTCCATCGCAGTTTGAACGTAACCTGGACCTGCGGCAACACCTTTAACCCCTTGATACAAGAAGGCTTCTTTGTTGGCAGGGTCTTGTACATTGTACATGCCAGTAATGATTAGCATGAAACCTGTCGCCGAACAAACAAATAGCGTATCGACATATACTGAAAATGCTTGTACTAAGCCTTGTTTGGCTGGGTGTGACACATCAGCGGCTGCCGATGGGTGAGGACCTGTACCTTGACCTGCTTCATTTGAGTAAACGCCACGTTTCACACCCCATTGGATGGCAAGACCCAACACAGCACCAAACGTAGAATCCATACCAAACGCAGAGCGGAAAATCAACGCTAGCACTTCAGGTAATTGACCGATGTGCATGATGATGATAACAATCGCCACGATGATGTAGGCAAGTGCCATAAAAGGTACAATCAACTCCGCCGAGGAGGCAATACGTTTGACACCACCAAAGATGATAAAGCCAAGTAGTGCCGCAATTACCGCGGCTGAAACGCTAGGTGCGATACCCAGTGAATTATTCATCGCTTCAGCAATCGAATTGGCCTGTACGCCTGGTAACAATAAACCACAAGCGGCGATTGCCGATATCGCAAATAACACCGCATACCATTTTTGACCCAGCGCTTTTTCAAAATAATAGGCTGGACCACCGATAAAAAAGCCTTTATCATCACGTTCTTTGTAAATCTGCGCAAGCGTTGACTCAACGAATGCGGTACTTGCACCCAAGAACGCTACCATCCACATCCAAAATAATGCACCAGGGCCACCAAAAGTAATCGCCGTTGCCACACCAGCAATATTGCCTGTACCCACACGACCTGCGAGTGACATAGCGAGTGCTTGGAATGAAGACACACCTTGGTCGGTGCTTTTGCCGTCCATCAGCAATCGAATCATGCGACCAAAATGGCGCACTTGTAAAAAACGACCACGAATTGAAAAATATAAACCAACCAATAAACATAGATAGATTAATGCGGGACTCCATACCCAATCATTAATCGCATTGACAAAATCTTGCATAACCTTATCTCCCACTACCGTAGAAAGCTAAAATCCCATAGGATTTTTGACTATTTGCCAACTGTTTAATTTATAGAAACGATAATCTATCACTCAATAATAGTTTCTATAAACTTGCTGAATTATTACAGTTTCCTTATCTTATAAGAAAAAATTGGTTTTGCAAATGGTAATGATAAAAATTAGCGATAAATAATGCGATAAAAAGTGATTGACTAACCTGTTTTTACCCCAAACATTCCACCGATAAGGTTGGTAGTAACCAACGCAACAACGCCCCAAATGACCACCCGTACAATGGCAGGGAAAATTTTGGCACCCCCCAAATATGCCGATAACCAGCCCAAAAATGCTAATCCTATCAAGGTCACTGTGCCCAAACCGCCGACCAAATATTGCTTTGGTAACAGCCAAATACACAGCACCGGTAGCAGCGCCCCTGTGATGAAGGATAAAGCCGATGCCACGGCTGCCTGTAGTGGATTGGCGGACGCGGTATCGGTAAGTCCAATTTCATCGCGTGCATGCGCTTCTAGGGCATTGTGAGCAGTGAGTGCTACCGCAACATCATGTGCCATAACAGGCGTTAAGCCACGCTGAACATAAATATGCGTCAGTTCTTTTAGCTCGCGGTCTGAATTGTGCTCAAGTTCATAGGCTTCTTTTGCCAAGTCGGCTTTTTCGGTGTCGGCTTGCGAAGAGACGGAGACATATTCGCCCGCTGCCATACTAATTGCACCAGCAATCAGCGATGCCACCCCTGTCAACAGCAAGGTGTGACTGTCCACTTGCGCTGCCGCAACCCCCATCAATAGACTGGCAGTAGAAATCAAACCATCGTTGGCGCCGAGCACGGTTGCGCGTAGCCAGTTGTTGCGATTACTAAAATGCGGTTCATGATGTGCTGAATACATGGTCTTGCCCTCAAAAACAAAAAATTGCCATAGATTAAAAGATAGATTAAAAGGTAAACATAACAAAATTAGCTTAATAAATTCTTATAATGGGCTTAACAAATAATACGCTTAACGAGGCTAGATAAATGGTGCCCAACCAAGTCTTTTATCATGCTTGTATATTTATTGATAAGTCAGCGTCTTAGTTGGCGTGATAATTGCCAAGCCGCCTCATCGCGCAGCTCATGCGACTGCTTGGCAGACACAGTGGCTTGTCTACCTGTGTTAAGCGATGACCATTCGGGCTTACCACGCGCTTTTTTGAGCAAACTTGGCAATCTATCAACTGACCAAGGCGCGAGCGATTGGTTCGCCATGATGCTATCAGTCGCCGCATGACCGCGATGGCGTAGTGCAGTCAGCAAATCCATTGCTCGAGTCGCCAGTAAGGTCAGGGTAGCAGGGTCTATGTACAGACGTTTGACGCCACTGATTTTGTCAGCAATCGCGCTAGTGTTTGATAGTAAGCCACCTGCCAAACCACCGAGTGCCGTACCTAGCCCCAGTGATGTGCCAAGGGTGGCGACATCGATACCCAGTCCAATCAGCGCGCCTGCCGCTGCACCGCCTGTAGTACGAATCCCATAACTGGCTAATACCTCTTTATCGAACGGATCGCGGCGATATTCAGTCAGTTCAAGCGGTGTGGTGGTGACGGTATTGTCATAAAATTTATACAGGTTTAGCAGTTCATCTTGCATACTGCGTTCAGCTTGGCGTACTTTCTCTTGCATTTTTTGCAAGGTAGGCAGCGGATCATCTTCCTCATGAATGGTTTCAACAAAGGCGGCAACGTTTAATAAAAAGTGCGCAATGATAATATTGGCATCATCGTACAAATCATCCCAGTCGGCTTTGCGACGCTCAATTAGCTGTTTGATAATCTCGGGTTGTATCAGCATGGTTTCTAAGTTTTGCCACAGTTTGATTTCATCATCAAATTCAAACGCCACTGAGTCAAACCGCGTAGATACATGTAAGTTGCGGCGCGCTAGCATCTGCTGCCACTCATTGATATTGCTATCTTGACCCTTGGTAAAGTTAAATACGGGCATGACGGGGATGGCTGACCATGACAGCACCGTCAACTCATCTTTATATTTGCCGAACACAGGCTCACGCGCATCAATCACATACACGGCCATGTCACTGGCAATCAGCTGACGAATGACCTTGGCTTCTTGGCTAAACTCGTCTTGCGCAGGCGCACTTGCCAAAAATTGCTGTAACCGCTCCACACCGTCACGGCGGGCAGCGGTGTTGTCTTCTAACCAATCAAGTAGCCCTGATGCATCTTCTAGACCTGGCGTGTCATACAGTGCCACCAAGCCTTGCCCCGTTTGGCTGTCATTGATCATGGCTTTTTCCACATGGCGGGTAGTGGCAGGCGCATTTTTGACTTCGCCAAAGTACATATCACGCAACAGGGTGCGTAGTAGCGAAGTTTTACCGGTATTGGTATGACCCACCACCGCCAATTTTAACGCTTCATTTTCGCCAATGCTGATTTTGCGGCTGGGATAGGGGGTTTGTTCAATTTGGGCTAATGGATGGTTGATTGGCTGCGTAGCGATATCCGCGCTTGGATGGGTCGCACTGTCAACCACCTTCGCTGGCAAGGTGGTATTCGCTGGCAAATAATCTTTGGTTAAATCAATTGTCAATTTTTCTTGGGTGGTTATGTCTTTGTTATCCATTATTTTGTTAACCTTTATGTATTCAGCGCGAGCTATTTTTGGCAAGTTCTTTTGGCAAGTTCTAAGGCATGGGTGACGTGATTGAAGGCAGTTTGGGTCAGTGGATGTGCCAGCCAATCATCAAAACTATGGGCAACATCGTCGGTGTTTTCGCTACTATCTTCTGCCAGTTGGTCGTAATAATCCAAATAGCCTTCAGCGGTTAAAATCACCCAACCATCACTCACTGCAGATTTTTCTTCCATGGCGGTCAAAGATAGATAAAACCCCAGCATATCAAGCATCAGCAAAATCGCATCACTGGTGCTGTGTGGATAGCTATCGCCCATAGCAAACATGATGTCATCGAGCGCATTTAGCGCCTGTTCGATGCTATCGGTTTGCCAAGTTTGAGTGTTTATGATGTCAAACAGGGCTTGATAATGCGGTTTTTCACTGTCGAGTTCATTGTCAAGCCAATCGGCTGGTAGATTTTGAGCAAATTGACGGAGGAGATTTTGCACAAAAGCGCTTTGCGCTGCGAGCGTAAGCTGTGCAGCAGTTTGGGCAATGCTATTAATCACATCGGCATAGCTGATTGTGGCATTCATGGTTAATTTTCTCTTACTAGGGCAATTTGGCGTTCTGCCAACGCGGTTTCCCATTGTAGTTGACGGGCTTTGATGGTTTCAATTTCGCTCGGACTTGGCAGGTAGCCTTGATTGGCATCGAGCAGTTGTACAATCATACCGCCTTTTGCCGCGCTTGCGATATTATCGAGTTTTCTCAAGGTGCCACGGTCGGGGAGTGCGAGATTGGAGATACCGACGAGTACTTGAACAGGGTTGCTTTGAAGGTAGGCAATCAGTTTTTCTAAGTCATCACGATCATCGATACGACCAAAGTTTTGCGCAGCCATGCCGACGGTTTTGGCATACCATTGCGGGTTGGCGTGCGGGTATTCGAGTAACACGGCGAGTTTATTGGCTAGGCTGATTTGGGCAGTGGGTGCGATAGGTTTTTGCTCAGCAGGGCTGTCATCGGGGTCAATCACTTTGCGCTGCCAAAAATCGATAATTTTTTGATAGTACGGCTGTTTGACATCAAGCTTCATACGGCTTGAGCGTACCATCATCAGACAACATAGCCATGCGAGCAAACGCGGCACGATACCGTACATCAGTAGGCTACCGATTAATAACATCGCCCAGCGAAACGAAATCATCTGTGGCGTGGTTTCAGGATTCATTTGCGCGGTGATAATATCTTGCGCCGTCGGCGTAGGAAAGCCTACCCAGTGGGGGAGCCAAGACATCAGCTTGACCACTTCCACCACGTTGCTGTCTTGCAGTAAGGTTGATTCCCACACAAAATTATAATTTTTGACCAATAATAATAGAATTAATGAGACCAACATTCCCGATAGGCTTGCTAACCAAAACTGGTGGCTGATACGACTGACGTACCATTTGGTGCCAGCGTGATTGAGCTGGTCTTGATACAGTTCGACCGCCGTTTGGGTGACAACATCTTTGCCACGCACTAGGGCTGCCGGAGTAAAAAAAGTACCAAAAAAACTGGGTTTGTTGCGCGGTGAGAATAGCATCCAACCGAGCCAAACCACTAAGATAATGGTATTAAACCCTAATAAACTGGCTAGCACATAAAAAAAGTTCACCACCTGCGCTTGCATCAAACCAAATAACGCGACAAAGCCCAAAATAAACCATAGCACAGTCAATCCCCAAATCACGCCATTGATGCGGGTGTCAATGGTGGTGAGTAGCTGCGCAAGTTTGCCGTCATTATCAATACGTGTGGCACGGCGGCGCAATTTGCTCAGCGGTTCGCCTGATTCATGTTGCAGTTTTTCAGTGATAAGGATAGGGTCAGCGGCAAAAATATGCTGTTTTTCTTCCAGCCTGCGCACCAGCTCGGTCAGTTGGTCTTGAGATGTGTACATGTTAATTTTCCAACCCTTTCATCCCAATAAAATACCGACTAAACTGATAAGCCACGCGCCCAGAGCGTCCGCCGCGTTCACTGGCAAAGCGCAAGGCAGCGGCTTTTGCTTCCTCATCAAAGGGCAAACTTGCTTGCGCCAAATAATGCGCACAAATATCCAAATACACAGGCTGGGTCATCGGATGGAACGACAGCCACAGCCCAAAGCGGTCAGACAATGACACGGTTTCATCAATCGTCTCATACGGATTGACTTCATCGGTTTGCCCATTATAAATGCTCACATTGTCTTTCATCAGTTGCGGCAATAGATGACGGCGGTTACTGGTTGCATAAACCAGTAGCTTATCTTGCTCGCTATCTAGCGCGCCATCGAGCACGCTTTTGAGCGTGCGATAATTCTCATCTTGCCCATTGAACGCTAAGTCATCACAATACACCACATAATGACAGCCATGATTGGGCTGGGTTGTATGAAGGTCACGTACTGCTTGGCGAATCGGCTCTAACATCACCAAATCATCTCGTGACACTTCGATAATACGAAGACCATCCGCTTTATATTGATTGAGCAATGCCCGAATGAGCGAGGATTTTCCTGCGCCACGCGTGCCTGTCATGAGTACATGATTGGCAGGTAAGCCTGCTAAATATTGGCGCGTGTTTTGAACCAGTTTATTCTTTTGCCCATCAATGCTAAGCAAATCATCCAACGTCAATCGCAAATCCACGGTTAAAGGCACCAGTTCACCGCTGCCCGTGCGGCTATTGGATTGCCAGCGGTAGGCAAGCACGCTGGGGTCAAGCTGTATGGGCTTGGGCAGCTGCGCCTGTAAAAATTGAGTGAGTAAGTGTTCTAAATTAGCGGGTAAACTAAGATTAGCGGGTAGAGTGAGTTGCGACATACAAGGGTTCTTCTGAGTGGTTTTTAAGTGATTGGTTTTTAAATGAGTAGTTTTTAAGCAATTTTGCGGTATTTAATCCGTATGATAGCAAAACTCCGTTAGATTACCCATTATCTTTGTAAACCTTGCAGCATAACACTGGCTTTTTGTTTACAAAAAAAATCAATTCAGTTATAAAGATAGGCTCTATAATAAAATTTGTTAAGGAAGCTCAATGAATGCGCAACAAGCCATCACCTTTAGTATAAAACCTCTTACTTTTGCCATTGTCATGCTGGGGATTCATGGCTGTGCTACACAGCCTAGCGCAAGTCAACCGCTGTCTCAACGTGTGTTGCAAGCCAACCAAAATTTGCTCAGTCGCCAAAGCTATGCTTATGACTATCGAGTCAATGTGGTGCGCCCGCCCTTACGTAACGCACAAGCGTTAGCTGCAAGCCCTAATCGTTTAAAACTTATCGGGCAACTTAGCGCAGCGCAGCACCTTGATGCTCGCCAACAAGCCTTGGTTACAGAGGGTGTCAATCACCAAACCCGTGAACAAAGCGAAGTGGGGCAAGTGATGGATATTTTAACCAAGCGCTTTGAGTTTGCATCCACAGGTGTGGTAGATTTCCGCCGAGGGCAAATGTCAATCGTGCCTGAATTTCGCTACGTGCAGAACAATGCAGGGGCGTTTATTAAAGTGCCGCTTGCGGCTGATTTTGCGCGCTCCAAAGTATATGCTGACTTATCGGGACTCTCTGAGTTTGCCACCGACCCGCAATATGATGGACGCTACATTGAGTATGACTACAGCAAACTGCTAAAAGATAAAAAGATAGATAAAAGAGCCTTATTCAAGGTATTTGAACAGATGTCACTGCTAAATGCCACCCTTGCTAAAGAAAGCGACTATCGGCCATTGGCTTTGACTACTGAAGATAAAGCCAAAGGTGTGAGCCAGCGCATTGGCTACCGCATTGGCTACAATCAAATGATAGCGGAGTATTTGCTGTTCTTCCACGTCAATAAGCGCTACCTAAAATCATTCATCAATCCAGCCGATTTTGCCAAAGATGATGAACTAAAGCAGCTTGGCAGCCTTGCTGTTAGCCCACGGTATCTGATGAAAAAAGCCTTTGACAGCCATGAGTTGGCAAGCGTTGAAGAAAAAGCGTATGAATCCGCCATGCGCCTGTATGAAGCCATTGACAAAATGCGCGCGCAATCAGATGACAGCGCTGCTGACCCAGCCCGTGCCGATGCTGCGGAGGCAATGGACAGTTTAGAGACTCAAACAGCCACTGACGAGTCAACCACTGATGAGCCAACCACAGAAGAATCAACCAGTGACGAATTGGGTCAAACTGCAAAAGCCTTAGCAGCCTTTGACAAATACCAATCAGACAAATTGGTCAGTGCCGTAGCACTGGCAAAAATCATCGACGCCAATCCGCAAGCCTTTAAAGCGCTGCAAGCTGAGATAAGCAAAGAGGCAAATAGCAGTTTTATCTCAATGGATGACGACATCCGTATCAGCTATGGACTCAATCGCCAAAATCAACTACTCAATGTGGTGGCAATGAGTGATTTGCCAGCATTTGAAAAAACCACGCCGACAACCAATCAGCCCAAGACCCAAATGCGTACAGTGGTTAACTTTTATGATTATGGCAAAGCCCGCGTCAATCCTGATATCTTCAACAAGGCAATCACTTGGCAACAAGCATCAAAAGATAACAATTTATGGGCGGCGACAAAACAATCCAAAACCTTTGACAGTGATAAGAATTTAGAAGCCTTGTCCTATAGCCTACTCAAACAAAACAAAGGGTTTGTCGAGACGTTTGTCACCCTTTATACCTACCAGTTTGTGTTGCAAAAAGATGAAGCAAGCCTGAGCGAAATAGATATGGCGGCGCTAAACGCCGCTGCAACCAAACTTGCAAAAATACAAGCCGATAATTATGCGGTCATGAATACCGATAGCCGTCAGCAAGATACCATTACAGACGTTGATACGTATGTTGATGATGAGCTTGCCGAACATATCGCAGGGATTGTTGATAAAACCTATCGCAATCAACAATATTTGCAACAAATTGCTAGACTTAAAGCGCAAGGCAAATCTGACGCCCAGATTTTTAGCCAGTTGTATCAAACTATCAGCGACAAACCCAGCGATGTAGAAAGCGCAGCTGCAGTGGCGGCGGAAGCTGCAGTAGACGTTGTTGAGGAAAGCGAAGAACAACAAGCTTGTTCGCTACTGTTGGACACAGATAAACTTGATAAAACATCACGCACCCGCCTTGCCAAAATCTGTGCAAAAATAGACAAAGCCACCGCCCAAGAACAGGCAGCGAGCCAGCAATCTAGCTACGCTGATACTGCATCAAGCGACGCGGCTGCATCCGCACCCGTTCCCATGACGGCTGCCGATATTGCCAAGCAAAAGCAGGCGCGCGATAAGTTTAATCAATTACTGGGCGAAATCGCTATCGAAGATATGCAGACCCAAGCCAAGCATATCAGCCTATCTGATGAGGGGGATGATGAGTTAATTGAAAAACTCAAACCTCACTTTGAGGCGAGCTATGATTTTAATTATGATGCCTACAAGGCTGCCTATCAGTTGTTACTTTTGAGCCAATAAGCGGGCAAACGAAGTATCAACTGCTGATGACCTATATAAAACAGATAAAAAAAGCGGGATAACTGATGTATCCCGCTTTTTTGTACGTCAATCACTCGTGCCATTTTAACCATGACAGGTTTATAATACAGTACGAATACTTGCCGCTTCATCCAGCATTTTATACAAGCTATTGACTTGCTCGGCTTCTGTCAAATACACATTGGCACGTACTGAGTGGAAACGACCGGTACGCGATGGATTGATAGTCAAACTTGCCAAATCAAATTCAGGAAATAAACTACCCAAAATTAATTTTACTTCATCGAGTAGCGTCTCTTTGTGACCCTCATGACCGATGATGCTAAGCGGATAATCCATGGGAAAATTCCACAATTCTGGGTGCTGGATATCCGTAGGTTTCGCCGCTCGCGTACTACATGCAGCAGCTTCTAAGTTATTAAGCGTAATTGTTTTATCGTTCATAGCATCACCTAAGGTTGTATAAATTTCTTTAGGGTCTAAATGAGGGTAAAACCGATAATTTCAAGACGTTGGGGTTTGGCGTTGAAAAAAGCGCCATTCATAAACCTATCCATAACCCCATTCATAAAAAGCCACATTTATAGAAAAGTCACATTCATCAACCCGCCCATAAAAAAACCGAGAACATTGTCTCGGCTTTTTTGGATGGATATAACATCAATCATTCTCTAGGAATGAACGTAAATGTTCTGAGCGAGAAGGGTGGCGCAGTTTACGCAGCGCTTTGGCTTCAATCTGACGAATACGCTCACGGGTGACATCGAATTGTTTACCCACTTCTTCTAAGGTATGGTCGGTAGACATATCAATACCAAAACGCATTTTAAGCACTTTGGCTTCACGTTCGGTGAGGTTGGCTAACACTTCACGGGTAGCTTCTTTTAACCCTTGTGCCGTTGCTTCATCCACTGGGCTTGAGATGCTCGAATCTTCAATAAAATCACCCAAGTGACTGTCTTCATCGTCCCCAATTGGGGTTTCCATTGAGATGGGCTCTTTGGCGATTTTGAGCACTTTACGGACTTTGACTTCGTCCATCTCTAAGCGTTCGCCCAATTCCTCAGGGGTAGGCTCACGTCCCATTTCTTGCAATAGCTGGCGCGATACACGGTTGATTTTATTGATGGTTTCAATCATGTGCACAGGGATACGGATGGTACGTGCTTGGTCAGCAATCGAGCGGGTGATGGCTTGACGAATCCACCATGTGGCATAGGTCGAGAATTTATAACCACGGCGATATTCAAATTTATCTACCGCTTTCATCAAGCCAATGTTGCCTTCTTGAATCAAATCAAGGAACTGCAAACCGCGGTTGGTGTATTTTTTAGCAATCGAGATGACCAGACGTAAGTTTGCCTCAACCATTTCTTTTTTGGCGCGGCGGGCTTTGGCTTCCCCCACAGACATGTTACGTGCGACCACTTTCATTTGGTCGATGCTCATGCCAAGATTTTGCTCATGCTGCTGGATACGCCCCTGATACTGTAACACTTCATCAAGTACCCGCTCTAACGTGTCGGCAAAGGCAGGTTTGCCTGCGATACGGTTAGGTAGCCAGTCAAGGTTGGTTTCATTATGCGGAAAGGTTTTGCGAAACTCATCTTTTGGCATTTTACCGCGGCGAATCACCAGTTTCATGATATGACGTTCGTTTTTACGCACGTCTTCATACACCTCGCGCATCATATCCATGATATTGTCAGAGACGCGGCTATTGAGCTTAAACAGCATGAAGCAGTTGGCAAGCTCATTCATCGCCGCTTTGACAACGTCGCTATCACGGCCATGGGTGGCTAATAAATCTTTAACCTTGATGAACAATTGCTCCAATTCTTCAAAGCGCAGACGCACTTCTTCAGGGTCAAGACCGCTGGCTTCTTCAGTATCGGCATCTTCGCTGACTTCGCCATCGGCTTCTTCGATTTCATCGGCGTTTTCGGCTTCATCATCGAGTTCATCCGCGGCTTTTTCGTCTTTGACTTTGGGTTTGATAATCGGTAACGCGATTTCTACTTCTTCGTCATCGGCAAGCGGGATGACATCAGCGGCTTCAGGGTCAAGAAAACCGGTAATAATATCCGAGACTTTCTTTTCACCTTCAAAGGTTTGGTGGTATTCATTAATGAGCATGGCCACCGTACCTGGCCAAAAGGTCATGGCATGTTGTACATCTCGAATACCATCTTCGATACGCTTAGCAATCGCAATCTCGCCTTCACGGGTGAGTAGGTCAACCGTGCCCATCTCACGCATGTACATACGCACAGGGTCGGTGGTGCGACCTGGCTCAGATTCTACTGAGGCAAGTACCGCGGCGGCTTCATCGACAGCAATTTCGTCATCATCCGCATCATCGCTAAGCATAATGTCGTCTTCATCAGGCGCGGTCTCAAAAATCTTGATGCCAACGTCTGTGAGCATTTGAATAATATCATCAATTTGGTCACTTTCAGTTACCGATTCGGGGAGTTGGTCATTAATTTCAGCATAGGTGAGATAACCTTGCTCTTTACCTAATTGAATCAGCGTGGCTAATTGAGAAGTTGAATGTTCGCTCATGAGGGCTCGCTTTGATATTGGTTAAAAAAATAAATAATGTAATAGCACGACAAATAAGCTAATGACTGTATTTCTTCATTTTTATCAAGGGATACACCCTGCAAATGACAGTCGAGGACTAAATAAAGATTTAGTATGATTAAAAAGCGGTAGTCAACCTATTATTATAACGGATTATATGAGGTTCGCGGGGAGAAAATTAAAGGCAAAGCGGGTAAGTTTTCGCTTTATGCGGCATTTCGCGCAGTTTTTGGCGGGTTGTTTTGCCAATCAATCAATATCAAGCTCGATTGCCCCTCTGACTTGACAACAGCAGGGTAGTATTTCGTCATCGTCTAACATCACCAGTGGCTCATTGATGTATTCGATACGGGTGTCATGGTGGCGACGGCGGTATTTGAGCTTACAAGTACCGCAATAACCTTCAAGGCATTGGTGATTGGCAGGGATTTTTGAGCGAAGCATGCCTTGTAGCAACGTCTCGGCGTCATGCAGATAAAACTGCGTATTGTTGGTAAAAATCCATGCCATAATCGATTATCTTGCCTAAATAAAATAAGCGTATGACGAATTACAATTCAAAATCATCAAACGCATCATCACTGAGCTCTGCGTCAATTTGACCGACTAAGTAAGAGGTGATTTCTGACTCTTGGGGCGCGACTTGCACGTTGTCTGAGGAGAGCCAAGCATTGATCCATGGAATTGGGTTGTTTTTAATCGCCGCAAAAATAGGGGGCAAGCCAATCGCATCCATACGCAGATTGGTAATGTACTCGACGTATTGCACTAAGATATTTTCATTCAAGCCAATCATTGAGCCATCTTTAAACAAATATTTTGCCCATGCTTTTTCTTGTTCAGCCGCGTCTTTGAAAATTTCAATGGCTTGCTGTTGGCAGGCTTGGGCGATTTCGACCATGTCAGGGTCATCTTTGCCCCATTGCATCAAATTAATCATATGCTGGGTGCCGTTTAGATGAAGCGCTTCGTCACGGGCAATCATTTTGATGATTTTGGCATTACCTTCCATCAGTTTGCGCTCAGCAAAGGCAAATGAACAAGCAAACGACACATAAAAACGAATCGCTTCTAGCACATTGACAGCCACCAAGCATAAATACAATTTGGTTTTAAGCAGGCGTAAATTAACCTCAATGGGTTTACCATCGATGACATGACGACCTTCACCGTATAGGTTATATAGCTGAGATAGTTGATACAGCTCATCATAGAACTTGGCAATCCCTGTCGCGCGCTCTAGGATAAAAGGATTGTCAACGATATCGTCGAATACTTTGCTTGGGTCATTGACCACGTTACGAATAATATGGGTATAGCTGCGAGAATGGATGGTCTCAGAAAATGACCATGTTTCAATCCAAGTTTCTAACTCAGGAATCGACACCAGCGGCAGCAGCACGGCATTGGGGCTACGACCTTGAATCGAATCAAGCAAGGTTTGGTACTTTAGGTTACTTAAGAAGATATGCTGTTCATGCACTGACAAGTTGCTAAAATCCAAACGGTCTTTGGAGACGTCAATTTCTTCTGGACGCCAAAAAAACGACAATTGCTTTTCAATCAACTGCTCAAAAACAGGGAATTTTTGTTGGTCGTAACGTGCCACATTGACAGGCTGACCAAAAAACATCGGCTCAAGCAATGGGTTATTTTTGGTTTGGCAAAAGATGGAATATGACATAGCGGTGAATCTTCTTCAATCAAAGTTCAAGACAAGTGGCGTAGCAATATCAGTTAGCAAGTGCATTAGCTGGCTAGTGTGCTTGGCTATTATAGATAACAACATATAGAAATTGCAATCCACCCAAGGATTTGATTTTTAAGGATAAAATTTATAAAGTATTGAAATATATACATATTTTCATATCAAAAAATTAGTAATTAAATTCATTGACATTTGAAAATCTATATATTGTGTTTTTATTTTACCACGCAATAAAAAAGACGACTATCAAAGCCGTCTTTTTGGTTAGATGGGACGATTAGCCAAGATAGGCATTGTACATCCACACCAATTTTTCTTGTTCTTGCACATAGGCAGTCAATTGGTCGGCAGTACCTTGATCGTCGTCTTCATCCGCTAGGTCAATGATTTCACGTTCTTTAGCGATAGTCATAGTCAAACCCGTTAAAATACCTTTCACACATGCCACACCGTCAGAGACGTTTTTGTCTTCTTTGATGCTTGAAATTTTTAAGAAATCGCTATAAGCATGTAGTGGTGTACCTTGTAAGGTCAAAATACGTTCAGCAATTTCATCAATCTGGATTTGCAGCGCAGTATATAACTCTTCAAACTTCACATGGAGGGTAAAGAAATCTGAGCCACGCACGTTCCAGTGATAGCCACGCACATTGGTATAGAATATATGATAATTGGCCAATAAGCTATTTAATTGCTCAACAATGGCGCTCATGTCTGCAGCAGCTAAGCTGATATCACGTGTTTTACTTGAGCCAGATTTAGAAGCGGTAGATTTGGGGGTAGTCACTTTTTCACCTGATTTATCGGTATTGTCTAATTGTTCTGAGTCTTGTTTGGTTGCTGATTGCTTTGTAGTGGCTTGTTTTGCCATGTCGTTATCTCCTAAAATGATGATTGTTATTTGTTTAGGGCTTAACTGTAAGCCTAAACAATCTGTTATTAAAATTAATCGTTTTTATCAGTACGTTTAATTTTATAAATTAAAATATACGGTATTACCCTAAAAATAATATCAAACATTTGGCGCAGCTGTGTGCAAATTTGGTAAATAATTTTGCTTGTTGCCATAAAAAAACTGCAGTTACTTGGCTGCAGTTTTTGTGGTCATCAATAATTAGTTTTTTCTTAATTGTTGTCTTAATTGTTTTCTGGGAAATATTTATCAGTCGGTTTGTCGGTTAGATCAAAACCTGGTTGTCCGATGTTTTGCTGTAAATGATGGCGTAAGGTATCAATCGGGAATTTTTGATTGGCAAGTCGTTTGGGTACGATTTGGCTGCCTTGTTGGCTTTCACCCGTTTTTGGATTTTTGACATCAAACATCATAAAGATATAGTCAGGGGTTTCTTGCCAGTTGGTGACATTGTCCCATTTTATAACCGCTTGCTGCATACCGCTAGTACGCACCAAAGGCTGATTGTAGCCGCGTGGCATGGCGGGCATGTTGGGTGCAGGCATGGACATCACTACCCCGTGCTGCTGTACGCCAAGCTTGATTTGTTGCATCTCTGGGGGCATACTTTGGCTTGCCATTTGTTTTTCAAATTCTCGTTTGACATACCATTTAAGACCGTAAGTACGCGCCAACAAATAAATCACCACACCCACGAGCATCAACCAAAAAATAATGGTGGAATAACCGTGTACAAAAATCAGACCTAAAATCGCTAGCACCACGATGACTGCCAAAATTGCCCAAGTTTTTGGGGTGATTTTGGTCAAAGTTTGGTTGTTGGCATCGAACAGCTGCAGCTGTGCTTGACGAAATTCGTCCTCGGTCAGATTCAAATCCACAGGTTGTAGGGTGTAAGGGTACAGAGCCATAAACAATTCACTTGGTTACAAAACGATAAAAGAAGGCTTATCTTACCCAACCTTGACCCAAAAATAAACCTAACAACGCACTTTTTGATAAATTTTTGTTTTACTCCCAATGTAGCGAGGGGCGAACGTCGATAAGCGCATACCGATAAATCGTCAATTTGCCGTGTATTTCTAGTCGCTACCGTGAAAAATCGCTGCAATCTTGGTATCATACACGCTGATATCAACAGCCATTTTGCTGCTTTAACTCAAGTTTGAACAATTTAAGGAACTTATCGCCATGATCGACCCAAAATTACTGCGTACAGAACTAGACACGGTCGCCGAAAAACTTGCCAAACGCGGCTATGAGCTTGATAAAGCATTTTGGCAGCAAGTCGAAGAACAGCGCAAATCCATTCAAGTCAAAACCGAAGAACTACAAGCCAAAAAAAATGCGGGCGCCAAACAAGTCGGTTTGATGAAACGTAATGGCGAAAATACTGACGCCTTGATGGCAGAAATGGCAACCATCAGTAGCGACATGAAACAAGCGGAAGACGCGCTTAAAGCCTTGCAGGAGAAAATTCTAGCGGCAGCTTTAACCATCCCAAACTTGCCTGATGACAGCGTGCCGGCAGGTAAAGATGAAAACGACAATGTCGAAATGCGTCGATGGGGTGAGCCACGTCAATTTGATTTTGCGGTCAAAGACCATAGCGACTTGGGCGAAGACTTGGGGTTACTTGACTTTGAAATGGCGGCCAAACTGACTGGCTCACGGTTTAGCGTGCTAAAAGGTCAACTCGCCAAACTCAACCGCGCCTTGATTGCCTTTATGCTTACTACCCATACCGACAAATACGGCTATACTGAAATGTATGTACCGTATATGGTGAATGCCGACAGCCTGCTTGGTACAGGGCAGCTACCAAAATTTGAAGAAGATTTGTTCAAATTGCGCGGTGAAAAAGAGTATTACCTAATCCCTACGTCAGAGGTACCGCTTACCAACAGTGTGCGTGACAAAATCCTAGACCCCGAAGCCTTGCCCATCAAAGTGACTGCCCATACCCCCTGTTTTCGCAGTGAAGCGGGCAGTGCAGGGCGAGATACGCGCGGCTTGATTCGTCAGCACCAGTTTGAAAAGGTCGAAATGGTGCAAATCGTCCATCCTGAGACTTCAATGCAAGCCTTAGAGGACATGACAGGACAAGCGGAATATATCTTGCAGCAGCTTGGTTTGCCGTATCGGGTGATTGTGCTGTGTGGTGGTGATATGGGCTTTGGCGCGGTGAAAACCTATGACATCGAGGTGTGGCTACCGTCTCAGACTACCTACCGTGAAATCTCTAGCTGCTCAAACTGTGGCGACTTCCAAGCGCGCCGTATGCAAGCCCGTGTCAAAGACGGCAAAAAAACTGAGCTGGTGCATACCTTAAATGGCTCAGGTCTTGCGGTGGGTCGTACCTTGCTTGCCATCATGGAAAATTATCAAAATGCGGATGGTACTATCACAGTGCCTGAAGTGTTACGTCCGTATATGGACGTTGATGTGATTGGTTAATAGTGGTAACAATGAAAAGATAGCCAGTTGATTGACTGGCTGTTTTTTTATTTGTCTAGCCAATACTGGCGGAATGACGGGCGAAAAGTAGTTTTATGGTTTTGCCTGTTTTGGTGCTTAATTTTAGTTTTATTTTAGCACTTTTATAGTTTTATCTGACTCTCGAATCTTTTTTCTAAAACCCTGTAAATATTAGGCTTAAAATTTTTGGCTGAAAAACTATTATATTTTAAGCTTTTTAAAATCAATAAATTATAAAGAGGGGAAAGTGATATAGTTTTGATTATAACTACTTCTTGGCATAGTCCTATTTGAATTTATTTCCAGAATCTAAGCAATATTTTTCAACCTCTCTTAACCAACTTTCATACCAATACCAAGTTTTAGCAACCTGCGTACCAAAATTTAATTTAGGGTTCTTAGCATCTTTATTTTGCCAAAACAGAGTATGGTAATGTATTGAGAAATTGATATAACCTTTATTTTTCATTAAATCCACTATATCTTTCGGTAAAAATTTTTGCTTTTCTCTTTCTTTGATTAACACGTACTCTGCATTTAAACCTTGTGCTTCAGGAGAATTAGCCGGTATAAATTCTATAACCTTATCAGCTTGGCCTCGATGATTTACTTGTTTAGGCACATAAAAAACTCGATAAGAAAAATGAATATCATTGAAATCATCATTTGAAAGAGTTTTATCAAAATCATTGATATAAGTTGCAATATTTTTAGGTAAATCAATAAACATTTTTAATTGATTTAAATGTTCTTCTTCAAGCGTAGAGAATTGGAGGGAGAAAGAAAGGTATTTATCAATTCCATAATCGTGACCAAATAGATTTTTTATATACTCATTAAAATTTAGACAACATGCTTGAAATCTAGCACTTAAATAATCATCGATTTTTGAAGTCATTTGATGTTCAATTTCATGTCTTAATCCAATTAGAAATTTTAAGTTAGCCTTTGAAATATTATCAATAGGGCAATTATAATCATCTAAACATCTTTCAAGTTCCCAATGTTTCAAAGCCCCATTTTTAGTACGGTCAAATTTTTTCCTTTCACCATTTTTTTTAAAATATCTATATTCAATCTTTTTATTTCTATAGTAGGCATATAACAAATACATCCAAGCTATATTTGATAAAATAATGAAACTTTCAGATTTAAACTGAATATTCGGATTATTAAAAATCTGAACTGCTGTAAGCATTGCTTCCCTAGATTTAATCAACAATTCATTTTTTATGGAGGGTATTTTTCTTTTAGACATAGTTGAGATGTAACTTTTATAAATTTTCTTTAAAATTATAAAAAACCGAGCATTTATCATACTCGGCTTTTAAATATTAAACAATTATTTGGCAAAAATTACGCCACTTCACCTTTTAAGAAGTCTTGCGCGAATTTCTGTAACACGCCCCCAGCGTTGTAAGTATCCACTTCCGCTTGGGTATCAAGACGGCAAGTCACAGGCACTTCAAGCGGCTGAGAGCCTTCTTTATTAATCACCAGCGTCAAATCACAACGTGGCGAGATGTCACCAATCACATCATACGTCTCAGTCCCATCTAACCCTAGCGTGATACGCGTCGTCCCAGCTTTAAATTCAAGCGGCAGCACACCCATACCGATAAGGTTGGTACGGTGAATCCGTTCAAAGCCTTCCGCCACAATCGCTTCCACCCCAGCCAGACGCACACCTTTGGCAGCCCAGTCACGGCTAGAGCCTTGACCATAATCCGCGCCGGCGATGATAATCAGTGGTTGCTTGCGGTTCATATAAGTCTCAATCGCTTCCCACATCCGCATCACTTGACCTTCAGGCTCAACACGAGCCAGTGAGCCTTGCTTGGTACTGCCATCGTCATTTTTCACCATTTCATTAAACAGTTTTGGATTGGCAAAGGTCGCACGTTGCGCGGTTAAGTGGTCGCCGCGGTGCGTGGCATAGCTGTTAAAATCTTCTTCGGGTAAGCCCATTTTTGCCAAGTATTCGCCTGCCGCCGAGCTTGCCAAAATCGCATTGGACGGTGACAAGTGGTCGGTGGTGATATTGTCAGGCAAGATGGCGAGGGGACGCATACCTTTGAGGGTGCGTTCGCCCGCTAGCGCGCCTTCCCAGTAGGGTGGACGGCGGATATAGGTTGACATGGGTCGCCAGTTATATAGTGGGCTGTCGGCTTTTTCGCTGCGGTCAAGGTTAAACATCGGGATATAGATTTGACGGAATTGTTCAGGTTTGACGTGTTTTGCCACAATCGCGTCAATCTCTTCATCCGATGGCCAAATGTCAATCAGGCGAATCTCTTTACCATTGACCACGCCAAGTACGTCTTTTTCGATATCAAAACGAATCGTCCCTGCAATCGCATACGCTACCACCAGCGGCGGGCTTGCTAAGAAGGCTTGTTTGGCATAGGGATGAATACGTCCATCAAAGTTACGGTTGCCTGACAACACCGCAGTGGCATACAGGTCACGGTCGATGATTTCTTGCTGAATCCCAGGATCTAACGCACCCGACATACCGTTACAAGTGGTACAGGCAAATGCCACGATACCAAAGCCGAGTTTTTCCAGTTCGGGCAATAGGTTAGAATCTTGCAAGTACAGTTCAGCCACTTTTGAGCCCGGGGCAAAGGATGATTTCACCCAAGGTTTACGGGTCAAGCCAAGTTCGTTGGCTTTTTTGGCAAGTAATGCCGCTGCCACCACGTTACGAGGATTTGAGGTGTTGGTACACGAGGTAATAGCCGCGATAATCACCGCACCATCAGGCATTAAGCCATTCTCTGACTCAGGCACCGCTTCACCTTCGGCATGGGCAATGCCTTTGGCAGAGAGCTCAGAAGTCGATACGCGCGCATGGGGATTTGAAGGGCCTGCCATGTTACGGGTCACGAGTGACAAATCAAACTCAAGCACGCGCTCATAGTCGGCATTGACGAGGTCAGATGACCAAAGCCCGGCGGTTTTGGCATAGTTTTCTACCAGTTCGACTTGTTTGTCTTCACGACCTGTGAGGCGTAAATAGTCGATGGTTTGCCCATCAATATAAAATAACCCTGCGGTTGCGCCATATTCTGGGGTCATGTTGGCGATGGTGGCGCGGTCACCGATGGATAGGCTGTCTGCGCCTTCACCGAAAAATTCCACATACGCACCGACCACGCGCTCTTTACGCAAAAACTCAGTCAATGCCAACACAATATCGGTGGCGGTGATGCCTGCTTGGCGTTTACCTTTGAGGTGTACGCCCACGATATCAGGCAGGCGCATCATCGATGGGTGACCGAGCATCACGGTTTCTGCTTCCAGTCCACCGACACCCACCGAAATCACCCCCAGCGCATCCACGTGTGGGGTATGGCTGTCTGTGCCCACGCAAGTATCTGGGAACGCCACGCCATTTTGTACTTGGATAACAGGTGACATTTTCTCAAGGTTGATTTGGTGCATGATGCCGTTGCCTGCGGGAATCACATCGACGTTTTCAAAGGCAGTCTTTGTCCAGTTGATAAAGTGAAAACGGTCTTCGTTGCGGCGGTCTTCGATGGCGCGGTTTTTTTCAAACGCATCTGGGTCATAACCACCACATTCCACAGCAAGCGAATGGTCAACAATCAGCTGAGTTTGTACCACAGGGTTTACCTTGCTTGGGTCGCCGCCTTGCTCAGCGATAGCATCACGCAAGCCTGCCAAGTCCACAAGGGCAGTTTGACCCAAGATGTCATGACACACCACACGCGCAGGGTACCAAGGAAAGTCTAACGTACGCTCACGGTTGATGAGCTGTTTGAGCGCAGCGGTCAGTTCATTTGCGTCGCTGACTTTACGTACCAGTTGCTCAGCTAAAATACGCGAGGTGTAGGGGAGTTTGTCATACGCGTCTGGGGTGATATCGTTCACCGCTTGGCGGGTATCGTAGTATTCCAAATCAGAATTGGGTAAGGGCTTGCGGTATTGGCTTGTCATTTGGCTTAACCTTAAAATTAATAATCCATTAGAAAAAAAGCCCTTCAAATCAATGGGTAAGCTGACCTGAAAGGCTTTTTATACGATTAAAACGCTAATTATTGACGCTCATCCAGCGGTACAAATTTTTGGTCATCAGGGCCTGTGTAGTTGGCAGAAGGACGGATGATTTTGCCATCAGCACGTTGCTCAAGCACATGCGCTGACCAACCTGCGGTACGCGCAATCACAAATAATGGGGTAAACATGGCAGTGGGCACGCCCATTTTGTGGTAGCTGACCGCTGAGAACCAGTCGAGATTTGGGAACATTTTTTTGTTGTCCCACATCACGGTTTCTAGGCGTTCTGCCACATCAAATAGGGTCATGTCACCCGTTTCTTTGGACAAGTTGCGAGCCACTTCTTTGATGACCACGTTGCGTGGGTCGCTCACGGTATACACAGGGTGACCAAAGCCAATGATAACTTCTTTTTTCTCAAGGCGTTCAAGGATGTCTTTTTCTGCATCGTCGGCATTGCGGTAGCGTTTTTGGATGTCATACGCCACTTCATTGGCGCCGCCATGTTTTGGACCTTTTAACGCACCGATTGCGCCTGAGATGGCGGAATACATATCGGAGCCAGTCCCCGTGATGACACGGCTAGTAAAGGTTGATGCATTGAACTCATGCTCAGCGTATAAGATGAGTGAGATGTGCATGGCTTTGATATGCGATTCACTGGGGGCTTCACCCTGTAGTAGCTCAAGAAAGTGACCGCCAATGCTGTCTTGGTCGCTCTCAAGGCTGATGACTTTGCCATTGTGGCTGTAGTGGTACCAGTACAACAGCATTGAGCCTAATGAGGCGATAAGCTTGTCGGCGATATCACGGGCTTCTGCCACAGGCTGGCTTTCACGCTCAGGCAAGGTGCAGCCCAGTGCCGATACGCCAGTACGCATCACATCCATCGGATGGGCGTGGGCAGGCAAGGCTTCAAGCACCGCCAGTACATTGACGGGTAAGTTACGCAGGGTTTTGAGTTTTTTCTTGTACGCCGCTAGCTCATGACGGTTTGGTAAATGACCATGAATCAGTAGGTGCGCCACTTCTTCAAATTCGCTGTCTTTTGCCAAATCCAAAATATCATAACCACGATAGCTTAAGTCATTGCCTGTACGACCTACGGTACATAGGGTGGTGTTACCGGCGGGTACGCCTGATAGGGCAACGCTTTTTTTAGGTTTTGGTTTGTTGTCGCTAGCTTCTGTCACTGGGGTGTCTTTTGACATGGTAAAACTCCTTTTTAGCTTTATTAAGTGTTTAGCCTTAAGCATTTAGCCTTAAGTGTTTGGCATTAAGTGTTGAGCATAGTTCGCCAATTATTTTTTTGATTTGAATAATGCGTCCAATTTTTGCTCGTATGAGTGGTAATTTAAGAAATCATACAATTCCATGCGGGTTTGCATGGTGTCGACCACGGAGGTTTGTACGCCTTCATCTTTTAATGCTTGGTAGACATTGAGGGCGGCTTTATTCATCGCACGAAACGCAGATAATGGATAAAGCACCATGTCAACACCCACGTCAAACAGCTCTTTAGTGCTGTAAAGATCGGTTTGCCCAAACTCAGTCATATTGGCAAGCACGGGAATGTCTAACACGTCGGTAAATTTGCGGTACATGGCGATATCGGTCAATGCTTCAGCAAAAATCATGTCTGCGCCTGCTTCTTGAAACGCCACCGCACGTTCAACCGCAGCATCCAAACCTTCTACTGACAGCGCATCGGTTCGTGCCATCACCACAAAATCTGGGTCAACTTTGGCGTCTAGGGCAGCTTTTAGACGGTCCACCATTTCAGCAGTTGAGACGATTTCTTTGTTGGGGCGATGACCACAACGTTTTTGCGCTACTTGGTCTTCAATATGGACCGCGGCAACGCCTGCTTTTTCCATCTGTTTAATGGTTTGGGCGATGTTAAATGCGCCGCCCCAACCCGTGTCGATGTCAACCAATAATGGTGTGTCAACCGCATTGGTGATACGGGTGGCATCGGTTAATACATCGTTAAGGCTCGTCATACCGAGGTCAGGCAAACCAAATGAGGCATTGGCAACACCGCCACCTGAGAGATAAATCGCTTTATGACCGACTTGGCTTGCCATCATGGCAGTGTAGGCATTGATAGTGCCAACGATTTGAAGGGGACGACCTTCGGCTTTTTCAGACTCGATGGCGTCACGGAATTTGCGACCTGCAGAGATAGGTGCCATGTTGCTTCCTTTTTACATGATTGAAGGGGAAAATAGCAAAGTTAGTGTTAATCAGCCCTGCTTTAAGTTTAGGGCAGGTTATTTGCTGCTTTGCCTTAGTATACCCACAAGTATACGCACAAAAAAACTAGCTGTCAGTACGCCATTTTTAAAAACTAAATTAAGTAAAAATAAAAGTATGCGAAAAATGAATAGTAAACTTCTATTTTTACATAATTAATCATTCTAACTTTTAAAAGGTGAATATTTTGCGCAAAGTATGAAGAGTTTATTTACATTTATTTACAATAAACAGGCGCCCGTTGCTACATTCTTCTTAAATAAGTTTAGCAAACTAGGCATGATATACAGGTTGAAATTTGAGGAATTAGTTATGGCACAATCAACGTTACCGAGTCATATCAAACAACTGGTCGATAAAAAAAACTACGTCATCGCCATCAAAACCCACGCACAAGAGCAGGCGATTAGCTTAGATGAGGCAAAACAACAAATTGATGCGTATGAAAACAAAGCGTTAGCGGCAAACAGTCAAACCCCGCCTACTGCCCATCCTGCACCATCGGTAGAGACTAAAGAGCAAGGTTTTGACACTTTGACACAAGGGCTTGATAATCATCTTGAGCAAGAAAATATCAAAGTGCCATTGATTCCACGTTGGGTGTGGCGAGTGAGCGTGATTATATTGGTCATGGTGCTGATGGGCGTGCTATTATCGCGTTTATTCTAAGTTTATTAGCACGCTTTATCTTCTGAGTTATGCTAGGTATTGATGGGTTGAAGCAGCTTATTAGGCTGAACTCATTAGGCTGAACTCAGCATTTTTGTCTGCCGCATCTTGGGTTGTTAAATTTGGTTATTTGGTGGTGGTTTATTGTTCGGTAATCACCATTTTTTTTTGTTTAACAGTTTTGATAAGGTTAAATTTTTTGGTTTTATCATTCCATACATTCACGTAATAGGTGACATGGCGTTTGGCGGTGTTGCTGTTTTCAATAGGCGCTTGCTCACAAGTACGAGTAATCAACAAACGGCTATTGGGGTAAAAACTCACTCGTTCATCTTCATCGCTATCATCGACTGACCAACAGCCAAGGTCGTACGCAGTTTCTTCGTTAATGGGTAGCGGATACACACGTCCCGTACGTTTATCTGCCATTGCGCCATCGATACACCCTGTGCCACAGCCCCACATTGCCACCACAAAGTTGCCCCCAAAACCTATCTCACCTTGTTGATAGGCTTCAGTAATCCGAGTTTTAAACAACTTTGCAATTGAGTTGCTTTTATAGTTAAGTTTGGCAGGTTTGCCTATATATAGGGGAGCAGGGTAATTTTCAAAGCGATAGCCTGCCACGCTTTCGGCATGGCTGGATAAGGTGGATAGACCAAGCAATGAAAGAACAGGAAGAAGGGTAGTAAGGGCGATTTTGACGGACATAGCAATCTCCTTAGTGGGATGTTAATGTTTAATCTATCCAACTATCGCCCTAAAATCAACGAAAATTTGTTGATAAAATGGTTTTTATTGTTTGCCGATTTGCATATATTTTTGGAAGTTTTCGGCATAGTCGTCAATATTGTCAGACAGCATACGCTCAAAATTCTTGGTGAAATGTTCAATAATATCTTGCTTTTCTTTGGCGTAGTCGCTGCCTTTGACAAAGCCAGTTGCTGCTGTCCATGCGCTAAAACGCGCCACCGCATACAGCATTGAGGCATTGATTTTACCTGCGTGTATATCATCGGTGCGAAGGGTATTGGCAAGCTGGATAAACTCATCAGCGCGCTCATAAAACGCATTCATTTCTTCGGTGATTTGGTTGGTGTTTTCGCTCATAACTTTTCTCTACAATTCTCTACCATCAATTAAACGTTAAAAAGGTGCGTAAAACGCACCCTACAAATCTTGTATTTCATCAATAAAATTATAAACCCGCGTCTGCTCTAAGTAGTGCTGCGCGGTCAGTACGCTCCCAAGTAAAAGCGGTTTCAGTGCCTTGGCGACCAAAGTGACCATAGCTCGCCGTTTGCTCATACATGGGCTGGAGTAGGTTAAGCATACGCGTGATACCATACGGACGTAAATCAAAATGCTGGCGGATAAAATCGACAATCTTGTCATCGCTGATTTTACCTGTGCCAAACGTGTTGACAGAAATAGAGGTTGGCTCTGCCACCCCAATGGCATAACTTACTTGAATTTCACAGCGCTCCGCCAGTCCTGCCGCTACGATATTTTTGGCAACATAACGCCCAGCATAGGCTGCACTGCGGTCAACTTTTGATGGATCTTTACCTGAGAACGCACCGCCGCCGTGACGCGCCATACCGCCATACGTGTCTACGATGATTTTACGACCCGTCAAACCCGCATCCCCCACAGGACCACCAATCACAAATAACCCTGTTGGGTTGATATGATACTTCGTGTCCTTGTGCAGCATCGCGGCTGGAATGACAGGCTTGATGATTTCTTCCATGACCGCTTCATGCAAGTCTTTTTGCGAGATACTTGGATCGTGTTGGGTTGATAGTACCAGCGCATCAATAAACGCAGGTTTGTCGCCATCATAGCGTACGGTGACTTGCGCTTTGGCATCGGGACGCAGCCAAGCTAATGTGCCGTCTTTACGCAATTGAGCTTGCTTTTCCATCAAACGATGGGAAAACTGAATGGGAGCAGGCATCAACACATCCGTCTCATGGGTGGCATAACCAAACATCAAACCTTGGTCACCAGCACCTTGCTCTTCAGGGCGTGAGCGGTCAACGCCTTGGGCGATTTCGGGAGATTGTTTGCCAAGCATATTGATAACCGCACAGGTGGCGCCATCAAAGCCCAATTCTGAGCTATTGTAGCCAACGCGCAGGACAGTATCACGCACGATTTTTTCAAAATCAACATTGGCGGTGGTAGAAATTTCACCCGCCAGCACCACGCCACCTGTTTTGGTCAAGGTTTCGCATGCCACACGCGCATGGATGTCTTGCTCAAGGATGGCGTCAAGGATAGCATCAGAGATTTGGTCAGCAAGTTTGTCTGGGTGACCTTCACTGACAGATTCAGAGGTAAATAGTTGATATTCACGCATTTAATTTTCTCATTACATCAAGGGTGATAGAAAATTAATCGCTTTGCAAACCTATCTCTATTTTACATTTTAAAACGAGAACAAAGCAAAAATAGAAAGTCACGGACTGCGATACAGCACGAGCAAGTTTGCAAAATGATTAACGAAAAAATGATTAATATGACTAATAGCAAAATGACTCATACAAGTCATTGCCGCTACAGTGGAAAAAGTCAGGGGATATTATAAGGGATTTTGCCAAATTAACCTAATGCTTTTAAATGCCTAACTGAAATAGGCTAATGGGGTAATTTTAACAAATTTAATGATGGCTGGTTTGTTAATGGGTGGTCTTTTTCGATACAACCAGTCACTGATATAATATTTCGCGTTATTTTGCTTTAACTTCTCACCCATTAACCCCATTATTTACCCATCTTTGACTACTATAAAGACAATAAAATGCGACCACCTCAATCTTCCCGCTCCGAACGTGAACTTAGCCAACTTGCCCGCCAAATCCAAGATGATGCCCAAATCACGGGTGTCAATGCCAGTGGCACCCAAATCTCGAGTAAACCCTTTGAGATGGTGACCGAATTTGAACCCTCAGGCGACCAACCGCAAGCGATTGCCAAATTGGTTGACGGCATTGAGCACGGCATGCACGGTCAGCTGCTCTTAGGGGTGACAGGTTCAGGTAAAACCTACACCATGGCAAAAGTGATTGCCCAATGCCAGCGTCCCACCATTATCATGGCACACAACAAAACCCTTGCTGCCCAGCTATATGGCGAGTTTAAGGCGTTCTTTCCGCACAATGCTGTGGAGTATTTTGTCAGTTATTACGACTATTATCAGCCTGAAGCGTATGTGCCTGCCAGCGATACCTTTATCGAGAAAGACAGCGCCATTAACGACCATATCGACCAAATGCGACTGTCCGCCACGCGTGCGCTACTCGAACGTCGTGACGCCATTATCATTGCATCGGTGTCTTGTATCTATGGTTTGGGTGACCCAGAAAGCTACCTAAAAATGCTTCTTCACATCGTAGTGGGTGACAAAATCGACCGCACTGCCATGCTCAAACGCTTGGTGGAGCTGCAATATACGCGTAACGAGCTTGACTTTGGGCGAGGTACTTACCGCTTGCGTGGCGAAGTGCTTGATATATACCCCGCTGAGTCTGAACAGCTTGCGGTGCGTATCAGTATGTTTGATGATGAAGTGGAAAAAATCACTTGGTTTGACCCGTTGACAGGTAAGAACGTGCGCAGTGTGCCACGCATTACCATCTATCCAAAATCACACTACGTCACCCCACGAGACAAGCTAGAAAAAGCCAGTGGCACTATCAAAGCCGAGCTTGAACAACGCCTTGAGTATTTTCGAGCGCATGACAAACTGATTGAAGCCCAGCGTATCAAAGAACGCACCACTTATGATTTGGAAATGATTCAGCAGCTTGGCTACTGTAACGGCATTGAGAACTATTCGCGCCATTTATCGGGACGTCCTGCGGGTGAAGCGCCGCCGACGTTGTTTGACTATATTCCGCCCGACGCCTTGCTATTTATTGACGAAAGTCATGTAACCGTGCCACAAGTCGGCGCGATGTACAAAGGCGATAGAAGTCGTAAAGAAACCTTGGTCAATTATGGCTTTCGCCTGCCATCTGCGATGGATAACCGCCCGCTGATGTTTGAAGAATGGGAGCGTATTACCCCTGCGACCATTTTTGTGTCGGCGACCCCTGCCCAATACGAGCTTGAGCATAGCGAGCAGGTCGTTGAGCAAGTGGTACGTCCGACCGGTCTAGTTGATCCACAGCTTGAGATTCGTCCTGTCTTGACCCAAGTTGATGATGTGCTATCAGAAATCAACATTCGTAAAGCCAAAGATGAGCGAGTGCTGATTACCACGCTCACCAAGCGCATGGCAGAAGATTTGACCAGTTATCTAAAAGAATACAATATCAAAGTCGCTTATCTGCACTCGGATATCGACACGGTGGAGCGGATGAAAATCATCCATGAACTGCGCACAGGCGTGCATGATGTGCTAGTCGGTATCAACCTGTTGCGTGAGGGTTTGGATATGCCTGAGGTGAGTCTGGTGGCGATTTTTGATGCGGATAAAGAAGGCTTTTTACGCTCGGAGCGTTCGCTCATTCAGACCATCGGTCGTGCCGCGCGCCATGTTAATGGTAAGGCGATTTTGTACGCTGACAGCATTACCCCAAGTATGCAAAAGGCGATTGAAGAAACCGAGCGTCGCCGTGCCAAACAGATGGCGTATAACGAAGAACATGGTATCACGCCGACATCCGCTCGCCGTCAGATTACCGATAAAATCGACACCGGCGAGGCAGAAGCCCCGAATGATAACCAAGCGATTGCGGTCACTCATGCATTCCCCGATGTGGATATTTCGATTTTGCGTTCGCCTGACTTGCTTGCCAAAGAGATTGCACGGCTAGAAAAAGAGATGAAATCCTTGTCGCGTGATTTGAAGTTTGAGGAAGCGGCAAGAGTGCGCGATAAAGTAGTAAGTTTACGGGAATTTGTGTTGCAATGATGGTGGACGATGGGTGTTAAATGTGCGGTTTTACCCCAAGAAAAGCTGTTACTTTTCTTGGGGGCAAGTTTAAGCTATCATCCATCTTTTTACATTAAACATCATCATTATCCTTGCTAAGTTTTTGTTTTAACGGACTAACAAAATAAAAAATCCCTACCATAAACACACTAATCAATACCGCAATCTCTAGCCGCCCCATCGCCACTGCCACGCCCACACAGCCTGCCGACCAAATCGCAGCCGCTGTCGACGTCCCTTCAATCATGCCATCTTTTTTGAGAATTGCCCCGCCGCCGATAAAGCCAATCCCCGTTACCACGCCGCTTACGATGCGCCCCATCGCACTGGGGTCTTCGCCTTGCACTTCAAACGCAAGCAGCGCAAAACTACAGCTTGCCAGGCTTACAAGCGGAAAAGTGCGCAGCCCAATGTTTTGTCGACTGTTCTCACGATTGTAGCCTACAGGTAATACCAACACAAATGCTATCACCATTTGAAACATGTGAACGACCATCAATTTCCAATCTAAATCAAATAAATTACCTACAAAATTATCCATCATGTCACCCATAAATGAGTCAAAAAGAGTTGAAATTTTATCCGATAAAAATAAAAAAAATAGCATGAAAATGTAATAACAAAGTCATTATGGTTTGTGACCAAAAAACGTCATTAATTATGGCATAATAGCCACATCGAATGAGAATAATTTTTAACAACACATTGCGAGCTAAAGAAATATATGACTAACGTCACCGAAACCAACCAAACCGAAAATCCACAGTTATTAAACACCGAAATGCCTGATGTGCCCGCTAATATACCCACACCAGACCCCAGTTTAAATAGTAACCAATTAAATGGTAACCAACCGCAAAAAATCTATCTAAAAGACTACACGCCGCCAGTCTTCAGCGTCAATCACATTGACCTTAACATTGAGTTGTTTGACGGCGCTGATAAAAAGCATGCAACCGTCACCGCCAATCTTGACATGACAAGAAACACGGCAGGCGATTTGGTGCTCTTTGGACGAGAATTACAACTTGAATCAATTACCTTAAACGGCAAAACCTTAGGCGAAAGCGACTACCAACTAGACCAAGAAAGCCTAACGATTGTTAACGCGCCAGACATTTGTCAGATTACCACGGTTGTCACCATCGTGCCGCAAACCAATACCAGTCTTGAAGGCTTATACCAAGCCGGGGAAGGGGCGGACAAAATGTTCTGTACCCAGTGTGAGCCAGAAGGGTTTCGTAAAATTACCTTTTATCCAGACCGTCCCGATGTGCTTGCCACCTTCACCACACGCATTGAAGCTGATAAAACTTACCCAACGCTGTTGGCAAATGGTAATTTAATTGACCAAGGGGAGCTTGCGGGCGACCGTCATTTTGCGGTGTGGCAAGACCCGACCAAAAAACCGAGTTATCTATTCGCATGCGTGATGGCAGATTTGGACGTATTGACCGATCAGTATGTCACCATTGAAGGGCGTGAGGTGCTGCTTGAATTATACGCCAAGCATGAGAACATCGAGCAGTGCCATGTCGGCATGCAAGCGTTAAAAGACTCAATGAAATGGGATGAAGACAACTACGGACGGGCGTATGACCTTGACCGCTATATGATTGTGGCGGTTAGCCAGTTTAATATGGGCGCGATGGAAAACAAGGGATTAAATATCTTTAACACCGCTTGCGTACTATCTAGCCCAGAGACCACCACCGATCGCCGTAACTTTAATGTCAAAGCGGTGATTGCCCATGAATACTTCCATAACTGGACGGGCAACCGTATCACCTGCCGTGACTGGTTTCAGCTGTGCCTAAAAGAAGGCTTTACCGTATTTCGTGACCAGTCTTTTTCCGAAAGTCTGCATTCCCCTGCGGTTCAGCGGATTGATGATGTGGCAACATTGCGAGCGGCGCAGTTTCCTGAAGACGCTAGCCCATTGGCGCATCCGCCACGCCCGGACCATTTTGTCGAGATTAATAATTTCTACACCGCCACAGTGTACGAGAAAGGCGCAGAAATCGTGCGCATGATTGCCAATACGCTTGGCAAAGAAAAATTCCGCCAAGGCACGGACGAATATTTTCGCCGTTATGACGGGCAAGCGGTCACGGTAGAAGACTTGTTATCTGCACTGAGCGTTGCAGACCCAAGTATTGAAACATTTATTGATTGGTACACCCAGCCAGGAACACCTGTGTTGTCGGGGCATTTTGAAAAAACGGCTGACAAGCTTATCTTGACGCTAAGCCAACACACGCGCCAAGTGGCAGGCTATCCTGCGCCAAAAGCTTTGCCAATTCCTATCAAAATGGCGATTTTTAACCGTGCCAATGGGCAACTGGTACACGAAGATTTGGTATTACTGCGCGAAGACAGTCAGACGTTTAACTTTGACGGTTTGTTTACCACAGCGGATTTTGACCCTGTGGTGTCATTGCTTCGTGATTTTTCCGCGCCTGTTCAGCTCAATTTTGAGTATAGCAATGATGATTTGGCGTTTTTGATGCAATATGAGACCAATGGTTTTAACCGTTGGCAAGCGGCACAGTTGTTGGTCAATCGTATTTTATTGCAAAATGCTGATACCGATGCCTATATCACGGCATTAAAAGCCAGTCTGCCAGCGCTATCAGAAACCGATCCCATGCTAGCGGCGCGGTTACTAGATATGCCAAGCGAGCGAGAGCTGGGTAGCGCGATTCAGACCGACTATGACCCTAGCCAAGTTCGTGCCCGTCATCAAGCGGTCAAAAAAGCCGTGGCGGTACAGCTTAAAGACATTTGGCAAAGTGCGTATGCCAAACTGCCGATTACCGCGTATGAAGATACAGCCGAAGCCATGGGCGTGCGGGCATGGCGAAATGTGGTGCTGGATATGGCGTTATTGGCAGGCGTGAATGATGCCAAACACTGGGCGATTACCCAGTACCAACAAGCGTCTTGTATGACTGAGCGTTTAGGCGCGTTAAATGCGGCAGTGGAGCATGGTTTGCCCCAAAAAGCCGAATGGCTTGCCGATTTTTACCAACGCTTTCATGATGATGCATTGGTGATGGATTTATGGTTTGGTGTCCAAGCCAATGACAGTCAAGCAAGCGTTGCCGATATTTTTGCGTTAACCTCACACCAAGACTTTGACATCAATACCCCAAACCGGGTGCGTGCGGTGCTCGGCGGATTGCTTGCGCAGCCTACCAAAATTTGGACACAGCAGGGCGTTGAGCAGTATTTGAGCATGATGCAAGATTTGGATAAACGTAACCCACTGTTGGCGTCGCGTTTGATTCAAGGTTTATCAAATTGGAATGCCTTGGTAGCAGACAAAAAGTCAATGGTTAAACAGGCTTTGATATTAAGCCAAGCTAATATGTCGTCCAAAAATGTGAAGGAAACCTTGCAAAGTATGCTCAATAATCTTTAAAATGCAAGCTTAAACGCTGACAAGCCGTGTCAATAAAAGCAAGGGGTAACGCAAAATGTCACAATCTGACCGACAGCAGATTATATTTTGCTTTATCCTAGCCAGTACCGCGCTTGCGGTGGCAATGGGAATCGGGCGATTTGCTTTTACACCGATTTTGCCTTTGATGATACAAGAAGGCACAGTGCATCTTGCGCAAACGGCGTGGTTATCAAGTAGCAACTATATTGGCTATTTGGTCGGGGCGCTGTCACTGCTTAAAAGTAAGCGGCACCCGCTTTTTGTCGTGTTAGGTCTTACCTTAGTCACGCTTACCACTTGGCTGGCTTCGCTAAGCAGCTTTGGCTGGTTACTGGTGCTACGCTTTTTGGCGGGCGTGGCAAGCGCTTGGGTGCTGGTATCTATCAGTGCGTTTGCAATCAATTGGTTAAAATCAAGACAGGTAGCCAGCAGTGGCTTGATTTATACGGGTGTCGGTATCGGTATCACCCTTACAGGATTGATTTGTAGCTATTTTATTTTTCAATCAGCGACAGTGAATGCCGCTGTTCTGTCATCATTCAGTTCATTATCGAGTCGATTATGGCAGTATCTAGGCGTGATTGCGCTGCTCGCCACCTTGCTTGTCACCTTTTTGCTAGCGAAAATCAATTCACAGTTTGCCTCAACAGCTGCTGCCACAACAGCCGCTGCCAAAACCAACCCTAGCAAAGCCACCCATACCAATCCTATCTCGTCTAGCATACCCCCACCTGCCAAGCTAAAATTAGCGAATGTATTAACCGCCTACGGCTTATTTGGGTTTGGCTATATTTTACCTGCGACTTTTTTGCCACAAATCGCCAAGCAATGGTTATCGGGGCAAAGTTATTTGCTGATTTGGCCATTTTTTGGGTTGGCGGCGGCTCTGTCGGTGGTGTTGTCGCAGCGGTTACAACGCCGTTTTGACAATGTTTCTTTGCTCGGCGTTTGGCGAGTGTCACAAATCATCATGGCGGTTGGTACGTTATTGCCTGCGCTTTGGCAGTCTTTGGCAGGTTTGATGTTGTCAGCGCTGATGGTGGGCGGCACCTTTATGGTGGTGACGATGGCAGGGCTACAAGTGGCAGCAAGCCAAGTCACGCACTACCCTAAATACAATTTAAGTGCGCTGATGACCGCAAGTTTTGCCTTTGGGCAGCTTATCGGACCCTTAACTGCGCTAGTTGCAACAGGCAAAAATAGTTGGCTTGCGTTGTTACCCGTCTCTGCCATCGTTTTGCTTATTGGGGTGGCGCTACTTTGGCGACCGTATCAACAATCATCAAATCATGTTTAAATCACTTTTAACGGGGCAATCATGAATAACCAAGCTACGAGTAATCAAACTGTGAGTAATCAAACCATTGAACTTTTACAAAATCATCGGGTGTATCGAGAATTTGACAGTAGCGCCACTGTGCCAGATTCGCAGTTAAATGACATCATCAAATGCGCTCAGCAAGCGCCTAGTTGGCAAAACGGACAGCACTACAGCATTATCAACATCAGTGATAAGGCGTTACGTCAAAAAATTGTCGATTTGCAACCGCGTAACCCACAGATAGCCCAATGTAGTGTATTTTTGGTATTTGTGATGGATGGCTATCGCTCCTATCTGAGCAGTCAAGCGTATGACGGCAGCTTTGAGGGTTTTAAGGATAGTGATACATTGATTACGCTGGCTACCGATACGGCATTGGCGGCGCAAAATGCCACGGTGGCGGCAGAGAGTTTGGGTTATGCCACTTGTCCAATTGGCGGTTTGCGTATGATTGCCAATGACTTAATCGAACTGCTTCAGCTACCAAAATATACCTATCCAATTTTTGGCTTATGTATCGGTAAACCTAGCGTGGAAATGCGCCTAAAACCGCGTTTGCCAAAATCTGCGGTGTATTTTGAAAACCAATACAATACTGAAAACTTGCCGCAAATGCTCGCCGATTACGAGCAAACCATTTTGACCTTTAATGAAGCGCGTGAGCGTAAGCCATACCGTCAAAAATTTGCCGATTACTACAGTCAACCGTATGTCGCTGCTGCAGAAGATTGGCTCAAAGCGCAGGGTTTTTTGACAAAACAAAAATAACGTGTAAAATTCGCGCAGTTGACAGATGAGAGCAAAATTATGGCAAATTCGCAAAGACCACCAACCCATCAAAATACCGGTAATGATAGCGGCTGGTTCCCAAAATGGCAGCCTTACGATGGGCATTTAGATCATCATCCTGTGCGTATCCATGAGTATTTACCTGCCGATAAAAGTCTGCTACTTGGGCTGCAACATGCGTTTGCGATGTTTGGGGCAACCGTGCTTGCGCCGTTATTGATGGGATTTGATGCCAACCTTGCGATTTTGATGGCGGGGCTCAGTACGGTGCTATTTTTCTTTTTGACGGGTGGGCGAGTACCCAGTTATTTAGGGTCAAGTTTTGCGTTTATCGCGCCTGTCATCACGGCAACGGCTTATACAGGCTCAGGCTTTAACGGTAATTTATCCGTGGCGCTCGGTGGTATTTTTGTCTGTGGTATTTTTTATGCCATGGTCGGATTACTGGTGATGAAAACAGGGGTTGGCTGGATTGAGAAACTCATGCCGCCTGTGGTAACGGGTGCGATTGTGATGATTATTGGGCTAAATTTGGCGCCAGTGACGATCAAAGGCGTGTCGGGCAACCAGTTTGATAGTTGGGTTGCGTTGATGACGGTGCTGAGTATTAGTGCGGTCGCTGTGTTTAGCCGCGGTATGCTACGTCGTTTGTTGCTACTGATTGGTTTGGTATTGGCGTATATGGCATATTTTGTGCTCACCAATGTGCTTGGATATGGCAAGCCGATTGATTTTACCCCAGTTGCTCAAGCAGCTTGGGTGGGATTACCCAATTTTTATCATCCGACGTTTGATATTAACGCAATAATTTTGATTGCCCCGGTTGCGTTTATTTTAATCGCCGAAAATTTGGGACATATCAAAGCGGTAGAAGCCATGACAGGACAAGCGGTATCGCCCTATATGGGACGGGCGTTTTTCGCCGATGGTCTATGTACGGCGATGTCATCGAGCATGGGCGGTACGGGCGTCACAACCTATGCGGAAAATATCGGCGTGATGGCAGTGACTAAAGTATACTCGACCACGGTTTTTGTGGTGGCAGGCTTGATTGCTGTGCTACTGGGGCTGTCACCAAAATTTGGCGCGATTATCCATACCATCCCAGCGCCATTATTGGGCGGCGCCTCCATCGTGGTGTTTGGGCTTATCACGGTAGCAGGGGTCAAAATTTGGCTGGATAATCACATTGATTTTAGCAAAAATGCTAATTTAATCATTGCTGCGGTGACCGTCATTATGGGGGCTGGGGATTTTAGCTTACATATTGGACAATTTAATTTGGGCGGTATCGGTACTGCGACAGTGGTCGCCATCGTGTTAAATTTACTGTTTAGCCGCAGTGAAAAAGCCAAATTGACGGTTTTAAAATAAACTAAAAAACGCCTTACTTTGGGTAGGGCGGCGTTTTTTGATAAACTGTTTGATAAGTTGTTTGCCAAAAAGAATATCTCATCAAAAATGGACGAAAAAGGATGTCGCATGAGCGAAAACAATGTAGCAAAACCCAAGGGATTGAGCGCAACCAGTTATTTGTTTGTACCCGCCATCAATATTGAGCGGGTGGAAAAAGCCTTTGCCCGTGGCGCAGATACGGTGATAATTGACTTAGAAGATGCGGTCAGTGATAGTGTCAAAATGCAATCGCGTGACAATGTGGTCAATTATCTAAGCGGCGCTGATGCCCAGCCTGTTTGGGTGCGTATCAATGCCGCAAGTAGCAACCACCAAGCGGGCGATATTGATTTGCTCAAATCTTTACCAGCGTCTGCGATGAACAACGTGATTGGGGTAGTGCTACCCAAAGTCGAGCACGCCATAGAGATTGACCGCGTCCGTCATGCCCTCGCCAAACCCATGATTGCGTTAATTGAGACGCCCAAAGGCATGGCAAATATACCTGACATCGCCGCTGCAGCAGGATTGACTGCGCTCAGTTTTGGCTTTTTGGATATCTGTGAAAAATTGGGCGTGCGCGCAGACAGCGAGGCAGGGCAGATGGTCGCCAACCAAATCCGTTATCAGCTAACCTTGCATAGTGCTATCAATGCGCTCACCCCACCGATTGAATGCGTGTATCCACCTTTTAATGACGATGACGGATTGACCCAGCGCGTTAATTGGTGGCGCGATTTGGGTTTTTCAGGGATGCTGTGTATTCATCCCAACCAAGTCGCCATTGTCAATGCACTGGCTAGACCGAGCCAAGCACAGCTTGCCTTTGCCAAAAAAGTGGTTGACCATTATGCACAGACAGGGCTTGCCGCATTTGCCATGGATGGACAGATGGTCGATACGCCGGTGATTGTGCAAGCGCAAAAGCTGATTCAAAAATACCAACCCTAAGGCTAATCAAAACATAATTCAACTTATAACAACACAAACCATAACAAGGCAAACCATAACAGGGAAAATCATGACAACGCATAGTGAGCATAGTGACAGTAAACCCACCCTAGAGACGATACTCAATCATCGCTCGATTCGCAAATTTACCAACCAGCCAATAGATGCAGCAACGTTTGAGCAGCTTATCGAAGCGGGGATGGCAGGCTCATCATCGGGATTTTTGCAGTCGGCAAGCATCATTCGGGTGACAGATGCATCGCAGCGCTATGACATACGCCGTATTTGTGCCGATGCCCAGCAAGCCAAAGACGGGGAAAAATACGGTCATCCCTATGTGGAGCAGTGTGCCGAGCTGCTAATTTTTTGTATGGACAACCACCGCCACCAAACCCTTGTACCCAATGCGCAAATTGATTGGACTGAAGTCACCATTGTTGGGGCGGTTGATGCAGCCATTATGGCGCAAAATCTGCTACTAGCGGCTGAGAGTATGGGATTGGGTGGTGTGTATTTGGGCAGTATCCGCAATGACATCAGACGGATGGGCGACATACTCAAACTGCCACAAGGCGTGGTGCCGCTATTTGGCATGGCATTGGGTTACCCTGACCAAAACCCTGCCATGCGTCCACGTTTGCCAAAGGCATTGGTAGTTTCCACCAACCAATATAAACCCGCTGATAAATCCGCATTAGACCAGTATAACCAAACCGTTGCGGATTATTATGCGGCGCGTGGTCAAGCAGGGTCAGATTGGGTGCACACCATTGAAAGTTATTTGGATAAACCCGTCCGTCCCGACGTGTTGCCTTATCTTAACCAACAAGGCTATGCCAAAAGATAACCCAAAGCTCAATCAACAAATTTATCTAAAAAAATTTATGTAAAAAAATCATGTAAAAAAGTCATGTAAAAAAAGGACGCTTAGGCGCCCTTTTTGATGAGCGAAAAAGTCTTATTTTAATAAATTTTTCAAGTTTTTGGCTTGCTGTGCTGCATTACCTGTATAAGTGGCAGGGGTCAAATCAGCCAAACGTTGACGCTCAGCTTCTGGTACGGCTGCCAGTTCATCACCATTGACAAAGTTGACCATCATCTCACGAGTCATGGCTTGACCGCGGGTCAAGGCTTTTAGTTTCTCATAGGGTTTTTCAACATTGTAGCGACGCATCACGGTTTGGATTGGCTCCGCCAACACTTCTTGGGCAAGGTCCAAGTCTTCATTGAGACGATTGGCGTTAAGCTCTAATTTGCCAATACCTTTTAAGCAGGCGTCAAAGGCAATCAGACTATGGGCAAAACCCACTCCCATATTGCGAAGGACTGTCGAGTCGGTCAAGTCGCGCTGCATACGAGAAATCGGCAATTTTTCACCCAAATGCGCGAGCATGGCATTGGCAATACCTAGATTACCTTCTGAGTTTTCAAAGTCGATTGGGTTGACTTTGTGTGGCATGGTGGATGAGCCCACTTCGCCATCTTTGAGTTTTTGTTTGAAATAACCCAAGGAGATATACGTCCATACATCGCGGTTAAAATCAATCAAAATGGTATTGTAACGGCGCAGGGCGTCAAACAATTCGGCGATATAGTCATGTGGCTCAATTTGGGTGGTATAGGGATTAAAGGTCAACCCAAGGCTGGTGACAAAGTTTTCGGCATTTTTTGCCCAGTCAATATGTGGGTAGGCTGACAGGTGCGCGTTGTAGTTGCCCACCGCACCATTGATTTTACCTAGCAATTCTACGTTATTAAATTGCTTGAGCTGGCGATGCAGACGGTATGCCACGTTTGCCATTTCTTTACCCAAAGTCGTTGGGCTTGCGGTTTGCCCATGCGTGCGTGACAGCATGGGTTGGTCGGCATGGGTTTCGGCGAGGGCTGCAATCTCATCAATGATTTTTTGCATCGATTGCGCCAGTACGTCGCGACCTGATTTTAACATCAATGCGTGTGATAAGTTATTGATGTCTTCAGAGGTACAGGCAAAATGGATAAATTCACCCGCGTCTTTTAGTGCATCGATATCGGCAATTTTTTCTTTTAAAAAGTATTCAACGGCTTTGACATCATGGTTGGTGGTGCGTTCGATGTCTTTGATACGCATCGCGTCTGCTTCGCTAAAATTGGCTACAATCGCGTCTAAGCGCTCATTGGTCGCTGCGGAAAAAGGCTGAATTTCATGAATATCTGCATGATTGGCAAGGGTCTGCAACCAGCGCACTTCCACCGTCACACGGGCATGAATCAAGCCAAATTCTGACAGGTAAGGACGTAAACTATCCACTTTACTGGCATAGCGACCATCAATAGGTGAAAGAGCGGTCAAAGTATTCATCAAATAATCCTAATCGGTTAAATAAAGGGTTAACGTAAAAGTGCCTGCATTATAGCAAACTATCACAACGTGGACTACCGCTAGCGTTGCTTGGCAAACAGCACAAGCCCAATAATCACCAACGCAATCCCCACAAAACTTAAGCCTGATGGCATGGGCGTATGCAGCAGCAACATACCGCCTAACAACGCAAAAATAATTTCACTGCCTTGTGTGGCATCGACGGCGGCCAGTTGTTGTGGCTGTTTGGCAAGACTACGGGCATGTAAAAAAGTGGTCGTACCAAGCACACCTGCCATCAACGCAACCAAAAAACTAATGGTTATTTGTGAGACACTGGGCGCGGGCGGTTGTACTATGACGCCTAATAGCAGCCACATCGGCAATGACCCTAGCGACATCAGCCAGACTTTATGCAAGGGATTTGATAGCAGTGGGGAAGTCACTTGCGGCACTTTTTGTAGCAATTTGCTCGTTGCCAATTCGCTCGTTACTTTGCGCGTTTCATTGCTCGCTGCCTTGCTTATTTCATCGGTAGGATGGGTGGTGCCCTCTTTGGGTTGTCCTGCTTGCCAAATCAATTGATTACCTAAGGGAAAACAAAAACTGGCAATAAAGGCAGGTAGCGCACCAAATAGCAACAAAGCATGCCAATCAGTGCCTTGGCTCGTGCTATGCCTTAATCCTTCACCTACATTGGCAAGTACCACACCGATAAATACAATCACCGAATAGACAATGACTTTTTTTTGAAATGATTGCCCAAAAAAACTCAGCACCACCAAACTTGCCACCACAGTAAATAAATAGGTCGCGGCAATCACCCAGCCTTCGGCATAATCCGCCGCAAACGCCAGCAGCCCATACGTGCCAAGTCCAATGCCGCCGGTCACACACCAAAACTGCCAATGACTGGCAAATAGTTTACATAGTTCTAATAGCTTGGACGGATTGAGTTTGTTTTGTAGCAAAATAAAAACCGATAACAACAGCCACATAAAAAAACAGCGAAAACTTGCTGACCAAAACCAATGTCCACCTTGTACACTCATTAATTGATACAGTACAAATGACGTGCTAAAAAAAGCCGACGCAATCAGCCCCCAAACAATCATCTTTCCCATTGGCTTGATATTTCCCTAAGTTGTGTTTTAACGATTTGACAGGGGCTATTTAACAGCGGCTATTTGCCTTTGGCATCTGCCCAAATGATTTTATGCAGTTGCAGTTGAAAACGCACCGGCAGCGCATCGGCAAGTATCCATTCTGCCAAGTCAGTGGCAAGGGTAGGTACATTGGCTTGACGTTCTTCCACATTAAACATCGGAGAAAACCATACCGTTGCGACTTTTGTATCCAGTTGGTAGTCTGCGAGGATTTGTTTTGACCAGTCATAATCGTCACGATTCATAATGACAAATTTGATTTGGTCATGGGTAGTTAAGTAGGGGAGGTTTTGCCACAGATTTTTATCGGCTTCTTGAGAGCTTGGGGTTTTGATATCCATGACCTTAGAGACTGCCGTTGGCACCTCTGCCACGGACAGCGCGCCCGAAGTTTCAAGCGAAATCTCGTAGCCATGCGCCAGTAGCAAGTTCATCAAAGCGATTGCATTGGGCTGGGCTAAAGGTTCGCCGCCTGTCAAACAAATACGCTGGCACGGAAAACTCTGACACACTGCCAAAATCCCTGCCAAACTCATGCGCTCGCCGCCGACAAAGGCATATTCGGTATCACAATACACGCAGCGCAGCGGGCAGCCCGTCAAGCGAATAAAAATCGTCGGCAATCCTGCGGTCAAAGCTTCACCTTGCAGCGAGTAAAAAATCTCAGTGATTTTAAGTCCTGCTTCGGGGTCAGTGGTGGGAATGGCGGTATTGCGGATGGGTAGCGTTGAATTTGGCATAAATGTGATTAACTAATAAAAATTAGCGTTTATTTTATCAAATTTATGCCAATAAATCTTTGTGTTCAGCGGTTAAAGCAATTTCATTTCGGTTAACACGTCCACTGCAGCACGATAAGCTTCTTGTGCTGCTGGTGCACCGCAGTAAGGTAGGCTATGTAGTAGCACTTCTTGAATTTCTGCCACGCTTGCGCCGTTATTAATCGCCCCGCGAATATGACCTTTTAGTTCTGTGGGTGATTTTTGCGCGATTAAAAAGGCAAGGGTGACTAGCGAGCGGGTTTTACGATCAAGGCCTTTTCCATCAGTGGCGTCGCGTTGCCATGTTGAGCCCCAGGCGTGTTCATTAATCCAGTCCTGTAGCGGAGCGGTAAATTCGGTGACTTGTGACATGGCACGCTCCACATGCGCTTCGCCCATGACTTGTTTGCGCACGGCAATGCCGTTGTCATACGGGGTGTTTTGTTGTGACGACATACTGTTTCCTTTAATAAAGGCTATAAAATTTGCTGAAGGCTACAAAAAAAGCAAACCATGGCTGATTTGCTTTAAATAATTTACGGTTATCTTGACTAAAAATCTAGTCCATTCTGAGCAAATCGTTGATGGAGGTTTTAGAGCGGGTTTGTGCGTCTACTTTTTTCACAATTACCGCACAGTACAAGCTATGCGAGCCGTCTTTACTTGGCAAACTGCCCGACACGACCACCGAACCTGCAGGAATACGACCGTAACTGATTTCGCCTGTTTCGCGGTCTAGGATTTTGGTTGATTGACCGATATACACGCCCATCGAAATCACCGAGCCTTCCTCAACAATTACACCTTCAACGATTTCTGAGCGCGCACCGATAAAGCAGTTGTCTTCAATGATGGTTGGGTTGGCTTGTAGCGGCTCAAGGACGCCGCCAATGCCGACACCGCCTGATAGATGCACGTTTTTACCGATTTGGGCGCATGACCCCACCGTCGCCCACGTATCGACCATCGTGCCTTCATCGACATAGGCGCCGATATTGACATAAGATGGCATTAAGATAGCGCCTTTGGCAATGTATGAGCCTTTACGCGCGACAGCAGGTGGCACCACGCGCACGCCCGCTTTGGCAAATTGTTCATCGCCCCAGTCTGAAAATTTGGTTTCGACTTTATCAAAGAACTGCAGGTCACGACCGCCATTCATGATGCGGTTGTCGTTCAGACGAAAGGATAATAATACCGCTTTTTTGACCCATTGGTTGACGATCCATTCACCGTCTTTTTTTTCTGCCACCCGCAAGGTGCCGGCATCGAGCTGAGCGAGGACTTCATTGACGGCGGCACGCACATCGTCGGTGGCGTCATTGGGGTTGAAGTTGGCACGGTTTTCAAACGCATCTTCAATAATCTGTTGTAATGACATAATTTTTTCCTACAATCCAAAAAAAGGTAGGTCATTGTCGCTAATTTTGGCAGTTTTGGCAAATGATAATGCGATATTGCTGAGTAGTGCTTAGACAAATTTGGTATATTAAATTAACCAAATGGCGTTAGACACCGCGCAATCGCTGACGTAAAATTCTAAAGCTAATACTTAAAAAATTACTTGAACGACCACTAAAAAAATACAGCACAAAAAAAAGGGAATGATTATGCTACAACAACCTGATGATCACTACACCGCACCCGCCAACCTTGGTACAGCGGTATATGCCAACAATGCCGATACTATTGGTAACACGCCACTGGTGCGTCTTAATCATATCATGCCACAGGGAGTGACTGTGCTTGCCAAGATTGAGTCACGTAACCCGGCGTTTTCGGTCAAATGCCGAATCGGTGCGGGCATGGTGCAAGCCGCCGAGCAAGCAGGGTTATTAAAGCCAGGTATGCAAATCATCGAGCCGACCAGCGGTAACACGGGGATTGCGCTGGCGTTTGTGGCAGCCGCCAAAGGCTATAAAATCACGCTGACCATGCCAGCCTCGATGAGTATGGAGCGCCGTAAAGTGCTAGCCGCCTTGGGCGCACACTTGGTGCTCACTGAACCTTCGCTAGGTATGAAAGGCGCGGTGGAAGCTGCGCAAGAAATCTATGATAACCATCCTGGCGAATACTTTTTGCCACAACAATTTGATAACCCTGCCAACCCTGACACCCATGTCAAAACTACCGCACCTGAGATTTTTAATGCCACCGCGGGTAAGGTCGATGCGCTAGTGGCAGGCGTGGGTACAGGCGGGACGATTTCAGGTATCGCCCGTTATTTTAAACAAATCAAAAACCAGCCGCTTTATACCGTCGCGGTTGAACCTGCAGAATCACCGATTATTACCCAGACGCGTGAAGGCAAACCCATTACCCCAGGTCCGCATAAAATCCAAGGGATTGGCGCCAACTTTATCCCAAAAAATCTTGCGCTTGATTTACTTGATGAAGTCATCACGGTAACGGGCGATGATGCGATTGCATGGGCAAGACGGGCGATGACCCAAGAAGGTATTTTATGTGGTATCTCTTGCGGTGCAGCGCTGCAAGCGGCTCATCAACTAGCAAGCCGCCCTGAGATGCAAGGCAAAACCATTGTGGTTATTTTGCCAGACAGTGGTGAGCGTTATTTATCCAGTGTGCTATTTGATGGTATCTTCACTGGCGAAAACTTTAATTAACAAGCTTTCATGAACGATAAAAAAGGGCGTTAGTTCGCCCTTTTTTATTTTATTTTTACTTTGATTTTAATTTAAAATCGCTATAAAAATCATCGGTTGAATACCCCAAACATCGTCATCAATTCATGACCATAACCAATAATCCACAATAAATAGCCTAAGTAAATTTGCTAATTATTGCCACTCATTTTTTTTCAAGTCGTTTTTATTACCGACTTATTTTTATAGCCAAGCCATTTTTAAGCGTTTTTGCTGACGTAATAAACGCGTCCCTAACAGCAGTGACGCCAATCCCAGCGCTGCAACCAGCGCGATCCAAAACCCTTTAGCCCCCATATCGGTATGGCGCACCAAATAAGTACCCAGCGGAATCGCCACCACCCAATAGCAAAACAAGGTGATAAACATCGGCACTGTGGTATCTTGCATACCGCGCAAAATTCCCGCAAAATTGACCTGCCAGGCATCAAACAACTGATACACGGTGGCAAACCATAACAACAGCGCGGCTTGCTCAATCACTTGGGGATTTTCACTAAAGAAAGTTGGCAGGGCTTGCCGAAAAATGGCAGTTAACAACATGCTAATCACCGCAAATGACGTGGCTACGGCAATGCCGATGAGCTTGATACGTTTAAGCTCTCGGTAATCTTTGGCGCCATAGCGATTTGACACCATGATGGTGAGCGCCATCGCGACTGAAAACGGGAACATAAATAACTGCGATGAAATCGTCAACGCTACCTGATGGCTTGCCACCGCGATTTCACCCAGTGGGCTGATGATAATGGAAGCTAGACTAAAGGCGCTTACTTCAAAAAAAATCGACATGCCAATGGGAATGCCAATCGATAATTGCTGACGCAACTGAGCAAAATCCATGCCGGCAAAATTGGCAAAAAACCGTTGATTGGCAAAATCTGACTGGGGACTCAAAGTCAAATAGCTTACCAACATCAGTAAATTTATCCATAACGCAATCCCAGAGGCAAAACCACAGCCTGCGCCGCCCATGGCAGGAATCAGCACAGTTTCACCAAAGGTCACGCCATGAATAAACGCATAGCTGAGCGGCACATTTAAAATCAAACCAATGAGGCTAATCACCATGACCACGGTGGGATGTTTCAAGCTTTCGGTGTAGCAGCGCAGCGAGGTATATAGACAGACTGCAGGAAACCCAAAAGAGATACCAAACAAGAATTTTTGCGCGATATGCTGAATATCCTTCGGTACCTTCATCCAATCAAACAAATAATGCAGCTGATTGACCGCCACAAACCCTATCATACCGATGATAAGCGCCAGCCAAAGCGATTGTTGGGTAATAAACGGCACTTTTTGTAGTCGCTGCTGACCAATCGCTTCCCCAATCAATGGCGTGGTGGCAAGCAAAATACCAACTGCTAGCAAAAACGTGGGCATCCAAATACCCGCACCGATTGCCACGCCTGATAAATCTAGCGCGGAGACTTGCCCAGCGAGTAAGGTATCGACCAAGGCGAGCCCTGACTGGCAAATCTGGGTGATTAAAATAGGTAAGGTCAAGACAAATAATTGTTTTAAGTCTTGACGAGCAATAGCTGACAGCATGTAATGACCAAATATGCGTAGAAAATTCAATAAAGGCGGCAGTTTAACAGATTTTGCGGCATGATTTTTTATTGTTTAATTTGTTGTTTAACAGGTCAGCAAATTAACAGGTCAAAAAAAGTTAGCGTTTGATTGTGATAGCATCAACATAAAAAAGCCTTTATCAAATATTGCCAGAATTTGATAAAGGCTTTTTTACAACAATAGCTTTTAAAGCGCTTCAATCATGGCTTGATAGCCTGTGAGTTTAGCATGCCTATTTTATAAGGCACCTTTTTACATGGCACTTTTTATAAGATGCTTTTTTATAAGGCGCTTTTTTATCAGGCGCTTGGGTATATGACATGATGACAATCCTTCCTTGATAATAGATGAAATAGCAATAACTAATAGCGATAAATTATTAAATAAAATCAAAATAAAAGTTTGGGGCTATGCTACCATTGTTATTTTTTAAAGTATAGCCAAATAGTAGCGATTATCATCAAAAAATTATTGGCTATAGCGTGTTAAATTATCAATCAAATGAATTAGTTACTGATTAATGCCAAATCCAAACCTTATCCCTTTATCGCTTTATATCCATATTCCTTGGTGTGTTAAAAAATGCCCTTATTGTGATTTTAATTCACATGAAAGCCGTATACCGATTGATTTTGTAGGCTATGTCGATGCCTTATTAGACGATTTAAAAACCCAGCTAAGCTTTGTACAAGGGCGCAAGATTGCCGCCATTTTTATTGGGGGCGGCACGCCATCGCTACTACCCATTGCGCAATATCGGCAGCTTTTTGCGGGTATCAATGCTCAGTTAACACTGACTGACGATTGTGAAATCACCATGGAAGCCAATCCTGCCACCGTGGAGCATGCGCCATTTCATGAGTATTTAGCGGTGGGTATCAATCGGTTGTCGCTTGGCGTACAAAGTTTTCAAACCCAAAAACTTGCCGCCTTGGGGCGGATTCATAACCCGCAGCAAGCGCTTTTAGCTATTGCCAATGCCCAGCAAGCAGGGTTTAAAAAGTTAAATGTCGACTTAATGCATGGCTTGCCCAACCAAACACTGACAGACGCGCTGAGCGATTTGCAGCAAGCGATTGATTTGGGCGTTTCGCATATTTCATGGTATCAGCTTACCATTGAGCCCAATACCGTGTTTTATCGCAATACGCCGATTTTGCCCGATGACGAGATATTGGTGGATATTTTTGAGCAAGGCGCTCAGCTTTTGAAAGCCAATGGATTTGTGCAATACGAAGTGTCGGCATGGTCAAGACAGGTGGATTTTCAGCCCAGTCAGCATAATCTCAACTATTGGCAGTTTGGCGATTATTTGGCGATTGGGGCAGGCGCGCATGGTAAAGTCACGCGGCCTGATGGTATTTACCGTTTTAGCAAATCTCGCTTACCAAAAGATTATAGGGTTAATCAGTCGGCGATAGGTTGGCAAGCCATCAAGCCGTCTGATTTACCGTTTGAATTTATGATGAATGGGCTGCGGCTAAAAAATGGCGTGCCCAAACAGTTTTGGATAGAAAGAACAGGCTTAGCATGGTCAGTCATTGAGCCGCAATTGATACAACTACACAATCGGGGTTTGGTTGAGTTAAGCGGTGACCATATCCACTGCACAGCGCAAGGGTTTTTATTTTTAAACCAAGTGCTGCAAGAATTTTTACCCGATGACTAACGCTTTGACGGTGCATTTGATTGAATTTATGCGCCGCAGCCTTATTTAAGCGTCAATCAATTAAAAAAAGAGAGTGATATGTTTACCGATACCCATGCCCATCTAAACCGTTTGGATTTAGAAAAATATCAAGGTGATATCCGTCTAGCCTTACAAGCCGCCAAGGATGCCAATGTGCAGCGGATTATGGCGATTATGTGTGAGCTGGATGAATACGATGCTATTTATGAGATTATCAATACAAAAATTGACGGGCTAACGTTGGGGATGAGTGTGGGCGTGCATCCCTGCGAAGATATTGCCATGCTAAAAAGTGCAACAGTTGAAACACTCGTTGAAATGGCAAATCAGCCGCATGTTTGGGCGATTGGCGAGACCGGGCTTGATTATTATTGGTCAATAGAAAACAGCATAGAACAAAAAGCGAGCTTTGCCCGCCATATTCATGCCAGTCAACACCTAAAAAAACCCATTATCGTCCACACCCGTGAGGCGAAACACGATACATTGGACTTATTAAAAGCAGAAAAAGCCGAGCATGGCATTATTCATTGCTTTACGGAAGATTATGACACCGCCAAAAAAGCCTTGGACTTGGGTTTTTATATTTCTTTATCAGGGATTGTGACCTTTAAAAACGCCACTGAATTACAAGCAGTGGCGAAAAAACTGCCTAAAGATCGCATTTTGATTGAAACCGACAGCCCATATCTGGCGCCAGTGCCCAAACGCGGCAAATCTAACGAACCTGCTTTTGTACCCTATGTGGCGGATTTTCTCGCCAAGCATTATGACATGCCAGTGGCTGAGTTCGCGCGCTTAACCCACCAAAATTTTGACGCATTACTACATCAATATGCTTAAAAATAGTTAAACAAATCTTTATACTTTATTAAGTAGGTAATAAAATTTATGTGATAAAACATTTGGCAATGACTCATCAGTCATGTATCATACGTAGCAACCTTGCTTCTATGTTTCTAAGCAAAGTTACTATGCGAGGTTGCTAAGCTAGGTACTATGCGAGGTTATTAAGCAAAGTTACTATGCAAGGTTATTAAGCAAGCATTTTTTTATCATTTAACAGTTGTGCGTAGATGGGTTGATGTAACGGGTCTCGTCAACAATAGGGGCTACTAGAACAGACTGATGGAGTAATCAATGAGTCGTCAACAACAATTCAAAAATCGTGAAGAAGTCATATTGGCAGTTGCCGAGCAGTTGCTATTAGAGTCTGGGGAAGGTGATATCACCTTAGATAGTTTAGCCGAGCAGCTAGACTTAGCCAAAGGTACGCTATACAAGCATTTTACCAGCAAAGATGAATTGTTTTTACGCATCATTATCCGTCATGAGCAACAACTACTTGCGCTAAGCGAAGTCGGCGATTGTCCTGCCGCAGGTGTGGCACGTCTTACCCTGTTTCAACTCATCAATCCGCAAAAAGCCATATTACTCAACCAAATTGAAGAACGCTTAGCCAATTCTGCCGTAGGGCTTAATAAACTTTTTTCACAGTTGTATGAAATTCGCCGTGAACGCATGAAGCGATTAATCAATACCACGGCTGAATACCTGCAATCGCTACACAGCACCATGAGTACCCGAGACTATCTGTCAACCATTTGGGCGATGGGTCAAGGCGGTGCAGGACTGCTGAATTCTAGTTTTTACCAACGCTATCTTGGTCGCCGCGATACCTTACGTTTTGCCTTGGTTCAGCATATTTTAGATATTCCCAAGCAATACCCTGCTGCGGTACAATCAGTCGATGCGCCTACTGGGGCGAACCTACCTAGCAATTCTACTGATACGGCAACTTCACAGACTGAGTCAAGCCTAACGCCGCGCAATGTTAAATAATAAATGTCAAAGAATACTAGTTAACTATCATTATCCCCGGTTAAGCTTTATAAACTATCCCTGTTTTGTCTGAGTGCATAACGATGCGATTGCTGTTTGGTCGGTCTTGTAAAACTTTCACTCCTGCACCCAGTGCGATGGGTGGGCAACAAGGTTTTACCTTAATCGAAATTATGGTAGTCATCGTCATTTTATCTATTTTTGCTGCGATGATGAGTTTATCGGTGGGCGGTAGTGAAAATCGTAGAAACACGGCGTTTTATGAGCGTCTGACCAGTAATCTTAATTATGTACGTTTGTTATCAACAGAACGCATGCAGCCTTATGGGTTGGCAATCAAACTGCCGCAAAATGACGCGCCCAATCAGCTGGTGGTGGTTAAATTAGAAAACGCTTTTACTAATCCTCAAAGTGCTGTTGGCAATGCCAATGCCGCCATAACCTCGCAACCTGCGCCCCCACAATGGGTGATAGAAAAACAAATCCCACCGCTGGATGTGCCAGACAACCTTGACGTCAAAATCCGCCCACTGGATAACCCATTTAATACTAACGCTACCCAAAATACCCAACCTGCCGCCAACTGGTTAAGCGGCAGCGAAGCACCGCCTGTGGTGTGGTTTGGGACAGGCGAGGCGACACCGGTGCAAATCAGCATCCAAAAAACCAATGCCGACAAACAAACCTTTGCGGTTGGCAATCCCATCATCGTCAACCAAGCTGGGGCAATCGAGGTGGCAAAATGACTGTGGCCACCTTAAATAGACTGGCTACCTCAAATAGACTGACTACAAGACAGAATCAGCAAGGATTTACGTTACTTGAAGTCATGGTGGCGTTAGCGATTTTGGCGGTGGTTGCAATATCAGCCAGCCAAGCCAGTCGCAGTTATGTGCAATCCGTGGATAACATGAAAACACGAACCTTTGGCTATTATGTGGCGCAAAATACGCTGGCAGAATTACGAGTACAAAAAACTTGGCTCTCGGCGTCTGATACTCGGCAAATCACCTCGCAAGGTCGTCAATGGCAAGTGGTTATCTCACCGCAAACCACACCAACCAGCCAAGGCTTTGTCCAACCCATTCATATTCGCGTGGCACCTATTGTTGATGGCACACCAAAAAAAGACGTGGTGGATATTGATGCAGTATTGGTAAAGGATATGGGGACAACGCCGTGAGCCCTTTTTCTATGGATTCCTCTGCTGCAACCGCGCAGCATAAAACATCCCAGCAAGGCTTTACCTTAATCGAACTGATGATTGCGTTGGTGATTTTTGCGATGCTAGCATTGGCGGGATGGCAGATTATGGATAGTCTGACCAAAAGTCGCGAGCGCGGCTACCAACATCAAAAATCATTATCACAGCTTGATTATGCTTATTTACAGCTGTCGCAAGATTTGGCACAAACCAGCAATTATGTGGCGGTGCCAATACTATCAGCGACTGGCGATGCCAATACCAATGATACGGCATCAGCCAATACTGCCGCTATGACACCAACCTTTGTATTAAATGCGTCACAAATGAGTTTTATCCGTTTTGCCGCGCCCGATCCGCGTTATCAGCCGTCACCTATGCTAGCAAAAATACAATATTCGGTCGCAGGGGAAACGCTAACTAAAAAGCGTTTTTACCAGTTAGACGACAATAACGAAACCCCTGCAACCAGTGTATTATTGACAGGTATCAAGGATGCCAGTTGGCGAGCATTGACGCCTGACGCGGTGAGTGTTTTTCCAGATGAAGCCACCCTGCAAAAAGTTCAGCAAATACGAGCGCAAAAAAACACCAATCAAACGGCCAATGCTTCAACCAATCCGCTCCCTAACGCGCCTGATAACGTAACAGATAAAAATAGCAATTTGCAAAACAGTATAGATTTAACGCCGTATCAGCAGTTACCACGCGGTATCGAGCTTAGTTTTAGTTACCAAGGCGAGCCTATTACTTGGCGATTTGCGTTACCCAGTACCCCGCCAAACGCACCCAACCCATAATTCAATCAAATTTTAGCAAATACACCATGCCAACAAACCGCACTCCATCTAAAATTTTTGCAAATGTTGCCATAGCAAGCCACCCATATCGGCATGGGCAACAAGGGATGGCGCTACTGACTATTTTGTTGTTGGTGGTGGCGATTACCATCGTGGCAGGCAGTATGCTTGCCAATCAAAAAGTGATGATTCGAGAATTTGAGCTGACCAAAGGTCAAGGGCAGCTTAAAGAATATGCCTTGGCAGGTGAAGCTATGGCGACCAATTTGATCGCGCAAGACAGCCAAGTCAACCAAGTCGATAGTTTAGCAGACGCTTGGGCAAAACCGCTGGCAGAGCAAACCCTGAATCAAGCCAAAGTCAGTATTAAAATCGACGATGATGCTAGCCGTTTTAATGTTAACAACCTGTATCACGATGGCAAAGTGGATGATACGGCACTGGCTTTTTTTCAAGCGTTGTTACAAGCCAATGGCTTATCGCCCAACATTGCGATGGCGGTGCTTGATTGGCAAGACCCAGACAGTGACACCCGTGCCGATGGTGGCGCAGAAGCAGCGTATTATCAAAGTACGGGCAAAAAAATGGCGATGGGTATCGCTAATCAGCCTTTTATCTCAATCAATGAATTGCAATATGTGCGCGGTATGGATAGCGAAGGATTGCAAAAATTAGCGCCGTATCTGACCGCAGTGCCATACTATCTACCCATGAATATCAACACAGTGAAGCCCGAACTATTAAGCATACTAGTGAATTCACCCACCGCAACCAACGGCAACCATCCGCAAGGCTCAAACCATTCGGACAGTGATGACGCCCCACAATCTGGGCAAGACACTAGCGCAGCTTCAAATGTGGCGGCTACCCAACAAATCGACGATACGGCAATCATCAATTGGGCGAATGCCCGAGAAAACAATCTACCGGTGCAAAACTTGACTCAATTGTGGGCAGTGCCAAGTTTTGCCAACATTGACGAGCGTAACAAAGCAAGCATCGCCAAGCTGTTAGCCACCCAAAGTCAAAGTTTTCACGTCGTTGTCAGCGTCAAAAGTGACGACAAGCAGCTTTTTTTGCATAGCCAAATCGCTAAGATTTTACCCAAAGCTGACAATGACTCAGCAGCTGCTTCTGGTGTGTCAGCGACAACCATGCCAGCACCAGTCAATACGCAAAATGGCACGCAAAATAACACGCCACCACAACTCATCACTTACAACCGCCAATTTTTACCCTTTGCCCAATAATGCTGCAGCGCAATAAATTGGCTTCAAAATTCCCAGTTATTTTTTATTTATTTTAATCAGTTATTTGTTGCTGGCGTATTCTAGGGTAAAATAAGGGGTTTTTCTTGGGCGTTGTTGAATGACGATGGGGCAGAAAACGGGCACAAAAGCGTTGTCAACACAACGGATACAGATGCAACCTAGATGCAACCTAGACGCATAAATTGGATGAATAAATTGGGTGAATATAGATGAATGTAATCGAGCGCTATTTTGGCATAGATGGCCGCAATACAACGATAAAAACTGAAATTCTGGCAGGTCTGACAACCTTTTTGACCATGGCTTATATTATTTTTGTCAATCCCGACATGCTGGCAAAAGCTGGGATGGATAAAGGAGCGGTATTTGTAGCGACATGTCTAGCCTCAGCGCTGGGCTGTTTTTTGATGGGATTGATTGCGCGTTTGCCCGTGGCATTGGCACCTGGCATGGGTTTGAATGCGTTTTTTACCTTTACCGTCGTCTTGGGGATGGGTAAAAGCTGGCAAGTGGCGTTGGGGGCGGTATTTATTTCAGGCTTGCTCTTTGTGCTGATTAGTGCCTTTAAACTGCGTGAATGGATTATCAACGCCATTCCCTATACCCTTAAACAAGGTATCGTCGCAGGGATTGGGGCGTTTTTAGCATTTATTGCGCTTAAAAGCTCGGGCATCATTGTGGCAAGTCCCGCTACATTTGTGACCATGGGCAAACTCACCGATTTTGGTCCTGCGATGGCGATTTTGAGTTTTTTTCTGATTGTCGTATTTGTGCAGCGTAAAGTCCCTGCGGCAGTGATGTTGTCAATTTTAATTGTGACGGTGATTAGCTTGTTGGCAGGGGAAACCCATTACTCAGGGATTGTATCAATGCCGCCATCGATTGCACCGACCTTTATGCAGTTAGATATTGCAGGTGCGCTTGATGTGAGTATGGTTAGCGTGATTTTTGCCTTTTTATTTGTGGTGTTATTTGATACATCAGGCACATTAATTGGCGTGACCAAAAAAGCTGGGTTAATGTCTACCGATGGTCAAATTCCGAATCTAGGTAAAGCCTTGTTTGCTGATTCAACGGCGGCTGTAGCAGGGTCGTTGCTAGGGACTTCATCGGTAACGAGTTATGTAGAAAGTACAGCAGGGGTGGCAGCAGGTGGACGCACCGGTTTGACCGCGATTGTAGTAGGTGTGTTATTTTTATTGGCGTTATTTTTTGCGCCATTGGCTGGGATGATTCCTGCGTATGCGACGGCAGGGGCGATTTTTTATGTCGCGGTATTGATGTTATTTACGCTGCGTGAGATTGATTGGGATGACTTGACCGAAGCATCACCTGTCGCGGTAGTGCTGCTGTTGACGCCGCTTACTTTCTCAATCGCGGATGGGATTGCACTAGGTTTTATCACCTATACCATTGCCAAATTGGTGAGTGGGCGTTATAAAGAAGTTAGCCCTGCGGTTTGGGTGTTAACGGTGATTTTATTGGCAAAATTGATTTTTTTAAGTTAATCAATGGCTAAGCAAAAAAAACCATCTAGCCGAATTGGGTTAGATGGTTTTTTTTATTAAATTTTGGTCCAGAGTACCGCTGTCTATGTGAACCCATGAACTGTAACGTTCAGGGTGGGTATGGCAACCACTCTTAAGGCTTCCTGAATCATCGCAGCGTAGCTGGATGCAGGCTTGCACAACAAGTGAAAAGAACGCATACCCTTATATAAATTATCAGCTCAGGTAAAACCATAAACTGGCGAATACCCCAGATGCATTTATTGTAGCAGATTCAGCGAGGCTATGCAAAAGCTCGCTCATTAATTCAATGATTGATTAAATTAATCACACTTGACAGTCAAAATACCCTTGAAACCTTCAAAATACATAACAAGGTTTTTTGTTCTCATCATATCGCTTAATGTCGCTTAGCAGTTAACAGAATGACGCAAAATCTGGTTTAAAGAGATGGAGCGAGCTATGCTATAATTTTCAAAATTTTTTTAATACTAGTTTTGTATTTTCCTTATTTTAGCTTTTCTAGAGGCAACAATGAATCAAGCGTCTAACTCGGTTACCCATCAATCGACGGTTAAAAAAATCCCCCATGTGTTGATGATTTTAGATGGTTTTGGATATCGCGAAGATCAGCGTGATAATGCGATTGCCGCCGCGCATACCCCAAACCTTGATTATTTGTATCAGCATTATCCCCATGGTTTGATTTCAGGGTCAGGTGAAGACGTGGGTTTACCCGCAGGACAGTTTGGTAACTCTGAAGTCGGGCATATGAATTTGGGTGCAGGTCGTATTTTGTATCAAGACTCTACCCGTATTCACAAAGAAATCCGCGAACAGCAATTTTTTAGCAACCCTGCATTAACCGAAGCAGTAAAGCTTGCCAATGACCGACAAGCCAATGTGCATATCATGGGATTATTATCCGACGGGGGAGTTCATTCGCATCAAGATCATATTGTCGCGATGGTGGAGCTGGCATTGCAGCAGGGTGCAAAGCAGGTATTTATCCATACATTTTTGGACGGTCGTGACACGCCGCCTAAAAGTGCGGACAATTATGTCGCACAATTAGAACAAGCGCTTGCCACGCTTAATGAGCGATATGAAGGCACGGCTTATTTGGTCAGTCTTATTGGTCGCTACTTTGCGATGGATCGGGATAAACGTTGGGATCGGGTACAGCAAGCGTATGATTTGCTGACCCAAGCCAAAGCAGAACGGGTGGTGCAATCAGGTGCCGAGGCGATTAGCGCAGCGTATGGCGCAGGTGAAAGTGACGAGTTCGTCAAACCGACTTGGGTGCGTTATGCTAACCAAAGCGCTGATTTTGGTACTATCCAAGACAATGACAGTGTGATTTTTATGAATTTTCGTGCCGACCGCGCCCGCGAAATCAGCCAAGCATTGGTATCAGCTGATTTTGATGGCTTTACGCGTGTAAAACTGCCAACGCTGTCAAAATTTGTGATGCTGACCAAATATTCCGATGAATTACAAAACAATGGCGTGACCAGTATTGCCTTTGAACCGACATCGCTAACCAACACCTTAGGCGAATATTTGCAAGCGCAAGGCAAAACCCAATTGCGCATTGCTGAAACCGAAAAATACGCTCACGTAACTTTCTTTTTTAGTGGTGGGCGCGAAGCAGAGTTTGAGGGGGAGCAGCGGATTTTGGTCAACTCGCCTGCGGTTGCTACTTATGATTTACAACCTGAAATGAGTGCGCCAGAAGTCACTGAAAAATTGACCAATGCCATCAATTCGGGTGCGTATGATGTACTGATTGTGAATTATGCCAATGGCGATATGGTAGGGCACACAGGTGTGTTTGATGCCGCTGTCAAGGCCGTCGAAACGTTAGATAACTGTGTGAAAACCATTGCCGATTGTGTGATTGCCAATCAGGGGCATTTATTAATTACCGCTGACCATGGCAATGTTGAACAAATGCAAGATTATGATAGCGGACAGGTACACACCCAGCATACCACAGAGCTAGTGCCATTTATTTATGTCAATGAGCAAGCGCCTGATACCGTGCACATTCGCACGGGTGGTAAGCTATCAGATGTGGCGCCAACCCTATTGGACTTAATGCACCTTGCCAAACCTGCCGAAATGACAGGTGAAAGCTTAATCGTAGCAAACTAACAGTTAATGGGTGCAACTATTCTATGGTAACGCAGCGTCTCAAACCACTATTTAACCCTACTTTCAAAAGACACGTTATCGTGCTGGTATTATGGGGGATAGGTTCATTGGGTTATGCTGCTAGCCGACCGACTGTCAGTTCGCCTATCAAACCACCTGTCAAATCTGCTACCTCAGTTGCGGCAAAAACCAATAGAACGGCATTAACACCTGCAATCACTCAGGCGATTGCGGGTGTCAATCCTAATGCCGTGCCCTTTAGTGTGGTGAATACACCTGATGGTATACCCGATGGCGCTGATGACGACAATTTGTCGGATGACGGCGCTGACGATGGCGGGGAAGTGGATATTACGTCAACCACGCCTATGGTGACTAATCCTGCCACTCAACCAAACCTAGACACTCAGGCAAAAGACACTCAGCCCATCGCGCCAGCTTCTGGTCAAATCCAGCAAGTGGCGTTGGGGGCAGTATCACCCGTCACAGTCGAAAAATTTGTCAAAATGATTGATATCATCCGTCAAAACTATGTGACGAATGTCGATGATGAATCGCTGTTTGCCAATGCGATGGCAGGCACTTTAGCGGCGCTCGATCCTTATTCTGAATATCTGGACGCAAACGCGTTTGAAAACTTAAGGTTATTTACCGAAGGCGATATTGGCAGTATTGGCGTGAGTGTGAGTTTTCATGCCGATGTAGATAGCTGGGTGTTTGATGATGTGCTGCCCAACTCGCCTGCTGCAAAAGCGGGTATTCAGCGCGGCAATTATTTGCATCAAATCAATGATAATAAGTTAGACAGCACGCGAACCTCGCAAGATGTCGATCAACTGCTGACAGGTATCGCAGGGACAACGGCTCGCTTGTTAGTCTCGGATAAAGGTCGTCGTAAACATCTGGTGGTGGTGCAAAGAACCTTGGTCCAACAACAAGCCATGAGTACCAACATCATTAATGGGGTTGCGGTGGTGCAAATCCCCGTGTTTCAAAACAATACCCAGCAGCAATTTTTAATGGCACTCACCAAATTAAATCAGCCCTTTAGCGTGCTGGTACTCGATTTGCGCAATAACCCAGGTGGCGTGTTGTCAGCTGCCAATGATATCGCAAGCTTATTTATGAACGATAAAGTGGTGGTGCAGATTAAAAATCGGCAAGGCATACAAGAGGTGATGCGCACCCACGGCAAAGCCCAATTTGCGGACTTACCGCTAGTCGTGTTGCAAAATCGTTATTCTGCTTCGGCGGCTGAGGTATTAGCCAGTGCGCTACAAAATAACCAACGTGCCAAGGTATATGGCGAAACCAGCTATGGTAAAGGCTCTATCCAAAGCATTGTACCCATCAATGACAGCGAAGCGGTAAAGCTAACGGTCGCGCATTATTACTCAAGTAAAGGCGAGAAAATTGATGGCGTAGGCATCAAACCTGATGTGACTTTGACTGGCGCAGAAACAAGTTGGCAAGATCAGGTATTAGCGGATTTGCAAACCACCAAACGAAGCAATCAGTTTTTACTTAAACCCACACCAACGCCGCAGTCTTTTTAAGGTGGTGTTAAGATGATGCTTTGCTAAGCAGTCACCCAATAACCTCTCATATCTAACATCGGGTGGAATTTATTTTACAATTCATCTTCCATAAAAAATTGCGGATCGACGGCATCCAAATCACGTACATCAAGTTTGGTATATTGTTTTTTGCAGAAATTTGGATCTAATTTGCACATCGCACTTTGCAATTCATCAAGGCGTGCTTCAGACTGGCGAATGTGCTCGAGCATTTTGATAAAAGTCATTGCCACAGGGTCTTGGGTGTTAGGGTCAATCCCATATTGATGAAAAACGCCCGCTTGCTCTAACTTAATTTTATTGCAATCTTCCTCATTAATAGCAGAGGTATTAATAGCGGGGGTTTGTTGAACCGCTTTCATCTGCTCAGCATCGGTTGTTTTTTCGATATAATCGTCAGCTGGGGTTACCCCATTATTTGCCAAGCTATCAAGCCCCATTTGCTCCGCTTTTGCTTTATCATGAATCAAACGCGCGGCACCGCCTACCATGGTCGCACCGGCAGGCACTTCTTTGACAACGACAGCATTGGAGCCGATTTTGGCATATTTACCCACGGTAAATCCGCCTAATACTTTGGCGCCTGCACCGACAACCACGCCATCTTCCAGCGTGGGATGGCGTTTGCCTTCATTTAATGATACCCCACCGAGCGTGACGCCATGATACAAGGTGACGTCATCACCGATTTCGGCGGTTTCACCAATGACCACGCCCATGCCATGGTCAATAAAGAATCGACGCCCAATTTTTGCAGCAGGGTGAATCTCAATCCCGGTCAAAAATCGATTGCCAAAGGATACAAACCGTGCCAAGCCTTTGTTATTGTGTTGCCACATACTGTGGGCGACGCGGTGAATCAATAGCGCATGGACGCCAGGATAAGTCAACAGCACTTCAAGTGTGTTACGTGCCGCAGGGTCACGGTCAAACACCGCTTGGATGTCCTCTTGTAATTCTGCTTTGATGGTCTGGGTTTTTTTGGATAAATTTTGGATGACGGACAACATACTGACTACCGATTTTATAAAAATTTTAAGTGATTATGATATCACGAACTCATCAAGCTACGCTATGATTGCAATACTGTTGTCGCATCACGGCGATAGTTAGGTCGATGCATCAAAGGTTTTTCAATATAGTGGTAGCCTATAACAGCAAACATAACAACGAATATCAACACTAGCGGGTACGTCCACACATACGCGGTCATCGATTGGCTAAAATCATGCAAGTGTAATAAGTTAAACCATACATACATGACCAAACCATGGGTCAGATACAAGCTATAACTTAATTCACCCAAGACCTTTAGAGCTTGTTGGTATAACACGCCAAAATACGTAAAACCGTTGGCAATAAAACAAAACAGTAAGCCACAAAGTAGCATTTGCCAATAAGAATACGCCGACGTTTCAAATAAAATAAACAGGGTTAGTAGGCATAAAGCGATTGATATAAGCGCAGGAAATTTTGCCAGTAAGTTTTTAAAAAAATCTTCCAGCCAAACTGCAAAAAAAGCCAACAAAAATAACCAATATAGCTTGATAATAGTATGGGTGAAAACATAATACAACATAGGCAAACTTATTATCAGCATCGCGATATTTTGCCAATGGCTTAGTTGTTTGGGATGCACCAATAAAAACAGTAACGGTAGGCTAAAATAAAAACCCCACTCATAAAGTAGCGTCCAAGCCGCGCCCGCGACCAGTGGCCAAGCGTAAAAATCTTTAAGCGACTGATTGTTAAAGCTTAACCAGCGCAGCGTCCATTGCTGCCACTCAGACAGGGGTAACGGCGGATGTTGCTGAGTGAAATAGATAGCGACGATACAAATACCCAAAAACAGATACAGCGGCACAATACGCTGCAGCCGAGAGCGATAAAGATATTGCCAATCCATCCATGGCTGTTTGAGCTTACCAAAAAATAAATAGCCGGTAATTAAAAAAAACAGCGATACCGGCACACTACCCAAGTTGGTAAAAAAATCAATATTGGGTGACTGCCATCGCCCCGTCGTTTGAAAGAAATAATTTTTAAAAAAGTGATGAGTAAACACTGATAGCGCTAAAATGCCACGGATACCATCTAATGGGGAATGACGATGGGTAGCATCAAACCCTACAATCATCCGTTGGGGGAGTTGATTGAGTAGCCAAGTGACAAGCGTTAAGCTCAGCACAAACACAACAGCAAGCAAAACAGTGGCAGACATAAACTTTGAGCGCTTAACGGGTTAATAATATATCGTTTGAGTAATGCTTTATCGTTTGAGTAATTTTGCGATGGCGGCTTGCAGTAACTGATATTCTTTAATATCAAGCTGTAATCTACTAAGAAGTCGATTGATACGCTGAGGCATCACTTTAGATTGGGCGGGATTGTAGATATCTAAATTCTCCAGCAATGACAACAGCCTATTTTCTAGCTGTAAACGCTGCTCATTTGAGATAGGCGGCTCGTCCCACTGCTGGCGAAAAGTCAAATCAATGGATTTTTCAGCCGCTGTTTTTGCTGTTAATGCCAATTCGGCGGTTTCGTAAAAAACGCTGGCAATCACTTGAACTGCAGCCGCCACATTTAACACTCCATACTCAGCATTGGCAGGAATTTGAATATGGTAGTCAGCCAATTGCAGTTCTTCATTTGTTAAACCCCGATCTTCACGACCAAACACAATGGCAAGTTGCCAATTAGGATGCGCAGCATCTGTCATTACATCGCTAAGGTTTTGAAAATTAGTGACCATCAATTCGGCCGCTTGTCGGGGCGATAACACGGGTCTTGGAATATGGCGTTGGCGACTACTGGTAGCAATCACCCAGTGGCAATCTTGCAGGGCTTGCTCAAGGGTGTCACAAATGGTCACAGCGTCTAAAATTGCTTTGGCACCTGCGGCATGGGCATAGGCATCTTCGTCAATCGGTAGTTTGGGCGCCACCACCGTGAGCTGCGTTAGACCCATGGTGTGCATGGCGCGGGCGGCAGAGCCGATATTGGCAGGCAAGGTGGTGTTTACCATCACAATGCGAATACCGGCCAAAAATGCCGCAAGGGTTGAGAAGGGTTGCTGGGAAGTGTTAGTGTCAGTCGTTACCATGGGTTGTCAAATTTTAGCCAGTCGTTACGCAATAAGCGATTGTATTTGGTCATTCACTGCATGGCATTCCGCTTTGATTTCTTCAATCAGTTGTTCATGTTGTTTGATATGACCCGTGCGGCAGATTTCTTGCAGTTTATAACAAAGTTCGGTCAACTCGGTTGCGCCAAGGTTAGAGCTAGCGCCTTTTAAGCCGTGCGCTGCATTATACCCCAAACGGTTGTCTAAGTTGGCATACGCTGTCTCCATTTCCGATAAACGTTGTAAGCTATCTTGCATATAAGTATGAATCAAATCGACAAAATCTTCGTCAAGTAACGCTCTTAATTCTTCAAACTGTGGCAGGCTAATATGGGATGGCTGAGTCATATGAGTTTCCTGTTGATGGGGCATTAAATAAAACATCATTGATTAAATTTGATTGGCTTATTTTAGCCCATATCTCATTGAATTTTATCAAAACTTTGATGAAAGTCAGTTTAAAGGATACAAACGTTTATCACATGATGGGTTTATCGGTCAAATTCACCAAAATCAGACGCTAACTAAAATGTAAATGCAAATCTTCTTCATTGACCAAGCTTTTGAGTTTGCCAAAATTCTCTTCTGTCGGCACAATTTGCCAATGCGCTGGCATATTGAGATGGGCAATCGCATAATCGTTATACACACATAAATTAATGGGTACCCCTAATTGACCCGATTGAGCCAATGCATTGGCGGGCTGATTGTCCGCAAATTGGGCATTGTCGGCCGGGTGATTCAACTGATGCGATAAATAGTGAATTGTTGAGTTATTGGCTGTCGCTAACAATTGCTGTATCTGTTCAAACAGTGCCATATCATGACCTGCAATTTTGATGCTGATTTTTTTTAGCCAGCGTTTTCGTGCATCGGTTAAGGTCATTACCTCTTGTAGGCTGGCATAAAACGTGCCATCGCGTTCACGAATAGAGCCGTCGATAATCACCACGGTTTCGACTTTAAGCTTATCTTTGACGCGGGCAAAGCGCTCGGCATAACAACTCACTTCGATACGACCTGTGCCGTCATCGAGCGTAATCACTGAGCGATTACCAAAGTTTGCCACATCGAGTATCAAGCCTGCAAAAAATACGGTTTCGCCATAGCTGGTTTCGCTCAAATCGCCCAATGTCTTTGGCGTATAGCGTTTTAACTCATCGCGATAACTATCAATCGGGTGACCGGTCAGATAAAGTCCTAGCGTGTCTTTTTCACCTTTTAAGCGCTCAGCATCTGTCCAGACCGGCTCACGGGGCAATGGGGGCGGCGCAGTGACCTCTTGTATATCGCTAAATAAATCAATCATCCCTAGGCTGTCATTGCTACGCTGTTGCTCGGCTGCCTGTACCGCTTTTGGCAATTCGGCAAGTAACGCGCCACGGATGTGATAAGCTTCATCCGCAGGCAAATCAGGTCGTAATTTTGGCGCAAAACTATCAAAACAGCCTGCTTTAACCAATGCTTCAAGGGTGCGCTTATTGACTTTTCGTGTGTCAACACGGCGGCAAAAATCATACAAATCGGTAAACTCACCGCCCGTCTTTCGCGCTTCCACGATAGACTCTACGGCACCTTCACCGACACCTTTGATACCGCCTAACCCATACACAATGGTCGTCGGGTTAATCGGCACAAATTCCCAATTGGAGTGGTTGACACTGGGGTTTTCTACTTTTAAACCAAAATTTTCGCGGCAATCGTTGATAAAAAACACCACACCATCGGTATTATTCATGTCCGAGGTGATGACTGCCGCCATAAATTCGGCAGGGTAGTAGTGTTTTAAATAGGCGGTTTGATAGGCTAACACGCCGTATGCCGCTGAGTGTGATTTGTTAAACCCGTATCCGGCAAATTTTTCCATCAAATCAAACACGCCGCCGGCAAGTTTATCATCGATGCCCTGACCAATAGCCCCTTCAACAAAAATACTGCGCTGTTTTGCCATTTCTTCGGGTTTTTTCTTACCCATCGCGCGGCGTAGCATATCGGCACCGCCTAGACTATAGCCTGCCATCGCTTGCGAGATTTGCATTACCTGTTCTTGATAGACAATCACTCCATAGGTATTTTCCAGTATCGGCTCAAGTCGGTCATGGTCATAGATGACCTCTTCGCGGCCGTGTTTACGGTCAATGTACATATCGACCATCCCGGCATCGAGTGGACCCGGGCGGTACAGCGCACACATGGCGATGACGTCTTCAATATTGGTCGGTTTAAGCTTAGCCAAATATTTTTTCATGCCGGTACTCTCAAGCTGGAACACAGCGGTGGTATGGGCATCTTGTAGCAGGGAGTAGGTGGGCTTATCGTCTAAGGGTAAAGTCTCAAGATCAAGCGGTGGCTGTTGCTCTTTAGCGCGGCGTGCATTGATATTTTTAACTGCCGCATTAATCACCGTTAAATTGCGCAGACCCAAAAAGTCAAATTTTACCAAGCCAACTGCTTCCACATCGTCTTTATCAAACTGACTGACGGGATGACCCTCTTCATCACAATAGATGGCGCTATAGTCGGTGATTTTGGTCGGCGCGATAAGTACGCCCCCTGCATGTTTACCAACGCCCCGGGTAATCCCTTCGAGCCGTACCGCCATTTCCCAAATCTCATTGGCATCTTCATAATCCATGTTGTCAGGATTGTTAAGCAAATCTTTGAGCTGTGGTTCGGCTTCAACCGCTTCAGCCAGCGAAATACCTGGGGTTTTAGGGATGAGTTTGGAGATTTTATCAGCAAGACCATACGATTTACCTTGAACGCGCGCGACATCACGCACCACCGCTTTTGCCGCCATCGTACCAAAGGTGATGATTTGCGATACCGCTTCTCGTCCGTATTTTTGCGCCACATAATCAATGACGCGGTCGCGCCCTTCGATACAAAAATCGACGTCAAAGTCTGGCATGGATACCCGCTCAGGGTTCAAAAACCGTTCAAACAGTAGGTCATATTCTAGCGGGTCTAAGTCAGTGATATTCAGCGAATACGCTACTAATGACCCCGCGCCTGAGCCACGACCAGGACCTACAGGCACATCATTGGCTTTTGACCAGCGGATAAAGTCCATCACGATTAAGAAATAACCGGGGAAACCCATATTCAAAATCGTCGTGAGTTCAAACTCCAAACGCGCATCATACGGCTTGCGTTTTTCTGCCCAACTGTCGTCGCGTTTTTCGATGGGGTAGAGTTTCTCAAGGCGTTTTTCTAGACCTTCTTGGGCGGTGCGCCGAAAGAAAGTTTCAATGGTATCGCCTTCGGGAATGGGGAATTCGGGTAAATCGTGATGACCCATAGGAATAATGACATTACAGCGTTTTGCCAAATCCAAGGTGTTGTCAATCACCGCTGGCATGTCACTAAACAGGGCAGTCATCTGATCTTGGGTTTTTAAATACTGCTCAGAGGAATAATCACGTGGGCGATTGGGGTCGGCAAGCACTTGCGAATTGGCGATACACACCCGTGCTTCATGCGCTTCAAAATCATCTTCTGTTAAAAAACGGACGTCATTATGGGCAATGATAGGCACATCAAAGGCATTGGACATGCGAATGGCTTGCTCGATAAAACGGTCTTCGTTGGCGCGTTGGGTGCGTTTAATGGCAAAATAGACACGATCGGCAAATGTGGTTTGCCATTGTTGTAGTAGGCTATCGGCTTTTTCTGGGTGACCTGATAACATGGCTTGACCGACGTCTGATTTTTCGGTGAACAGCACAATCACGCCTTCACTGCGCTCAAAAATCCAGTCACGCTGAATAATCGGTTTGCCCATTACTTGACCATCGACAAAGCCTTTTGACACGATATTGGTCAAATTCTTGTAGCCGATTTGGTTGCTGGCAAGTAGCGTTACCGTCGTACTATCATTTTCAAGCCAGACTTCAGAGCCAATAATTGGCTTGATACCGGCATCCAAGCAAGCTTTATAAAATTTGACCGTGGCATACAGGTTGGATAAATCGCTAATGGCAAGCGCCAGTTGGTTGTCGGCTTTGGCAGCTTTGACCAGTGCTTTGATGCGTACAATCGAGTCAGTGATAGAAAATTCGGTGTGAATACCAAAGTGTACAAATGCCATGGATTGCCTTTATTGCGGTTCGTCTTTAGCCCACTATTATACTATGAATTGCCAAACTGCGAACCTACAAAATCAGCAACAAAATGCCTAAAAATATCAGCGGATGCTAAGCATTTACGATTTAATATGATAAAATAGCAGACCTTTACGCCTATAGCTTAACTGGATAGAGCAGTTGCCTCCTAAGCGACCGACGTGGGTTCAAGTCCCGCTGGGCGTACCAGTTTTTTTGACATAAAAAACCTATAAAAATAAAAAAACCCAATAAAAAATTATTGGGTGTGGCTTAAAAAAGTAACAATTAGCTTAAACGTTTGGCATTGGCGGCAACGCGGCTATAGATAGGGTGCATCCCTTTTTCTAATACATGCAGCGCTTCTTGGTTGACAGCATAAAAGAAATTTTCCAAGGAAATCGGTTGACCCAAGCTTAATTTCATACAGTTTGAAAACATTAATTGCCCAATATTTTGCTGCGCAACCAGCGCTTGCCAAGCCATTTGCGTCCAAGATTCAAAAAATGCGATGGGTTTTTCAGTCACCATACGTTCCATTTCTTTCATTTCTTTGGCATTGTTGAGGGGGTTTTGTTTCGCTATCATATAGATACGGCGCTGCATGACTTGTGGTACGCGAACTGAAAAATCTTCAGATTGCTGACACATTTTTTCAACTTTTTGGTTAATATGTTCGTAGGTAGCCATAAGGACTCCATTGATAACAACAGTAAAATACAGGATTGACAGTAAAGTGTAGTGCTATTATACACTGATTTAAATTAAGTTAATAATAGCAAAATCATAGGGTATACAATACTTACTTAACATTACGCAAATAATCAGATTTTATTTAATCAAGCCATTGGTACTCGCTAACAATCATCCGTGTAAACAAAGTTTTAGTTGACCTCATGAGCATGAAACTATTTTATCAAGTTAACTATAAGCCGCATCATTGGTAATAAATTCATAAAATATTAACTGATAGCTTTATCAGTGTTTATCAAAAGGTATAAAAATGACCATTCAAAGTCTTCCCTTAGTGATTACTTCGGGCGAACCTGCGGGTATTGGCATGGATATCGTGTTGCTGCTTGCCGACAAACAGCAATTAAATCTGCCCAATCGCGCTGTCATTGTGTTGGCAGATATCAACGCGCTGCAACAAAGGTATCTGGAGCTCAAACAAAAAGGCGCGGTAAAACAGGGGTTGGTGATTCAACAGTTAGCGATGGATGAGTTAAAAGATTTAGCGCAAATTGCGCAACCATCATCCGATAACATTATTTTGGTGGTGGATGTGCCGACAGCAGAACCTGTGGTAGCAGGGCAACTAAATCCCCATAACGCGCGAATGGTCATCGCACAGCTGCAACTGGCGCATAAGCTCGCCATCAGCAAACAAGTCGCTGCCATTGTCACCGCGCCACTGCAAAAATCGGTGATTATGACTATGTTGCCAGATTTTATGGGGCATACCGAATTTTTTATGCAGCAGTCGGGGCTGGATAAAGTGGTGATGATGCTCGCCAATAACCTGATGAAAGTGGCATTAGTCACCACCCATTTGCCCCTGCGAGCGGTCGCTGATGCGATTTCCCAAGAAGAAGTGGCAAAAACCGTCGATATTGTCATTCATGATTGTCAGCAAAAATTTGGTCTCACTCACCCAAAAATATTGGTCTGTGGACTCAATCCTCATGCCGGGGAAAGCGGCTATCTAGGCAGAGAAGAAATTGACATCATCAATCCTGTGTTACAACACTATCGCGACCAAGGTATCGATATTAGTTTGGCGATGCCAGCCGATACCTTGTTTACCCAAAAGCATATCGCCACTGCCGACGCGATTATCGCCATGTATCACGATCAGGGACTGGCGCCGCTCAAATCACATGGGTTTGGCGAAACGGTGAATATCACTTTAGGGTTGCCTTATATTCGCACCTCAGTCGATCATGGCACGGCGCTGGATTTGGCAGGGACAGGCAAAGCGAGTGCCGATAGCCTGTATCATGCGATTAATTATGCCAATAACATGGCGACCGCGATTGCCCTGTAATCATTCTCACCGATAATTACGCTGACAAAAAAAGCCAATCGTCACAGATTGGCTTTTTTATTGCGATATTTTAAATAGATTTTTAACTATTTTAACCAGCTATTTAATTATTTTAAATAGTTGCTTGATTATTTTAAATAACTGGCAGGGTTCACTGGCGTGCCACGATAACGGATTTGGAACTCTACAGCAGGTTGATTCAAATTATTGTCGGTTCCAACGGTACCGATGGTTTGACCTGCTTGCACCGTTTGGCGCTCTTGTACAGCAAAACTTCCCAAATGCGCATAGGCACTAATATAGTCGCTGTTGTGCTGAATCAGTATCAATTTGCCATATTCTGGCAAATCACTACCGACATACAGCACCGTACCTGGCTGGCTGGCGACAACATTTGCGCCTGCTTGTCCGCCAAACCACATACCTAGCGTACCTGTTTGCTGGTTAAACGGTCGCAATAGATTGCCAGTGGTAGGACGTAACCAACCTTGTGACAAGCTGCTGGTTGGCACGATGACTTGGTTTGGCATCGGTAACGGGGTTGATGAGTTATTGGCTTGTCTAGGTGGGTAATAAGTCGGGTTAGACGGGCGGGATGATTGGTTGACTGTCACCGGGCGAATGGTAGTTGGGCGATAAGAAGTAGGATTGCTTGATGAGGTTAGAATCAAGCGTTGCCCTGGATAAATGGTATAGTTGCTATCGAGCCCATTGAGCGCGCCAACCCGACGATAATCCAGTCCATAAGTGGTGGCGATTTTGCTTAAAGTATCGCCATTTCTGACAATATAATAGTTGGGGACACCCCGTACATACACAGGGCGCTTATCCACGGTCGCGATCTTCTGTGAAGCACAAGCGGTCATCAACACCGCCGTACAGGCTATCGCACTGAGTTTTACCAGTTTGGGCGTGCACATTATTTTATAAGTGGCAAACATAGCAGTCATTCCTAGCAAGTGATACAAAAAAAATTACAACAAGTCAGGGTATAGTAACTAACTTTTAACCACTTACAAAGTAACTGAAGTTAACAACAACGTTTCTTTGCCAAACGATAACAAATAGCAACATTTTGGACTCAAATGATAAAATGGCGCAAAAATCCTTATTTATCCATTGTTTGCCATCCATCCGTTGCCTAGCATTCCTAACTATTTATACCGACTATTTAACTTAATAGGGCGATTAAATAGGCAGATTGAACAGGGCGATAAAGTATTATTCATGGGTCATAATGGGCTTGGCAGGGCTATATTTTTTTAGTTTTAAAAATAGCCAAATGCCTATAACTAAATTTATCACCCCGACAATCGCAAATAGCATCGGCAGGCTCACGTTAAATAGCGTCAAACAAACAATCGAAAAAATCGCCGAACCCACCATAAATACCGCATTTAAAATATTGTTGGCACCGATAATACGAGCACGGCTTGTTTCCGGTGAATAAGCTTGCATATAAGCGTATAGAGGCACAATATAAATACCGCCTGAAAAACCCAATAAAAACAAATCGACAAATACACGCATAGCACCCTCCGCGGCAAAAATCATACCAATACTATAGTGGGCGTTGTTGGCGAGTGGCGGCAAATGCATCGCTGAAAGCGTGAAATACAAGTCAATCGCAAAAATCGTCAATCCTGCAATCCCAAATGGCAACAGCTTTAAACTCACTTGATTTTTGGTTAACGTTTTGCATAACAGTGAGCCGAGCGCCGTACCGACAGAAAACAGTGTTAATAAAAATATCACTACGCTTTCATCGCCTAGCAAAATAGACTTACTAAATTCAGGTACTTGGGTCAAAAACGTGGCACCATAAAACCAAAACCAACTATTACCCAAAATGGTAAACCACATAATCGGCAAACGATATAAATTGGCAATGGTTTGCCAGCTAGTACGAAAGATATTCCAGTCGATGGTCAAATCAGGTTGCGGCGCAGTCATTATGGGAATAAACCGAGAAGCCAAGTAGCCAATAATCGCCACAAAAACCGTCACCCCAGATATCCAAAATAGCGGACTGTCTAATTTCATCAATACGCCAGCCAGCATCATCCCTGTCAAAATAGCCAGTGACGTGCCCATTTGAAACAGCCCATTGGCTCCTACCAACTCATCGGTGGTCATGGCTTGAGGCAGATAAGCGTATTTGATTGGACCAAAAAACGTCGAATGGGTACCCATCAAAAATAACGCAACAAATAATAGCGGATAAATCTCAAACACAAACCCAAATGCGGCAACTACCATGATGACGATTTCAAGGATTTTAATCAGCCTTGTCAGCCAAGATTTTTCATATTTATCAGCGATTTGCCCCGCCAAAGCGGAAAACAAAAAAAACGGCAATACAAACAGCATCGCCGCCAGATTGTTGAGCAAACTGACACGCATCCCCAATTTTGCCGCTGCCATAAAGGTCAGTACTAAAATCAAACCTTGCTTAAATACATTGTCATTAAATGCCCCTAAAAACTGGGTGGCAAACATGGCGCTAAACCGTTTGTATTTAAAAAGCGCAAATTGGGTACTCATGAGCAATCCTAGAAATGTCTGATAATGACTATCTTAACAAATATTTTACAAAGGGTTGCGAAAATGTTTGGTTAGCAAAATGTTTATGCTAAAATCGCCTAATGCTCGCTCAAGGATTTGATTTTTATCATGAAACCAATAAATTTGCTACCCTATCGTCCGTCAACCGCATTGGCCGATAACCCGTTCAGGTTTTTTTATGCCACCTCTCCACTATCGTCAAATCCTTGTCCGTCAAATCGTTGTCAAAGCCTTATCCAATCTAGCGTATCAAGACATTCGCTGTTTCGCTTGACCCCCATACGTTTGGCGATTACCTTGGTTAGTGTGGGTGTGGTGCCTGCTTGGGGGGCACAAACGCCAATAATGTCAGCTACTGTTAATACTTCAGCTAACAGCTCAGTTAATACTTTAGCTAACACCTCAGCAACGAATAGCACGCTAACCACTAGCAGCGCAGCGCAGATGACCGCCAATGACAGCAAGGGTACCACGGCAACGCAAAATACCACGCCTGCTGCAACTGGGCAAGACAGTATCACTACCGATGCCAATACCGCTCAGCCTTATCTTTATCAACTCAATCAGCAGCGCGTTGAAGATAAAATTGGTCAACAACTCGATAATCAGACCTTGGCAGACTTTAATAATTTTAACCAACCTGTGGCGACGTTGAAACAAAACCAACCTAGTGTCGGCTACAGTAAAGCATTAGACCAAACAACGCCGCAGTCGGTTGCCAATCAAATCAACAATAGCAAGCCTGCAAGCGTGAATACCCAATCACAATCCCAAGCACAAGCACAAATCACTGAGCAGCTAACAACCGAAAAACAGAATTTCGATGCGATTAATCAAAAAGTGAGCGAGCAAACCAATTTATCTAATCAAAATATCGCTAACCAAAATATTGCTAATCAGAATCTTAGTAATCAAGGCGTCGTCAATGATGCCAGCAATATCAAATCCACCGACACCATCAATCCCAATGATTACTTGCCCGCCTATCAACAGCAAACATCGGCATTGACCACCCCACAAGCCAACTCAACCGTGACCGCAGAGTCACAAGGCATCGTGGCGCGCTTGAAGAACAAAATCATTGGTCGCGGCGAAGGGCTAAACTATATTGATATCAGCTTTGCCAATGCAGATGCCAAACTTGAGCCTGCGCGCAATATCAAGGCGGCATTGGAAAAAGTGACCGTCGAATCGGTGTCGGATTTTAATGCCAGTGTGAACAAATTACGCCAAATTGCCAAAGATGCGGCAGAGGCGGTGGGTTTTTATGACACTAAAATCGCCTTTAAGCATTTGGGCAAAGACAATATCCAAGTCAGCTTAGAGGTTGGCAAGCCCGTCATCGTGCAAAATCGCATCATTGATATCCGTGGTGAGGGCGGGAAAGGCGATAACGCGCTGCCGGTGTATCCTGTGATTGAGAAAGAAATCCCACCCAAAGAAGGGGATGTGTTCAGTCATGGTATCTATAAAGCCGCAAAGGCGACGATTGAAGGCGTCGCGCAGACCAATGGTTACTTCGATGCCAAATGGCTTAATAGTTCAGTAGATATTATTTTGCCGGACAATACCGCGGATGTTGACCTAATTTATGACACAAAAACTCGCTATCACTTTGATGATGTAAAAATATATAGCATTGATAAACAAGGCAATTTGACCGATGACCCCGATAAACTGCCTTTAAAGCCAAAGCTAATGAAAGCCTTAATGACGTACCAAAAAGGCGATGCCTACTATCAACCCTTTGTCAGCGAATTTACCAACAACTTGACTGCCACTCGTTATTTTAATGGGGTGGATGTCGATGTCATCATGCCATCGGACGAAGCAGCAAGCGATATCGCATTTGAACAATCGGGCTCGGCGACGCTCAGCAATGCCAACAGCAGCAGTACCACAGCCGACAATACCGTTGACAATTCTGATACATCCGCCGCTATTTTATCAGCCAATTCAACCGATCAAAGTCTCGCATCTCAAAGCAACTCCGCTCAAAGTAACTCATCTGAACTTCAATCCGCGGGTACTGTCGATAGCACGACGCAAAAAACCGTCAATCAAGTGCAAGATCCCAATGACATCGCGCCGATTCAATTTGAAGTCGATGATTCGACCGAACAACGTCTCAATGCCATCAGCCGAAAAGCCAAAAATTTACTGGCGGCACCCGAAGATATGGAGTTGTCACCCGAGGCTGAAAATAAAAGTAAAAATCCGCTGGTGGTCATTGCCAATGCGGTCAGTAAAACGGCAAAAAAAACTGGATAAAGACAAAGACTTACCTCTCAAACCACGAGAAGACCAAGTCATACCAAAGCTCACGCCACAACAAGTGTATGAAAGAAAGCAAATCCCAACCTATGTGGTACTCAATGCCACCAAGCCCCATGAGGCACAAGTGGGTTTGGGTTATGAAACGGATGTGGGCGTGCGCTTGACCGGTAAATACCAAAACAACTTGGTTAACCGAAGTGGCTTGCAGGCTGGGGCATCAGTGGCGTTATCCAAAGTCGATCAAGCGGTGGAATTTACTGCCAGTTTACCCTACAAGCATCCCCTCAATGATAAACTGACAGGCACAGTCGGCTATCAGCACAAAGAAGTTGATGACCTAGTCAACACCTTTGAAGCGGACACGGTCTATGCCAGTATCGCCCGCAATATTTATCATGATAGTGGTTGGAATCGCACCTATTCACTGCGCTACCGCGGCGATAAATTGACCGTCGACCCTGAAAAATATAGCACCGATAGCTTGCCTTATCCTTTTAACAATTACGCCTCGGACTATACCCAACAAGCCTTGTTGGCAGGTTATGCAATCAATAAAACGGTAGCAGACAATATGCTGACGCCAACGTGGGGTTATAGCCAACGTTATTCGCTTGAAGTCGGTGCTAAAGGGGCACTGAGTGACACCAATATGGCCATTCTACGTGCAGGTGGTACTGGGATGTATACTTTTGGCAAAGATAACAAACAACAAGTGATTGGGCGACTGGATTTGGGCTATCTATATAGCGGTGATTTTTATGATGTGCCTTACCGTTCACGCTTTTTTGCAGGCGGTGATTCTAGTATCCGCGGCTACAACACCGATAGTTTAGGACCGACCTATGGCGGCGAAAATTTCTTAGTCGGCGGTGATGCCTTAGCGGTAGGCTCGGCAGAGTATAACTATGAGTTTAGACCGAGCTTTCGTGGCGCTGTGTTTACTGACTTTGGTAATGCGTATGATACAACGGGCGAATATGATAACGCAACGGCGGTCAGTATTGGTACAGGTATCCGCTGGCAATCACCGATAGGCTTGGTACGACTCGATGTAGCAAAAGGTCTGACAGGCGATAACAACGATGTCCGTTTACACTTCTTTATCGGTTCACCGCTATAACAGTTTGGCTAAAAATCATGGCATTATTTTATGCAAGGTTTTTAGTCAAGATTTTTGGATAAAACTTTGCTAGTATGTAAGGTTTATCCAATATACCGCCCATATACAGCGCATAGAACCTGTGTTTTTGTAGTTAGCCAACGATTGATTTGCGATATTAATGAAAGACGATAATAACAACGACTCATTGCCCGAAGATGGCACCAAGCCTGACGATAAATCGTTGGTAGATAATGACCTAGACGCTAAACTAGAGGCTAAAAATCTAGACCCTAAAAATCCAGACGGTGAAGATTTAGATGTTAACCATTCGGATACGGCAACCAGTGATGATTTAGACCCAGCAGAAAAAGATGCGGGTTGGCTTCGACACTGGTATCGGCAAGGTTTTATCACCAAAATTGTGATGGTGTTAGTCGTTATTTTGATTGCAATTTTGTTAGGGGCTTATTATGCCGTCGGCACCCCATGGGGTACACGGTTACTTATCAATGCCATCGTTCAACAAACAGGTATCAGCCTAACATACGGCAAAGGCAATCTTCGTGATGGCATTTGGGTTTACGATCTTAAAATTCCTAGTAAACCGCCAAAAAATTATGTTGAAGTCACCGTTGATAAAGCCTATGTCAAAATTGGCTGGCGCGCCCTCATCAATAAAGAAGTACATTTGCGTGAAGCCAACATCAATCGCATGGTCATCACCTACAAAAAACCACCTTCCAATAAACCCTTTGATTACCCACGCATTGCACTGCCTGTAAACTTAACTTTAGATGACGTAAAAGCAAATTTAGTGCGCTATCAGCAAGTGACCCGCGACCCCATCGATTTTAAACAAGCCCATGTCCAAGATTTTACTTGGTATGATACTAAAATCACGGTTGGCGAAGGTAAATTGGCGTATAACAATTTATTAAGCGTTGATAAAATCAAAGGCAAAATTGACCTGCAGCATGATTATCCGCTGGATGTGACAGGACTGGTCATTGTCAATTCATTGTCAAAAGTGTATGTCGATGCACTTGATACTCATGCCACAGGCAGTTTGAAATTTTTGACCGCGGATATAAAAAGTAAATACAATAAATCGGATGTTACTGGGCATGTAACAGCGCAGCCGATGGATAAAAATGCGCCATTTAATGCCAAACTCGAATGGAAAGATGTGTTATTGCCCTATGCCACCAGTCAAAACATCCATCTAAAAAATGGCTTAGCGACCGCAACAGGCGTGACCAATAATATTCAGCTGCGTATCAATGCTGATTTGACTGCCAAAGATATCCCCGATGGGCATTATCAAGGTCGCGGCGTGATTGCCAATCAAAAACTCAGTATCGAATATCTCACGGCTAAAGTCGCGCAAGGCACATTGACGAGTCAAGGCACGATTGATTGGCATGACCGCACCCGTATTGCCCTAATGAATACGGGTAATGGCTTTAAGATTCGTCAGTTGTTGCCAAAAGACATCGCCCCCTATGCGCCAGAGACCTTAACAGGCAAATTAGGCATTGTCTATGATGTGGCAACCGATAAATTGCCGATGCAAGTACGGGCAAATCTGCGCCAAGATGATGGTGAAATTATCAATGCCGATATCCGACAAGCTAAAGGCAGCCATAAACCTTATACTATCGATGCAAATTGGCAAAAGCTGATACGTCACAATCTACCGAGTATTGGCGAGCTTAATAGTCCCAATGGCAAAGCGCACGTGATTTTTCAGCCGGCAGACGGCAAGCGACCCAGCAGTGTACAAGCTCAAGTCAATGCCAATATACTAAAGCTCAATCAAGCCCCAAGCGGTAATTATCAAGTCAATGTCAACAAAACAGGTCAGCTGGTTGATATCACTCAATTGGTGTACCAAGGCGTGGCAGGTAATTTGGCAGGCAATGGTAAAATCAAACTTGCCAGCGGCAATCAGCCGTTAGCTTGGCAAATCAATGCCAAAACCAACCATTTAAATGCCCACAGCATTTTAAATAGCATTCCGCTGCAAGATTTGACGGGCAATATGGTTGCCAGTGGCACCCTGCAACAGCTCCGTCAAGCCAATCGAGCGGTGTTGAACCGTCATGATGTCACTATCAACCAAATTGACATGACAGGGGATTTATTGGGCGCCAAAAATAGCAAAAAACACTTAGCGTTAAAAGGCACGGGCAAAGTACGTGCCGATCTACTCGGCAGTAAGTTATCTTATATCGCCGCCAAATTTGATGGTAGCCTCAATGCGCCAAACGTACCCGCAGGCTCGTTTAAATTTGATATTGCAGGCACGCCACAACAGCTCAAAATTAATCAGTTTAGTCATCAAGGTAAAGAAGGGTATATCAATGCCAACGGTAGCTTTGATATGACCAATGGTGTCGGCTGGCATATCAATGCTGATATGAAAAATTTTGATGCCAGCTATTTTGTGCCAAGTCTGCCAAGCCAAATCACCGGTACCATCAATACCGATGGCTATTGGCGGGCAGGCGCTCAGTACATTCATATCGCCAATATGAATCTCAAAGGCAGGCTAAAAAACCAACCGTTATTGGCGACAGGTCAATTGACCGCAAAACTAAATTTGCCAAAAGACCTCAGCACTCTGCGTCAAGTCATTGAAAATAGCGCCAATAGTCAAAAATACGGACAAATCCGCCGTCTTGTTGAAAGTCTGCAAGCCAATAATCTACTGGTACAATGGGGCAGCAATCGCATCACAGCCAATGGCAACCAAAACCAACTGGTGACCAGTGTCGATATCAGCACACTCAATCAGCTAATGCCACAGCTAAAAGGTATTGTTAAAGGCGGCATTATCTTAACCCAAGATAACAACCAAGCACTGCCTAATATCTATGTGGATTTAGTCGGGCGTAACATTTCACTGCCAAACTTTGTGGTACTCGATGCCAAAGTCACCGGCAAATTGGTCAATCTTGCCAAATCACCCAGTCAGTTGCAATTGACTGCAACGGGTATCAATATTGCCAATCAACCGCTGCGCTCTTTGCAACTGTATTTTAACGGTACCCAAGACAATCACACCTTGGATGTCAAAGCAGATAGTACCAAAGGACAATTGCAAGCGACGCTCAAAGGTCGTATCGATCTTGCCAAAAAACAGTGGTCGGGTCTGCTCGGTAATGGACAAATTGGTACCAAATATGCCAAGTTGCAACAGCTACAGCCCGCCCAGATGCTATTTGGCTGGCAAAATCTGAATGTACAAATGGCGGCACACTGCTGGCAAATGGTGGGTCAAAACGGCAGTCTGTGTCTAAAAAACAACCTCGTGGTCAGTAATGGGCAAGGCAATGTCGATGTCAGTGTGCAACAAATTGATAGCCAAATTTTCTCTGTGGTGATGCCGCGTGATATCGCTTGGTCAGGTAAACTCAACGGCACCGCACTCGTTCATTGGCAGAAGAACCAAAGACCCAGTATCAATGCCAGCTTCTTTACCGATAACGGCGTATTTGGTACCGCCGCACAAACCCCTGAAGAAAATCCAACGACCATTGCCTATGAGCGTATCAGTGTCATCGCCCGTTCAACCGCAGAAGGGCTAAAACTTCGCGCAGATATCAAAACCGCCAATGGCGCGGGCAATGGTTATTTGGATGCTACCGTCAATCCCTACATACAGTCGAAACCGATTTCAGGTACCATTGTTTTTCAAGATATTGACTTGGCGGTATTTAAACCTTTCTTCCCATCGTTTGAACGCTTGACCGGTAATGGTCTTGTGGCAGGTAAAATCAGTGGTTCACTCATGCAGCCCAAATTTGTTGGCGATATTGAGCTACAAGATGCCGGTCTTAGCATCACAGGCGTGCCGATGCGCTTTGATAAGATTAATGTGTTATCGCACGTGGCAGGTAATCAAGCCTCTATTGATGGGTCTTTTGCCAGTGCAGGCGATGGTCAAGGCACCATTACCGGTACAGTTGACTGGACACGCGAGCTGCAAGCCAAGCTGAAGCTGCAAGGTAAAGCGCTGCAAGTGAGTCAGCCACCGGCGATTTCTGCCATTATTAATCCAATTTTTGATGTGATTGTCAAACCTAGCCAGCGCTACGTGAATATCGTCGGCGTGATTGATGTGCCTCGTGCGACCATTCGCCCCCCTGAAACCACAGGCAATGTGGTCAGCAAATCCCCAGATGTTAACGTCATTGATAGACGCTTGATGGGTCAGATTGATGACGTACTAAAAGTCACCCAACCTTGGAATATCAACGCGGATGTGGGTGTCGATCTCGGCGATCGCGTAAGCTTCCAAGGTTTTGGGGCGCGCTTACCATTGGCGGGTGCGCTGCATATCACCCAGCGCGGTCAAGGCACCATGAAAGCAGAAGGCGTGGTGCAAGTATCACGCCGCTCAAAAGTCGAAGTGTTTGGGCAAAGCTTGAATCTAAACTTTGCGCAAGTTCGGTTCAATGGTGAAGTGATGAAACCACTGCTAAACGTAGAGGCAGTAAAAGATGTGCAAGGCGTACAAGTGGGTGTCAAAGTCAAAGGCAGTGCCAGTGCGCCAAGTATCACCGTATTCAATAATGGCGGACTTAGTGAACAGCAGGCGATGAATGCGTTGGTGACGGGTAGCCTAAATAACAATTCAGGTCAAAATACCAACGAACAAGACTTTAGAAACCGCGTCAACAATACCATTGCTGCAGCAGGGTTAAGTTATGGCTTAAGCGGGACGCGCAAATTTACCAACCAAATTGGCCGGGCGTTTGGGTTGCAGCGTTTGACGTTAGATGCCAATGGCTCGGGCAATGACACTTTGGTCAGTCTAACGGGGTATATCACGCCAGACTTGTTTATACGGTATGGGGTAGGCGTGTTCACCTCGCAGCCTGAGCTCAGTATGCGTTATCAATTAACAAGGCGCTTGTACATTGAGGCTAAATCTGCCATCAATAACTCTGTAGATTTGATTTATAACTGGCGCTATTAGCGGGTTAATAAATAGTAATAAAAAAGGCTGAGTTAATGCTCAGCCTTTTTTTGATTTAACTGTCTGTTGGTTTCACTGTTTTTTATCTTAAGTTAGTTTTGGTTAAGGACACCAATTACGGACGCCATAAAACAGCACTTGCGCCTGTTTGATACAGCGATTGAGATAATCTTGCTTACTTTGTACCTCTGTAGGGTCAAATTTGAGCCATTTATACACCCAAGAAAAATACATATTCACGCCCATATCCGCAATCAGCAGGCGCACTTCTTGGTTTAAATGTCCAAACGCAGGCTGCATAGCCAAATCATCGGTCATGATTTGCGCAAACAAGCTGATTTGCTCATCGAGTGCATTTTGCACAGCTTGGTTACCACCATATCGCTCAGAGACAATAAAGTGCCAGTGCAATGACGCCTGTTCCACACTTTCCAAAAAGAAACGCACGCTTGAGGCAATTTGACCTTCATGTGTTCGGGTGCGACCCAGCTGCAAATGATCGCGCAGACTTTGCAGCGTGTGACCGAGTTCTTCATTGACTAAGCACTTGCCAAGCTCATCGATATCCTGAAAATGTCGATAAAAAGCCGTCGGCACCACGCCCACTTCGCGGCTAATCTGACGAAGTGAAATCGACGAAAACGCATGTCCCGACCTCGATAACTGAAGCACCGATTGAAAAAAGGCTTGACGGGTTTGGCGTTTTTGCAAGTCACGGCTAGTCATTAGGTATCCAATCAGCGGGTTAAATAAGGAAAAATATTCTAAGCCGAAAACGCCAAATATACAATCGTTGACGATTGACGAAACGATAAGTGATGAGGTTTAAATATTCACCGACCAATTGCCCTTTAACGCTTGCGCGAGCCGATAGGCTTCATGATCATTCATGCCAGTCAGCATGTCTAAAATACACAATATATTTTGATAAACATCATCCCCTAATTGCCGACTAACATTGCTTAAATGGGCATTTAATAGATTAAGCAGTCGTAATTGCTCAAACTGAGCAATACTGTCTGTGGAATCACCCGTCAACGCCAGCGGCATAAACGCATCAAGTAGCGTATGTAAACAGCGGTTTGACATGATTTCAACGCGTACTTTGCTCGGATGTTGAAAAATACGGGTATTGGCTAGGCTTTTGGCTTCACTGATACTACTGCGTACGTTATTGGGGCAGTAGTCAAATAAGCTGCCCGTCAGCTCACCTGCCAATAAGGCGGCTTGGTTGGCAACAAAGGCATCAGTAACTTTGTCCACCAATCGCCGCATTGCTCGCCCTCGTAGCGCGGCTAATTTTTGGCTGATAGGCGCATTGGTTGTGACTTCAGATGGTACGCCAAGCCGTTTACCGACGAGTTTGAGCAGCAGTGGCTCAACTTCATGATAGTCTAACATACCCAGTAAAATCCCATCTTCCAAATCAATCAGCGCATAACAAATATCATCCGCGGCTTCTAGCAAATAAGCCAATGGATGACGCGCGTAACCTCTTTGGGTCTTAGGTAGTCGCAGCTGCTCCGCCAAATCCTGTAAATACGGCGCTTCACTTTCAAAACAACCAAATTTCTTGAGCGTTAAGGGTGAGGGCAGTGAGTCACTGTCGCTGACTGGGTTGATAGGGGTGGAAAGATAAGGGTATTTCATAAAAGCGCCCAGCGTCGCCGCTGTCAGGCGCATGCCACCTTCATCAGGATGATGCTCGTTACGGGTCAGCAGTCGAAAACCTTGCGCATTGCCTTCATACGCTAATAAATCTATTTGCTGGCGTGGGGTAAGCCGCCTGAGATACTGGCGCTGGGCAGGCTGAAAAAACCAATCTCGAATCGCCTGCTCACCTGCATGCCCAAACGGGGGATTACCGATGTCATGCGCCAAACAAGCTGCTTGCACAATGACTCCCATGTCCGACATGGTAAAGCCGCTTGGCAAGTCATTACCGAGCTTCTCCGCGCTCATCATCCCTAGCGAGCGACCAATACAAGATACTTCAAGCGAATGGGTTAAGCGAGTATGAATACCCATCTCATGGGTTAACGGATGCACTTGGGTTTTTTGATTTAATTGGCGAAAAGATTGCGAAAAAACCAGCCTGTCATAGTCCTTATGAAATGCCGTCCTTGACGTCTTGGATTGGGTGAACTGATTGCCATGATAGATAGGTTTGGCAGATAACAGCGCTTGCCATTGCTTGTGTGTATTTTTTTTCATTATTGTTTTCAGTCATAAAGATAAAAAGCGGATTCTTGGAATTACCCAAATAGCTAATTGAGTTTAGCTAGATAATTGATTATTAACCAGTTTGGATGAATATTTTTTTAAGGGTTTGATAACACTATACCATTAATCGCAAAAAATGACCAAATAGGCACTTTTTTGATAAAACAATTGTGTAATTTTTTATTATTGTTATAATTTAGTAACAAATACAGTGTAGAATGTAATCACTATAAGATAAATGTAATATTTGATTACCTTTGTAAATTGCTTTTGTAGCACTACCATGCATAGGTTTTAGTCTATGTCGTATATGAATAGTTGCTAAGTAACACGATGAAATTTAAACAGTTAAATTTCAAATTTTTAGGATACAAGTTATGATCCATCAAGTGAACGATACTAAAGACACTGATGATAGTGTAGAAATGATACGCCATCATTCTAAAGTCAACATTCATAGTGTTGTGCTGGTGATTATGTTAGCGCTCGTGGTGACATTTTTGATGGTGGTGGGGGTCAGCTATCTGTATGAAGCTAACAACTTAAAAGGACAGTCATCAAAATATTTTTGTCCGTCAGCTTCTGCCGTACAAGTGGGTATATGCGTTAAGAGCTGATAGTGGGTTTGCTCTTGTACGTGATTTGCTATTGTACGTGAATGGTTATTATATTTGCCGACTGGGTTAATCCAGTCGGTTTTTTAATGCTTAAATTCAAGGGCTTTGAATTAAAGCGTTTTGAGCTGATAAATGCCAGCAAAAATTTGACCCATTTTTTTATATTTGAGTGGTTCAAGTGGTGGGGTGAATGATTCCAACAACTGTGTGTGATCTTGATCGCTTTCGATATACAGTAATGTCTGCGGATGAATTAACTGATGGTTTATTAAGCCATGCAAAATTGTCCCCCACAACGCTAGTTGATAAGGTGGGTCGATAAACACCACATCAAACGGATCGGTGTTTGCCAGTTGTGGTAAGGCTTGTTGTATTGTAGCTTCCACTGTCACAATTTTTGTATCAGCAATCCCTAACAGGGCTTGCGTGGCTTTAATTTGCCTAAATTGCTCATGGTTAGGCTCGATAGAAGTTAAGTGCTTGGCACCCCGCGACAAGGCTTCAAAACCGAGCACCCCACTACCAGCACAGCAATCTAGTACCTTGGCATTGACTAAATCATCGGCAAGCCAGTTAAATAGCGTCTCTCGGACACGGTCAGGGGTCGGTCGCAACCCGTCGGCATCGATAAACGCTACCAAACGCCGCCGATACTCCCCGCCGATGATACGCACGTGAGAAACTGGCGGGGATTTGGTAGCTTTATTGGGTCGTTTGCTAATTTTGGACATCATAGTTTGGAAATCATGGTTTGGACATCATACATTACGTCAGTCAGCGCCACCCACTGCAGTGAGTTTGGCGGTATTGGGTTTTGCGATAATAGGTTTACCCGACAAAACTAACGCTTCACGTTGCAATTTGGCGGCTTGTTTTTCGGCATTGATTTTGACAAGTTCTTCAGGCGACGGTGGCGCAATAGGTTTTTTGATTTTATCAATGAGCCAATAATCCATCATTTTACGCACAATTGGCGCTACCCAGCCACCATGCCGCCCATTTTCTACGATAACGGCAATGGCAATTTGCGGGTTTTCTACCGGGGCAAAGCCAACAAACCAGCCATGATCCCAGTGACGCGAGTCAAGCGCGGCTTCGTTATAGCGTTTGCCTTGTGCGATAGATTTGACCTGCGCTGTGCCTGTTTTGCCAGCGATGCGATAAGTTGGCGTATAAATATTATGCGCTGTGCCTTTTTTGACCACATCTTCCATGGCTAGGTGCATACGCTGCCAATCATCGGGGTTACCGTTGTATTGAATTTTCCCATCGGGCTTTTCGATGGGGGTGACATGTTCGGCACCGGTGGATTTTTTGAGCAGATGGGGGGTCAAATGCTGTCCATCGCTGGCTAGCATGGCAATACCGTTGGCAATCTGAAGCGGGGTCGCCAAAAAATACCCTTGCCCAATACTCACAGAAATGGTTTCCCCAGGCAACCAGGCTTTTTTGTAAGTTTTCATTTTCCACTCAGTAGAAGGGTAAACGCCGGTTTTTTCTCCCGGCAAATCAATGCCTGTTTTACTACCAAAATTAAAACGCGTCATCCAATCATGAAGCCGGTCAATACCGAGTTGATAAGACAGCTTGTAGTAGTAGGTATCGACAGATTCGACCACGGATTTATGCAGATTGACGTTACCATGACCCGATTTTTTCCAGTCACGAAATTTATGGCTATCGCCAGGCAGACTAAAATAACCCGGATCATAAATACTACTGTCCCATCCCATTATGCCGTAATGAATCCCTGCCAACCCCTCAATCGGTTTGATAGAAGAACCCGGGGGATATTGCCCTTGTAGTGCACGGTTGTACAGTGGCATGTCGGGGTCTTGTTGCAGTGCTTTGTATTCTCTGCTACTAATCCCAGTGATAAAGGGGTTGGGGTCAAAACTTGGGTTGCTGACAAAGGCTAAAATCTCGCCAGTGCTGGGGTCAATCGCCACCGCGGCGCCGCGTTTGCCATTTAACAAATCGCTGGTCAATTTTTGCAAGCCATAATCAAGGCTTAGATAAATATCATTACCGGGAATGGGCGGTTTGGTATCGAGTTTTTTGATGATATCGCCGTAAGCATTGGTTTCAATTGATTGATAACCGGGTTTGCCCAGTAGCAGCGACTCGTAATATTTTTCAATCCCTGTTTTACCAATCAAATCGGTGCCTGCATACAGCTTTTTATCCAACTTTTTACTATCGTTGTCGCTGATACGCCCAACATAGCCAATCACATGGGCAAACAAATCACTGTAGGGATAGGTGCGCGTAAGTTTACTTTGAATCGTCACGCCTTTAAAAAACGGTTTGCGTTCACTAAACTGGGCAACTTGCTGTTCGGTAAGTCCAATTTTAATGGTCACAGGTTCGTTTTTACTTTTTTTAAGGGCTTTTGAAGCTTCACTGATTTCTTCAGGTGTCAACTGAAAAATCGGGGTGAGTAGCGCCAAGGTATTGTCAGGATTGTCAATTTCATCAGGACTGATGACAGCGGTAAAAACAGGCTGGTTATCCGCCAAAATCACGCCGTTACGGTCATAAATGTAGCCGCGGCTGGGCGGCGCAGAAACCAGTTTGATACGATTATTGTCAGACTGGGTCACGTACTGGTCGTGGGTATAAATTTGTAGATAAGCATAGCGTACAATCAAGCCAACCAAGCCCAAAAAAACAAACACCGATGCCAAAATTACCCGGCGGCGAAAGATGAGATTTTCACGTTGCATATCTGAAGAATGGGGTGGTTTCATAAGCGGGTAACAGCAATTAGAACGGTTTTAAAAAGGGTCGCGGTGCGATGAATGTTTAGCTTAATGCAAATATAGGGATATCACCCAGCTACTAAGCTCCTATATAGGTCGCTTAAGTATGGGTGGCTTAAGTCTGATGGCTTAAGTCAAAATTTAAGAGGGATATACTAGCATAAAATGTGGCAAATAAGCATGCCCAAATCCTGACAAAATCGCAAATAACTAACGGCTGCTGACAAAATACATGTATCAAATTATGATAGCAGCATTGAGGGCAATATGGATGATAACATAGGGACGCAAAACCGCTAAAAATACAACTTCTTCAGGCAAAATATATCTTTCTGTGCTAAAATCTAGCAGTTTGAACGCACCCATATTAACCCACTTATATTATAGACGTTTTCAAGCAAACCTTATAATGTCATCTCGGTTTTATTGTCCTTTGATTTTAGCTTTTTCACCATGTGAGCTTTTTTGATATGTTTGCAGAAATTTGGCACAAGCTTGCAACCCATCCGCAATTTTTCGCCATGCTGACCATTCCATTTGTGACAGCAGTCGTGACTTGGGCGCATGTATGGATGGCGCTCAAGATGCTATTTTATCCCATTCATTTTTGGGGCATTAAGATTCAAGGGTTCCCAGGCGGCGGTATCGGCTGGCAGGGCATTGTGCCACGCAAAGCGGGTAAAATATCAGGGATTATCGTTGACCAAACTTTATCCAAGCTTGGCTCGCTCGATGAGTTTTTCCAAGCCATGCACCCTGAAGAAGTGGCAGATTTTATCAGCCAAACCATGAACCAAAACTTGGATTTGCTGATTGATGAAATCATGAATGAGCGCTCGGCAACGCTATGGGCGAATTTGCCTTTTGCTGTCAAACGCCGTATCTATGCCTATGGACACGAGCAATTGCCAGACATCATGAAAAATCTGGTGCTCGACTTGACCTACAATGTCGAAAACTTGGTTGATATGCGCGAGATGATTGTCAACAAGATGGAAAGCGACCGTGCGCTGATGGTGCGGATGTTTCTCAAAGTAGGTCAAAAAGAGATTAATTTTATTTGGCATATCAGTGCGCTGATTGGGTTTGTATTTGGTATTTTGCAGATGGCGATTTTTTGGTTTGTGCCGCAGCATTGGACGGTGCCGTTTTTTGCCGCGATTTGGGGGCTGTTGACCAACTGGATTGCCATCTGGATGGTATTTAATCCGATTGAGCCGCATTATTATCGCTATCCCAAATTTTTTAGTTTTAGCAAATCGCTGCCGTTTATCCGCTTTGAAAAACCGCATATCGGACAATTTAACTGGCAAGGTGGTTTTATGAAACGCCAGCCTGAGGTCTCTGAGGTGTTTGCTGAGATTGTGGTCAAAGATTTGGTCACGCTCAAAAACATCATGTATGAAATGATGTATGGCAGCCGTGCGATGCAAACGCGTGAGCTGATTAAAAAGCACCTAAACCCAATTTTGGAATCACAGGTGATCCAAACGAGCTTGAAATTTGGTTTGGGTCGTAAAGAGTTTGGTCAGCTCAGACACGTGATTATTGATAAGTCAATTGCAGCGACCATGGTGCCGATGAGTAATCCTGAGCTTAACCTTAGCCGCGCAGAAAAAATCTTTGGGCTGTTTCGAGACCGAATTCGGGCATTGACGCCCAATGAATTTCAAAATCTTTTGCGTCCTGCCTTTCGTGAAGATGAATTAACACTGATTATTTTGGGCGGTGTGACTGGGTTTTTGGCGGGCTGGATACATTTGATATTGGTGTTTTATTAATTTGACCCATTTTTTTGGTGAAAATTCTACAGTGTGATAACCACTACAGCGATAGGAGCAGTGGGTATGTTAATTACTGAATTGGGCTATTTTGCGCTTATTTCAGCCTTGGTGATTGCCATTTTACAGGTTATTTTGCCAGCAGTGGGGGTGTTTAAACACCAACCTGCTTGGCAACGACTGGCGGGAAGTTTTGCCATTGCTCAGTTTTTGGCAACCGGTACGTCATTTTTGTGCCTGATGTATGGGTTTTATGCCAATGATTTTACGTTGAGCTATGTCGCCAATCAGTCAAATTCTTTGCTGCCTTGGTACTATCGCCTATCCGCCACATGGGGCGGGCATGAAGGCTCACTGCTACTATGGGTCACCATTTTGGCGACTTGGGGCGCGGCGGTGGCCGTTTTTAGTCGAAGCTTGCCGCTTGCCATGCGCGCACGCGTGTTGGTGATTATAGCCTTTGTGCAAATGATGATGCTAAGCATGGTGATTTTTGTGTCGTCACCTTTTAATCGCAGTCTACCCAGCATCCCAGTGGATGGCAAAGATTTGAATCCACTACTGCAAGACCCCGGATTGATTTTTCATCCGCCGATGCTGTATATGGGCTATGTGGGCGCGGTGGTACCGTTTGCCTTTGCCATGGCAGCATTGTGGGCGGGTCGGTTAGATGCGGTGTGGACGCGCTGGTCGCGTCCTTGGACACTAGCGGCTTGGTGCTGTTTGACCTTAGGGATTGTGTTTGGCTCAATGTGGGCATACAACGAGCTTGGCTGGGGCGGCTGGTGGTTCTGGGACCCTGTGGAAAACGCGTCGTTTATGCCTTGGCTCGGTGGGGTGGCATTATTACACTCATTGGCAGTTACCGAAAAGCGCGGCGTGTTCAAAGCTTGGACGATTATGTTGGCGATTTTCACTTTTGCCTTGAGTTTATTGGGTACGTTTTTGGTACGTTCGGGGGTCATTACCTCGGTTCACTCATTTGCCGCAGATCCCACCCGCGGTCTGTTTATCCTAGTGATTTTGGGCGTGGTAATCGGTGGCGGTCTGGCGATGTTTGCGTGGCGTGGTTGGCGCTTGACCCAAGAAAGCCATTATCAGCTTAAATCTCGTGAGACGTTATTGGTCATCAATAACATTATTATATTAGTCGCAACCATCGTGGTGGTGATTGGCACACTTTACCCAATGCTGGCCGATGCGTTAAAACTGGGGCAAGTATCGGTCGGTGCGCCCTATTTTAATGCGTTATTTGTGCCGTTAACTTGGTTATTGTTGTTGTTTTTAGCCATTGGACCTGTCAGCCGTTGGAAAAAAGACACCCGTCCACTGTTGGGTATAGGTTTAGCGATTTTAGCCAGCTGTTTTGTGTTAGCCGGTGTTCTGAGCTATTTCTTGGTCAGTAGCATTAACATCAACATCTTTATGTCAGCGGCACTTTGTCTATGGGTGTTGGTATGGATGGTGATTGATATCAAAGACAAAACCCGTAACGCGCGCTCGCTGGGCGCTGGGCTGAAACGTCTGCACATGGGCTATTGGGGAATGCAGCTAGCGCATTTGGGTATTTTGCTATCCGTGATGGGCATTGCCATTACCACAAGCTTAAGTATCGAAAAAGACATTGCCATGCAAAAAAACCAATCGGTTGAAGTACAGGGCTACCAGTTCACGATGGATGAGCTAAAAAAAATCCGCGGCGCAAACTTTGATGCCACCCAAGCGGTCGTCAGTGTTCGTAAGAACAACCAAGTGGTCGCGACCCTTTATCCAGAAAAACGCCATTATGTGGTCAGTCAAATGCCCATGACCGAAGCTTCTATCCAGTACAACCCATTAAGAGATATCTATATGGCAATGGGTGAGCCGATTTTAGGTGTTAATCAAACGGAAGCTGATGCCACTAAATGGGCAGTGCGTATCTATATCAAACCTGGCGTACGCTGGGTATGGTGGGGTGGTTTTGTGTTGGCGCTCGGTGCGATTTTAAGTATGTTTGATAAACGCTATCGTAAACTGCCTAGACTTGCTGATATGAGTGATGACAAGTCGGGGAATTTGGCAGCGATTAACACAGCAGCGGCAATCGCCCCCGTATTAGTAAAAAATGACAGTGAGTTAGGTCAGGAGAGTGCTCATGGCAATGCGTAAAAGACAACTTTGGTTTTTGATTCCTTTGGTGCTTTTTTTGATTATCATTGCGCTGTTTTATACGCGGTTGGGTAAAGATACCACGGTGGTGACCAACACCTCGCTCAATCGCGCTTTGCCAAGTTTTAGCTTACCGTCTTTGGGTAACCCATCACAAATGATTACCCAAGCACAGCTACCCAAACAGCCATTTTTACTCAATATATGGGCGTCTTGGTGTGTGACTTGTAAAGTTGAACACCCGTTTTTATTGCAAATGTCAAAGGCAGGCGTACCGATTGTTGGGGTCAATTATAAAGATGAAACCAAAGACGCGCTCGATTATCTCAACACCCATGAAGATCCATTTACCCTTAATGTGCAAGATAAAGAAGGGAATTTTGGCATTGATTTGGGTCTGACAGGTGTGCCAGAGTCGTTTGTGGTTGATGGCAAAGGCAATGTGCGCCAGCATATCTTGGGTGAAATCAACGAGGAGCGCTACAATAAGCAAGTATTGCCTTGTATGACTGCGCTGCGTGAACAAGCCGCCGATGCTAAAATTCGTGAGGTATGCCAATGAGTATTGTATTTGCAAAAATTCTTCATTTGATAGTCAGGGCGATGGCTGCGGTGTTGCTAGTCGCAGGGTTATCCATGTCGGCTTGGGCAAACATTGATACCTACCAATTTGACAACCCGCGCCAAGAAGCCCAGTATCGTGCGCTGATTGAAGAATTTCGTTGTCCAAAATGTCAAAACCAAAACTTGGCAGGTTCCGATGCGCCAATTGCCCAAGATTTAAAACAAAAGACTTATGACATGGTCAAAGACGGTCGTTCCGACGCCGAAATTCGCCAGTATATGAATGAGCGCTACGGTGACTTTATTAGCTACAAACCACCCGTGCGCCCATCTACCTGGATTTTATGGTTTTTTCCGCCTGTGTTGTTGGTGTTTGTGATGCTGGCTTGGTTTATTCGTAACCGTAATTCATCAAAACGTGCCGCTGTCATCGCCAACCCCATAGAAAATGGCTATGCGCCACTCTCAACCGCCGAACAACAGCGATTACAAGACTTGTTAAACGTCAATGATAACGCTGCCAATGCTAAAACTAGTGAAATCAATCAAGCAGTGGCTAAGGAAAATTAATGTCAACGCTAATTATTTTTATCATTGTCGCGCTTCTGTTTGCTATCACGCTTGCGGTATTTATTTTGTTACCTTGGTTGCAAACCCAAGACCATCATGCCATCGCCAATCGCGCTGATAATCAGCTACTAACGCTCAATATTGAAGTATTTAAACAACGGTTGGTAGAACTTGATGCCGATTTTGGTGAGGGTCAAATCGATGAGGCGACTTATCAAACCCAAAAACTGGCGTTAGAGCGTCAATTACTAGACATCAGTGACAATCAAGATACCAGCCATTTTACCCCTAATTGGAAAAGCCGTCTGATAGTTATCATCTGGATTCCGCTGTTATCTGCGATGGCTTATGGGATGATTGCCGACCGCACGCCCGTCTATCAATTATGGGATGCACAAAATCGCTTGGGAAAAGTCGCGGATGATTTATTGACCGCAAAAATCGATACGCCACCTGAATGGGCGACCAAAGACAGTGTGGGACTGATTAGTGCCATGCAAACCAATGTGCATCATCATGCCACCGATCCACTGCGTTGGTTTCGTCTATCTGAAGTGTTTGTAGCCTTGCAAGCGCCCGAGCAAGCACTTGAAGCCTTGGCAAGGGCGTATCGTCTCAATCCTGATGATGAAAAAATCGCCATCACCTACGCCCAAACTAGCTTTTTTACCCAAGGCGGGGTAATGGATGATAAAACCCGTCAAGTGGTTGAGCATATTCTAGCCAAAAGTCCCAAACACCAAGGCGCACAAATGCTGATGGCAATGGGTGAAATGCGAGCGGGCAACTACGCGCAGTCTCGAAAATGGGTAGCGCTACTACGCAACGAAATTCAAGCGCGTCCTGGCGATCATACCCAAGCCTTAAGCAGCCTATCTGAACTTGAGCAGACTATCAACCAGCGTGAAGCCCAAGGCGAACAGGCGATTACAGTCAATGTCAAAGTCACCCCTGAGATATTAGGACGGGTGAAAAAAGGCGAAAGCTTATTTGTTAATGTGCGTAAGATGGCAGGTGGTCCCCCTGTTGCTGCCAAAAAACTGTCAGCCGATACCTTAACCATCAATGGTATGGCAATTAACATCAGCGATAACGATAGCATCATGCCCACCATGACCTTAAGCTCGGCGATTAGCACGAATGAGCCATTGGTGATTACTGCCCGTGTTAGTGCTTCAGGTGACGCCATGCCGCAAAGCGGTGACTTGACGAGTAACCCCGTACCGCTAGAGAAAACGGCTGACTCGACAACCGTATTGATTGATAAAATCGTGCCTTAAATCGTTATGAAAAATCTTTTGATTGAATAGGGGCTTAATTGAATAGGGGGTGGATTAAATGTTGCCACATTTTTATTTTTAATACCCCTATCAATTTAAATTATTTTGCAAAAATTGCTTGAGATTTTAGCGGTTAACGAGTATTGTTAACCCAGTATTTCAAAACTGTTAGTTATTCGAACACACCATTTGTGGGTCTTTTTTTGCTATTGCAGTAATGAGATAGGGCGATTTTAATAATTTCGACTTAAGGAATAGGTTTATGAAGCGTATTATTCTTTTAGGGCCACCTGGCGCTGGTAAGGGTACCCAAGCACAAATCATCACCAAGGAATTTAATATTCCACAAATTTCAACAGGTGATATGCTACGTGCCGCTATCAAAGAAGGTACTGAACTTGGCAAACAAGCCAAAAGTATCATGGATGCCGGTGGACTTGTCTCAGATGATTTAATTATCAACCTAGTTAAAGCCCGTATTGCGCAGCCAGATTGCGCCAACGGCTGTATTTTTGATGGCTTTCCGCGTACCATTCCACAAGCGCAAGCGTTAGCGGATGCAGGCGTACACATCGATAACGTGGTAGAAATTGCAGTACCTGATGAAGACATCGTGTCTCGTTTGTCGGGTCGTCGCTCTCATCCTGCTTCAGGTCGCGTGTACCATGTGGTCTATAATCCACCCAAAGTGGAAGGTAAAGATGACGAAACCGGTGAAGAATTGGTTCAGCGTGATGACGATAAAGAAGATACCATCCGCGATCGTTTAGCTACTTATCATAACCAAACAGAAGCTTTGGTTGGTTTTTATCAAGACTTGGCAAAATCAGGTCAAAACGCGCCTCGCTATGCCAAATTTGATGGTACACAAGCCATTGATAAAGTCAGTGAACAAGTCCTTGCCGAGTTAAAAGCATAATTAACACCATGATTAAAAGCATCAATGGGCTTTTAAGAAAGTTAATTTTAGGTAAGCTAAATAAAAAGCTGAAATTTTGATTTCAGCTTTTTTTATAATTAAATAAATTTTATAACTAAATCAGTCTCATTAAAAAAGCCAATTCAATGTGAATTGGCTTTTTTAATGCAACAAACAATTAAGCAGTTTTAAGGGCTTTAATTGCTTTGTTTAAGCGGCTTTTATGACGTGCTGCTTTGTTTTTGTGAATCACGCCTTTGTCAGCAATACGGTCAATCACTGGAACTGCTTTTTTGTAAGCTTCAGTCGCTGCGTCATAGTTTTTATCTTCAACGGCTTTTACCACATGTTTGATGAAAGTACGAACCATAGAACGTTGTGATGCTTTTAATTGACGACGTTTAACGTTTTGACGAGCGCGTTTGCGAGCTTGTGCAGAATTTGCCACGTAAATCTCCTTGGATTTGCAATATAAATCGATCTGTTAGTAAGTGAGCAGCCATTCGCTTATTACAGACACGGGTAGTGAGGGTTGCTTGAATCCTTGAATCACTAGACACGGAAACACAATTAACGATATCAAGCGGATTTAAAGCCCGCTATTTTAGCAAACTCACGCTACAATAACAACTTACTTCAGCAGATTATTCAGCGTATTTCGTCTATTGGCCAAAAAACCATCGCGCAATGCCCACCAACGCTGAAAAAAACGTATTTGTAGGTGAAAGTTTTGATTATCTGTGATTAAATAAAATGACATTAAAAACTCATAAAAATATTCATACTGAGGTCATTGTTTTATGCAGCGCACAGCATTAATCATCGGTGCAACCGGCTTGGTAGGCAATTCATTACTGACCCAGCTTGGCAGTCTTTATCAAAAAGTCATTATCATTGCGCGCTCTCAGCCAAAAGGGTTGAGTGATTCGATGCATTTTTATCAGCTCAAAGATTTTAATCAAATACATGAATTTGTGTCTGCGCTGTCGATTGGTAAAGACACCGATGCTTTTAGCTGTCTGGGTACCACCATTAAGGAAGCGGGTAGTGAAGCCGCCTTTCGACAAATCGACTTTACCTTTAATGTGGCATTCGCAAAAGCTTGCAAACAAAAAGGCGTAGAGCGGTTTTTTTTTGTTATCGGCGATGGGCGCCAATGCCGACAGTCGCTTTTTTTATAACCGTGTCAAAGGTGAGCTTGAAACTGCGATTGACAATTTAGGCTTTCAAGAATTAGCAATTTTTCGTCCCTCTTTGCTGCTTGGCAAACACGATGCTCGTAAACTTGAAACCATCGCGCAGACGGCGTACAAACTCATCAAACCTATCGTACCTAAAAAACTGCCTGTCCGTCCCATAGAAGCCAATAGGGTAGCGATGGCAATGGCGCTGGTGAGTAACAATTGGCACATCAAACATACTTATGAAAAATCTGCTAATCGCGTCGATACCGCCAAAAAAACCCAAGTTATCAGTAACGGTGAGATGCTAGCGATGACGCGGTTTAGAAACTAACCTTCCCAAAAAAAATTGATTTAAGGAACGATGATGAGCGACATGACCTTACAAAATTTTATTACCTGCGATTTATTAGATGATAATCCAGAATGTCAGGTTTGTGCACCCAACATGGAAGGCAAACGCTTTTTTAGCTATGGCGGTAACACAAAATTTGGCGGTGAAGTGGTAACCGTCAAATGCTTTGAAGACAATAGCCGGGTTAAAGAGCTGTTAGCCACGCATGGCAAAGATGAGAAAGGCAATGGCAAGGTTTTGGTGGTAGACGGTGGGGCGTCAATGCGCTGTGCCTTACTGGGCGATATGATTGCACAAAGCGGCGTTGACCATGGCTGGGCTGGGGTGATTGTGTATGGCTGTGTGCGAGATGTGGATGATATGGGCAAAATGCCAATCGGCGTACAAGCGCTCGGCGCCATTCCCCGCAAATCCAATCGCAAGGGTGTGGGGGATGTGGGTGTGACGCTCAATTTTGGCGGAATGACAATAAATAATGGCGACTTTGTGTATGCGGATAATAACGGTATCATTCTTAGTCAAAAATCACTAATCGACTAGGGACATGATGATGAAAAATCTGTTTAGAATCGCCGTGGTTAGCAGTGGTTTATTATTAAGTGTCAATAGCTTGGCTGGAGTCGGTCAATTTGAAGATGAAACAACCACTTGCTATGTGCTAAAAAACCATAAACTTGTTAAAAAAACCGTCTGCACGTATGAGGGTTCAAGTGGTGGTGCAGCCTCAGGCTATACTGTGTTCGAAGCAACATTTTATATTAAAGGCTATGGTAAAATTGATATTGTTGATAATTGGTTTGCCGAAGATGACGGCAAAGGCGGTTGGAAAAATGAACAGTCAACCACGACCATCGATGGTGAAAAAGCGGTACAGCGTAGCCGCGATGCTAAAACACTGAAAATTTTAACCGATAAAGAAGTTGAAAAACGCTCAACAGCTTATAGTAAACTTCTCCAAAAAAGTAATGGCAAGACTATGCCACTGGAGAATTGGCTAACGTGTTATACGAATAAAAAAGCCACGAATGAACTTTGCTATATCGATAATACCCCACGTTAAAAGCCTTCAAGATTGAATAGAACATCCGCTAAATTTGGCTGATTTTTTGCTTTAAATCAACCTCAAAAACCCCCACAATAACGTCATTCTTTTTTGCCTTTTTAACTCAAAAAACCGATAACCAAAAGACTTATAACCAAAAGACCGATAACAATGACGAATGTTACACACTCACTGTCTCATCTTTCCTTTCGCCTCAACCAATCGTTGTTTGACAATACTAAGCATGACAAAAAATGGCTGGGCAACTTACAAGGCATGACCCAAGCCTTATGGCTCACTAGCCTCACCAGCAGCGATAGTGGTCAGCAAAACCGACTTAAAGTCGTCGTGACCCGTGACCAAAATCAGCTCAATCAGCTTGAAACAGAGTTGGCATTTAGTGGGGTCGATGCCCATGTGTTTCCTGATTGGGAAACGCTTACCTATGATGAACTGTCACCGCACCATGATATTGTCTCTGAGCGGATTCATTTGCTTACCCATATGCCAACTGATGGTATTTTACTGATTTCAGTGCAGACCTTAATGCACCGTGTCGCCCCTGCATCATGGCTATTGGGTCAACACTTTGATTTGTCAGTGGGTGACACCTTTGATGTGGCAACTGAACGTCGAAAACTGGCAACCGCAGGCTATCATGCGGTAGATAATGTCTTTGAGCCTGGGGAATTTGCTGTGCGTGGCAGCGTGATTGATTTGTTTGCCATTGGTCAGCCATTCCCAGTGCGCATTGATTTATTTGATGATGAGATTGAGAGCATCCGTTTTTTTAATCCACAAACCCAGCGTAGCTTGACCCAAGCGGATTTGGACGAATTAAAAGACAGTGACCCCCATCAATATGTCAAATTTATGAATAGTCAAAAAAAATCGGGTGAAACTATCGGTAAAATCACCAGTTTTCAGATTTTACCCGCGCGAGAATTTCCCCTGGATGAGGGTAAAGAAACGTTTCGCGCCAATTTTGCCAGCACCTTTGCCAACACATCCGCCCGCCGTTTTGAGCTGTTTAATGATGTGATGAACGGCATTGCACCCGCGGGGGTGGAGTATTATCAGCCATTATTTTTTGACACGGATAGTTGGCAAAATGGCTCGGATTTTTTTAGTTACTTGCCCAAAGATAGCTTGTTTATCGTTGATAATCAACTAGAGACGGCTTACCAAAATTTTTGGCAACAAATCCAAACTCGTTACAATGACCGCAGGCACGATATCGAAAAACCGATTGTGGCACCGCAAGATTTGTATTTGGCAGAACATATCTTTAACGAAAAAATTGCCCAATATCCTCGCATTATCACCAGCGAACAGCCAATAGATGACACCAAAGCAGGGGCAATCAATGCATTGGTTGACACCCCACCTGATTTAACCGTTGACCATAAACTTGCTGAGCCACTGCAAAGACTGATGGCATTTCGCGAGCAGTTTGCTAAACCGATATTATTGGTTGCCGAAACTGCGGGTCGCCGTGAGATTTTATCGGAGCTGTTGCAAAAGCGCTTTAATTTGCAAAGTGTTTCAGGATTGAGCGATTTTCTTGCAAACATGGATGAGGCGCATAGCACTGCGATTGCCTTGACCATTGCACCGATTGAAAGAGGCGCGTTGCTTCCCGATAAGTTTGCGATTCTCTCAGAAACCCAGTTGTTTGGACGGCAAGTATTACAGACTCGCCGCCGTCGCCAAAGCGATGTGTCTGATGAATTTTTGGTTAAATCGGTCAGTGAGCTTAATATTGGCGACCCTGTGGTGCATATTGATTTTGGCATTGGGCGTTATCAAGGCTTGATTACCCTTGAGATTGATAGACAACTGCAAGAGTTCATCCATCTTACCTATGCAGATGATGCCAGTGTGTATGTGCCTGTGGCAAATCTGCAGCTTATCAGCCGTTATGCGGGTGGCGACGCGGCAACCGCACCGCTTCATACCATAGGTAGCGGTAAATGGGATAAAGCCAAAGCCAAAGCACTCAGCCAAATTCATGATGTGGCGGCGGAACTGCTCAACGTACAAGCCCGCCGTGATGCCAAAGTGGGCATTAACTTCCCAATTGACCAAATCCAGTATGACTTATTTGCCAGTCAATTTGCGTTTGAAGAAACGCCCGATCAAGCCAATGCTATTGAAGCGGTTAAGTTTGATATGAAGCAAAATAAGCCCATGGATAGGCTGGTGTGCGGTGATGTCGGTTTTGGTAAAACCGAAGTGGCGATGCGTGCCGCTTTTATTGCGGTACAAGCAGGGTATCAAGTAGCAGTGCTAGTACCGACGACACTGCTTGCTGGGCAACACGAAGACAACTTTTTGGATCGATTTGCCGATTGGCCCATTCGTATTGAAAGCTTGTCTCGGTTTGGCACCAAAAAACAACACGATGCGATTCTCAAAGGCTTAGCGGAAGGTAAAATTGATATCGTCATCGGTACCCACCGTATTTTGCAAGAAGATGTCAAGTTTGCCAACTTAGGTCTGATGATTGTCGATGAAGAACACCGTTTTGGCGTGCGAGATAAAGAGCGTATCAAAGCCATGCAATCGGATGTTGACGTATTATCAATGACCGCAACACCCATTCCGCGTACGCTGAACATGGCATTATCGGGTATGCGAAACATGTCGATTATCGCCACGCCCCCTGCAAGGCGGTTGGCAATTAAAACCTTTGTCATGCAAAAGTCTGATAACTTACTCAAAGAAGCGATTTTGCGTGAATTATTGCGTGGCGGACAGGTGTTTTTACTGCATAACGATGTGGCGAGCATTGAGCGCATGGCAGAAACCGTGCGAGAGCTTGTGCCCGAATCTCGGGTGGCAGTGGCTCACGGTCAGATGAAAGAACGAGAGCTTGAGCAAATCATGCAATCGTTTTACCATAAAAGACACAATTTATTGGTGTGTACCACCATTATCGAAACGGGCATTGATATCCCCAATGCCAATACCATTATCATTAACCGCGCCGATAAATTCGGGCTCGCCCAGCTTCACCAGCTTCGTGGGCGTGTTGGTCGCAGTCACCACCAAGCCTACTGTTATCTGCTTGTGCCGTCTATTAAAGGCTTGACCAGCGACGCCCAAAAGCGGCTTGATGCCATCAGCCGTGCCAACACATTGGGGGCAGGCTTTATGCTTGCCAGTGAAGACCTTGAGATTCGTGGGGCAGGCGAGCTGCTGGGCAAAAACCAAAGCGGCAATATGCAAGCGGTCGGTTTTAACCTGTATATGGATATGTTAAACCGTGCCACCAAAGCCATCAAAGCAGGTAAACAACCTGATTTGAACACCCCATTATCGCTAACCAGTGACATTAATCTGCATTTGTCGGCACTCATCCCTGAAGATTATCTGGGTGATGTCCATCAGCGGCTATTGTTTTATAAAAAAATCGCCAATGCTGAAGACTATGACAGCCTAATTAGTATTCGCAGCGAAATGCTAGACCGTTTTGGCAGTTTGCCGGAGCCGACCAAAAATTTATTTGCCATTCACCAAATCCGCTTAATGGCTGAAGCGCTTGAGATTAGCAAAATTGATGGCAATGAGCGGCAAGTCACCTTTGAGTTTTCACCAAGCACCCCTGTGGAAGCCATTACCATTATTGGGCTTATTCAGTCGAATCCGAAAAAATTTAAAATGAATGGCGCGACAGGGCTAAAAATGATGGATGACAAAGCCCTTGCTACAGCAGAAGGTAGGATTGATGCGGTTAAGAATTTGCTTGAAAAATTAACCTTGAAAGGATAATTTATTTCAAAATAAAGCGACATTAATTGTCGCTTTCTTGCTTTTTTAGATTAAAATAGGATAATGATTCAGTCATACTGCAAACGTAATATTAAACAATCAAAAAACTTTCTATTATAAAACTGCCCTTAACTTAATTAAAAGGAATATTACCATGTCAGAAGTTTTAGAAATTTTAAAAAAAGATTCATCGAATTTAACCGATGAACAAACTAAAGAATTTGAACAAGGGTTTTTAGTTCTTAAAAAAGAGTTTGAAACAGCAGATATTGATGATTTAAATAATGATGAGTATAAGCAGGAATTTGCCGAGAAATTTGATAAACTAATGCAAAAAATTGGTTATGATGAATTTGAACTCGATTCATCCAATCTATTTCTTTATGACCTTTATAAAGTCGACGAGTATGAAGATTTTATGGGATTTATAGCAGTCAGTTATCAAGTTGCTTGTGGTGATGATGATGTGCTAAGAGAAATTTATGAAGAAATGCACGAAAAGCTACAAAGTCAATTTGACGATCAATAGGTTTAGTCATCAAATTTAAAATTGATTCCTTAGAAACGGTAAACTATAATTAAGGGTAAGGAGATGGCTAAGGTTTCCCTTTAGCCCACCATGTAAGTACTGCGAATACTTATTTAGGTGCTGATTTTACCAAGCTTTCAAGCTGATAAACAACAGAATCAAAAAGGCGATGATGAGTAAAATAGGTTTCATCGCTTTTTCCTTCCTGTTTTGGTTGGGTTTCAGCCCAACGGCTCTGTTAAATATAACTTTAACCGCCATTATTTTTACAGCTAAAAATGACGGTGGCATTATAAGAGAAATTTGCAGTAAAAAATGCCTATCTTTGATGATAGGCATTTTGCTTTTAGACTTTAAAAAGAATAATCTTAAATGAATCAAAATATCCAATTGCTTAATGGCGAAAAATTACTCGAAGAACCCACCTACCCCGAAGACTGGGAATGTTGCAACAACGGCTGCGAAGAACTGTGCGTGTATGAAATTTACCGCGTTCAAAAACAAGCCTATGACGAACAGCAACAGCGACTCAAAAGCGTGCCAAAACTACTTAGCGACCTCGACAAACCTTCACGGTAGCGGTAGTATTTTTTAATAAAAGTAATTTTTTGTAAATTCATATTCCTGTCACATGAATTTCATGCTACTGTCATCAAACTCACGTTAAATATCATGACGTTATGAAGTTGCATTGATAACGTAAAATAGTAAGTAGTAAGTAAACAACTAAAAAATGGCAAAAGCCTTAAAATGAATAAAAAATCCACCACTATGGGATATTGGATAAAGAAGGATAGGAGTAAAAAATGTTAGATATGTTAAATGAAGCGTTTGAATATGAAACCGATATCATCTATCTTGACGAAGGCGATGACGCGGTAGAAATGTAAACTGCAAGTTAAGCGTAAAACGTAAAAATTCGCAACCGATAACCTCTTAATATACCGATTAAGAGGTTTGTTTTTTTTGGGCAATATAAATGAATGATTACTGACTAGTGATTATGACTGGTACTGGCAGGCATCGCCACCTCATGGTGCTTATCCATATCCTGCATATTGTGCATGTCGTGATTCATGTTATGGCTCATATTATGGTTAATAGGCATAGTAATCGGCATGGTAGTCGAAGCTGTCATAGAAGCAGGATTAGACGCAGAATGATTCATTGTCGACATATCGTGGTGCATACTCGTCTCACTCATGCTATGACTGGCATGACTGTGTGAACCTTGATTATGATTATGGTGCATCATCATCGGAATAAAAATCACCGCAAGCCCAGACAGCATCATAATCACCCCATTAATTTGGCGAAGGCGAAAATTTTTAATACTCGACTGTAGCATACCCACAGTTTTTTGCGTGGCAATCAACATCGGCATCGTACCCAGTCCAAATACAAACATCAGAGCCGCCCCTGTAGCGATATTGTTGCCAGCTATCGCCATCATGAGCGAACCATACACCAATCCACACGGCAAAAATCCCCAAAGCAAGCCAGCAAACAAGGCTTTACCAAAGCTATCAATCGGAAAAACTTTTTTGCGTATCGGGGCAAGCGATTGCCAAAAACGCATCCCAATTTTTTCTAACTGATTGAACAGCGGTAACCCAAGCATCGCAAGCCCAATCAACACCAATACCGCACCCAGGACAATTCTTGGCGCACTGTTACTCATAATGGACTGAAAGATTGCCACCCCAACAAAACTGGCAATCAATCCAAGCAATGAATAACTGATGAGGCGCCCAACATGATAAGTCAAAATCAAGCCATTTTTTTTGCTGTCCGATACATGCTGCATAGATAGCCCAAAAGCCGTCACAATGCCACCGCACATCCCCAGACAGTGCGGTGAGCCAAACAGCCCCATACTAAACGCTGCCAAAAATAATGCCCAGGTCATAAGATGCTCCAAAAAAGTCTAAAAATTTTTGCAAAACGTAAATAAATCAATAGAAAGAAATCAGCAGGAAGACAGATAACACCGACGCGTTATTTTTGCTCGTCGTTAGGGTCTTGTATTTTTGGGGGCTGAGAAGATGAAGGCTTGGCGGGATTTTGCCCCAATTGTTCGCGGCGAAATTGTCTGTCATCCAAAATGACCCGCTGAGATTCATTGTCCAAATCGTCAAATTGGCGTGATTTGATTGCGTAATAAATCGCAAAAATACCCAATACAAATAGCACTAGACTAATAGGAATCAAAAAATACATGCTTTGCATCGTGCATCCCCATTACTTGGCGTAAACAAACGAATTAAATTAAAAAAACCATTATACGCTTATTTTGATATAAATAAATGCGGCAAAATGTCGCAGCGTTGCTGTAGCAATTAAATAGCAGCAATCAAATAGCCTTTGGTATGCTTACAAAACAAACACATGGGTTGCAAATCAAAGCAACTCAGTGATTTGAGTGCGAACAATGAATGCTATAATGATAGCAGGTTAAACATTGAGGTTTAACTTGGTTTTAAAACTCAAAATTCTACAAGGAAATTATGATGTTGATGCCTAAAATCTTTAAGCCTTCCTTTAAGCTTTCAAAAAAACAGTTGCTTGCCTTAGGCGCGGCTGTCATGGTTGGTGCATTATTGATGCCAACAGCAAACGCTGCGACAGTGGTCATTGATGTACGTACCCCAGAGGAGTATTCTGTGAATCATCCCGCAGGTGCCATTAATATTCCACACAATGAATTACTTGCCAAAATAACGGCGCAAGGCATTGCCAAATCAGATACCATTAAAGTGTATAGCCGGGGCGGCGGTCGTGCCGAACAAGCCAAAGCTGCCTTGCAATCAGCTGGCTACACCAATGTGGAAATTCAAAAATAACTCATTTATTGGTGGGTTGGCAGTCGTATTGGGGTTTGACAAGATCGCGAGCGAATGCCAACAATTCATATAAGGCACGTCTTGAGTGCTGCAGATTCTGATCAAAATGCTGCCAATCATTTGCCTTTGGTAATGGGGCGACACTTGCAATAGTAGCCACCCCATTGATGGTAAACTGCCTTCTTGAGCGGTTCATGTGATAAGCATCGGTTACCAAAATTACCTGTTTGACATTGACCATTTCTGCGGTATATTTTGCATTTTGACAAGTGTTAAAGCTGTTTTTTTCTGCCACGATCCACATAATGCCCTTTTTTTGTAGCCATTTTGCCATCCATGGCGCCTCCTTACCACTGACGATGATGGGTAAGCCAGTCTGCTGATACACTTGACTGGCTTTAATCAATCGACTTTCGGTAAATTGATTAATCACAATTTCATTTTGCTGATTATTGGTTAATCCGCCACCTAACACCACAATCGCCGTTGCAGGATTGACGCTCACCGCTGATCCTGGCAGGCGATAACAATCTAAGATAAACAATACAATGGTAGAAAATAGGGGTGTAAAAAAACTGAGTGTGATTAAACACCCCACCAATACAACAACGGTCAAAATTCGTTTAATGGTTGAAAAAAATCGCTCTAGGTAGTTAATGAGCTTGGCGAATGCTACCATCAGATTCAATCCAAACCGGTTCAGCTTCCAATTTTATCCCAAATTTCTCAAGCACTGTATCCTGTATAAATTGCATAGTTTTGGCAACATCACGCTGCGTCGCAACTTTTGGCGCATGGTTAGTCAACACTAGCGCTTGTTTCACATGCGTTAAAATCGGTGCAATGCCTTTACCCTTAAGCCCTGATTGGTCAATAAGCCAGCCAGCCGCAACTTTGCAGTAATCAGTCAAATAGCCTTGGGTATCTTTGACAGGATAATGCACCAGATTGGGATAGCTCTGTAGTAACTGGTCAACTTGAGATTTGGCGACGATGGGGTTTTTAAAAAAGCTGCCACAATTGGGCAAGTCGTTGGTATCGGGCAGTTTACTTTGACGAATGTCGATGATGGCATTCATGGTATCCACGGGTGTGACTTCATCGCGACCCGCTAGGCTAGCATAGTGCTGTGCAACTTTTGCCACATCCCCATACTGGGTATTGGGTTTGGCAGTTTTACTGAGGGTAAAAATGACGCTGGTAATGAGCCACTGTCCGGCTTGCTGTTTAAACAGGCTGTCACGGTAGCTAAACTCGCAATCAGCTTTGCTTAGATGATGCCACGTTAAACTCGGTATATGAAACGCTTTTACACTGTCTATCACATCTTCAGCTTGTACCCCATACGCACCGATGTTTTGTACGGGACTGCCACCGACCCAGCTCGGGATTAACGCCAAATTTTCTAGTCCATACCAACCTTGATGGACCGTGTCTACCACGAGTTTATGCCAATCCTCGCCAGCCATCACCTCAAGGGTTATTGTTTGGCTATCTTCAGACAGGATGGTTTTACCTTTAAGACTGGGCGACACGACAACCGCGTCCAACACTTCGGGCAAAATGATATTACTGCCATTGGATAGCACAACAAACGCTTGTTGATGGGCTGCCAGTTGTTTAAAAGTCGGCTCAATATCAGACAGGTCCGTTAGGCGAATAAATTGTTTGGCTTGACAGGCTAATGCCATGGTATTGTATGCGCTAATATCCACATAGCTAGAATTAGCCTGCATAGGGTTTGGTTCAAAAAAATTGGTCATAAAGATATCGTTAATAATCGGCAGAGGTGCTCATCGCCAGTGCAATGACTAGCGCAATGATAAAGTGCTTATTATAACGAAATATGACAGGGAAAATTGCGATTTTTATGACCCCTTGACAAGCAATTAAAAACCTTCTTCATCACTGCCAAAATGGTTAATATCCCTAAAACGGCTCAGCTGACGACGCTGTTTTTTATTTGGGCGATGATCGGGGCGGGCAAGATTGGCAAGTTTTTTTTGTTCGGTGAAAAATTCTCGTTGGCTGATACTGGCATCGGTCTCTTGATAAAGCACACTGGCGGTTGTGGCATTGCCGCGCACTTCAGACAGCGCTAGCACCTTGACCGTCTTTTGGGTGTAATGATTGGCTGACCCTTGGCGAATCGTCAATTCATCGCCCACCGCTATTTCTTTACTGACCTTCACGCGATTGCCAAAATGGTGTACCCGTCCCGATTCAATCGCTTCCTTGGCTAGGGTGCGAGTTTTATAAAACCTTGCTGCCCAGAGCCATTTATCTAAACGCACTTTAATTTTATCAGTTGTACTCAATGACATTTCCTATAACTTAACTCCATGAATAACTTTAGATTAAATGGTTGTCTTTTCGAATCTTTCAATACGTCACATCGATATTTCTAACAAGCAACTGGCGTGTCAAAACGCGGCTAATAGTCTATTCATCATCACAGTTATAAAACGCTGCTTAAACACTCAGCAATTAGACCCATTGTCAAGACTCAGGGATTTTAAACTAATTGATATGGTGAGTGAGCCAAGCCAAAATATCATCATACACTTGTTGGTGATTAGGCTCTAGCAAGATTTCATGGCGCATCGCTTCATATTGCTGCATGCTAACCGAGGTAAAATTATTTTGTTGCAAACGTTTGACAATACGCGGAATGCCTTTTCCCATCTGCCCAACAGGGTCATCTTTTCCGCTGACAAATAGCAGCGGTAACTGCCTGGGTACTTGTTGATACCAATGCTTATTGGTACCTGCTTGCATCAACGACATGAGCGCAAAATAGCCATTGTTGGTAAACTGAAAGCCGCAAAGCTTGTCATCAAGGTAGGTTTTTACTTGCTTAGGATCTGAATTGAGCCAATTAAACCCTTGTAAATCGGGTTCTTTTCTAAAGGGTAGGTTATTAAATTGGTTTAAAATCTTATCCAATACCGGATTGGTGCGCCGCGTGGTAAAGTGATTAAGGTTTTTGGTTACAGGCACAAACAAGTTTGCCAACGGATTAAAATCTGAGGTACCCATAATTATTGCGCCCGCAAATCGCTCACCATAGCGCTGCAGAATACAGCGAACGATAAATGACCCCATACTGTGACCCAAGATAAAATGGGGGGTATCAGGGTATTTTTCAGCGATTAACTGCGCATGCGCCATCACATTGTCAATCATCAACTCTGCAGGATTGGGGTTACCCATATAACCTAAGCAACCATTGTCATAGGCTTGCTGTCCATGACCTAAATGGTCAAAGGTTAACACCGCAATATCATGATTTGCCAAAAATTGCGCAAAGGGTTGGTAGCGCCCTTGGTGCTCTGCCATGCCATGCACGATTAGTAACGTAGCAACGGGCGTCACCTTAGGCAAATAGAATGTGTAATTGTTATTCATCGCAAATTTCCTGTGAGTGTTATTTTATAATTAGGGTAGCATAAAAAAGCCGTCTAATGACGGCTTTAAATCAACGCGCAAATTCACAAATCAATGTACATATCAACGCACAAATCAACAGCCTGATTTTTTCATGTCCGCTTCTGATAACGGATTGGCACCACGGGTAGGGCGCGGGCAAGGCTCACCATAATATTGACGATCGGCAAAATAGCTTGATCGCACCATCGGACCTGCCCAGATATTTGCAAAGCCCAATTTTTTACTGTGTGCAGTATAACGGTCGAATTCATCCGGATGCACAAATCTATCAACTGGGGCGTGCGATTTGCTTGGCTGCAAATATTGACCGATGGTAATTAAATCGACATCATGCGCCTTTAAATCATCAAGTAAGGCATAAACCTCTTCTTCGGTCTCGCCAAGACCCACCATAAAACCACATTTGGTGACGATATCCGGGCGACGCGCTTTGTAATCTTTTAACAGCTGTAATGAATGCTGATAATCCGACCCCGGGCGAAACGCTTTATACAAACGTGGCACGGTTTCGATATTGTGGTTAAATACGTCAGGCGCTGTGTCACTCAAAATATCCAGCGCCACTTGTTCACGACCGCGAAAGTCAGGGACTAAAATCTCAATCAAGCAATTAGGGCTTAACTGACGAGATTCTTTAATGACATTGGCAAAATGCTTAGCGCCGCCGTCACGCAAATCATCTCGGTCAACCGAGGTAATCACCGCATATTTTAATCCTAGACCGGCAATGGTCTCAGCGGTGTGAATCGGCTCAAGCTCATCAAGCGCATTGGGGCGACCATGCGCCACATCACAAAATGGGCAGCGACGGGTACAAATATCACCCATAATCATAAAGGTCGCGGTGCCATCACCAAAACATTGGGGTAGGTTGGGGCAGGCCGCTTCTTCACACACCGTATACAGCTTTTGTTCACGTAAGGTTGACTTAATGCGCGCCACTTCACTCGGCGATGACAGCTTGACGCGAATCCAGTCAGGTTTTTTTGGGGTTTCTACCGTTGGGATGATTTTAATCGGAATACGGGCAACTTTATCATGGCCACGTAGTTTTTCACCCACTTCAGGACGTTTTGGCTTGTCGCAATTTGATTTGTCACGAGCGATGGGTCTATCGGTGCGCGGCGTTGAAGGGGCAAAAGTTTGTACAGTGTCGGTCATTGCTATGATTAATCCTTGAATTCACTTAGCAGATTTTAGGGGGTTATTATAACAGAAATCTATGCTGACGAATTTAAACTATTTTGGGATAAGCTTTGTTGTTTAAAGTAGAGAGCCAAAGTTATTTTTCATCCTAGTAAAAAAAGCGACAATCGGCTCAAACGCATTTATTAAAAATTATTGGGCTATTTCTTTAAAAAATAATGGCTATGTTAACAAAAACGTATTTTCTCATTAACATTTCATCACATTTCAAGTATATTAGAAGGGTTAAATTTTTTAGCCAAAGCCATGCTGGCTAGTAGCCATTTCAAAATTCAACTGTGTTGTGAAGAGGGCTTGCAGACGCATGGTTAACACAATAATCTTACATGACTATGAGGACGATTCATGCTAGAGAACTATCGTAAACACGTCGAAAATCGTGCGGCACAGGGTATTGTGCCACAGCCACTTAACGAACAGCAAACGGCTGATTTGGTTGAACTATTAAAAAATCCACCAGCGGGTGAAGAAGAAACACTTGTAGACTTATTAGAAAACCGTATTCCACCTGGGGTTGACCAAGCAGCGTATGTTAAAGCGGCATTTCTAGCAGCCATCGTTAAAGGCGAAACCACTTCGCCCCTGATTTCAAAACTAAAAGCGATTGAGTTATTGGGTCATATGCAAGGTGGTTACAACGTTGAACCATTAATTCAAGCATTAGACGACAAAGAATTGGCGAAAGCTGCGGGTGACGCGCTGAAAAAAACCTTACTGGTATTTGATGCCTTTAACGATGTCACTGAAAAAGCGGAAGCCGGTAATGAAGTTGCCAAAGAGGTGTTACAATCTTGGGCAAACGCCGAATGGTTCACCAGCCGTCCAGAAGTGCCAAAAAAAGCCACTTACAAAACCTTCAAAGTCACCGGTGAAACCAACACTGATGATTTGTCACCTGCTCAAGATGCATGGTCACGTCCAGACATCCCACTACACGCATTAGCCATGCTAAAAAATGCGCGTGAAGGCATTGTGCCAGACCAAGACGGCGTGATTGGTCCGATGAAACAAATCGAAGAGATGAAAAAAGACGGTATTCCATTGGCATACGTGGGTGATGTGGTCGGTACTGGTTCAAGCCGTAAATCAGCGACCAACTCGGTATTATGGTTAATGGGTGAAGATATCAAAGGCGTGCCAAACAAACGTACCGGCGGTCTGGTATTGGGTGGTAAAATCGCACCGATTTTCTTCAACACCATGGAAGATGCGGGCTCATTACCCATCGAAGTGGATGTTAGCAAACTTAACATGGGTGATGTATTTGATATCTACCCATATGACGGCAAAATCACCAAACATGATTCTGACGAAGTACTTGCGACATTTGAATTAAAATCACCAACGCTCCTTGATGAAGTGCGTGCCGGTGGTCGTATTCCATTGATTATAGGTCGTGGCTTAACCAACAAAGCCCGTGAATACCTAGGTTTGGGTGCGTCTGACATTTTTGCAAAACCAGAACAACCTGTCGACACTGGTAAAGGCTATACGTTAGCGCAAAAAATGGTCGGTAAAGCTTGTGGCGTAGAAGGTATTCGTCCGGGTGCCTACTGTGAACCAAAAATGACAACCGTGGGTTCGCAAGATACCACAGGTCCTATGACCCGTGACGAATTAAAAGACTTGGCTTGTTTAGGCTTCTCTGCAGATTTAGTCATGCAATCATTCTGTCATACGGCAGCTTATCCAAAACCAATCGACGTAGAAACTCAGCACACACTCCCTGACTTCATCATGAATCGTGGCGGTGTATCACTGCGTCCAGGTGATGGTATTATTCACTCATGGCTCAACCGTATGCTATTGCCTGATACCGTTGGTACAGGTGGTGACTCACATACGCGCTTCCCAATGGGTATTTCGTTCCCAGCAGGTTCAGGTCTAGTGGCGTTTGCCGCAGCAACCGGGGTAATGCCATTAGATATGCCAGAATCAGTTCGTGTGCGTTTTGTTGGTGAAATGCAGCCTGGTATCACCTTGCGTGACTTGGTACATGCGATTCCTTACCAAGCCATCAAAGAAGGTTTATTGACCGTTGAAAAAGCCGGTAAGAAAAACGTATTTAACGGCCGTATCCTAGAAATCGAAGGTTTAGAAGACTTAACCGTTGAACAAGCATTCGAATTATCAGATGCCTCTGCCGAACGTTCAGCCGCAGGTTGTACTATCACCTTGTCTGAAGAATCAGTAAAAGAATACCTAACATCAAACATCACCCTACTTAAATGGATGATTTCTGAAGGTTATGGCGATGCCCGTACCATTGCACGCCGTATCAAAGGTATGGAAAGCTGGCTTGCCAACCCAACATTATTACGTGCTGATGCAGACGCAGAATATGCCGCTGACATCACTATCGATATGAGCGCAATCAAAGAACCGATTCTTTGCTGTCCAAACGACCCAGATGATGCCAAAACCTTGGCAGACGTTGCCGGCGACAAGATTGATGAAGTATTCATCGGTTCATGTATGACCAACATCGGTCACTTCCGTGCCGCGGGCGCGTTGCTCAAAGAAGTACCTGCGGGTAGCTTGACCACGCGTCTATGGATTGCACCACCTACTAAAATGGATGCACGCCAATTGATGGATGAAGGTCTATACAACGTCTATGCACAAGCGGGCGCACGGACTGAAATGCCGGGTTGTTCACTGTGTATGGGTAACCAAGCGCGTATCGCACCAAAATCAACCGCCGTATCAACTTCGACACGTAACTTCCCGAACCGTTTAGGTCAAGGTGCTAACGTGTACTTGGCGTCTGCCGAGTTGGCGTCGGTGGCTGCGGTACTTGGTAAACTACCTACCAACGAAGAATACCAACAATATGCTGGTAAGCTCAACAGCATGTCAGCCGATATCTACAAATACTTAAACTTCGACCGTATGAGCGAGTATACTGAAGAAGCAAATAAAATTAACGTAGCACAGCTTACCTAACCATCGTTAAGTTAAGTTAGGCTCATCTAATTTTAGTTAAGTAGGATAACAATAAAGTAAAACCCTGCAATATAGCAGGGTTTTGCTGTTGTTAGCATTTACATAAAATTTTTTGAACGTTTGGCTAAAAAATATCTTGGCAAAATTTGGCTTTTAGTGCCTTACAATAATGGCATCTGTGTTGGGGCTTCAGCTTGCAACAAATTTGAATAAGTCACCCCAACCAAACGTACAGGTAAAAGTTTTGGGGTATGATCGTATAGCCATTGAATCCAATAATGGGCATCAGCTTCTTGTTCAAAATGGGAGGAAATACTATGAGAGCGGGTAATCACACTAAAATCGCTGTATTTGATTTTAATGGTGATGGTGCGAGCGTAACGCTGCTTTTTTTGTAAATCTTTAAACGCTTGGCTATTTTCGCGATATAGGGCAACCACAATGACTTTATCATCCATGGTATTGTTTACAAACGTTGTCTCGGAACCGACAGATTTATGGTTGCGCTCAGCTTTAACCTCTCGATTATCAATACCGTGGGCAATTTGGTGAAAGAAATCACCCCGTTTGCCAAAGCGTTGTTTTAATACGTCCGCTGGGGTATTGCGTAAATCCAATCCTGTAAATATACCCATGTCATGCAACATTTTGACGGTGGCTTTGCCAATCCCGTGAAATTTTTTTACCGGTAAATTGGCGATAAAGTCCAATCCTTGCTCAGGTGTAATCACCGCAATACCGTTGGGTTTATTTAAATCTGACGCGATTTTGGCAAGCATTTTGTTATAAGACACGCCTGCTGAAGCGGTCAGTTGCGTTTGTTGCAAAATCTGTTGGCGAATACGATTGGCGATTAGTGTCGCAGAATTTTTTTCATACGGGCTATCGGTCACATCTAGATACGCCTCATCCAGTGATAAAGGTTCGACCAGTGGCGTATATTGGTGCATGATGGTACGAATTTGCTCACTAACTTCACGATACACCTCAAAGCGTGGTTTGACAAAAATTGCTTGGGGGCACAGCTGACGCGCTCGATAGCATGACATGGCAGAATGCACACCAAACTTTCGTATCTCATAACTTGCTGCTGCGACGACACCACGCCCATTGGGATCACCGCCAACGACCAATGGTTTACCTTGTAACTCAGGATTATCCCGTTGCTCAACACTGGCAAAGAACGCATCCATATCGATATGAATAATTTTACGCATGGTTGTTAGTTTACCATCCTAACTGTACGGGGAAAGTATTTAATTAACGGTCTAAACGCTAAATACGCTAGCTAACATAAACAATAAATTCAAAATTTACTGATTGATAAATTCAATTGATAAGTGGTCGTTAATCTGCTACATTATCGCTATCAAGGGGAGTAACTTCTCACTTTAACAGTTTGTGATTTATCGTCATTACGTAAGTAGCCGCTTACCGGTAAATCAGCTATTTTTTAGCCATATATTAAGCTAATTATCAAATAGTAAGCCAGACCTTGACTTAACACAACCACATATTTGGTCGGTGTGAGTCAAGGTTTTTTTGTGCTTAGCGTTTTTCCAAAATCCTTTGACTTATTGCCAGCCATAGTTTGTAAATGCATACTAAGGAGCGATAATGTTACTTGCAGCAGTGAATCAAATGACAGAACCCATGAGCATTGGCAGTCCCATGCTGTATGCCGTGTTCTTTGCTATCGTAGCGATACTGTTATTGGTTGATTTTTTTACCTTTAAAACCCCAAAAAATGGTGAAGCGGTTTCGATGAAACAAGCGGGTATTTGGAGTGCCATTTGGGTGGGCGTGTCTGTGTTGTTTGCAGGCGGTCTATGGTGGTATCTATCACAAAATTTTGGCGGTGCTATCGCCACTCAAAAAGTAGGGGAGTTTTTTACAGGATATTTACTGGAAAAATCGCTCGCCATTGATAACGTCTTTGTATGGTTAATGATTTTTGCGGCGTTTGCGGTGTCGCCTGCGATGCAACGGAAGATTTTACTGTACGGGGTGATTGGTGCGATTGTCATGCGGACGGTGATGATTTTTGCAGGGGCTTGGCTTGTCACGGAGTTTAGCTGGATTTTATATATTTTTGGCGCATTTTTGCTGTACACGGGTGTAAAAATGTGGCAAAACCACGATGAGCAAGAAGACCCGAAGCAGTCAGGCTTATATAAGTTTTTACAAAAACATCTGAAAATCAGCGATGATAGCCATGATGCATCAGGTCAAGAGCGGTTTGTGTTGGTGAAAAATGGCGTAAAATATTTTACCCCGTTGGCCGTTGTATTAATTTTAGTCGAGTTATCCGATGTGATTTTTGCGGTGGATTCGATTCCTGCAATTTTTGCGGTCACTACCGACCCATTTATTGTTTTAACGGCAAACTTGCTGGCTATTTTGGGTCTACGGGCGATGTTCTTCTTGTTATCGGGTTTGGCGGATAAATTCCATTTATTGCCTTATGCGCTTAGTGTCATCTTGGTGTTTATTGGCGCCAAAATGCTATTGCTTGATGTTTTCCATGTGCCGATGGCTATCTCGTTAGGCTTTATTGCCGCCGTGCTAACAGTGACAGCGATTTTATCGGTAAAGTTTCCGAATTTGGGTAAAGTTGAAGCATAAAAAATATTTTTGAATAAAAAAAGGGCTAACAATTTAGCCCTTTTTTGTGAATTAAAAACTGACTATTGGGCATAAAATGCTTCTAAAGTAGGCACAAATTGTTTTTTTCGGCTGACCAAGTTACCTAAATCAAGCAATTTATCATTGAGTCTGGTATTAAATGCTTGCTCAATGATTTCATTTTGTGCATCGTTGCTACTAACCGCCCAAGATTGCTGTTTTAAAATATCAACAATAATAACTAGTATATAATCCAAGCCATCTCTTTGGCGGATTAGTTCACTGGCTTGTTGGATGCCATCGGTGCGCGACAACACCACATCAGGTTTAACAGTTTCGATACTAGCGATTGCCCATTTTTTACCCGAGAAAATAAACTGTTTATAATCGATAGTGACTAACGCATCATCCGTTAAGTCGCTGATATTGCTTTTTGCATCGAATAATTGATTGGCAAAGCTGTTTATATCGTGAATCCCTGCAAGGTGGATGACTGCTTGTAACGCTTGCTTGTCACTGTCTGTAGTGGTAGGACCTGTCAGATTAAGCGTATCAGAAATGATTGCACCTGCCATCAATGTCGCCATTTGCTGAGAAATCAGCAAATTCTTTTCCACAAACATATGGTATAAAATGGTGCTGGTAGAGCCGACAGGTTCAAATCGAATATAGGCAGGTTCGGCAGTGGTCAAATCACCAAGTTTATGATGGTCGACAAGGTAACAAATATGGGCGTCTGCTAGATTGGCAATCGATTGCTGGCTTTCGTTATGATCGACTAAAGCAGCGGGTTGGGCAGGCTCAAGATGGGTGAGTAATTCTGGTAATCGGACTTTAGCAAGTTCAATTAAAAATTTGGTTTCTTGATTGGTATCATCTAAGCGGTAACTTTTGGCATCTATACCTTGTTGATTGAGCCAATAAGTCATGACGATGGTTGATACGATAGCATCGGTATCTGGTTTTTTGTGCCCAAAAACAGCAATGGTTGTCATAAAATTACCCCAATATAAAACACAGCTATTATATCATCTTGTCAAAATCAAACGGTTGACTGGCAAGTTTGCGATGAGAAAGCCGATATTGACTAATCGGCTAACTTTACCATCAAAAAAAACTACATGGCTGATTGAATAAGGTGAATGAGGCGCTCACCGATTTGAACGGTTTCATCGGCACTCATGTTAAGCGGTGGCAATAAACGAATGGCATTACCGCCTGCCACATTGATGATGAGATGATGATTGTCACGCGCTTTATCGACCAAGCTATCAAATGCAATGCCGCGATCCTGTGGCATCACCACCCCTAGCATCATGCCTTTTCCGCGTACAGTAACCCCTTGGCTACCCAGCTCGCTGGTGATTTGCTCAATCAATGCTGCGCTATTGCTAAGGGTAGTTGCCATCATATTTTCATCATCAATGACATCAATCACTTCACTAACCACACGGCAAGCAAGCGGCGTACCGCCATACGTTGAGCCGTGTGAGCCATAGCTAAAAATATCATTGGCTTTTGCGCTGGTCATGCACGCACCCACAGGAAAACCATTACCCAACCCTTTTGCTGTGGTCAAAATATCAGGTTTGATGGAGGAATATTGATAAGCGAAGTATCGCCCCGTACGACCATTACCCGTTTGCACTTCATCTAAAATCATTAGTAAGTCATTGTCATCGCAAACTTTGCGAACTTGGGTTAAAAAATCAAAGCCATTAGTCGCAGTATTGACGCCACTTTCACCTTGGATAGGCTCAAGCATCACAGCGCAAACATTGTCGTTATCGGCAATCGCTTGGCTAATCGCTTCGATATCCCCAAAAGGCACACGAATAAAATCATCATCTAGGGTAAAAAATCCAGCTCTAGCCATTGGATTTGCGGTGGCGGATACGGTCAGTAGGGTACGTCCATGAAACGATTTTTCCATCACAATCACTTTGGCTTGAGTTTGCCCACGATTTGATGCAAACAGTCGCGCCATCTTTAATGCCGCTTCGTTGGCCTCGGCACCGCTATTGGCAAAAAATACTTTATCCATGCCTGCGACTTGGCATAACTTTTCACCCGCGCGCTCTTGCCAATCAATACCAAAAAGATTGCTGGTATGCACAAGCGTTGCGGCTTGATCGGCAATCGCGGCAGTGACACGCGGATGACAATGACCCAGTCCACAGACAGCAATCCCTGTTAACGCATCTAAATACGGCGTTCTGTCAGCGGTATAAAGATAACTTCCTTGACCTTTGACAAAGCTAATGGGCTGGCGTTTATAGGTGGGGAGTAAATAAGAGCTCATGGGGATTCCTTTAATCCTAGTTAGCAAATCATAGTTAGCAAATCATAGCTAGCGCAATCACTAACCAATCAAATCTACGTTATTTAAAAGCGTCTAATTCGTCACTGAACGGGGTGTCTTCTGCACTGACTTTATAGTCCTCATTCGCCCATGCCCCTAAGTCAATGAGCTTACAGCGCGCACTGCAAAATGGCTTAGTGGGGTTATCTGCCCAAACGGTGGGTTTGCCGCAGCGCGGACAGGGATAAGTTTTGACAGGTGCATTTGATGGGGTGTGCTCAGTTTTAGACATAAACAAAAGGTATTCTGAAAAATGGTGTATCGGATTATTTGCCATAGTATACTATAAATCCTTTTTTTTGGGCGAATCAAGCGACTGTTCATGCTAAGTCATCAATTTACCAGACCATTTCAACCCGATCGTATCCGTCATCCCAGAGATTTTCAGCCATTTGCCGCAACATTTTGGCAACAACCCGCCATTTTTGTTGAAATCGGTGCAGGTAAAGGCAAGCATGCGCTGAGTTTTGCCAGCGATAATGCCAATGCCCATCTCATCGCGATTGAACGTACCGCAGAAAAATATCAAGCCATGCAAAAAATGGCGAATCAAGCAAAGTTGTCTAATTTAACGACTATTCATGCCGATGCCATTGCTTGGGTCACCCATGCTGTACCTGCCCAAAGTTTATCAGGGGTGTTTATTCTTTATCCCAATCCAGAGCCGCATAACCCCAACCAACGCTGGCTTAACATGCCGTTTTTTGAGTGGTTACTGTCTCGGTTAAAATCAGGTGGCGAGCTTATACTTGCCAGTAATATTGAAAATTATATTGATGAAGCTGAGCATAAAGCACAGACGGTTTGGCAAGTACCGGTGGAGAAAAACCAAGTACCCAATCATAGTGAACGCACGCATTTTGAGGTGAAATACCTAGCGCGTGGCGAGGCGTGTTGGCAACTGACCATAAAAAAACCGCATGGTTATACCACACGGTTTGATGATTTTAATTCACTTTAGTCAGGTTTTAACGCAAGCGGCGTGGTTTGGGTGTCATCGGCACGTACCACATAAGTTTTGGCGATTTTATCATGTAGGCTTAATCGCTCTTTGCTGGTGAGCATCATGACCAAATCAACGACTAACACAACCAAACCAAAAATCGATAAAGAGTAAGCCAATGTGGTAAATAACCCACGCATAATGATTAAGTTAAAAAATCTAGGAATGGCATTGGATTGGCGATCCAAAATACGTATGCCCATTATCATCTTACCGATAGTCTGACCACGGCGCATCAATAATAGCACTTGCGCAATCATCAAGCCCCATACCAAAATATTGGTCAACAACAATATATGCTCAGGTAACGCTGACATGAGTTCCATTTGCTGGGCAGAGGTCAATCGGGTTTGTCCTGCTTCTGCCCATTTGAGTAATTTATCAAAATTTGGGCTGTTATACAGGGAGATGAACAGGGGCGACGACGCCAATACCATAAGCAGGGTATCTACTAATTTTGCTGCGATACGACTACCGATGCTGGCAAGGTCTAACTGTTTTTTGGCATGGGCAATGTCTTGGTTCGAGCTAAGTTTCTTGGTCAATGTGACCTTGGTAGGGGTAGGGGATTTGTGCGGGTTATTCGCTGAATACCGATCCCAAACATTCTCAGAGTCTTCTGAAGGCGATATAGGATTAGGCGTGTTGTTAATAATATAATCTGCTTCATCAGAAGCGGGCTGCTCACGTTGGTGGGTATCCACTGACAAGCTTTCATCCATCGTTGGACGGTAAAAAAATTGCCCATCCGTCATCGCATTGACTGTGTTCCAGTTATCCATCCCTTGATGCCACATCAAATCAGTGAGTAACACTTGCCCTGTCGCAAGCATTTGATTGAGTTGTTCAAGGGTATAAGGGCCGGCTTGCACATTATTGCGAGCTAGAAAAATATGCATGTAATAACTCTACTTCTACTGGGTGGTAAAATTTGAATGACTGTATCTTATTATATGATGTTTTGCAACAACGTGCTAAAAATCGCTTATTATGCAAAACAGGTTATACAAGGCATGCTATTCAAAAAATCGCGATATCCTTATGAATTAAGGTCAACAGTATCTAAATCATTAGCTATGATTGGGTGGTAATGATTGGTAAGTAGTAATTATCTGTCATGGGGTTAACCAAAAGTGTGCTAATATTTTTGGTTCAGCCTACGCTTATTTTTCTTATTCTTATATTGTCAGATTGTATTTATGTCAGCGATTCACCCCACAAGCGCCAGCATTGATTTTGATAAACCTTGGTATCACTATTTGGCTTATTTTCCGAATTTTCTGAAGCTTGACGCAAAACATCCTCATTCAACACATGGTCATGCCTCTGCTATCAACGCTATCAATATTGTTGAAACTTTGAATGCTGGTTTGGATAGATATGAGCATGTAAACGCCAGCCGTATAGCCAATTTTGAAAAATTACCGATTCGCTTTGTTGACCAAGCGTGTTTGCCTGAGGGTGAGGCTTATGAGAGTTTTATTGCCAAGACAGGGAAAATTCCAACCCGTGATAATCACCATGATTTGCTGAACGGTTTAATTTGGCTGAATTTTCCGCAGGCTAAAGCAGTATTTAACGAACTCCATGCCCAAGATATTTTGCGACATGGTATTCATAACGCCAGAACAGCGCTTCGTAATGCGTTAACCGTATTTGATGAAAATGGCGGCATTGTGGTGAGTTCAGATAGACTATTGCTTGAACAATTACAAGCATTTAAATGGCACGCGGCTTTGGTCACGCATAGAGCCAATTGGTTGGCTCAACATCGTACCATTGCCTTTTTTCCATTTGGTCATGCCCTGCTTGAAAAATTGCTTAACCCAAGAAAAAATATCACCAGTCATACCTTGCTGATTTTAGTAGATGAGGGTTGGTTTGAGCAATCCATAGCGACTCAAAGAAACCAGCTTGATACGGCAATCGCTAAGCTATTCCACCAAATGGCAATGCCAGATTTGGCGGATAATGCAATTAAGCTATCCTCCAAAAGCTTTCAGCCGTTACCTGTGATGGGTATCCCAGGCTATAGTGATGACAATGTGGTACCAACATTTTATCAAGATGAGGCTGTTTTCAGGTTTCCCAGAGCATTAAGCGCGCCTATTTTTCTATTACATGACTGATAAATGAACAGACAATTTATAGCAGTGGTTAGCGTGGTTGGGGTGATTGCCCAGTCTATGAATGTTGCTTGATAAAAGCCGGTTAATCCGTTAGCATTAAAGCAATCTTTAGTTTATTCAGCCGCATTTATTGATGAAACTCATAATTACTAATAAAAACATTGGAGCATCGGCATGACCACCAAAGTCGTCAAAATTGATAATAAAGTTCGTATGATTACAGGTAAATTAGCCCCACATCTTGAAATTCAATGGGAACACTATACCTTAGCAGAATTGCAATCATTGCTTGCGACGGTAGTGCGTTTTGAAATTGAGCACAACTTTCGTCGTCATAAAGATTATAAAGATAGCAAAGGCGCTAATATCCAAGTGTTTAATGATGCCAACGAACTCAAAGTCACAAGTTTAAAAGATGAGTTATTAATCATCCGCGATAGCCAAATCGATTCACAATAACTATAAATCCGTGAATCAATCAAAATCCAAGCCGAATGACTTGGATTTTTTTATGAATTTGATTTTTTCGTCATGTGGTTGGTAATTATTGAAGCAAAGTATCACTCTAAACGCTCAATGATTGGCATTGATAAAAAAATAATCGATAGCCGTCTAAGCATGGTATAATTGTCAGTTTTTATTGACAAGCGAATGATGGGTGACACGATGAAATACCCTAAAATCTACGACGTAATTGTGATTGGTGGCGGTCATGCTGGCACAGAAGCGGCGCTAGCTGCTGCACGCATGGGTCAGCAGACGCTTCTACTTACGCATAATATTGAAACCTTGGGACAGATGAGCTGTAATCCTGCGATTGGCGGGATTGGCAAGTCGCATTTGGTGCGTGAAGTCGATGCGTTGGGCGGCGCTATGGCGCTTGCCACCGACAAAGCAGGGATTCAGTTTCGTGTGTTAAATAGCCGTAAAGGTGCCGCTGTCCGTGCTACACGTGCGCAAGCAGACCGTATTTTATATAAAGCGGCGATTCGCCATACCTTAGAGAATCAGCCAAACTTGGATATTTTCCAACAAGCGGCGGATGATATTTTGGTTGAAAACGGCAAAGCGGTAGCCGTGGTTACCCAATCGGGGATTGAATTTGCTTGCGGGGCGGTGGTGTTGACCTCTGGCACTTTTTTAGGTGGCACTATTCATATTGGACTAGAAAACCACAAAGGTGGACGTGCAGGCGATCCGCCTTCGATCCGTTTGGCGGATAGATTGCGTGAACTCAAGCTGCCCGTTGGACGTCTCAAAACAGGCACGCCACCACGCATTGATGCGCGTACGGTAGATTTTAGTGTCATGACCGTGCAGCCAGGGGATACACCACTGCCCGTCATGTCGTATTTGGGCGATGTGTCCATGCATCCGCGCCAAATCAACTGCTATATCACCCATACCAATGAACGCACCCATGACATTATCCGCAGCGGGCTGGATCGCTCACCCATGTATTCAGGGGTGATTGAAGGCATTGGTCCCCGTTATTGCCCATCGATTGAAGATAAAATTCATCGATTTGCTGATAAAGACAGCCATCAGATTTTTATTGAGCCTGAAGGGTTGACCACCCATGAACTTTATCCCAATGGGATTTCAACAAGTCTGCCATTTGATATTCAGTTGGCGTTGGTCCGCTCCATGAAAGGGCTAGAAAACGCGCACATCTTGCGTCCTGGCTATGCGATTGAATACGATTATTTTGACCCACAAAATCTTAAACCAAGCCTTGAAACCAAATCGATTGATAACCTATTTTTTGCCGGTCAAATCAACGGAACGACAGGGTATGAAGAAGCCGCGGCGCAAGGTATCTTAGCTGGCTTAAATGCCGCGCGTCGCACCCAAGGACTAGATGCTTGGACACCGCGCCGTGACCAAGCCTATATCGGTGTGTTGGTAGATGATCTCATCACCCATGGTACCAAAGAGCCGTACCGTATGTTTACCAGTCGTGCTGAATACCGTCTGCTGCTGCGTGAAGACAATGCCGATCAACGCTTGACAGAAATTGGGCGTGACTTAGGACTGGTGGACGATGCGCGCTGGCAAGTGTATAGCGATAAAATGACAGCGATTGAGCAAGAAACCGCACGTTTGCGCTCGCTTTGGGCAACGCCCACTAATACCCTGGGTCAATCATTTATCGATAAAACCGGCGAAGTATTGACCAAAGAGAATAACGCGCTTGATTTGTTAAAACGTCCAAACGTGTCATTTGATGATATTAGCGAATTGACCCAATCCCCCGTGTCTGCCGAAGTGGGTGAGCAAATTGAAATTGGTGTCAAATACGCCGGTTATATCGATCGTCAGCAAGTTGAAATCGGTCAGATGAAGAAACTTGAACACACGCTCATTCCAGAGGATTTTACTTATCATGATATCTCTGGGCTTTCCAATGAAATCGTGCAAAAACTTGAAAAAGTGCGCCCAACCACGCTTGCCCAAGCCAGTCGCATTAGCGGCGTCACGCCAGCTGCGGTACAGCTTTTGGCAATGATGATTAAAAAAAGCAAAAAAGCGCGTGAAGTGCTAAGCTCTTAACTTTAAGCCATGCTTGATAAGTCCCAGGGTATTGGTATGTGCCAAACTTGGGACTTTTTTATTTTCTACTCAAAAAAATTATTATGCTAACTGCCTTTCTCTTTGCACTAAAAATTACCTTGCCCAATATCTTGCTGATGTTATTGGGGGTGATGATGCAAAAAAAACAAACCATCAACCAGTCGTTTGTTGAAATCGCCTCTGATATGGTTTTTAACTATTGTCTGCCATGTTTGCTGTTTTTTAGTATTCTAAAAAGTGACATTCATTTTGCGGAGCAGGTCGATTTGATTAAATCGGGATTGATGGTCACTTTTGGACTGTTTTTTCTCAGTGAGCTATTTGCCTATTTTTTTGTCAAAGATAGCCGTGATAAAGGTGTGTTTGTGCAAGGTGTCTTTCGCAGTAACATGGCGATTATGGGGCTAGCGACTGTGACCAACGCCTATGGTAGCCAAGGCGTCAGTATCGGTGCGGTTTATATGGGTCTTTTAACCATTGTGTATAATGTGTTGTCTGTGATTAGCCTAAGCAGAAATGACAACAACAGCCAAGGCGTGGTTAAAAAAGTCATCACCATGACCAAAAAAATCGGGCAAAATCCGTTAATTATCGCATTGGTATCGGCGTTTGCTTATAAGTTATTGCAGCTGCCGATGCCGCCTGAATTTATCATCAAAACAGGCGAGTTATTGGCGGCGGTAGCGTTACCGTTGGCTTTGATTTGTGCAGGCGCGACACTCGATATCAAGTCCATGCTCAATATGACAGGCGTGTCTATGCAGGCTAGCATCGGTCGAATTATTGTAGCGCCTATCACCGCGGTTGTGGTGGGTGGCTTGATGCAGTTATCACCGATACAAATGGGCGTGATGTTTATTATGGTAACATCGCCTGTTGCTGCTGCCAGTTATGTGATGGCTCGCAGCATGGGGGGCAATGAAATATTAGCGGCCAATATTTTAGGATTTACCACCGTGTTTTCCATGTTTAGTCTAGCCATCGGCATGGCGTTGTTACGCCATTTTGGCTTGGCGTAGCATAAAATTGGCTAGGCGCAGATTATTCAAAATAAATTATTCAAAATAGTGTAGCCATTTTAGCGCAACTTCATCAACGTTATCGATATTGTCAGACTTTGGCAACCATTCACGGCTAGCGGTAACCCGAATCGCATTGGTTTGATTGATATCATATTGACTACCAATACTGAGTTTGGGCTGCCAGTAGCTTTCATTATCACTATCGCCACTTAACCAAAATGGCAGTGTTAATTCTGATATCGCGCGCCAATTTGGACGCAATTCTGCATTGCACCCAATATTGACGCCAAGCCCAGCACGATAACCATGATATAAGCCCTTACCAAACTGCGCTGCAATAGCGCCCAAGCCATAGCAAATATTGGCGGGCATATCGCCTGTATTTGGAGCAGCGCTACCGATTGCCACGCTTTTACCAAATTCACCGCTGATATTTGCGACCAAATGATTGTCTGTAGCGCGGAGGTCATCTTTATTGCTACTGCTGGTACCCTTGATACCATCAAAGACTCGCTGTAAGCCAATATTGCCACCCCATGAAATACCTTTTTTCGCGCTATTAATCGGATGCAATGAACGCACATCAAATAATCCTAGCTGCTCAAGTTGCACGGTATCTTGCTGGTCGGTGTTGTCATGAATGCTAAGACCCATACTCAATGCCGTCAATTGTGAGCCTATGGGATAGCCATCAATTTTATCCAACGCATCACGATACACCATGCGATAATTTAAAGTGATAGCCTGGTTACTGTCTAACTTAGGTCGTCCACTGACCGTGTCAAACGACTGCTGGCTGACCCCGATATCAAATCGACTTAAAGGATTAGCTAGTTCAGGATTGTCGCGGCTGGGCAATATCTGAGGACTTGGCGCTATATCTTGATGGGGATTGTTAAAAGCCTTGGGATGATTTGCCGCGTTGCGGGCGTTTAATTGCGCTTGCACAACAGTCGGTGTTGAAGGACTAAAATTGGTAGAGCGAATCAAATTTTCGCGATTTAACATGCGTACCACTTGGGCAGGGGAAATCATTGGGGAGTTATTCACTAAAAAATTTTTATCGGGAAAAATAGAGTTTAGTAACACCAAAATTTCAGAAGCGCAATTATCGGATAACAGATAATAAGGCAAATTTTGGTCTTTAATTTCCCACGTTCGATAGGCAAGTTGTTTAACTTGTTTATCGCTGAGATTGAGCTGATATTGCCATACGTTGCGCCCATTATCTTGCAAATATTCTTTGATACCTTGCTGATAATTGGTCATGGTAAATTCGCCTGCATTGCCACCGATACTAGATTTGTAAGCAAATTTTAAAAAATGCTCACCGTCGGTGACTTTTGGGGTGAAGTTCAAATAGTATTGATTGCTAAGGTCGGCATTATCAAATCGCAAAAAACTATGGGCAAACGCAGACGGTGGGCTATCTAAATACTCACTGGCAAAAATTAATGAGACGGATTGGGGATTGATTTTTTGTAGCCATGAATCGAGTGCATCACAATGTTGGTTGGGGATGCTTGAGGTATCGATGGCTAAGTTTTCAATGAGCCACTGTGTACGAGCGGGAAAGCGACATTGCACAGAGGCATTATTTTTTTTGGTAGGGTGAAATAACTGTGTGAGGATTTCATCGAGTTCTGCTTGGGGATTTTTGGCGCCTTGCGCGCTGGCAAAAAATTGTCGTTGGCTCGCTTGTGGGTTAAAACGATTGTTAACCCGACTTTCAAAGGGCTGTTTTGTGGTGACTGTTTCAGGATAATACAACAACCGCAGCCACGCTTTTTGCGCAGCTAAGTTTTGCTTATGGGCTGATGTCAATGCCCTTTGCAATGCTTGGGTAGCGGTAATAGGCGTCGGCGTAGATGGGGCTGTATCTGACGAAAATTGCTGAACTGGAGCAGTTGATACAGGCGATACAGGCGCTGCTAACGCATAATGTTGGCCGGATATTAGGCTTAATACAAAGACTGCTTTAGCCAACTGCTTTTGATTAAAAGCTGTTTTTTTTTGATTAAAAACACGGGTTACAGCGTGTTGATGATAGCTGTATTTGAGAAGATTCATAGGGGTGCTCTATTTTATAAGGTAAGTTTTTATAAGGTAAGTTTTCACAACTTTTGATAAGCAAAGCATATAATATCTGCGTGCAAATTAACATTGCCCAATTTGTAATCACGCCGTTGTAGGCAGCTAGCCGGCTATAAAACAACTTGCCAAATAGATTTTATCCGCTTAATTTGCTATAATTTTTTAATTATTTAGCAAAATTTTTTTAAACTATTGTGATTTATTGAAGGTTATAAGGACAATTGGGTCATGGATAAACAAGCGATTTTATCAGCGTTAACGCCTGAAATTGTTGAAAAATTTCGTCAAGCGATTTCGCTTGGCAAATGGGAAGATGGTCGAAAGTTGACGGAGGAACAGCGTCAAACTTGTATGCAAGCGGTGATGGTGTGGGAGCATGAATTTTTGGGTGTAGAAGAGCGCACTGGCTATATTCATCGACCCAAGAAAGCGGCAGAAGACTGTGATATCGGTCATGATCATCACTACCCAAATAAACCGCAAGATGAAGATGGCGAAAAACCGATTAAATTTAGTTAGGCGATAAAAAAGGCGAGTTCATTATCTCGCCTTTTTTACATTATTTTTTTAAGTACTTATTTATCAGTTACTTGAATACTAAGTACTTAAGTATAAGTACTTGGTATTAGCTACTTGATTATTTTTCTAAAATGGCGACCACACCTTGTCCGCCCGCAGCACAGATAGAAATCAGCGCACGACCCGATCCTTTTTGATCCAATAGTTTAGCAGTGCTAGCAAGAATGCGACCACCGGTTGCGGCAAACGGATGCCCTGCAGCAAGTGATGAGCCATTTACGTTGAGTTTACTGCGGTCAATCGCGCCAAGTGGCTTATCAAGACCTAAGCGCTCTTTACAAAAACTTTCATCTTCCCATGCAGCAAGTGTAGACAATACCTGTGAGGCAAATGCTTCATGAATTTCATAATAATCAAAGTCTTGCAGCGTTAATCCTGCACGTTCCAACATACGTGGCACAGCATACGCAGGTGCCATCAATAAGCCTTCTTTAACGCCTTTTTTACCTGTAAAATCAACCGCAGCGGTTTCTTGGTAGGTGAGATAAGCAAGCGGTTTTAATCCATTCGCTGCAGCCCACTCATCCGTTCCCAATAACACACAAGATGCACCATCGGTCAGCGGTGTTGAGTTGCCCGCCGTCATGGTTGGGTTGGCATTTTTCTTACCAAATACGGGTTTTAACGATGCCAATTTTTCTAACGAAATATCGGGACGTAGATTGTTATCGCGTGTTAAACCCTTAAATGGCGTGATTAAATCATCAAAAAACCCCTCATCGTACGCACGTGCTAAGTTTTTATGGCTATTAAAGGTAAACTCATCTTGTGCTTCACGAGTGATCGCCCATTCAAGGGCAGTGATGGCTTGGTGGTCACCCATCGATAATTTGGTGCGAGGTTCACCATTTTGCGGTGCATCAATCAAGTCTTTTGGATTAATGCTTAATAACGCTTGCAAGCGATCTTTATTGGTTTTGGCATTATTAAGTTTTAACAGCGCTTTACGCAGCCCATCACCAATGCCTAAAGGGGCATCAGAAGTGGTGTCAACACCGCCTGCAATCCCTGAATCAATCAATCCTAAGGCGATTTTATTGCTCACCGCGAAAGCTGCTTGTAGTCCAGTACCACATGCCTGTGACACATCATAAGCAGGTGTTTGCGGACTTAACGCCGTGCTTAACACACATTCACGGGTGAGATTGATATCACGGCTTAATTTAATGACCGCGCCTGCCACCACTTCACCCAAGCGTTTATCTTGTAAATTATAGCGTTCCACCAAGCCGTTAAGGGCAGCCGTCAACATTTCAGAGTTGCTGACATTGGTATATTGACCATTCGAGCGGGCGAACGGAATACGGTTGCCACCTAAAATAGCGACCTTTTTGCCAGCAGGCTGGTGAGTGGGGTGTTGAAAATTGTCCATAGAAAAGTCCTTTTGAGCAATCAATTAAATAATTGAGATAAACTTAAACCAAATAACTTTTTAAAAATAATGAAATCTTTTAAAAATAACTTAACTTTTTAAGTTTTAGTGATGTTACCATAAAACGCAGACAAAAATATCGCCTAAAGGTATATATATAACGATAATTTATATAAATCAACAAAACCAATAAAATTTTATTTGATATGACTGTTCAAGGTTGCTTGATTGGTATAAAATTTAGACAGTAACTGTCTTTAATTGAGTATTTAACTTACTGTTTAATTGAGCCTTATCTAATAGCCTAAGCAAAACCAACTATTCAAAGGAGTCCTTATGTCAGACCATTATTCCGAATTCGTTCAAAATCCATTGGGACGTAAGATTGCCCAAAATTTGGGTTTACCGATGCCAATTAGTCTTGAGCGTTACAAAGACGGTCAAGCGCCTGTGACAGGCAGTGTCATTTTTGGGGTCAGTGAAAACGCTGTCTTAGCAAATGACATCGCCAAAGTCTTGGCGAATGTGCAAGCGGATGTCTATCTAGACCCCAATGAGTCAGCGCGTGATGCTTTACAAAATGCGCAGATTAACGCCGAGCAGTTTGGCGCAAATCAGTATTTTAAAGTGGCAATTTTCGATGCTTCAGGTATTAACACAACCCATGACCTGAAACAAGTTTACAACTTCTTTCATCCGATTGCGCGTTCGATTGACCGCTCAGGTCGAGTCATCGTCATTGGCTTGCCACCTGAAAAATGCACCAGTATCGCACAGGCAGCAGCCCAGCGTGCTTTAGAAGGATTTGTCAAATCTGTCGGTAAAGAGTTTAAGCGCGGTATCACAAGCCAGCTTATCTATGTAGACCCAAATGCGGCGCAAAACCTTGAATCTACGCTTCGTTTCTTTGCCTCACCGCGTTCTGCTTATGTCTCAGGTCAAGTGGTGAGAGTGGGTGAAGGCAACCCAGTCACGGTTGATTGGCAAAAACCTTTAAAAGATAAAACACTGGTGGTAACTGGCGCGAGCCGAGGTATTGGCGAAGCCATCGCGAAAGTATTATCGCGTGATGGCGCACATGTCATCTGTGTCGATGTAGCTGCACAGCAATCGGACTTGCAAAAAGTGGCAGGTGAGATAGGTGGCTCTACTTTAACATTAGATATCACAGCTGACGATGCCGGCGAAAAAATAGCCGCAGCAGCAGCCAAACGTGGCGGCTTAGATGGTATTGTGCACAATGCAGGCATAACACGTGATAAGACATTGGCAAAAATGGATGATAACATGTGGGATGCCGTCATGAACGTCAATCTCAATGCGGAAGAAAAAATTGATGATTACTTACTCAGTCATGACAGTTTCAATGAAAACGCGAGAATTGTATGTGTATCATCCATTAGCGGTATTGCGGGCAATTTGGGACAGACCAATTATGCCATGAGCAAAGCTGGCGTGATTGGTGCGGTACAAGCGACTGCGCCTACGTTAAACAACGGTATTACCATCAACGCGGTAGCGCCAGGATTTATCGAAACCCAAATGACGGCTGCTATACCTTTTGCGATTCGAGAAGCAGGTCGCAGAATGAACTCAATGAGCCAAGGCGGTTTGCCGATTGATGTGGCTGAAACTATCGCTTGGCTGGCTTGCCCTGCATCGGGCGGCGTCAATGGCAATATTGTCCGCGTCTGTGGGCAAAGTGTGTTGGGCGCTTAATTTTGACGTTGTAAAAAAAATCAGTATCGAAAATATCGCTACTGATTTTTTTTCATTATTTTTTCTAAGTCAAACTTAAACTAAGCTTTATGCAAAAAATCAACAATTAGATTGTGACATTCGATTATAATAAACTAAGTTCTCAGATTTTGAGATCTGACGGTAATGAAAAGTAATGGAATATACCCGAACACTATCTAATCAAATAGCCATTTGTTGGCTCAAGCTTAAAAAGTAAAAAAGTAAGGACAGTCTGTATGTCAGACCAAAATTTTAGTCGTTTGCCAAAGCCGCACACCACCTATGCTAATATTATCAAAAGTTTTTTACCGATTGGTGACCAAGACAAATCAGCCAATGCGGTGTTGCCCAATGCTACTTATAGCGTCAATACGCTTGAAATCGATCATGATAACTTAGCCGATTACCGCAGAATTTGTGGTTTTGAAAACAATAGCTACGTGCCGCCGACGTATTTTGCGGTGCTGTCGCAGTCGTTACAGATGAACATGATGGTCAAAGAGCCATTTCCCTTTGCGATGCTCGGCTTGATTCATGTGCAAAACAGTGTTACCCAATATCGGCGCATTAAAGATAGCGCAATTTTTAAAATGGCGGTGAGCTTTGCTAACCTGCGCGACCATGATCGTGGTAAGCAATTTGATTTTGTCACTAAAGTTTTTGAAAAAGATGAGCTGGTTTGGGAAGGGACTTCGACGTATTTATCACGCCAAAAACGTCAAAAAACGACTCAAAAATCATCGACGACGCAAGTAGAAGCCAAGCCTACACTTGATGACAATGATATGCATGAATTCTGGGAAATTCCCGAAGATATTGGGCGTCGCTATGCGTTTGTCTCTGGGGATTTTAATTTGATTCATTTGCATCCTTTATCCGCCAAAGCATTTGGTTTTCCAAAAGCCATTGCCCATGGTATGTGGACAAAAGCAAAATGTTTGGGTGCGTTGGGCGATTTGCCAGAGAGCTTTACCTGTGATGTAACTTTTAAATTGCCGATTTTCTTGCCCTCTGAAGTGGAGTTTATCGCAAAATTTGATAATCGTGACGAGCAGGTGGAGTTTGGTGTTTATGATCCCGCTACACCAAAAGCCAATTTGATTGGGAAAATCACCCAAGCGCAGGCTAAATAATAGCGACAGAAAAATTTCAATAAAGGGTCAATGTTAAGTGGCTATTTTTTAGCAGGGTGTTTTTTAGCACAGGATTTTTTAGGATGCTATTGAAGCAATGAAGGATTTAATGGATTATCAAGCGCTCAATCAAAACCTAGCACAACTATTGTCACAATTTGATCTTAATCAAAAGGTAGGTGGCTGCAGTCTGGTCATTTTTCATGAAGGTAAAGCGGTCACTCAACTGGCTCATGGCGTAGCAAATATTGATAAAACTAACCAGCAAATTACCCCTTGGCAGCCATCCACCCTGTCGCTGAATTTTTCGACAGGCAAGGGCATACTGGTTACGTTGATTCATATTTTAGTGAGTCAAAATCTTTTAGCATATGATAAAACCCTTGCTAGTTATTGGCCAGCATTTGCCCAAAATGGCAAAGATAGTGTCACTTTGCGCGATATGCTAACGCACGAATCAGGATTATTTAATATTGTCAGTATTACAGAACACGCCAAAGACATGCTAGATTGGCAACTGATGCTCAGTAATGTTGAGCAAATGGCATTAAATAGTCCAACTAATACGCATAGTTCAGGTAGTAGTTCAGCTAATAATAAGCAGCCTATTAATCAATCAACCGAATCCAATGCGGATTCTAGCGCGGCTTATAGTGCCTTGGTATCAGGCTGGGTATTGGGTGGGCTGATTGAAAAAGCAACCCAATTGCCCTTGCAGAAAGCGCTAGAATATTATTTATTGGAACCGCTTAATTTGGTCGGTCAAGTCTACTTTGGGGTACCCAAGGACAAAGTCGAGCAGGTTGCCGGTCAAATACGTGCCAAAGAGACTCAGTCCAAGCCTTTACTCACTCAAGATGCTGACTCAACGCTACAATTTTATCAATCCCTGCCTTTTTACCCAGCTTGGTTAACATTGTCTCAATCGGACAGTCCCTTGACGACGCAGGCCATTAACGCGCTGTATTTTCAACCTGCTAATATCAATATCGAAGATTATAAGTCAGCACTGGTACCCATCGGTAGCAGACAATTTAATTACTATCACCCTGCCACGCTACAGGCAAAAATTCCTGCCGCAAATGGTGTCGCCAGTGCGATAGCGTTGGCTACAATATATGCAATGCTTGCAAATCGCGGTGTTTGGCAAGGTAAAACGCTAATCAATTCTGCTGTTTTTAAGGCGCTTTCAACCATTCATAATGAGCAATTTGACAAAATCATGCCAGCGGTGATGGCATGGCGACTCGGTTACCATCGCGTGTTTAGTCTGTTCCATGATGTGTCTGATGCATTTGGACATATGGGATATAATGGGTCAATGGCTTGGTGTGATCCCAGTCGCGCATTAGCAGTCAGCTTTGTACATAATTATGATGTCACTATGCTGGGTGATGATCGACAATTTATCTTAAATGAAACCATATTAGATTTTTTTGCTTAGCCTAATTGTTAAGGCTTATTTATTAGCCTCGTTTTTTAGCCTCATTTAAACAATAAAAGGAATGTAATCTATGCAGTATGACAATCAAAATATTTTTGCCAAAATTCTTCGTGGTGAGATTCCTAGCCATAAAGTGTATGAAGATGACAAAACGCTTGCCTTCATGGATATCATGCCGATGGCAGAAGGGCATGTTTTAGTCATTCCAAAATGTGAAGCCGTTGAATTGTCGGATATGCCAGCAGATTACATTGTGGCAGTTTTCAGCACCGCGCAAAAAATCATGGCAGCGCAGCGCAAGGTATTTAACCGCCAAGGTATTGTGCAGATGCAGTTAAATAATGCAGAGGCAGGACAATCGGTATTTCATTACCACGTTCATTTGATTCCAAGCAGTATCTATCATCTCGGCTTGCATGAAGATCGACAAGGCGATCATGAGCGTCTAGCAGCGCTGGCTAATCAATTAAAATCAGCGATAGCAAATTAATTAACTGCTTGTAAGTAGCAAATGGTTAAAACCCGATCACTTATTTGCAAGCCGGTAAGATGGTGGTGGAGGTACAAATCGGCAAAAACCCCGCATCGGTTAAAACATCTTGTGCTTTTGCCGATTTTAGGTAATCCACAAAGATTTGACTGGTTTCAGGGTGATTCAAAATTATCCCATCTTGCAGAATTGGCGGATAACTATCTTTAGGTAGTATCAAATAGTTATTGGTTAGTGTTTTCACATTTTGAAGGACATTGTCATTGGGTTTATTCAATACTTGCGAGAGGCTTACAAATCCAAAATCTGCTTTTCCACTATCCGTTAACGCAAAAGTTTCATCTAGAGTATTGGTATATACAATCTTAGACTTTATATTATTATAAAGATTTTGATTGACCAACCAGGCTTCTGCTGCCACGCCATAAGCTAAACTCTTTGGATTGGCTATCGCTAAACTAAAGGGTTTATTGTCAAGCATCAACTGATCGAGCGTGGTTGTAGGGCTAATGTCCATGGGGTATTTATGACTATAAAGCACTAGCTGACCCCGAGTATAAGTAAAAGGCGATGATGTATTACCTTTAACACTGGCAAGCATTTGCTTTGGATAACTCTGATTACCCGCTAAATAAATATCAAAGCTTTGAGGATTGGCATTGACCGTATCATACAGCGCAGCATTGGGCTCAAAGGTAATTTGAATCTTTATATTCGGGTAATTATGGTTAAAATCTGATACCAAAATAGGCAATACCATGCGAAGAGTGGAAAAAGCGGCTATATGTAGATTCTCAATCACTTTAGGTGAAGAAGCGGCAGGCGCATTCTTTGAGATAGCTTTGGTAGGTTCTTTGGCAGATTGGTTATTTGACGTCGTTGAATTTTGATTACTATTTGATGAATTACAACCTGCTATGAATGCTATGATAATACATAGCATTATGTTAAAACAGATCGTGGCAGGTTGATTAAAAGTCATAAATTAACAAATTTAACTCGAGTTTTTAGCGATATTATGATTAAGTGGTGGGCAAGAATACTATACAAAGTAGTGAGTGAGTGTGTAAAAAACGTATCGATTTTATTGAAAAATTATTTTTATCTATTTTTGGTTGGAAACAGAAATAATGAAAATAGTTGTTGCAAAAAAAAATAAAGTTGCTAAAATACCACCCCACATAGCCGATTACAGATAAACTAATAAGCTATAGCCATCTATGCCAGTGTGGTGAAATTGGTAGACACGACGGATTCAAAATCCGTTGCCTTTAAAAGCGTGTCGGTTCGAGTCCGACCACTGGTACCAAATTAAAGCTCCTAATTATAGGGGCTTTTTTTTGAACTAAAATTGCTGTATAAAAGAATGATTAAGGTATTATTTTTAATTGTTTATCAAGCAAATCTATAATACTATAATGGATTAAGTATTATTGAAAATAAGAGTTAGGGCTTTTTTCAGTAATTAACATGATAAAGTGAAAGGTCATGATACCTATGTCGCTTACTTAAATTTACAAAATTTACAAGCGTGTAGCATTAAACTTTTATTACAATTACGCACCATATTGATTAGAACTGTTAGATTTTGCCTTTTATTCTAGGAGATTGTCCCATGTTAGCAAAGCTCATAAAATTGTCTCCTATCATTTTTGCACTTTCATTTGCTGGATGTAGCTCTAAGACAGCAATTACTAGCGGTATGAATGTTGGTAAATTGCCTGAATCGACAGTACCCGACCAACCCGTGTCATTTGTAGCAGATAATGGCATTCGTTTTAATGTGACCGAATTAACCGCAAATAATATCCCAGTACCTAATCTATTAGGGCCGAGAACAATCTCATTTCCGCCTGTCTCAAAATCCGCTGCAACCTATAGTACAATTGCAAAAGGCGATGTGGTTGAAATATTCTTACCAGCATATCCTGAAATTACCCCTGTCGTGCAATCGACAGGGAATAATATTTATGCCAATGGCTACCTGGTCGACCAAAGTGGTTTTCTGCAGTTTCCTATGATAGGGAGAGTGAAAGCTGAAGGGTTAACAGTTTCACAACTTACCAACCAAATAGCTAGCCGTTTATCTCGATATCTTAAACATCCTGATCCGCAAGTTCGTGTACTTTCCTACCGTGGTAATAAATTTTATGTTGATGGCCAGGTAAAATCGCCTGGGCAATATGACATTGCAGATCAACCCGTCAATCTTTATACCGCTATCAGTATGGCAGGCGGTACCATTAATACCTCAGATACCAATAACATTCAGCTGATACGCGATGGTAGAAGCTATAACTTTGGTTTTAAATCACTACAAAATGCCGGGTATTCCCCAAATTCTCTATATTTGAGAAATGGTGATACTATCAAAGTCGGTGATATTACCAATCATAAAGTCACGGTAATGGGTGAGTTTACTAAACCGAGTACTATCCAAATTCCTGATAATGGGTTAAGTTTGATTAGTGCAATTGGGGAAGCCAACGGTATGGTGCCCACCTCTGCAAATGCCAAAAAGGTATACGTATTAAGAGAAAATAGTTACCAAAACGAGTCAAATATTTATCATATTGATTTAACCTCGATTACAAATTTTTCAGTTGCAAATCGATTTAAAATGCAGCCTGGTGATGTCGTGTATGTAGATCCAACAGGTCTGACGCGTTGGAATCGTGTAATCAGTCAAATATTGCCATTAACTTCAATTACAAGTGTGGCTAGCAGTTTTTAATGAATGGAAAGTAACGATGTCATTTAAAAAAATTTTAGTGGTATGCGTCGGTAATATCTGCCGCAGCCCCATCGGTGAAGCGTTATTACAGAAACAGCACCCTAATCTACTCGTAAAATCAGCGGGCTTAAGTGCATTAGTGGGCGAAGGGGCTGATGAAAAAGCCATTCAAGTGATGGATGAATGGCATGTTGATATGCGTAGTCATCGTGCCCAGCAGCTTACCCAAGAATTGATGCAAACCTATGATTTGGTACTTTGTATGTCCAAAGATCAAGAGAATTGGATGAAACAAAATTACTCAAGCCAACGTGGAAAGGTATATCGGATTGGTCACTGGATAAATGAAAATGTAGCCGATCCTTATAAACTGCCTATTGAGAAATTTTATGAAAGCCGCGAATTGCTCAATAAAGCCGTAGAAAGCTGGAAGGATAAATTAGCGTAAATTCTGACCCTAGCCAGTTTTTCGAAATTATAAGAAAGATTTATTTATTCTGTAACAATTAAAATGTATTTTATCGTAGTTTAGCATCAAGTGAGTAAGCATGGATCAGAAAGTAAATGATGATGAAATTGATTTAAGAGCATTAATCGCAACTTTGTTAAATCATTGGAAATTAATTTTATCAATGCTGTTGCTTGGTTTACTAGGCGGTCTTTATTATGCCCAGTCGGCTACGCCAATCTATCAAAGCAATGCGTTAATTCAAGTTGACAAAAAATCCTCAGGCGTTTCTGCATTGGGCGCGGACGTTGCCGATCTTTTAAATGCACAAGATGGTTCTGCGCAAACAGAAGTAGAAATCATCAACTCTCGTATGATTCTTTGGCCTGTTATCAATCAATTGCATTTAGATTTAAATGTCAATCAGCTTAAAGATAGTTTCTTAGACAAATTACTGATCAAGAAAAGTGTTCTAGTTAGTCATACAGACAATGGTGTGGGTAACTTAAAGGTGGGACTTTGGATAGCTGAATTTAATGTCCCTTTGGTTTATCAGAACAAAATTTTCACTTTAACTGCCATAGACAGCCAAAATTTTAAACTGATCTCTCCTGATGGCGGAGAGTTTACGGGTAAAGTTGCAACGGCATCGCGTTTTAAAACCAGTGCGGGTAATATTGATATTCAAGTGACCTCATTAGCCCCGGGTTATTCTTATAACTTGAGTAAACTTACACCGGCTAAGGCGATAGAAAACCTTAGAAAAAATCTTGCGGTGGCTGAAAAAGGTAAACAAACGGGCATTTTAGACGCTTCACTTACAGGCGCTAATCAAGATGAAATCACTAATACCTTAACGCGTATCGTAAAAATGTATGAAACGCAAAATCTTGATAAAAGTAGCGCGGAAACGACTAAAACCCTTGCATTTATGCAAGAGCAACTGCCTAAACTCAAATCGAAACTCGCGGAAGCTGAAGCAAAATTTAATAATTTTCGTGAACAAAATGCGACAGTTGATATTGATAAAGAAGCTGAACTAGCTATCACAGTAAGATCTGAGATTGAAACCAACCTTCGTGAACTTGAGCTAAAACGAGCAGAATTATCTGAGCGTTATACGGATGAATATCCGGTATTAAAGCAATTAAATATGCAAATACAAGAGCTGAAAGACAAAGAAGATGCTCTTAAACAAAATATTACGCGTATTCCAGAGGTTCAACGTCAGTTTTTAGAATTATCGAGTGACGTTAAGATTAGTAATGAAATTTATTTAAATATGCTCAAAAATTATGAGCAGCTTCAAATTGTCAAATCTGGGCAATTGGGTAATGTACGTATTATAGATTTACCTATTAATACCTATGAACCTATCGCACCAAAAAAACCGCAAATTGTCCTAATTGCGACACTTTTAGGTTTGATGTTAGGTATCGGGTTAGCATTCTTAAAATCATTGCTGTTCGCGGGCGTGAAAGATTTAGAAGAACTAGAGAACAATACAGATATTCCGGTGATTGGTGTCATTCCTCATTCGCCTCGATTAACGCGGTTGTTAAAAAGTAAATCAACTAAAATACCATTGGTTGAGCAAATCGAACCTGAAGGGATGGTCAGTGAAGGCTTTAAGTCCATTCGCACTCATTTATTGTTTAATGCAACAAAAACCGATGGCAATACGTTGTTAGTGACTAGTGCAGGCCCTGGTATTGGTAAGTCATTTATTTCAGCAAATCTTGCCGTGGCAATGGCAATGACAGGTAAACGTGTCCTGTTAATTGACGCGGATGCTAGGTTAGGTCATCTGCAAGATCGATTTAATTTGCCAAATATCAATGGATTGGTCGATTATTTGGTTGATGATACGATTGATGCGGCTAATAGCAGCTATATGATTCAAACCACACTATATGAAAATCTGCATTTTATACCTAGGGGCAAAGGCCATAGCCACGCTTCAGAATTATTATTAAATGAAAAAATGAAAGCGCTTCTAGATTTTTATCGTCAGTTCTATGATTATATCATTATCGATACCTCACCTGTAATGGGCACTTCAGATGCGCTATCGATAGGGCAATTGGTGGATGCAGTCTTATTTGTCGTACGATATGACGTTTCAAACGTAAAACAGGTGAATTATGCAATCGAAAAACTACAACGTGCGAATGTAAAAGTAGAAGGGATTATTTTCAATGATGCTAAGCAGTCTTTAATTGGTGCCTATAATTATCACTATGGTTATGAATATAAATCAAAAAATTCTTAGCGGTTAAATTAAAAAACTGAATTCCAAATTTGAAATAAGATCATATTATTTAGGGTAAGTTTTATGATAAAAAGAATATTTGATATTTTTGTTGCAATAGTAGTCTTAATTGTCCTATTGCCTATCTATATTTTAGTTTCGATGTTGATTTGGATTTTTATGGGCAGACCAATTTTTTTTATTCAAGAAAGAGCTGGAATACATGGAAAACCATTTAATATTATTAAATTTAGGACCATGAAAGAATTGTTTGATAAAAAAGGTGAATGCCTACCCGATGAAAAAAGAATTACTAGAATTGGTAAATTTTTGAGAGCAACTAGTTTAGATGAATTGCCTCAGATATTTAATATTTTGAAAGGTGAAATGAGCCTCGTAGGTCCTCGTCCACAAATGTACGAATTTATGGAACATTATTCTGAAACGCAAAAGCGTCGACACGAAGTTCGACCTGGTATCACGGGATTAGCGCAAGTCAATGGTAGGAATAATTTATCATGGGAGGAGAAGTTTAAATTAGATGTTGACTATGTAGATAATCATAATATGATTATGGATTTGAAAATCATATTAAAAACGGTAGTTGTCTTACTTAAACGTGAAGGAATTAATAATCCTGAGGTAACTGTGGGAGCAACTAGATTTATGAATGATTCTTAGAACCTCTATTCACAAATTTAATTAAACTAGATCAGACGCGTGGCAGAGTTGGCGTGTCAAGCGATGGCTGCAGACAAATCAAAAACCACTATCAGTATGGTCAGATTTGGTAATGTATTAGGGTCATTGGGTTCTGTCGTACCGCTGTATAATAAATAAACAAATTGCCGCAGGAGGGCCTATCACCCTGACGCATCCAGACGTGACAAGGTATTTCATGACGATTCCTGAAGCATCTCAGCTGGTTATCCAAGCAGGTGCAATGGCACATGGTGGCGAGGTATTTGTGCTGGATATGGGTGAGCCTGTTAAAATAATGGATCTCGCCAAACGTATGATTACGTTGAGTGGACTTAAAGTTAAAGACCAAAATAATCCGAATGGTGATATTGAAATTGTTATTGCGGGTTTGCGCCCCGGTGAAAAACTGTATGAAGAGTTAATCATCGATGGGGATAATATAGAGAAGACTCAGCATCCTTTAATTATGAAAGCCAAAGAACGTTTTTATAGTGTTGATGAAATCAAAAACGTAGTAGATGCAGTTCAAATTCAAAATAATAGTACTAAAGATACGCAGTGGCTTAGAGCTCAGTTTCTAAGATATGTTGAGGGCTATAAGCCTAAAAGTTCTACTTGACTCACATATTTAGAATAGGAATTAATTTAGTTGGTAACATATATGCTAATTAGTAAAATTAAGAATCTATTTAGTGATAGTTTATATAATAAAATTTTTACTAATAGTTTTTGGATCTTATCTGGGAATATAGTTTCAAAATTAGTATTATTAGTTGCCACAATTTTGATGACTAATTATCTGAGTAAAGAAGAGTATGGGCAGTTTGGAATAATTAAATCCACTATTTTAATGTTCGTTATGTTTGCAAGCATGGAATTAGGTATAACTGCTACTAAGTATGTATCTCAATATAAAAATTCTAATAGATTAAAAGTAGAAAATATTGTTGGGTTATCAAACTTATTTTCAATTATTGTAAGTTTTATATTAGCTATTACTGTATATTTCTTTGCATCTAATATTGCTAATCAAATAAACGCTCCTAATTTAACTAAAGAAATACAAATAAGTTCGTTTATTTTATTTTTTGCATCATTAAATGGTGTACAAGCAGGAATTCTAGCTGGGCTTGAAAGATTTAAAGAATTATCAATTAACACTACTATTGCTGGTTTATTTTCTTCGATTTGTTTAATTATAGCCTCAAAGTTCTATAGTTTAAGTGAAATTGTTATTGCATTTGGCTTAAATTATGTATTGCTATTTATTCTTAACTTCTTAACTTTAAGGAAATTTTTCTATAATTCTTATAGTGTTAAACTTTTTAGTTTAAATAATTTTAATGAGTTGGGGGTTATTTGGCGCTTTAGCTTTCCCGCAATCTTAGCAGGATTAATGGTAAGTCCAGTAACATGGATTTGTAACTATTTATTAGTGAATCAGGTAAATGGTTATCATGAAATGGCAAATTTTGATATAGCTAATCAATGGAGAAATACCATACTTTTTATACCCTCAGCTTTATCGCAAATTGTTCTGCCTTTATTGTCATCTTCAATTGAAGATCAGAAGAATTATAAAAAAATTTTTAACATTAATCTTAAAATAAATTTTTACCTAGGTTCTGGTTTAGCACTGCTATTTACTATTCTTTCTCCATTAATTATAAAATTATATGGAGAAAATTATCAAAATGCATTGTTACCTATGGTAATAATGTTTATTACTACAGCTATTATTACTGTGAATAATGTGATTGGTCAAGCCATTGCCAGCCAAGATAAAATGTGGTTAGGATTTATAGTTAATTCAATTTGGGCGACTAGCTTAATATTCTTCACCTATGTAACAATTAATATTTATAATATGGGTGCATTAGGTTTAAGTGTTTCTTTTCTTATTAGTTATATTATTCATACTTTTACACAATTCATGGTAGTGAGAAATAAATTATGACAAACGTATTGCTGGTATTTGGTACTAGACCTGAAGCTATTAAAATGGCTCCATTAGTTAAAGCTTTTAAAGATGATAAAACATTTGAGACGAAAGTTTGTGTTAGTGGTCAACATAGAGAAATGCTTGATCAGGTTTTGGATTTTTTTGATATTGAGCCAGACTATGACTTAAATTTAATGAGACCAAATCAAAACTTATATACATTAACTTCAGATATTATCATTGGTTTGAAAGAAGTATTGGAAGATTTTAAGCCTGAATTTGTATTTGTTCATGGTGACACAACGACCACTCTTGCAAGTAGCATTGCAAGTTTTTATTCTGGTGCAAAAGTTTGTCATGTGGAAGCAGGGCTTAGAACTTTTAATAAAAGATCTCCTTTTCCAGAAGAAATCAATAGGAAGATTACAGGAGTGATTGCTGATTATCATTTTGCACCTACTCAAAAATCTAAGGATAATTTATTAGCTGAAGGTGTAAATGAAGAAACAATAATAGTTACAGGTAATACGGTTATTGATGCTTTATTACAAAGTTCACAAAAAGTTGAAAATATCAACAATCTGGAAATTGAGTTTTTAAAAAGTATAATTATCAAAAATAAAAAAATCATATTAGTAACGGGTCATAGAAGAGAAAACCATGGACAAGGCTTTATTAATATCTGTGAGGCATTAAAAGATATTGCAATTAATAATAGTGATGTTCAAATTATTTATCCTGTTCATTTGAATCCAAATGTAAAAGAACCTGTTTATAAGATTTTATCGAATATCGATAATATTAAATTAATTAATCCTTTAGCTTATCCAGCGTTTGTTTGGTTGATGAATCAATCTTATCTTATTATTACCGATAGCGGTGGAGTACAGGAAGAAGCGCCAAGCTTAGGAAAGCCAGTACTAGTTATGCGAGAAACGACTGAACGCCCTGAGGCAGTTGAGGCAGGTACTGTGATATTAGTAGGAACTGATAAAGAAAAAATTAAGAGGGAATGCGAAAAACTTTTAAATAATCCAACATTATATAATGCTATGAGTGAATTACATAATCCATATGGAGATGGTAAAGCATGTGAACGGATATTAAATTTTGGTACTGGTCTGAAAAGTATGCTGAAGTAGAAATAAAAAAGACAGCGTGAGAAAAAGATGATAATTTGAGGTTATGAAGACACAAATTACAATCAGATGCCCAAGCTGTCTGGGTTTAAGTATAAAGAAAAATGGCTGGAAAATCTATGGTAAACAGAATTATCGATGCAAAGACTGCCATCGGCAATTCATCCATGAGACAGATTTAAGCTACCAAGGATGCAAAAGCGAAATCAATGCCAAGATACGTTTAATGTTAGTACGAGGCTGTAGCATTGCTGATATTGTTGTCATTGAGAAAGTTAGCAAGTACAAAGTATTAAGCGTTTTGGTCAATTCAAACCATGATATAAAACCCAAACAACGCTATTACCGCAAACTGCAAGTTGATGAGTTTTGGACGTATGTAGGGCATAAGAAGAACAAGGTATGGCTAGTCTATGCATACGACTCAGATACCAGTGAGATTGTTGCCTTCGTATGGGGCAAACGCAATCTGGTAGTGGTATGAAAAGTATGCTGGCATAGAAATAAAAAAGACAACTTGGGATAAAGATGATAATTTGAGGTTATGAAGACACAAATTACAATCAGCTACCCAAGCTGTCTTAGCAATAGTATAAAGCGTAATGGCTGGAAAATCTAATCTATGGTAAGCAAAATTACCAATGTAAAGATTGCCAACGTCAATTTATTGATGAATCACAACTAAAGTATAAAGGCTGTCAATTACATATTGAAGCCAAGATACGGTTAATGCTCGTTCGAGGTTGCAGTATTGCTGACATTGTAGTTATAGAGAAAGTCAGTAAATACAAAGTATTGAGTGTCTTAGTCAAATCAGCGCATCAAATCAAACCTAAGAAACGCTACTACCGAAGAATACAAGTTGATGAGTTTTGGACGTATGTAGGCCACAAGAAAAACAAGGTTTGGCTTGTGTATGCCTACGACCCAGATACAAATGAAATCGTCGCCTTTGTTTGGGGTAAGCGCAACTTACAAACAGCTAAGCAACTGCGAGCAAAGCTTAATAAGCTAGGCGTTGACTTTGGCTATGTGTGCTGCGATAACTGGGACAGCTTTTTAACGGCATTCGACTTTGATTTCAAGAAGGTAGGAAAATGCTATACCGTTGATATCGAAGGTAATAACAATCGTTTCAGACATAGGCTTAGGCGAGCTTTTAGAAAGACCTGTTGTTTCTCCAAAAAGCTCACTAATCATTTAAAAGCCTTTAATTTACTGTTTCACTACGTCAATTATGGCTGGGTCTAGTGAGCATACTTTTTAGGCCACAGCCCGCAATCTAAAGACGGCTAGGGAGCTAAGAGCCAAGCTTGATGCGTTGGGTATTGACTTTGGCTATATCTGCTGTGATAACTGGGATAGTTTTTTAACCGCCTTTGATTTTGACTTTAAACAAGTAGGTAAACGCCATACGGTTGATATTGAAGGCAACAACAATCGCTTTAGGCTTAGGCGTGTATTCCGAAAGACGTGTTGTTTTTCTAAGAAATTAGAAAATCATTTTAAAGCATTCGATTTACTGTTTCACTATGTCAATTATGGCTGGGCATAGTGAGCATTCTTTTTATACCACACCCTAATTTTTATCTTTAGATGTTATAATTCTGATGTAAAATAATTCATTGAAAAATTGCTTCACTATAATAGTCATTTTATTCTCAGTGAGGTTTTGATTTGGTAAGTATATATGAAAAGACAAAATGTGGGATTCTATTTGCCCAAAGGTACTGTTAATGATGCAACTGAGTATTATTGTAAGTTAATAGAAAAAAGTTTTTCAAATGAAAAATATAGTGTAATTAAAACAGATGATTATAAAGATGTTAAAGACAAAGACATTATAGTGACTATACGGCCTATTGATTGCCTTAAAATAATAAGACAAACAGGAAAGCTGATTCATTGGTTTCAAGGAATTGGTCCTGAAGAATATATATTATTACATGGTAATAATCCTAGATCCTTTATAATGTATTATGTACTATGTTTTATAGAGAAATTGGTACTTAAAAGAAGTGATTTGTGTATTTTTGTATCAGATAGTATGAAAAAACATTACGAATGTAAATATAAGTTAGATTTAAGTCAAAAATCTGTAATTATACCTTGTTACAATAAACATATAGATAGATTTGCTTTTAAAAACAATATGAATAAGCTTGATAATCTTAATTTTGTTTATGCAGGTGGGCTATTTGCTTGGCAATGTATTGATAAGACATTATTAATTTTTAAAGAAATTCAAAATTTTAATAATTCAGCCACACTGACTCTTCTAACAAGCGATATAAAGAAAGCACAGGAACTGATAAACAAATATCAATTAAAAAATGTTCTTGTTGATTATTGCGAACTAAATAAGCTTCAAGCTAGATTAGCTCATTACAAATATGCTTTTCTAATTAGAGAAAATCATGTCGTTAATAATGTTTCTACACCAACAAAAATGAATTCTTATTTAGCTGCAGGATTAATACCAATATATACCAATGTAATAGATGCTTTTGAGGCGAATATAAATCTAGGTGACTTTGCTATTAAGATAAATCCTGACAATACAAACAAAATAATTGCTAATAAAATTCTTGAGCACCATAATATTAAAATCGATATGGATGAGTTTTTAGAAAAATGTGAAAAAATTTTCGAAAAATTTTATAATGATGATATCTATATAGATAGATTAATGCAAACTATTGACACTTAATCAATACTTGATATAAAATATTAATTTTTATGAAAAATCTTTGTTTATTTGTTAAAATTTTACTACCCTAAGTTATTTATTAATGTGTTTTAGTGATAAGAAAATTATGCTCACAAAGAAATAAGAAAGAAAAAGCAAGAAAATGATGATAATTTAAGGCGTTGAAGATACCAATCATTATCAAATATCCAATGCTTAAGTTTTCTAAGTTTAACTATAAAGAAAGATGGCAAAAAATCTATTGCAAATTGAACTATCAATGTAAAGAATATCATTGATAATTTGTCCATGGATCAGAACTAGCTATAAAGGATGTCAAAGCCGTATCAAGAACGAAATAAGCTTAATGTTATTTCGATGCTGTAGCATTATCAATATCGTAATGATTTAAAAAATCGGTACTAGTCTGAAAAGTATGCTGAAGTAGAAATAAAAAAGACAACTTGAGAAAAAGATGATAATTTGAGGTTATGAAGACACAAATTACAATCAGATGCCCAAGCTGTCTGGGTTTAAGTATAAAGAAAAATGGCTGGAAAATCTATGGTAAACAGAACTATCAATGCAAAGACTGTCATCGACAATTCATTCATGAAACGAAGCTAAGTTACCAAGGCTGTAAAGGCGATATTGATGCCAAGATACGCTTAATGCTAGTTCAAGGCTGTAGTGTTGCTGACATTGTTGTCATTGAGAAAGTTAGCAAGTACAAAGTATTAAGCGTTTTAGTTAATTCCAATTACGAGATAAGACCTAAACGACGCTATTACCGCAAACTGCAAGTTGATGAGTTTTGGACGTATGTAGGGCATAAGAAGAACAAGGTATGGCTAGTCTATGCATACGACTCAGATACCAGTGAGATTGTTGCCTTCGTATGGGGTAAACGTAATCTGAAGACGGCTAGAGAGCTAAGAGCCAAGCTTGATGCGTTGAGCATTGATTTTGGCTATATCTGCTGTGATAACTAGGATAGTTTTTTAACCGCCTTTGATGTTGACTTTAAACAAGTAGGTAAACGCCATACGGTTGATATTGAAGGCAACAACAATCGCTTTAGGCAAAGGCTTAGGCGTGTATTCCGAAAGACGTGTTGTTTTTCTAAGAAATTAGAAAATCATTTTAAAGCATTCGATTTACTGTTTCACTATGTCAATTATGGCTGGGTATAGTGAGCATTCTTTTTATACCACAGCCAACTATTTAAATGCCTTTGATCTACTATTTCACTTTGTTAATTATAGCTAACTCTAATATACGTACTTTTAAACTATAATCTTATATAGTTAGGAAATGTTTTAGTAAGTATTTAGTATTTGCTTAATCTAATATCTCGATGGTTATATATTAATGAAAGAAAATTTGATAGGATTAAATGAATACTATTTATATTTCAATATAATATATATTATTACTGCTTATTTTGTAATCTTAAATTCTATTTATTATGAAATCAGAAATAATTCGATTACTCTAAATAGATTATCACGATATTTTACAATAATAATTATTTTACTATTAATTTTAATAACAGGTTATAGAGCACAGAGTGTAGGTGCTGATACTGAGAATTATTATATATTATTATGGCAAGACACCCCCGAAATAAAATTTGATAATGAATTTTTATTTCCATTGATCAGTAAATTTCTTCAGTTTTTTGCTTTCGATTATACTGCTTTTTTATTACTTATAGCTAGTTTGTTTTTTATTTTTATATATAAATCTTTAGAGAATTACACTAGGTTTTATAAAGCTAATATTCTTATGGCTCAATTTTCCTTTATGTCTTTTTTCTTTTTTTCAAGTATGAGTATGAATGTAATCAGACAAGGCGTATCTTTATCTATAATACTGTATTCGTTTACACTGTTACTAAAAAATGATAATAAATATAAAGTATTTATATTTCTTATTCTCGCTATCTCCTTTCATTTAACATCTATAATTCCTGTTTTTCTGATATTTATTTCGTATTATTTATCGTCAAAGCAAGATAAAATAATCTACTTTCTTATAATAATTTATTTTATTGCACTTTATTTAGCCTTTATAGATATTGGATTATTAAATATTTCTCCTATACTTTCCAATGCATTAGGTAATAATAATAAAAATATATACATTAACGGTGAAACTTATGATTATGTCGTAGGTTTTAAACCACAGTTTGCTGCTTTTAATACTTTTTTTCTATTTATTGCTTCTTATGTTAGAAAGAACTTAACAAATCAAGTTTTGAAAAAACAATATGATGTAATATTTATATATTATATTTTAGCAAGTTCAGTTTTCTTTTTGGCTTTTCAATTGCCATTTTCTGATAGATGGGGATTATTTTCCTGGGTTATAATACCTTTTTTAATTATCCCTCTATTTTATTCACCATATTTAAAAGCTAAAATTAAAATACATTACATTTTAATGCTTATTTTAATTTACGTAGGGTTTAAATTTTATGCAAGCTGATAAAGATTTGATTAGTATTGGTATTCCTTTTTTTAATGCTGAAAAGTTCTTATCTAAGGCTATTGAGTCTGTCATTAGTCAGTCTTATGACAATTGGGAGTTACTATTGTTTGATGATGGTTCAAATGATGGATCGCTTAAAATGGCTAAAGGTTTTGAGCAACAGGATAATAGAATCAAAGTTTTTTCTGATGGTAAAAATAAAGGCTTGGGAGCCAGGCTTAATGAGTTAGCAGTATTATCTAATGGCGAGTATATCGCCAGAATGGATGCGGATGATATTATGCATCCAAAAAGATTAGAAACCCAATTACAAATACTTACAGAAAACCCCAGTATCAATGTATTAGGTACCAATGCTTATGTGATTGATGAAAATGATTTGGTATTTGGAATACGATACAGGCAGCAGTCTGGATTGATGAAGGTTAACCATTTTATCCATCCGACAATTATGGCAAAAAAACAATGGTTTGTTGATAATCCGTATGATGAAAAAGCAATACGTATTGAAGATGCTGAGTTATGGTATCGAACGAAGTCGTTTAGTGATTTTATGATAACTAATGAGCCTTTATTATTTTATAGAGAATTTGGCACCTTATATTATCCAAAATATTTGAAAGTAATACCGTCTTTAATATACTTAAATAAGAAGTACCCAATGGATAAATTTTGGTCTAGAGTACTGATTCAATCTGCATTAAATGTACCTTTATATTATATATCCGAAGTCTTTATGAAGTCTCATTATTTAAAATTAAGAAGAAATGAAGTTAACTTTAACACTCAAACTAGTTGTGAGGAATATATATAAAATGAAAGTTCTTCAAATAATTGATAGTTTACCTGCAACTAGCGGTGGTGCACGCTTTGTCACCAATCTGACAAAAAAGCTATCAGAAGAAGGTGTTGATGTAGAATTATTATTAATTGATGGTAACTGTAGTCATTTTCTCGATGAGATAAGACATGCTAATATTAAAATCAATATTTTAGGAGTTAATGTTAATCGCTTTCATCCTAAATTTATTAGAAAAGTTTCAAATTATTTAAATAAATATGATTTGATTCATGTTCATATATTTCCAACTTCTTATATTGTTGCGTTAGCTTCTCTAATTAATAAGAATACTGCACCAATTGTTTTTACGGAACATAATGCATTTAATAGAAGAGCAATAAACCCTGTTTTTAAATATCTGGAGAATTTTATATATTCAAGATTCAATAAAGCATTTGCTATTACTCCCGAAGTAAAAGATTTTCTGCTAGACAATCTAGACATAGATGATGATAAAATTAAAGTTATTATTAATGGTGTCGACTTAGATAAAATTATATCAGCAATTCCATTAGATAGATCGAAAATTGGCTTATCGGGTAATGATGTTATGATTTTAATGGCGGCAAGATTTTCAAAACAGAAAGATTATAATACTCTCATAAAAGCAATGGTACATTTACCTAATCAATTTAAGTTAATAATGTGTGGCGATGGTGAAGATAAAAATGGTTGTGAGGACTTAGTTAAGTCATTAAACTTAAGCGATAGAGCATTTTTTCTTGGTAATAGGGATGATATCTATAATGTAATAAAGTGTTCGGATATCAATGTATTAAGCTCTCATTATGAAGGTTTTGGTCTATCAATTGTTGAAGCGATGGCAGCTAGGAAACCTGTAATTGCGTCAAATGTAGAAGGAATGAGTCAAGTTGTTGATGGAGCAGGTTTATTATTTAATGTAAGTGATGATAAAAAGTTAGCGGAACATATTTTGAAACTTGGTATAGATGAAATATATTATGAAGAAATTAGCCAAAAATGCTATCAGCGAGCTCAAAATTATAGCTTAGAGGTGATGGTAAATAAATATATCAGTGAGTATAAAGAAATATTAAATGATAAATATGCAGTTAATCAAGCATAAATTAATTATAATCGGCACAATCGCATCGAGTCTTTATACCTTTAGAAAAGACCTTATCTTATCTTTAATTGATAAAGGTTGTACAGTTCATGCCTTTACCTCAGACAGTGATAAAGTAGAGCTGGCTAAAATTGCCCAATTAGGAGCGATACCTACCCATTACGCGCTTAGTCGAGGCGGTCTTAATCCTTATGAAGATTTATCTAACACGATAAGTCTTTATCAAAGAATCAAGAAAGTCCAGCCCGATATCGTCTTTAGCTATTTTATCAAACCAGTCATTTATGGCGCACTCGCTGCCAAAATGACTAAAGTACCCAGAAAAATTGCTATGATAGAAGGCTTGGGTTATGCATTTACTGTATAGCCAAAAGATTATTTTGAAAAAGCAATGCAACAATCCCTTAATTTTACTGATGAAAAAATCTCATCAATCAATATACGAGTTAGCAAAGCATTGAAGAAATCTTTTTATTAGAGAAATGGTGAGAAACTTATGAAGCAAAATAATAGAATACTCCTGATTGGTACAACAGCCGAATGCGTATATAATTTTAGAAAAGATTTAATTCTCACATTGGTAGCTAAAGGCTATGAAGTCTATGCTTTCACGACTGATTATACTCCTAGCGAACTCGAGAAAATTTCGGCATTAGGTGTCACTCCAGTATCTTATATTTTTAATAGGGGAGGGCTAAATCCACTTGATGAAATTAAAAATACTATTATTCTCTACCAAAAAATCAAAAAAATAAATCCTTATCTAGTCTTAAGTTATTTTGCTAAACCTGCTATTTTTGGTACTCTTGCTGCAAAAATGGCAAAAGTTCCCAGAATTTTTGCTATGTTAGAAGGGTTGGGTTATACTTTTACTGAGCAGCCAGAAGGGCTAAGTACTAAGACCAAATTTATTAAACAATCTCAAGTTGCATTATTTAAATTGTCATTACCGTTAGCAGATGGCGTTATATTTTTAAACCATGACGACCCAAAAGACTTATTAGAAAATAATAAAATACGAGTAAATAAGAAACATATTTTAGGTGGTATAGGAATAAACTTAGAAGATTTCTCATATGCAATAAGATATCCTGAAAAAGATATGAAATTTTTATTCATTGGTAGATTACTCAAAGAAAAAGGAATCCATGAATTTGTTCAGGCAGCAAAAATCGTAAAAAATCGGTATCCTAGTACAAAATTCATTGTCTTAGGGGGTATTGATAAGAGTAATTTAGGTTCCCTAACAGAAATAGAAATTAAGAAGTTAGTAGAAACAAACTTGATTATTCATCCAGGCAGAGTAGATAATATTGTTGAATGGATCGTAGAGAGTGATGTATTTGTATTGCCATCATACAGAGAAGGCATACCCAAAAGCACACAAGAAGCAATGGCAATTGGGCGTGCTGTCATAACGACTGATGTGCCAGGATGTCGTGAAACCGTAATTGATGGTGTTAATGGTTTTATTGTTCCCAAATGGAATTTCCAAGCTTTAGCCGAAAAAATGATCTATTTTATTGAAAATCCTAAAAAAATTACTGAAATGGGTAATGAAAGTTATAAAATAGCACAAGAGAGATTTGATTCTGCTAAGGTTAATGATCGGCTGTTAGAGATATTAAATTTATAATTCATATTAACGATATATTGACGCCTAAATTGTTAGCTGAAACGGGCAAAGAAATGATTAGCACTTTGTCGATCAAAAAATATTTTGGCTATATCGTTAAAACAGCGTTAGGTAAAGGAAGTGGTGATGCAGTTAAACAATATAAAATTTCTTAAGCTGCCTTTAGCAATTAGTGTGGCGCTATTGTGTAGTTTTTCTGCACATGCAGGTCAATTAGTTCAAATTGATAGTGATCTACGTCAAACACTTGAGATTTTAAAAATCAACGGCGTTCTAAATGTTGATATATCAACATGGCCGATTAGTTCAGAAGCCATAGAGACAGCCTTAAATCAAGCGCAGCCCAAATCAGACAATGATAAACTATTATTGAATCAAGTTAAACAAAAGCTTGAAGTCAACGATGTATCCAAGCTACAAATAGTGAGCAATGTCAATGGTGACGAGCGTGCTGTGTTCAGTGGATTTAATACAGAAGGCAATACGGTAACGCCTTTGGGTGTTAGTTTTTCTCATAGCCATGCAGGTGATAACATTGATTATAAAATTCAAGGCAGCTTAAATGTCGATGATGATGAGCCTAGCAAGTCATCTAATCTTGATGGCAGCTACCTCGGTACCAAATTAGGCAATTATCGCCTTGCCTTTGGTAGTATTCCGGTATGGTGGGGCAACGGGGTTGATGGCAGTTTAATTCGCAGTGATGCGGCTAGACCTGTCACGGGCTTTTTAATGCAGCGCGCCAATAATACTCCTATTAATTTTCCTGTGTTATCAAAACTCGGTAATTTTAATTATCAAATTACTGCTGGTCAATTACAAGATTATCAGGCAGTGCCTGATGCAAAGCTCATAGGTATGCGGGCAAGTTTTCAACCGCATGAAGCCTTTCAAATCGGTGCATCTCGTACAATTATGTGGGGTGGAGATGGGCGAGATGAAAGCCTGAAATCATTTGGAAAAGCCTTGACTGGTAAATATGACAATCCCGATAATGCCGAAAATGATATTTCAAACCAAATTGCGGGTATTGATGCACAATTAAACTTAAAACCTATCTTAAACCTACCAATGAGCCTATATGGTGAGTTTATCGGTGAGGACGAAGCAGGCGGTTTACCCAGTAAACACGCTTATTTGGCAGGGTTAAAAGGTGCCATTCCACTGTTTCAACAGCCTTGGCTCTGGCATGCAGAATGGGCGAATACCTATTATGATTTGGATAAAAGTGGTGTTATGTATAATCATTATGTCTTTACAGATGGTTATTATCAAAATGGCTTACCGCTAGGTCATCCGATAGGTGGCGATGGTGAAATTATTAGTGTGGGGCTGTCAGGTAATATTAACGCTAACAACCAGCTCGGGTTAAAATACGCCAACGCCAAAGTCAATCAATCTAATCAAGTGATTAATGCTGCCTTTCCAACCAAGCAGGACTTAGATATTGTCGAAGCCGATTGGAAACATAGATACAATGACAAAACCTCGGTTAAACTGGGTATTTGGGGTAAAAAAGACAGCATCAGCGATGATAAAGATGCGGGTGGTAATTTAATGGTGGAGTATACGTTTTAAGGTAATTAATAAAAAAGAGCCAAATGGCTCTTTTTTTAATTCAAATTACTGCTCAACTTTTACTGTTCGACAAAGGCGCGTTCAACCACATAATCGCCCGTACCGCCCATGCGTGGCGAGGGTTTAAGACCAAATTCATCGAGTAGTGCCGCCACATCTTTATTCATAGATGGGCTACCGCAAATCATTGCGCGGTCATCGCTTGGATTGATGGGTGGTAATCCAATATCTTGGAACAACTTGCCGGACTTCATTAAATCAGTCATACGCCCTTCATTGCGGAACGGCTCACGCGTGACCGTGGGGTAATAGATGAGTTTATCTTTAACGTATTCACCCAGTAGCTCATCTTCAAACAAGTCTTTTTCAAACATCTCACGGTAGCCTAGCTCACTCACATAACGTACGCCATGCACTACGATAACTTTCTCAAAACGCTCATACACTTCTGGGTCACGGGCAAGTGACAAAAATGGTGCCAAGCCTGTACCCGTTGCTAGCATATACAAATGCTTGCCAGAGTTTAGGTCATCAAGCACCAGGGTGCCAGTGGGTTTTTTGCTCACCAATAATTTATCACCCACTTTGATATGCTGTAAAATAGACGTCAAAGGACCATCTTGTACTTTGATAGAATAAAATTCGAGCTCTTCATCATAGTTGGTGCTGGCAATAGAGTAGGCACGCATCAAAGGTTTTCCATTGACTTCCAGACCAATCATGGCAAATTCACCATTGCGAAAACGTAAACCTGCATTACGGGTAGTTTTTAAGGTAAATAATGTGTCATTCCAATGATGCACATAGGTAACGGTTTCTTCATAAAATTTTGACATAGCGCCCAACCTTGTATTGGTCATTAATAAAATTAAAACTGGATAAAGAATAAAAATAGCGGGTTAATATTGACATTCTGGGGCGATATGATAGCAAATTTTTGATGAATTAGTCGAATTTGGGCGTAAAAAAATGGCATAATCATAGTTTAAAATATCATATTTTAACGACCCATTATGTTACCACAACAAATTACCCTGCCGATTATCGGCATTGTGAACTCTCCGCTTAAACAAAAGTTTGGCACACCTCGCCAGCCCAATCTTGTCGATATCAACGCTACTATCAGCATGTTGCCGCCCTACAATGTGCTCAGTGCTTTTGAAGGCATTGCGCAATTTAGTCATCTTTGGATTATATGGCAATTTCATCAAAATCGAATCAATCCCAATCCGTCAAATTTTCAGCCAACAGTCCGTCCACCTAGACTTGGTGGCAACCAAAAGATAGGGGTCTTTGCCAGTCGAAGTATGTATCGACCGGCAAATATTGGATTATCCGTGGTCAAATTTTCGCATATTAAAAACACTGAGGCGGGTTTGAGGCTGCATATCATCGGCGGTGATATGGTAGATGGCACGCCAGTCATTGATATCAAACCGTATTTGCCTTATAGCGATAGTATTGATGATGCGATTGCTGGGTATGCCGCGCAGAAACCCGTCATCAAGTCGGTGCATTGGCATCCCGATTTATTGCAGGATTTATCCAATATTGCAATAAAAAGTCAGCTGAGGCAAACAGATTGGAAAATCATCGAGCAACTCATTGCACAAGACCCCAGACCTGCGTATCGCCAGCAAGAGCTTAATACTCCATTTGTCATGCGTTATCAAAATGTCGATGTTCATTTTTGCCAGATAGCAGAGAGTATGTTGCAAATTCAAGCGATTGAACTATTAAACTAAGCCGTCGCATGGACGATATGAAAGTTTTTATCTAGCCGTATATTGCTAAACTGTTTCAAAAATTTTTACTTGTTCACAAAATACTGACTATATAGCGTGATTATTCGCTATATTTTTTTTGATTATTTAGTATGATATGGGCTGTATTTTACTTAGATAACGTTAGGACACCGTATGATTAAACTGGGCAAAATCAGTCAAGCTATGATAGGCATGCTGTTAATGGGCGTCACCGTGAGTGGTATCGCTGAAGATAAAAATAACGATACTATCGCAATCGATATGTCAGAATTATCGACCACCAAAGAAGAAGTGGCGGTATTACAAGTGTTGTCAGAAATCTGTCCACCCATGCTGAATAAATCGCAACAGACAGGGTTTAACACCGCCTATAATGTCGAGCTAAAAAAATTAATGCCGACCATCAGTGATCCTCGTTTAGCGGTGCAGTACTTGTCGTCTCAGCAAGATTACAAGCAAATTTTGAATGAAACCCGCCAATGGACACTCAGTTATCCAAAAGCGGAGAACCTTGAATTGTGCAAAGACCTTGCCAACAGTAAATAATAATTATAAGTCAACCTACGCTATGCACCCCCTAACTGATTTAGGGGGTTTTATCCTCTGTTGCCGTAAAACCACCGACTTCAGGCGGTGGATTAAGGCAACTCCGCAATCATGCTTACACACAGATGGTATTTAGTGCGGTGTATTTTGCTGTTCAATGTACTGGCGTATAATTTCAATTGGAGCACCGCCACAACTACCTGCAAAATAACTAGGCGACCACAACGCTTCTCCCCATAACTGCTCTTTAATAGACGGATATTCTTTTTTACGCAATAACCGACTAGACACGCCTTTCAAGCTATTCACCAAACTAGAAATAGCCACTTTGGGCGGATAAACCACCAGTAAATGCACATGGTCACTTTCACCATCAAACTCTACTAGTTGCGCCTCAAACTTTGAACAAACTTTCTCAAAGATAACCTGCATGTCGTCTAAAATCTCTTTAGTGAATACTTTTTTGCGGTATTTAGCCACAAAGACCAAATGCACATGAAGATTGTAAACAACGTGCCTACCAATTCTTAAATCGTTTGACATATATTTAGACCAACTATAGAATATAAAAATCTAATTATACTTGAACCCATGAAGACACTCAAGCTACGCATACGAGATAAACACGCAGACCAATTAAACCGCCTAAGCGGTTCGGTCAATTTCGTGTGGAATTATGTCAATGATTTGAGTTACAGACACCTACAAAAAACTGGCAAATTCTTTAGTGCTTATGACCTAAACGAATACACCAAAGGTAGCGGTGAGTTACTTGGTTTACATTCTCAAACTATTCAAGCCATCAATGAAACCCACACCAAAAGCCGTAAGCAATCCAAAAAAGCTAAATTGTCATGGCGAACCAACAACCCAAAATCAAAGCGTAAAAACTTAGGTTGGCTACCATTCAAACAATCCGCCATTAAGCACATTGCCACACACCAAACTGGTAAAAAGGGCTTAAAATCTACCTTACAACTATCTTTAGCCAAAGGGCAAAAGCTAGTCATTGATCTATGGGACAGCTACAACCTTAGCCTATATCAAATCAACACGCTGGAAATTGTCCAAGACAGCCGTAACCGTTGGTATGCCTGTATTACCGTCAAACAATACCCTAAAACTACTTGCGGAATGGGTAGCGTTGGGATTGATTTAGGCTTAAAAGACAGTGCCACCGCCTCAAATGGCGATAAACTACAAATCAAGCAAACGCTCAAATATGCCAAAGCGTTAGCCACCGCCCAACGTGCCAAAAACAAACAGCGTGTCAAAGCGATCCATGCCAAAATCAAACATACACGGCAAGACCTAATCCACAAATTCACCACCCAATTAGTCAAAGACAATGCCCTAATCGTGGTAGGTGACGTTAGAACTACCCAATTTAACAGTAAAAAAGGCAAACTAGCCAAATCGGTTTACGATGCAGGTTGGTTTGAACTCAAGCGACAACTGACCTACAAATGCGAGAACGCAGGTTGCCGTTTTGAAATCGTGAATGAGAAATACACTACCCAAACTTGCTCGTGCTGTGGCGATATGTCCAGTAGTCCGAAAGGTAGAGCAGGTTTGCGAATAAGAGAATGGACTTGTGCAACGTGTGGCACACGGCATGATAGAGATATTAACGCCAGTAAGAACATTCTTGCGGTTGGGCTTAACCGTCTTGTAGAAGGAATCCCCTCACTTTAGGGAGGGGAGGAAGTCAAGATAAATCGTTGATTTTTAGACCGAATACAGTGTTGAATCATGATTTTTTTTGCTAATATAGGCAATTCGTTTTACCAAGCGTCCAAGCAAACAGGTCGCATTTGATTTGAGCCAAGAGTGAGTGAGATGAAAGCAATCGTAATACCGCAATACACCCAACGTCTGATGGTCGGCACTTTTGTCGCCGCCAGTTTTTTTGCCACAACTGTACAGGCAAATGCCGCCATACAACAGCCTGAACTAGACAATTCTGCTTTTATCTTAATTGACTATGATACAGGCACGGTATTGGCTCAAAAAAATGCCGCTCAGCCATTCCCACCTGCGTCATTGACCAAAATGATGACCAGTTACATCATTGAGCAGCGGCTGCTATCAGGGGCATTAAAAGAAAACGAACCCATCCTCATGACCCCAGAAGCTTGGTGTAAAGGCTCAAGTGAAGAGTCTTGTATGTATGTGCCTGTCAATACAACCGCCCCTGTGATTGATATGTTAAAAGGTATTATTATCCAATCGGGTAATGATGCATCAAAAGCGATGGCACAGCACATTGGTGGCAGCGAAACCACGTTTGCCGATTTGATGAATGAAGAAGCCAAAAAAATTGGCATGACCCATACCCATTTTATGAATGCGACCGGTATGCCCCAAGAAGGTCATCAAGCGTCTGCCGAAGATTTGGCGAAACTCGCCCAAGCCATTATTAAAAACAGCAAAAAGTATTATCCCATCTATAGCCAAAAACAATTTACTTATAACGGCATCACCCAAGGCAACCGCAATGCGCTGTTGTTCACCGATCCAACAGTAGACGGTCTAAAAACAGGGCATACCGACGAAGCAGGTTACTGTCTAGTAGCGTCGAGTAAACGCGGTGATATGCGCCTGATTTCAGTGATTATGGGTACTAAAAGCGTTCAAGAGCGCGCAGACCAATCGCGTAACTTACTCAACTGGGGATTTAGTAATTTTGCTACTAAAATTGCCGCCCCGGCACAAAAAAACTACGGCAGCGTGCCAGTCAACTTCGGTGCTGTCGATAAAGTCAACGTCATCAGCAAAGGCAATTTACAAGTACTAGTACCAAAGCTGGATCAAGAAAAAATCAGCACCGTGGTCAATTTACCAGCCGATGTCAAAGCGCCGTTAGCGCAGGGTCAAGAAGTGGGTAAGCTGGTTGCTATGCTCAATGGCAAACCTGTGGCGTCTGTGCCACTGGTCGCTGAAGCCCAAGTTCAGGAAGCTGGAATTTTTAAACGTATGTGGCAACACATCGTACTGTTCTTTAAAGGTTTATTCTAAATTACAAAGAAAAATTATAAAAAAACCTTTCATCTGAAGGGTTTTTTTAACTCAAAATATGGGACAGATCTTTAATATATTGATCGGGTGTATCGTCTATTACTTCTTTTTTCACAAAATAATCCACCCCCGCTATTTTTAGCAGTTCAATGCTATGCGGATTTAACGCTTTGGTGTCATAAACACAAACAATAGTGACCCTGCCGTTATGTTCAAGCTCACGAAATTTGCTGACAAAGTCTAATATCGCTTGATAATCAATATTTCGCGAGATAAACAGCGCATCCACCGTATGAGAGGACAAATAATCTTCAAGAGGTTCAGTATTGGTAAAGGTCTCAACTTTAGCACCGGCATTTTCCATGCGTTTGGCTTTTTCGAATAAATCTTCATAGTGATACCAAACAACAATATGTTTATTTATCAATAAATTGCGCTCATAGTTGTGTTTCCAATCTTTTAGCAGTAACGATACTTGAAAATTGGTACCTACATTTGGTTCGCTAGTAACTGTGATGCCGCCTTTCATCAGTGCTAATAGTTTTTTTACCAAAAATAATCCTGCAGAATTAGTTGAGGAGGAATGTTTTACTTCAGGATTAATTTGGAAAAAAGGTTCAAAAATCTGCTCTAAATGTTCCTTCGCAATGCCTATACCGGTGTCTTCAATCTGCAGCGTCCACCGTACTTGCGTTTGTAAATGTTGCAACTGCGAGGTGATTGTTATGCTGCCTTTATCGGTAAATTTAATGGCATTTTCTACCAATGAGCTAATAATCAAAGTGATTTTTTGAACATCGCCTTCTAGGACATAGTCGGCATGATAGGGCTTTGCCTTTAACGTGATATTTTTCTCGGCAGCCAAAGGCTGGTAATCATTGACAATTTGGGTGATTAACCCCGTTGGACTGAATTGGTAGGCGCTGACCCCTATTTGACCTTTATCGATACGGTTAATTTGGATGATTTGATCCAGCTTAGCATTTAAATCATCTTTACCCAAACTAATAATTTCAACGGCATCTTTTTGCTCAGCGCTGATATATTGATTGTGTAATAGCTGTAAACCCGATTCGATACGACTCACGGAGGATTTAAACTCATGAATCAAAATATTTTCAAATTTTGAGCTATGCTCAAGCTGCTTAATTTGGGTTTCTTCAAGGTCATATTTTCCTTGGCGCAGGGTGTTGATTTGGGTAATTTGTGCCTTGCGCTTATTGAGCAAATACACCAAGGCTTTCTCAAACACCCACGCCTCATTACTTTTTGATAGCTGATACGCCTCTGCCTGTGAAAATTCATCTTGCAAAATTTGATGGCTTAAGTCTTCAAGTTCTGGCAAGCGATTGGTTAAATTTTGCACCTTTTGCAATACAAACCACAAATTGAACAGCGCAATAAATGATAGCACAAGCATTAACGGCAAATGTTGCCAAAACCATTGCTGGCGAATGGTTTGTAGGTCAAGGGTAAGATTACTATAGCCAATTAGCTGGTCTACTTTAGTGTTTTTTTGATTGGGCGTTAATTTTAACAAATTGATTTTAACAGGTTCGCTCAATCCGTAATAGCGCTCAAAAAGCACTTCAGTGACTTTAATGGGATGCGTGGTCGGATGCTGCTGCTGATCAAATGGAAAAAACAAAATGCTTTCGTACTGCGGCATCTCGCTTAACAGTTTATCAATGCTAGCGGTTGTCACACTGTTGGGGTTGCTGGCGACAGACTGGGCAAGTAGATAATTTATCTTACTTGCCTGTTTGATTTCAGATTGCACTGTTTGGGTCAAGTCGACTAAGGTATAAATCACAAGGCAAATAAATAAAACCAATAAAAAGGGTATCGCAACGATACGCTTTACCCTAATTTGATACCCTAACGTCTTCTGCACCATTTACTCAACCCTTAAAACGCCAATTAACATCACCTCAACGTTTTTTGCCGCGCTTTTTGAATTTTTGTACTTCTCGACGTTTACGTTCTTTTTGCGCATCCGTCATGGTATTGGTGCGACCTGCGTAAGGGTTGGCGTTTTGTTTAAACTCAACCCGAATCGGAGTGCCTTCAAGCTTGAATACTTTGCGAAATTCGTTTTCTAGGTAGCGACGATAACTGTTTGGCACTTGGCTGGTCTGATTGCCATGAATCACAATAATCGGTGGATTATGACCCCCCAAATGCGCAAATCGAAGTTTAATGCGTCGCCCGCCTACCATAGGGGGCTGGTGTGCAGTAACCGCATCTTGCAGAATTTGGGTCAAGCGACTGGTGGAAATATCAAACATCGCCGCATCATAGGCACGGTGAATCGATGGGTAAAGATTGCCAACGCCTGTCCCATGAAGCGCAGAGATTAAATGCACTTTTACATAAGGGATAAAGTTAAAACGTCGATCCATTTCAATTTTGACAAAATTCTTTTGGTCTTGGTCAAGCCCGTCCCATTTATTGATGGCAAGTACCATCGCGCGACCCGCTTCTAAGGCGTAGCCCAACAAGTTCAAATCCTGATCGGTAATGCCTTCTTGCGCATCAATGACCACGATGACTACATGGGCATCTTTGATGGCTTGCAAGGTTTTGACCACAGAAAATTTTTCAACTTTTTCATCAATACGTCCACGGCGACGCACGCCTGCGGTATCAATCAACACATAATGTCTGTTGTCACGCTCATAAGGGATATAAATACTATCGCGCGTGGTACCTGGCATATCAAAAACCACCACGCGTTCTTCACCGAGCAAGCGATTGACAAGCGTAGATTTGCCGACGTTGGGTCTGCCAATGATGGCGATACGTAAGCCATCAGGTGCTTGTTCTTCTTGGTCATCGGTGGGCATATTGGCAGTGACGGCTTCTAATAAATTGCCGACCCCACGTCCGTGACTGGCTGCCATAGAAAATGGCTCACCAAAACCTAACGCATAAAATTCATGAATCGCCGCTTCATGGACGCCATCCATTTTATTGGCGGCTAAAAACACGGGCTTGCCAAGGGTATGAAGTTGTTTGGCAATGACTTCATCGGCGCCCGTGATACCTGCGCGGCTATCAACCACAAATACAATGATATCTGCTTCATGGATAGCGGTATGCGATTGGTGCGACATATAATCATCAATGGTGCCGTCACCTTCATCCACTTCGCCAATACCACCGGTATCGATGACGATAAAGGATTTTTCTTCAAAGGTTGCATCGCCATATTGACGGTCGCGAGTAAGACCTGCCAAATCAGCAACCAAGGCTTGACGACTGCGGGTCAACTGATTAAATATGGTGGACTTGCCAACGTTCGGACGGCCAATCAAGGCAACAACTGGTTTCATAAATTTAATTTCCAAAATTTTTAAAAAGCAAGATTTTCAACAAGCAAGATTTTAACAAGCTTGAAAAATTCATTATTTCTATAACTTAACAAACCCAACATCGCGCTGCAATGCTGGGTTGTCATTTAAACTCACACTTTTATCAGTATGGGCTGCTAACCCAATCACCAAAACTGCTAAATGCGTAAACAGTTTAACAATTAACGATTTACTTGCCAAACACTAAATGCGCCATTTGCGCTTTGGGCAATCAAACGGTTATTGATAAACTGTAATACCGCCACGTCGGATTTGGCTTGTTTTCTGTCAACCAGTGCCCCTGAGGTGCGGTCATATACATGCAAATAACCCATGGCATCACCAACCACCACATAGTTGCCGATACTCACCGCGTTACTCAAGCCACGATAAGACAAGTTATCGGTTTGCCAATTAACCGTGCCTGTCATTTTATCCATCGCCACCAATTCGCCATCGAGTGAAGTGGCGTAAACTTGGCTAGCATCTGTGCCGACTGATTTTAGGCTCGCCAACTCTTTGACAAAACTTAGCTGCTGTGAAGCCATATCGGCAGCGACTAACTGACCACTGTAGGACACAACATACAACATATTGCCATCTAATACGGGAGTGGCGTCCACATCAGAAATTTTTTCGATATCGCTACTGCCTTTGCTGATACCAAAACGTTTTGACCAAATGGGTACGCCATTATCGATGTTTAAAGCATGGATACGACCATCGGCTGTCGAAACCAGCACCGTATTGCGATTGAATAAAATCGGCGTGGCACTACCGCGAACGCTTAAATTTGGATTTTGGGTGTTAAAAGTCCAAATAGGCGCGCCAGACTCTAGCGACAGCGCACTAATTTTACCATCATTGCCAAGGGTAATGACACGGTTTTGGCTGATGAGGGCAGGGGATAGGGTTACGGTGTCCAACGGCGTTTGCCAAATTACTTTGCCAGTCATTCTATCTAACGCAATGATGACCCCTTTGCTGTCACTGACCACGGCTACGCGAGATTGTTCATCTAGCGCCACCCCTGACATTAGGCCTTGTTTGAGTTTGGTACTCCAAAGCGCTTTGCCTTGCCCATCAAACGCTTGCACGCTACCGTCTGCTAACGCATTCACATAGCCATTGTTGTCATACGCCACGCGAAAGGCGGTAGGTTGCTGGCTGATGGTGGTTTTATTGCGCAAACTGCCAAAGCGTTTGCTAACTTTTGTATTACTGCCTTGACTAAACAGTGGGGAAATCACATTTTGACTGCTAGCGAGTTTCACAAGTGCGGCAGGTTTATGGACATTGTCAGATTTTTTAAACTTGTCACAACCTGTCAGGGTCATCGCTACCACCAAGGCGGTTGCAAATACGGCAGGTTTCATTAAGTTTGTCGATAAGGGTGTCGATTTTGTTGTTGTTATGGTCGTCATTGTTTATCTCGTAACGTATAGTGAAATTTAAATATTGCCATTTAAGAGTTTTGTCAGGTTAAGATTTTGCACCTATTTTATACCTGAGGCAACAGCAGGCGCAGATGCGGCTGCAGCAGCAAGGACAGTTTTTTCAGCTTGAGTAGGTGCTTGGGTAGGTTTGACCAGTACGCCGCCTGTTAAATCAGGTTGTTTGACGCTTAAGCCTAGGCTTTCCATTTTAATACGCAGCAATGCACGGTCTTGGGGGTTTGGGTTGTTTTGATTACGTTGTTCAATCAATTGCCAAGCTTTTTGGTAATGAGTAGCAGCCGCTTTTTTATCACCTTGTTGGTTGGCAATGTCCCCCAAAATCTCAAGTTTACTGGCTTCAAAGGCAGCAGGTAAGGGGCTTTGTAAGCGTTTTTGTGCCGCATCCGCTTGATTGTCTGACAATAGCACTTGTGCTTGGCGCAAAATGGCAATGGCTTTTAGCCCATCATCCTTAAGCGTTAACTGAGACGCTTTTTGCAGCGTTGCCGCCGCCGCTTTTAGATCATTGTTATCGGTTTGTTGTTTGGCTTGCAGCATTAAGGCTTGCCATGTATAAACCGAATTATCATGTTTAGCCACGAATTCGCTCAAGTCTTTGCTCAAATTGGTTTGCGCCGTAGCCAGTTGCGCTTGTGCTTTAGGATCGGTGGCAGCTTGGGTGGTTAGGGTCTCAATGTTGTTCTGGTCGCTTTGAATTTTGGCAAAATCGTTCGCCGCGGCGGTATCTATATTGCCGCCATGCTTTTGCCAATAACTCCAGCCAAAATAACCGGCTAATACCAACATAATAGCGGATACAATATAGCCACCATATTGTTTGAGCGCGCCTAAGGATTGCTGTTCATCATTTACTAGCTTAGGTTGTACGTCTTTAACCATTACATAAAGCCTTTCAAAAAATTACTAATATAAGTTACCCATCAAATTTGGCTCAATCAGATAGATTAGATAAAATCTGGGTTTTCGCTAAAGAGCGTGTCACTTGCGACCGTAATTTGGTCACCGGTTGCCATTTTTTTGATGGTAATTTGCTGATTGGCGACTTCATCTTGCGCGATAATCACTGATAATTGCGCACCTGATTTGTCGGCTTTCTTCATTTGCGCTTTTAAGCTCGTGGCACTTGCCATTTTCACGCGAAGATTTGAACGTCGCGTACGCAGCTCATGGGCAAATTTGATGGCATCGGTGTAAACATCAGGATGGGCGACCACAAATACATCACAGGCAGGTGTTGCCTCAAATGGATGCACCTTTTGCATGAGTAACAGCAAACGCTCAAGCCCCATGGCAAAACCTACAGCAGGCTCGGAGGCGGCTGGTTTATCACTGCCAATAGATTTGATTTGTCTGATAAGTCCATCATAACGACCCCCAGCACACACTGTGGCTTGGCTACCTAGCTGGTCAGTTGTCCATTCAAATACGGTTTTATTGTAATAATCTAAACCCCGTACCAGTTTTGGATTAATCACAAAATTGATGCCGACTGCATTAAGATAGTGTTGTAAGGCTTCAAAATGCTGCTGGCTTGCTGCCCCCAAAAAGTCAGCAAGCTTTGGGGCATCCTCTAAAATTTGTTGGGTATTTTTATCTTTACTATCCAAAATACGTAGTGGGTTGGTGGTTAAGCGGCGCTGACTATCTTCATCCAATTGAGATTTTTTATCGGTTAAAAAATCCACCAAGGCTTGGCGATACGCCAGTCGCTCATCTATCTCACCCAAGCTATTAATCTCAAGTTGAACCACGTCTAAAATACCCAGTTTTTGCCACATTTGGTAAGTCATGATAATGAGCTCAGCATCGGCATCCGCCAATTCACTGCCAAAACTCTCAACCCCTAATTGGTGAAACTGACGATAACGGCCTTTTTGCGGTTGTTCATAGCGAAACATAGGACCGATGTACCAAAGTTTTGGATTGTCACCCCGCAATAAGTTATGCTCCACCACGGCACGTACCGCGCCTGCCGTGCCTTCAGGGCGTAGCGTCAATGCCGTAGGTGGGTTGGATTTGTCATAAAAGCTATACATTTCCTTTTCGACAATGTCAGTGGCATCGCCAATCGCACGGGCAAATAGCTGGGTTTCTTCAACGATTGGGAGGCGTATTTGCTCAAAGCCAAATTGATTGAGCACATCGATAAGGCTGCTTTCAAGTTGGCGCCACTCACTCGATGGGCGCGTAGATTCTGTCTCAATATGTAAGATATCATTAAACCCTTTAATGGATTTTAACATGGTCAATTTCCCAAAAAATGCAAACTAAAAAAATAAACGATACAAAAATTATTTAACCCGTAAAATTTCATTGGCGCGCTGCGCTTCACGTTCAGCCACTTTTTGACGGACCATGGCTTCAATCTCATCAGCAAGCTTGGTGGTATCAATCAAATGTGATTTTTCCCCATTTTTATATACTAGGCTATTTGGACTAGCACCCACCACGCCAATGTCAGCTTCTTTGGCTTCCCCTGGACCATTGACTTTACAGCCAATCACCGACACATCCATTGGCTCACGGATATCTTCTAGGCGTTTTTCTAAGTCCATCATCACCCGAATCACATCAAACTCTTGGCGTGAGCAGCTAGGGCAGGCGATAAAATTCACCCCATTACTACGGATACCCAGTGATTTTAAGATATCAAAACCGATTTTAATTTCTTCTTCTGGCTCAGCGGCTAGCGAAATACGCATGGTATCGCCAATACCTTCTAGTAATAGCCCGCCTAAGGCAATCGCAGACTTCACGGTACCTGTGCGGTACACCCCTGCTTCTGTCACACCTAAATGCAGGGGATTGTCAACTTGTGCAGAAATCAACCGATACGCATCCATGGTCAAAAACACATTACTGGCTTTGACTGAGATTTTAAATTGATCAAAGTTATTACGATCTAAAATATCAATATGGCGCATCGCCGATTCAAGCATTGCTTCACCCGTGGGTTCACCATATTTTTTTTGGATGTCTTTTTCTAGTGACCCCGCGTTTACGCCAATGCGCATACTGATGCCATGATGTTTGGCGGCGGCAATCACTTCACGCACTTTTTGTTCATTGCCGATATTACCTGGGTTGATACGTAAACAGTCTGCACCGGCATCAGCCACCGCCAGTGCAATTTTATAATCAAAATGAACGTCTGCGACCAATGGCACAGAAACTTGTCTTTTGATTTCGGCAAAGGCTTTTACGCTTTCCATCGTTGGCGTAGAAACGCGCATCAGATCAGCACCGGCATCCACACAGCGCTGAATCTGTGCCACAGTGGCATCGACATCACAGGTATCGGTATTGGTCATACTTTGCACACTAATGGGGGCGTCACCGCCTACTGCGACATTACCGACGTAGATTTTTTTGGTGAGTTTACGTTTGATGGGGTTATGCGCTGACATAGGCGTTCCTATTATTATAACGAATGATTTAGCGTATTTTTAAAGTTATAAGTCGTTAAGGTTTTAAAGTAAAATTGGCTTTATCGTTTTGGGCGTAATTGCTTAATTTAATCGGTTGTTTGTTCAAATCCAAGCTCACGTTGCTGGCTTTGTCAATATTGACTTGAAACGGCGCTTGACCTGTCAATTGGTAACTACCGCGTGCTTGATCGCCATCTAAAATCGTATTGCCTGTCGCATCGACAATGGTGATTTTGGTGGTATCTTTCACAAAAATGTCAATTGAAGCTTTAGCACCAGCTTGCCCTGTCGCTGCTGTACCACTGGCGTTATCAGCACTCACCGCAACACCGGTAATGGCAGATCCGGTGGCGGGTAACCCACTGGCAGTCACCGTGTTAGTCACAATCGCTGAGCCTGCATTGTTAAGCGACGCACCGCTGACTTGGTCTTGGGTTGGCATACTGGCAACAGCGCTAGCGGGCGCTTGTTCAACCGAGTCATTATGTGCTTTGCTAACTTTATTAAAAATAAAAATCGCAAGCCCTAATACCAATAAAATACCACCAATGACAAAAGGGTTAATACGCACACTGGGACGCGCTTCACGATTAAGCGTGCCCATCGGCTGCATCGGGGCATTGATGACCGTGGCATATTTTTGTTTGAGGGTAGCGGGGTACTGGGCATCAAAACTTTGCGCGACCAGATTTTTATCTAAACCCAAAAAACGCCCATAGGTAGTGGCAAAACCGCGCGCAAAGGTAGGCTGTGGCAAGGCGTCAAAATCATTGGCTTCAAGCGCCCGAAGATGACTTTTTAAGATGAAAGTTTTGGCAGCGACATCGTCAATCGATAAGCCTTTTTTCTCACGGGCTTGTTTAAAACGCTGACCCAAAAGCTGGGTTGTGTCATGAACCGGGGTAGAGTTTTGTTGATTGTCGGTATTATTGCTGTTTTCCATCTTATTTCCAAGTTGACGTTGGGGTTAAAAGTCCAGAACGAATCTGCTTTGCTTCATCGCTAAGTGGATAGCGATCCAAAAGCTGCTGCGCTAATTTTTGCACTTCTATGGTATTGTTCGCAAGTTTGGCAAGCCTAATCCCTTGTGATAAAGTGCGCGGGTCAAGGTTGGATTGACCAATAATTTTAACCAAATCATTATACAGTGCCTGCGCCTCCAAAAATTTGCCATCTGCCAATAAAATATCAATAAGCTCTGTACGGGCGACGATGCTTTGGCGGTTGGCATCGAGCGCCTTGATAAATGATTGTATCGCCAGCGGTTTGTTTTTGACCTTTAATGCTGTACGACCTAAATTCTCTAACGCACTGGCACGACCGTCATATCCTAAGGCAGAACCCGCAATTTGAAACTGGGCAATCGCTTCTTGGTTACGACTGAGTTGGGCGAGATAGACGCCATAGTTGTTGTTTGCTTGACTAAAGTCAGGATTGAGTGCGATGGCGTTTTTAAAATAAGCTTCGGCTTTTTGCATATTGCGCGGGCTGCCTTCTTGCTGCAATAACACACCCATCATATCATTGGCTTCTGCTGACTTTGGATAAGACTTTAATGCACTTTCTAACTGCCGTTTGGCATCGTCTAATTTTCCACCACGAATATATTCAGCGGCAATCGCGGTGCGAATTCTGGCGATTTCTTCTGGATTTTTTTCCCAACGACTTGGGTCACTGGCGGTGACTGTCTGCGTGGTGACTTGTCGAGTGGTGGTACAACCCGTTAGGCAAAGGGTGAAGCTTGAAAGGCCAATCATACCTGCGGCAAAAACCTTAGATAAAAAAACCTTCGATAAAAAATTTGATTTGCCCGGCATTTTGTCGTCGTCTATATCGTTGTTGTGTAATTGACACAAAATAGCAGGTTGACTTTGGTATAAATGAGTTTGACGTGAGTGACATGGTGGCATAACAAACTTACTCATAATCAAATGAACTAAATTGAATAATTAAAAATTTTGACAGTCGATAACGATTTTTAATTGTCGATAAAGCCCAATAGCAAAACAAGCCTATCATTAAAAATGGCTATTACTATAGCAAAAAAACCTTGATAACACCAACCGATAAGGCTAACTTGCGCCTGTATCACGCCAAACTATTATAATGATAAAAGATTTAATGAGACGCTTTAGATTGTAACGTTTTGGACACTTTTTCTTGCCATTGTTTTGCTCGGCGGGTTTTATCGGTGACTTGTCCGACCAGTTGTCCACACGCTGCATCAATGTCATCGCCACGGGTTTGGCGAATGGTACAAACAAAGCCTGCTTGGTTCAGGATATTGCTAAACGCATGGATACGATTGTTGCTAGAGCGTCCATAAGGCGCATGCGGGAACGGATTAAACGGAATCAAATTAATTTTGCAGGGCAAATCTTTGAGCAGATTGACCAGCTGACGGGCGTGTTCATCAGTGTCATTGACGTCTTTTAACATCACATATTCGATGGTGACGTGCTTTTTATGACGGGGGTTTTCGTCATATACATAAGATTTGGCAGCGGCTATCAGTTCTTTGAGCGGATATTTTTTATTGATGGGTACCAGTTCGTTACGCAGTTCGTCATTGGGTGCATGTAGGCTAATAGCAAGTGCTACATCAATGTCTTTGGCGAGCTCATATATCTTTGGCACGATGCCTGATGTTGATAGAGTAACGCGGCGTTTGGATAAGCCAAAACCGAAATCATCGAGCATCAATGACATACTGGCTACCACGGGCTCGTAATTTAACAGGGGTTCACCCATCCCCATCATCACCACATTGGTGACCCGATTTTCACGCTCAGTAACAGGCACATTTTCCATATAAGACTGGTTGGCCACCCACAGCTGTCCGATAATTTCGCTAGGCGATAAGTCCCGCTCAAAGCCTTGTTTACCAGTGCTACAAAACGAGCAGTCAAGCGCACAGCCGACTTGCGAGGAAATACACAAGGTTTTACGTCCAAACTGTTTATTATCGTCAGCAGGGATCAGTACAGTTTCGACCAGCGAGCCACCTGCTACTTCAAACACCCATTTGCGGGTGCCATCTTCGCTAAATTTTTTAAACTTGACCGTTGGGGGCGACACAGTTGCCACTTCATCCAATGTTTCTTGTAGTTTTTTGGACAAATTCGTCATTTGATAAAAATCGGTCACGCCAAACTGATAAATCCACTTCATGACTTGGGTGGCGCGAAACGGTTTCTCGCCGAGCTTGGCAAAAAATTGTCCAAGCTCAGCCTTACTCATGCCAAGTAAATTGGTTTTTGCGATAAGGTCTTGGGGATTGACCATTTCTGGGTTTTGAATGACAGGAATTTGGGTCATAGCGGTCGTATAAGCGTATCAAATAAACAAGATAGTATACTAAAATCTCAACGATTTGTCATGGTAAAACATAGTGACTTGTTAGCGGTTTTATATACAATATCTTTACCTCCCATATGTTGCCGAAATTGGCATGGCTAAATGAGTGAAATATCGACAAATCAAATAGCGATAATAAGAATTATCATGATGAGGCATAAAAATGCCAATAACCACTTCCATTCAAGCGAAACAAAATCAACCGTACGACGAGCCACCCTAGCAGACCAATGGGGCAGCTGATAAACCACTTCCCCATTGACATACCTGCCGCCTCGATACCAAAGTTTAAGCTGTTTTAACATATGTTTATGCCCATTTCCATGTCTAAATCTAGGTCTAACAAATTGATGAGTATGACACTATTAAACTTCTATTGGGTTAAGTCTATATGACAAAGAGATAAAAAATCGTAAAAAATTGATATAAAAACTCACCCGATTGTTTAAAAGAGGGGGAAATGGGAAGTATGATAAATGCGTAATATTTTTAGCCAAAGCATGGACAATAAAAGTTATAATGTTCCCCCATTTTTGAGCCCATTATTCTTTTTTATTTATGTCCAACCATCCATTGCTTACCCCCCTTAATATCGGCGACCAGACCATCGCCAACCGCATCATCGTTGCCCCGATGGCAGGCGTCACGGATAAGCCTTTTCGCATGCTGGCTAAGTCCTTTGGCGCAGGGCATGCCGTGTCGGAGATGATGACGTCTGATGCCACTTTGTTTGCCCATCACAAAACGCTGTATCGCGCCAATTTTGATGGTGAAATCGCGCCTATTTCAGCGCAAATCGCTGGCTCAGACCCAGAAAAAATCGCCGAAGCGGCTCGCTATCAAGTTGCCAATGGGGCGCAAATTGTCGATATCAATATGGGTTGTCCTGCAAAAAAAGTTTGCAAAAAGCTTGCCGGTTCAGCACTACTCAAAGATGAAGACTTGGTCAAGCGGCTATTGGATGCCACGGTCAATGCAGTCGATGTACCAGTCACGCTAAAAACCCGTTTAGGCTATGCCAATGGCGAAGAAAATATTTTACGTGTCGCAAAAATGGCCGAAGAGGCAGGTATCGCCATGATTGTGATACATGGACGCACCCGGGAAGATAAATATCTGGGCAGCGCTCGCTATGAGTTAATTAAAGAGGTGAAAAATCTTCTCACCATTCCTGTTATCGTCAATGGGGATATCGACAGCCCGCAAAAAGCCAAACAAGTATATGAGCAAACAGGCGCCGATGGCATTATGATTGGGCGAGCAGGGCAAGGGCAGCCTTGGATTTTTCGCGACATTGCGCATTATCTAAAGACTGGTGAAATCTTGCCCAGTCCAACGATGGATGCCCTTAGAGAGATAGTATTAAGCCATTTGCAAGAGATTTATTCGTTTTATGGTGAATACTCGGGGTGTCGTATCGCTCGTAAACATATTGCTTGGTATACCTCAGGAATTGCCAATTCCAATGCGTTTCGCCAAGCCATGTATGAAGAAGATACCACCGCTGGACAGTTTAACGTGGTTGCGCGGTTTTTAAAGACCGCGGAATTTGATTAAAACCTCCACTATAAAACAGTCAATCGTAGCGCGCTTATGACTTTTTAGAAACAAAGATTCGCAAAAAGTCATTATTGATGAATTTAAAATCTGTTAAAATTTTGCTGAGTCTCTGTGATAGACCGATATCAAACAATAACCACATATTATTAATCAAATCAGATCAAATCAAATCATAAGGAGTCAGCGATGGCACAATTACGAATTGGCGACACGGCACCAAATTTTGACGCACAAACCACCGAAGGCAATATCAATTTTTACGATTGGCAAGGTGATAACTGGGTGGTTTTATTCTCACATCCCGCAGACTTTACCCCAGTTTGTACCACGGAGTTAGGACGCACGGCATCATTGGGTGATGAATTCAAAAAGCGCCATGTCAAACCCATTGCTTTATCAGTCGATAGCGTCGAAGATCACAAAGCTTGGGCAGGCGATATCTCAGAAACCCAAGGCTGCGCGGTGAATTTCCCTATCATTGCAGACGCCGATAAAAAAGTATCGGAAGCTTACGACATGATTCACCCAAATGCGTCAACCACGCACACGGTTCGTAGTGTATTCATTATCGATCCACAGCATAAACTGCGGTTAACTTTCACTTACCCCGCCGCTGTCGGTCGTAACTTCAATGAAATTTTACGGGTGATTGATGCCTTGCAATTGTCAGATAATTATGGCATTGCAACGCCAGTTGAGTGGCAAGACGGGGACGATGTGATTATCCCGCCGAGCGTCAAAAATGAAGAAATCGCGGCAAAATTCCCAAAAGGTCATAAAGAAATTAAGCCTTATCTGCGCACCACGCCACAACCGAATAAATAATCGTTTATGTTAAGTTTGAAATCAAAAACCTAGTCGCTTGACTGGGTTTTTTTATGCCAACTTTTCCATTAAAGGTAGTAAACTAAATTTACAGAACGGATGCTAAATAACCAAAAATATTTGGCTAAACTTCAATTAATGGGGTAATAATGGATATGAACAATGATAAACAATCAAGTGGTTAAAGGCGGCTTTAAAACCAGCGCATTGCTTATGCTTGCCCTGACTGGTTGCCAAACGGTGACTACTAACCCATCAGCGCCGAGTGAAAGAGTGCCTGATGCCCAGCCTGCGATATTTATTGGTAAAGCGCCCAGTGTCGATGATTTGCAAAGTTATCATTGGCAATTGTCTGGCGTGAATGCTTATCCCAACAGTACCAATCCACCGCCATCGGATCATTTGAAGCCGCAAATTGATAACCACAAGGTAACACTTGATTTCGCCCAAAATCGAATCAGTTACAGTGTAGGCTGTAATCAATTATCGAGCGGCTATAGGTTACAAGGGGACAAACTACAGGCAAGCACCAATACGGTGACTACCTTGATGGGTTGCGGCTCTCTACAACAAAGTGAAACTTGGTTGGCTCAGCAAATGCACAGCGATAGCCAATTATCAATGATGATAATGAGCTGGCAAACACATGCAATGTTGCAACAAGATTTGGCAGACGGCACTGCGTTAATTTGGCATGGCATATTAAAGCCTGAAGTAAAATACGGCAAAGGGGAAACCGTATTTTTGGAGGTCAAACCCAAGTGGCAGTATTGCGATAACGTGACCGATAGAAAATGCCTAGAAGTGCGTGATATCAATTATGACACTCAGGGATTAAAAACAGCGGTGGGTCAATGGTATCTTCTCGATGCGCCTATCATCAATTATCGTCATGATGAAAGCGCACAGCGGGTTTTGCGCTTGACTCGCTATCGCACCCCACCGACCGATACCAAAGGTTACGGCAGTCTTTATAAGCTTGATAGCGTGATTGAAACCAAGACTCTAGCAAAATAACCGAACTCATCTAAAAAAGCGATGGCTAATACGAGTCATCGCTTTTTTATTGGCAAATTATTTGTGGCGAATCGCCCATGACTGGTGAATAGGGCGTTTACTATCAAAATCAAAGCCGATGGTTTGGCTGGTCATTTCTTCAACGTGGTAACGGTTGTTGATTTCGTCATCTAGCACAAATTTGGTAAAGTTATTGGAAAAATATAACACGCCTTCAGCGGATAAGCGATTCATGGCACGGTTGATGAGCGGTACGTGGTCGCGCTGCACATCAAAAGTACCTTGAAATTTCTTTGAGTTAGAAAAAGTCGGCGGATCGATAAAAATCACATCGTACTGCTCAGTATTGCTTTTAATCCATTCAAAAATATCTTGGGCAATAAACTGGTAGTTTGGCAAATCTGGCAAACCGTTTAGGGCAAAATTTTTGCGTCCCCAATCCAGATAGTTTTGTGATAAGTCCACCGATGTCACCGCTTTTGCCCCGCCCAATGCCGCATGCACACTGGCAGTACAAGTATAAGCAAACAGATTAAGCACCGTTTTACCGCGTGAGTTTTCTGCAATAATCTTTCGGATGCTGCGATGGTCAAGAAATAGCCCTGTATCCAAATAATCGCTAAAGTTCACCAAAAAATACGCCCGTTGGTTGTTGGCGGTTGGCTCGCTGACCACATGGAATTTACCCGAATTGGCTTTTTTCTCATACTGCTCATTGCCGGATTGGCGGGCGCGGGTTTTGATAAACACTTGCTCACGGTTCACTTGCAAGGCTTCACGCACGCCATGCAGCGCTAGATTAAAACGTTTTTTGGCGGTCTCTAACGGGATTGATTTGGGGGCGGCATATTCTTGCACATGCACAAATTCGCCATACACATCCACTGCTACTTTAAAATCAGGTAAGTCGGCATCATACACCCGCAGATTGGTCACGGCTTGTTTGTGAGCGAGTTTGCGCAGATTGGCAAGATTTTTTTGTAGTCGATTGATAAAATCTTGACCTTCTTCTACGGTGATTTCACGCTTTTCAAAACGCGTAATAAGCGGTGTGTCTTTGCTCTTTAACAGCTCACCATAACGAAAATAAACGGTGATAGCACCGTTATGACAGCGTAGGGTTTTTGGCTCCGCAAGGGGTAGTACGTCAGCTTGTTCAACTTTGGCAGCGAGGACACCCAAAGTCACTTTGGCAGGGCTATCTGCAAACAGGGCTTGTAATTTTTTACCCAAACCTTGATACAAGGGTTTAATCAATTCTTCCTCACCCAAGCGCTCACCATATGGTGGATTGGTGATAAACAGGGAATTGACCCAGCCATTGACTTGTTTTTCTAGTGCCAAATTAAGGGTCGCCAGTGACCGCTGCTGCAAGGTAATACGGTTGATGATAGGCGTCAAACCTGCGGCGATTAAATTTTTATGCGTGGCTCGAACCGCGCCTGAGTCCATATCAAAAGCAAATACCGCGGGCATCTCGCCATTTGCCATGGCATCTAGGCGATGATGAAAACGGGTTTGCGCGTCTTGCACCATAGCCTCCCAAAGGGCAGTATCATGATGTTGCCATGCATAAAACCCAAATTGGCTATCGGCTTTATCCAGCCCTACGGCATAATCTGCACTCATCAGTAAGGCTTCAATAATCAGCGTGCCTGAGCCGCACATCGGGTCGACGATACTGTCAAATTGGGTGGTGTGAAAATTCACGCTATAGAGCAGGGCAGCAGCCAAGTTTTCTTTGAGTGGCGCTTCAGTCATCGCAGCACGATAACCACGGCGGTGCAAACTGGTACCTGATAAATCTAGATACAATTCAGCTTGTTTGTCACCCACAGTAGCGACAATGCCAAAATCGGGGTTTTTATCGACATTGGGGCGACGCCCGAACTGCTCGTTAAATTGGTCGGCAATCGCATCTTTGACACGCAGCATGGTGAATTGCTGGTTGGCTTGTACGCGCTTATCTAGGGTCAAACGAATCGCAAAGGTCTGTTCCAAATCAAATAGCTGGGTCCATTTGACAGTTTTGGCAAAGGTATAGAGCTGATCTGCAATATCGTACTCGGGATTGATGTTCTTTTTGCCTAGTGGTAACAACACCCTTGATGCCACACGAGACCATAGGCAAACTTGATAAATCTGCGCCAACGTCAATGTCGCCATCAGCCGACCCGTGCGCTCAATTTGTGTATCTATACCAAAGCTTGCCAGCTCAGTTTGCAAGGGAATTTCTAGCCCATCGGCACAAGTGATTACAATGTTAAAAGTTTGCCCAACGGGCGTTGTATTGCTGTCTGTCATAAATACTGCCAAAAAAAGTCAAAGTTGATTAATGGCGTATTTTAGCATGATTAGCACAGGACAAATGACAGAATGTCTGAAATTATGGGGAAGTTTTTACCGATGGGGTGGCTTTATCGCTTGGCATTAAAAGCTGCATATGAGGGTAAGGTGTGGTAATGCCGGCGTCATCGAGTGCCACTTTGATTTGTTCGCGTAGATTTTCTTTGATAAATGGCATTCGAGACACGTGTGGCGGATTGACCCAAAACCGCACGATAAAAAACACCCCAAAATCGCCAATTTTATCCACTGTCGCCGTGGGCGCAGGACGCTCTAATACCTCTTTGGTATTGGCTAAAATATCAAGAATAATAGCGCGCGCGCTTTCAATATCCGCTTCCAACGCGATACGCACTTCAATATCAAAACGAATCAGATTTTTGGCAGTTAAATTAATGACTTCGGCTGAAGCAACGGTTGAATTGGGGAAAATCACGGTGATATTGTCACGGGTCAAAATTTGGGTAGTGCGCAAGGCAATTTGCACCACTTTGCCTTCTTTTTCATTAATGCTGACCCAATCACCGACTTGAAATGATTGCTCAATCAAAATGGTGATACCGGCAATAAAGTTGGCGAGTGTAGCTTGCGCGGCAAAACCCACTGCGATACCTGCAATCCCAAGACCTGCGACCACAGACACAATATCAAAACCAAACTGCGACATCACCGAGGCAATCCATAATACGATGATGAGCATAGACAACAAATTATGCAGTAGTTGTTCAATGGACGCATTTAGCCCATAATTTTTGAGCATTTTTTGCATCAAATAACCGAGGTTGTACCACGCCATATAAAAAATCACTGACCAAATACCCGCTTTGGCAGTGGCTTTGACTGTTTCGGGCTCAAAGTTAAGCTGACTCATCACCGCAAGCAAACTTGAAAACAACCACATCAACCGTGCGATGAGCCTTAACGATTGGCTGTACTTACTGTCTTTGGCGATAAAACGGGCAGAATTGATGAGCAATAAACTTAGCCGATAGACCACGCCCAAAATTGCCAACAGTACCATAATTTTGATGCCTGTACTGGCAAGTTTGGAGAGATACAGCGGCCAATTAACCGCTTCATCTTCGAGCGAACCACCGACTGCTTTATAGACATCATAATACAAGTCGTGATAGATATTTTTAAAAAATTGGTTCACGGACATACAATGAGTGATCTCGAGTCAAAAAATCAAAATAAAATAAGGCGTTTGGGTTAATTTAGGTTAGTTTGGGTTAAAGGGTGGGCAATATCGCAAGTAATTTATCCATATGCCCCTTGGCGCGGACATTGCGCATCTCATAAACCAGCTTGCCTGCGTTGTCGAAAATTAAGGTTGAACGCACCACGCCAAGGCTGACTTTGCCGTACAATTTTTTTTCGGCAATGATGTCAAAATATTGGCAAAGTTGTTCATCGGTATCACTCACCAGCGCAAAATTAATCTGTTGGTTGGCGATAAATTTTTCATGACTTTTGACACTATCTCTTGATACGCCAATGACTTGGTAGCCAAGCTGCTGCAAGTAGGTCAAATGCTGGCTAAAATCTTGCGCTTGCACACTACAGCCGGAGGTGTTGTCTTTTGGATAAAAATACAGAATCAAGCCTTTCTCTGACTGTTTGGCATACGCTGGCAGGTTGATTTGACGCTGGATAAATTGCGGCTGCGCTGTGGCATGACGGCTGGTATCCGCTTCAACCGTGGTGACCAAAAAATTGGGTAGTTGAGTCATGGGCATTTCCCAAGCAAAAATTGAACTAACAATATCAGAAAGCCAGATTGAGTACAAACTTCTTCATGCGACAAAACAAAAAAAGACCAGTAAACAACTGGTCTGGTGGCGCGGCGCTATCGATTATGGACTTGATTGTAACCGATTAGGGACGGGCTTTATTAAATTTAACGCCGTTGCCACACGCTTTCATACGCGCACTGATGGTTTGAAAAGTTTTGTTTTGGCGAACATCTTTGCCACTTTTTACCCAAGTATCAAGCTCATTTTTTTGCGCTTGGGTGATTTTTGATTGTTCATCTACCACACAAGTACATACTTTTTTTGCAGAAGCGGCATCAGTGATGTGTTTTTCGGTCATTTGGGTGGCGCAAGCATTGACATATTGTGGATTGGCGGCATGTGCGGCAAACGGCAAAACCATGCTAGCAAATAGGGTCACGATGGCTGAATGTTTCATAGTTTATCCTCATAAGAGACAGCAGTATAGAACAGCAGGTGTTCAATCGTACAATGGCTAGCTTTACCGTTGACGCAATAAAGCTGGCAGGATTTGATGATGATAGATTACTGATAAATAGTCGGGTCATCTATTTCAGCTTGTAAAAAACCTTGCTGACGTAGATAACAGCTATCGCAGTGTCCGCAGGCGCGTCCTTCGCTATCTGCGCGGTAGCATGACACGGTCAATGCATAATCAACCCCCAGCGATACCCCCAACTTAATGATTTCTGCTTTACTTAAATGCAACAATGGCGTTGCAATGTGGAGATGATTGCCCATCACACCGGCTTTGGTAGCGAGATTTGCCATCTTTTCAAAGGCTTCAATATATTCAGGACGACAATCAGGATAGCCTGAGTAATCGACTGCATTGACGCCAATCACAATGGCATTGGACTGTGTCACCTCTGCCAATGCCAGCGCATACGACAAAAAGATGGTATTACGCGCAGGTACATAGGTGATTGGAATGCTGTCATTATGCTGATTATCGCTAAAATCTGTTTGTTTGGCATCGGGTACTACCAGCGAAGCATCGGTCAACGCCGAGCCACCTAGCTGTGCCAAATCAATATCGATAATACGATGGTTGACTTGGGCAGTCGCGGCAATTTTTTTGGCGGCATTAAGTTCGCTATTGTGGCGCTGACCGTAGTTAAAGCTTACCGCTGTGACGTTGGCATAATTGGCTTTTGCCCAGTAAAGGCAAGTCACGGAATCTAGCCCGCCCGAGAGTAAGACGACGGCGTTTTGTGATGTGGTTGATGTACTCATAAAAATTTACTAACGACAAAAAGCGTATTTTATCAGAACTTAAAGAATTGTTGATGGGAAAATATTGGGATAGAAGTAGTCAACTCAATATTAGCCAAAAAATATTTAGGAAAACTGGTATCACTACCAGTAAATATTTGCGTATTCCACTAAAAAACCTTATAAAATAACCAAGAAGTTTTAAACTACGTTATACATCACTTTAGCCCCAACCATACCATTGTCATCATTGTACTATTTTTCATTTTCTTCATTTTTTCTTTTTTTAAGGTCACTCATGATAGTTCAAACCCATTTTGTTAGCCATACTGCCATCTTATCAGCCATGAGTGTTGGCTTGCTGTATTTGACAGGTTGTAGTGTTGCGCCCTCAACCGCCAAGCCCGATAGCAATACTGTTACTATCCCTACCGCCCAAACGAACACAGATACCCAAACACTCACCACGCGTTCGCTAGATAAGGCGCTACAAAAATGCGCCAGCGAATTTTTTGAGAAAACCCAGCCGATAATGACCGCTAAGCTGTCGCAAAAAACCTACCCCCTGTGCTTTAATGGCTTTGCGGTGATGTATTCGGGTGTCACCAAAACCCCTATTTGGGTCGCTGAGCATTTGACGAGACAACGAATAACGGCTGCCAAAACCTTGGTCAGAGAGGATAACTTTCATGAAGAAACTCGCCTGCCAACCGAGGTGCGTAGCTTATTGAGCGATTATACCCGTACCGGATTTGACAGAGGGCATTTAGCGCCCAATGCTGATATGGCAACCACGGACTCACAATTTGATAGCTTTAGTTTGGCAAATATCGCCCCACAAACGCCTGACAACAACCGTAAAACTTGGGTAAAAATTGAAACACAAACTCGTAACCTGACCAACCAATACGGCTCAGCTTATGTGGTGACAGGGGTGGCGTTCTTAACACCGGAAGTCAAACGGCTAAAAAATCGTGTGCTGGTGCCATCGCATTTTTTTAAAGCGGTATATCTGCCATCACAACATCAAGCGATAGCATTTTTTAGCCCGAATGATAATAGTGGAACCGTTGAAAAAATTAGCCTAAGCACCCTTAAAAAACGTACCGGGGTCAATGCGTTTCCCAGTTTGCCGAGCAATGTAGCCACTATTTCACCATAACCACAAGCAGTAATTAGCAAATCAACAACTAAACAGGGGAAAAGATGAGTGCTTTTAAACCATTTCAAAATGATAGCCAAAGCGTGGGATTGGGCGAATTTACCCTTGAGAATCAAGGAGAGCAAGTCAATCTCTATGGTAGTGCGACGTTTACGTTGGATAAACAAAGTTTAGCCACGGCAAAACAATTACAAGATGTATTGAACCAAATCGTTGCGTATTTAGAAGCCCATCAAGCGCAAACGGTGGAAAAATCTACTATTCAACAGCAGCAAGCGTCGCACGTGGACGAAGTAAATAACCCTTTCTTATAAACAAAAAAAGCGCAAATCAAACGATTTGCGCTTTTTATGGGCAAGCTATTTATGGGCAAGCTATTTATGGGCACGCTAGGCATCAAACTAGGTATTAAAACTGATAGTTAAAGCCAATTTTAGTTTTGCTATCGACACGGTTATCAACCAGTGGGCTGTCTTTTTGCTCATCGCTCAAATACTCTAAATGCTGACTGATAAACGCACTCCAGCGTGGCGAAATGGCGTAACTGGCACTGACATTGACATAAGGGGTAACGCTACTATCAGCCTTATAAGCTTTTATCCCTGTTATTCCTGTGCGTAGCGATTCTTGCTCAGAAACACCAAAGTAGTAATTGTTGTACTTGTCATTGTACCACTGCAGTCCTAGCTCAGGATAAATGGTGATTTTATCATCCATTGCTTTAAATCTGCTCAAGTGCGCCACTTTTGCGCTAGTACCATCACTGCGACCTAACGCATCAGTTTCCACTTGCGCTTTAAAGCCACCATACGGGGTGATGCGCATATAGCTAGTGCCCACCATAGCAGACCATTTACGCTCATCGAGTCCTTTTAACGCCGCTGTACTCGCATCGTCTGGATCAAATGAACGGCTATCGTAGCTTGCGGTCAATCGCCATTCGTTTTGTGCATCTTTGTAGGGATAATAACCCGCTTCACTGCCTTCAATGTAGAGTCGATTGTTGTCATAAAATGCCTGTGGCATGATCGTAACATCATTGTCCTTATCGTACGCGTAATTGTTGATTGACGCGTTTAACCCTAGTTTAAAGCGGGCATTGGTATCCACTGGCATAGAGGCTGCGTGGGCAAATGTTGTGCCCAACATACTGGCAAGTACCAGACAAGGCGCGAAAAATTGTTTCATAAAAACATCCTGTGAGAGTGGGTCATACAAAAAAGTGCTGACAGGCTTAAAGCGTAGAAAATAACAACCGATTTGCCTGTGAACCATACAGCAATGTGATAAATTTATTATGGCATAAAAAGGTCAGCGCAAATAGTTGAATTTAAAGGGGCGATAGATGAAATCCAAGCCAGCATAAATCCTTTAACTACCTTGAGAACACCATTAAAATGTTATAATATAACATTTTTAATCTTCTCAATACTTGATTGGGCGACCCAGCATGATAAACGCATTGATTAACAAATATGCTTTTTTTAGCCGACCTTTTTTGCTACTAAGGCTACTAAAAACCCCCACGATTGCAGGGGTGACATTGACGCTGAGCCTATTGGGGGGATTAACAGGCTGCCAAAAACAAACTGACAATCCATCAACCTCAAAGCAATCAGCCTCAAATCAATCCCCATCAAATAGCTCAGCTACAACAGTCTCATCAAACGCCGTTATTAATACCCAATTACCCACCGTGTATGCCACCACCAATGTATGGGGTTCTGTGGCTAAAGCGGTCGGGGGGGATAAAGTCAATGTGATTGTGGGGGTCGATGATTTATCACAAGATCCGCATGATTATCAAGCCACAGCGACCGACAAGCTTAACATCACTAAATCCGCTGTCATGCTGGTCAATGGTGGTGGGTATGATGATTGGGGTATGAGCTTAGCTGAGTCGGTGAGTCACAAACCTGTAGTGATTAATGCCGTAGCACTTTCAGGACTGTCGCCTCACACGGACAAAGCGGCAGATGAGCCTGCCAGTGAACAACACCAACACGATACCCAATACAAAATAAAGACCGCTCATCCGCAACCATCAGATCATCCTCACGTGCCCAGTGAAGGGCATAGTGAACTACATAGTGAAGTACATAGTCACTCGCACGGTGACTTCAATGAGCACGTGTTTTTCTCCCTCGATACAGCAAAAAAAGTGGCTGAAGCGGTCAACAAGCAATTGGCGGCAACATCGCCTGCCAATCAAGCAATTTATGCAAAAAATACCCAACACTTTATCCAGCAAATTGATGCGCTCAAAGTCAAAGCCAAACAAATCGGACAGCAAAAAGCCATCACTGCCTTTGCTACTGAGCCTGTCATCGGGTATTTGCTAGCGGACATGGGCATCAAGGATGTAACGCCAAAAGTCTATGTTGCGCAATCGGAGACGGATGCAGGGGTGTCGGTCAAAGTGCTCAATGACAGCAAAAGCCTGCTGAGCAATAAACAAGTCGGTTTGTTGGTGGTCAATGCCCAGACCGAGGATGCTACCTCAAAGCAACTCATCACATTGGCGAAGGCATCAACAGTACCGGTTGTGGCGGTCTATGAAACTCTGCCCGATGGCGTGATAAGCTATACGCAATTTATTGAAAAAACCCTGGATGATTTTGCGGCAGCGACGCGCTAATCTGAAGTAGCCTAAAACTTTTAGGCTGCCTATAAATGCAGTTGGGGAAAAATTTGCGTTAATTGGTATAGTATTGGCTGGTTATCGCTTATAATGCTTAAATTTTTTAGCCCAGATTTTTTGCAATGTGATATTGCCAATCAACCATCCTTGTCGTTAATCTTGCTGTTAGGATGAAGAAGTAGCCACCATGCCCATGTCAACCACCAAAATACCCCCTAGTGAGAGGCAGTTTGCGCAGGCTATTCATTGCCAATCGTTTGTCAAACTGCCCCAATCACAGCAAGTCGTTTTGCAAGTCAAAGATGGCAGTATGCACTTTGGACAACGTCTGCTATGGCAGGATGTCAATTTTTCGATTTTATCGGGTGAATTTGTGGCATTGTTCGGCGCCAACGGGACAGGCAAGACCACACTACTGCGAAGTTTACTCAAACTTGTGCCACTTTCAAGTGGTTCAATCACGCTTGGCAAAGATATTCGAGTGGGCTATGTGCCTCAGCTCAAAGACTTTGCGCCAAAACTACCGATTCGGGGTAGGGACTTGGTGCAGCTAGGGCTAGATGGGGAAAATTATCTGTTTGGTCTATTTAGCCCCAAAAAAACCTTGGGCGGTTTTTGGCAGACGGCAAAACAAAAAAAATATTTGGTGGATAAAGCCATTGCGGAAGTTGGCGGTGAGTCATTTTGTGATGCGCCGCTTACCATGCTCTCGGGTGGTGAGCAGCAGCGCATGCGTATCGCCCAAGCCTTGGTCGCTGAGCCTGATGTTTTGTTGATGGATGAGCCGCTACTGAGCCTTGATGTGGCAAGCCAGTATGTGGTCAGTGATATTTTAGCCCATCGCAAACAAGCACATCATACCGCGATTTTGATGATTAGCCATGAACTCGAGCCGATTATGCCTTTGGTAGATAAAGTGCTGCGCCTTGAAAATGCGACTGCCAACCTCGGTGGTATCGACTTAATCAATCGATTTCGCTAATTTATTTGCTTCAATCAAAAACAAGCCATCACATTCGATGGTTTTTTAACTTTTGGAATTTACATGCTGCTCACAACTTGGCTACATACCATCATCAATTTTGATAACTTTGCTGAGCTGTTGCCCTTGGTATCAACGTCCATCGTGGCCGCGGTATTGTTGGGTGTGATGGCGGGATTCATTGGACCGATGGTACAGGCACGGGATATGGCGTTTGCCGTGCATGGGACAGCAGAGCTGTCGTTTGCAGGGGCGGCGTGTGCCTTATGGTTAGGGTCTTCAGTGACGCTAGGCGCCGTCATTGGGGCGGTGACGGCTGGCATGGTGCTGGGGGTCATGGGGATTGATGGCAAAAACCGCAACTCAGTGGTGGGTATTTTGTTGCCATTCGGGCTTGGGCTGGGGGTGTTGTTTTTATCCTTGTATCAAGGTCGCTCCTCCAATAAATTTGGCTTATTAACCGGGCAAATTGTTGCAATTACGCCCGCTGAATTGCAGTCGATGTTAGTGGTCGCGGTGATTGTACTGTCAATCATTGCCATATTTGGTCAGCGCATGTTATTTGCCGCGGTCGACCCACAAGTTGCCCAAGCGCAGCATTTAAATTTAACATTTTTATCTTTGCTATTTATGTTTGCACTGAGTCTTGTGGTGGCGGTGAGTGTGCAGTTTGTCGGTGCATTGCTGTTATTATCGTTACTCATCACGCCTGCCGCAGCGGCAAGTCAAGTGACGGCTAGACCTATCTATGTCTATTTGTTCTCCATGCTGTTTGCCATCACCGCTGGGGTCGGCGGCATATTACTATCGTTAGGACCTGGACTGCCGATTTCACCTTATATCACTACCATTTCATTTGTGATTTATCTTGGCTGTTGGGCAATCGGTTATTTACGAAGAAAAGCAGGGTGGAACAAACGCTTAGTCGCGAACTTTTCTTAATCAACAGGGTATAAAAAAAGCGCAAATGGTATCAATTTGCGCTGTTTGTATCTTAGTGTATATTAAACTTTAAACTTTAAACTTTAAACTTTAAACTTTAAACTTTAAACTTTAAACTTTAAACTTCAGCTAGGCTAGTAGGGGCATCGATGGTTTGAATCACGCCACCACCTAAACAAATGTCATCTTGGTAAAATACACAAGACTGGCCGGGTGTTACCGCACGCTGTGGCTCGTCAAACACCACTTTTATGGTGTCACCCGTTTCATCAAGGGCAAAAACTGTACAGGCTTGATCGGGCTGACGATAGCGCGTTTTGGCGGTACAGCGATAACCTTGGGCAGTAAACAGTTGGGTTGGTGCATTAACCACCCAGTCAAGTTTATAGGCAGTCAATTCACTGGATTGTAACATCGGATGGTCATGGCCTTGGCCGACAATCAGGCGATTATTATCCAAGTCTTTGTACAACACAAACCAAGGTTCTTCAGGTCTATCTTTGACCCCACCAATACCAATACCGCCACGTTGACCGAGTGTGTAATACATTAAGCCATCATGGGTGCCGATTTTTTTGCCATCATCGGTATAGATATCGCCTTTTTGAGCGGGCAAATACTGCTGTAAAAAGTCTTTAAAGCGTCGCTCGCCGATAAAGCAAATACCCGTAGAGTCTTTTTTCTTCGCTGTCGCTAAATCATATTGCTCGGCGATACGGCGTACTTCAGGTTTTTCTAACTCACCCACAGGGAACAAGGTTTTGGCGATTTTATCGCCTGCCACCGCGTGCAGAAAATAGCTTTGGTCTTTATTGTTATCAAGTCCGCGCAGCAGTGGTGCTTTGCCATTTTCATCGCTAAAACCGCGGCGTGCATAGTGACCGGTGGCAATATAGTCCGCCCCCAAAGTTAACGCATAATCCAAAAAGGCTTTAAACTTGACTTCTTTGTTGCATAAAATATCAGGGTTTGGGGTGCGACCAGCGCTATATTCCGCCAAAAAATGCTCAAATACGCGATCCCAATATTCCATGGCAAAGTTGGCGGTATGCAGTTTAATGCCGATTTTATCGGCGACCGCTTGCGCATCAGCAAGGTCAGTCATGGCGGTACAATATTCGGTACCGTCATCTTCTTCCCAGTTTTTCATAAACAAGCCTTCAACGTCAAAGCCCGCTTGTTTGAGCAAAACGGCGGTGACAGAAGAATCAACGCCCCCTGACATCCCCACAATGACGCGGGTTTGGGCAGGGCTCGCAATATCAGATAAATTAACAGCAGTTGAATAAGTCATAATTTTTAAAAGTGCCAAAAGCGTTATTATAACAAATTTATTGCTTGTTAAAAATCAATAAACCTGCCACAATACCGTTATCGGATGAGCCGATATCCAAAGACCCAACTTATTCTCGTAAGTTGGGTTTTTTAATGCCTAAGTTATATTAGTTGATTTTTTCAAATTCACTGATTGGCTTTAATAGATAAAGTCACATTGTAAATTCACAAACATTCTTTATATAACCTTTACTTATCAAAAATTTGGGGCTGGTATGCGTTGGATATTTCTGACCGTCATTGTATTGTTGTTTGAATTGTTTACTTATGGCGCGGGGCGGGGGCTGCAGTGGTGGGCAGGGTCTTGGTTATCCGATCGCTCTTCTCGCTATTTGATGATTAGTCTATTTGTGATAAGTAATGCGTTATTGGTATTTGGCATCGCACGATTGACGAGCTTTGGGCTTAAGCTGTCTATGACTTGGCTGACTATTTTGTGGTTTGTCATCATGTCGATGGTGGCGGTGGGCATTATCAATCTGGTGCTGATGAAAGTTGCCCCGCAATTTTTTAATTCCGTGAGTTATCAAACCTACGGGGAACGCATGTTGTTGCCGCTGGTGTTTTTTGGCATGGTGTTGATAGGTATTTATAATGCTTATACACCCACCATTCGTCATATCAGCTTGACTGCCAATCAGCCACTTGCCAAACCGATTCGGATTGGGATGGTTTCAGACTTGCATTTGGGTCTAATGGTCGGTGAGCGGCAAATTAACCGATATGGTAAAAGCACAGAACGTGCAACTGCTGCTGATGCCTGGTGATATCATGGATGATAATGTTGACTATTATACCTCGCAAAATATGCAGCCTGCGCTGCAGCAACTAGCAAGTGCAGTGCCAATGGGCGCGTACGCCACGCTAGGCAATCATGATATGTATGGGCATGAAGGCGAGATTCGTGATGCGATCCAAAAAGCCAATATCACCTTATTGGCAGATGAAAAAGTGTTGGTTGATAACCAGCTTTGGTTGGTAGGGCGACTGGATAATCATGCCAGTTATCGTAAAGCGACCAAGGACTTAATGCCGTCAAGTACCGATAAGCCGATTATTTTACTTGACCATGAGCCCAATGAGATTGAACAAAACGTACAATTACCGATTGATTTGCAAGTGTCTGGACATACCCATAATGGGCAAATATTTCCTGCCAATTTCATTGTCAAATTTATCAACCGTTTGGGTTACGGCTATGAACGTATCAATAATACCGATGTGATTGTAAGCTCGGGGTATGGTTTTTGGGGGGTGCCGTTTCGGCTGGGCTCGCAAGCGGAGCTTTGGGTGATTGATTTAGTCGGTAAAAAATCTTAAATCTGGCTTAAGTGCGGTTTAACTAATGTTTAATGAGGACATCGAGGCTACTGCAGATTATGATGATGAGAGATTACTGTATAGACACTGTCTGCATCATCAGTTGTATATTGCTACGAATATCATCGAGTGACATTTGGTGGTCTTGCTGCAGGCAGTAACTTAAATTATTTAATATAATCCCTGCATACGTATGCCCTTGAAAATCTAAGTCGCCTGGGCGCCCATGGCGCTTGGCATGCTCAATATAATTTTGTTTGATTAACGCATACATATCATCATATAAATGAATATTGGGGGTTTTGATTTGCCAAAAAGCCAGTATGCGTTGTTTTTGCGCGTGAATAAACGCCCAAAATTGTTCCAAACACATCAGTAAATTTTCTTGACTGGCGACACTAAAGCGTTCAGTTAAGAACTTCTCATACACTTGGCGAAAACTACTCACCATTTTCTCTGCCAACGCCTCTTTACTGGCGTAATGGCGATAAAAGGTTGAGCGATTAATCGCTGCAGTATCTAAAATATCTTGCACCGTGATGGCGCGGTAAGGTTTCTGCTGAAGTAATGCTAGGAAAGCTTGCTCGATATGTTGTTCAGTCTTAATGACCCGTAAATCATTTTCGTTCATCGCTTTTTCGTATCCTTACACTCTTTATCTTACGCTTTATGTCTTAGCCTTTAAATTTTAGCAATCGCACGAATTGCGCAAAATTTTTACAATAAACAACATTATCTACCTAACTGTATTCTTATGCAACATTTATGTTTTATTTGATGCTTGAAGGCTGTTTAGGATAGTTTTATATTGCCACCCATTAAGCATATTAAATTACATAATCGAGCTATTTTCTAGCATAAATCCGTCTGTCAACCGTCGGATTTTTTAGATTTTGCCACTCAAGTTTAGCGATAAGGACGAAAAAATGGCTGAAACCATGCCGACTGGGGTTGATGATAGCCCTGAAACAGCACCTACACTAGAACCTACGCATAACATAACCCAACGCCCTGCCAAATCCAAACGTAAAAAAAACCTATTGTTATTTACCTTGATTGTTTTAGCGATTGCTGCGGTGACGTTATGGCTATACTTTACCCAATGGCGCTATCAAGTCAGTACCGAAGACGCCTATGTGAGCGGCAACCAAGTACAAATCAACGCGCAAATATCGGGGACGGTGACAGCAATTGGGGTCAATGACACGGATATGGTTAAAGCCGGGCAAACCTTGGTGGCGTTAGACCAAGCGGATAATGGCTTAGCCCTTGAAACCGCCAAAGCACAATTGCGCACAGCAATCAGACAGTACAAAACCCAAACCGCGACCATTCAACAAGCTGATGTCAATATCTCGCAAGCGCAAACTGCGATGAATGAAGTGCAATCGCAAATTGAATCGGCCAAAATTGCGCTGCTTGCGGCACAATCTGACTATCAACGCCGCGCCGCTTTGATGGCAAGTCAAGCGGTATCGCAAGAAGAAGTCCAGCATGCTGCCGACACTGTCAAAAAAGCCCAAGCCCAGCTCGATGCGGCAGTTGCCAAGCAAGCCACCGCCCGCTCTGCCGTTGTGACTGCCCAAGCGCAGCGCAATGTGACAATCGCCAATTTGGGTAAAAATGATGTGCTATCACAACCTGCGGTGCAAACCGCGATGGCGAATATCCAAACCGCTTGGCTCAATCTCAACCGTACCCAAATTGTAGCACCCATCGATGGGCAAATTGCCAAACGCGGTGTGCAATTGGGTCAAAAAATCAGTGCAGGCACGCCTTTGATGGTGATTGTGCCGTTACATGATTTGTGGGTCGATGCCAATTTTAAAGAAAGTCAAATTAAAGACATTCACCTAGGTCAAGCGGTGAATTTAACATCAGATATCTATGGTAAAAAAGTTATTTATCATGGCAAAGTGATTGGCTTGTCAGCAGGGACGGGCAGTGCGTTCTCGGTTTTGCCTGCCCAAAACGCCACCGGTAACTGGATTAAAGTCACCCAGCGTCTGCCTGTACGAATTGCACTCGATAGCAAAGAATTACAACAGCATCCGCTACGCGTGGGGCTAAGTATGCATGCCGAGCTTGATAGCCGAGACCAACAAGGCAAACCGCAGGTGGCTACCGCGACCGCTAGCACCAAACCGGTTGCGCAGCTGCAGCCGCAAGTCGATATGTCAGGTGCGACCAAAATTATCCAACAAATCATCCAGCAAAACCAATCATGAGGTGAAAAATGGCGGAAGCAATTTCACCCACTATGGATACCAAGCAGCCAGCAGCTGATAGTCGAGCCCGTAGTCAGCTAAATCAACCCGCGCCTTTATCAGGGATGCCGCTTGCGATTGTGACATTTGCGCTATCGATGGCGGTGTTTATGATGGTGCTTGATTCGACCATTGCCAATGTGGCATTACCGACCATCGCAGGGGATTTGGGCGCGGCGACCTCGCAAGGTACATGGGTGATTACCATGTTTGCCGTTTCCAACGCGATATCTATTCCCCTCACAGGGTGGTTAGCTCGTCAGTATGGCTCGGTCAAAGTGTTTTTGGTGTCGGCAAGTTTATTTGTGTTTTGTTCATGGCTATGTGGGGTGTCACATAGTTTGACGATGCTGATTATTGCCAGGGTAGCGCAAGGCGCAGTAGCAGGCCCGATGATTCCACTGGCACAAAGCCTATTATTACAGTCTTTTGCGATTGAAAAACGGGCGATGGCGCTTGGGTTATTTGCTATGGTGGTCGTCACCGCGCCGATATTAGGTCCGATTTTGGGCGGCTATATCTGCGATAATTATCACTGGGGCTGGATATTTTTTATCAATATTCCGATTGGTATTGTCGCCATTATTTTGGCATGGCAACAACTTAAAAACCGCGAAACGCCTGTCATCAAGACCGATATTGATAAAGTAGGCCTTGTTTTAATGATTGTCGGGGTGGGTGCACTGCAGTTTTTCTTGGATCGTGGGCGTGAGCTCGATTGGTTTGCTTCCCCTGAAATCATTGCTTTAGCCATCATTAGCGTTTTATGTTTGAGTTATTTGATACTTTGGGAGCGCGGCGAAGAACATCCGATTATTGATTTGTCGATTTTTCAAGACCGCAATTTTACCATTGGCACATTGGTGATTAGCTTGGCATTTTTGCTATATATGGGCGCCATTGTGCTATTGCCCGTCATGCTGCAGCAAACCATGGGCTATACCGCGGTTTGGGCAGGTCTGGCAGCGGCACCGATTGGTATTTTTCCGGTATTGTTGACGCCCTTAATCGGTAAATACGCGCGAAACATCGATATGCGCATCTTGGTGACGTTAAGTTTTTTAATCTATTGTGCCACCTTTGTATGGCGAAGTGATTTTAATCCGCAGATGACGTTTTGGGATGTGTTTTGGCCGCAGTTTATCCAAGGACTGGGTACTGCCATGTTTTTTATGCCACTAACCACCATTGCGCTCTCCAACATTTCGCATGATAAAATGGCGGCAGCGACAGGGATTTTCACCTTTGTGAGAACCTTGGCGGGCGGGATTGGCGCTTCAATGGTGATGACTGTGTGGGAACGACGCAGCAATCATGCGCATACTTATTTGACCGAAAGTATCACCCAAAATTCCAATTTTGACGCGTGGTCAAAAAGCCTGCAAGCGTCTGGCATGAGTTATGAGCAAACGTTGGCGCTTATCAACCAAAATATTAACCAACAGGCGCTGATTATTGGCTCGAATGAGGTCTTTTATGTATTTGGTTTGGTGTTCTTATTATTGATTGGTATGATTTGGCTTGCCAAACCGCCGTTTCATCATTAAAAATAAGGGTTTAAGTTACTGTGCTCAAATTAACGCTGATAAAATGTTACTATCGTCAAGTACATAGATAACTTTGGTTACAAAATAAAATTTAACCGCAATTTTATAATTCGACTTATAATAATCCATCTTATCAAATTGCGTCGTTAATTTATGAGTAAAGCACATGCTAAAACCTCGGTTCCTGCACTCACGTTAGGGGCAATCGGGGTCGTTTATGGCGATATCGGTACCAGTGTACTGTATTCAGTAAAAGAAGTTTTTAATTCTGGTCATGTCGCCTTTAACGTTGCCAATATCTATGGGGTGCTGTCGTTATTTGTATGGACTATCACCATCATCGTCAGTCTCAAGTACATCTCGTTGGTGCTACGCGCCGACAATAAAGGGGAAGGCGGTCTGATTGCGATGCTCGCCTTGGCATCAAGCGCGGTGAAACATCGCCCAAAATTGCACGCAATCATCATGACCATGGGGATATTTGGTACTTGCTTGTTTTATGGTGATGGGGTGATTACCCCATCCATCTCGGTGCTATCGGCAGTAGAGGGTTTGACGGTGGTATCGCCGCGGCTGCATAGTGTGGTAATCCCTGCGACGCTGACCATTTTGTTCCTGTTATTTTTTGTGCAAAAATTTGGTACCAAAGGTATCGGCAAGCTATTTGGACCTGTGATGGTGCTATGGTTTTTGTTGATTGCTGGCATTGGGGTTTATCATATTCAGCACAATGTCGAAATCTTGCAGGCCATCAATCCCATCTATGCTTATCAGTTTGTGATGACCAATCCGACACTCGCCTTTATCATCTTGGGGGCAGTTGTGTTATGTGTGACAGGCGGTGAAGCCTTGTATGCCGATATGGGGCATTTTGGCAAAAAACCCATTCGTATCGCTTGGTTTTCCATTGTCATGCCCGCCTTGCTGCTCAATTATTTTGGTCAAGGCGCATTTTTACTCGCCAATCCTGATGGCAAATCCAATCCCTTCTTTTTGATGATTCCAGATGCCATGCGTATTCCCATGGTGGTGATGGCAACCTTAGCGACAGTGATTGCGTCACAAGCGCTGATTTCTGGGGCGTTTAGTATCACCAAACAAGCGGTGCAACTGGGCTTTTTACCGCGTATGCGTATTGTGTATACCAATGTTAAAGAAGTGGGTCAGGTGTATATTCCAGCGATTAACTGGGGCTTATTTATCGCCATTGCGTTTGCTGTGGTGATGTTCAAATCATCGGGTGCGTTAGCGGCCGCTTATGGTATTGCGGTTTGTACGGATATGCTGATTACCACGATATTGACCTTCTTTGTAATTCGCTATGCGTGGAAATACCCATTGCTACTGTGTATTGCCGCGACTTCATTGTTCTTTGTGGTGGATTTCTTGTTTTGGGCGTCAAATCTGCTCAAATTGTTCAAAGGCGGCTGGTTCCCATTGTTGTTAGGGGGCGTCATGTTTGTGTTAATGATGACTTGGCGAGATGGGCGTAACTTGGTGAGAATTGCCCATACCACAAGACAAATTAACTTAAAAAATTTCTTAGATGACTTATTTGGTAGTTTTACCAATAAACGCTTACAAATAGCCTTGGAGTCGACGCAAGGCAAATTAGAAAAGTTGACCCAAGATATTGAAAACGCGCCGCTTGAAAATATCCAAGAGCTGCAAAATCAGCAAGCGGTACTGCAGGAGAAAATCTTAATCAATCAGCGCTGCCAAGTGCTCTTTGAAAATATCAAAAAAATCAAAGGCATTGCTGTATTTATGGTCTCTGAAGTCGATATCGTACCTGTGGCGTTGAAACAAAACTTAAAGCACAATAAATGCTTGCATGAGTACAATATCTTTGTCACTGTGAATACCTTAGAAACCCCTTGGGTGGGTCTCAGCAAGCGTAGTGAAGTGACCTATTTGGGACACAATTGCTGGAAGGTGGTGCTCAATTTTGGCTTTAAAAATGACCCTGATGTCCCAGATTCGCTCAAACACATTCAGCAATTTAACTTTGATTTCGATCCTGCCAAGGTAAGTTATTTCTTATCCCATGAGGCGGTGGTGGCATCTGAGAGCATCAAAGGTATGGCGTTATGGCGTGAAAAATTGTTTGCCCATATGCACCGTAATGCCGGCACCGCCGCTGAATTTCTAAAACTTCCTAGTAACAATGTGGTAGAAATGGGTGCCAAAGTAGAAATTTAAGGCATACCCAACATAAAAAAGCCATTATTCTTCGATAGTGGCTTTTTATTCTGCTTTTCTACTTGATTGAAACTTAGTCTGTTTCAAATGCTTGATTAAGCGAAGCTTCGACGGCATCAATCCGCGCTTGGCATACTTTATAGGCGTCGATGGACTGCGCTACAATGGCCATCAGCGCGTCGATGTTAGGCTCTTGGCTATTTTGCAACAGCTGTGCATTTGTTTTTAACACCTCATAGGCGCTTTTAAAATCGGTTGGCTCGGTCATGATTATTCCTGTTGATGGATAGGTCAGTTTTTTGGGTGTTTGGCATTGACAGTGGCTTGTAGATAGCCATCTTGTAGTTCAATGGTTATGGTTGAATTGGGTTCAGCTTGGGCAATCGAAGTCATCACCGTATTTGATGCAGGATGCGAGTTTCTGATAATCGCATAGCCACGGGTTAATACGGTTGACGGATGCTGTAACAATGTCATCTCACGCAGTTGGTTGGTCGATTGACGAGCCGTGGTGATTTGTTGATAGGCAAGTTGGCGAATCTGTACAAATTGGTTGTCCATGGCAAGTTTAGCGGCAGATAATTGTCGCTGCGCTGCCGATTGTATCTTGGTGAGTTGTTGTTCGCTATCACGGCGTGCCTGCAAGATGCTGGACTTGGCAATTTGCTCGATGGTCAAAAAGTGTTGTTTGGCACCCTGGGTAATAGTGAGCAAATGATTGCGAATACCTGCGATAACCTTGGATGGGGTATCAAAACTTTGATGTGCCACTTCATCTAGCATGACGCGGTCGCGCTCATGACCAATGCCGACCCATACCGGTATCGGCTGCTCCGCCACCAGCGCGGCAAGTTCGTAATCATTGAGATAAGCCAAATCGCCCACCGCGCCACCACCTCGGATAATCACTATCAAATCTGCGGTAATATGCTGCTTGCTCAGATTTTTCATGCCTTTAATGAGGGCTTGGCGTATTTCTTGTGGTGCATGATTGCCTTGAAAAGTGGCGTGCTCATAATGAAAAATACAAGCCCCTGTGCTGGCAAGCCTATCGGCATCCGCGCGAAAATCGCCCAGCCCAGCGGCTTTTTCAGGGGCGATGACGAGCACATGCTCAATATCAAACGGCATGGGGAGCGATTGATTGAGATCGAGCAGCCCTTCTTCATGCAGTCTGGTTAAAATCGTTTGGTATTGCTTTGCCAAATCCCCCAATGTGTAGGTGGGGTCGATATCGGCGATGTTTAGCGAAAAGCCATATTGGGCATGGAATGTGGCTGAGACTTTGAGTAATACATTCAAGCCTCGCTCAAGGCTCATGCCAGTGTTTTTTTCAAACTTTGACAGTACTTTAGCTGCTTGACCACGCCATAGCGTGCCGCGGCAGCTGGCGGTGACTTTGCCATCCATATCTTTATCCGCCAATTCAAAATAATAGTGACCGCCTTTGGCTGACAGACTACGGATTTCAGCTTTCACCCAAACGGTATGGGCAAACGTTTCACTAATCACCAACTGCACAGCGGATAGATAATCACTCAGTGACAATACAGTATCGCTTAACGCCTGTTGTAGTTGGCTATCGCGATCTTGAACGGCTAATTGTTCGCTAAAGTCATAATCGTTTAAGTTATCAACACTGCCACGCTTTGCAGTTGTTTTATTGTCAGGCTTATCATCGTCAAGCAGCGCCAGAAATACGTCATCAGCCTGATTTAATGGGATGGTTTGCAAATCCAGTCGTGCGAGCTGATCTTCAATTGATTTGATAACGGTTTTGGAAGCTTTTGCCATGGCGAATTCTTGTTAACTAAAAATAAAATTGTAGGCGAAAATGATAAAACTGACAACGTGACATTTGTGATTTAGGTGTGATGCGAATGGGATTTAATTTGCTAAATTTTTAATTTTAAATATTACATTATATTTTATGATGTAATATTCAGAAGTGGAATATGGATAAGGAATAATATTGTTTTTGCTTGACGACGCTTTTTTTGTAAAATAGTATGAATGAATTTAACATTATATATTGATTTTTATACATTGAGATGAGGGGTGACCATGATGACTGTTAATTTTCAAAAAAAAACTAAGGTTCAACACAAAACCGTAGCTGTGCTATCAAGTCTAGCGTTATTAGGCGTGAGTCTAGCGGGCTGTTCACGTGCGCCCACCCAGCAAGACCAACAAGCCGCTTCAGGTCAAGCCGCCACGCAATCAAATACAGGTGCGAGCGATAAAGGCGGTATCAAACTGCTCAATGTCTCCTATGACGTCGCTCGTGACTTTTATAAAAGCTACAATCCCCTGTTTATCAAAGACTACGAAGCCAAAAATAAGGGCAAAACCATTGATATCCAGCAATCGCATGGCGGCTCTAGCAAACAAGCGCTCGCAGTTGCCAACGGTCTGCAAGCGGACGTGGTGAGTATGAACCAAGGCTCAGATATAGAGCTGTTGGTGAAAAAAGGCTTGGTGGCGCAAGATTGGCAAAGCCAATTCCCAAATAAAGCAGTACCCTATACCAGTGCCATCGTGTTTTTGGTGCGTAAAGACAACCCAAAACAAATCAAAGACTGGTCTGATTTGGCAAAACCAGGCGTACAAATCGTCCTTGCCAACCCAAAAACCACGGGTAATGGGCGTTATGCTTTCTTAGGCGCATATGGCTACGGCTTACATAGTTTTAATAAAGATGAAAGCAAAACCAAAAACTTTGTCAAAGAGTTGCTCAAAAACGTGCCGGTGTATGAAAATGGTGGGCGTGCGGCGACTACCACGTTCTTACAACGTCAAATTGGCGATGTGTTAGTCACCTTTGAAAACGAAGCCAATCTCGCGGTTAAACAGTTTGGTAAAGGCGATGTGCAAATTGTCTATCCAAGCTACACTATATCAGCAGAAAACCCCGTGGCGATTGTCAAATCAGTGACCGATAAAAAAGGCACCAACGACGCAGCGAAAGCGTATCTTGATTATTTATGGAGCGAGCCTGCCCAGCAATTGGCGGCAGATTTATACCTGCGCCCAAGCGACGCGGCGGTACTGGCTAAAAATCAAGATAAATTACCCGCGCTTACCACCTTTAGTCCGAATGCCGAATTTGGCAGCTGGACGGATATCATGACCAAATACTTCAAAGATGGGGGTGTCTTTGATCAACTAGCCAGCCCAACGAGCACCATAGCATCGGCACCTGCGGCAAAATAGTTGGCTGTGTTAACATCACAAAACCAGAGTTCGGCTCTGGTTTTTTATTCTAGCTAAGAATATTTAAAGCGCATAAATATAGTTTGGAAAATCAAAGTGAGATGGTACTATAGCCGTGCTTAAGATTTTGGATGCAGAGCTTTTTGTATCTTTATTTTTGAATTTTTATTTTTGTATGTTTATTATTTTAAATTCTCACGTTGCCTACCGATTATTAGTAAAGGAAGCCCTGCATGGCAAGCATCAATGCTAACCATCAAGCCGATTTAACCTCAAACAATCAGCCTAAAACACCCAATTCACCCTTAAAACGCAATAAAAAGCGCCATATCATGCCGTTTTTTAATTTGAGTTTGGGTATTAGTGTGTTGGCATTGTCGATTATCGTGCTGTTGCCATTTGTGGCAATGGTACTGACGACCGCCGATATTGGCGTGGCAGGGTTTATCAAAACCATTACTGAGCCGCGCGTCAAGGCAGCGATTGAACTGTCGCTAAAAATGTCATTGCTAGCGACATTGACCAATTTGGTGTTTGGTACGCTGATTGCATGGGTATTGGTGCGCTACGAGTTTTGGGGAAAGTCGATTTTAAATGCGCTGGTGGATTTGCCCTTTGCTTTGCCAACGGCAGTAATGGGGATTTCGCTAGCAACGCTATATGCGCCCAATGGTTTAATTGGGCAGTTTTTTGCGCCATTCGGCATTAAAATTGCTTTTACCCCCATTGGTATTTGGTTGGCATTGATCGTGGTAAGCTTGCCGTTTATTGTGCGTGCGGTGCAACCTGTGCTTGCGGAGCTGTCGCCAGAATATGAAGAGGCGGCATCGGTGCTGGGCGCTGGGAGATTGACAACTTTTAGACGGGTCATATTGCCAGAGTTGTATCCTGCGTTGTTGATGGGCTCAGGCATGATGTTTGCGCGAGCGACGGGGGAGTATGGCTCGGTGATTTTTATTGCGGGTAATTTGCCGATGAAATCTGAGATTTTACCGTTAATCATTATTGGTAAGCTTGAAAGCTTTGATGTGCAAGGGGCTGCCGCGGTTGCTTTGTTTATGTTGATGATTTCGTTTGTGATTTTATTCGCCATTAATGCCTTGCAGTGGCTATTAACCAAACGTATGGGCGGGGCAAGTGTATGATAGATAGCAGCCAATATCCTTACCAAACCCAAGCCGCAACCCGTGAGCCAAAATGGCTACGTTATACCTTAATTGGCATTGCGGTGGCGTTTATGACGCTGATGTTAGTGATTCCGCTGATATCGGTGTTTTATGAAGCCTTAAAATCTGGCTGGCAGTTGTATGTGGCTGCACTGACCGATCACGAGGCATTATCGGCCATCAAGCTTACCTTGATTACGGCGCTGATTGTGGTACCGATTAATACGGTAATTGGGATTGCATTAGCCTGGCTATTAACCCGATTTGATTTTAAAGGAAAGCAATTTCTCACCACGCTGCTAGATTTGCCATTTTCGGTGTCGCCTGTGGTCGCAGGCTTGATGTTTGTGGCACTACTGGGCGCCAATACCTGGCTTGGCGGCTGGCTAGAATACTTTGGTTTTCAAGTGATTTTTGCCATTCCCGGTATCGTGCTTGCCACCATGTTTGTGACTTTTCCATTCGTGGCGCGTGAAGTGATTCCGCTGATGCAGTCGCAGGGCAGTAGTGAAGAGCAAGCGGCATTAACACTCGGCGCGTCAGGCTGGCAAATGTTTTGGCGGGTGACGCTGCCTAATATCAAATGGGCATTGCTATACGGTATTATTTTGACCAATGCCCGTGCGATGGGTGAGTTTGGCGCGGTGAGTGTGGTCTCAGGTCATATCCGCGGTGAAACTAATACTATGCCGCTATTGGTTGAGATTGCCTACAATGAATACAACATGACAGCAGCGTTTGCGTTGTCGAGTCTGTTGGCGTTGTTGGCGCTCGTTACCTTAATCGTGCAGCAGGCGTTGACTAAACGTCAGTCTGGCAATGATGAATAACATTGATGCAATTTAAAAAGTAAAAAAAGTTAAGAGAATACCATGAGTATCGAAATCCGTGATATCACCAAACAGTTTGGTCGCTTTACTGCACTGCAACCGATCAATTTAACCGTACCGACGGGCAAACTAACCTCGCTTTTGGGACCTTCAGGCTGTGGTAAGACTACCTTACTGCGCATCATCGCAGGGCTTGAACTTGCCGATACGGGGCGTATTTTGTTTGATGGTGAAGATGTGACTGATGTCCCTGTCCAGCAGCGTCATATCGGCTTTATGTTCCAGCATTACGCGTTATTTCGCCATATGACCGTGTTTGATAACGTGGCATTTGGCTTGACCGTCATGCCAAAAAACAAACGCTTAAGCAACGCGGAAATCAGCAAAAAGGTCAATTATCTGCTGGAGCTCGTGCAACTATCGCAAACCGCAAAAAAATACCCGCATCAACTCTCAGGCGGTCAGCGTCAGCGTATCGCATTGGCGCGTGCGTTGGCGGTAGAGCCAAAGCTGTTGTTACTCGATGAGCCATTTGGCGCACTCGATGCCAAGGTGCGTAAAGAATTACGCGCTTGGCTGCGCTCAATTCATCATGAGCTCGGTGTCACCAGTATTTTAGTGACCCATGACCAAGAAGAAGCGGCAGAATTATCCGATGAAATTGTGGTGATGAACCAAGGTCAAATCGTGCAAATTGGTGATTATGAGACGTTGGTCAATCATCCCTCGAATCATTTTGTTGCCAATTTTCTGCAAGATTCGCACGTCGAATATGTGATTTAGCTTAGTTAAATTTAGCCTTAATTAAATTTAGCTTAGTTAAGCAATAAAAAAAGAAGCCGCGTGCTTCTTTTTTATTGCTAATTTTATTGCTAAAGGTTTGATAAAAAAGGGTATTATCACATACCCTTTTTATCGATGGATAAGCATTAAACTGCGCAATAATTATTTTGCAGAGTGACCTGTTAGCTCAACTTTATGTTTTTGATGATCTTCTAAGCCTTCATAGTAGTTACGAAGTACCGCTAACACTTCTGGACGGCTGAAGTTATCAGGCACGTCTTCCCCTTCAGATAAGGCTTTACGCAATTTGGTACCTGAGACTTTGACATGATGGCTGGCATCGTGTGGGCAAGTTTTGGTCGATGCCATCGAGTCACAAGCGTTACACCAGAATGTCCAGTCAATTTTTAACGGTTGGGTGATTAAATCATTCGGTTTAAGTGTATCAAAAATATGCTGCGCATCAAACGCGCCATAGTAATCACCCACGCCTGCATGGTCACGCCCGACAATCAAATGGCTACAGCCGTAGTTTTGACGGAACAAGGCATGTAGTAATGCTTCACGCGGACCGGCGTAGCGCATATCCAGTGGATAACCTGCTTGGATGACGGTGTCTTTACGGAAGTAATGGTCGATTAATGTACCAATGGCTTCTTGGCGTACGTCTGCAGGAATATCCCCAGGTTTTAATGCGCCAAGCAATGAATGAATGAGTACGCCATCACAGATTTCAATGGCGATTTTGGCAAGGTACTCATGTGAGCGGTGCATCGGGTTACGGGTTTGGAAGGCAGCGACGGTTTTCCAGCCATTTTGATTAAAGATGTCACGGGTTTGTGCCGGGGTGAGGTAGATATCACCATATTTGCTTGGGAATTCGCCTTCGCTCAATACCACCACATCGCCCGCTAGGTTGACATCACCTTGTGCCATTACCATAGCAACGCCGGGATGCTCAAGTTCTGTGGTGCCAAAGACGGTTTGGCACTCGTGTGCTTTATCAATGCGGTATTTTTCGCTTAAGGTCAAAATACCCATGATTTCGCCTTGGTATTCTAGCGCAATGTCATCGCCTGGGTTTAGCGCATCGGCAGTGGCAGTATCGGTCGATAGGGTAATAGGAATGGGCCAAAACACGCCCGCATTGTCGCCAGTGGTTAAATGCATATTGTCACATACGCTTTGCCAGTCTGCTTGGTTCATAAAACCATCTAGCGGGGTAAAGCCGCCAATACCGAGCATAATCAAATCACCGGCTTCACGGGAGCTGATTTGGATTTTTGGGAGATTTTTGGCTTTTTGCTGGGCGGCGGTTAGCGCATCGCCTTTAAGTAATTTTTCTTTTAATGTGTCACTACCGTGTGGTGGGACTAGTTGGCTTAGAGAATGGAGAGTTGAAGTGGCGCTTTGGCTCATCGGATTTCCTATATTAGCGTGTCAAAATTAAGGTGTCAAAAAAACAGACGGTTCAAAAAAATTAAGGTAGCGTATAATAGAATATTGCGGTTCGCAATAATAAATGCAGTAACTCGATATATTTATGTAAAAATGGAATTTACTAAATACCCCTTGGGCATTTATGATAGGCAGGTTAAAATTTCACCCAGTTGAAATGGCTGCAACAGCTAAAAGTTTTAAATTTAATTTGTAATTAGAATTTGTATTAGTGACATAGGAATCCGCATGTATAAATACAACGCAATTGACCAACAATTGGTAGACGATCGGGTCGAGCAGTTTCGCGACCAAACCCGACGTTTTTTGGCTGGCGAGCTCAGTGAAGAAGCGTACTTGCCATTACGCCTGATGAACGGTCTATATATTCAGCGTCATGCGCCGATGCTTCGCGTGGCGATTCCTTATGGTCTGCTTGCGACGTATCAACTGCGTAAACTTGCCGACATCAGCGAAAAATACGACCGTGGCTATGGTCATATCACCACCCGTACCAATATGCAATTTAACTGGCCAAAATTAGAAGAAGTGCCTGATATTTTGGCAGAATTGGCATCGGTACAAATGCATGCGATTCAAACCTCAGGCAACTGTATTCGCAATACCACCACCGACCAGTTTGCCGGTGTGACGGCTGATGAAATTGCCGATCCGCGCCCGTATTGTGAAATCATTCGCCAATGGTCAACATTTCACCCAGAATTTACCTATTTACCGCGTAAATTTAAAATTGCGGTTATTGGTACTCGCTCAGACCGTGCAGCGACCCAGCTTCATGATATTGGCTTGCATGTCGTCAAAAATGACGCAGGTGACATTGGCTTTGAAGTGATGGTGGGCGGTGGTCTAGGTCGCACGCCTGTGATTGGCAAAGTGATTCGTCCGTTTTTACCTGAACGCCATTTACTCTCTTATTTAGATGCGATATTACGTATCTACAACCAATACGGTCGCCGTGACAACAAATACAAAGCCCGTATCAAGATTTTGGTTGAAAGTATGGGCGCCGAAGCGTTTTCACGAATCGTGGAAGAAGATTGGGAAAAACACAATAAAGACGGTGCATTAACACTGACAGCTGAACAAATTGAACACGCCAAAACCTACTTTCCACCGCCAGCGTATCAAACATTCAGCCAACAACAATTACAAGCTAGCCAAGACAAACTGGCTGCCCAGTTTGAAGATAGCGAGTTTGTGCGTTGGTTTAACCAAAATACCCGCGAGCATAAAGTCAAAGGCTATCACGTGGTGATTATCTCACTCAAGCACTTTATGCAAGACACCGGCGATATCACCGCTACCCAAATGCGCGTGGTGGCTGATTTGGCGGACAAATACAGCTTTGGTGAAGTGCGCGGCACCCATCATCAAAACTTGGTGCTCACGGATGTCAAACTTGAAGAAGTATATGACGTCTATCAGGTGCTCAAACAATACGACCTTGCCCGCCCAAATATTGGTTTATTGACGGATATTATCTCATGTCCAGGGTTTGACTATTGTTCATTGGCCAATGCCAGTACCTTAAATATCGTTAACCAAGTCAACCAATATTTCCAAGACGCAGACTTTGTCCATGATATTGGTGAAATTCGCCTAAATATGTCAGGCTGTATGAACGCCTGTGCGCATCATCATGTCGCAGATATCGGTATTTTGGGCGTAGATAAAAAGGGCGAGCATTGGTACCAAATCTCGCTCGGTGGTAGATCGGGTCAAAACGCCAAATTAGGCGATATTTTGGGCAAATCCGTGCCTGTCGATGCGGTTGCGGCGACAGTGGATGATATCCTGCAAGTCTATCTTAAATACCGTCAAGCGGCGGATACTGACTTTGGTAGTGAAACGTTTGCCGAAGTTGTTGATCGTATCGGCATTGAGCCATTTAAAGAGTATGTATATCGTGACAAATCAGAACAGCCGGTGGAGGGATAAGCCATGGCACTCATTAACCAAAGTCAAGTGATTGATAATGTAAAGTCAGTGAGCGTGAGTATTCATGAGCAAAAAATCGAGCATATCGACCCATCCCAGTATGCCTCAGATATCACTGAAATTTTGGTGGACTATCGCCCTATTGAATTTAGCGAGAAAAATCCGCCAAAACCGCAGTTAGAAGCGGATGATTTGGTAGCATTATCTAATCGGTTGGGCGATAAAAAACTGGGTATTATTTTATCGGGTGCTAGTGATTATCAGTTTTTGCACCAGGACTTTGTCAAAGTGATGCCGCTACTGTCGGTGATTGTGATTGATTTTCATGGTTTTCGTGATGGACGCGGTTATAGTTTAGCGCAAAAAATCCAGCAACACCCCAGTCATACCCCCGCTATTGTGTTGCGCGCCAGCGGTGATATCTTGCCAGATACCTTGCAGCTGCTCACCGAAGTAGGGTTTAGTGAGTTTGATATTGATGACAGTGATTTTAACCCCAGTTGGTTTGATTATTTTGTCGATATCAAACACCGCTATACAGGTCGCAGCGTGACGCAATTACCGATTTTTGCCAATTAATTGTTGAATCATGCCAAGATTGAGCGAATCTACGGGTTCGCTTTTTTAATGTTAGTAAGTTGCTACCTTATCTTTTTTAACTTCTTGTTTCTGCATTTCAAGTTAATTGGTTAATTCTAAATTTTCATAATAATATCATTAAAAATCATTTTTTAAACATCACGTAATTGATTAGCATAGCGTATCCCAATTTTTCACCATAAAACATTAGGAAATCCAATGAGCAATAAACTAAATATCGACCTAGACAAAGCCAATGCAGAATTGAATGGCAAAACCCCAGAGGAAATCATTGCTTGGGCACTGGCACAAGGTAGTAATCCTATCATCACTACCAACTTTCGCCCTTACGAAGTGGTACTGTTAGAGATGGTTGCCAAACAACGTCCTGATATCAAAGTATTGTTCGTGGATTCTGGCTACAACACGGAAGCCACTTATCGCCACGCCCAAGATTTGATTAAACGTCTAAACTTAAACGTGATTACCTACTTGCCGCAACAAACCGCAGCTTGGCGTGATGTCGAGTTCAACGGCGTACCTAGCGTCAACAACCCAGCACACGAAAAATTCACTGAGCAAGTGAAACTTGAGCCATTTGGACGTGCGTTAAAAGAAATTGCCCCTGATGTGTGGATTAATGCGATTCGTAAAGACCAAACAGAATTTCGTCAATCGCTTGACGTGTTGTCAGAAAGTAAAGACGGCGTGTTAAAAGTAGCGCCATTGTTCCATTGGTCAGAAGATGACCTAGAAGCTTACTTAAAAGAGCATGATTTGCCAAATGAACATGACTACTTTGACCCTACCAAAGTAGAAGAGAACCGTGAATGTGGTCTACACACACAATTATAATTTTTGATCGGCAGTATGTATGAAAATGTTAAGCTGAACTTAGGTTCAGCTTAATTGTTCTTGTCGCTATTGTTCTTGTCGCTATCTAATGTTGGGAATGTCTATGAATACCTTACCGTTATTTTTTAAATTAGAAAATCGCCCCGTACTCGTGGTTGGCGGTGGGGAAGTGGCACTGCGTAAAGCGGATTTGCTTGACAAAGCAGGGGCTACAATCACCTTTGTTGCACCCAGTTATGAGCCGAGACTCACCGCACAATTTAGCGATTCTCGTCATCAATTGATTAACGATGTTTATCAGCAAAAATATTTGGATAAACAAACCATTGTCATTGCTTGTACCGATGATGAAACAGTGAATGCGCAGATTTTTCAAGACTGTGAAGATCGTTTTATCCCAGTCAATGTCGTCGATAATCCACCGCTATGTACCTTTATCTTTCCTGCCATCGTTGACCGCAATCCGATTACCATTGCGGTATCCAGTGCAGGCAAAGCCCCTGTGCTGGCAAGACTGCTGAGAGCCAAAATCGAAACAGTCGTACCACCGCAATATGGCGAATTAGCAGGGTTGGCAGGTAGATTTCGCGATAAAGTGAAAGCTGCATTGCCCAATGTGACGGCTAGACGTAAGTTTTGGGAACAAGCCTTTGAAGGACAAGTCGCAGAATCGGTATTTGAAGGCAATACAAATAGCCTAAGCAAAGCTGAAAGCCAACTTGAAAACCTACTACAGCAGCACGCCAACAACCAGCCGACAGATAAAGCACAGCTTGGTAAAGTGTACATTGTGGGCGCAGGGGCAGGCGATCCTGATTTGCTAACCTTTAAAGCGCTACGATTGATGCAACAAGCGGATGTGGTATTTTATGATAATTTGGTTCCAGCGCAGATTCTCGATCTGTGCAGGCGTGATGCCACCAAAATCTACGTCGGCAAAAAAGCCAGTGATCATGCGGTAAGGCAAGAAAAAATCAATGAGCTACTGGTCGAACAGGCGCAGCAAGGAAAACGCGTGTTACGTCTCAAAGGCGGCGACCCGTATGTATTTGGGCGGGGCGGCGAAGAAGCCGAGCAATTGGTTGCAGCTGGGATTGAGTTTGAAGTCGTGCCGGGGATTACCGCAGCCACCGCGGCGGCAAGCTGTGCCGGTATTCCATTGACTCACCGTGCGTATGCGCACTCTGTCAAGTTCGTTACCGCCTCTCTTAAGACGGATACCATCAATGAAGACTTTGCCAGCTGGCTTGATGATAACCAAACCGTGGTTTTTTATATGGGATTAAAGCAGCTTGATAAACTGACGAGTGGCTTGATTAACGCAGGAAAAAATCCCAGTACACCGATTGCGATTGTGTCCAATGCCAGCTTGCCGCATCAGCAAGTATTGACAGGCACGCTTGAAACCATCGTGGCAAAACAACGTGAGGCAAACTTGCCTGCCCCAGCGATTTTAATTATGGGCAATGTGGTTAAGCTACATCACAGACTTAATAAACGATAGCAATCTTTAATTGATGGGGTATGGCATTTAAAAAAGCTTGCCTATTGCGCTAAATACTTATAACTTAAATATCCGTTAGAAAAATTAACGAATGGGTCAGATAACAAAAATATTTTTGTCACAATTTAATATGACGTTTTTGTGAAAGGATTTATGTATATTGTAGCCATACATATTATTTGTATCTGCTACAACATCAACTAGTAATTTAAAAGGATAGGGACATGCGACTAAAACCTAAACTGATTTTAACCAATCTGTCATTGGCTTTAATGTTGGTGATATCACCCATTGCCCAAAGCAAACTATTACCACAACCAATCACCAATGCTAGCCAGGCAGCGGCAAATCGCTACGATAGCAGTAATGATATCTTTCATCCTGTCTATGGTAAAAATGGTATGGTGGCTTCTGAGCAAGGGTTAGCAACGCAAGTTGGTTTGGATATATTAAAACAAGGCGGGAATGCTATCGATGCGGCGGTCGCGGTTGGATTTGCCTTAGCAGTCGTCTTGCCAAATGCAGGCAACATTGGTGGTGGTGGTTTTATGGTGTTGCATGATGATAAAACTGGCAAAGATGTTGCGATTGATTTTCGCGAAATTGCGCCCGCCAAAGCTAGCCGTGATATGTACCTGGATAATCAAGGGAATGTTATCGATGGAAAATCATTGTTCACGCATGACGCTTCAGGTGTGCCTGGTACAGTAGCTGGGATGGAATACGCGCTAAAAAAATGGGGTACAATGCCATTATCTAAAGTGCTAGAGCCTGCAATTAAGCTTGCAGACAAAGGGTTTATTGTCAGTGATGTATTGGCACAGACGTTAAAAGAAGAAAAATCAACACTGGGTAAATGGTCAGCTAGCAAAGCGATTTTTTTCAAAAACGGTGAACCGCTTAAATCTGGTGATTTGTTGGTACAAAAAGACTTGGCAAAATCATTGCGTTTGATTGCCAAACAAGGGGCAAACGCATTTTATCAAGGTGAAATCGCCACAAAAATTGCTAAAGAAATGCAATCACAGGGTGGCACAATGACACTTGAAGATTTAAAAGCCTATAAAGTTGTTGAGCGTCAGCCAATTATTGGTGATTATCGAGGCTATAAAGTTGTTACCATGCCACCCCCGAGTTCGGGTGGTGTACACTTGATTGAGATATTAAATATGCTTGAGCATTACCCTATCAAAGAAGATGGGGTAAATAGTGCCAAAAATATTCACCACATGGCAGAGAGTATGAAATTAGCCTATGCTGACCGCTCAGAATATTTGGGCGACCCGGATTTTGTCAAAATCCCTGTCACAGGTTTAACTTCGAAAGCATATGCTAATGAACGGGTCAAAACGATTGATGATAATAAAGCAAGACTTTCATCAAACATTAAACCTGGTAAACCACAACCTTATGAAAGTGACCAGACTACGCATTTTTCCGTCATGGATAAAGCGGGCAATGCCGTTGCTGTCACCTATACATTAAATCTTAACTTTGGTAGTGGCATTGTTGCAGCAGGCACAGGGATTTTACTCAATAATGAAATGGATGACTTCTCAGTGAAACCCGGTGTGCCAAATGCGTTTGGTCTAGTGGGTGGCACTGCCAATGCGATTGAAGCAAAAAAACGTCCACTTTCTTCAATGACACCAACGATTGTCATGAAGAATAATAAACCTTGGCTGGTTACAGGTAGTCCAGGTGGGGCTCGTATCATCACCACTGTACTGCAAAGTGTGGTTAATACGATTGACCATGAAATGAATCCAGCAGAAGCGATAATTACACCACGCGTTCATCACCAATGGTTACCCGATGAGCTTAGAGTTGAAGCAGGCATTAGTCCTGATACGATAAAATTGTTGCAAGACAAAGGTCATAAAGTTGTTACTAAAGCACCAATGGGACGTATTCAAATTATTCAAGCTGATGATTCTGGGTTTTATGGCTATTCTGACCCAAGAAATCCTGATGGCAAAACATTAGGTTTCTAAACTGTTCATTAAACAAAACGTGAGTGCTGCGACTCACGTTTTTTTTACTAACAAAATATATCAAGATTATTTTTTGCAATTAGTAGCCAAGTAAATCTTGAATAATTTTATCTGCTGTACCACTTTTCGCCAATCTCGCATTTTGCCCTGCCCACAGTGAGCTAAATTCATCACTTCCCATGCTTTCGGCTTTGGCTTTAATGGGGTTGCTGACGAACGATGCATGGGGAAATGGCGGTGCAGACTCGCTAATATACCCCGTTTCTTGCATAAAGCGATTGACAATCCCACGTGCTAAGCCGCCACTAAATACATTGGTTAAAGCGGTGTGTTCGGCTCGCTCACTTTGTAGCGCCTTGCGGTGAAAGTCTTTGGTATCACACTCATCTGCCAGCAAAAAAGCCGTACCCACCTGTACTGCACTGGCGCCCATGGCAAACGCTGCTTGTGCGGTAGCGTTGTCGCTGATACCACCTGCCGCAATCACCGGCAAACTGACAGAGCGGATGATATTGGGCAATAGGCTAAAAGTGCCCGCTTGCAGCGTCACATCTTGGCTTAAAAACATACCCCGATGCCCACCCGCTTCCAATCCCTGCGCGATAATCATATCCGCCCCATTGGCTTGCAGCCAGCGTGCTTCCGCAGGCGTGGTGGCAGAGGATATCACAATCGCCCCGGATTTTTTGACGATATTTAACAAAGCTTTGTCCGGTAGCCCAAAATGAAAACTCACCACAGGGACTTTTAAATCCGCCAATAGCGCTGCTTGTTCATGGGTAAATGGCTGACGTCCACCGGTCGTGGCTATCTCATCTTGCGTCAAACCAAATTCTTGATAATAAGGTTGTAGTGCATTAAACCATTTTTCTTGCATCGCTTGGGTATAGTCAGGTTGTTGATGCGCAAAAAAATTGACATTAAAGGGGGCGTCAGTCGCTTGACGGATACTCGCAATTTCACTTTCGAGTTTTTGTAGGCTGAGCAGGGCGCCAGGCAGTGAGCCAAGTCCGCCTGCTTGGCTCACGGTGATAGCAAGTTTGCTGTCTTGGACACCTGCCATCGGCGCTTGGATGATGGGTAATTGAACTTTAACGTAGTCAAGAAAGCTGTTAATCGCCTTGGTATGATGGATCATTTTATGTTCCTTGTTATTATCTTAATGTATTTGTCTCAATGCTATTCACTTACAGGGCAAAAATCGAAAACCATTTTAGTGTATCGACAATAGAGGTCATTGAAAAGTAGTAAATGGAAAAGTACTATATGCCCGCTATAAATCGGCTGAATATAAAAAAGCCCCAGTAACATCACTGGGGCTTATTTGACTAGTTAATTTAGGCTGGCTGTTTAGGCGCTAAGTGTAGTTATTAAGCGCTTGGAATCGCCATTAACAGCGCTTGTCTTGCCTCGGTATTGTGTTTGAATTCGCCCAGTAGTGACATACTGCGGGTATCGGATTTTTGTTTCATCACCCCGCGCATCATCATGCACATATGCGCGGCATCCATCACCACCGCTGCGCCTTTTGCCCCTGTCATATCCATCACCGCTTGGGCAATTTGGCGGGTTAAGTTTTCTTGAATTTGCAAACGTCGGGCGTACATATCCACGATACGTGCCATTTTTGACAGTCCAATCACTTTGCCATCGGGCAGATACGCCACATGGGCAACGCCATAAAAAGGCAACATGTGATGCTCACACATCGAATAAAACTCGATATTTTTTACCATGACCAATTCATTATTGTCAGTTGGAAAAATCGCGTTATTGGTAATTTCGACCAAATCTTGATGATAGCCTTGGGTCAAAAAACTAAAGGCTTTAGCAGCACGTTCTGGGGTATTAAGCAGTCCTTCACGTGTTAAGTCTTCCCCTGTTGATGCAATGAGGGTGCGGTAGGCATCACTGTTTTGTTGGATAATCTCGTCAAAATTTGCAGGCATAGTCATGATAACATTTAAGTTTCAAAAAAATAGGCATAGCTTAACGCTTTACCACTATTTGTAAAGTGATTTTTGTCACAAACGCCATGAAAATCACTAAATTTGCTTTGTTTGGGTTTTTTGCTAGAATTAACCCCTAATTTTGAGCTATTATAGTGCATATTCGTTCACTGAAAAATAAGGAAAAACCATGCTATTAACAGGGAAACGTTTCGTTGTTACCGGTATCGCCAGTAAATTATCGATTGCTTGGGGTATCGCAGAAGCGTTACATCGTGAAGGCGCGAGTTTAATTTTGACCTATCCGAATGAAAAAATGAAAAAACGCGTGGATATGGCAGCCGAAACTTTTGGTGCAGAGAAGGTATTGGCGTGTGATGTGGCGTCAGATAGCGAAATCGAAGCGTGTTTTGCCCAAGTTGCTGCACACTGGCCAGAGGGCATTGATGGGGTTGTGCACGCCATTGGTTTTGCCCCTGCCGATCAGCTAGATGGTGATTTTACCCAAGTGACCACCCGTGAAGGCTTTGCCATTGCGCATGATATTAGTAGCTACAGCTTTGTGGCACTTGCTAAAGCCAGCCGTGAGTTACTGGCAAAACGCCAAGGCTCGCTGTTAACCTTGACGTATGAAGGCAGTATCCATGTGTTGCCAAACTACAATGTCATGGGTCTAGCCAAAGCCAGTTTGGAAGCGAGCATTCGCTACCTTGCGAGCTCAATGGGTAGCGATGGTATCCGTGTCAATGGGATTTCTGCAGGTCCAATTCGTACCTTGGCGGCAAGCGGTATCAAATCATTCCGTAAAATGCTCGACACCAACGCCAAAATGTCACCACTACAGCGCAATGTCAATATTGAAGAGGTCGGTAATGCCGCGATGTTCTTGTTATCGCCTTGGGCGTCTGGTATCACGGGCGAGATTTTATTTGTCGATGCTGGGTTTAATACCGTAGCACTCTCTGAACAAGTGATGATGCAGGTAGAAGACTAATTTTTAGGCGGGTAGTTGATAAAAGAGCGACCATGGTTGCTCTTTTTTTGCTTACTTTTTTTGATTGATGTTTGGATAGGGATTGCAAAGCCGTCTGGTTAAGCTTACCATTTTTTGTCAGGCTTAACGTGTTTGGCGAGTCAGCTAAAGACTGATAGATGGCGGTAGCTAATGATTAATAAATTACCTAAGTGGATTCTATGGGGTGGCTGCGTGCTGGCGTTTAATGCAGGGTGTATTAATAGCACCGCATTAGTCGGCTTCACGCATTTGTCCGCTTCGCATGTAACGGGCAATGTGACGCTATTTGCTACAGCATTGGCGGAACAGCATTACCAGCAGATGGCAATGGTTTGTATTGTGCTGTTATCGTTTTTATCTGGCGCAGTTATTAGTGGCTTTGTGGTGGGTAGTACGGCATTAAAAGAAGGTAAGCGCTATGGCAAGGCTTTGTTAATTGAAGCAAGTTTATTAATCATCAGTTTGATTTTATTTAGCTATCAGTCATTTTGGGGACAGGTGTTTGCCGCGATAGCTTGCGGACTGCAAAATTCGATGGTCGCGACCTATAGCGGTGCAGTGATTCGCACCACCCATTTGACAGGATTGACCTCAGATATGGGCTCAGCCTTGGGCAATTGGCTGGCGGGCAGACCGATTAATAAGAAGATGTTCGTGTTTCAAGCGATGATATGGTACAGCTTTTGCGGCGGTGGGGTATTAGGTGCTTTGGGCTATATCCACTACAAATACATGACGCTGATGTTACCCATTGTGATTGTATTATCATCAGCGCTGGCTTATCAAGTATATTTATTAACCCGTAAAAAAACGGCTAAGTAGCGACCTTAACCGTTTGATTTTATCTTATTCTTATTCTTCATCTTCGAGTTTTTTCGCCTCATGTAACATATCAAGTAGCGATTCATCAGAACCCTTAGAGATAGGCGTGCTGGCATTATCTTGGTTGATGTCGGTACGATTGATGCCTTCCATCGCTTCATTGGCAACATCAGATTGGGCGTTGTCTAATTGAGATTTATCGATAGGGTTAGCATTAGTATTTTCAGTCATGGTCGTCTCCTTGTTTTTTTCTTTTATACGGTTGTTTTCTTTTATGCGTTAGACCTAATGAGCTTAATATTATAAGTAAAATAAATGGCTTACAACACTTAAAAATGAAACGTAACCAAAAATATACTCATGAGTGACGTAGGAATAAGTTTATCACTTTGTTGGCTGTATATTACTTGCTTTGGATTGCATACTTTGTAGTGCATAACAGCTAAGTGAGTTAGGGAGTTTGACAGACTGCTGGCGACACTGGCTGTCGCGAATGTTGCAATTCGGGCGATTTTTTCATTGAGCGGTGATGGTGGTGCATTTTTTTGCTGTATAATTTTTTGAGCGACCCACTCGCTATCTATAAAAATTCTTGAGTATTTACTGCATGCTAACGATTATACAAAGTAATAAAGTCGATACGCTATTTGACCATTTGTTAAAGGCTTACAAAAATCCCAGTTATCAAGGCTCAATTTTTGAGCCATTTCAGGTGATTGTGCCATCTAAAGTCATGGGGGAGTGGTTAAAAAAACAAGTCGCAGATAAGGCAGGCATCAGCACCTTAGTGACCACCGAATTTTGGGGTCGCTATTTTTTGGGACTGATGCAGCGGGTTTTAAGAACCTATGCGCGCATCTCGGAGGACGACGATATATTAGACGTGCCAGAAGTGGCAATGCTATCCAAAAACGTCATGCAGTGGCAAATCTTTGGCTATTTAACCCAGTACCGCCAAGCCATTGTGGAGCAGCCGCAACATCCGCTTTATCCATTTTTATCTCCTTTGGTTGAAGACAAAGAAGCGGATAACCCAAATACTACTGGTTTTGCACCTGATACACCCGCCACCATTGACAGTTTGAGCTGGGCGAATAACCAATCGCTACTGTCTAATGACGTGATTAGCCAAACTGCTGACTTACAAACCCAAGATCAACGTATCTGGCAGCTAGCCAGTGATATGGCAAATATGCTCAATCGCTACATGACTTATCGTCCGCAGTGGCTTACTCATTGGGGGCAAGACAAGCCTGTGGCGGTGAGTGACATGATTGCCAAAAAAGATGCGCTGCATAATCGCTTAAACGGGCGGGAGGGGTCCAACGCCATTGAGACGCCTGACTGGCTCATTGAGCACTACGAACAGTTAGAAGCCGCGCAGCGATTTTTATGGCGACAGCTGTTTGATGATGACTACCGGTTTCGCGAGCAGTTGCATCAGCAGTTTTGGCAAGCATTAAACCATTCAGAGACCCGCATCCGCAACATCAGTCGTAGCAAGTTACCAAAGCACGTGTTTTTATTTACTTTGCAGCAGTTACCGCCGACAGAGTTATTGGACTTACAACGCTTAGGGGTGCTAACCGACGTCACGATTTTACACTTTAATCCATCAGAGCAATTTTGGGCAGATATCGTCGATAAAAACTGGCTCATGCAAATGCAAATGGAAGACGATGCCAGCAAACATGACGCTTGGTATCTAAAGGATTATGGTCATACCTTGTTGTCACGGTTTGGCAAACAGTCGCGTGAAGTGTTTGCCATGCTGGCAAGCTTATCGGGTAATGAATATGAACATGTACTGTGGCAAGATGATTTTGATAACACGCCGCCTAATACGTTACTTGAATTTATCCAACATGACATCTTAATGCTAGAAGAAGTCGCGACCACCGCCAAAATCAATGACATGCTTAAACTGGTGAAAGGCGAGGAAGCAAAGGTAGCAAAAGCAGCAAGTGAAGATAGCCGCCAAAACCTCTTGCAGCAAACCCAGCTTTTACAGCAGCAGCTTGCCAATATTCAAAGTAATGGGCTTAAAGATATCGAATCCACGCTGGGTCTATACAAAGCCATTAAAGACAAACTCAAGCAAGAATCCAACAAGCAACTTGAAAACGTGGAAAAATGGCGACCCAAGCCCCTTGATACCAGTATTGCTATTCATGTCTGTCATAGCATAGTGCGGCAGCTTGAAGTGCTACGCAGTATGATTATCGGGTGGCTAAATTATAGCGATATGCAAGCCACACCAGCGCAGATTCCCACCGATCCTTGGGATAGACGAGCGTTGTCAGATATTTTGGTATTATTGCCCGACATCGAAACGCACCAAAACATCATCGAAGCCACATTCCCCAAACATGTGGGCGGTGACGGCTATCAGTTGCCCGCCAAAGTGACAGGCGTGGTGGCAAAAGATATCAACCTGCTTTGGCAAGCGATTACAGGGTACTACACGCTGCTCAATCGGGCAGGCGCTCGGTTTCAGCGTAGCGAAGTATTTGATTGGTTGATGCTAGCGCCACTATATGAAAGCTTTGGGCTGAATTTGGAGCAGATGACCCGTGCTTGTGATTTGCTGACTCAGGCAGGATTTATTCGCGGGTTTGACGAGCGGCATTTGCAGCAAACCTTAAGTGCCGCCGATGATGACTATCGATACACCTTTGCTTATGCGCTTGAGCGCTTGGTTGCTGGCGTGATGATGCCCAAAGCCACGGTGGTAAGTTTTGGCGAGTATACCAATAGCTTTGGCGTGGTAGAAAAATTTGTACCACTCACAAACTTAACCATGGCAGATGCCGACATCGTCGCTGTGCTGTGTGATATTTATCAGACGCTGGATGACAATCGTCACCTAGGTAATGACGTCAAAACCCTGCCTGACTGGCTAAGCCAAATAGAAAAGCTGATTCAGCAAAAATTTAGCCTATTTAATCAAACCAATGCGTGGCGCGCGATTTTTGCCGCACAAAATGACCTAAAAGAAAATATCGAAGCCAATAGCAAATACCTCGCTACGGTAACAAGCAAAACCGCAAAAACTCCCAACCCACCTACCGAGCCAGTGCAGCAAATTGATACCGAGAATTTGCCCCTCAAACTCACTTTTGTACTCGAAAACATCGCCCAATCAATTATCAATCAGCAAGTCAGTGCCGAGCCGTCAGGCGTGATTACCTTTGCCCGTATCGGTTCAGTGCGTAGCCTGCCGTATAAATTGGTGGTGATGCTCAATTTAAATTTATCTGAGTTTCCAAAACAAGAGCAGCAAAACCGTTATAACTTGATGCAGGCAGGATTGCCGATTCGCGGTGACAGATTTCGAGAAGATGACGATTTAGGCGCGTTTTTGGATGCGCTGCTGTGCGCCAAGCAAGCGTGCTGGATATTTTATAATGGTAAAAGTACCACAGATACCCACGAGCATTTACCTGCCAGTCCCGTACAGGAATTACTCGACTTTTTGCAAAACCGAATGGCAAGTGATGATGCTATTGTTGACCCCAATAACGACTCAAATAGCCTAAGCAACAATTTCCAAAATCCCCCAAATTCCCAGTCAATCAACTTTGAACAATGGGTGAAAGCGTATTTGGTCACCCATCATGCCGCCTTGCCATTTGATAAAAGTTATTTTGAATTGGCGCAAGCTGAGCAAAAAAACGAGCAAAAAAGCGAGCATAAAGATAAAAGTGTTCAAAATCCTGAGCAAATTAATGACGATAGGGTATCTGCTGATTTACAACAAACCACAGCTACTCTAAACCAGCAAATCAAGCTGTCAAAAACTGCCCTGTACCCACCTGCCAAAATTTGGCACAATCTCTATACGGCGCTGCAAGATAAAGACGCTACGTCCACTCAGCCAATCGTGCAAGTTTGGGATACAAAGCAACTAACTGACTGGCTATCGCAGTGGCAACAACTAAAACAGCGTTTGTCCGCCCTGCCTCAACAGTCGCAGCAGCATTATGTCAACTTGAGCAAAATCGTTGGCAACCTAGCCGATCCTGCCAAAGCCTTTGTGAAGGCACAAAACATTGCTATCCCTGTCCAAGGTGAAAATGATAGTGGTGATAACGAGTTTGAATCGTTAACCTTGGATGCGTTAGATGGCTGGTTGTTGCGTAAATCTTTGTTAGACGCTTTTTTTGCACAAGCCTTGTCCGATAAGAGCAATAATAGCCATAATACTCATAACAACGAGATGAAACTGGCAGCAAACGCGCAAAAGCCAATCGCTCAACAATCGATGGCTCAACAATCAATCAACATTGCTATCAATGAGTTATTGCCAGCCGGGGTGAACCGCTATCAATCGTTGCAGCAAAATCAGCAACAACTCAAAAAAGATTTGCAGGACTTTGTTCATCACTTAAAAACCATCAGTAAGCAGCTCGATGCTACTGAGACAAAGTTGTTAGGAAATTTTTATTCAGATAAATTTGGGGCATTAGATGTACAAAATACGGACGAGGTCGTCCACTGGGTGGCAACGGCGTTAACCCCCTGTGAAGAGCAGCGAATCGCCATCAGTGCCTTGGCGCTAGATAAACAAGCAGGACTGATGGACAGTAAAGAAAGCTGGGTCATCACTGCCAACTTGCCATTATATAAACCGTATCAATCAATTGAAGATAAGGTTGCCGCAGCTGCCAATCCCAGCTATTGGTTAAATTATTTGCCAACCTCTGGCAAAGAAAAATATCTGTTGCAATTTTGGTTGCATCATTTATGTTGGCAAGTGCTTCGCCGCACCACGGCTCAACAAGCACAGGCGGATGAGGGCTTTTCGCTGTGGCAGTTTAGCAATAAAAAAACCGTGTATCTACCTGCCATCCCTTGTGAGCAAGCCTGTGGTTATTTGCAGGACATTATGATGGTATATCAACTCATTGATAGCGTTGTAACCATTGTACCGCCGGCTTTTTGCCTGTCATTTTTACAAAAACAACAAAAGCAGCCAGAGGCGCCAGCCAGCCAGCATCTAGGTGATTGGCTAAAAGACAGTAATTTTAATTTTGTGGATGTGAATCAGTTTGACTACCCGATTTGGCAGCATTTAATTGGCGATTATAAACCATCGGTGGTTATTGGGTTTGCCCAGACGTTGGGCGCGCTGATTTATGAGCCTATGTTATCTATGGTCAAAGAATTGCACCAACTTATTGAAGCATGACACGTATTTTTATCAAAGAAATCTTATGAAACACGATATTCATACCCCAAGCATAAAAGTAAGTAGTGAAACAAATATCGAGGCAAACATCGAAACAAACACTCAAACAAACATCGAAGAAGCACGCATTAAACAAGACGCTGAACCTTTACTACCTCCTGCTGTCACGTTGCCATTGACGGGGCGTCATTTGATTGAAGCCTCAGCAGGCACAGGCAAAACATGGACGCTGACGGGCGTGATGTTGCGACTAATCGTGCAAGGAGGGCAGCCGTGTGAAAAAATTATCGCCACGACCTTTACGCGAAGTGCCGCCGCCGAAATGCGCCAGCGGATTCGTGAGCGTTTGCAAGATTTTTATCAATTGCTGCAAATGATTAATAATGCTACATTTACACCGTTAAACGACAGTGAGTTGGATAGCAGCAAAGCTATCGCTGTGCAAAAATATGCACATTTTATTGCGCAGGTGCAAGTGCTTGCGGCACAAAAAAATTTACTGGGTAAGTACCAAGACCCTATCAATAAACACATAATCGAGTGGGTCGCCAAACAAGTCTTTGGTTTGCCGGTAGATGTAACCGCTGCAGCAAGCCCAAAAGTAAGCCCGAAAGCAAGCTTAAACCCCCCAAAGCCAACCGCCGATGATAGTGAAAACAATAGCCACAAACCTGCCAAAAATACCGTCAATTTTCGTATCGCACTGCAGCGCACCACATTGGCACTCAACCAGCTTGATCGCTTATTTGTCAGCACCCTTGATAGTTTGTGTCAAAAGTGGCTAAGAGAATACAGTAGCGAAACGGGGTTTTCTGCAGAGGTGCAAATCAGTAATGATGTCAGCGGCATCATCAAAGGTATGATTCACGACCAAATTAGGGCATTTATGGCGCAGGTCAATGCCAATATGCCTGAATTGTATCCGATGATGTTTGACAATAACGTGTTTTTACCGGTTGATGATTACTACGAGGCGGTCAATCGCGCGCTAAATTTTTATACCGCTGACATCGATACTGTACCATTGACAGCGTTTGATACCACTACTATTAAGGCGCTGATGCAGTCGATTGCAAATGATAATGATAGTGGGTTTGAGGCATATTTTGATAGCGACTTTCGTAAAGCCCAAGGGTTTAGTGGTGGCAATAAACTTCATAAACACTTTAACGAAATTAAAAATCTGCAAAATTTACTCAGCACGGGTGACATTACCAATGTCTTTGCTATTTATAAAGTTGGCAATATAGTCAAGGTGCTAGATGGCATTGAAGATTTATACGTCAACGATAAAGGCTTTAATAACAAAAAAGAACAGCAAAGCGCCGCATTCAAATCCTTTGATATCGTGGACAACATTTGGCAGCTTATCCAACAAACGCAAGCCTTGCAAGACTACTTTAAACAAGTAAATTTGTACTTTACCCAGTTTATTAGCCGTTACGTGCGTACCCACCTGCCAAAACGACTAGAATCACAGCGGCTAACTACCTTTGCCTTACAATTGGCGCGGTTAAACGATGCGTTATCCGGCAAAAAAGGTCAGTCGTTAGCGCGTTATATTCGCCATCAGTATCCCATCGCCTTAATTGATGAATCGCAAGATATCAACACCGAACAAGCGTTACTAATTCAAAGGGTTTATTTACAAGACTTTGAGCCAGATACATCAGATAAAGCAGAAAAATCAAATGGAAAAAAATATCACACCCCTTCACAATTTTTGCTGTTGGTAGGCGATCCCAAGCAGGCAATTTATGGATTTCGCGGTGGGGACGTACAAAACTACACCACGTTAAAAAAACTATTTCCAGAACAACCCAAGTCACTCAACCAAAACCATCGCTCATCAGCAGCACTGATTGATAGCCTCAATCACTGGTATGGCGTTGGCGAGCAAGATATTGACCCAAATGAAGCCGATCAGCTGCCCAATGTCAACCAACAGCCATATTTTATGGGGCGTGAAATTTATTATCGTAAAATCTCTGCCACGCGCCAAACCGCAGAGTTGGTTGTCGGCAATGCGATAGACAATGAAGCTGCTAGCTTACCTGCGTTCAATCATATTGCTATCGAATATAAAGCGCCTTATAGTCAGCAAGTGGTGGCAGTAGCCGAGAATGACACTGACTCCTCGAATGACATCATCTCATCAAGTGATGAAAAAACGGTGGATTATGCCGATGCCATTGCCGCGCAAATTTTTGATTTATTTGAGGAGGGCAAACCATTAAGCTACCAAACTCGTGGCTTGACCCTGAGTGATATTTGTGTGTTGGCAGTCAAAAACAGTGAGCTTCATACCATTGAGAAACGCTTACATCATCATGGGATTGCGACAGTCAGAGGCGTTAGTCAAAGTGTCTTTGGCGATAGCATGAGTGTTGATTTAATGACCTTGCAAAGCGTGCTGTTGACGCCATTTAGCGAATCAAAATTGAAATCCTTGATGTTGTCTAGTTTTTTTCAGCTGACCCTTGAACAAATCAACCAGTTGTATGATGCGCTTAATCAAACTAACACCCAAGCGGCGCAAGGACAGGCTCATCCTCATCAAGCTCATCAAGCGTCAACAAACACCAGTTTGGCTGAGATTCAGCAGTTGGTATTGACCGCCAGCGAATTGTGGCAAAAACACAGTTTTTTGGTCGCTATACAATGGCTGCTCAATCAACCCCTTACTTTACCCAACCAAATCCCACTCAATTTTTGGCAGCGCCTCGCCAAACGTCCAAATGGCGAGCGATTGCTCATTGATTTGCGCCAGTTGTTAGATATTATTAGCGACCAGTTCAATGGACAGGTAGGCGAGCATCAACTGTTTGAGTGGTTCTGCGCCCAAGTGCACCAGCAGCCTAAAGAAGATTGGTCAACGCAGCAGCGCTTGCCATCTGATGAAGGCGTGCAACTGATGACGGTTCACGCGTCTAAAGGCTTGGAATTTCCGATAGTGTTTGTGGTCGGGTTTACAGGGGAGAGTAAAGCCAAGTTTCGTGGTGCGCCGTTATATCTGTATGGTATACAAACCACTCATCAAGCAACGCCCCAATTCAGTCAAAAATTGACTCAAAACAATGATAATCCACTGTTAAGCCGCCGATTGACCGCGTTGCCCAGCCAAATAACCGATAACAACCCAATCAACCCAATCAATTATGTCGCCATTGAAGACCAATCTGCCTACGAGGAACGATTGCGATTATTGTATGTTGCCCTTACCCGTGCAAAAGAACAAGTGTATCTTGTGACTGTCGCCAAAAAATCTGCAGTGAAAAATTCTGCTTTGGCGCCTTTCATGGACGATTTAGCAAAATTTGCTGTCAAAGAAACGTTGACTGAAACAACCAATATCATAAATTCAAATAGCCTAAGCAAATACTATGACTCAAAGCTAAAATTCACACTCAAAGAAAATAGACAAAATGAGCAAAACGCTACGGTCGCTAAGATTGATTACGATGAAATCATCAAAGTCATCACAATCGATACCTTTAAAGGATGGGCGAATACCAGTTTTACCGCATTGTCTCGTTATATCGACCATACCAGCGTTGATACAGTGGTCAATGCGGAAGATAGGCAAGACGATGATATTTTGTCAGCGGCGCAAACCCGTTTATTGCCTATCCCTAATAACAGGCTAGCGGGGGAGTCGAGTAACGAGGTTAATTCCATTCGATTTAACTTTGAAAAAGGTACAAACCCGGGGACTTTTTTACATAGTGTTTTAGAAGACATCGCCAATAACTACAATGAAACCCCTGAGTTGGCTGTACCACAACAAGATGCCAGAGCAGACAAGTTAAAACGCTGGTCAGTCATGGTGGATCGCACGTTAAGACGCTACCAAATGCCGAGCAATTATTTTTCTACAAAAGCCAGTAGTGCAGGGCAATATGGCAACTGGCACGATATCAACATTGATGCTTTGCAGCCGGATTATGTCGCGTTGGTGGATTGGCTAGATGACATCATCCATACGCCGTTAGCCGCTTCGCAAGTGCCGCTGGTCAATATCAAATACAACCAAAAAGTTGCTGAATTAGGGTTTAATTTACGCTTAAACCAGCATTTGTCATTTAGCGACTTAAACGCGTTGTTTCATCAATTTGATATTCCACTGCAATTGCAGAGCCAAGAAGTCAACACCATGGTTTGGCAGTATCTCAAAGGGGAGATTGACTTGGTGTATCAGCACGGCACACAGTTTTTTATCGTCGATTATAAAAGCAATTATCTTGGCAGTGATTTCGACAGTTATAACCCAGCGGCATTATATGACGCGATGACCACGCATAGTTATTGGTTGCAAGCAAGCATCTACCAAGTAGCGCTGCATCGCTATTTAAAGTTACGACTACCCAATTATGACATTAATACCCATTTGGGTGCGGTCGAGTATGCTTTTTTACGCGGTATGTCACCCAAACACGCTACCTGTGGGAAGCTAGTAAAGCAGTTTGATAGTGACTTTATCTTGGCATTGGATGATATGTTCGGCTATCCCAACGGCAATTAAAATTAACCATTACGTATAAAGAATTTATTATGAAAACAAACACGACCGAGCCAACCGCTATAATTGAAGAAACTGCCAAATTAACCCAATTAGCCAATTTTATTCAATACCGCAAGCAGCAAAAATCACAGCTAACTAATACAGACACCAATAAAAATAGCCTAAGCAAAGAGAGTAAAAATAACAGCAAAAAACCAAAAGAAAAACCAAAAATCTTGCAAATTTTTGACCAAATCAATGAACAATTGTCAGAAGGACATACCGTGTATGAAATGACGGTCAACAGTGCGGATGAAAAATCACTCATTGCAGAGTTGACGGACGATAACTGGGCAAGGGTAATAGGGGTGAAGGAGGATGAGTTATACAACCATGACACCAATACACCTATCATTCTTCAAAAACTCGCCCAAACAGTTGATGGAGTTGGTGAAACGCAAGTTAGCTACATTGTTTGGCTGCATCGGCAATGGTATGCAGAACAATCGTTAACCAAACAGTTGATGAAAATTGCCCATAGAAAAGTGGCGGCGTTTAGTGGTATATCATCATCACAGGAAATCGATAACGGTTTGGCGCCCAATGCGATGCAGCAACTCGCCATAGAAAAATCAAGCCAACACGCACTGAGTATCATTATCGGTGGCCCTGGTACCGGCAAAACTTTTACCGTAGCTAAACTGGTAACCACTCTGCAAAAGGGGCACGAGCATAAAAGAAAACAGGACCCTAATTTACCGCCTTTATCTATCACCTTGACTGCACCTACAGGGAAGGCAGCGCAGCGTATGCAAGAGTCATTACGAATAAGCTTGCAAAAAAGTTTGCAAGATGAAGAAATCACTTTGGACAATGCAAAAACCTTACATCGACTGTTGGGTATTGGTAGTGATGGCACACCACGCTATCACGCCAAAAATCCATTACCCGATGATTTGATTATCGTAGATGAAGCGTCCATGCTAGGGCTTGAGCTTGCCAGTCAGTTGGTTGATGCTATCAAACCCACGGGTCGGCTAATTTTATTAGGTGATGCCAATCAGCTGGCTGCGGTAGATGCGGGGTCAGTTCTATCAGATTTGTGCGCGGTGACGCGTTTGCAGCCTTATATCACTGAGTTGACCGAGTCAAAACGCTTTGATTCAAATTCAGTTGTCGGTCAGTTTGCTCTCGCCATTCAGCAAAATTTACCTGCCGCTAAAAAAATAAAGCTCATCCAGCGATTATTACAACCCATTGATTTGCAAGCAATTAAGTCGTCTCAAAGTGAAAATCCATCCGACTTAGCTGGTAAAACAAAGCAGCAAACAGCCAATATTCCTTTCTACCCAATTGATGCGTCTTCGAGTTTGCCTGCTGTTTTCAGCCAATTAGCAAAACCTTACCATCCATTTTTTGCGCTTATGCAGCAATGGTACAGCCAGCCCGTCAATATTTTTGAAGCGGATAATCGAAAAGAATTGTTTGAGGTATTTGATAGGTATCGTATTCTGTGTGCAGGTCATCAAGGACAATTGGGCACCCAATCAATCAACCAAAAGATGAGCCTAGCTTTTACCGAGTTTTCCAAAATCACGCGAACCAAAGCTTATTTTTATCACGGTTTACCGATTATCATCCAAAACAATGATTATCAGTTGGGGTTATTCAATGGCGATATTGCGATTTGTTTGTTGTACCAAGGGCAATTATACGCGTGTTTTGCAGAAAAACTGATACCCATTCAGCGATTAAGCCGTGAAAGTTGTGACTATGCGTATGCGATGACCATTCATAAGTCACAAGGCTCAGAATTTCATACGGTCGCCATTTGTATTGATAAAGCGCATACAAGGCTACTAAGCCAAGCGCTGATTTATACAGCGGTGACGCGCAGTAAATCCGCCTTATCCATATATAGCGCTAAAGAAAATTTTGAGTTAGCGGTGACGCAAAAAGCCGTTCGACAAACTGGCTTGCAATTACAATTTGATCATCTCAACAACGTGCCATAAAAGATAGTCACAAAAACAGACATCATAAAAAGTATATTCTAAAAAAATACGCCATAAAAAAAGGTATCATGCGATACCTTTTTATTGATGACCAGCAGTTTTACACATTTTTTAACGCATAAATCCCTGGCATATGGCGTAAATACCCGTGATAGTCCATACCGCAGCCATACACATAGCGATCTGCCACATCTAGACCCACAAAATCGACTTTAAACTCTTGCACTTTTCGGTCATGGAGTTTATTGAGTAGCACACAGGTGCGGATAGATTTTGGATTTTCTTTTGCTAGCTCGTCCACCACCGCTTTTAGGGTAATGCCTTCATCAAAAATATCATCAATCAATAAAATATCTTCGCCCGCCAAATCAATTTCAGGTTTGAATTTCCATTCAAGTTCATTGGTGCCTTGGTTGTTGCGATAGCGGGTCGCATGGATATAGTACATACGATGATAAAAAGTAAACAGGGTAAGTAGTTGACCTGCTGGAATCAACCCGCCATTCATCACCACCATCACAATGGGATTTTGACCTGCATAGTGCAGGTTGACACTGGCTGCCAAACGCTCGTAAGCACTACTCACTTCAAAGCTACTGATAAGACATTCAGAATTGCGTAGCGCTTCTTCGATTTGCTGATTGCTAAGTTGATTCATGGTGGACCTATTAATTTAAAAAAATAAGTGGGCTATTGTAACGCAGTTTTATCCAATTGAATAATAACGGTTAGCAATACCTAATTGTTAAATATTAACGCTTGGTAATGTTTGGTAAAACGCTCAAGCGATTCTTGCGGCATTTGGGGGATTAAACGGCGTAGCGCGATATCAATTACTTTGACGATGATGCCATCGGTCACTGGAATTGCCGCGCGTTTGAGCATATTTAAATTGAGCGTTTTGGTAAAGTCAACTAAGAAATGCTGCAAACAGGCTTTGGTCAACTCGCTAAATAACCGAATCAAATTTTGCTGCTCTTCAAGCCCGTTACCTGCTTGGACGTTTTCTATAGTAGCCAGTAAACTTTTTGCTAGCTCGTCACTCAGTGGCACTGAGATACGACGCTCACCCGATTGGGTGTTTTTTAACACTTTTTGGTCAAAAAAATCAAAGCTAGGTAACACATCTTCATTTTTTGTAGGACTTAACAGTGTATTAATCAGTTTGTCGCTAGTTGCTTCAATGGTTTCTGCGGTTTTAATCAAATGCGATTTTCGTTCTGAATCATCCGGTAGCGATTCGATTAATTTAATCAGTAGCGCATCCATCAGCTCTTTACTGGTCAACTGGGTGATTTTATCGCGATAAACGTCATACCGTTCGCTACTTTTGCTAGTAATCAGCTCATACGCCTTATCAATGGTAGCGCTCAATTCTACGGAAGGGGTAAACCCAAAATAATAGCTCATAATATTTTTTCGTTATCCAATAATGTCTTCAGGGTAATCAAGCACTACCCAGCCATTTTCTATCCAATCACAAATTATATCAGTTTCGACATGGGCTGCTTGCAAAATTTGCTCATCGATTGATTCACCATTGGCGAGCCGAATGAGGAGTGATTGCGCGTTAGCGGGTATATCGTCCGCGTCAATGATACAGCCATTGACATAAATTTTTATCTGAGTTTTTGAGTCGGTTTCAGTTTGGGTAAAGATAATGCGGCTAGACATGTCTTGCATGATGACCGCACCCGCTGCCAAGGCGCTTTGTATCTCATCAATATCGGCATACGTGTCAGGGAGCATCAGCTCATATTGCCGTTTGCTTACCGTTTCGCTAATCGCTTGAGTGATTATTTCATCGCCAAGTTCAGAGTTTAGTAGCGCTATCAGCTGCGCTTTGATATCTTGAATGCTGGCTATCGACAGCTCGCCTGCAACTGCGGGGGGTTGGTTGATTTTGAGGGGAATGGCTAAATCATCAAAATGGGTAGCGACATCTGCCAAACTATCGAGCAGCTGTAAAGGGGTAGGGCGCCTAAAGCCAAAGGAAAAAGTCAAACAATCCTCAACTGCCACCCCGTAATGGGAGAGATTGGTCGGCACATATAGCACATCGCCTGGCTCAAGCACCTCATCAAATATCAGCTCGCCCATCTCATTCATCAAACGAATCGGTTGACCTGCTTCAAATTGGGTGGTTTGGTCGCAATACTTGCCCAATTGCCAATGGCGTTTGCCGTACCCTTGCGCCAAAAAGACATCGTAATTGTCATAATGCTTGCCAACGCTGCCACCTGAGGGTGCATACGACACCATGATGTCATCACGTTGCCACTGCGCAATAAAATCAAACGCATGCCATAGGTTGCCAAGCGCTGGCGACCATTGTTCCATATTTTGCACCAGCACCGTCCAATGTTTTGGCAGTTTTTGAAAATCTTTGGCGGTAAGAGGGCTGGTTTTAAGTGACCATTGCTGGTTATTTTCGCTGATGAGTCGGGCAGTGGCGTCTTCATCTTGGGCAAGTCCGATGATATCGTCTGGCTCAAACATACCAACCAATTGCGGCAAGCCCTGTTTGATTAGCAGTGGTTTTTTTTGCCAGTACTCGCTCAAAAATTGTTCGGGGCTGATATCGCTAGGCAAACAAAAATGCTGGGTCATATTTTTTCGTTCAGTGGGGATATGTAACGCGCATTATAGCAAAGGCAGTCTATCAAAACCCCATAATAAAATTTTTTTCACCAAAGTGTAAAAAAGGCGTAAAAATATGAAACATATTGAACTGGAAAGTTTCATATTTTTTGTTGTATTGGCTTTACCGCTCGTATATAGTCAATATTCACAAGGAAGTAATCACAGCAAAGTTAGGCGAGCAATATTTGATTGACTCGTTGGTTATACCACAACAAAGGAATGTTCTATGACAGCTATTTTAAATCAACACGAAAACTACCTACAAGCCGACCAAGCTTATGATTTTCCCTTGCTTATCAAAAATTTATTGTCTCGCGCCAAAGTGGTCTCTAGCAACAAAAAAATCCATTACGCCGACAAAACCAGTTACACCTATCATGAGTTTTTCAAACGTGTCAATCGCTTAGCCAATGTCTTAAAAGGCTTAAACCTACAAAAAGGCGATGTGGTTGCAGTCATGGATTGGGACACACACCGTTACTTGGAATGTTATTTTGCCATCCCGATGTGTGGCTATATCTTGCAAACCGTCAATGTGCGTTTGTCAGAAGACAAAGTGCTATATACCATCAATCATGCCAAACCAAAAGCGCTACTGTTAAATTCAGAATTTTCGCCGATGATCAAAAGCCACACCCAAGATGCGCCATCAATCGAGCATGTGATTTGGTTGGATGATAACAACACGCCAATGCCCCCATACGCCCAAGGCGAATACGAAGCCATGCTCGCACAAGCCAGCGATGAGTACGAGTTTGAAGATTTTGATGAAAACACCATTGCCACAACCTTCTATACCAGCGGTACAACCGGCAATCCCAAAGGCGTATTTTTTAGCCATCGTCAAATCGTCCTGCATACGCTCGTCGTCGCAATTGGCTGTGCGCTGAATGTCGAAGGTCAAGGGCTACGCTACTCGGATGTCTATATGCCAATGACACCGATGTTCCATGTCCATGCTTGGGGGTTTCCTTTTGTCGCAACCATGCTCGGGCTGGAGCAAATCTATCCAGGTCGCTATGTGCCTTCCACCATGGTTGACTTGGTAAAAAAACACAATGTCACCACCACCCATGGCGTGCCAACGATTTTGCAAATGCTACTGGGTGAAATCAACAAACGCCAAGAAAAATTCAACGGCTTAAAAATGGTCGTCGGTGGCTCTAAACTCAATCAAGGACTTGCCAAAATGGCTGTAGCCAGCGGCATCGAAGTGTCTACGGGTTATGGCATGTCAGAGACTTGTCCGATTATCAGCATTGTCAGCTTTGATGAAACATTCCAACACATGAGCGAAGAGCAACAAATTGAGCATCGCTGCTTGTCAGGCTCGCCAGTGCCATTGGTCGATTTGCAAATTTGGCATAACGGCAAACGTATGCCAAACGATGGCACATCCACAGGCGAAATCGTGGTGCGTTCACCTTGGTTGACGCAGAGTTACTACAAAAACCAGGATGCAGGCAACGAGCTGTGGGAAGGTGGTTATCTGCACACCCAAGACATCGGTTGGATGGATGCAAAAGGCAATGTTAAAATCACCGACCGGCTAAAAGATGTCATCAAATCGGGGGGCGAATGGATATCTTCGCTTGAAATAGAAACCATCATGTCATTACACCCAAGCGTTGCCGACATTGCTGTGGTTGCGATTCCTGATGAGCGCTGGGGGGAGCGTCCGATGGCATTGATTGTGCTCAAACCCGATTATCAAGACACCAAAGCTGAAGACATCATCGCGATTGCGCAGCAAGCGTATGAGCGCGGTCATTTGCCAAAATACGGTATTCCGCAGGATGTGAAATTCATCGCTGAATTGCCAAAAACCAGCGTGGGTAAAATTGATAAAAAAGTCATCCGCGATCAATACGCCCAAGGGTTATTTGCTTAGACTATTTTTCTCAATGTTGACAGGATAAAAACAGCGTAAAAGTAAAAAAGGTAGAATTTTTTCTACCTTTTTTATCAAGCCAGCAATCCATCAAACCATTAACCGTTGATTGACCTTTGCCATCGGTAATGGGTAATGGCGGGTTTTGGCAATATCGCGTGCAACGATATCGACCTCATTGACATCAATTTTGTGCCAGTTAGGACGCTTGCAAGCAGATTTTTCTATCAAATTGGCATCAACTAGCGCATCCATGACTTTATCCGCCACATCTAGGGTAGAATTGGCTTTCACATTTTCTGCCACCGCATAACGCAGCTTGGCAAACACCTGCAAATCCGCGACGCGCACGGTAATATCATCACTCGGTACTTGCTGCCCACCATATAACGCATTATCTCCCGCTTGTGCAGTTCGAAAACTTGGCACAAATTCGCTGACATAATCTATGGCGTTTTGGGTGCGCTGTTTTAGTGCGTTTGGCTCCCAACCGTTTTCAATATAATTTAGATATTGTGGATTAATGGGCGGTTGGCTGCTTTGGTGTGTAGCTTTGGTCAACCCATCATTAAATAAGGTGATGTTTTCGGTCATGCCATGTAGCTGAAAAAACCCATCAGGATAAGGGGTGAACTGCGCCATGCCATTGGGCGTGCCACGCTCGCCATGAAAAATAATCTCAGGCAAACGCCCCTTATAATCACGCCATTCACTGATATAAGAAGCTTTAAATTCTACCATGGAGTGCGGGGATTTTTTTGTAAACACTGCCATGTGCGGATATACCTTTAAAGCCAAGTCA